>JBCCPJ010000068.1:0-1656 GCA_039024895.1 Pseudomonadota bacterium | reverse complement strand
TGCCGTCGAAGGCGGCTGTTTCATCGGTGAGATCGCTTATCTGCTCAACACGCCGGCGACGGCAACCGCGACCGCCGCAGATGGAACATGGACTATGCGCTGGAGCTTCGAAGACCTTCGCAAACTCGAAGAGCGCTATCCTGCTCTGCGCATCTCAGTACGTGACGCTTTCAACGTCGACATGGCTCGCAAGGTGGCCCGTACAGGGCTGGTGGAGCGTGGAACTGACAGGATCTTCGTTGCGCCCACGTCGCCCTCAGTGCACGCAGTGCAGGTGGCCTAGACCAACCTGCTCTGGCTTTTTGCGGCCGCCACGAACCCGGAGAAGAGCGGGTGCGGCTCAAACGGGCGTGATTTTAGTTCTGGGTGGTACTGCACGCCGATAAACCATGGATGGGTGTCACGCGGATATTCAACGGTTTCAGGCAACAGGCCGTCCGGGCTCATGCCGGAGAAGACAAGCCCCGCGCTTTCGAGTTGATCCTTGAAGTCGATATTTACCTCGTAGCGGTGCCGGTGACGCTCGGAAATGCGTGTGTCACCATACATTTCCGCGATGATCGTGTCTTTGCCCAGCGTGGAGTCGTAGGCGCCGAGCCGCATTGTGCCACCCATGTCGCCCTGCTCCATGCGCTTCTCAAGCTGGTTTCCCTTCAGCCATTCCGTCATCAGACCGACCACCGGTGCGTCGGTTTCGCCAAACTCGGTGGATGATGCGTTTTCGATATCTGCCAGATTGCGCGCCGCTTCCACGACCGCCATCTGCATACCGAAGCATATCCCGAAATAGGGAATTTTCTCTTCTCGGGCATATTTTGCCGCCGCGATCTTGCCCTCGCTGCCACGCTCTCCAAAGCCACCGGGAACGAGAATACCGTCAACCCCAGACAGGATTTCGTTGATGTCGCCGGCGACCAACTCGTCGCTCTCCACCCAGTGCAGCATTACCCGCGTATCATTGGCGATACCGCCATGGACAAGCGCCTCCATGAGGCTCTTATAGGCGTCCTTCAGCACGGTGTATTTGCCAACGATGGCAATCGTCACCTCGTGCTCGGGATTATGGATGGCGTGGGAAATGTCGTCCCAGACCTGCATTTGCGGTTTGGGCGCCGGATCGATGCCGAACGCATCCAATACCTGCTGGTCAAGGCCTTCGCGGTGATAGGCCATGGGTACATCGTAGATGCTGGATGCATCGAGCGCCTGGATCACGGCTTCGGAGCGTACGTTGCAGAAAAGTGCCAGCTTGCGACGTTCTTCTTCGGGAATCTCACGGTCGGCACGGACCAGCAGAATGTCGGGCTGGATGCCGATAGAGCGCAATTCCTTCACGGAATGCTGCGTCGGCTTCGTCTTTAGTTCCCCTGCTGCCGCAATAAACGGCATGTAGGAAAGATGCATGTAGATGCAGCCGTTGCGCGGCAAATCGTTGCCCAACTGTCGGATCGATTCGAAGAATGGAAGGCCTTCGATGTCGCCCACCGTGCCGCCGATCTCCACCAGGACGAAATCGTAGCCGTCATTACCCTCCAGCACGAACTCCTTGATGGCGTTCGTGACGTGGGGAATCACCTGGACCGTCGCGCCCAGATAGTCGCCACGGCGCTCCTTTGCGATGATGTCGCGGTAGATGCGGCCTGTTGTGATGTTGTC
>JBCCPJ010000067.1:0-1744 GCA_039024895.1 Pseudomonadota bacterium | reverse complement strand
CGCATCCTGCGCCGTATCGGCATCAATTACCTGCGTTAGCCCCAGCTCCGCTGAGCGGGTCGCGCGGATCAGCTGTTCCTGCCTGGGATGCGTACGCGGTACAAAAAGCGTCGGTTTGTCGAAGGACAGGATCTCGCAATACGTGTTGTAACCGCACATCCCGACCACTGCAGAAACCCTTTCAAGAATAGCCTCCATCGTATTGTCGAAATCCAGCACCTCGAGATGGGCAAATTTCGCCGCGCGGGCATGGATGGCGTCACGCTGTTCCGCCGCCATGAAGGGCCCGCACACGAGCAGCATCGGCGTGGTGAGCGTCGCGTCATATTCACAGGCGGCCAGCACCATCGACATGATGTCCGCCCCATCACCACCACCACCGGCTGTGACGAGAATAGTACCAGGCGCGATCTCGACCGGCATTGCCTTTTCAGTTGCCGGCATATCGCGTTGCAAGAAGCCGGTATAGCCGAGCCGCTGCGTCACCGCCTGCGGCACGTCGAGCCCAGTCAGTGGATTGTAAAAGTCAGCCGGGCCGTAGATCCAAATGTCGTCGTAGAGCGCGGCGATCTTCTCCATCACCTCTTTCTTGCGCCATTCCTCCTCCAGCAGATGCGGTGCATCCATGACGTCGCGCAGACCAAGCACAGTCTTACAGCCACGCTTGCGAACCTGCCGCAGCGTGTCTTCGATTTCGCCTTTCAGCCCCATCGGTTCCTTGTCGACGATGAACATATCGGGGTTGAAAATTTTCGCCGTCTTTTCGATGAGACTTTCTCGCATCTCCAACGTATCGGCGATGTCGATATGGTCGGAAACCGAAGTGTATTCACCGGAATAGAGCTTGATGACGCTGGGGACTTTCACGAAATCCACCCGCGCTTTGAAGTCGAAAGCCCCGGCAATTTGAGAGCCGGAAAGGATAAGAATATTCAAACCCTTGAAGCGATCCACCAGCGCGTGCGCAATCGCCCGGCTGCGGCGCAAATGGCCGAGACCGAACGTGTCATGGCTGTACATGAGAATGCGGGCGTCATCGAGCCGCTTCATCGAGGGGAACCGCCGGACCTTACACCGTCTTAACCGGCGCAGAGCCTAGCGGAGAGGCAGGACCGTCTCAAGTCGTTACAATGCAGATGGAATTTAAGACAAAGTGCCCGGAAACAATCGGAAATCTTAACGATCTTTCGCGATTGTGTTCGCCTGCCTGCCGGTTCGCGACAGGCTATTTCGAGTGTAGCCAGGGCGTGGGGCACTATATATGCAGCAAGGTGTCAGAGCCGAAAGAGTTGATAAACAAGCGATTTATCGCACTTTTGTGCGCGCTGTTTTTCAAGACTACCGGCTGAATATGGTTGGCGTGCCTGCCACGTCGCTGGCCGTTTTGCTCACCGCCTACGAAGCCAAAGCGCCTGCACTATATGCCGTCGCCGCCATGATGTTCGTGGTGGGCGTCGGCCGCTTCATCATGGGCAAACGCTTTGAAGCGGCGCAGGAAGAGCTCGGTCGCGACACATGGGCATACCGGCGTTGGGAACTCCACCACACCGTCCTGGCAACATTTTACGCAGCCCTTTTCGGTGCATGGTGTGCAGTGGCAACTTACACGGGCGATCAATTTGCACTGTTCACCTCCTTCACGGTCACATTCGCCAATCTGATCGGCGTCAGCGGACGCGCCTTCCCTATTAAGCGTCTGGTCAACGGTCAGGCGATCGCCGCCAGTGTACCCCTTATTGCCTGT
>JBCCPJ010000066.1:0-2288 GCA_039024895.1 Pseudomonadota bacterium | reverse complement strand
CAGACACATTCGGTTAAATCATGCACATCAAGCACCGCTCCTATTGCCGCGCCTGCGGTTGTTCCGCGCTGACACCCGTGATCGACCTCGGCTACCAGTATCTGCAGGGCTCGTTTCTCAAAGATGGCGTGCAGATGCCGCCTTTGCGCAAGATTCCGACCCAGCTTGTGCGCTGTGATGTGGAACAGGATGAAAACGCCTGCGGTCTGTTGCAGCTGGCACACACAATCCCGCCCACCATTCTATACGCAAACTACTGGTATCGCTCCGGCACCAATCAGACGATGCGTGACCATCTCGCAGGCATCGTCGCCGACGCGAAGGGAGTTGTGGGGGAAAGCAACATAGAGCGCGTGCTCGACATCGGCTGCAACGACGGCACTTTGTTACGCAACTACGGCGAGGATGTTGACCGCTGGGGCTTCGACCCGTCCGACATCGCGCAAGAGATCGGCGACGAGATCACCGTCGTAGGCACCGTCTTTCCGAGCAAGCAGGGTGAAGCGCAGTTGGAGGGCAAGACCTTCGACGTCGTCACCTCCATCGCCATGTTCTATGATCTGGAAGACCCGGTCGACTTTGCCTCCAGCATCAAGAAAGTGCTGTCGCCGGAAGGCATCTGGGTCTTCGAAATGTCCTACATGCCGCTCATGTTGAAGATGAACTCTTTTGACACGATCTGCCATGAGCATCTCGAATATTACAGCCTTGCCGTGCTGCAGCATATTGCAGCCTCCGCCGGCATGCGCATCTTCAAGGTCTCGCTTAACGAGATCAATGGCGGGTCAATCCGCTGCTTCGCCTGCCATGACGACTGCCTTGCCTACGACAGCCGTGAGAACGCCAATTACATGCGCCGCCTTCAGGTGAAAGAGTTCGAGATGCAGCTCGACACGGACGTTCCGTACCGTGCATTCCAGGAGCGGATTGAGGAGCTTCGCGAGGAAATAGAGGAGCTGATGGTCGACATTCGCAAACGCGGCGAAACCGTCCACATTTATGGTGCTTCCACGAAGGGCAACGTTCTGCTCCAGTGGTACAATATGGACAGTTTCAAGATCGAATATGCGGCTGACCGCAATCCCGACAAAGATGGTGCGACAACGTTGGGGACGAACATCAAGATCGTCTCCGAAGAGAAATCGCGCGCGATGAAGCCAGATTATTATCTGGTCCTGCCGTGGCATTTCAAACCGGAATTTCTCCAGCGTGAGGCGGAAACCATCAAGGCGGGTACGAAGATGATTTTCCCATTGCCGGAGATCACCATTGTGGATGCCGACAATCTGGAAGAGCACATGAAGAGTGCTCACATGACGCCGCAATATCTGGAGCAGGTGCTCGGCATCTAGTTCGATACCTGCCCCGGCTATACCTGCGACCGTTACGGGCAGGTGCCGCGCGCAAGACCCGGGAGCCAGCCGATCGTGTCGAAGGACCAGACAAGGGCGATCGTCATCGGCGTGGACGGGCAGGACGGCTCCTACATGGCTGAACACCTGCTGGAACTCGGTTGGCAGGTCGTCGGTCTCGGTCGCCGCAATACCCCTCGTATCGGCACCGGACACGACCGGTTCGTCTACTCGCGCTGCGACATTCGTTCGGCCGACGACCTTGCAACGCTGCTCGAAAAGCACAAGCCACATCGCATATATCATCTTGCCGCGGTTCACGGTGCCTCCGGCTATGTTTACGAAGACGGTTGGCAGGATGCGCTGGCGGTCAATCTGGGTGCCGTCCATATCTGCCTGGAGCATATTCGCAACGCTGCGCCCGAAACACGTCTTCTCTACGCAAGTTCCTTAAAGGCGTTTGGCACACCCTCTCCAGCGATCGTATCGGAGGAGACCCCGCTTCGCTCCGACTGCCTCTATTCCATCACCAAGAATGCCGCGGTTGAGCTGATCGACTACTACCGAAACCATCACGGTGTCCGTGCCAGCGCACTCTATCTGTTCAATCACGAGTCACCCCGCCGGGCTTCCAATTTCTTCCTTCCCCGCGTCACGGCCATGCTTGCTGCTGCGATGAAGGGGGAGGCGGTGGACAACCGGCTAGCGTCGCTCGATTTCGCCTGCGACTGGGGATCGGCGCTCGAGTTCATGAAGATCGGCGCCCGGCTCCTCGAAGAGGATGCCAATAGCGATTACGTTATAGCGACGGGTCGCACTTGGACCGGGCTCGAATTCGTGGAGGCCCTGTTTGGAGCGGCAGGGCTGGACTGGCGCGATCATCTCGATATCGCAAAGCCGGTGGGCAGTGAGAACATCAGGCATTACCAAGCCGAT
>JBCCPJ010000065.1:0-2347 GCA_039024895.1 Pseudomonadota bacterium | reverse complement strand
CGCCGAAGGAGATGATGCGGTGGGCGTCTTGGCGCAGGCTTTCGTCCAGCCCGTCGGGGCCGCCGATGACGAGGCCGAGTTGGGAGGTGCCGTTGTCGGCAGCATCACCGATCAGCTTTGCGAATGCGCGAGAGTCCAGCGGCTTGCCGCGTTCATCGAATGTGAGAAACGGAGTAGCATCGCCTAAAGCTGCGCGGATGGCGTCCGCCTCTTGCAGCTTTCGGGTGGCGGCGTCGCCAGCGCGGCTTTCGGGCAGTTCTGTGGTGCGGATACCGGTGATGCCCTGCGCCTTGCCGGAACCGGCGAGGCGTTTTTCATAGCGCTGGACGAGTTGGAGTTCAGGGCCGCGCTTCAGCTTGCCCACACAGGCGACGAGCAGTTTCATCTCAAAGCACTTCGCAGTTTGATAAGTGTTTCTGCGCTCACCCCGGATTGCGTCCGGGGCAGGCTGCTATCGGGCTTTGCCCTTCGCTGTACGGTGTCGGCGTTTATCTGTTCGCCGCTCTGCTTGCCAGGACGCTGGGTTGGCACTTGCCTCCCCCGCGGCTCAAATAGAGTTGGAAGCGGTTTGGCCTCTCTCGGGGTCAGACGTCTTCGCCTTCGCTCTCACCGTCTCCGGCTGCGATGGCGTTCCAGAGTTTTTCCAGATTGTAGAACTCGCGAACTTCCGGACGGAAAACGTGGACGATCACGTCGCCCGTATCCACCAGCACCCAGTCGTTGGCGGGCACGCCCTCGACCTTCGGTGTGCCGTGGCCGGCATCCTTCAGGTCGCGCAGAAGCCGGTCGGTGATAGCGTTGACGTGACGGTGCACGCGGCCATTGGCCACGACCATGTGGTCGGCCACCGCGGATTTGCCGGTGATGTCGATGGTGGTGACTTCCTCCGCCTTGGACTCGTCCAGGCTGTGGAGGATGGTGTCCAAAGCAGCTGTTTTGGCCTTATCGGCGGCTTTGGATGCGACGTTTGTCGAGGCGCTCAGATGACGTTCCTTTGTAATGTCGCCCGCGCGAACTGTTTTCACGAACGGTTCTTTGGGCTCTTTCAGTTTGCAAATGGGAGTCTAAGCGCGAAATCGCAAGGCAGGCAACAAGATGGGGCAATGCTCACAGGGAAGCGACGCCGCACTGTTGCTCTTCGGTGACGTGTTCGGTCTCGCGCCGTTCCTATGGTTTGCCGATCCCAAGGTTCGTTTTCAAAAGACGCAGTACGTTTGTCGTGGAGCTCGTTTTCAATGGCTCCAGCCGGACTGCGATGATGTGGGTCGGATCAATGCAGTCTGCCTCTTGCAGCGCGGTCATCATCTCATCGGAGCAATATATTTGCTCGTAGGACTGATAGGTTTTCTCGCGCCACAGATGAATATTCGCTGGGATGTCTGGATACTGCGCAATCTTTGGCTGAGCCCTGTTCTGACGATGGTTTTCGTACAGGAACGATGATTTAACCATCGTTTTCGCGGGATTGTCACGATGACGGTGGACTTTGACAGGGGGCTGGTCACTGCGCGTCGGGTCGACGGTTAGGGCCAAATTCCTCACTCGCATGACGTAGCGGTCAGTAACTTCCGTGCTGTCGGGCATATCGGTGACCGTTCGGTGGTAGAATTCGTGAACACCGGGCTCGATGACCTCGACAACGTCGCGGGTTTTGCCATCGCAGAGCCAATAGGGCGCGCACAGAAGAGGTGGTAACGAATAGCCGTCCACCAAACGAAAATTGCGCGGCACCCAGGATTCTTCGACATCCTGATCAGAGCTGCGAAAGGCACGCCCCTTGTTGCGCGCTTCCTGGCTCCCAAAATGGAAGTCTCGATCGACTTCCAGCCCAGACGCTTCGACATACCCTTGCAGCAGCCAAACCATAACCTATCTCCCACCTGCCACGTCAGCGATGCCGCTTCGCCGCCTGCCTCAGTTGGGTCGAGGACAGCGAGTTTCTTGGTCCGTGCAGGAATGTCCAGGCTGGTGGTCTTGCGCCGGGTAGGCTCGCGGCGTCGTTTTCGTCGAAACGGTAAGGACGCAGCGCTTGGGCGGCTTTCGCGCTGTGAAGCGCCAGGGTGGAGCCGGGGCGATCCACCACCACGAAGGGCATCAGGCTAGCGATATCGCGCCAGCGCTCCCAGCGGTGGAATTGCCCGAGATTGTCCGCTCCCATGATCCAGACAAAATCGACGGTTGGGTTGAGTTGCGAAATGAAGCGCAGCGTATCGGCCGTGTAGCGGGTGGGCATGTCGATCTCGCAGGCGCTGATTTTCATGCGCGGATCGGGGGTGATGTCCTCACAGGCCTACACACGGTCTGCCAGCGGCGCGAGGTCTCGCGTGTCTTTGAGCGGATTTCCCGG
>JBCCPJ010000064.1:0-3404 GCA_039024895.1 Pseudomonadota bacterium | reverse complement strand
TCGAGATCGCCGCGAACGGGAATGATGACGGCGTGAAGCCCGCCGCCCATCATGAGGAAAATCATTCCGCCGAAGAGCGACAGAAATGGAACGAGCTGACGCACCATGGCGCGGCCAATCTTACAATTCGATGCGGGGCGGAACCGCGCGATCGGTTGCAGGGTGAAAGCGGCGAACCGCTTCCTCATATTTCGCCTCTCTCACAGGTTAGAGGCTGTGTCTATAGACGAAATTTCAGCGTCTCAGCGATCGTCGGCCAGCCGTTTTTTCAGCGTGAGAAGATCTTGCCATGAACGCCGTTTCTGTGCTGGATTTCGCAACAGGTATGCGGGGTGGAACATGGGTAGCGCGGGCCATACTTTTTCTCCCACCGTGACATCTTTCCAGCGTCCGCGAACCGCCGTGATTCCTTCTGTCGTCTGCAACATCGCCTTGGCGGAGGAACCGCCGACGAGGACCAGGAGTTCCGGTTTCGCCAACTCAATATGCCGTTCGATGAACGGGCGGCATATTTCGACTTCAGCTGGTGTCGGCGTGCGGTTCCCCGCTGGACGCCATGGAATGACGTTCGAGATGTAGACGGAGTTCCGGTCCAGTCCGATGGCCGCCAACATTCGGTCCAGCAACTGCCCCGATTTGCCTACAAAGGGCAGGCCCTGAGCATCCTCGTCCCGCCCCGGCGCTTCACCGATAATCATGATATCGGCTTCCGGATTGCCGTCGGCAAACACAGCTTGTTGCGCTTGGAACCGCAGATTGCACCCTTCGAACCCGGCGATAGCGTTGCGGAGTTCCTCCAGCGAATTGGCTGAAGAGGCCAGCTCTCGTGCCTGCTCGACGGCCACTCCATCGGGCAATGTGGGTCGCGTCGCAGGTGGTGCAGTCTCCGCGGCCCTTTGCGTGGGGGCGGAACGTATGCCTTGCGGAGAAGATGGTCGATCTCCCGCTGATCCATTCACCGGTTGCGGCGCGCGTGTGTTCTGTTTTTTCTGTGCTGCCGTAAACGCCTGTTCTGCTTCTTCGAACCGGTTGATGGGTTCATCCGCCAGCGCGACATCGACACCGGCTTCAGCATACCAATCGAGAACTTCGCGGGGAGAAGGATCGCTCATCGGTCCATCTTGAGCGACTTGTCGAAAACCACAACCGTGCGGACGGCGAAGTGATCGGAACCACCAGAACCAAGCCGCTCCCGCAACACGGGCCCAACACCATCGGAGATAAGCGTCTGGTCGATCGGAAGCATCGGCCATGGGTTACCTGTCGTCGCCCCCGCGAGCCTCGGTCCCCAACTGTGGATCAAGCCCGAAATTGCTGCCGTCTGGCTCCATCGTGCCACGCGCTGCACCGCTTCGCTCCATGGCGCCGCGTTGAAATCGCCTGCAAGCAGTTTCGGTTCCGGCAATGTTGAAAACCGCCCCCGCAACCGCGCCATCTGCTCGTTCTGGCTGGCAGGCCACGGCCAGCGGGAGTGGAACGTTGCGACGGTGAAGGGTTGCCCCTGCCAGACAATCTGCGTGGCTGCGTAGCCCTCAAAGCGCAGGCAATCGCTGAGACCACCTTCAAAAAGCGGCAGGCGTGAGAGGATCGCAACGCTGCCGACACGTTGGTTGAAGCAGGACAGTTGATGCGGGTGGGTTGCTTTCAACCGCTCTAACACGATGCGATTGTTCCACGTCATCTCTTGCAGCAGCAGAACATCCGCGTCTGCTTCGAGAAGCGCGGCTGCCGCATCTTCAGGTCGGTCATTGTTGAACCGCAGATTCATCTGCACGACGTTCAGCTGCGGAAATTTTTCGGCCGTTTGCACGGTGGCGTAACCGCGTTTGAAGCCCGGCAGGTAGGGCACTGTCAGCACGCCGGATATGAACAGGCTCACAAGCGCCAGCACGGCCCAGCCGGAACGGCGCAGCAGCAGGCATAGGACGATCGTTACCACCAATCCGGCCATCGCGAGCACGCGGAAATGCGTGGCTGTGTCCATCAGCGGATGCACAGCCTGCAACCAGCCTGCGGCGGACAGCGCGATGAGCGCAAGTGTGCCCAGCCGGACGAGCCGGTCGAATAGGCGGCGCAGGCGAGTGGATATCATGGCGGCTAGCAGGGGCGGGACGACTGCCTGCGTTGTGCCACAATCGGTTGCGTAGCGACCAGCCCTGTGAGGCTACAAGAAGCTGTGACCTTTTGGGATTACCCTTGAAAATCGTCGTGTTGCTCCAGCAGTCAGAGGCCCGTCTCTTTGCCATGCGTACCGCACACGAAGCCCCCTGTGTACAAATAGGTGTTTAGAGCATAGGCGCTGCAGTACTGGAGGCCTTCTTCCATACCGTTCCAAACGTCAATTTTGGCCAGCAGTGTTATGGGCTATCGCAATCAAACTAGTAGCGAATATGCCACCGACACGCCGCAAAGGCTTATCGTTGCGGGAGTTCCATCAGAAGTGCGATGTGATCATGCGTTCCTTTTTTCCGCTGTTAATGTGCGTGATGACCATCGAGTGAGCCAGCGTCGGGCGTCCGATATCTTGAACACCGATCGAACCAGCGGGCGTCATCGAAGCGTACGGCATCATGTGATCCATTTGCGTGACGCGGTGAAAACGATGGCGATTGTACGCCGCCGTTTCTGCTAAGGACGCATTCACGCGATGGTGGGGCATAACGGCATGTGCGTGAGCCAAAAAAGTTAGTGCGGCTATACGGTAGAGAGAGGTCGCAAGTGCGCAAGAGTGTCAGTTGTGAGCGAATAGCGCTTGAGCTGGACAACATCATTGAACGGTGTGGAAAGCCGTCCACAACCGACAGCGGCAATGGAATGGACCTAAAGAGTACAGCTGTGCTGAAGTAGTGTCACGAAAGAATATCGAATAGCATTACATAGCACCCGGCAAGCCGAGGCAGAACGGCTTTGTCGAAAGTCTCAACGGCAATTTTGGGTGCGAATGCCTGGACAAAACGCTCTTGTCATAGTGAAATCAGCGAGCGAACAGATCACAAGATGTGAGGAGGTACCTCACCAAGAGAGACCACTTTTTTAATTGGGCAAATTCATAATCAGTTACTTGGTTGCAAAAACGATATGATAAAAAGAGTCTTTCTCACATCAGACACAAATCGAGCAATGCTCCAAATGGTTGGAGGAAGTTCGTCATCAGGTCAGAATCAATCCAGACTAAACTGATCTTGAGGTGCTAAAGCGCATGGACCGCTATTCCGATGGACCAAGTTGCTGCTTTCTAAAAACAGGGCTCCCAAATCCGGGCATAAGCGACCAGGCGATCAGCACCATGAAATACACGAGTTCGGGAAGCCACTCAAAGACGTTCATCGCAAGGATCCCACCGATCATGATAATGTGTGCAGCCAATCCCCACAGGATGCTTGCGAATATTTCGGACTTAAAAG
>JBCCPJ010000063.1:0-3835 GCA_039024895.1 Pseudomonadota bacterium | reverse complement strand
GAAGGGTTGCACAAAAACAGACTGTTAGGAAGGAGGTCGGTTTTTCAGCGGCAGATCTTCTTCCCTTGATCGGCCCCTACCTGAAATACTTCGCCCTCATAAATGTAGACATAGCACCCATCGACAATGCGCACATCCTGGCCGGAAACATCAGCCGGCAAAATGCTTTCAACGGCAGGCGGAAGCGGCAAAGGCGCGGGCTTGCCGGGGAGATTGTCTGCGAGGGCGGGGGTGGTCGACAAAATCACAAAGACCAAAGCGTAGGATTTAGATGACATTTCTGAATTTCTCGAATTCATCTTGAGACATGTCTGTCCCGACAGAAATAGGCAGCCTTGCAATGATACATCCAAGATAGCGTTCTCAAAAATTGAGCTATAAGTTTCCCGATTGACCCAAGATTTGCCCCTTTCGATCCATTTATCAGCTTTTGAGAACGCCTAGGAGCGTATTGTAGGGCACAATGTGCTTAATGGCGAATATGACGCCGCTCTGGATCCGAGCATCTCACTTTTAGGCCAGGTCCATTGTGACGATGGTGCCGTTTTTGATGGTGGTGGTCATGGGGCTTCTCCGAACTTGTTTTTAGTCTCGAGCCAAATCAAAGCCATCTCGGCAAAAGAGCGTCTTTTTACGGATCCTTTGTCCAAACGTTGGTTTTCGTGAAATTCGCGCTCGTAGAAACTGTAGTGTGTTGAGAGTTCATTTATGAGTCCATCTTCTAACATGAAAGCAGCTTCATCCCGTCGACTCTCAAGAATAAGAGCGATGACATGTGTTTGAAAATATGTCCGCTTTTTTCGATCAGTCTCTAATCTCTGAATTGCAACTTTATCTGCGAAAGAGCCCTCGAGCGAAGAGACATAAATCCGCATTTCATCAAGATGATTGCGAAATTCGATCGCAGCCTTTTCGGTGTTCTGACCAGCAATAGTGCGTTCAAAGATCGTCATAGACCGACAGGTATGCGCGCCCGTTGAACGAAAACTCAGCGGTTTACTTTCATTTCCCGAAATATCCATAATTTCCCAAAATAACGGGTCAGCATCCATTGGTTTAACGGCACAAGCAAGACCAACATCGCTATAGAATTCAGGTGAATTGAAACTGTACGAAGCCTCGGCAAAAAGACTGTCAATCTCACACACCGCACAACCGTACTGCCCCAAAAACCGCCAGCCGGAGCCTTTGATCATGGCCTTTGTTTCTTGGTCGATGGCTTTCCGGTGAACCTTTATGAGCGCATTCTGCTCTCTCTTGGTGAGAGTTTTGGGCTTCACCCCACAATCTCCGCCGCTTCCACAACGGCATGGAACAGCACTTCTGCGCCGGCCGTGCTCCACTCCTTCGTGATCTCTTCTGCCTCGTTGTGGCTTAAGCCATCGACACAGGGGCACATGACCATTGCGGTTGGCGCGACTTTGTTGATCCAGCAGGCGTCATGGCCAGCGCCCGACACGATATCCTTGTGGCTGTAGCCGAGGCGTTCGGCGGCATCGCGGATAGACTGCACCAGTTTCTTGTCGAACTCCGGCGGGTCGAATTGGCCGACGATCTCATGGGACAGTTCCACATCCAGCGCGGCGCATAGTTTCGGCGCCTCCTCCTCGAAACGAGCGACCATGGCATTCAGCCGGTCCAACTCGTGGGAGCGGAAGTCGATGG
Source organism: Pseudomonadota bacterium (assembly GCA_039024895.1). GTDB lineage: Bacteria > Pseudomonadota > Alphaproteobacteria > Rhodobacterales > Rhodobacteraceae > JAJDOD01. Next base: position 2,170 of record JBCCPJ010000063.1, on the reverse strand, counting down.
TGAAAACCACCTTGCCAGGAATGATATTGCGGCTGTTGGGATAGACGTCGATATGCCCGATGGCGCCCACCGCATTGGGTGCGTTGTCCATCGCGATGTCGTGGACCAGTTCCGTGATCTGCGCGAGACCGCGTCCGGCATTCTTGCGCATGGGCATGGGGGTCGAGCCGGTATGGCTTTCTTTGCCGGCCACGGTGCATTCTATCCAGCGCAACCCCTGCCCGTGGGTGACGACCCCGATGTCGACGCCCTCAGCTTCGAGGATAGGGCCTTGCTCGATATGCAGTTCCAGGAAAGCGTGCATCTCACGCGCGCCAACCTCTTCCTCGCCCTTCCAGCCGATGCGTTCCAACTCTGCGCCGAAGGTTTTGCCGTCGGCATCTTCCTTGGCGTAGGCCCAATCCTGGGTGAACTGCTTAGCGAAGACGCCGGACGCCATCATGGCAGGCGCAAAGCGGGTGCCTTCCTCGTTGGTCCAATTGGTGACGACGATGGGGTGCTTCGTCTTGATGTCGAGATCGTTCAGCGTGCGCACGATCTCCAGCGCTCCAAGTACGCCCAGCACGCCGTCATAGCGACCACCGGTGGGCTGAGTGTCGAGATGGGATCCAACATAGACAGGAAGCGCGTCAGGATCGGTGCCGGGGCGTGTCATGAACATCGTGCCCATCTGGTCGACACCCATGGTCATGCCAGCAGCCTCGCACCATTTCTGGAACAGCGCGCGGCCTTCGGCATCTTCATCCGTCACGGTTTGACGGTTGGACCCGCCCGCGACGCCCGGGCCGATTTCGGCGATGGCATGGATGCTCTCCCACAGTCTGTCGCCATTGATACGAAGATTCTCACCCGGTGCCGACATGAACATGCTCCCACAATCGAAAAGGCGATTATGGAAGGTGTGAGCGGCGGGTCAACTCGCAGCACGGTTTTCCGTGTTCAGCTTTCAGGCGGTGCACCACCCTCCTGCGTGCGTTTGGCGATGAAGGCGTTCATTGCCTCCACCCGGTCTCCATCGACGGCAGGGCGCTTGTCGTCGGCCAAGATTGCCTGCCACACATCGGTTGCCCGCTCGCTAGCACCGCGTTCGCCGCGCTCCTTCCATGTGCCAAAATTGGGATAGTCGTGGACGACAGGTTCGTAGAACTCGCTGTCATAACGCGCCATGGTCTGCGTGGTGGCAAAGAAATGGCCGGAGGGTTCCACTTCCGAAATGGCTTCGAAGCCGATCTCGTCTGCGCCCGCCCGCGTCCCCGCACAAAGCTCGGCCACCATATTGAGGACTTCGACATCACAGATCAGTTTCTCATAGGAAACGGTCAGACCGCCTTCCAGCCAACCGGCGGAGTGAATGATGACCGTTGCTCCCGCCATCAGGCAGCCCCATAGCCCGAACTGGTTCTCATTGGCGGCCTGCACATCATTAGAACTGGCCGCAGACCCTGCCGCACAGCGCCATGGCAAGCCGGTGAAACGGGCAAGCTGACCGGCCGCAAGCGATGCCTGGAAGTGGGCAGGCGTGCCAAGCGCGGGCGCTCCGGACTTCATATCAACATTGGAGGTGAAGGTGCCGTAGCAGACAGGCGCGCCGGGCTTTGCCAGTTGGGTCAACACGATCGCGGCCAGCGCCTCTGTATGGCTCAGCGTGATGGAGCCCGCCACCGTGATCGGCGCCATCGCCCCCATCAGCGTGAAGGGAGTGATGATAGAAACCTGTCCCGCGCGGGCGAAGTCGATTAAGCCCTGCGCCATGGGTACATCCAGTGTGCGCGGGCTGTTGGTGTTGATGATCGTGTAGGCATGGGGTTCCGCGTGGAACGCCTCATCCGACAGACCGCGAAAGTCCCGCAGAAGCTCGAAACTGTCCATCACCTGCGGCGTGCCCCGGGAGAACATGAAAGGGAATTTGTCGGATAGCGTCAGCTGCGCTTCCATCGTCGCGTAGTGGCGCAGATGAGTCGGCACGTCCTGTGGTTCGATGAGCGGCGGCAGCATGTGCAGCACATCGAAATGCTGGGTGAGCTGGACGAGTTCGCGAAAATCCTTCTCTGATCCGGCACGTCTGCCACGCGTCAGGTCCGTGGCATGAGGCGCGCCGGCGCCCGGTTGAAAGACGAGCGAACCCAACTCCAGCAACACATCACGGGACCGGTCGCCCGCGCGACCAGTG
>JBCCPJ010000062.1:0-3883 GCA_039024895.1 Pseudomonadota bacterium | reverse complement strand
GGGTTCGACTCCCCTTGGCTCCACCATTTTCGCATTGGCCAGATGTGATCTCGAGGTTTGTGCTCCGCCACATCCGAAGGGAGCCCATGGCTCTTTTCGCGCTAAGGCTGGGATGTCCGTTGGGCTTAGTGACTGGCCTATGGCGCAAATGCTGCTTTTGCTTTCCGAAATTGGTTGCCTGCATTGCCATGCCATCACTCAGTCGGCGGCCTGACGGACACCAATTTCCCAATTCTCGCGCGCCGACGTGATAGGCATGCTGACAACCACATATCCTTCCGTGTCTTTCGTTCGATTCCTTGTGCAAGACGCTGCGTCGCCCTCGCGATTGAGCTCGAACAAAGCAACAGACGCATGGTTGCGCATATTGCAATACGTTGATGAAAAACTCCGACATGCGCGCCAATTGGAGCCTAGTTCATGCAACTTAGACGACGAAAGGTACTGCAAGCTTGGTGAAATCAACTGAGGCACATCCTATTGAATAACTCACATTTTTCACCGGATAGTTGGATGGCGACACGCGGCTGGTAGTCGTTGTAGCGGGATGCTGAACGACCCTGTATACCCTCGGGCGAAGGGTCCCTTGATCCCATTGCTGCCACTTGCAGGGAAAGGTCTCCGGCGCGTGCATCATTCCCGAACGTGAGTCTTTCGAACCCGCCGTATTCCAACCCACGGGCGCAAACGTGTGACGGCCAGCACAAGACCGCCTAAAACGGCAGTGGACAACACCACTTTGGACGCGACGCCCATTGTGCCTTCGATCAGCAGCGCATGGGCGACGCTTCCCGTGACAACAACGGTAACGGCCAAGGTATGCGCAAGCCGCCACGCGGCTGGCCGCAGCCGCAATCGCTTCCGAAATCCTCCCAAGAGCGCGGCCACGATGAGCGCCCACATGGCCAGGACACCGAAAACGGAAAAGGCCGTTGGTGCCGTGAACGTTAGGGCATCGACCATGTCCGGCGGGCTCGTGATCCAAAGACCTGCAACATGGAGAGCGACGGCCAATAACACCGCGACGCCAAGCCAACGGTGGGCTCGTTTGCTGTGCGCTCTCGCCACAAGCGGAAGGGCCCCGGACGCCAAAAGGGGCTGCACCAAAAGCAGTGCAAGCGCGGCGATCCCAGCGAATCCCGCAGCGACGTAGATGCTGCTGCGGTATTGTAGGTATTCACTGTCTGCGGCCACGACAATTGGCACGAGAATCAGGGCAGCCAAGACGCCCCAGACCATGATCGCCCGTACCGTTGCCACGATTAGGTTGGCTGCAATACGAAATGCGCTTGCAGGGCGGTGTCGCGCGCGCTCGGCATGACGGGCCGTAAAAATACGGTCTGGAACGCGCCGCTGTCATAGGCAAGATGCCCGTGCGCTTGGCCGAAGGCCGGCACAATCTGTGGCATGTCGAGCTCGAAATTGCCGTCCGCGTTGGTCAGTGTCGCGCCATGGCTCCACGGGTCGCGTTCGTGGCCTTCTGTTGTATGCGCCCAAATTTGGATGCGAATACCCTCCAGCGGGGCACCATCGTTTGCGCGACGGACGCTGCCAGACATTAGAAAGCCGCCACGACCAATACGCTCCACCACAGGCGCATTGGCCAGATAATTATTCGATCCGCCGCGCATGGATGTTGTCGGCGCGAGGCTTTGGGCAAAAGCGGGTGTGGCTAGGTTGGCGGTGCCTGCCAGAGCCGCGGCAGCGCCTGTTCGGATGAGGGTGCGTCGGTCGATCTGAGTGTAGGCCATGGGAGAGGCTCCATTGGATCTGAGCGAAAAGCGTATGTTCATCATAGCCTATCGTCGGCTCGATGCACCTAGGGTGATCTGCTCGCACACGGTTGTGATGGCTCCACAGACTTCAATGGATCGTGATCAGCCTATGGTGCGTGCGATTTCCGCATGCAAAGCTGAGTGGGCTTTGAAATTTCAGCCAGATATTCAGCGTGCCCTACACCCCTCGTTCGATGGGGATCTTGCCGCCCTCGGTGAATAGAAATTCAAGGAAGACATCCGGCGCCATGGGGCGAGCGAAGTGGAATCCCTGCAAAATCTCGCATCCAAGCTCCGAGAGGCATCTTGCATGGTCTGCGGATTCTACGCCCTCGGCAATGACCCCGAAGCCCATCGCATCGGACATCTCGACGATGGCTCGCACGAGGTCGTGGCGGCTCGGATTGTCGACGATCGCCGTCACAAGGGATCGATCGATCTTAATGTTCTCTGGTTGCACATGCAGCAGCGCCGTGATCGACGCATGGCCAGTGCCGAAATCGTCAATCTCCAGCTCGACCCCGATCTCTCTCAAACGGTCAAGCGTATCCGTGATGACGTCGCTTGTTTCTCCGTCGAAAAGGACAGTCTCAACCAACTCAAATGAAAGCTGCGTACGCTTGTCTTTCCAGAGGCATGCAACGTCTTCGACCATGCGGGGATCGTTCAGGCGGCCAAAACTGATGTTAACGGAGAGGCGCGGCAGCGTTTGGCCTGCGTCCGCCAGGGCGTTTGCCACGCTTAGGCTTTGGCGGAGCACCATGTTGTCGATCTTGGAGAGCAAACCAAGCTCTTCTGCCATCGGGAGGAAGTAGTCCGGGGTCACAAGCCCGTGGACGGGATGCCGCCACCGAACCAGCGCTTCTGCCCCGGCGATCGCATGAGTGACCGACTCGAATTGCGGTTGAAACCATACTTCGAACTCTTCCCGTTCGATGGCCTCCCTTAGCTCGTTCGCCAATTTGCGCTGTTCCGTTTGCCGGGCGTGGAGGTCTGGCGTGAAGACTTCCGCACGATTGCGCCCCTTCTCCTTTGCTTCGTAGAGGGCAAGATCTGCGCAAAGCAACAGGCCGTTCTCGGTGCGGGCGGCGGTTTTCGCGTCGGCAACACCGACACTCGCCCCGACGGTCAGCGGCTTTCCCTTGAATTCGACCGGTTTGCCCACCACCGAGATGATTTCATCGGATAGTTTTAGCGCCTCATCGAGCTTTGTGCTCTTAAAGAGAACCAGAAACTCATCACCGCCCATACGTCCGACATCCGCACCGACGCAGCATTCCTTTAGCCGCTGGCCAACGACGCGCAGCACGTGATCGCCGGCTGCGTGTCCGAGCGTGTCGTTTATTTGTTTGAAGCGATCGAGGTCGAGATGTAGCGCGACAACTTCGTGTTCGTTTTTCTGGACGAAACCGGACAACTTGTTTTCCATGAACCGACGGTTGTTTAGGCCGGTCAGCTCATCCTCGAACGCCATACGTTCAATCGTTCGCTTGGCCGCTATCAGTTCGCTGTTTCGCCGGGCGAGCACAGAATTGCTCTCCTCCAACGAAAGACGGCTGACCGTTTCGGCAGTGACGTCCGTTCCGGTCCCACGATAACCTGTGAATGTGCCATCAGGCGAAAACACCGGCTGACCAGAAATGCGCACCCAAAATTCGGATCCGTCAGAGGGACGATTTGCCTTGTACGTGAAGTTTCGAAACGGGCGGTGCGCCTTCAGATCTTCTATATGATCAAGCCATTTGCGATCGTCTTGGAACGCGATCGGGATCTCCATCCTCGATTTTCCAATATAATCTCGCGACGGGACACCCGTCACTTCCTCGAGCCGGCGAGAGAAGAAAGTGAAGCGGTGCTCGCTATCTGTCTCCCAGAACCAGTCGGAAGCGATCTCGGCAAAGTCATGGAGGAGGCGTTTGTTCATTGCGGGCCCGACAAAGATACGTCGGTTTACGAACCGGAGTTGAATAGTGGATAAATTCCGGCAGCATTCCGAGCCCTATAAGTTCTTAAAACTGTTTGGATTACTTGGCCAATGGGCCAATAGGGCCCCCGGGGCGAGAGGTGTAGCGAGGACGGTTCTGCTATCTGACGATTTACCGTCGTTT
>JBCCPJ010000061.1:0-4224 GCA_039024895.1 Pseudomonadota bacterium | reverse complement strand
ATCGGGACGGCCCGGCAATGGCCGCGCTCCGGCTATTTTCCGCCGCGCCCCGGCGGGGCGCTTTGCATCGCGAGGCAATATAGCCGGGCTTGACCATCAAGGCCCTCGCGAAAGGCTCGGGCTGCCCGGTCGCTCCGCCCGTGGGCGCGTTCCTGCCACGAAGGCCGCGTGTGGCGCGCGGCTCCCCCGAGGAAGGAACCCGCAGATGACCCACGATCCCGAAACCGATGCCCACGAGCCGCATCACAGCACGTCCTCGACCGCCCATGTCCTTACCGAACTCCAGCTCTACGGCTGGCGCCCTTACGAGGATGAACCCGATCCGCGCCCCTTACCCGAGGGCAGTCAGATCGCCAGTGCCGTCGCCGATATCCTCGACGCCCTTGTCGCGACGCTCGGCGATACGCGTCTCGAACCCGATCTCGACGAACTGCTCTGGGGTGCGGTCAACCTCTTCCACCGGGCGCTCGCCCGGGCCGAGCGGCAACTCGACGACAACGAACAGGCGCAGCGCCGCCTGCAGCGGGAACAGGACGGCTCCGAGGTCAAATCCCTGGAACTCGAACGCCTCGTGGTTGAGGGGCAAAGCATGGTCGAACGGCGCACTGCGCTGGAACTCTTCCGCGATCTCTCCGCCGAGGGCTTCGAGCATCACCTCGGCAAGCCCTGGCATCCCCGGACCGGCTCGCGCGTCAGCCATCGCAACCTGACCGCCGCGATGATCGACAGCCGGGATTTCCTCGCAGCCCGCCGCCGGGCCGACGCGCAGCTGCTTCTGCCCGAAGGCCCCAAGGTGGCCGTGACCGGCGGGGCGGACTTCAACGATCACCGCCTGATCTGGGTGCGGCTGGACCGGGTCCATGCCAAGCATCCGGACATGGTGCTGCTCCACGGCGGGTCACCGAAAGGCGCGGAACTCATCGCCTCCCGATGGGCCGATCACCGCAAGGTGCCGCAGGTCGCCTTTCGTCCCGACTGGACCAAGCACGGTCGCTCGGCCCCGTTCAAGCGCAACGACGCGATGCTGGATGTCCTGCCGATCGGGGTGCTGGTCTTCCCGGGCACCGGGATCCAGGCGAACCTGGCCGACAAGGCCCGCAAGCTGGGCATCCCGGTCCTGAAGCACAAAGCTGACGAATGCTAGCGAAACTTGCATCTTGACAGCGCCCCGCCGCAGGGGCGTTAATACTTTCAGAAAAGAGGAACACATTGCGATATGGGAACCCCACGTATTTTCAATGATTTACTGAGAGAAGAAGCAGGTATGCAGGCGGCTTGGTTGCCGTTGACAAATACTTTTGAGTTGGGCGATTTCGGTTTGGTGTCTGGAGGTGTCTTTAATAAAATAGGGAACATTCGCTCATTTTTCCCAAAAGATGACAGTGATCTTTTTGAAGTCTTGGAAGGTGGTGAAAGCAGTTTAAAGTTTGCCAGCGATGGCATTTCTATTAATCGATTTGGTGCCGACGGAAGCGTCAAAGAGTTCTCCGGCCTGGGAGACACTAGTGCGAATATTAGCATTGAATTTGCGAACGAAGACTCTTTCTACGTAAGTGGAAAGCTAAAGATGAAGCAAATTGTCAACGTTGAGAGTTTGGCTGGCAGGCTTTATCATACAGCTGGCTGGCGGTCGAAGTACCAAGTTGTTCGTCACGTATATTGCGCCGAAAACTGCACTGTCATTTCATCATCGGGGGCAGGGGCGAAAGTTTCTCTTAGCGGATCGGCATCACTTTTGCAGGCATTTGAATTGGGAGCTGCATCAGCTTCTCTCGTTCGGAACTCAAACGAAAAGATCGGGATTGAGCTAATTGGAGAGCGTGGAGTTTTGGGAATTCGACTCTTCAAAGTCCGCTGGATTACTGGCGGGGTTAACTTGCTTAGTGACCAGATCCGGTCTCTAGACCATCAGCGCATGGAAGTAATAAATGACGATGTTCTGCATCCATTGCAGGACGATGTGTAAAGAAAATTACAGCAGCTTTACCGTTCGAAGCTTTCTTATCGAACAAAGTTGGGATGCGGCATCAATAAACCGATCCATCTTTTCTTCCTCGACGCTGACCGTAGCCGAGAAAGGTGACTCCGCGCTAATTACAGTCACGCCTTCTTGACGCGACAACCAAGCCTGGAAAGTTGCCTCGGCCATTACAGGGTGGCTTTCATTGTGCAAGGATACAAACAATCCAACACTCATGTTAGTACCTGATTGTTGCGAACCAAGGCTCTTCTCCAAGTCGTACTGTTAGGCCGCGGACACGTTCCCATACTTCGTCCGCGCTAGGTCGTACCATAGACCCGTTGACATACAATTGCATATCAGACATCACCCTTGCAAGGACTGCTGTTGCGATTGGCGCAGCGAACGATGTTCCTGAGACCTCTACTGGCCGCCCAGCGTTGTCAACCAGACACACTCCGCAGCCAGGAAATACGAAGTCCGCACCTTTACCAACGGCACCCGCGACGAAAACTCTACCGAATCGAGGATCATCTGCCACACGATTGAAGTCGATCGAGCGCTCAGCTTCCATCATGTAGCGCTCTGCTGCGCTCCCTACCGTCACTTCGCTGGCCAACCCGAGCATGCCAATTCCGAATACGAAGTCATTGTTGGCAGGCAAGTGCACCTTTTCGGAGACTTCATTTCCGGTAGCTGCGACTATTATTACGTTGTTCGATTTTGCAAGAAGCAGTTCCCTCGAGAATGGCACTAGCTCGCCATGGACAAGATCGGTTGCGTCATCTTCGATTCCAAGGCTGAGATTGATTATGTCACATCCATCTGCTACGGCGGCTTGAAGCGCGGCTTCGATAACATCTATTGGCAAGAACTGCATGCCGTTGATTGTTCGACAATGCACTGGATAGACTACAACCTCAGGTCTTTCAGAGTCACTATCTGATCCATCTCCTAACGCAAGAAAATTGGAAACCAAATTTACTACGTTGACGCCGTGAGCCATAATGTCTGGTGAAACAACGCCTGGGCCTTTCGCATTTGACCATTTGGCGATTGCAATATGCCTCAAGCCTTTTGGGCTGCTTGGGGGGTACCCATCAATAATGCCAATCTTTATTGCGTTGCATTTCCGCCTACCTCTATCGCCGAGCACAAAACGCTCTGCCCATCCAATCGACTCCTCCGAGATTTTCCGCAGTATAATCTCTTTGTCGGTTGTACATTCCTCAAGCCTGAAGGGGTGATAGCCTTCATCATGTGCCTCGATCACCAGTTGGTATCTAAGGCCCAGGTATCCTATTGACGATGGCACAACGTGCCAATGCGAAGGCTCAGGAGAGTCTCGAAAATCGCCGCCAACAATAAGCCTGACATGGCTTTTTATTGGTCTGCGCTTCTCATCAAACGTCTTGATAGTTACATTTCTTAGTTCCGGCATGGAAATCTGTCTCAGTCGTTCAGAAATTTTTGACTAGGGTCTAGAAGCAAGGAACCATGGTCAAGGCGTTTCGGTCGGTGAACTGGCTGCAACACGCTACTTTGCCCTTTGAGGAAGTGCAGTGGCGTGGCGACTTTTGACCTCCTTTGCGGATTGCCGACCGGCGCTTCAAACTGAGCGCGTTTCCGCGCCTCGAAGTCTTATCGGCAGTGCTCGAAGTGCAACCAACTAGAAATGATATACTCTTCGAGACGATAAAAGGAACCAACGAAGTAGCATGGTCGCAGGCGGTGCGCACATTCGGGCAGCCTGTCGTGATCTCCACAGTCACAAACCCATGGAGGCGTCCATGTCGCTTGTTCTTCTCGCCATCTCTCTGACCATCGCCCTTGGCGTACTGGCCTTTCGCTTCGCGGTCTTTGCGCTGCCGGTCATGGCCGGGATGGCCGCATTCCTGCAGGTTCATGGTGTCGGTGCCGGTTTCGGCCTGTCCTTCCTTGCCGGCCTGGCGGGGGCGGCGCTCTCCGTCGCGCTCGTCATTGCCATTCTCGGCTTTGCTCGGAACCCCTTCCTTCGCCTCGGAGCACTCGGTCTCTTTGCGGTGCCAGCCGCCCTGGCGGGTTACGCACTGGCCCATGGCGTCGCGAAACATGCGCTCGATCCGGGTGTCCTGCTGACGCTTCTCTGCGGCGGCTGCGGCGCGGTCGTCGCCGTTGCGGCGATGATCAACCTCAATGCATTGGGCGAGGGGCTGCTCGACCCGTAGCCCTTGGTTGCGGCCGTCCCTCGTCAGTTGATCGCAGACGCGGTGGAAATCTGCGCT
>JBCCPJ010000060.1:0-4381 GCA_039024895.1 Pseudomonadota bacterium | reverse complement strand
CCGTCCTCCGCTGGCGCTGCGGGCCACAGGGGCTGCGTCGGCGGATCGTCCCGGTCCTGACGATCGCCATCGAGGCCGCGAAGGAAGCGGGCTCGGACAAGCCAAAAGGAGATATGACATGGCCACCATCGGAACCTTCAAGAAAACCGGCAGCGAATACGTCGGCGAAATCGTTACCCTGAGCGTTCAGGCGAAAGCCGTTCGCATCGTCCCCGAGGACAGCACACCGAACGAGAACGCCCCCTCCCACCGCGTCTTCGTCGGTCGTGCCGAGATCGGCGCCGCATGGTCCAAGCGCTCCACCGAGGGCCGCGACTACTTGAGCCTCAAGCTCGACGACCCGAGCTTCACCCAGCCGATCTACGCCAACCTCTTCGACGACACGGTGATCGAAGGTGGCGAAGAGACCTTCAGCCTGATCTGGTCGCGCCCAAACTCCCGCCGAAACGGAGAGTAACCCACCCTCGCCCCGCTCGGTTTGGATCGAGCGGGGCGATTTTGGCGGATTCTCGCCAAAATAACCTGACCCACGGGTCAGTTCCTGCCGCTCGTGTTGCTGATTCAATTTTCCTCCCCGTTGCGAGAGGTTTTCGCGCACTCTGAGTTTCGGGGGGCTGCGTCAGTCTTTTTGGGGGACGCGCCGTGCAGCAACGTACAACGTCTGCGACCTTGGAGCCCTATCTTGCAACGCGTGACATTTCGGTTCTTTGGGCGCAGCTTCATTTGGACTTAGAACCGTTCGGCTTTGATCGCGTATTCTACGGCTGTTCACAGCGTCGCCCGGCAAACGGAGAACTCACCAAACGCGATGCGGTCATCAAGTCGAGCTACGGGAAAGACTTTGACGAGTACTTTGTGGACAATCGCGCGTTCCTCTTCGATGTCACCACTCAATGGGCGATCGATAGTCAAGGTGCGATGAGCTGGGGTCTGACCCGTCGGCTGATGTCACGTGGCCATCTGACTTCGGCACAAAGGGATGTTCACGAACGCACCCGTGCCTTGGGTATTCTAAGCGGCTACACTGTCAGCCTTCGCAATCCTGGCACATCCTTGGTCAGCGGTTTCGGTCTTTGTGCCGAAACCAACGTGTCTCAGCAAAAGGTCGACCTGCTATGGCAAGACCATGGCGACACCATCGTATCTTCGTTAACAGCTTTCGACACCTGCGCACGCGCCCTGCCGCGCTGCCCCGAGAACGAAGAGCTTAGCATTCGTCAACGCGAGGTACTGGAATGGGCAGGTGAAGGGAAAACCATTGAAGACATTTCGGAGATCCTCGGGATCCACCGAAGTACCGTCGTAAAGCACATGTACGAGGCACGTGACCGGCTTGGGGTAGGCAACACTCTCCAAGCAGTCGTTCGAGCAACGATTCAGGGCCAGATTTTCAAGTAGCTGGAGAGAGACAATGACGCCCAGCCGATGGCATCTTTTTTGGGGGCAGCACTTGGATCCGCAGCAATCGTTACGATTGCTGTGTCAACCTTTGCGAGCGAACAGACAGCGGAACAGTTTCAAAGAGATCTCGCGGGCATTTTTTTCCGAACTCTGTTAGCGCACCAAAAGCTACAATCGGCTTGGCGAGGTTGCGAGGCCCGAGTTCGTATCACCGAAGATAGTGGTTAGCTCGGCCACAATTGACGAAACGTGGGTCCCGAGTTGCGAGATGGCAATTCAGGCGAAAACGGCAGACCCAAGGCGGAACCTTCGGGCCTTGGCATTTATTCCGAGGGACAGCGTTATACCCGACGGGACGAGTATTCGGGCCTTTTCGATCGTAGCAGATCAAATCTGCTTTGTGAGCGCCCGAACGTTGCATTGAGATTTAGCAGGTCACCTGAATCTGATCGTTAACGTGGCGGGACCCGTCGTTCACACTGACGTAGCGTTCCAGCATTAACCGATAATAAAGCAAATCGGGCGAACTATGGACAGCTACACGGCTACGGCTTCGCGTTTCTTTGGCTTTCCGAGCAGATTTGCCACTAGTCTCCTCGAAGCAAGTCCGCCGCTTTGGACCTTAACTCTTCAGTAAGCCGGGTCACCATATCGATGCGCGCCGCGAGGACATACCTCTCCAACGAGCTCCCACATTCTCGGTCAATGTCCGCCTTGTGCGCAAGTTCTTCTTGCAACAAACCGGCTTCCAACCGACATCGCCGCAGTTTCGCTGCAAAGAGTTATGTGATCTTCACTGCTGGTCTGGGGACGACTACAGAGTTTTGTAGCTGAGTATTGTCTCATGGCAAAAAAAGTCCCCTACATCCATGCTACAGCACACCATATTAAAACTGAACCGCTCGCTGGCGACGAAATGACAACATATGATCCCTCGAATCTCGTGCTGTTAATGCGTCTGCTCAATGCAGAAGCTGGCGGTACTGATTATGAAAAGTAGCCCGAGGTTCTGCTTGCCCATCGGGAAAGCGCCGATATCGATTATCTACGCACTGGGTACTGTGCGCATCCGGACTGAGCCGCGTGGACCGCAAACTCGGGCTAGTTCGGCATAGGCATCCGCTTAAGCAAGTCCAACCCGTAGCCGTGTCAGGTGTCAGATATGACACTCGGCCCAAATACCAATTTGGCCTGAGCATTCACACCGTCACTGTAAAGACGTTGGTATACTCGCATGCCGTCCAACTGGAAAATCGCGGAAGACTACGACTATTTTGCCCAGCTAGACGCAACTGGACTCGCCTGGGAATGTCTCCGCCGCAATCCTGATTATCGTAATGCCTTTCCAGAATTGAAGAAAGGCAAAGGCGCCGCGAGAGAGTGGGGGCTTCGATTTCGCAATCGATCCCAAACTCAGCGCCTTGGAAGCTTCGGTAGTTTGGACTCCGAACGCGGCACCCGCCGTTGTCTCAATATTGGCGCCAGTGCCGCCCGAGCTTTGCGATTTCTCTGCCGCCACACCCAAATTTTCAACCTTGCTTGACGCAGAGGACGGGCATCACTGGCACGTCTTAACCCAATCCGTGACCGTCGCCGCACCCAACGACATCCAGAGTCATGCGCAAGCAATTCTTATACCTGTTGACAATCATTGGCCAAAACGCGTCGAAGCAGCTGCACGCTTGCGGAACTTTCTAAATGGAAATTCGCCGCAACGGATTGTCCCGAGAACGGCCTCCCAACGAATCTGCAATGCCATGCGAGTGCATGGCGGTCGCATGGAAGGCGCGAGCTATCGCCAGCTTGGCGTAGCATTTTTTGGAGAGAACCGTATTAGCCAAGAGCATTGGAAGACGAGCCCGCTAAAAGCGCAACTGGCGAGACTTTCAAAGTACGCCCAGAAAATGCTGCGGTCGGGATATCGTTCAATCCTGCAAGGTAAAGTGCGCTCTCGGGGGTGACGCCCTTGGTCTGCCCAACTCGTCATCCCCCACACACCCTATTTCAGGCTTCGATTTCCGCAGGCAGCCCGCGACCCGCCGTTGCGAGGCACATTAACCGGAGACATCCCAATGCTCGCAAATCAGCAAGACATGCCCCATCGGTACCTCAGAACCCCGGAGGCCGCGCGCTTTCTCGGCCTGTCTGGTCGCACTCTCGAGAAACATCGCACCTATGGGACAGGGCCGCGATACTCCAAGATCGGCGGACGTGTCGTCTACGCGGTCGACGATCTGCAAGCCTGGGTGACACGAGGCGAGAAGACCTCGACCTCGGACGAGAGCGAGACTCGCGTTCTGCCTGCAAAGCGGCACGCCGCCGTATCGCCAGCCTATATGCGGCGGGGGCGCTGAGGCGTTGCAGACCATCGTCCACCTCACATGGATAGAAGGGCGCGTCGAACGCTGGATCCGTTTCGGTCCAATCGCCGGGGAAACCATCCTGACCAGCTCGGAGAAGCGGGTCGTTTTCGCCCCTGGCGCGGTCTTCGCGCTCGTGCGGTGGTCGTCGAAGCAGTACGGCACTGTTGAAAGCCGGATCGACATCCTGCGGGCGGTCCGCGCGCAAGACCCCTGCTCCACAGTCCCCTGCGTCACGCCGGGTGGCGAGCTTCTGCTCCGCCTTTCCGGATGGCCGAAAGTCGAAGCCGCCTTGCGGTCCATCGACACTGTCGAGAGCTACGGCATCGCGCCAGAAGAGGTCTGTCCGGATCATTGGCGGCACGTTAACAACCGCCTGACCGCTGCACTAGAGCCCCGGGCCTACACCCCTGCCCGGCACGCGGCATGGCGCAAGCGCCGGATAATTATGACATGAGCGCGGCAGTACCTCCCCTCCTCGCGGCCGGCTTGTCCCTTGGTCTGCTCGCAGCGGCACAGATGGACCGTGCTCCGCGGCTGGTCTGGAACGCCTCGGCCAGCGTGCCGCTTGGACTGTACCTAGTTCGGGCTGCGGACGAGCCATCACTTGGCGACCTTGT
>JBCCPJ010000059.1:0-4594 GCA_039024895.1 Pseudomonadota bacterium | reverse complement strand
TCCTCGCGCTCGCCGTCTTCCAGTTCCCATTCGGGATCAACGCGATTATTGGCGTGATCGGCTCTATCGGCGTGTCCATCAACGCGGCCATAATCATCCTGACAGGGATGCAGGAGGACGAGGCTGCCAGCGCCGGAGACCAAGACGCTATGGTCGACGTGGTGATGGGCTCCAGCCGCCATATCGTCTCCACCACGATCACCACCTTCGGTGGTTTCCTGCCGCTCATCCTGGCAGGCGGAGGCTTCTGGCCACCCTTTGCGATGGCAGTCGCCGGCGGTGTGCTGCTGTCCACCGTGATCTCGTTCTACTTCACCCCACCCATGTTCGCCCTCGTCCACAAACGACGTCCGAGAGCCTGGAAAGAAGTGAAGTCGGAGAAAACCACTGTGGCTGCGAATGACGACTTCATGGCGCGCGGGGCAGCCATCGCGGCAGAGTGAAACGAAAGTGATGCGGTGGGGGAAGCCTTCACTCCTCGTCACAGAGAAATCACCAACCAGCAACGTGTCGAACATTCGATGTGAACGTGTGGCTCCCTTCCACTCCCGGAATGCTGGGATACGTTGTCATCGCTCCTTGTCGACGGCGGCCTGCACTACGTCGAAGAAGCCATACCGCTCCATCGTCTGCCCCGCACTTACGCCCCGCGCATCGTCCCAAGAACTGTGGGTCACGATAACCAACTCGCGCGCCGGGTCGACGAAGATTGCCTGGCCGAAAATGCCGCCGGCCATGTAAGTGCCTTCATCAAGTGTCCACCATTGGTAGCCGTAGTCGCGCACCCCTTCGCGACCCACTTTTACCTGCGTGTTTGTCGCTGCCTCTATCCAGCCATCTGGCACCACCGGCTCGCCATTTGCCTTGCCGCCCTCAAGAATGAACTGGCCGAACCGGGCATAGTCCAACGCCGCCGCCTGAATGCAGCAACCGCTGATCTCCTCGCCGGATATGGACGTCACCCAAGTCGCAAACTGCTGCATGCCGTAGGGCTTCCAGACTTTCTCCGACAGGTATTGTGACACAGGCTTTCCGGTCGCGCTGGCCACGAGCACACCCACCAGATTGGTCTCGCCTGTTGAGTAGTTGAACGTGGTGCCTGCCGGATGGACGCGTGGCAGCTTCTTGAGATAGCTCACCAAAGCAGTCTCGCCCGGATCCGGCTCCGTCACGTTGAACAAAGCCACATCGGATTGCGGGTCTTCATAGTCCTCGTTCCAGCGCACGCCGGACGTCATGGTCAGCAATTGGCGGATGTTGACGTCGTCATAGGCGGAGCCCTTCAGGGCGGTCACATAGCGGGACACCTTGTCGTCAAGGCTTTCGATATGGCCGTCTTTGATAGCCGCGCCAACCAATGTCGAAGTCAGCGACTTCGCCACGGAAAAACTGGTCCAGCGCCTGTCGCGGGCCTGGTGCAAGCCATAACGCTCCAGCCGGATTTGCCCCTTGTGTAGAACCACCAGCGCAGCGCTGTTCTGGCTCTCCATATAGGCGCCGACATCAAGATCGAGCGCCAGTTCTTGGCCTTGGGGCAGCGGGCGCACCTCGTTACCGGCTTCGATGCGAACCGAACTAATGATCGGCAACTTGTCCGACAGGGCAAAGCCGGAATCCCGCTGGCTTTGCGTCCATTGCAGAACCCGGTCATCCAGCGGTGGGTTAGAGAGGAACATCCGCCATTGCGGGCCGATGGATGCCCATGTCGCGGCCCCGACCACCACAAGAATGGCAGCCGAATAACCAACGAATTTCATTGCTTTGCCCATAGCGCGCCTCCCTTAGCCCCATGTCATCCTGATGCCCAAGTAGCCAGGTCGCACTCGTTGCATGCACCAGACGATTGGACTGTGACACTGCCCCGAAACGGACCTTCATTGCCACAGCAATTCTGCCCTACTGTCGGCCGCTTCTCATCCGGTCGTTCAGTCTAGACTTTGCACTTCCTTCACTGTTCAAATCACAGATGTCGGCGCGAAGCCAAATACAAGAGTGGAACTCGCCTCTTTCACCTGCCTATGGCAATTATCCTGCTCGAGCTCGCACTAACTAAATCTGACGCAGTGAACAGAGCATGACATCGCGAAAGGCGTGGTCGGGTAACGCCCATGCATTGCGTCTCTTTTTCTCAGCGCAACACCGCTACTTTGCGCAACCGCGCTTTAGCAAAGTCGATGAAACTGCGGGTCTTTGCAGGAGCGCGGCGTCCTTCGACATGGACGAGATGGATGGGCAGCGGGGCTGGCTCGTAGCGTTCGAGAACAGACTGCAACCTGCCCTCGATGATATCTGCACCCACCTGGTACGACAGCGCCCGCACCAGACCCCATCCCCGCTGCGCCAGCGCAATCGACGCCGCAACACTGTTGAGTGTCAGTCGAGGTTTGACGCGTACCGTTTCATCCACGGTGCGTCCAAACCGCCAGTCCACAGTTTGGCCGGACAATGAATTGGAAATCAGCTGATGCCCAGCCAAATCCGCCGGTATGTCAGGTAACCCGCGCTGCGCGAAATAGTCTGGCGCGCCGCAGACCATACGTCGAACCTGCCCCACGCGCACTGCTGAAAGTTCCGATGATGGCAGCGGCCCAATCCGAACAGCAACATCGAAACCCTCTTCGACGATATCGACGACTCGGTCGACCAGCAGGACCTCGGCACTCATGTCGCGATAACTGTCGAGAAACTCGGAGACGATGGGCGCAATATAGATGCGCCCAAACTCTGCTGGGCATGTGAGGCGCAGCTGTCCGACAGGTTTGACAGATGCGCCGGCGGCAGTTTCGTCGGCAGCTTTGAGTTGCGCGAGAATATGACGGGCGTCGTCAAGATAAGTCTTGCCGATATCGGTCAGCTTCACGCGGCGTGTGGTGCGGGTGAAGAGCCTCACACCCAGCCGATCCTCCAGCGCGTTGACTCCCCGGGTTGCCGATGGAGCGCTCAGGCCCATGGAGCGCGCGCCTGCGGCAAAACTCTCAGCTTCCGCGACCGCGACAAACATCTCAAGGCTTTGAAGGCGATCCATGACGTAGCTTATTACCACCAGAAAGCAAAACAGTCTCTTGCATAATTAATATATTAATTTGTTTTTCGAGGCAATCTATTCTCAACACAAGGCCGAAGAGGCATCGACACCGCGTTAGCGGAAGGCGGCAAGTTCAGATTGCCCCTGGAACGCCGTCCCGATGACCACCCGACCCCCAGCCCGCTCGGCTGGTAGCGACAAGGATCAAACAAATGACAGCTCCCATAAAACTCTACCGCAATCCCAAATCCGGTCACTGTCACCGGGTCGAACTCATGCTGTCGTTTCTCAACATTCCCTACGAGACCATCGATATGGATATGGCGAACGGTGCGCATAAGGCCGACGCGTATCTCAAGATCAGTCCACTAGGGCAGGTTCCGGCCATCGACGATGATGGTGTGACACTGTCGGATAGCAACGCCATTCTAACATACTTGGTCGAAACCTATTCCAAGGATTACAACTGGACAGGACGCACCGCGTTAGAAAAGGCGCAGGTTCAGCGTTGGCTTTCCGTCGCTGCAGGTGAAATCGCCTATGGCCCCTGCGCTGCAAGATTGGTGACCGTTTTCGGGGCGCCGCTTGATCATGCAGGTTCGGTCGCAAAGGCGCATAGTCTCTTCAAAGTTATGGACGCAGCACTGAACGGTGCGACTTTCCTGGTGAACGAGCGCATCACGTTGGCCGATGTCGCGGGTTACAGCTACATCGCTCACGCGCCGGAAGGCGGTGTCAGCCTGGAAGCTTACCCCAACATTCGAGCCTGGCTGAAGCGGATAGAGGCGCAGCCGGGTTTCGTTGCCATGGCGCCCTCTCCAATTCCCCAACCCGTCTGAGCGTCCGCGTTCTCGCCCGCACAAGGAGATGATGATGTTGGATGTTGATCCATTCCATGATGGTGAGCGGAAAGCTCAGGCACTCGCCGGTGCTGGAGACGTCGCGCGTTGGGCTGCCAGCTACATTCGCCCGTCCATGCCGCCACAGCACCGTACGTTTTTCGCGCAACTGCCTTTCCTCGTGCTGGCTGGCGCGGATGACAACGGACGCCATTGGGTCACGCTTCTGGAAGGGCCAGACGGTTTCTTGGCGTCTCCGAATGCGGAAACGCTGACGGTCAACACGACGCCAGCCATACAAGACCCTCTCGCTGATGCTCTCATGAAGGGAACCGAAATCGGGCTGCTCGGTATCGAACTGAACACGCAACGTCGAAATCGTCTCAGTGGGCGTTTTCGCCGACAAGGTGCCGGTGGTTACGCCGTCGACGTTCGCCAGAGTTTTGGCAACTGCCCACAATACATTCACGAAAGAAACTGGCAGCGGGTGTCCAGAAAGGAAGCGCCGAGTGCTGTGCATTCGACTTTCTTGAGCGACGAGCAAGTGTCCCGGATTCGAGCCGCAGACACGCTGTTTCTCGGAACAGGGCAACAAAAGAATGACGAACACGCGTCGAATGGTTTTGACGCCTCCCACCGTGGTGGCGCGCCTGGTTTTGTGCAGGTTTTGGATGCAACACGCCTGCGCATTCCGGACTATGCCGGCAACAACTTCTTCAACACTATCGGG
>JBCCPJ010000058.1:0-4598 GCA_039024895.1 Pseudomonadota bacterium | reverse complement strand
CCTTGGGATCACCTCGACCCCTCACGAGCATCTTCGCGACTTGCAGGATCGTCCGTTGTTGCGCGACCCGTTCGTGGTCGTGGTGCCGCGCGGTTCGCAGCGGCCCTTGTCAGAAGTGGTCGAAGGACGCGGCGACCTGCCATTTCTGAGGTTTTCCAGCAACCTTCTGATCGCACGTCAGATCGAGTCGCAACTCCGGCGCCTTGGTTTTGGATCGACGTCTAGCTTTGAATGCAGCAATAACCAAACGCTCATGGCCATGGTGGCCGCCGGGGCGGGATGGACCATCACGACACCCCTATTGTTTTCACGTGCAAAGCGATTTCAGTCCAAACTGGCAATGCACAAGTTTCCCGGAAAGAGCTTTGCGCGAACACTGTCGATTATCTCGACGCCCGACTGCTCAAGATCGATTCTGGAACGGGTTGATGCGAAGATGCGTAACCTCGTTAAGAAATATGCGATTGCTCCTCAAACCAAGGAACAGCCATGGCTTGCTGACAGTTTCGAACTTGTCGGCTGATGGCCAATGGCACGCTCACGTGACCTGATCCCTAGGGATAAAGAATGTTGAATTTATAGCGGATTTCGCGCTCCTGTTCATACGGAAGATACGTCGGTGCGTGCTCGCGCAAAATGGTATGGGCACGGTCCCGAGCGCGCGACCAAGCGTCTTGAGCCCCCTTTTGGGTCCATGTCCTCGGTTCCTCACGGTCGGCGAGCGAGGGATAGAAATAGTCTCTTTCCATGGCAGCATAGGTGTGTTGACCGCCGAGAAAGTGGCCCTCTCCCAACACTGCGTCGCAGATCGCGTCAAAGCCGAGGTTTTCTCGCGTAACCTCGACCCCTCGCAGCGCGCGATACGTGTTGGAGTGCATTTCGTCGTCCAGAACGAAGGCTTCAAAGCTGGCGCCCAAAAGGGATGCGGTCATGCCCGAACTCTCGTAGATTAGGTTTCCCCCGGCCAGTGCCGCCGCCATCGACGTGATGCCTTTCTCCATCCCGTACTGGGCATCGATTGCCTTGGCATCGGTCATGGAGCACGCCACACCCGACGGAAGTCCGAGCCAGTTTGACAGTTGCGCCGAGGACGCGTTGAGCACCGCTGTCTCACCACTGCCGCCGGAGAAAGCGCCTGTGCGCAGATCGATCACGAATGGCCAGTTGGAGAATACCATCGGAAATCCGGGCTGAATGGCATGAACCATGAGCAAGCTTGCCAGCGTTTCTGCCAGCGACTGCGCCAGAAAGCCGGCAAGCGTGGCTGGCGCTGTTGCTCCGGCCTGTGCGGCGGTGATGCAAGAGATCGGGATGTTGTGGCGGATACACTCATAGACAACGGCAACGGCATCTTCACCATATCGCATCGGCGAAATCATTGGGCTGATATGCGCCTTCATGAAAGGCCGCTTAGCAAACTCACCGGGTCCACCGGCCGCGATGTCGAGCATGCCGACAATCGGCTCCACGTATTGGGCAAGCGTGAACGAGGTCGCCGTCGGTTTTGTTGTGTTCTTAAGCAGCGCGAAGACCGTATTAACGTCGAGGTCGAAATTGTCCGGCACGTCGGTCGCAACGCAGCAGCGTGTGTACCAGCTGACATTGGCCAGAGTGTCCTGCAACCGCGGAAAGTTGTGCAGGTCTTCGAGTGTCGACGGTCTGTACTGGCTTGTTTCCAAATCGAGCGTCTGAACAGCAGCGCCGCCAGTTCCGAAGTAGACTTTGTTCCCGCCGATTTCGATTGACCTCGCCGGGTCTCGCCCGTGGAGCACGAACGTCTTTGCGGCTTGGTCTATCGCTTCTTCGACGAGCGCGGGTGGAAACAGAAACCGCCCAGAGCCATTGTCAATTGCTCCGATGGCCAACAGGTCCGTTTGCAGTCGTTCAGGGACCTCGCCAATTCCGAGCTTCTCCAACAGGTCCAATGCCGTGTCATAGATGCGTCGGAGGTCTGCCTCGTTCAACGGCTTGTATAAACCGCCGATTTGCCCTGGAGGACAGGGATCAACGGCAGGTTTAGCGGCCCGTTGCGCTAATCTTTCCCGTCGTCCGCTTCGCTTCACCTTTTGGCTGGCCATCAATTCTCCCAAAGACGTAATGCATGCTTTCGATGGATACAATCGGTCCTGAAATCGCAAACTCAAAGAATGAGCCATGTGGTATCACAATATCGAAAATCGATTTCGATAACATAGGAATATCGGACAAAACGTTGCGGACGGTCGCGAAATCGGTGCCTCCTTCGGTCGGGATGCAGTGAGGACAACGGCATATGAAAAACCGAACCAAAGTAGTCGTCATTGGCGGCGGAATTGCAGGCTGTTCCACCCTCTACCACCTCACGGAAGAAGGGTGGAACGATGTCGTTCTCGTTGAACGCAACGAATTGACGAGCGGCACGACTTGGCATTCAGCGGCACAGGTCACGAATTTCGGCATGAACCAGACGATGGTTGGGCTGAAAACCCACTCGATCAACCTCTACAAAAAACTGTCCAAGAATCCCGAGTACCCGATCAATTACCATCACGCGGATGGCGGGATCCGCCTCGCCAACACCGAAGCGCAGATGCAGGGCTACCGGCACTTTGCCTCAATGGCACGCGGCATGGACGTTGAGTTCGAGGTGATTGATGCCGAAGAATGCGCGCGCCGGCATCCGCTGATTTCGACGACGAACCTTCTAGGGGGCCTTTGGGACCCACTCGACGGCGATATCGACCCGGCGCAACTCTGCCAGGCGTTGGCCTATCATGCCCGCAAGGCGGGTGCGGAAATTTACCGCAACACACCCGTCACCGCGCTGACCCAACACAAAGACGAGACATGGACGGTCCACACTGAAAAGGGCGACATTGATTGCGATATCGTCGCGAATGCGTGCGGCTACCGGGTGAACGAGGTGGGCGCGATGATGGGTGTGCACCATCCCGTTGCCTCGATGGAGCATCAATATTTTCTGACCGAGGACATCCCCGCAATCGCCGAGGCTGGGCACCGCGTGCCGCTCTTGCGGTGTCCGATTTCGGATTACTACAGCCGGCAGGAAAAAGGCGGGCTGTTGGTGGGCTTTTACGAGCAGGACTGCCGACCCTGGGGCATGGATGGGATCGACCCGAACTTCGTCAACGCCCTGTGTCCCGACGATCTGGACCGGGTGATGGATGTGCTCGCTGGCGCCTTTGAGCGTATGCCCGCGCTGGAAGAAACCGGCATCCGCTCGATCGTTAATGGCCCAATTACGTACACGATCGACGGCGCGCCGCTTGTCGGACCAATCCCTGGCAAGCGGAACGCCTTCTGCATCATCGGCCTGCGCGCCGGTCTGGGCGAAGGCGGCGGGCATGGCTGGCTGCTGGCGCAACAGATCGTCCACGGCGAAGCATGCTACGATACCTGGGTGATCGACCCGCGGCGATTTACCAGTCATGCCAACGTGGAACTGACGTGTCTCAAAGCCATCGAGGACTACCAGAACGAGTTTCGGTTCCACTTTCCGCACGAACACCGCCCCGCCGGGCGACATGCCAAAACAACACCGCTCACGACAGTGCTTGCAGCAGAGGGCGCTGAGTTCACAGTCGTGAACGGCTGGGAGCGGGTTGATTACATCAAACCCAGCCGCGATTTTCATCCGACGCTCAGCTTCAACTTTGACGAGGCATTCGACAGCGTCGCCGCTGAGATCCGGAACGTTCAGTCCAATGTGGGGCTTTGCGAGGTCAACGGCTTCAACCGTTTCGAAATCACCGGCGCGGATCGACACACGTTCCTTGATCGCATGTTCTGCGGTGCAGTGACGAGAAAGGACGGTCGTGTCGGGCTGGGCTATCTCTTGAACCACCACGGCATGGTGAAGGGGGAAGCGACGGTGGCAAACCTCCCTGCGTCGGACCGGGGCCCCGCGCGGACGTGGTATGGGTCCGCCGCTGCCGCTGAATTCCACGATATGGACTGGCTGCAACAGCATCTGCGCGCTGATGAGGACGTCCAGATCCGCAGCCTGACCAATGACCAGACAATCCTCGTTCTGGCCGGACCGAAAGCGCGGGACGTTCTCGCCGCGTGTGCTCGCAGCGACTGGTCGAAAGAGGCGTTCCCGTGGCTGTCCGCCCGCGAATGCTTCATCGGCTACGCTCCCGCTACGGTTCTAGGTGTGAGCTTTTCGGGTGAACTGGCCTATGAGATCCACGTCCCTAATGCATCGCTCTACGCGGCGTATCTCGCGCTCCGAAAAGCGGGCGAAGGCTATGGTTTGAAGCTGTTTGGCGCGCGCGCCGTCGAGTCGATGCGTATGGAAAAGGGATTCCTGCACTGGAAGGCCGACCTGCTGACCGAGTTCGATCCGTTTGAAACCGGACTTGAGCGCTTCGTGCGCTTGGCGAAGGGCGATTTTGTCGGCAAGGACGCCTTGCAGAAACGCCACAACATCGGACCCACCCGGAAGCTTGTAACGCTGAAGGTTGATGCGACCCACGCACCGGCGCATAGCGGAGCTTCCCTAATGGACGGCAATTCGGTGGTTGGCACGGTTACCTCTGGCGACTGGGGACACCGCGTTGGACTGAACCTTGCCTATGCCTTTGTGAAACCCGAGG
>JBCCPJ010000057.1:0-4651 GCA_039024895.1 Pseudomonadota bacterium | reverse complement strand
GTGAATTTGAACGTACCGGTGTTCGACTTTGTGACGGGCGAGACGGTGCTGGCGGACGTCACCACGGGTGGTAATCCCGATCTCCCCGCTGAAACCCAGCGTGACTGGAAGTTTGCGGCCAACTGGGAGCTGCCCTTCGTCGATGGAACGCGGTTTACGGTGGAGTATATCCGCAACCGATCCAGCGACGTGACAAGCGCGTTCCCGCAGATCACCGAAGAGATCGAAGCCGCCTTCCCGGGACGCGTGACCCGCGACGCCAGTGGGACCCTCATTGCGGTGGATCGGCGTCCGGTGAGTTTTGATGAGACCCGTTCGGACCGCTTGCAGTTTCGTCTCTCAGCGCGGGGCGGCTTTGGAGGGGCAGGGCGCGGACGAGGGGGGCCACCATCAGGCGCGCGCGGACGCGGAGGCCCACCACCCTCTCCCAGTGCTAGTGGTAGACCTACAGGCGGCGCAGGCGCCCCCCCAAGAGCTGCTTTTGCGGCACCGGCATCTGGATCACCCGTTGGCGGGCGAGCGGGCGCCTTCATGGCGCTTAGAGCGAGGGTGTGCGCCGAGGATGGCCTCGCTTTCCTGAAACAGGTCGCGACCGCCGCCAAGAATGGCGAAGATGTGTCGGCCTTGCTGCCCGGTGTTCCGCCTCAAATGCTGGATCGCATCTTGTCCCGTATAAGTGGGGGTGAGGGCGAAGTAACCGACGAGCGGCTGGCTATGGGGCGAGAGCGGCTTTGCGCCATGGACCCGACGGCGCTGCGCAGAGGCCCTCCCGGTCGGCCCGGTGGCCCGGGCGCGGCTGACCCGCAACAAGCGGCCGCGATCCAAGAGCAGCTTTGCGGCGCGAATGGCTTGGCCCAGATGCGCGTACTGGTCGGCAAGATTGAGCGCGGAGAGGATGTTGCCGATCTTCTTCCTGGGATGGACCCAGAGTTTCTGAAGTTCGGCCTTGATCGCATGCGTGGTGACGACGGGACCATTTCGGACGAGGCGCTTGAGCGAATGCGATCGCGCATTTGTGAGAGGGCGTCATCCCAAGGCGGCGGAGTTGCAGCAGGTGCGGCGGGCGGACAGACCGGCGGAGCGCCTGGTGGGCCAGCCTTCAACCCTCTGGCGCGTGGCAATCGCGGCTGGCGCTATTTCGCCAATCTCACCCATACGATTGAACTGCAGAACGAGATATTCATCGCGCCCGGTGTCCCAGTGCTCGATCAGTTGGATGGCGACGCTACAGGAGCGTTTGGCTTTCCGCGCCACACGTCAAGGCTGGAAGCAGGGCTGTTTGGAAACGGCGTCGGGTTCCGATTGTCCGGCATCTACACCGGGGAAACCCGGCTGGATGGATCCGATGCGCCCGGCAGCAGCGATCTGTTTTTCAACGACCTGCTCACCTTCAACCTGCGCACGTTTATCAACGTGGATCAGTTGACCGGCAGTCAAAGCCCGGTGCTCAAAAATGTGCGGGTGAGGTTTCGCATGGACAACATCTTTGACGGCCAGCGCGCCGTTCGCGACGAAAACGGAGACACTCCGATTAACTATCAGCCTTTTGTCATCGACCCGATTGGTCGGTTTATCGGGGTCGATATCCGCAAACTGTTCTAAAGCACCCGCTGTGGCGGCGAGGGCCTAGTCAAAAATCGGCGGCTTCTCGTCCATGCCGGGATACATCCAACTTTGGCCAGCCGTTGGTTCGAACGGAGACCATTCGCCTTCGGGTTGGGCCAACCGATCCGCCATGGCGATCATCACGGACGGATTGACGCCGAGGCCGCAATGGCTTGCGTACACACGAATGTTCTCGCTGGGGTGCCCATTGGTCTTGTCCGGGTCTTGCACGCTGCCGCGCCAATGAACGACGCCATCGGTCTTTGTAAGGATGGAGGTCGTCGGCACTGGAGGCGCAACATCAAGGCCTTCGAACTGCCCACCGCGGATTTTCTCCGGCTCATCCCCGTTGAAGAATTTAAAGAGCCGCGCGGCGTTGGTGTGGTTGCGATCGTCGCTGATCGGGCTGCCAAGGCTCATCACGAGGCGCACTTTCTCCGGCTTAAGCTTGGCAAGCTCACGCGCGAGCACGCCGCCAAGGCTCCATCCGATCAGCGACACCTTGCGCCCGCTTTCGTCAAACAGCCGATCAAGCTGATCTTCAAGCTTGATAATAAGCTCTTCGTTTACGCGGACATTTCGACCAGAATCCCAGCCGTGCGCGTCATAGCCCAAACTGCGCAGCAGGCCGCGCATCGGGATGGTCGAATTGTTGGTGGCCATAAAACCGGGCAGCGTCATCACCGTGTGGCCGTCGCCTTGGGGCAGACCCGTCATGAAAGGACGCGTTGCGTAGAATGAGGCGAGTTCGAGCATCGCCCGACCTTCCGAAAAGGTCCAGATGCGGTGCGGGGGCCTTGGCAGTTCGGTTGGAAGCTCGCGTCGCAGCTTTCCATCATCAACAATGATGCTGCCAGGCATCGGGGGCATAGTGGCCATTACTTACTCTCCTCGGTGATGCGCGCCGCCGAAGCTTTGGCGGGCTTGCGCTTGGCCGTGGATCCCACCCCTTTTGATCGGGGCTTGGCCGTTTTACGCGGTGTTGATTTACGAGTTCTTGCTGGCTTTTTGGCAGCCGTCTTGGTGGCCGGCGCTGCATTCAGCGCTGTAGCGGCCGCGAGCAGGTCGTCAAAGCTCGCCTGCAGGCAGTCGGCGTAGAAGTCCGGGTCCGGCATGATGTCACGGCACGCGGTAAAGCTGATATACGCGTCGTCGCAATAGGATTGGACGACATGCGCCAAGCCCAGCCCATCCGTCAGACAGATGAGCGAGAGCGCCATTGCTTCCATCTTTGCGCCGCTCGAATAGATCGGCACGGGCGGGCCGGGCACGTTGGTCACTACGGTGTTGAACGGCATCGCCAAACGGTGCGCGACGCTGACCCGGCTGAACAATTGCGCTCCCAGCGCCATGTAGAGCAGCGGGTTCACCTTGCTAACCTCGGTCATGGTACGCGCGCCAATGGCGTTGGTCATAGCCTTGGAATTCTTGGTCTGGGAGAAGACGTAATCGAGCCGCTCCGCCGGGTCGGCGAGGTGCGAACCGAGCGGGGCAATCATGGCCGAAACCTGATTGCCCATGTCGCCCTTCTCATCGCTCGATCGTACGGAGATCGGCGCCATCGCTGTCATGGTCGATTTGGGCAGATCGTCTTTGGCGGTCAGATATTTGTTGAGCGCGCCCCCCACGATCGCAAGCGCCACATCGTTGACCTTGGCTTCCGGAAGGAGCGCGCGAATAGCCTTCATGTCCTTTAGGGGGAAGGTGCATCCTTCCACCACGCGGTGCCCCGAAATCGTGCGGTTAAAGCGTGTGCGCGGGGGCACCAAGTCGCTGCTGAGTTTGAAGTCGCGCGTGATGAGGCCCTTGATTGCGCTCGCGACGCCAGGGATACTTTGCGCGGCCACCTGCGCCTGCCGAAAAGGATTAACGATCGAATTGACATAGGATTTGCCCAGCAACTCGACCGGCCCGGGTATCTTTTCCGGCTTCCATTCGTCGGGCGAATTTGGCGGCGCGGTGTTGGGTGTGATCGTGTGCAGCGCTTCCATCAGGTCGATGCCGCTCATCCCGTCGATCGCGGCGTGGTGCACTTTTGTCACCATGGCAAAGCAGCCCTTGGGATAGTCGCGCACGTTATCCAGCCCCTCGACAATGGTGAATTCCCAAGGGGGTCGGGTGAGATCCATCGGCCGGGAATGGATACGTGCGGTTTGGATACACAATTGGCGCCAGTCGCCGGGCTTGGGCAGCGCGACGTGCCGCACATGGTATTCGAGATCGAAATTCGGGTCCTCAACCCAGTAAGGGTAATCCAAATCAAACGGGACGCGCACCAGTCTTTGGCGGATCGTCGTCGATAGCTGCATCCGGCTTTCGATGAAGGCGAGGATGTCCTTGAACCGCACAAAACCGCCTGGTGCGGTCTCCGGATTGTAGATCAGCAGGTTGCCGATATGCATCGGCGAATTGGGCGATTCCATCGCCACGAATGATGAATCCATCCCTTGCAGTTGGCGCAAGCTGATCTCCTGTCCCCGTTTGGAGCCCTTTTGGGCTTCTTTGCCGGAGGGTAAGGGTGTTTCAATCGCGAGACAAGTTGACGCGGGCGGCATGTCCAGTCCCGCCCGATCTATCTCCTCGCCGCAATATGCGTCTTTGCGACGTGGATCAGGCCGCTGCCTTGTCGGATCGCCACCACCCTGCAAGGCCAATCGAGCGCGCAGGAGAAAAGCCCGCCAGCACCATAAGCCCGGCTAAGATGGCCAAATTCTTGATGAAATTCTGAGTCTCGCGTTCCACCATGTCTTCGCCGACATTCCAGAAATCATGCAGCATAAAATTGACGAGCAGCACGTAAACGACAAACCCGTACGCCACGACTTTGACGTGACGGCCTGCGATCAAAAACAGCCCGCCAAGGATGTTAGTCACCGTCGCAATCCACATCAGCGGCGTTGCGAACGCGATATCGTGAGTTTCCATGTAGGCCACCGTTTGCGCCGGACCCGCTGCCTTCATGAGGCCCGGCAAAAGAAAGTAGAGCCCGAGCAAGACCCGCCCCACTGTTACGCTGATATTCGACATACGCTCCCCTTCGCGTTGG
>JBCCPJ010000056.1:0-4917 GCA_039024895.1 Pseudomonadota bacterium | reverse complement strand
TTCGTGGTCATGGGCAACGTTTTTGAAGAGGGCGGCGGGCAGGGCGAGGTAACCGTCTGGGGGACTTCCTCCCGCGCGATTGATGCCTACACCGCCGGTGAAGTCGTTGACCTTGGCGATGGCGAGACGTTCTCGCTTGCCGCTGATGGCACCTATGAATGGCGCGGCAACGACGACCAGATTTCTGGCCGGGGGCAGCGGATGTTTGTCACCGCTGCCTCGCCACCGGATTTCACGACCGAGAACTATTCGAACGTACTCTTCACCCCGGGCTCGGGCGGCGGCATGGCGAAAGCGTTTTTTAACACGCTGACAGTCACCATACCCGCCACAATCATCCCGATCCTGATCGCGGCCTTTGCCGCCTACGCGCTTGCATGGATGGATTTCCCGGGACGCGCGCTTTTGATCGCAGCCGTGGTCGCCTTGCTGGTGGTGCCGCTCCAACTCGCGTTGATCCCGCTTTTGAAACTGCACCTCAACATCGGCATCGGCAAAGGCTATCTTGGGGTCTGGTTGGCCCATACCGGGTTCGGCCTGCCGCTCGCGATCTATCTTTTGCGCAACTACATGGTGGGCTTGCCCAAGGACATCATCGAAAACGCCCGTGTGGATGGCGCCACAGATTTCCAGATCTTCGTGAAGATCATCCTGCCACTGTCGTTCCCCGCCCTGGCGTCCTTTGCGATTTTCCAGTTCCTCTGGACTTGGAATGACCTCTTGGTGGCGAAGGTGTTCCTGATCGACTCCACGGGGCAGACGACTGTGATGACCAACCAAATCACCGAACTTTTGGGGACGCGGGGCGGCAACTGGGAAATTCTGGCCACGGCGGCCTTTGTCTCCATCATGGTGCCGCTCATCGTCTTTTTCGCCATGCAACGCTATCTCGTGCGCGGTTTGCTCGCTGGCTCCGTCAAGTAGGATTAACATGATGTCTCTCGATCAACCTATTGAAAACGCAGTCTCGTCTGTTCTGACGTCTGATCCGGACTGGTGGCGTGGCGCGGTGATTTATCAGATATACCCGCGCTCCTTCCAGGACTCCAATGGTGACGGTATTGGCGACCTTGCCGGCATTATTGAGCGGCTGCCGCATGTTGCCTCCTTAAATGTCGATGCGATTTGGATTTCGCCCTTCTTCACGTCACCGATGCTCGATTACGGATATGACGTGTCGGATTATTGCGATGTGGACCCGATGTTCGGGACCATGGCCGATTTTGATCGTTTGATTGCCCGTGCCCATGACCTCGGCATTCGCATTATCATTGACCTCGTCTTGTCACACACATCGGATCGGCATCCCTGGTTCAAGGAAAGCCGCGCTGACCATGAAAACGAGCGGTCAGATTGGTACGTTTGGGCTGACGCGAAACCCGACGGCACGCCGCCCAACAATTGGTTGTCGATCTTTGGCGGCTCGGCGTGGGAGTGGGACACATCGCGCATGCAGTACTACCTGCACAATTTCCTGCGTGAACAGCCCGATCTGAACTTCCACAACATGGACGTGCAGCATGCCTTGCTCGATGTTGCCCGGTTCTGGCTGGAACGCGGGGTGGATGGGTTCCGCCTCGATACAGTGAACTTTTACACCCATGATAAAGAGCTGCGCGACAACCCGGCGCTTTCGAACGAACAGAAAAAGAGCGAGATCGCGCCCTCCGTAAACCCCTATACCTGGCAGGAGCACAAGTACTCGAAGTCTCGGCCAGAAAACATTGAATTCCTGAAGAAATTGCGCGTCGTCATGGATGATTTTTCGGCCATCACGTCGGTCGGAGAGGTGGGCGACGATCAACAGGGCTTGCAGATACAAGCAGCGTATACACAGGGCACGGATCGGCTTCACATGTGCTACGGCTTTGACTTCTTGTCCGCGCCCTATCCCACAGGGACCCGTGTCGCAGAAGTGTTGAACCGCTTTGATGATCTCGCGAAGGAAAGCTGGGCGTGCTGGGCGTATTCCAACCATGATGTGATCCGCCACACGAGCCGCTGGAATTTGAGCGAAGAGGCGCAGAAGGCTTATCTGGCGCTGCTCTTGTCGCTCCGTGGCTCCGTATGCCTCTATCAGGGGGAGGAGTTGGGTTTGCAGGAAGCGGATGTGGCATTCGAAGACCTCCAGGACCCTTATGGCATTCAGTTCTGGCCAAAGTTCAAAGGGCGCGACGGGTGTCGAACGCCCATGGTGTGGTCATCAAATGCCGAGAATGGCGGTTTTTCGTCCACCAAGCCGTGGTTGCCGGTGTCCGATAGCCACGCGGCGAAGTCGGCGGATGTCCAAGGGGCCGATGAGACGTCCATGCTGAACTTCTATCGCCGCATGATTGCGTTTCGGCAGGCCAACAAGGTGCTTGGCAAAGGAAGCTTCGAATTCGTGACCGTGGAAGACAGCTATCTTGCGGTAATCCGCGCGATGGAGGGTACACGCATGTTCGTGGCGTTCAACTTGTCAGACAATGCGCGAACGGTTGCGTTGCCCGAGGGGGCATGGCGCATCGACACAGCGGCACCGTTCGACGTCGCAGAGACGTCAGCCGAGGCAACGCTTGGTCCCTGGCAGGTCCTGTTTGCGCGCGAGGGAGGGGAGGCCAATGGCTAATCTAAAGCTGGCGGATGTCGCCAAATCCTATGGGTCTGTCGATGTCCTGCGGAATATCGATCTGGATATCGAAACAGGCGAACTCATTGTTTTTGTGGGGCCATCGGGCTGCGGGAAGTCGACCTTACTGCGCATGATCGCGGGCCTTGAGAAAATCTCAGGTGGTACGCTCGAAATCGATGGCATGGTTGTCAATGATATCCCGCCTTCCGAACGCGGTATCGCGATGGTGTTTCAGTCCTACGCGCTCTACCCGCATATGACGGTGCGGGAAAACATGCAATTCGCGCTCAAGATTGCCAAAATGGACGCCGCCGAGATCGAAGACCGGGTCGAGCGTGCGGCAAAGACACTTCAATTGCACAACTTGCTGGATCGTTTGCCCAAGGAACTCTCAGGCGGGCAGAGGCAACGCGTTGCCATCGGGCGTTCGATCGTGCGCGACCCCAAGGTGTATCTGTTTGATGAACCCCTGTCTAACCTCGATGCCGCGTTGCGGGTGGCGACGCGGATCGAGATTTCTCAACTCAAAGAGCAAATGCCTGAAAGCACGATGATTTATGTCACCCATGACCAGGTGGAAGCGATGACGCTGGCCTCCCGCATCGTGGTCCTCGCCGGGGGCGGGATTGCGCAGGTTGGCTCGCCGCTTGACCTCTACGAGCGGCCGGAAAACGAGTTCGTGGCGCAGTTTATCGGCTCACCATCGATGAACCTGATCCCCGGCAAAATCGTCGGAACCGGGGCCACCACGACGATTGAACTATCCGAAGGGGGACGCGCGACCTCCGCCGTCCCGACGCTCGACAGTGATATGGGCAAAGACGTCAATATTGGCGTTCGTCCCGAGGACTTCGTGGAAGCGACGGGCGAGTTCATCTTCAAAGGCAAGGTAGGGATTACGGAAGCCCTCGGCGAAGTTACATTGCTCTATTTCGAGCCGGCGGCAGGCGCGGACCCGGTGATTGGCAAGTTGCAGGGCATCCATAAGGGTCTGCGTGGACAAGAGGTAAGGCTGACGGCTGATCCCGCAAAAGTGCATGTCTTTATGGACACGCAGTCATTGCTCCACCGCGACAAGCCGATCAAGCGCATTGCGACCAAAGCGCATTGACGCCGGGCTAGTCGGCGGCGATGTCGATGCCGCGGTGGCGCTGAGGGCTGTCGAAGGCCTCCGCGAAAAGGATGCGATACCGCCACAGCAAAAGCGCCGTCATGGGCCAAAGGGCGAAGGTGGAGAAAGACGTCGCCACGAATAGTCCGGTGATCGGCGTGGCAACGGCCGCCGTGATCGTGGCGGTGGACGGCTTCTGAAAAACATAAAAAGCCGCGCCCCAAGCGACCAGGGCATGGAGACACAGGATTGGGTCCAGGACCAGCAAGCCGCCAATGATGCTGCCAAGGCCCGCGCCGCCGCGAAACGTGCTCCAGACCGGGTAGTTATGGCCGATGTAAACCGCATAGGCGGCAATCAACGCACAGAACGGGTCGTGGAGCATACCGATGGAGGTGAGCGCGAACCCCTTGGCCATATTGAGCAAAAACCGCAACAACGACCTGATGGCCGTGGTCACGCTTTGAGCGCTGTCCATGTCTGTGAGCCCGAACAGGCGGTGCAGGGGAAGAGACCCCATAACGTAAGACAAAACCGCCAACAAAGCGCACAGGGACACCGCGTACATAGACAAAACGCCAAAACCATTTCTGCGAGATAGTTAATCGCACCTTAATTTGCGCAGATGCGGTCCAAAACTGGGCGATCAAAAGGTTATTTGCGTGTTCGGTCGTGCATTTAGAGCGAAATCGTTTTGCTGTGCAACAAAGTGCATCGAAATCTGCGTTCGAAATCAGCATCTTGCTGATGGAGAGGCAGTGGATTTTGATTCAGATTTAACGACTTCTGCCTAGGCGTTTTCTCTGGCGTCGAAGACAAATCCGAGAAAGTTCAACGTTATCTGCGCCGCGAGGATCGCCGTTGACCCTGTCAGGTCGTAGTCGGGTGCCACTTCCACCAGATCGAAACCGACGACCTCGTGGCGACGTGCCACCTGTTGGAGCAGCTCAAGCACCTCGTAGTACAGAAATCCCCCGTGGCTGGGCGTCCCGGTGCCGGGTGCGATGGATGGGCAAAAGGCGTCGATGTCGAGCGTCACATATACCCGCGCGCCTTCCGGAAGGCGGTCAGCCACGCCGCGCGGCCCCAGCGTCCGGGCTTGTCGCACGCTCAGAATGTCGGACCCCATGGCGCGGGCATCCGCATAGCCCTCCTTCGCAGTGGACGATACGTTGCGAATGCCCACTTGGGTCAG
>JBCCPJ010000055.1:0-5593 GCA_039024895.1 Pseudomonadota bacterium | reverse complement strand
CCTGCGGAAATTGCGGCAGGGGCATGATCCCTGAACGCCAGAAGGGGCACTGCTACTACCGGTGTCATTTCTCAGAGTGTCGTGGCAACTCAGTGCGTGAAGAGCAATTGGAGGATGCGGTCCTAAGAACCTTGCAATCGTCGCGGCTCACCGATGAGGCAGCAGACAAGATCGAAGCGGAAGTAGCGGAATGGGTGAAGCAAGCCAAACGAGCCGACTCGGCCTCAACAATTGACATGAAGCTTGGAGAGATCGCGGAACGCCTGGATAAACTCGAAGATGCAGCCATCGAGCAGATCATCGACAAAGAGAACTTTGCCAAGCGGAAAGAGAAGCTGCTTCTGGAGCGCGCCAAGCTGACCGAACAACGGGATGAGACAGCGAAATTCCATCAAAACCCAGTGATAGTGCGAAGGTTTCTCGAACGCGTAAAAAACCTTGCAGAGCACTACCAAAACGCTCCCGACCCCGAAAAACGCGAGATCGTTGAAATCGCCGTCTCGAACCGGACGGTAACCCGGAAACACGTGTCAGCTGAGCCAGCAAATTGGCTTCAAGCCACCCGCAAAGCAGTGGGTGTCTTGGGATGTGCAGATGCCGGTACCACTTCTCGAACTTCTGGCGGTGAAACGGGCGATTTGATCAAGGCACTGGTCGAGGCAGCGGGACAGTTTCCTCAATATGATAAGCAGAACAATTCAGCGGTTAAGTCCAATCAACCGTGACGGGTGCTGAACGGGCAGCATGGGTTAATAAAGGGCACATTGATCCAAACGAGCTGACCATCCTTGGAGAGACGCGTGGGAGACCACCCCACAGGTCGTTTGGCATCAGACAAGTGGACCGACTCTTTCATCACGCTATCATGGGGCAAACCGGGACGGGCAAATCCACACTCATCCTCAACATGGTCCGTCAGGACATCAGAGCCGGTCGAGGCTTCTGTCTGATTGATCCCCACGGGGATTTGGCAGAAGCGGTTCGTCCGATGATGGCTGATGATGCGGTCTATTGGAATGTCGCTGATCCCAACTGTCCTTATGGATATAATCCACTTACACGCGTCTCGGAGCGGTACCGTCCTCTTGTTGCATCGAGCCTGATAGAGACGCTCAAAAAGCAATGGGCTGATGCCTGGGGTGCTCGGATGGAGCATCTTCTTCGCTACGCCCTCTTGGCCCTTCTCGAACAGCCTCAGGCCACGCTCCAGGACGTCATGCCCCTATTCCTGGATAAGGCTTTCCGCCGAAAGATCATGGACAAAGTATCAGATCCTCAGGTGACGGCCTTTTGGACCAGAGAGTTCCCCAACATGAATTACAAATCGGCGGCGGATGGTGTGGCGCCCATCGCGAATAAGCTCGGCGCCTTCGTCGCACACCCTGTCGTGAGGAAAGCCGTCTCAGAGCCGGACCAACCGCTCCGCTTCCGCCAGATCATGGACGATGGCAAGGGGCTGGTCGCGAACTTATCACGCGGCCAGCTGGGTGTTGACACAAGCAACATCCTCGGTGGTCTCATCGTTTCCAGTATCGCCCAGGCGGCATACTCCAGGCAGACTATCCCCGAACTGAACCGTCGCCCCTTCTTCCTTTACATCGATGAGTTCCAATCCTTCACCACATCGGCCTTTGCCGATCTGCTCTCGGGCCTTCGAAAATACAGGCTCGGTCTAATCCTTGCCCACCAGCATATCAAGCAACTGGACGGCGAAGTCTTTGAAGCCATGCTGGGCAATATCGGAACGTGGACGATCTTCCGCACCGGAGCGACAGACGCACCCACTATCGCCAAGCAGCTCTCCGCCGACATCCCAGAGCCAAGCGACCTCATTAACCTAGCTAACTACGAGGTGTTTGCCCGGCTCATGATCGACGCAACAAGAGGCGGAGTATTCTCTGCGCGGACGCTGCCCCAGTGACATCCAAGCCAAAGCTAGAAAGGAAAAGTCTTGGTTGGATCGCCGGACTCAACCGACGCCTAGAATGGGACAAATTGTGGGACAGAAAGACAGCCCAGATAAATCATCAACATTAATAGGGGCTTATCAGGTATAGTGGCGGAGAGAGAGGGATTCGAACCCTCGGTACGCTTGCGCGCACAACGGTTTTCGAGACCGCCCCGTTCGACCACTCCGGCACCTCTCCGCGTGGCGGCGCTTGTCGCATAGGAGGCGGGAGCGCGCAAGGCGTGCCTCGGACGAGGTCCAGTGTACGGCGGGTCTCGGCCCCCGTTAAGCGCTAGAGCGCCCGCGCCGCCTTAATTCAAGTTGCCATTTCCTAGGTTGCCATTTCCTGGGGTGTTTGCGTTGCCTGTCCCCGGCGTTCCCGTCACCTGTGTCCCACCGCCATTTGCTCCAGCGCCCGGTGTTCCAGCATCCGATGTCCCAGGGTCAGGCGTGCCCGGATCCGCAGTTCCTGTGTCGCCGGTCCCCGTGTCGCCAGTCCCCGTGTTGCCGGTCCCTGTGTTACCCATCCCAGTATCACCGGCCCCTGTATCTGATGAGCCGGTATCGCCCCTCCCAGTGTCCCCTGTGCCGGAACCGGTTTCTCCGGATGTCGGCGACGGTGTGTCGTCACTTGGGTTGCCAAAGCCCGATGAATACTCGCCCGAGGTGTCCGCCTCGGATCTGTCCGGCGCCATTTGCCGATCATTATCGCTGCGCCGATCTTCATCCCGGATGGGAAGCACACGCCCGGAAGACAATTGGCAGTTTGCCGTGCGCCGGGTGAAAAAGCGCCTTGCGCGCTGTGCGCCCGATGCAAATGGGAAATCTTGTCCAAGGCCTGCTCGTGATCCGAGCTGCCTCACTGGAACGGGTCCTTCGCGGCCACCGCTGGCCTGAACCCGCACCGCTTCGCAGGTTCGCTCGATGGGAATGCATGCCGTACCGGACGTTGAGCATACATCGACCGGGCCGCCCCGCACGAGGAGCACTGTGGTGGTTCCGTCATCCGCCACGTGGACGTCAAATATCGTCCCGCGGACACCGAGGGTTGCAATTGGCGTATCAACAACGAGCGCCCGCGATGGCGCGGCAATGTCTGTTGCGAAACGCAGCGTACCGCGCACCAGGCGATGACGCTCGGGCCCCGAAAAAACCGCGCGATTGAGAACAAGGCGGGAGTTTGGTCCAAGTGCCAAGCCGGTCCGGTCGACAAACTCAAATTGGCCGGCACTGTTTGCTCCGGTTTCGATGAGCTCGTCTCGATAAATGGGGTCGCGGCCTTTTTTAAGATGCGACGCGATACCAGGCGGCGTGCCACGCACGACGCTTTTGGTCGTGATGGTGGTTCCAATCGTTTCCGCCTCGACCGCAGGTGCATTGAGGATCACTGCACTCACGGCACAGATTCCGAAAAGCGTGGCTCCAAAACACGGCGTTACGCGCTTTTGCATTTTAGCTCTTCCTTCTGTTGCGGCGGCTATCTGCGTCCGTCTCATGATTTTTCTCCGTCACGACTAGGCGAGGAGATGGCAATTTTCTCAGACACTGCTGTGACGCAAAACACGAGCATTCATGAAAATTACTGCGAATCGCTCTCTTCTATCGAACGCTCGGTCATCCGTCGCCGGGGTCCGCGAACGGAGAAATAATGGCGGCCCAAAACTTGACAGTTCAGCGCACTTCTGACTAATGACCACTTCTCGCGGGCGCCCGGCATGGCGACCGCCTTTTTGTTTCGCGAATTGGACGTATGAAATGTACGCTGTCATCAAAACCGGCGGCAAGCAATTGCGGGTTGCGCCGGATGACGTGGTGAAGGTCGAGCGCCTGGACGGTGAGCCTGGCGATCAAATCGTGTTCGACGATGTGCTCATGGTGGGTGACGGCGATGCTGTCACCGTTGGCGAGCCTTCCGTTGGTGGCGCAACTGTTGTTGGCGAGGTCGTCAAACAAGCGCGCTCACGCAAGATCATTGTCTTCAAAAAGAAGCGCCGCCAAAACTATCGTCGCAAAGCCGGTCACCGCCAGTATCAGACGTCTGTGAAGATCACTGACATTCTGACAGGCGGAAAGTCGGCCCCGAAGAAGGCCGCGAAAGCGCTTGCTAAAGAGCCGGTCGAGGAGGCGGTCGAAGCCGCTGTTGAGGCCGAAGACGCAAACGTGGACGCGGTGACGCCGCTCTTTACTGCACCCGAAGGTGCAGCCGATGATCTGAAAAAGATTTCGGGCGTTGGGCCGGTGCTTGAGAAAAAGCTGAATGCCCTCGGCATCACGAAGTTTTCGCAAGTTGCAGCGTTTTCGCCTGAGGATATCGAGCGCGTTGACGAGGTGTTAAACTTCAAAGGGCGTATTGAGCGAGACAACTGGCTTGAGCAAGCCGCAGAACTTGCTAAAGAAAGCGAATAGGAGTTCGGACGACAACACCGTCCGGTGGAGCTAGACCATGGCGCATAAAAAAGCAGGTGGTTCGTCAAGGAACGGTCGCGACTCAGCAGGTCGCCGCCTTGGCGTGAAGAAATATGGCGGCGAGCGCGTGATCGCGGGCAACATCATCGTGCGCCAACGCGGCACGAAGTGGCATCCAGGCGATAATGTTGGCATGGGCCGTGATCATACGATTTTTGCCGTCGCAGAAGGCAACGTAAAGTTCACAAAGAAAGCCAACGGCCGCACGTACATTAGCGTGCTCCCGGTCATGGAGGCAGCCGAGTAGACGGCGGAGCGTCCCGCCGGCGGCCAAAACCCCCGGCGGAACCGAGATAAGGTTCTTCAAAGAAACGGGGGATGGGCCGCCATCCCCCGTTTTTTCATGCGTTAACGCGAATGCGCGAAAGGAGAACCCCATGATTGCGCGAGAGTTTGAAGGATCCGAATTCGAATTAGAGCACCTGGCGACACCTCGGCTTGTGCTCCGTGCCCCGGCGATGGCGGATGCAACGGCTTTGGTGTCGCTCGCCAACAATCGAAACATCGCCGACAATCTGATGTCGATGCCGCATCCCTATCGAACGAAAGATGCGGAGAATTGGGTGAAGACCGCCCATGCCATGCCAAAAGCGACGGGCGCGCGATTTGGGATTTATTTGAAAGAGCCGTCTGGCACCTTCATTGGCGCGACGGGCTGGGGGCCGGTACCCGGGCTCGATCTGCCCCAGATCGGCTATTGGATCGGCGAGCCCTACTGGAACAATGGTTACGCGACCGAGGCCGTGAAAACCATCATCGATCATGCGTTTAAGAGCAGTGAGATTGACGAGGTCGGTTGCGGTTGCCGTGTCACGAACGCCGCTTCGCGACGAGTGATCGAAAAGTGCGGCTTTCAATATGACGGGCTCGGCATGGTGAATTCGCTGTCACGCCAGGGCGCCATGCCAATCCTAAAATTCCGGCTCGACCGTGGCGCCTGGGAATCCCTGCGCGCATGGGGTCAGTAATCGGAGTAGCTGAGAGAAACTGAATGATCCTGGCAGCACGTCGCGGTTGCTGCCGGGATGCCTTTCGATTTTCGCCCAACCGGCTTATTCATAGTCTGGCAAAAACGGATCGTCGCATCCCATGATAGTCTTCTCATGAAGTTCCTCGACCAAGCCAAAGTCTATATCCGCTCCGGCGATGGCGGTGCGGGCTGCGTGTCGTTCCGACGGG
>JBCCPJ010000054.1:0-6230 GCA_039024895.1 Pseudomonadota bacterium | reverse complement strand
TTCGCCAACCCCTTCGTGGCAGCGGAAAAGGGTTTCATCGACGACGTCATCCAGCCCGCCATGACGAGAAAACGCCTATGCCGCGCGTTTGCGATGCTGAAAGGCAAGCAACTGGAAAACCCGTGGAAGAAACACGATAATCTGCCGTTGTGACATGTTCACAACCGAGATTTTTTGACAGTGTAAATCAAATGGCTTACGAGAACAGATATGGAACATTCTGCATCCACCGATCTGCGCGACTTTCTCGACGGCTGCAGCTACTCGACCATCATGGCTGATCCGCCGTGGAGATTTTCCAACCGTACTGGAAAGATGGCGCCGGAACACGCCCGACTGTCTCGCTACCCAACGATGAGTCTCGACGACATATGCGCTCTTCCTGTTGAGGAGCACGCGCAGTCGACAGCACACCTGTATCTATGGGTGCCAAACGCGCTTTTACCTGATGGTCTTCGCGTAATGTCTGAATGGGGTTTCACGTACAAATCGAATTTGATTTGGCACAAGGTCCGGAAAGACGGCGGTTCCGACGGACGTGGGGTTGGCTTTTATTTTCGGAATG
Source organism: Pseudomonadota bacterium (assembly GCA_039024895.1). Lineage (GTDB taxonomy): Bacteria > Pseudomonadota > Alphaproteobacteria > Rhodobacterales > Rhodobacteraceae > JAJDOD01. The sequence continues at coordinate 5,665 of JBCCPJ010000054.1, read as the reverse complement.
TGACTGAAGTTCTTCTGTTTGGTGTTCGCGGTAAGAATGCACGGACGCTCGCTCCTGGCAGACGGCAAGTGAACTTGTTTGCCACACGTAAACGCGAACACTCTCGGAAACCTGACGAACAATACGATATCATAGAGGCCTGCAGCCCCGGCCCTTACTTGGAACTTTTCGGACGCGGTGGTCGGAACCGCTGGACCGTTTGGGGCAATCAAGCTGGTGAGGACTATGAGCCGACCTGGGACACATACGCCTATAATTCCACAGTCGCCGTCGAATGAATGACAACACGTCGGGCACCGACGTCGCCCAACAGACGTTTGGCGCAGACGGTCCAGACCTCGTTAATTCCATCTTCCCCGACGAAGTATCCGGGCGATTTGAACTATTCAGCTACCGGAGCGCTGCAACGATCCTGCAAGGAGGCTTCCCGGATCAGTTCAATCAGATTTTGGAAGCGCTGAAAGCGATCCGAATCTCAAAATCTATGATCCGTGAGCCCGGAGGCAGCAAAGGCCCGATTGCTAGACATGTCGACACACTGTTCGGATCCCAATGGCAAGAAGCGCGTCTGTCGGCTGATCTAACGGTTAGGCTCACCGATCCTCGCCAATCCAACACGATAATCCGAGAGTATGTCAGAGAAAACTACCTCGATGGCCACAGGATCGACTTTGTCAACGACCGCGTGGCGCTTGATCTCGAATGGAACAGCAAAGACCAAACATACGACCGAGACCTGTACGCTATGTCCACCTTTCATCTCGCTGGCGCGATCGATGTCGGCGTGATCCTGACGAGGGGCTATTCTCTGAATAACGACTATTTTCGCTCGCTGGGTAAGGTGCTGGACAAAAATGGTAACGAAGGAGTTGGCGATGTTGTGAGCAAATTCGGTGCTTCAACGACGACGATGTCCAAATTGATCTACCGCCTAAATGCCGGACGCAACGGAGGTTGCCCGGTTCTTGCAATCGGTATTACCCCTGATTGCATTTCAGACGACTGATAACTACCTCACCCACTCCCACTAGCCACCTCTTCCCCGTTCAGCACCAGCCGTGAGCTCCACGGGATCGGGTTTCGCAGCGCGAAGTGGGCCATGCAGGCGTTTTCGGCTTCTTCCATCAGTGCCTGAATGCGCTCCTGCGGTTCGTCGCTTTCGATCAGGACGTGGGTTTCGATGTGGCGCATTTTGCCGTCGGTGGTGTGGCCCATCTCACGCATGGTGGAGAGGTTGGTCTGGAAACCGACGCGCTGTTCCAGCTTCATGGATGTGATCTGGATCTTGCGGGCGGTGTAGATGTCGGTGAGGTGCGTCATCAGGCAGAAGCCGATGCCGGCGCACATGAAGGCCAGCGGCGGCGGGGCGGTGTCGTCGCCCACCGGCGTCTGCTCGTCGCAATAGAGTTTCACGGCAGAAAAGCCCGGAATGTTCACCTGCACCGTGCCGGTCTTCTTCTGGCGGCCGGTGGACTCTGCCGTCAGCACGACTTCAAAATCCAGCGGCTCCGGCGGTTTGGCTTTCTTGAAGGACTCGGCATCGAATTGCGTCGGCTGCGGCAGGTCCTCGCTGCGCTCGCCCACATGGAAGAATTTCTGGTCGCTCATTGTTTGGTCTCTCGGCATCAGGTGGCGAGACCCTAGCGATGCCCGTTGTTGACGGCGAGGGGCTGCGCGATGACATTGTGGAGAAGAGCGCCACGGGAACGACCACATGCTGTTGAGCACACCGGAGATGGAGCGCGGCACCCCCGCGCCGGATTTCACCCTGAAGGACCCGCAGGGTGAGAGTTTCGCCCTGGCTGACGTGCAGACCGACAAGGGCCTCGTCGTCGCCTTCATCTGCAACCACTGCCCCTATGTCGTGGCGGTGGCCGAGCGCATGGCGGCGGATGCCAAGATGCTGCAAGAGGAGGGCATCGGTTTCGTCGCCATCATGTCCAACGATTACCGGGACTACCCAGCCGACGCCCCGCCGCGCATGCTGGAGTTTGCCGAAAAATACGGCTTCACATTCCCCTATCTGGTGGATGAGGACCAATCGGTGGGCAAAGCCTATGGCGCGGTTTGCACGCCGGATTTCTTCGGCTTCGACGGCAGGGGCACGCTGCAATATCGCGGCCGGCTGGACGATGCCCGCATGGGCGACGCCACCAACCGCACGCCCGAATTGCTGAACGCCATGCGGATGATCGCGGAAACGGGAGAGGGGCCGAACAAGCAGGAACCGTCCATGGGCTGCTCCATCAAATGGAGCTGAGTCTCTAGTCTGACCGCCCATAACCTTGGACAACGGCTTTCCAAGTGTTTACGCCACAGCGAAACGCTATTCGCCTGAGACACCGACATGAAACTTCTCATCATGGGCTTGCCCGGCGCGGGCAAAACGACGCTTGCCAAAACCCTCGTTCACCGCATCGGGGCCGTGCATTTCAACGCCGATGCCGTGCGCGAGAACATCAACAAGGATCTCGGATTCACGGAAGCCGACCGCATAGAGCAGGCCACCCGCATGGGCTGACTGTGCAACCGTGTGGTGGAATCCGGCGGCATCGCGGTGGCGGATTTCATCTGCCCCACGGAGCAGACCCGCGCGGCCTTCGACGCAGATTTCACCGTCTTCGTAGACCGAATCGACCAGGGCCGTTTCGAGGACACGAACCGCATCTTCGAGCCACCCCGCGATCCCGACGTGGTGGTGACGGCGGATGGCTCACCGGAATTCTGGGCGGAGAAGATCGCCACCGCTATCCGCCCGCCCTTCGACTGGACGAAGCCGACGGCTTTCTTTCTGGGCCGCTACCAGCCCTTCCACGATGGCCACCGCGCGCTGGTGCTGGAGGGCATTCGCCGCACTGGCCAGGCCTGCATAGCCGTGCGCTCCATGCAGCCGGACGAAAAGAACCCGTTCGATTTCGAATATGTAAAATCCCGCATCGAGCAACGCCTGTCCGCCGAGAAAGGGCGTTTCGTGGTGCTGCCGCTGCCCAACGTTACGCAGATCCTCTACGGCCGTGACGTCGGCTATTCCATCGAGCAGATCCATCTCGGCGAAGAGATGGAGAGCATTTCCGCCACCAATGCGCGGGCCAAGATGGGGCAGGGAAAGTGACCAAACAAAAGATCAGCGCCAAAGCCTACGAGGAACTTAAGGCCGAGCGAGACCAACTGCAGCAGGAACGCGACGGTTATAAAAATGCCTACGAAATTATCTCCGAGCGCTACTATACGATGCGTTCAGTCGTTGCCCCTGTGGTGCGTGAAAAAGTGCCGGATGATGCGGCGGACAGGCCGTCGATTTTCCTGGTCACTCTGCCAAAGAGCGGAACTGTTTTCATTTCCCACTCTTTGAAACAAAGCCTCGGCTATGACTATACAAGTACGCTTGTGACGCCAACTTTTCCTAAAAATCAGATCTGGGACACGATGGCTGACGATTTCGGAAAAGGCGCAATGGTCAGCGCTTCACACCTACAGCCTGACGATACCAACATCGCTGCACTTCAAAGGCATGGCATTTCAAAGGCTGTCATCCACATTCGCGATCCCCGGGCGGCGCTGTCCAGTTGGTTTCATTTCAGAAAATCCTACGCGGCGAATTTCAAAGGCAACAGCGAGATCGGACAGGTCGCGCTGCCCGTGGGAGAAACATTCGCTGCCTTGTCGATGGAACAGCAGATGGACCATTTCATCGACACATTTTACGTGCCGGCCGTGGAGTGGATACGAGGATGGCTGGACCACATTCCCAATTCGGATTTCCTGCTGAAAACGCATGAGGAACTGCTGGAGTCCGAGCCGGGCTATCTGCAATCCGTGCTGCAATATTACGGCATCTCCGGCGATGTGGCGCCCGTCCAACGCAACAAGAGCACGCATTTCCGGAAGGGCGACAACACCAGCTGGCAGGAGGAACTGACGTCGGCGCAGCTTGAACGCGTCAATGCTCTTCTGCCGGACGAATGGATTGACCGGTTTGGCTGGGTCGGGCGTTAGCATTAGCGGACGGTCTGGCAGATTGGTTGTTGACTGAAATGCAGTGAGCCTACCGAGCAGCGATCACATTTTGTCACGACGACACGCTCACCCGTTGCCAAGTCGCTGATGGCAGCTACCATCACCGCATGAGACGCCTTGCCCTCGCTCTCTTGTTTCTGCTCACCACGCCGGTGGTTCACGCCGCCGATGTGGAGGTGGATGTCGAACTGGTTCTTGCTGTCGACGTGTCCCGCTCCATGTCGCCGCGGGAGTTGGAAATCCAACGGCGCGGCTACGCGTCGGCGCTCACCAGTCCCGACGTCATTAAGGCCATCCGCTCCGGCTTGCTGGGGCGCATCGCAGTTACCTATTTTGAATGGGCGGGACGTCATTCTCAACGCACGATTGTACCGTGGACGTTGGTGGAAACCGCGGAGGATGCTGAACGCATCGCGCTGAAGCTGACGGCGCAGTTCGACCCGAGCCTGCGTCGCACGTCGATCTCCGGCGCGCTGCGCCATGGCGCGCGGCAATTCGTGGACAACGGCTTTACTGGCATGCGCCGCGTTATCGATGTCTCCGGCGACGGGCCCAACAATAATGGCGGGCCGGTCGTCGCCGCTCGCGATGCTGCGTTAGATCAAGGGATCATCATCAACGGCTTGCCGCTTATGACCCGCGAGGGTGTGGGTCTGCGTTTCCATATCACAGATCTCGACGAATATTACCGCGCCTGTGTGGTCGGCGGGCCAGGGTCGTTTGTCGTTCCAGTTAGTAGTTGGGACGAATTTACTCAAACCGTGCGCCAGAAACTGGTGCTGGAACTGGCATCAAATCCAACCGTACCCAAGCGTGCCGCGTTCAAGGCCACACGCTTGGATGGCACCGTCGATTGCATGATCGGGGAGCGTATCTGGGACCTGTATTTCAGAGACTGGGCGCAGTAGTCAGCCTTGCTATCGTTCGCTCGGGTACTCATGCAAATCCGGCTGGTGGGTTGCACGAAACCAGATCCCAGTTCCGCAAACCGCCATAGCAAACACGTGCGCAAAGCCTGCGGTAAGCAGCGCTGCATAAGCAAAACCCTGTTGAGATGACGCCACCAGCGTGCCCAGATTGGCAACGTCCAACCACAGAATGGCCAATGCAACGATTGAGCCGATGGCAGCGCCGGCGAGTGAATCAAAAGCCATGGCTTTGAGCCATGACCGGTGTTGCGCTGCAATTCGCATTCGTTTCTGGCGTATATGTTGGGGTATGCTCATAGGCCAAAACTCCAAAGCTTCTCTCTGACCCAGCAATGATTATCGTCGCGCTCCTTCCTCGCAATACGAAACGGTGCCGCAGGTGAGAAACTTCAATCCATTATCGCCTGATTTTGCTGCAGACCCGTATGCGGTTTACGCCGAGTTGCGGCAGCTTGATCGGCCGCCATATTTTGCGCCTCACGATGCCCATCTGCTGTCGCGCTTTGATGACGTTGTGTCAGTTGCCACCAACCCTGCGATGGTTCGTTCGCTGGAAGGCCATGAAAGCGAAGCGGAAGCGAAAGAGCGGCAACGGCGGGCCAATTGGCATGAGATGCCGTATCACGAGCGGGTCGTTCAGTTCTCGCTGCTGGATAGCGATGGTGATGTTCACAGAAGGTTGCGAAAACTAGTCTTTGGCGATCTGACGAGCCGGTCTC
>JBCCPJ010000053.1:0-6462 GCA_039024895.1 Pseudomonadota bacterium | reverse complement strand
CCGCAATAGGCGGCATCATTCGCGTCGACAGAATGAAAAACAACAAATCATCCGCCAATGGGATTTTGAACCGGCTGAATGCATAGGCCGCCAAAGTCCCCAGAAAGACGCTCAGAAATGTCGAACCAAACCCGATGATAATCGAATTCAGAAACCGCTCCCCAAACTTTGACGGGCCCACGATGACCATGTCGTACTGGCGCACGATCTCGTCCGCCCAGTTCTCTGGAGGATTTTCCGCAAGGAACTCATCGGTTTGGCGCGTCCGGGTGGTGAACAGGTTGACGTAGCCCTCCAGCGTCGGCTGAAACCCAGACTCACTTTGTGACCCTGGAATATACTTCGGCGGATACGCAATTGCGTCGGATGGGCTTTTGAACCCGGTAATGGCAATCCAAACCAGCGGGATCATAGTGATCAGCGCGTAAAGGATCACCAGCGTCCCGGCGAACCATTTCGTCCGGTTCGAAGGTTCATTGATCGAGAAGCTGCTCATCTCTCTTTCACCTTATTCAGCGCTTTGACATAGATGCTGGCAAGGCCAAACACGGTGACGAAAAGTATGATCGCATAGGCCGACGCATACCCGGTCCGCCATTTCTCAAACGCCTCCCGCTTGAGATTAATCGACGTCAGCTCCGTAACCGACCCCGGGCCGCCACCCGTAAGCTGAACCACCAGGTCAAACATCTTGAAGTTCTCAATTCCCCGGAACAGAACGGCCAGCATAAGAAACGGTAAGACCATCGGAATTGTGATCGTAAAGAACTGCCGTATTTTCGATGCCCGATCAATTTCCGCCGCCTCGTAAATGTAGTCCGGAATGCTTCGCAGCCCGGCAAGGCAAATCAGCATTACAAATGGCGTCCACATCCACGTATCCACAATCACGATGGCCCAGGGTGCCAAGTTGACCTGGCCCAACATCTCAAAGCTCGAAGGGTCACGGCCAGTGAAGAAACTCACGATATAGTTGAAAAGGCCTATTTGTGGCTGGTACAGAAACTTCCAAAAGTTCCCAACCACGGCTGGGGACAACATCATCGGCAAAACAATGATCGTCGTCCAAAGATCGTTCCCGCGAAACTTCTTGTTGATCAACCACGCCAGCGCGAAGCCAATGAGCACCTGAAAGAAGATCGTCCAAAACAGGAAATGCGCCGTCGCCTGCATATTCAGCCAGATATCGCTATCCGTCAGAATACGCTCATAATTCCGCAGCCCGATAAACTCCGGCTCCCGGTTCAACCGGTTCGCACGATAGTTGGTAAAGCTCAGCCGGATCGTCCAGATCAGCGGAAAGATGTTGATCGCAAGTAGCAGGAAAATCGTCGGGGCAACAAAGATCCAAGCGATTGCCCGATCCGATAAACCCCTGATTTTGCGCGCAACTGGAGCGGGCGTTGCCACCGCAACGCGATCGATTGTCCCGTCAGACATATGCTGGGCCTGTTACTTGGAAGGTGTGCGCCGGGGCCGTGGTCCCGGCGCTTTGAAACGGTGCGCCCGTGGCGCGCCGATTTGGATTAGAGCTTGCCCTCGTCTTCGAAGACTTCAGTCCAATCCTCGATCAGCAAATCCAGAGCTTCCTGAGCGGTTCCTTGATCGGCAACCACATAGTCATGAATGCGCTTCTGCATTGCCAAAAGCAATTCAGCGTATGCCGGCTCTTGCCAAAAGTCCTGAACGCCATCCATCGCCACAAGGAAATCCCCGGCGAATGGCTGGCTTTCCGGGAAGCCCGGATCCTGCAAGACCGAGTTGTGCGCAGAGTATCCGCCCAATTCCCACCATTTCGCCTGTACGTCGGGCTTAGCGAACCACTTGATATATTCCAGCGCCGCATCCTGTTTGTCGGAATAGCTGACAACAGAGATACCCTGACCACCCAATGTGGACGCCGCAATGTTTTGTGGAGGATTCACGAAGAAGTCGATCTTGTCTCCACCCGTCGCAGGGTCCGCGTAAAGGCCCGGGAAGAAGGCGAACCAATTCATCGCCATCGCGACTTGGCCCGACTTAAACGCGTCAAGCGATTCACCCATGTACGAATTCGTGTATCCCGGCGGGGTCGCTGTTTCGTAGAATTCCTTATAGAACTCAAGCGCTTCCACGGCTTCGGGGGAGTTCACAGCGCCGACCATATCATAGGTACCGGGCTCATTCTCATACTTGAAGCCCCATGGATACAGCGCCGAGGTGACGCCCATCGTGATGCCTTCCGACCCACGTTCAGTAAAGATCGCGGCCCCGTAAACCGTCTTCCCGTCGATTTCCCGCTCTTGGAAGAATTGGGCGATCTGCAACAATTCCTTCTGCGACTGTGGTTCGCGAAGGTCTTGGCCAGTCTCCTCTTTGTACGCCGCCTTAATGTCTTCGCGTTCAAACCAGTCCTTGCGATAGAACCAACCGTTCGCATCGCCCATGGCGGGCAGGGCATAATAGTTGGGCGTGCCCTTTGGCCAGGTTGAATACGCATAGACCGTCGCCGGGGCGAAATCGTCCATCGAAATGCCTTCAGCGTCAAAGAAGTCATTCAGTTTGACGTAGTGCCCATTCTCGGCGCCGCCGCCAATCCACTGGCTATCGCCGATTAGCAGGTCGCAAAGTTTCCCGCCGGAATTCAATTCATTCAGCATCCGATCTGCGAAGTTTGGCCAGGGAACAAACTCAAAGTTCATTGTGTGCCCGGACTCGGCCTCGAACTCCTTCGAAAGTTCAACCAAGGCGTTCGCCGGGTCCCAAGCGGCCCAACACAGCGTCAGATCTTCCGCTTGCGCTGTTGATGCAAATCCGGCTGACACAATTGCAACGGCACTGGCTGTCGCCAGTCGTGAATACGACATTCATTCCTCCCATATCTCTGCCGCTTGTAAGGACGAATCGCGGCCTGTTTTGACGCTATATGAGGTACGCACCTCAAGTCTACGCATTTCTGAGTAACGTGCCTCAAAAACGAAAAGATATCTTAACATCAATATCTTAGGAACGTGCTGCGTTCAGGCCGCACACGTCTCCTACGCGCGCAGCGCCTCGGCAATCTTGTCGTACGACGTTTTGGGCGTCCGTTTCAGGGTCTCGAAATCCACATGGATCAACCCAAAGCGTTTCTCATACCCAAGGCTCCACTCGTAATTGTCCAGAAGCGACCAAAACGTGTAGCCCGCCAAAGGCACGCCCGCATCCATTGCGGCTTTCGCCGCGGCGATGTGGGCATCCAGATAAGAAATCCGCGCAGTATCCTCCACCCCAGGCAGATCGGCATTCGCCATGCCGTTCTCGGTAATGTAAAGGGGCAAACCACGCGTATATTCGCGGTCAACCATGAGCAAAAAGTGCTTCAACCCGTCTGGGTAAATTTCCCACCCCATTTGTGTTTTTGGGCCGGGTCCTGGTGCGTCGGCCAATCCCGGCCACGGGCCCTCGCTGTGGGCGATGCGTTTGCAGGTGTAATAATTGATCCCAACCCAATCGAGGGGTTGGGAAATCCCCGCAAGGTCGTCCTGCCATCCGGTTGGCAAATACGGTTCCAACCCCTCCAGAACCGCGGCGGGGTAGGTACCCTTGCATACGCCTGACAGAAAGAAATGGTTATAGATCTCGTCCTGGCGCTGTGCGGCCGCCAGATCTTCGGCACTGTCGCTCGCGGGTATTGCGTGCTCACAGTTAAAAACGCCTCCAAGGTTGCCCTGCCCAAGGCCCCGCATAACCTCAATGGCAGAGCCGTGCGCCTTAAGCACATGATGCATCGCATGCGCCGTTGAGCGGATGTCTCGCTGTCCGGGGGCGTGATCGCCCGTAAGGTGACCAAGCCACGTGATGCAATACGGCTCATTCACCGGTGCAACCGAATACAGCCTGTCCCCGATCCGGTTCACAATGACCTCGGCGAACTCCGCAAACCAATGGCAGATGTCCGGGTTCCGCCACCCGCCCAGATCGGCAAGCTTTGCCGGCAGCTCCCAGTGATAAAGGGTTGCCATCGGCTTGAGGTTCCGCGCGCACATCGCGTCGACCAACCGGTCATAGAAGTCCAAGCCATCGGCGTTCGGCGCCCCACGGCCTTCGGGCATCACGCGCGCCCATGACGTGGAAAAGCGATAGGCATCGAAGCCCGCGGCCTGCATCAGATCCAGATCTTCTTCATACCGGTGGTAGTGATCGCATGCGCGCGCGCCATCCTCCCCCCGCACAACATTGCCAGGGGTCGCTGCGAACGTGTCCCAATGTGTGGATCCGGCGCCGCCGAAAGCGTGCCCTTCAATCTGATAGCTGGAGGTGGCCGCGGCGAATACAAAGCCGGGGGGAAAGTCAGAGCGTTTGAATTGCATCAGGACGAGGCCTTGATGGCTGGCCCGGTGGATTGCCCCAACACAAGCTCCGCTTCCCAAAGCTCCTGCGTTGCTGGCGACCCAGGCGCCTCAATCGCGGCGATCAGCATCTCGCCGCAGCGCCGCCCCGCCGCCCGCACCGAAGAGCGTGTGGCGGTAAAGATCGGCTCGCCATCGCCATTTGGAAAATATGAGATCATGTCGTCGAAACAAATCACCGATATGTCGCGCCCCATCTTCAGGTCACGCTCCTCCAGCGCGCGACGGATCCCCATGGCGACAACGATGGACGACGCGATGAACGCCGTTGGCGGGTCGCTTGCGCTCAGCATCTGACGCGCGCTGTTATAGCCGTGGGGTTCCGTCATCTCAGCGCTGCGCATCAGCGCCCGGTCGACGCCAATCCCATGCGCCTCCAGCGCGGCGAGGTACCCGGCGCGGCGCCGCCATGCAAAGTCCATCCGCTCAAGTCCGTTGATGAGTGCGATCCGGCGATGGCCAAGATCGACCAGAAAGGTCGTGGCCCGCTCAATCGCCCGCTTATTGTTGACGTCCAGCCAACTGTATCTGCTGCAAATCTCGCTTGATCGTCCATGGACAACAAACGGCACCTGCAAATTCCGAAGCAAATCAATCCGTGGGTCACACCGCGTCGGTCCGTGCACGATAACGCCGTCCACGTTCCGTTTTCGGACCAGCGTATGGTAGGCCTGCACCTCGTCGTCATCTGAAACGATCGACATGACCAGATCATAGCCGTTTTGGCGATAAACCTCTCCCGCGCCTGCGATGAAGTCGGAAAAGACCACGTTCGTCATCTCGTGTTTCGTGGATTGCGGGATGACGTGGCCAATGGCCTTTGACTGCCCTGTCGCCAGACTGCGCGCATGGGCGGCCGGTTCATAGTTGTGCGTTTTGGCCGCGGACACGACCCGTTGTCGGGTGACTTCGCTGACCTCTGAATATCCATTCAGCGCCCGGCTTACCGTCGTTTGAGACAGACCCAGTTTTTCTGACAACTCCCGCAAATTCATACGGTTGACCAAAGCGCTTTGGTCCCGGGCCTTCAAGGGCAAATCGTTCGCAGGCAGTGGAAGCGGAAGGAATTGACTTGCTGCGAGGGGTGAGCCAGTGTTGGATGCTCAAAGCGCTTTGAGGTGCTTCGCGCCATCGCGCATGTAAGATGCAAAAGCATCACTTCTGGGAGGAAGCTATGAAATTTCACAGGTACGCCGGTGCGGCTGCGATTGCCATGATCGGCAGCGCCGCCTTCGCGGATGGTCACGTCTCATTCACCGTGGGAGAGGGTGATTTCAGCTGGGACAGCTTCACCGCGTTCGCGGACGCAACGGACCTTACTGGTGAGACGGTCACCATCACCGGCCCGTGGACGGGGAACGAAAAAGAGAAGGTGGAACAGGTCTTCGCGCTCTTCGCAGAAGCCACAGGGGCCACCGTCAACTACTCCGGTTCCGACAGTTTCGAGCAGGACATTGTGATTTCCGCCCGCGCGGGCTCCGCCCCGAACCTGGCGGTCTTTCCACAGCCGGGGCTTGCCGCCGACATGGCCAGCCAGGGGCTTCTGACGCCGCTGCCCGATGGTACGGCCGATTGGGTCGCCGATAACTTTGCCGCCGGACCCTCGTGGGTCGATCTGGGCACGTATGCTGGCGAAGACGGGGAAGAGGCGCTGTACGGTATGTTCTACCGCGTCGATCTGAAATCGCTGGTTTGGTATTCTCCCGCCGCCTTTGACGAAGCCGGTTTCGACATCCCCGAGACGATGGAAGACCTCAAGGCGCTTACCGATGAGATCGCCGAGGGTGGTGAAACCCCGTGGTGCATCGGTCTCGGCTCGGGCGCGGCGACAGGTTGGCCAGCAACCGATTGGGTCGAGGACATGATGCTGCGGACGCAGCCCGCCGACGTGTATGACCAATGGGTGGCCAACGAAATTCCGTTCACCGATGAACGGGTTGTGGCCGCCATGGAGGAGTTCGGCGCGTTCGCCCTGGAAGACGGCTACGTCGACGGTGGCACCGCAGCCGTCGCGTCGACCGACTTCCGCGACAGCCCGGCAGGTCTCTTCTCGATCCCGCCGCGATGCTACATGCACCGGCAGGCGTCGTTT
>JBCCPJ010000052.1:0-6691 GCA_039024895.1 Pseudomonadota bacterium | reverse complement strand
GTCGAAAATGCCTTCCCCGAGGTGCGCAAACAGGTTCGTTGGAACACGCCGTTCTATGGCAAGGAGGACGGCTGGTTTCTGGCGATGTATTGCTACAAAACCTACGTCCAGATCACCTTTATGGCCGGGTCGTCGCTCGATCCGGTACCGCCGAAAGCATCCAAGGTAGAAGGTACGAGGTATCTGGACATCCACGAGGATGAGGCCCTCGATAAAGAGCAACTCGCAAGCTGGGTTCAACAAGCCCTGAAGCTTCCGGGACAGAAGCTCTAAAGCAGTCATTCAAATCGATAAGGCGAAGGGCGGCTTCGTCCGCACAGCGGTCACGTCGCGACCGGTGTAGATGCGCCAGGATCGAGTTCTGACGTACCGGAATCCGGGGCGCTTGTGGGCGCAAGCATCCTCATCACATGCCCCCGTAACTCAGACGGCTTCATGCCAGGCTCAACCTCAAGAAACGGAACACCCGCACGGCGGCATACTTCCCGCTTAACGGCGTCACGCATGAAGCTTTTTTCCCGGTGATGACCCTTGCCCTGATACTCGACCGCGAGAGCTAGGAGGCCGCTGCGGTCAACGATGGCGAAGTCAAAGCGCTTGGAATTGATCGACGCATAAGCGTCCTTACGCATCTTCCAGTCGCCTGAGTTGCTTTGCGGCTTGAGAAGTTCGCCGACGCTGGTCTGCGCCATCACTCGGTATCCACCACCAACTTCGGCAACGATGCCCTCCAGCGCCGCAAACACGCGCGCCTCTGACGTATTTAGAAGCTTCTGGCGTTCGAAGTTGACCTTCGAAATGGCTTCTAATTGGTTCTTGGGATCTGCGAGACCCCAGTTGTTGCCTGGACGGGGTTGGGCTGATGTGTTGCGCCAACGCTTTCCAAAAGCATTACCGGTCCTTCGGCGTTTTGTGCCTAGCCCCGCGACGATGGTCGCAAGGACAAGCAAGGCCAAGATGACCATCTCGCTGACACCGTTTGGCTGGTGAACCTGAATGAACTCCATACGAAGAACGATGCACACCATGATGGCAGCAGTTTGGCGGCACTGGCTTGGCGAACAGCATGTCGTGAGAGGTGCTTCAGCAAAATGAGCCGGGCGAAACTGGGCCGAAGTCTGAGCTAGATGTGGGTGCCCACACCCAAGGGACCTGGCGCGAGGTTACGTGCAATGCGGGGATATCGGCGCACCATCAGAAACAAGCGTCCGGTGTCGCTGCCATCCCCGAGAACGGCGATCGCGCTGGGGTGAGGCTGGCCAAGCGTGGGAATAAACAGACGCGGTTTACAGGTGCGGCAAAGACCTACTTGGTACGCATGGGTTTGTGAAACCGGTGCAGTCGATGTCCTCAGGTTTCGGTGCAGCGAAACCCAGCCCGAGCCGTACCCCCCTTCATACAGCTCCCCCATTCCGAGATCACGTCGAGTGCAAACAGACTCTGGGTTACTTTCTTCGGCGTAAACTCTCTCTTCTTCGGGGCTTGCAACTTGTTCGGGTAATTTCTCAAGGCAAGCATGCGCTACAATTAGGTCGCGGCGTTGACCCTGCGCATAGCGGGCTCGCAGTGTCGCGCGACCGTGTTGGGGGGCAGTCTGACATCAACGCGACGCATGAAGGCGGTGAAACTGCGCTGTAGGGTCGAAGCCTTGACAAAAGAATTGTTGTTTGCTCGGTGCCTTGTTCATTGAACAATCTCCTTGCGCGGGGCAGGCCGTTTCGAGACTAATTGCGCGTGAAAGAGATTCATGGGAGCCCCAGTTTGAAGTATCTTATCAGTTGCGTAGTAACGATGGTGTCCATCTGGATGACCGTCCCATCACTGGCGGACCGTGCGCCCGACAGGCTCGATTTCCTCCAATCGGAATGGTACGCGCGCGCATCGCAGGAGGCTTTGCTGACGGGGGACAGGTCCACGGCGATCCTGACGGCCCTGCGTGGATTTCCGTCCGACCCAACGGAAGAAGAGTTCGAGTACTACGGCGCTGCGCACCGCGCCCTTTTTCGGGCCGTGGCATCTCAATCGGCGCGGCTGGACGTGGATCTGCGTGACCACGTGATCATTTCGCCCAACGGGACGCGCGCTATTTCAATAGATGGCGCATCTCTGGAAGTTGTATTTCGTGAGGATCTTGTGGCGCCCGTGGAAACCGAGCTCCCTGTTCTTCACGATATGCAATCCGGTGAAAGACTCCGGGAAATTGAAATCGGCCTGGGCGTTGGCCTTCACCTCGTGGACAGTGAGAGCACGTTTTCTGTTGACGGAAGATGGTTTTCGTTTGTCGATAGCCGGTCAGGTGAAGTTCGAGTGTTTAATGCGGTGACGGGTGATCTCGTTTGGCGTTTCACTGAAATGGTCGAAGCCATAGTCCCGACGAGCGCTGATGGGAATGGCTTATTGGGTGGTGTAGATTTTTTGGAGTTCAGTCCCAATGGCACGCGGATCGCAGCAGGAGGGCGAACCAACGGTCACACCGTTGTCTGGAACGTGGATACCGGCCAAGTTGAAATTGACGTGCCAGTGGCCATCGGCGGTAATTGGCGCCACATGCGCGCGCCTGCATTCTGGGGCCCTGATAACCACTTGTATTTCCATTCAGCAGTATTGGATGGATCGGGGAAAATTGAAGGGCCGCATACGTTGGAAAGGCTTCAGAGTGGCAGTTTCACAGTGGTCTACACCATTCCACCGGCGACTGCGCAACGCCAGAGTCCGAATACCAGTTTTTCACCATTCGGTTCTGCCCCTTACGTTTACCAGCACGTTTATGACGAAAGCATCATCGTCAGAATACTTGATCTGGCGGAAAATCGTGCAGTTGAAATATCAGAACTGTCAGAATTTGCCGCCGCTTTTTCCCATGGAAGAACTATGTTTCCACTTTACGAGGACAGGATTACGTTCAATCAAGACGACTCGGCCGACTTCACGTTTTTTTCCTACGATGCTTTAGGTAATGAGGTTGAAACTAGATTACGAGATGAGGTCGGTTTGCTGACGCGCGTCTACAACCTTGAGGGGAGACCGGTTTTGAGTACATCGATCGCCGATCACCCGGCGATGCCAATTCCGCCTGAAGGGCGTGATCTTTATGATTTTGTTTGGTCCAATATTCCTACCGAAGTCCAGGACGTCATTGAACGCGAACGGATTGCGCGCCCATAGAGTCCGATGGCCCGTTGAGCTTGTGTCTTTTGCTTTACCCGTTGGACGTCCCACCACGACGCTTTCTAAGCGCATAAAGGGCGTGCCAGGCGCCAAGCCTGTCAGTTGCTTAAACGGATTGAGGCTGGCATTGGCCCCAGTTTGCCAAACGTCGAAGGGGAGGGCGCCCCCCTTTCAGACGTGCTGACGCTGCGCGAGCGGCGGGCATGTCCTCGCAAACGCGGCGTAGAGTTTACCCCCGAGAAATGTGGGGTGATCGGTGCGGTTGGCGAAGCGCGGAGGGGGCTAAAGGTCTCGTGCGGAGAATGCAGCGAAGGTCTGGTTTGAGCCCAAAGCGACCTTCGCAATGAGCTATGTTCCAAAAGAACCTGCCATCGATAAGCCTAAACTGCTGGGTTTAGCTCTCGGACGGCATTCCTGAGACCTGCATAGGTCTCCAGACCAAATCGGTTGGTGACTTGCGCCTGCCAGATCTCCTCTAGCGTCAGGTGGTGCTTTGCGCTGAGTTCATATTTTGGGTCGCCAACTGCGCCACGCGTGACTTTGTGAGCGGTCTCGCCAATAGGTATCCCGGTCCGCTCAAAAACCATCTGCCGAAAGCGACGTTCTTCAAATTGGTCCTTGTGCTCCAGCATGAACGGCCGTGAGGCTTGCCGAACCACGCATTCCAACAGCTCGTCATCGAGCGGAATATCCATGAACCCTGCAACGCGACGCACGGTGCCTTGAAGATCTTCCACTATGTCCTCGTAGCACAAGAGTAGGACATCGGGATTGTTTCGCTGCCCCCACCACGACGCCAAATGGTGCCAATACCCACGTTCACCCATCTCGGCAGGCGGGTTGCGCCATCGAAATAGGGTGTCCAAGTCTATTGTGTCGGGTTCGAACATGAAGCCTTCGAAAAAGCGGTATAGAGAAATGAAGGCGTCCTCTGGAGCGCGGAAAGAGACGATGTAACGAGCGCCCTTGGGGACCTCCCACCAACTGAGGTGGCTCTTGAAGACCCGCGGTTCCGCCACTTGAGCCGCGTCCAGATCGACGCCCAGGTCAAATGCGAGTTCTATCCACGGTGTTACCGAATTGATTTCATCGAATTCCATACTGCCCCGCGTCCGCAAACCGTGCGCGATTTGCTGCAACCAAGTGGTCCCGCATTTGGTGAAAGTGGAGACAATGACATCTGTCGGGCGCGGCTTGAACTTTAGGCCATCTTCCTTGCCTTCCTTACTCAACGTTCTTGCAAAATGAGCGTTGAGCTCCTCGGGAGTAGTCGGGAGGGAGTTTTTGGTTGTGTTCATCGCAAAAGGCCCCGTTTCTCCAAGATCGGTATCTGTCGCGTCTTAAGTCCAGCTAGGTTTGGACGGGATCATTGATGCCTTCGGACAGCCCCGATTGCTGCGACAACTATGCAGACTATCGCTGGTTTCGTCGCCAACAAAGGGAGTTCTTCAAAAGTTTATGACCGCTTAGTCCGCACAGCGGACCTTCGATGCACCCTTGGCAGCAATACGACTGCCCCGCGTCCGTTGTGCCCATGGTGCGGACCTTGAACCCTCATCGCCAAGGCGCGGCAAAAGCGGGAGGGTCGCCACCGGTTTTGAGCGGGTGGGACTGATCGAACGATCGCGCCCGTTGCTCTCCACCCTCTCCGAGAGCGTGAGGAAATGCAGTGCCATCCAACGCCCCCCACATGGAGGTGCCAGCGGCGCCTTCGCCCCTGAACCAATCGCCGCTCTGGACACCGGCTTTGGCGTGGCGCCGGGACGCGCTCCACGTGGCACGCAAAGACATCGAGAGAGATGACGCCTGGTCTCGTCATCGTCGCATCCAAACTCAGGCACGTCGCCGCGACTTTCGCGGCTCGGCGGTATACGGCTCACGATACGACCCTCCCGCCACAGCAACAGCGGCTTGGCTTGAAAATCGTGACGGGGGAGCGCTACGGTCTCGTTTGGGGGCGCCGACGGTTAGCACCGGAGGAGCCAGGTGGCACGCATCGTCTATTTTGCCTTCGACTTGACCGAGGCCTCACAGATCCGCCGCATCGCGGCGCTGCGAGAGCTTGGGCACGACGTTCGTTCCGTCTCGTTCCGGCGTGGTAACATGAACGTCGATTTCGTCCCGGACTGGCCGAACCTCGATCTAGGCTACATGCCGAACCAGCGCTTCGCGGAACGGATCCTTCGGCTTGCCCGCGCCGTGCCCTTGCTGTTTCGCGCTGACCCGATTTTCGAGGACGCCGACGTCATCATTGCGCGGAACTTCGACTTGCTGGCGCTGGCAGCAATCGCACGCGCGGCAAGGCTTCCCCGGGCGACGCCGCTGATCTACGAATGCCTGGACATCCACAGCCTGTTTGTCGGCCGCCGCCTGGTTAACCGCGTCATGCGCTTTCTCGAACGTTGGCTGATGTCCAAAACCGCTCTGCTATGGGTGTCGTCACCGGGCTTCATCCATGGCTACTTCCAGCCGATGCAAGGGTATGATGGGCCTTTCGCTCTGATCGAGAACAAGCTCTGGTTCGACGGCCTGCCGCCCCCACGCCCAAGACCTACAGGGTCCATCCTGCGCAGCGGGCCAATCACGCTTGGCTGGGTCGGATCCATTCGCTGCGCCGCAAGCCTCGACATCCTGGCCGAAACCGCGCGCCGTCTCGGACCAAAGGTTCGCGTCGAGATCCACGGCAACGTTCACTCTCACGCGCTCCCGCATTTCGACGCTGTCATTGCAGAGCTCGACAACGTCACATGGCATGGGCCCTACCGCTATCCCGACGATCTTGGACGGGTCTATTGCGGGTGCGATGCCGTCTGGGCACAGGACCTCTGGCAGCGGGGTGGCAATTCCGACTGGTTGCTGCCCAACCGGATTTACGAGGCCAGCTGGTTCGGCTGTCCCTCGATCGCCGTTGCGGACACGGAAACCGGGCGACGCGTTACAACCGACGGGCTCGGGCTGACGATCCAAGACCCGAGCGCAGATGCGCTCGAAGGCCTTTTGAGCGGGATCGACATTGGAGAGCTTCGTGCGATGCGGGCGCAGCTTTTGGCGATTGAGGATGACCGCTTTCGATTGCGGCCCGCTGATGTGGCGGCAGCGCTCGCCCCGGTTCTTACGACGCCGCCCGACGCCGCCCCAGCCGAATCGCCCGCTGCCTGATCGCCCACGCTGCGGCCAATCAGGGCGAACACCGCCGGTCGCAGCGTTCTGCAGGCGCACATAAATCGCGCAATTCCCTCTCGTGGCGAGCACCCGCTACTGCGCGGCCCTGGCAAGCGGCAGGGCGCGCATCACCCAATACGCCGATTTTCGGATAATTTTCGTCAACATGTGGTGTTCAGGGTCCGTGCTGCCACCCGATCTGCTGCGGCGGAGAGGGGGTCATCGCCGAATTGGGCGGCGGGAATTTGCCGCTCGCCGGGCGCCGTTTTCGAAACCGCTGGCATCTCATGCTGCAGCGCAGTGCAATCGCGGCGTGGGGGCTCCTATTCGGGGCCGCGTTTATGAAGTCTTTCGAGAAATC
>JBCCPJ010000051.1:0-7505 GCA_039024895.1 Pseudomonadota bacterium | reverse complement strand
GAAAACCGATTGGGCGCCGGAAGCCCTGAAATCGCGCGATATGGTCGGAATAGCGTTCACAACGCCGTTTTGCGAAAGGGGGAATGCCGCAACGCCAGCAACACGACCACCACTGCGCTCTGCCGCGCGTTGAATTGCTTCCGCCCCGAGCCGTTCGGCGGGGTCATCGGCGTGAATGACAAAGATGCCGCTTTTGCCGCGATTGACACTGTAGCGTGCCAATCGGTCTGCGCTGGACTGGAATGTATTGCCGAGGATGAAGACATTGCCGCCCGCAATGGCCGGGTTGTTGGAGAAAGAAAGAACGTTCACGCCGCGGCTTGCGGCAATTTGGCCCACGGTTCCGGCGTTTTCTGCAAAAAGTGGGCCGACAAAAATGCGGGCGCCGTCGGAGAGTGCTTGATTTGCTGCCCGCGCAGCGCCTTCCGGCGTGCCTTGGGTGTCATAGACCATGAGGTCGATTTCAACCTCGCCCAGATCATTCACCGCCAGCCACGCGGCGTTTTCCAACGAACGTGCGACCTGCGCCGCGGAACCTGAACTCTTGGGCACAAGAAGTGCAACGGGTACGGCTCTGCTCGTGTTAATGAGGGGCCCGCCGCCTCCGGGAAGTGAAACATCACAGGCACTTAGTCCCACAAGACTAAGTAAGGCTGCCGTCCAAGCCAGCACCTTGCGGCGGAACGGGAAAACAGCGACCATCGGGTTCTCTCCTCGGAGTAGTTCAATTGACGCGACACTATGCAGAAACCGATGGCAAGTAAATCGCAGGTGCGATGGTGAGCCCGGCCTGGACGGAAATCTCGCTAGAGCCGGGCTTTTACTTCATTGCAACCCCGCTTGGAAATGCGCGCGACATCACGCTCCGTGCGCTTGATGTGCTGGCCTCCGCCGATGTTCTGGCGGCGGAGGATACGCGCCGCCTCAAACATCTTTTGGACATTCACGCGGTCCCGCTGAAAGGACGTCGGATTTTGTCCTATCACGATCACAACGGACAGGCGGTGCGGCCGGCGCTTCTGTCGGCGGTGTCGGGGGGCCAAAGCGTTGCTTATGCGTCTGATGCAGGTTCGCCGATGGTGGCGGACCCCGGTTTTGTCTTGGGTCGCGAAGCGATTGCCAACGGTCACCCCGTCTATTCGGTCCCCGGACCGGCCGCCGTCATTGCCGGATTGACGGTCTCCGGATTGCCGAGTGACCGCTTTACCTTTGCGGGCTTTCCGCCCCACGCGAAAGGTGCCCGTAGGACGTTTCTTGCAAGCTTTGGCAACACGTCGGGCACGCTGGTGCTCTATGAGAGCCCAAACAGGATTGCCCAAACGCTCGATGACGCCGCAGATCTGCTCGGCGAGGGCCGACCCTGCGTCCTGGCGCGGGAACTGACCAAAAAGTTTGAAGAGGTGCGACGCGGTTCTCTTGGCGAAGTTCGCGCTAACGTGAAAGTACAGCCCCCGCGCGGCGAAATCGTGCTTCTCATCGGCGCAGGGAAAAATGAAGTGTCGCAAGAGGACGTGGACACTGCCCTGAAAGCAGCGATGGAGGGACTTCGCCTCAAGGATGCTGCGCGCGAAGTTGCGGAGCAGTTTGGTTTATCCCGGCGCGATTTGTATCAACGCGGGCTGGAATTGCAGGATCGGAACGCCGATTAGAGCGCTGTTAAGACTGAACGCTTATCAACAGATCATGCCTTTTGATTTTGTACATGCAGAAACCCGCGCCGAACAGGGCCGAAAAGCTTACCAGGATGGCTTGGCCGCCGAGGATATCGTGCAGCGGGATTACTTGTCGCGCGGATACGAACTCCTGGCAGAACGCTGGCGCGGTCCGGGCGGCGAGGTTGACTTGATTTTCCAAGGTCCGGAAGAAGTTGTCTTTGTCGAAGTCAAAAAGGCGAAGACCCACGATATTGCGGTGACGCGTCTGTCTGAAAAGCAGCTGTGGCGCATAGCCCGTTCAGCTGAGGCATATGTCACGCAAATCTGTAACGATCCGTTTATGGCAATACGGCTTGATCTCGCATTGACGGATTGGGCCGGGACTGTGGCTATTCGGGAAAACCTCGTCCTCTATTGATTGCCGCCATTGCAGGCCCTTCAAAGTTGAGCCAATACCTGTGCAGCTTGCATGAGGGAGCGGTTACATGCGCGTGGCATTCCAGATGGACCCGATCGACGCGGTCGATATAGACGCCGACTCAACTTTTCGCCTGGCGGAAGCCGCGCAGGCGCGCGGAGCCGACTTGTTTTTCTATACCCCGGACGCACTGGCCTTTGACAACGGGGAAGTGGTCGCAACCGCCAGCCCGTTAACGGTGCGGCGCCAAGTCGGAGACCACTTTTCTCTCGGGCCGCAAGAAACGCTGAAATTGACGGACGTAGATGTGGTCTGGTTACGTCAGGACCCGCCATTCGACATGGGCTACATCACGACAACGCATATTCTGGACCATCTTTCTGGCCAAACACTTGTGGTGAATGATCCGTTTTGGGTTCGAAATTACCCGGAGAAGTTGTTGGTCCTCCAGTTCCCTGAGTTGACGCCGCCGACCACGATTGCAAGAGACTTGGAGACTCTGAAACGCTTTCGGGCGCGCCACGGCGATATGATACTGAAACCTCTCTACGGGAATGGCGGTGCAGGTGTCTTTCGATTGCGTCCAGAGGACCCCAATCTCATCTCGCTCCATGAGCTCTTTAGTGGCATCAACCGAGAACCCTTGATCGCCCAGAAGTTTGTGCCGGACGTCTCGAATGGCGACAAGCGCATCATACTGGTCGACGGTCATCCGATCGGCGCGATTAATCGCGTCCCGCCAGCGGGAGAGACCCGGTCTAATCTCCATGTTGGTGGGCGTGCTGAGAAGGTCGGTCTTTCCGATCGCGATATGGAGATTTGCCACGCAATTGGTCCATTACTTCGGGAAAAGGGGCAGATTTTTATCGGTATCGACGTCATCGGCGATTATCTGACCGAGATCAATGTGACATCGCCCACCGGCATTCAGGAACTGGAAAGGTTCGACGGGATCGATGTCGCTGGTGCCATTTGGGATGCGATTGAGGCGCGCTTGGTCACATAGGCGCCGTCGGATCATGGTTTCCCAACGCGTGGGCAACTTTGGTAGTCTCAGCCGATTGAAAGTGGGCAGCATGCGGGTCGCGACAGAAAGGACAGCATCGGCGGCCTTATTGCGAGTGTCCTGCGAGGCGAAAGCTAACGGCCTCTGCGACGTCAGAACGGGTAATCTGCGCTCGGTCCGCGAGATCGGCAATTGTGCGAGCCACCCGCATGACCCTGTGATATCCGCGGGCTGACAGCCCAATCCGTTCCGCTGCTTTTCGCAAAAGTATGCGTCCTTCTTCGTCAGGTTGTGCAACATCATCCAAGACCCGTCCGGATACATCGGCGTTAACCAGCACACCGTCCAATTCCTTGTACCGTTCGCGCTGCACGGCGCGAGCGCAGGCCACGCGCGCTGCGATCTCGTGCGAGGCCGCGCCATCTTCTGTTAATTCGAGGTCCTGGAAAGACACTGGCGGCACCTCGACGCGAAGATCGAACCGGTCCAGAAGCGGTCCGGAAATGCGGCCAAGATACTCTTCACCACATATCGGCACGCGCGCACAGGCTCGGGCGGCATCCGTGAGATAGCCGCATTTGCAAGGATTTGCTGCAGCCACGAGCAGGAACTTGCAGGGATAGCGGACATGCGCATTTGCACGGGCTACGGTAACATCGCCGGTCTCAATTGGTTGGCGAAGTGTTTCCAGTACATTGCGCGAGAACTCGGGAAACTCATCCATGAAGAGAACGCCGTTATGTGCCAGGGATATTTCGCCCGGCTTCGCCCCTTTGCCACCCCCGACAATTGCCGCCATCGACGCCGTATGGTGCGGCGCTCGGTAGGGCCGTGTCCGGGAAATGCCGCCATCCTCTAGCAAACCGGCAAGGGAATGGATGGTTGATGTCTCCAACGCCTCTTCCGGCGAGAGTTCCGGGAGGATGCCTGGCATGCGCGCGGCCAGCATGGACTTTCCGGAGCCCGGTGTGCCGACCATCAAAAGGTGATGTCGGCCCGCCGCCGCAATTTCCAAGGCCCGCTTGGCCCGCTCCTGTCCTTTGACCTCCGAGAGGTCGGGTTGCTGACCGGCTGCGGCGCGTACAAGCCCGGGTGTGCTGATTTCAATCGGTTTGGAGCCGGTGAGATGTTGAATTACCGCATGCAGGCTACGTGGCGCGACTACTGGTATGCTGCCAACCCAAGCAGCCTCTGCGCCCGAGGCCTCCGGGCAAACCAGCGTTCGTTCTTCTGTGGCAGCGGCAATTGCTGCGGGCAGGGCACCGGTCACAGGAACAAGTGTGCCATCGAGGGCTAGTTCGCCAAGCGACACAAGGCTCGCAACCGCATCGACTGGCAAAATGTCGATGGCGGCCAAGAGGGCCAGAGCGATGGGTAGATCGAAATGCGACCCTTCCTTGGGCAGGTCCGCTGGCGAGAGATTTACAGTGATACGTCGGGACGGCAACGCGATCGATAGAGCGTTCAGGGCCGCGCGCACACGTTCTTTAGCCTCACTGACGGCTTTGTCCGGCAGGCCAACGAGCGAAAAGTGCGGCAATCCAGGGGACAGCGCGCACTGAACCTCGACCATGCGCGCGTCGACGCCCTCGAATGCAACAGTGTAACTGTGAGCGACCAAAAAAATTCTCTACGAAACCTGCCCGACCACTCTCTCAGTCCTCCTTGGTTAACAACAGGTTAAGTCCGAAGATAAATTTCGCTTAGGGCTATCCAACCAAAAATCCAGAGCCGTGAGTGATCCAGATGGAGAAGCGTGACGTAACATCTACAAACGCCACTCCAGGGAGAATGATATGTCAGTGGAAACAGCAATCGATCAATCCCTCTCGCGCCGTGCCATGCAAGCCGAACTGCTGGACGCGGAAACGGAGTTGCAACTGGCTTATGCCTGGCGCGATCACCGCGATGAGCAGGCGCTTCATCGGCTAATCACCGCCTATATGCGCCTTGCTATTTCGATGGCATCGAAATTCCGCCGTTACGGCGCGCCGATGAACGACCTTATTCAGGAGGCGGGCCTGGGCCTTATGAAAGCAGCCGACAAGTTCGATCCCGACCGTGGCGTCCGCTTCTCAACATATGCGGTTTGGTGGATAAAGGCATCGATCCAAGACTACGTTATGCGGAACTGGTCCATGGTGCGGACCGGCTCAACTTCCTCGCAGAAGTCGCTGTTCTTCAATCTCCGCCGCGTCCAGGCGCGTTTGGAGCGTGAGGCCGCAGCGTCTGGTGAGCCGATTGACCGCCAAGTCATGCGCGAGCGGATCGCATCCGAAGTCGGCGTACCACTGCATGACGTGGAAATGATGGAGGGCCGTCTTTCAGGTTCCGATTTTTCACTCAACGCTACACAGTCGACCGACGACGAAGGTCGCGAGTGGATCGAGACGCTGGAAGATGAAAACGCGGTTGCTTCGGAAACGGTTGAGCAATCAAAAGATATTGAAACTTTGCGCACTTGGCTCGTAGAGGCGTTGTCGTCTTTAAACGAGCGGGAGCGGTTCATTGTGCAAGAGCGAAAGCTCCGCGATCAACCGCGCACGCTCGAATCCCTCGGACAAGAGCTCGGATTGTCGAAAGAACGCGTACGGCAACTTGAAGCCGCCGCCTTCTCGAAAATGCGCCGTAACCTGGAAACGCAGTCCAAGGAAGTCTTCGAGTTCTTGAACTGAAAACCCGTTTATCTGGCTTCTGACTTTGGCGCGAACGAAGGCGATCCGAACGGCCCGTCTTGCTGTTTGCAACAGTGCAGCCTAACAGTTGGGCATGCTAAACGGAAGACGCATCCTCCTGATTATTGGCGGCGGGATCGCTGCATTCAAGTCCTTGGAACTGATCCGCCTCATTCGCAAGGAGGGCGGTACAGTTACCCCTGTGATAACGCGGGCCGGACAGGAGTTCGTAACGCCGCTTTCCGCCTCCGCGCTTGCGGCAGAGAAGGTCTATACCGACCTCTTTGATCTGACCGACGAAGCGGAAATGGGACATATTGAG
Source organism: Pseudomonadota bacterium (assembly GCA_039024895.1). Taxonomy (GTDB): domain Bacteria; phylum Pseudomonadota; class Alphaproteobacteria; order Rhodobacterales; family Rhodobacteraceae; genus JAJDOD01. The sequence continues at coordinate 1,429 of JBCCPJ010000051.1, read as the reverse complement.
TTATCGCGATCCGCTGACCTAGTCGTGGTTGCGCCGGCGACAGCGGATTTGATTGCCAAAATGGCCAACGGACAGGCGAACGATCTAGCGTCCACGCTTCTTATGGCGACCGATACGCCGGTTCTAATGGCACCCGCGATGAACGTGCGGATGTGGTTGCACACCGCTAATCAACGTAACGTGCGGACCCTGGCAGATGATGGTATCGATTGTGTCGGCCCGGATGATGGCGATATGGCCTGTGGCGAGTACGGACCCGGGCGCTTGGCTGAGCCGCAGATGATCTTGAAAGCTATCGCGGCAAAACTGGGTCAAGGACCGTTGGCAGGAAAGCACATCATTGTAACCTCTGGCCCGACCCACGAGCCTATCGATCCAGTCCGTTACATTGCAAACCGATCATCCGGCGCACAGGGTTCCGCTATTGCGAACGCCTTGGTTCGGCTTGGCGCCAAGGTCACCTTTGTAACGGGTCCCGCCGAAGTGCCCAATCCTGTTGGTGCAAAGGTGGTCGCCGTTCAAACCGCCGATGAAATGTTGTCGGCTGTGAGTAGGGCACTCCCTGCCAACGGCGCTGTTTTTGCCGCTGCCGTCGCCGACTGGCGGGTGGAGGCGGCCACGGAGAGTAAGCTCAAGAAGACCAAATCTGGAAAGCCGCCCCAACTCAAACTGACGGAGAATCCGGACATCCTTGCGACCATTGCAAAGAAGCGGAAAGACCGCCCAGAACTCGTGATCGGTTTTGCAGCGGAAACAGATGACGTAATTGCCAACGCAACCGCCAAGCGAAGGCGCAAACGCTGCGATTGGATTGTTGCAAACGATGTCTCTCCCGAGACCGGCATTATGGGTGGTGACGAGAACGCCGTGACCATTATCGATGCAAGTGGCGCCGAAGCTTGGCCGCGCGCCAGCAAAGTTGATGTCGCGCGTCGTCTGGCTAATCGCATTGCGGATGCTCTGACCAAATGACGCCAAGAATTCGAATAATATGGGCGGAAGGGGCGGACCGAACCCTGCCGCTGCCCTCCTATGAAACAGGCGGTGCTGCGGGTGCCGATCTTCGGGCTAATTTTCCCGACAAAAGGGACAGTGTTCTCGAGCCTGGGGCGCGTGCGCTTATTCCGACGGGATTTCACGTTGAAATCCCTTCTGGTTTTGAGATGCAGGTTCGCCCACGATCCGGTCTCGCACTCAAAAAGGGTCTTAGCCTGCCCAATACACCCGGGACCATCGACAGTGATTATCGGGGTCCCCTCGGGGTCATACTGATAAACCTTGGTGCGGAACCCGTAACAATTGCCCATGGAGACCGTATAGCCCAAGCCGTAATTGCCCCGGTTGTTCAGGCGCAGTTCGAATTGGTGGCGGGTCTTTCGGAAACTGAGCGTGGGCAGGGCGGCTTCGGCTCCACCGGGCAGACCTGATG
>JBCCPJ010000050.1:0-7887 GCA_039024895.1 Pseudomonadota bacterium | reverse complement strand
TCCGTGACTAAGGGCTATGCGTCTTTTGACTATCAGATGACAGGGTATCAGCAGGACAATCTGGTGAAAATGTCGGTGCTGGTGAACGATGAACCCGTCGATGCGCTGTCGATGATGGTGCACCGCGACCGCGCCGAAAGCCGCGGCCGCGCGATGTGCGAAAAGCTGAAAGAGCTCATCCCCCGCCACATGTTCAAAATCCCCATCCAGGCGGCCATCGGCGGCAAAGTCATCGCCCGCGAGACCCTATCCGCCCTGCGCAAGGACGTGACGGCCAAATGCTATGGCGGCGACGCGACGCGGAAGAAGAAGCTGCTGGAGAAGCAGAAAGCGGGTAAGAAGAGGATGCGCCAGTTCGGGAAGGTAGAGATCCCGCAGGAGGCGTTTATCAATGCGTTGAAGATGGATGGGTAAAATGTTGGAATCTCAAGTAATGACGGCGGGCCGAAAAGTCTCAACAGACAGCATAACCATGAGCTTCGGTGAAGTTGCAAACTACTACAAGGAAGGCGACCTTAACATAAATCCGGAGTTCCAAAGGGCTTTTCGCTGGTCAGTTCAGAAAAAGTCCAATCTCATCGAGTCGCTTCTGCTATCCATTCCACTTCCGTCCATTTTTGTATTTGAAGATAAGGGCGGCAAGTGGGAATTAGTCGATGGTCTGCAGCGCCTTTCAACAGTTTTTGAGTTTATGGGAATCCTCCGTGAGCCCGAGAGCGACGAATTGCGTGCACCATCGCGGCTTGTTTCCACAAAATACCTCAATGGTCTCGAGGGTGCCGTTTGGAACGGGGCTGAGCAAGAAGACAACAATCAACTCCCAGTATCTCTTCAGCGGAAAATCCGAACGTCGCGTCTGCAAGTTGAAATTTTACGATATCCAAGTGATACAGATACGAAGTATGATCTATTCCAACGCCTGAATAGAGGTGGAGAGACTGCGAACGCTCAGGAAGTAAGAAACTGTTTATGTGTAATGGCGAATTCGGAGGGTTTTTCAGAAGTAAAGGCTGCTGCAAATGATAGCAAATTTCTAGAATTAGTTCGCCTTACAGATACGGCCGTAGAACAACAGCGTCACTTAGAGTGGCTTATGAGGATAATGGTCCATTCTAAAATAGATTATGATGGAAGATTAGACGTTGAGAACTTCATTGATAACGGAATGCGAGACATTTTGGAGAAAGAGCAACAGAACTCCATTCTGAATGACGTCAAACGAACCTTTGAGCTGCTTGCCGTTGCCTCGGGCGACGTAGCGCTCCTACCAAGTCTAGGTGCGGGCGGGTCCGGTAATCGTGTATCGCTTCGTCAGATTGAAGCGATTGCCGTTGGAATTTCCAGGAATGTCTCACAGATTAATGAGCTACAGGACCCTGCTTCTTTCATATCCCGGCGCCTTATTGATTTCTGGAAGCAGCCAGAAGTGGAAAAAATGTCAGCTGCGGGACTGAGTCCTACGCAGCGTATACCAAGAACGGTTCCATTTGGTGCAACTTGGTTCGACCCGTCTAAATGAAATATGAGAAATTTTATACTTTAGGCGATTGGCGACGTCTGGAACTCACTCGACTTAAGGTGATCATTCCAGAGGAGAGTTCTGTAGAATTCGAATGTATTTCAAGAGGAGCACTGGTCCTGTGTTATTCGCACTGGGAGGGTTATTTTAATGACTTAACTGAAGAATTGTTTTCTAGTATTTCCAAGCACGATCTTGCTCTGAGATCTATGTCACCTGGTTTTCGATGTTTATATCTGAGGGCTGAAATGAGCCGATTGATTGGCTCTCGGATAAACGATGACAGCATCATTGATTTCTTGAATGCATATTGCCGAGTGGGCGGCGCTGCAACGGATCCTTATCTAGAACTGGTGAAGTCGCGATCTTCGCTTAGTTGGACACGTCTTAAGATTGTTTTCGATATCTATGGACTAGCTTCTTTGCAGTTAGAACGCGAGCGAGTATTCATTGATCACCGCCTCAGCCGGATTAGGCATGAGATCGCCCACGGAAACGCACCAAGGCTCAATCGTGCAATGGTGGTTGATCAAATAGATAAGACGCTCAGTCTGCTGGATTATTTAGTTGAGTACTTTTATGAAGTTCGGAAGACGCTTATTGGGTAACGGCCTCGGCCAGCGCGAGCACCGCTTCGGTCAGTTTGCCAAGTTGTTTGCCGTAGCTGGCGACGGAGGTGACGACCTCGTGCTCGACCTCCGGGATGCCTTCGATCTCAAAGCTGAACGACGGCGAGATGCCCTGCAGAACGTCTCCAGACAGCGGGTATTCGTAGGTTGGGGAATAGATGAACGGGAACATGATTTTCTCCTTAAATGCCCGCCCATCGTAGGCCGGGGTTCACCCCGGCACCCACGCTTCCGACCCCACACATTCCGATAGTTGCAATTTTCCGCCGACACCGCCTCAAAACTACAACAACTGCGCGAAAATACGCCATAAGAGGTAGGGGCTTTCTGGAATCGAGGGATAGCATCCATGATCAAAGGGCTGAGCAGCACAATTGCTGTGGGTATTGTGGCGATGGGACTTTCAACAGGACACGCTGCGGTGGTCGAAGTGGACTTCTCCAATGTCGACGGTATCGACCTGACCGGCGCGATCGTGCCATACGGCACGTACCTTCCGGAAACGTTGGTGCTTGAGACATCGGGTCAGCCTGGCGCGCCCGTACTTTTTGTCGACGCGCCAAGCAATTTGCCCACGGCCGCGCCATGGTCGCTGGTCACGGCGTTCCCGTCGATCTCGCGCAATCCCGGGCAGCTCACCCTGATGTGGGAGGCGGGTTACAGCGACACGTCCGGAGCGGGGAACTGGATTGTTGAGCTGCTTTTGGATTGGGCTCCCCTGTCAGACCTGTTTTCCCAGCCCGAGGCGGGCGTGATGGCGGATATCACGGTCAACGCGTTCTACGAGTTCACCGAGAACGGCGCCTCAGAGGCGTTCATCACCGAAGCCGGGCAATTGGCGAAGGCGACGCTGATCGAGGCGGACCCGACGGTCATCCCCGTTCCCGCAACGCTCCCGCTGCTGCTGACGGGAATCGCCGCGCTGGCATGGCGCCGTCGGACGACCTGAACCCCGTTTAAGCCGCCCAAGCCCGCGGTTCAGGCCTTCGCACACGCAGAAACGCCGGTGAATCCTTGCTTGCCCGCCCGGGCGTTATCCAGAGGGCAAGCCACAGACATAACCGGAGTTTTTGAGTTATCCCCAAAGAAACCACCGTAAATCCAATAACTTATCCCCAAGAAATTTTCATGCTGCGGTGCTATTTCCTTGCCGCCGCCCGCGCCGTTTGTAACGTTTGGATTATCGCACGGGGACGAAAGGAACTGGGCGGTGCGCAACGGCCCCTCGGGTGCGGCGCGGTTTGGATCAGGACATGAGCCTGGGTCAAAACGCACAACGCTGGAGGTTGGTGAACGCAAGGCGCCTCCGGGCAACGTGTGGAAACCAGCAGCTTCGGGTCGGTGTGTGTCATGGCAGGTCTTCGGGTCTGTGGTGGCGGCATCGGGAGGGCTTCGGTCCTGACGATGTGCACGGGGAAGGGGCTTCGGTCTTGAACCTGTGCGGCGCTGAGGGGGCTTCGGCCCACAAGGTGCGGCGGCGGAGGGTTTTCGGATCCAAAGCCGAGGTGGCGACGGGCCTACGGGGTCGGACGCTGCTGCGAGGCAACGGGCCTTCGGGTCAGAGCCGCGTGTTGGAACGGGCCTTCGGGCGCAGACCTTCGAAGCCAGGGTCGACAACGGCCATGGCAAACTGGGCCAAATCACCTTCGGGTGCGGCGGTTCAGGAAGGCGCCAGGGAGCGTCCTTAGGGGCGCAATGCGATGACCGCGTCTGAGCACCTGGCGCCTTTTCCTGTACGACTACAGGCCTTTCCCAATACCAGTTCGCAAAACGCGTGACGAAGCTCTAGCGTCGTCTACCCCGCCCCAAATTAAAGCGGGGCTCGCCATCTGCCGAGCCCCGCGCCAAGGAATGCATTACCGCGCCTTTTATGCACCTGTGCGACGACAGATACACCCAGCGCGGCACAAGTCAATAAGGTAACAAGATATCGAAAGACAATCCGTCAGTATCGCAACATGCAACCACGGCCCCAAGACCTAGTAGTCGCAGCCCAGAGTGACGTAAAGATCCTCGGCGTCGGCGATAATGGACTCCAGCCCCGTCGCCATCGGCCGCTCATCCTTTGTCTCGGGCGCCCGCAACCGCTCCAAAAGACCGATTCCCGCCAAAACCGCCACATCCATCCCGCAATCGCTGATGATCACGTAATCGTCCGCGCGCATCTGAAGGCGGCCCGCGATCGCCTCGCGCAACTCGCTTAGTGTGATGCGATCCTTCATCCTGGCATCTCCGCGTGGCCGTTGAGCAATTCGAAGAGTTACGCAGCGGCGGTTAACGCGCGCCGACCCCACCGCGCGGAGGTTCGTCTTGCAGAAAGGCGCGAACCGACGCCTCGAACTCTTTCGGCTTTTCGGCATGCAGCCAATGACCGGCACTCGTCACTTTGGCAAACCGTGCATTCGGAAACAGCGTGCGAATGCGCGCGCGATGTTCCGGCTGCACATAGTCGCTTTCGGCCCCCGACAAAAACAGGGCCGGCCCCTCAAAGCGGTGCTCCGAAATGTCGGGAAAACCGATGATCCGATCCATCTCGGCCGCCAGAACATCGAGGTTCAACCGCCAGCCCTGCGCCTTGACATCCAGAGATTGCAGCAAAAAGGCACGAACCGCGTCCTCTGGCACCGCCTCGGCCAGCTGCCGGTCTGCATCGCCGCGCGACTGCACGCGTGACAGGTCAACGGCGCGCATCGCGTCGATCAGGGGCGTTTGCGTGTGCGTGTACGTCACGGGCGCAATGTCCGCCACGATCAGCCGGTTCACCCGCTCGGGGTGGGTCAGGGCCAGCATCATCGCGGCCTTCCCCCCCATCGAATGCCCGATCACATGCCCTTGTCCGCCAAGCGCATTCAAATCTGCGGCCATGTCTTCATAACCGTTGGTGTCCGCGCGCGGGCTTTCCCCGTGGTTGCGCATGTCGACGGTCGTCACGGTGAAATCCGACGACAGACGCTTGGCAATGGCACCCCAGTTCCGCGCCGACCCAAACAGTCCGTGCGCGATCAGAACAGAAGGGCCGTCGCCCTGGCGAAGTGCATTCAGGGCGACGGCAGTCATCTACTGATAAATCGGAAAGCGATCACACAGCGCCTGAACCTCGGACTTCACCTCTGCTTCGACAGCCGCGTTGCCGTCTTCGCCATGGGCCGCCAGGCCATCAACCACACGCACAATCCAATCGGCGACCTGCCGGAACTCCGGCTCTCCGAAGCCCCGCGTGGTACCCGCCGGCGTCCCCAACCGGACGCCTGACGTAACCGCCGGCTTTTCGGTGTCGAAGGGGATGCCGTTCTTGTTCACCGTGATATGCGCGCGGCCCAACGCCGCTTCGGTCGCGTTCCCTTTGACGCCTTTCGGGCGCAGGTCGACAAGCAACAGGTGGCTGTCGGTTCCGCCCGTCACGATGTCCAGCCCGCCCTTCATCAGTTGCGCGCCCAAGGCCTGCGCATTCGCGATCACCTGTTGCTGATACACCTTGAATTCAGGCCGCAGCGCCTCGCCAAAGGCAACGGCCTTTGCGGCGATCACATGCATCAACGGCCCACCCTGAATGCCCGGGAAGATGGCAGAATTCACCTTCTTCGCGATATCGGCATCGTTCGTCAGGATCATGCCGCCACGCGGGCCTCGCAGGGTCTTGTGGGTGGTCGTTGTCGCCACATCCACATGCGGAAACGGCGAGGGATAGACACCCGCCGCTATTAGCCCGGCGTAATGCGCAACGTCCGCAAGCAAAACGGCGCCGACGCTGTCGGCAATCTCACGAAACTTGGCGAAGTCCAGCTGGCGGGGAATGGCCGAACCACCCGCGATGATCATCTTGGGCTGATGCTCTGCCGCGAGTGCCGCGATCTGATCGTAGTCCACGTCCAGCGTGTCTTCCCGCACACCATACTGGATCGCATTGAACCACTTGCCTGACTGGTTCGGCCGCGCGCCGTGTGTCAGGTGGCCACCGGCATCAAGGCTCATCCCCAGGATGGTGTCGCCCGGCTGCAGCAGCGCGGTAAACACGCCCTGGTTGGCCTGCGACCCGCTGTTAGGCTGCACATTGGCGAAACCGCAGCCGAACAACTGCTTGGCGCGGTCGCGTGCCAGATCCTCGGCCACGTCAACATACTGGCAACCGCCGTAGTAGCGACGGCCCGGATACCCCTCGGCATACTTATTCGTCAGAACCGAGCCCTGCGCCTCCAGCACGGCCCGAGACACGATGTTCTCTGACGCGATCAGTTCAATCTCGTCTCGCTGGCGGCCAAGCTCTTGCTCGACGGCGCCGAAAAGCTCCGGGTCGCTGGTCTGAAGGCTTTCGTCAAAAAAGCCCGAGCTACGATGAGGCGCGTTCATTGGGTCACTCCCATGCAATACGGATGCGCTTTCCTACAGGGAACACACGTGTCACGGAAGGGGGTCTGCGTGACGCAAGCGGCTTGTTTTTCCCGGACGCCCGGCCAATGCTCTGCCGCGAATGGGGGACAAACCATGCCGCAGATCAACAACATCGCCTTCCGCGCGAGCGAGACAGAGGTCGCGCAAGAGGCGCTGACCGTGCTGACAGGGCGCTACGGCAACGCCGCACTCGACCATGCGGATGCGATCGTGGCGCTTGGCGGCGACGGGTTCATGCTGCAGACGCTGCACGGGACGATGGCATTGGACGCGCCGGTGTACGGGATGAACTGCGGCACCATCGGGTTTCTGATGAACGAATACGCCGAGGATGGGCTGTTGGAACGCCTCGGCGAAGCGGAAGAAGCCGTGACGAACCCCCTGACAATGCGCGCCGAGGCATCGGACGGGACGGTATACGAGGCAATCGCCATTAACGAGGTGTCACTTCTGCGCGCCGGGCCGCAAGCGGCAAAGCTGCGGATCACCGTGGACGGCAAAACCCGACTGGAAGAACTCGTATGCGACGGCGCGCTGCTGTGCACGCCTGCAGGGTCAACGGCCTACAACTACTCGGCCCACGGGCCGATCCTGCCGATTGGGTCAGGTGTGCTGGCGCTCACCGCCGTGGCCGCGTTTCGCCCCCGACGGTGGCGCGGCGCGATCCTGCCACAGACCGCGAAGGTGCGCTTCGACGTGCTGCAACCCCAGAAGCGCCCGGTCATGGCGGATGCCGACGGTCGGTCAGTCCGCAACGCGCTGTGGGTCGAGATCGCCAGCGACCCGTCGATCGAGCACCGCATCCTCTTTGACCCAGGCCACGGCCTGGAAGAGCGGCTCATTCAAGAGCAATTCGTCTAGAGCGAAATCGGTTTAACCTGAAACACAAAGTATCATTTTACGCGTTGAAATCCCAGATTTCAGGCAGCGTTAAGTGATCCAGATTTACCGATTTCTGCTCTAGACGGTATCGAGGTAGACAGCGATGCGCTCTTCTTCGGTCAAGTCGGCATGGAACTGTCGCTCTTGCCGCTTGGTCAGCGTGTAATTCCGCAAAAGCTCGCGCGGGAAGATCCGCTTCATCAGGCCGGAATGCTCAAACCGTCCGATGGCATTGTCCCAGTCGGTGGGGATCTGGGGCAACGATTTCTCATACGCGTTTCCAGTGATCGGGTCCGGCGGGCTCAGTTCGTCGTCGATGCCCATCAGGGCACCGCCCAAGACGGTCGCGATCAGGAGGTAGGGGTTCACGTCTCCGCCAGCCACGCGATGCTCAATCCGGCGCGCGCTGCCGGGGCCGGACGGCACGCGCAGCGCGGCAGTTCGGTTCTCATACGCCCAGGCAATCCC
>JBCCPJ010000049.1:0-8897 GCA_039024895.1 Pseudomonadota bacterium | reverse complement strand
TACTTATTTTTTCCGAGTGTTTCGACGGCGAGGGGAGCGTAGAACTCGTTGAAGGCGATGCGGCCGTCGCGGTTCACGTCGAAGACGCGCAGGTCGTTTGCGGTCGTGCCGGGATAGACGGACTGCAACTCGGCGAGGGACGCAAAGCCGGAGCCATCGGTGTCGACCGCGTCGAGCGAGACGAGGATACCGTTGCCGCTCTCGTGCTGGTTCAGGATGTCCTGGGCGTCGGCGGCGTAGATTTCGACCGAGCTCACCCGATTGTCGTTATTCGCGTCGATGATACGGAACTCGGACGCTTTGAGGCCAGGGTAGGCCGCGGCCAGTTGCGCTTCGCTCACGAAGGAACCGCCCGAGATGTCGGCGACCGAGCGCACGGTACCGGCGGCGGAGGTGCCGCGGTCGAGGATGGCTTCGGCGCCCGGCGCGTTCAGTTCGACCGATGACAGCCGGTTGTCGCGGTTCACGTCGAGCTCGCGGAAGTCGTTGCGGTCGATCAGCGGGTTGACGGCGGTGACTTCACCGAAGCTGACGAAGCGGTCACCGTTCTGGTCGAAGGTGCCGACGGACATGGCCGAAGCGGCAGCGGCGGTGAGGGCGGTTGTGGCGATTGCCAGTGCGAGGGTTTTCATTGTGTGTCTCCTTAATCAAGTGTTTCAGTCTCAGGGTCGGCGGGGTGTTTTGTCCGCCTTGGTGAGGTGAGATTTGGGAGCGGTTTTTGCGGAGTTAACGCGTATTTCTGCACAGGGTTCTGTGCATCTTGCGAAAAAGTACAATAATTACAGTATGTTCACGGAGATGCGAGCAAAGACCCCAAACCCCGTGAGCCCCCGTGACCAACCGTGAGCTTTCGTTGCAAACAAGGGTTGTCGGCTTATGCGAACCAGCCTTCTAGAAGCGCTCGCGCCCAGTTGTCCGCCCCCTTGGCAAGAGCGAGCCGCACCATCGCTGACGCATCATAGGGCACAGTTCGCAGGTTCACCGACCAGTCAGAGTCAAATTTCTCAACAAGAACGTAGCGTGCATCGGGCGCCCCTGTCTGCATGACAAAGGGCGGTGACATGCGGGTATCGAAATAGGCGGGGCAACCGACACTACCCGGGTTTACGATGCGGCGGCCATCGGGCAAACGAACGCTTCGCGGGCAATGGGTGTGGCCGCAGAATGTTAGTGAATGAGTAATGCCTTCGGCGTGTTGCACCACATCGGCCAAATCGCGCGCGATGAGCCGGTCTTGCGGCCCACGATGATCCAGCCAGTTTTCATCGTCGGCATGGGGCGTCGCGTGACAAAATAGAATGTCGTCGATTTCCAGCGTCAGAGGCAGGCTTCGGCACCAGTCCAGCGCCGCCTCTGGCAGCGCATCGATGACCCACGCTTCCCAAGGCCCCATTTCCTCTTTCGGGCGGTCAATCAGCAAACGGTCGTGATTGCCCCGGACCGTTGGCATGGGACGGGCATGCAAAAGTTCCGCCGTACCTTCCGCATCTAGAGGACCACTGAAGCAATCGCCGAGGTTGACCACAAGATCGACGCCCTGTGTGTCGATATCTTGCAAAACGGCGCGCAAGGCGGCTGAGTTCCCGTGGATATCGCTGAGAACGGCGATTTTCATAGCTGCACCCTCTGGTGTCTCGCGCGGAGGTGCAAGAAGATAGACACTATCGGACGTTGGCAAAGCGAGAGAGGGTCTGTTGCAGATTGAAGGGGCGAGCGTTGTTGTAACAGGTGGCGCATCCGGTCTGGGTGCGGCAACCGCCCGTCATCTGGCGTCCAAGGGCGCGCATGTCGCGATTTTTGATCTTGATGGGGCGCAGGGAGGCGCCGTCGCAACGGACATCCAAGGGCTTTTTCTGCCCGTTGATATTACGAAGGCGCAAGCGGCAAGCGCGGCCCTCGACGAGGTAGAGCGCTTTGCCGGTGTGCCACGTATCCTTGTCAACTGTGCCGGTATCGCGCCGCCCGCCAAGGCTGTGGATCGCGACGGCGTGCCCTTGGAACTTGACGCATTCGCAAAGGTGATCGAGGTCAACCTGACCGGGACCTTCAATATGGTGTCACAGGTTGCCGCGCGGATGCAGGGTGGCGATCATTCGAGCGAAGAACGCGGCGTGATCGTGAACACCGCGAGTGTGGCGGCATATGACGGTCAAATCGGCCAGCCCGCCTATGCGGCGTCAAAAGCGGGGGTCGCGGGCATGACGCTTCCGCTGGCCCGCGAGTTTGCGCGTGCGGGCATTCGCGTTGTGGCAATCGCGCCAGGTTTGTTTCTCACACCCATGCTTGAAGGCTTGCCGGAGGATGCGCAGGCTTCGCTTGGTGAGCAGGTGCCCTTCCCGAACCGACTGGGCAAACCTGCTGAGTTCGCGCAACTCGTTGAGAGTATCGTCACCAACCCGATGCTGAACGGTGAAGTCATTCGTCTCGACGGGGCCATCCGCATGGCCCCGAAATGAGCTATTCAGACGCTTTTTTGCGGCGCGTTCTCGAAGAAGGACAGGTTATCGCCATGGTCGGCGCATCCACGAACCCGGTGCGCGCATCCTTTTTCGTAGCAAGCTATCTAACGGCCCGCGGCCGACGCATTATCCCGATCAATCCGGCGCAAGCTGGCCAAGAGCTTTTTGGCGAGACCGTTTTAGCAGATCTCAGCGAGATTAAGGAACAGGTAGATATGGTCGATATATTTCGTCGATCCGAGCATGTGCCAGAAATTGTTGAAACCGCCCTCAAAACCCTAAAACCAGGGCTGAAGTCGATCTGGATGCAGTTTGGCGTGATCCACGAGGAAGCAGCGGCACAGGCGCAAGCGGCAGGGCTAGCCGTCGTGATGGATCGGTGCCCAAAAGTGGAACTGGCGCGCCTTAACCGTGAGATTGGCGCCGTCGGCATCGCCTCCGGCGTTGTGTCGTCGAAACTCCCTCGACGGCGTTAGTGATGTCAGACGCGGACATCGTCGCGCATTTTCCGGACCAAGTATTGGCATCCGCCCTTTTGCCGCATGCGTTCGACACCTCGGACACTGCCCATGATATAGGGCACCTTCTGCGGGTTTGGCGCAATGTGGAAAAGATCAGTGCCGTTGAAGGTGGTGATCTGCGTATTCTACAAGCGGCGACGCTGCTCCATGATAGTGTTTGGGTCGACAAGAGTTCTGCCGCCCGCAACATGGCCTCAAGATTGGCGGGAGATAAGGCGCGAGCTGTCCTTACTGGCTTGGCTTGGTCTGGTGAGGAGATTGAGGCCGTTGCCCACGCTATCGATGCTCACAGCTTTTCGGCCAGCATTACGCCAAAAACACTGGAAGCGCGCATTTTTCAGGATGCGGATCGGCTGGACGCTCTCGGCATGATCGGTGTGGCGCGCTGTTTGTCATACTCTGGCGAGTACGGGCGCAGTCTTTATCACATCGGCGATCCGGCGGCGCAGTCCCGGGCCTTGGATGATAGCCGATACGCCCTCGATCACTTTCAGGCGAAACTTTTCAGACTCGGGGATATGTTTTGCACAGCGACGGGGCAGGACATGGCGCGGGCGCGTTTAGGCCGGATGCATCGGTTTTACGACGATCTGATGGCGGAGATTTCTTGATCCAAAAACGGTGGATGGTACCGCCTCCCTGGCTTGAACAGGGGACCTCTGGATCCACAATCCAGCGCTCTAACCAACTGAGCTAAGGCGGCACGCCCGTCTCCCTAGCGCTGGACAGAAACGATTGCAAGTCTCGCACGCCGTCGTGTTTCGCGCCCACTTTCAGGAGTTGTATGTTCAGGCGGAGGGTTCAAGCATTCCACGCACTAACCGGATTGAAACTGCCACCATACGATCAGAAGCGTTTGTAATTCCGGGCGCTGCCATCGGATTTATGGCGCGGGATGATGACAAACCGCCTCGATATTATGTCCATCGGGGTCGAACACAAAAGCCCCGTAGTAATGCTCATGGTAATGCGGTCTCGGCCCCGGTGCGCCGTTATCCGTGCCGCCCGCTGCGAGCGCCGCCGCATGAAACGCGTCGACACTGGCGTGGTCGGGCGCCTCGAAGGCGACATGCAGTTTGCCTCGTGTCGCGTCTTCCTCGGCAATCCAGAACCGGGGCCGATCACTGCCATAGCCCGTGACTGCGACGCCGTTTGTATGCTCCAACGGAACGGTAAACAGGCGTGTAATCCCAAGCGGCGTCAGCGCTTTGTCATAAAAAGCTAAAGACCGCACGATGTCCCGGACGCCAAATGTGATGTGATCGATCACGGCCCTCTCCCTAAAATTGACATATCAAACGGCAATATCACAGGATTTCTGCCAGAAGCAGCGATCACACCGTCTCGACTTCTTCGATCAGGAGTTTTGCCGCCGCTTGTTCGGCCGCCCGTTTGGTGGAGGCGCGTGCCTGCGCGGTTTGCCCGCTTGTAAGGCGTACTTCTATCGTAAAGACCGGCGCATGGTCTGGCCCCTCCCGTGCCAGTTCCACGTAGTCCGGTGGCGGATGGCCGCGCGCTTGCGCCCATTCCTGAAGACTGGTCTTGGCGTCGCGGGCATCCGCGTCCACCAACTTGATCCGGTCTTTCCAAAGCCGCAGAACAAGTGCTTCGGCGACCTCAAACCCGGCGTCTTCGTAAACAGCCGCGATCACAGCTTCCATCGCATCGCCCAATAAGGCGTCCTTGCGACGCCCGCCAGACTTCATCTCAGACCGTCCAAGCTTCAGAACGTCGCCGAGCCCAATGTCGCGCGCAATGGCAGCGCAGGCTTCTTTGCGCACAAGAGCGTTGAAGCGCGGCGCGAGTTGGCCCTCGTGGGCATCTCTGTCAGCCTTGAGCAGGGCATTGGCGATGGCAAGGCCAAGCACGCGGTCGCCGAGAAATTCCAGTCGCTGATTATCGGGCCGCTGTTTTGTTGCAACGGATGCATGGGTCAGCGCGCGCTGTAAAAGTTCTGGGCGCGCGAAGCTGTGCCCCAGCCGCGTGCAAAACGCGTCAAGTTCTGCGCCAACCCGCATCACTCGATTTTCTTGAAGAACCGATCCGGCCGCCACGTCCAAACGAAGAGAAGCGATCGTCCGGCTGAGGAAAACATCACGCGGTCCGCGCGCCCGATCAGATGATCGAAGGGAACATACCCCACGCCGCCAAAATCCTGACGCTCCCGACTGTCCGTGGAGTTGTCACGATTGTCGCCCACGAAAAAGAAATGTCCCTCGGGCACCGAAAAAACACCGGTATTATCAAACCGGCCGTCATACACGTTCAAAACAGAGTGCGTCGTCCCGCCCGGCAAAGTCTCAAGCGCTTTTTCTTTGCTGCACACGGCACCAAGAGGCACACGCCCCTCGGTACAAAGCGGCATTGAGCGGATCGGCCCTTGGGGCTCGAAGGTTTCAATGAACTGCCCGTCGGCGACCTGAGGTGCTTCCTCGCCGTTTATGAAGAGGCGTCCGTTTTGCATTTGAACAGTGTCGCCGGGCAAACCGACAACCCGTTTGATGAAATCCTGACCATTCACGGGATGACGAAAAACGACGACATCGCCAAGCTCCGGCTCGCTCCCCAGTATGCGACCGTTGATCGGACAGATCGCAAATGGACAGGAATAGGAGGAATACCCGTACGCCATTTTATTGACGAACAGGAAATCGCCGATCAGGAGCGTATCTTTCATAGAGCCCGACGGGATCCAGAACGGCTGGAAGAAAAGGGTTCGGAACACGCCGGCAATCAAAAGCGCATAGACGATTGTCTTGATGGTCTCGACGACACCATCCACCAACGTCCCGGTTTTCTCGCTCATACGCCCTGCCTCATTGCCGCTCGGGCTTTCTGCGGGCGAGGACATGCGCTGTCAAGGCGCGACCGGTCGAGCCTCGATCACAACCATTGCCTGCGCCCAGGGGTGATCGTCGGTCAAGGTGACGTGAATAATAGCCTCATAGCCCGCTGGGGTCATCTGCGCGAGGCGTTCGGCAGCCCAGCCTGTCACCTTCATGACAGGCTGACCGGTCTCCAGGTTGGAAACAGCCATATCCTTCCAGGCAATGCCCATTCGAAGGCCCGTGCCAAGTGCCTTCGAACAGGCTTCTTTCGCCGCCCAACGCTTTGCAAATGTGCCCGGAGTGTCTTGGCGGCGATCTGCCTTCGCTTGTTCGATATCCGTAAAGACCCGGTTCCGAAAACGATCACCGAACCGGTCTAACGTTCCCGCAATGCGTTCGATATTACAAAGGTCGACGCCTATCCCCAATATCATGGCCGGATAAAGACCCGGTGTGAACGTTTTGGCAACCCTGTTGATTTAAATGCGAAGTATGTACCGGGTGTTGTTGATCTGTTTCGCGCTCTCCGCTTGTGGAGGTCTCTCTTGGAATACGACCGTGGCGGATCATCCGCAGGTCAGGCAAGCCATGTTGGCAAGTGTGCATCCCGGCAAAACTACTGAAAAAAGGTTCGTCCTCCAATGGGGGCATCCAACCCAGAAGCTCCGCGAAGGGGCACAGATCACCTATATATACCGCAATATGTCCAATCCGCCGGGTTACGCCCTGCCGCAGTTCGGCAATAGCCAGGCTTATGTCATCGTCATGTTCCAGTATGGGCTCGCCGTGGGGGCGTATTCATCTGACGAGGAGGGGTGCCGCGGAACATTTGCGCCCCGTCCTCCGGGCCCGGCGTTAGACACGCCAATCACAATTCACGCGGTCAATTGCGGGGTCGTCTATGACGGCAGCAGCGAACGCAGACCAATCGCCGAGGGGATGGAGTGGTTGAACGACCAAGCCCGTTCCATCGCCGGGGGTGGGAAAGGCACGCGCGCGCCAACCAAACCTATGGTGCCTTCGGATAGCTATACCGGTGGCGGCCTCAAATGACCGATGCGCCGGATTCCGTCGGTTCAGGCTGAATATCGCTGGTCTTGGTGAAGCGCTGGACATTTCCCTCTGCCCCTTGGCACAAAGGGCCCTCAGGGAGGAGCGCCCATGGTCGACATTGCAGCCCGTGTTTGGAACCACAAATGGAAGATCGATCCGATTGTGCGTTCCCTCATCGACACTGATTTTTACAAACTACTCATGTGCCAGTCCGTTTTCCGTAACAAACCGGACACACAAGTTACTTTCAGCCTGATCAATCGCACCAAGTCCATACGCCTTGCCGAACTGGTCGATGAAGGGGAATTGCGCGAGCAGCTCGATCACATTCGATCCCTCTCGCTTTCACGCGGCGAAAATACCTGGCTGCGCGGCAACACCTTTTACGGCAAGCGCCAGATGTTTCGCTCCGATTTTATGGAGTGGTTCGAAGCCCTCACCTTACCACCTTATCACTTAGAGAAACGGGATGGCCAATTCGAACTGACCTTCGAAGGGAACTGGCCGGAGGTGATGCTTTGGGAAATACCGGCGCTCGCGGTGCTGATGGAGTTGCGCGCGCGCGCTGTTCTCAAGAACCTTGGCAAGTTCGAACTTCAGGTTCTCTACGCGCGCGCGATGACGCGAACCTGGCAAAAAGTCGAAAAGCTACGCGGCATCCCAGATCTCAAACTTGCGGATTTCGGCACACGGCGCCGCCACGGATTTCTGTGGCAGGATTGGTGCGTTCAAGCGATGACGGAAGGGTTGGGGGATGCCTTTGTTGGCACCTCAAACTGCCTCATCGCCAAAAATCGCGATCTGGAAGCCATCGGCACCAATGCCCATGAGCTCCCCATGGTCTATTCCGCGCTCGCCGAAACAGATGCCGCGCTGGCCGACGCGCCGTACAAAGTGCTTGCCGATTGGCATGAGGAGCATGACGGCAACTTGCGCATCATTTTACCCGACACCTATGGGACGGCGGGCTTCCTCAAAAACGCGCCGGATTGGCTCGCCGGATGGACGGGCATACGTATCGACAGCGGCGATCCCGCCGCAGGTGCGGAAACCGCATTGGATTGGTGGGTGTCCCGCGGAGAAGACCCGCAACAGAAGCTCATTATTTTCTCCGATGGGCTCGATGTAGATAAGATAATGGAACTGCATGCCCGTTTTGCCGACCGGGTTCGTGTCAGTTTCGGCTGGGGAACAATGTTAACGAACGATTTTCGCGTACTTGTCCCGGATGATGGCCTCGCGCCATTCAGTCTGGTTTGCAAAGCTGTAAGCGCCAATGGGCGTCCAACAGTCAAGCTCTCGGATAATCCGCGCAAGGCAATGGGTCCAGCCGATCAGATAACTCGATACAAGCGTGTCTTTGACGTGGGCGCGCAGAAGGACCTGGAAGTTTTAGTCTAACGGATGACGCCCTCAACAGACGGCAAGTGACTTGCTCACCTGAGCACCAGTATTAGGATACTTAGGATGCCAAGGCTAATCCGCACCTATATCCGCGAATGCCTTTTGGGCCTTGCCCTCGGGATCATGTTCAGCATGGCACTTCTCATTTTTGACGTCGGACATCTAGGTCATCTCGTCGGTACCGTGGATGGTGGGTGGCTCGCCTTTGCCTTGCTGTGCTTTTTCAATGGGATCGTATTTGCGGGCGTACAATTTGGCATCACCATTATGCGCATGGCGGCCGAGCACGATAAAAAGAAGAAGTGACGGGACCGCCGCGACCGTAGGGGCATCTGAATTCCCGAGGACCTGTATACACAGGTGGGCACCAGATAACCGGACCACGATCCGGCCAGAGCCAGTTCCCTCGGATTTGCTTAAGGCCACCGGAATTTGTCCCCGGCACGGGAAGGGCAGTGCCCGTCAACAATGCCAAATAGGCTGGTTCGCATAAGCCGACAACCCTTGTTTGCAACAAAAGCTCACGGTTGGTCACGGGGGCTCACGGGGTTTGGGGTCTTTGCTCGCATCTCCGTGAACATACTGTAATTATTGTACTTTTTCGCAAGATGCACAGAACCCTGTGCAGAAAT
>JBCCPJ010000048.1:0-10902 GCA_039024895.1 Pseudomonadota bacterium | reverse complement strand
GACAGGGGTTTGTGCTCTCCTCACCCTTGCAGCTCGCCGTTATGACAGCCCGGATGGCCACTGGTCGTTCCGTCGTGCCGAGGTTGGTGAAATCGGTGCGCGGTATCGAACAGCCGGTGCCCGAAGCCGCACCGCTCGATATTGCGCCGCGCCATTTGGCGGTTGTGCAAAAGGCCATGTACAATGTATCCAACGGCCGCCGCGGCACAGCAAGACGGTCGCGGGTCGTGGCCGACGGGTTTGAAATGGCAGGTAAGACAGGAACCAGCCAAGTCAGGAACATCACCGCAGAGGAACGCGCGCGTGGGGTGACGCGCAACGATCAGCTACCATGGAACCGGCGGGACCACGGCTTGTTTGTAGCCTATGCCCCCTTCGACAAGCCGAAATATGCCATTGCGACCATTGTCGAGCATGGGGGAGGCGGGTCGTCAGCGGCGGCACCGCCATCGCGTGACATCCTGCTTTATGCCCTTTACGGGGACGTCCCGCCTCTCGATGCCTATCCAGAGGATCAACGGGAACGCATTAAGACAATGCATGACGAGATGGAATTGCGTCCCCGCCTCAAGCCCGTGACAAAGCCGAGCCGCGCGTGACCTATCTCGTCAATCAGGTTCAGACGGTCCCAACGGGGCTTCGGAAGGTTCTTTACGTTAACTGGCCGATTGTGTTGCTGTTAACGGCTGTCGCCTGTGTTGGATTTCTGATGCTGACCTCCGTTGCGGGCGGTGAGGTTGACCGCTGGGCAGACCGGCAAATGAAGGTGTTTGCGGTCGGTACATTTCTAATGCTTGCCATTGCCATGGTGCCGATCTGGTTCTGGCGCTCGATATCGGGGCTTGGCTATCTTTTCGCGCTTGGGCTTTTGGTTCTGGTCGAGACTTCGGGCGTTGTCCGCATGGGCGCGCAACGCTGGATTGACCTTGGTGTAACGGTTTTCCAGCCCTCGGAACTGATGAAAGTGACGCTCGTGATGGCGCTCGCGGCCTATTACGACTGGTTGCCCTTGCACCGTACATCAAAGCCGCTCTGGGTTATTCCGCCGGTCATTCTCACCTTGGTTCCCACGGCCTTGGTGTTGAAGCAACCAGACCTCGGAACCGCGATCCTGCTACTGGCCGGGGGCGGGCTAGTTATGTTCTGCGCGGGTGTATCATGGTGGTATTTTGCCGCCGTGCTCGCCGGGGCCGTGGGTTTGATCTATGCTGTTTTGGCCTCCCGTGGTGAGGATTGGCAGCTGATACAGGACTACCAGTTTCGTCGAATTGACACCTTTCTCGACCCTTCAAGCGATCCGCTTGGTGCGGGCTACAACATCACTCAGTCCAAAATCGCACTCGGTTCCGGCGGCTGGACGGGGAAAGGTTTCATGCAAGGCACCCAGTCGCGGTTGAACTTCCTGCCGGAAAAACACACGGACTTTATATTCACCACATTGGCCGAGGAGTTCGGCCTCATCGGCGGCATGTCCCTTCTCGTGCTCTACGGGCTGATCGTGTTCTTCTGCGTGCTTTCCGCGTCGCAAAACAAGGACCGTTTCGGATCGCTCCTTACCCTTGGCGTTGCCGCGACACTCTTCCTGTTTTTCGCGGTGAATATGTCCATGGTGATGGGGCTCGCGCCGGTTGTTGGCGTGCCGCTGCCCCTTGTGAGCTTCGGGGGCACCTCAATGCTGGTGTTGCTGGCGGCCTTTGGCCTGGTGCAATCCGCCCACGTTCATCGGGCGAGGAGCCGGTGATACGGGTTCTTTTTTCGGCGCCCAAGAAAGACTGGGACGCCTACCGCGATGTGCTGGCGTCGGCCTTTGCGGCGCGTGGCTTGGATGTGACGCTCGAATATGCGTTGTCGCCCGACGCGCCCGAGACAATCGATTACATCGTCTATGCACCGTCCAGTGCTTTGGAGGATTTTTCGCCTTTTGTCGGCGTGAAGCTGGTTCAGAACCTT
Organism: Pseudomonadota bacterium; assembly: GCA_039024895.1. Classification (GTDB taxonomy): domain Bacteria; phylum Pseudomonadota; class Alphaproteobacteria; order Rhodobacterales; family Rhodobacteraceae; genus JAJDOD01. Next base: position 8,952 of record JBCCPJ010000048.1, on the reverse strand, counting down.
TGGGCCGGGGTCGAGGAAGTTGTAGGAAATGCCTCGCTCACACAGCCCCTTGCGCGCATGGTCGATGATGGCTTGACCCAAGGTATGGTAGAGTGGTGCGTCGGCCATGTGCTCCGCCACCACCTTGGGATGGATAAGCAGATCAAGGGTCAAGATGGCGTCTGGGATCCGGTCGCCCCGCCGCTTGCGCGGGATCGAGTCGTAACCGTACTCGGCCTGGGGGAGCTTGGAAAAGCCGTCTGCGACGCGCTCGTGCGCCTGGGATTTCAAGTTCGCGGGTGGAGCAGATCGCTTCGTGATGTACCCCGCGTGGCTTCCTTCGCTGGTGAAGGCGGCTTGGGGACGGCGCTTCACGGCGCGGACATCGCTGTCCTATTGCTCCCACAGACCCCGGCCACGAATAGCGTTATGAATGCGGGGCGGTTGGCGCTGCTCGCCGAGGGCGCGGTGGTCATAAATCCCGGGCGCGGCCCCCTTATCGACGATGAAGCTTTGCTGCATGCGCTCGACAGCGAGCACCTCTTCCACGCGACCCTTGATGTGTTTCGCGAAGAGCCTTTGCCCCCCGCGCATCCCTTCTGGTCGCATGAAAAAGTGACCGTTACACCGCATATTGCGTCGGTGACACGTCAGTCCACCGCGGCAGAGGTGATTGCAGAGAATGTTTGGCGCGGCGAAAACGGTGAGCCGTTTCTTCACCTGGTTGATCGCAAACGCGGTTATTGACCGTCGTCGAAGGGCCTAGCGCAGTTTTGGCGGCTTGGTCGGATCAAGCCCGGGCGGGGGTGTCGTTTCGATCATCGGCAAATCGAACCGAAGCCCGTGTTTGGCCAGTTTTCCAGCAATGGGATCGCTTGGCGCAAAGAATGCCACGTCGAGTGTCCCGGCTTCGATCCCGGAAAATACAAGCACCTCGGAAATGGCTTGTGTCAGTGCCGCTTCCGCGCCCGGTGCAGGTGCAATGAAAGCCAACATATGTCCGGGACGGCCGCCCGGATAGGTGACCGCGACCAGATACGCCATTTTCGCCAGGCCGCGCGCTGTCGCCAGTTTGGTGTCGAGCGCGGTGACCAGACGTTCCGGCAAACCCTTCGGCGGCGCGATTTCCTCCGGCCGCTCCACGCGTTCTTCAGGCAGTGCCTGAAGCGTATCGTTCAGCCAGGTCAATGCGCCCGCCGGCACCAGAAACGAGGAAGGCGCGACCCCGAGGTTAAGGCCCAACCCAATCTCTTGCCCGGCCAGCATCGCGGAGATTGCCCGTCCGGACAGGGCCGCATACGGGGCCGGTCCTTCAGTGAAGGTCGTGAGACGATCTTCGCGGTCAAAGGCGAGGGCAAAGCGGCCGTCGCTCGTATCAAAAATGGACGGCGTCACGCGGGGTCCTGTGGCCTCTTCAGCCAGCAGGAGAAACAGCTCCGCATCCGCGAGCCGTTCATAGAACTGCAAACGCTTTGCGTCGTCGTTTGGCGCGGCATCCATCGCCGCATGGGCGGTGTCGAGCGGTGTCAAACGAGCACCTCCGCCACGCGCGCGCGCAACTCGGGAAGGACCTCTGCCTCAAACCACGGGTTTTTCCGGAGCCAGGCTGTATTGCGCCAAGATGGATGTGGCAGGGGCAGGGCGCTCGGCAAAAACGTTCGCCATGCGGCGACCGTTGCCGTCACGCCTTTCGGCGCATCTGGGAGGTGCCAGCTCTGGGCATATCCACCGATCAGTAGGGTCAACGCCCGGTCTCCCAATTTATCAAGAATGCGCTGTCGCCAGGTGGAAGCACAGATTTTCGGGGGCGGAAGGTCGCTCCCTTTGGCGTCATAGCCAGGAAAGCAGAATGCCATCGGTACGATTGCGATCCGGTCGGTATCGTAGAAGGTCTGCTCATCGATACCCATCCAAGCGCGCAAACGGTCGCCGGATGGGTCGGTAAAGGGCTTGCCGCTCTGATGGACGCGCTGGCCCGGCGCTTGACCGGCAATCAAGATACGGGCGTCCTTGCCAAACCAGGCCACAGGCCGGGGCTTGTGGCGCGTTTCGGTCATGGCAAAACGGTCGGCGCAGATGTTGCACCGGTTGATCTCGGAAGTGAGGGAGTGGACGTCCATGCCCTTGGGCTAGGACGTATGATGCTGTGTGTCTAGCGCCCCTGTGCGGGGCTTCGCGCCAAGGCGCGCAGCAATCCAAGATAATCCCGGACGCACAGGCAGGAAGATCCGATACGCGCGTTCGAGCAACCAGGGCACGCCGGGCACCCGTGCAAAACGCGCCAACCAACGCCAGCCCGGAAGCACGCGCCAGATTTCGATAAATGCAGCCGCGCCTGATATAAGCGTGCCGTCCGCCTTGCGCACATGGAACCGTTTTAGGGCCGCGTCGCGATCAAGCCCCGGGCCAGCGTCAGATTGTGCCGCGGCTACGTTTACAAAACACAGACGGTCGGCACCCTCGCGGGTCTCGTAATGGCTGATCTCAGCCGTGCAGAGGGGGCAGGCACCATCATAATAAACGGTCAGGTCGGGTCCAGATGGCTCTTTTTCAGTCATATGCGGGAAATGGTGCGATTTCTGACAATGACCAGTGCGGCGCGATGTCCGGTATTGACATAATTCTAAATTTCTAGAATATTAGAAATATGAAAATGAATCCTGTAACATCAAGCGATCTATCTGAGGCAGCGAGCACCTTTGCCGCGCTGGGGTCCGAGCAACGACTGCATGTCTTGCGCACGCTCGTGCGTGCGGGCCCGGAAGGACTTGCCATCGGCGCCTTGGGAGAGCGGACCGGGATCACCGGATCGACCCTGACACATCACATGAAGCTCTTGTCGGCCGCTGGTTTGGTGGATCAGGTCAAAGACGGTCGGCGTATTATCTGCATCGCCGCAGCGTTTGAACGCGTGCAGCTAATATCGGAGTTTTTATTGAAGGAATGCTGCGCCGACAGCGCGGAAGGGAAGGGGCACGACCATGACTGACGTGAGTGCCGAATCGAACCGCGTAAAGTTCAGATTTGACCGCGTTTGGGCGTTTGCACTGGCTCTACCATTGGTAATTGCAGTGTTTGACCCCGCGCAAGCCATTGAGACTGTGCGGTTTGCCCTCAGCGCCTTCGCGCATACAGCTATTTTCATCACATTTGCAGTCTTGGCTGTTGGATATCTGAAGGCGACTGGTGCGGAGGCTTTGTTGGCCAAGGCATTCGAAGGCCGGGAAATCCGTATGATCGGTATGGCCGCTTTGTTGGGCGGCTTATCGCCTTTTTGCTCTTGCGAGGTGATACCCTTCATCGCCGCCTTGCTGGCGGTTGGCGCGCCCCTGTCGGCTGTGATGGCGTTCTGGCTGGCTTCCCCGCTTATGGACCCGGCGATGTTCCTGATTACTGCTGGAACGCTTGGCGTGGATTTCGCAATTGCAAAGACCCTGTTCGCAGTCGCGCTTGGCGTTTTTGGCGGCGCGACAGTCTATCTTCTGAAGGGGTCGGCGGTATTTGCCGATCCACTGAAAGCGGTCCCGGCCAAAAGCTGTTGCGGTTGCGGACCGTCGCCGTTCAAGGGCACGCCGGTTTGGCGCTTTTGGGACGACGCAGAGCGCCGCAATGTGTTCCGCCGGACGATTGTCGAAAATGCGCTGTTCCTCGGGAAATGGCTTCTGATCGCCTATCTTTTCGAAGCTTTGATGCTGGCTTATGTCCCGGCTGAGATGATTGCCTCCGTGCTCGGTGGTGACGGTTTCCAACCGATCTTGTTGGGTGCCTTGGTTGGTGCCCCGGCCTACTTGAACGGGTATGCGGCGGTTCCCCTGATTGATGCGCTTCTTGCCCAGGGCATGGCGCCGGGAGCTGCGATGTCCTTTGTTATTGGCGGAGGTGTCAGCTCCATTCCCGCTGCGATTGCGGTTTGGGCATTGGTTAAGCCGAGGGTTTTCGCTGCATACCTTGGCATCGCTATGGTGGGCGCGTTGATGGCGGGTATGGCTTGGGCAGCGGTTGCATAAAACCTCATCCCGGCTGAACTTCGCCGGTTTGTTGGAAATGGACAGGCTTACCCCCGCCAACACGCCATTAATGTGAAAACTCTTTCAACAATTACAGTGACTTTGTTCTAATTGTTGGTGCATTGAACCGAAGAAACAGGCATAAGCAGACTGCAAATCAATATGGCAGGTCGGAAGTAGTCGCGCATGATTGAGTTTCGCGACGTCAGTAAATCGTTCTGGACGGGCGAACGGCGCAAGGTGATACTTGATCGCGCGTCCTTTCGTGTGGAAGCGGGCAAGTCGCTCGGCATTTTGGCGCCCAACGGCACTGGCAAGACGACGCTGGTGAATATGATGTCGGGGCTCGAGAAGCCGGACGAAGGTGAAATCATCCGAACGTCGCGTGTCTCGTTCCCTCTGGGTTACATGGGCGGCATGGTCTCCCGACTAACAGCGGTAGAGAATTGTCGTTTCATTGCGCGTATTTACGATAAGGATCCAGATTATCTGGAAGCGTTCTGCCGCTGGGTTTGTAACCTTGAAGAATACTTTGACATGCCTGTCGGGACATATAGCGCGGGCATGCAGGCGCGGTTCTCCTTCGCGCTGCTTTTGGCGCTGGATTTCGACTTCTATCTGATTGACGAAGGTATGCCGTCCACAACGGATGTGGATTTTAATCGCAAAGCTGGGCATATCCTGTTCGAGCGCCTGAAAACCGCCACTGTCGTAATCGTGTCGCACCAGCCTGCGACGCTTGAAAAGTTCTGCAAGACCGCAGCCGTGCTCAGGCACGGCCAACTCCATATGTTCGATTCGTTGGAAGAGGCGAAAGCACTCTATGACTATGAAGCCCAAAGCGCCTAAGTTCCGTATCCGCCGATCGCCCTCGCGGCCCGAATCGAGCGAAGCTACCGCACCGCCGGCCGGCGGCACTCCTGAAGAGGAAACTGCTCGAGGCGAGGATGCGCCCTTTACCCTGGATCAACCGGTAGAAGACGGGTTTGGCGACCGCGCCTATCCCGGATCGTCCAAAGCAGACACCGACAAGAAAGCGGAGACGACGATTGCTGAAATCCGCCGCGAAGGCTTAACGGGGCGGCAATTACGCATGGCGCGCCGATTGGCGCAAAAACAGGGGTTGAGCCCAAGCTCCGACTTTGACGCCGTCCGTTTGTTGCGGGAGCAGGGGATCGATCCGTTTGATCGTTCCAACATGATCGAGTTGGTGCATAACGAAAACAAACCAGAAGGAACGAGCCCAACGGAGCAAACGGCTGTTCCCGGCAAAGCTGCCGCCGTTGCCGCCGCTGCCAAGGCTGGTCGGCAGGCATCGCGCCCCACCAATTTGCCACAGACCGTGCAACAGCCGGGGACAAATGTTCCAGGCGAACATATTCCGCAAACGGGCCCGCTGGGTTTGCACGAGGTCGAGCGTATCCAGCGCGATATCGTGCGACGTCGACGCAAGAACCTCGCGTTCCTCGCGGCCCGCCTTGGCGCCTTTGTCTTTGTGCCGACACTGCTCTGCATGGTGTATTTCGCGTTCGTGGCGACGGATGTCTATGCCACCAAGTCCGAGTTCATTGTGCAGCAGGCCGAGGCTTCGGCCGGTGGAGGCGGTATGTTGGGCGGAACGGCCATGGCGACAAGCCAGGACTCCATCCTCGTTCAGGACTATTTGACATCGCGCGGTGCCATGCAGCGCCTCGACGAAGAATACGGCTATCGTGAACATTTTAGCGATCCTTCCATCGATGCAATCCAGCGCGTGCCCATGGATGCCTCGAACGAAGACCTTTATCGGCACTACGTCAGCCATGTGATTGTGGGATATGACCCTACGGAGGGTGTTCTGCGCATGGAGGTGTCGGCACTCACCCCTGATATGAGCCGCATTTTTTCGGAAGCGTTGATCGCCTATGCTGAAGAGCGCGTCGATCAGATTACCGAGCGCAAGCGTGCGGATCAGATGCGCGGTGCCAATGAGACTTTCCAGAATGCTGAGGTCAAGATGGAGGAGGCGCAGAATACTGTGCTCACGCTTCAGGAACAGCTCGGTGTGCTGGACCCCGAATCTGAGACGTCGGGCCTGATGACACAGATCAATACCTTAGAAGTCCAGTTGACCGAGAAACGGCTTCAACTCAGCGCGCTATTGGACAACGAGCAACCAAACCAGGCGCGGGTCGCAGGGGCCGAGGGCGATATTGAACGACTGCAAACGCTGATTGCCGATCTTCGGTCAAATATTACCAATGATGGGCAGAGTGACACGTCCCTCGCCTCGGTAACGGCGCGCTTGCGCATGGCAGAGGTCGATCTTGAGACGCGGACGATGATGATGCAGGAATCCCTGCAGCAGTTGGAAGCCGCCCGGATCGAAGCCAACCGACAAGTGCGCTTTCTTTCTGTCGGTGTCAGCCCGGTTCCGCCAGACGAGCCAACATATCCACGCGTCTTCGAGAACACGCTGATCGCCTTCTTCATTTTCGGCGCGATTTATCTTTTGGTTTCCGTCACAGTAGCGATCCTTCGAGAGCAAGTTTCAAGCTGACACTTTTTAGGATGCGGGGCTTGCGCGACCCATCTCGCTTGCGTAAGAAACGCCAGCCTGTTGGGGTGTAGCCAAGCGGTAAGGCAGCGGTTTTTGGTACCGTGTACCGTAGGTTCGAATCCTACCACCCCAGCCAAGCACTCCCCTCTTTTTGGCGGAGCACCAAGTTCCTCGAATTTTTGGCGCTATGTCGGTTAGTTAGCATTGCGTTCTTCCAGTGGAGACCGCGTGATCTCGGAGAATTGCTCGCAAATGGCGGAGCAGTCTCCGTTTGGGAAGTCGGCGGTACGAGTTTGCGGATTGTGGGGCTTTAGTGCGCGGCGAACTGGGCGCTCTGTTCTGACCAGACGGCCGAGAACCGGTTCTTAATCAGATAATCGGTTGTAAGGCCGGAAGGGTTTTCGCCAGACAGTGTGGCCTCAATTATCTCGGGCGCGAGCAAAGCTAGGTTCGTTACGTCTTGGATACGACGTTTTGAGACACCCTCGGCTGTCCGTCGTCAGAGTTTTCCGGAATGCTTGGGTCGTCTTGTGCCGGAGGCTCTGGTTCGGTTTCTGTTTGAGTTTAGGCGGCCGCGGCTTGGTGCTGCAACCGACGTTTTCGGATTGTCGTCCTGCGGACCTTGATCTCCTCTCTGATCTTCAGGATTTTCGCGCCGCGGCCGTGATAGACATCGGCGGGTGTCAGGTTGTCCAAGCTCTCATGATAGCGGCGATTGTTGTCGTGATCGACGAATGCGCCGATCTGGCGTTCCAGGTCCCCGGGCAGGAGGTAGTTCTCTAACAGGACGCAGTTCTTCATGGTCTGGTGCCAGCGTTCCACTGCCCGGCAGCGCATTGCACAGCAATGTCACGAGAGGGATCTTGCCCTGGGTTTGTGGATGGAGCGGCGCACCGCGAACATGATCCACCCCTTTGTCCTCAAGAGATCTGGCCAGATCGCCAGCAAGGTAGGATGAACCGTTATCGCTGAGCAGCCGTGGTTTGTGCACGACGGTCGCGCTGTTGCAGCACGAAGCGTCCAGTGCCAACTCCAACGTGTCACTCGACCATTGTTCTTGAACCGTCGCCAGTGGTGCTCGAACCATTGGCGCATCCACTGGCAACCGAACAAGGGCTCGTCGTCCCCGGCCTTCAGTGTCGTGCAAAGCTTCCAGGCGATGATGTACCGGCTGTAATCGTCGAGGATCGTGGGCAAGTGGAACCAGCCCCAGCCGATCACCTTCAGGTAAGTGAAGTCGGTCTGCCAGAGCTCGTTCGGCCGGGCTGTCTTGTCCCGGAACTCATCCATTGCCCAGCAGGCGCTTTGCAAAGCAAATCTGCCGAGAGGGGGCCGCCCGGATTACCATGTGAGCCGGGGCGGTGATCAGATCCTCGGCACTGAGAATGCGATAAACGGAGGATTCCGAGACAAAGTAGCGTTTTTCATCGGTGTAATTGACCGCCAGTTCCCAGGGCGTCAGGTCCTCGTGCTCGAGGGCAAAACCGACAACATCCTCGCGGATTTGATCTGGGATACGGTTCCAGATTGACGTGGGCCGAGGTGAGCGATCAGCAAGTGCGTCAAAGCCACCTCCGACCCAACGGGCGTACCAGTCGTAATAGGTGCTGCTGGGGATACCGAGAATTCTCAGGGTTTGCTTGGTCGGCAGATGCGACGCGTCGACCGCGCGGCTCGACCATTGTCCTCGGACCAATGGTGGACAAGGTCTCGCTCTCAAGCTTCTCAGAGGCAGGATATCTCATTCTTCGTCGCCCCCATCTATTACCGGCAGGTGATGCTATGCATCACCGAGAGGCCCTATCATGCTATTTTGGAGCAGCCGGTTCTCAAGCGTCAGTTCCGCAACGACCTCCTTTAAGGCCGCGGATTCTGAACGCAGCTCTTTGAGCTCCGGTGAGGTCGCCTGACGTGCGGTATCTCCCGCCAAGCGGTTCTTCCCGGCTTCGAGAAACTCCTTCGACCCGGAATAATACAGGCTTTCGGCAATGCCTTCGCGGCGGCAAAGCGCGGCAATACTCTCCTCACCACGCAAACCTGCCAACACGACCCTTATCTTCTCTTCTGCCGAGTAGGGTTTGCGCATCTTGCGTTTGATGCCTCGGACCAACCTGTCAGCAGCATCCTTCGACGTTCCGGATTTCTTGTTCATCTTCGCTCCATAATGGCTTCGATGATCCAGAAATCCTCCGTTGCTCAAACCCCTAGATTTGTCCGGTAGACGATGACGTCAGATAAGCTGAGACCCTATGTCTGCGGACGTACCTCTTGGTTTGCAGGCCGGGCCCTGGTAACGGATATGCTTACGATATGAGATTATAATATTGACAGAAATATAATATTGAAATTAGGCTGATATGGCGTCGGATGACGGTCTAATCCATTGTTTCTAAGAGCGAAAGAAAGATCGATGGTTGCGGTCACTTC
>JBCCPJ010000047.1:0-11503 GCA_039024895.1 Pseudomonadota bacterium | reverse complement strand
CCGGTTCGGTGCACCATATCGCCTTTGCGGTTGAGGACCGTGCCGCGCAACTGAAGGTGCGCGAGGCCCTGATGGACACCGGCTACCAGGTCACGCCTGTGATCGACCGCGACTACTTCTGGGCGATTTACTTCCGCACACTCGGTGGCGTGCTTTTCGAGATCGCCACCAACGAGCCCGGTTTTGATCGGGACGAGGACACTGCGCATCTGGGTCAAGCTCTTAAGCTTCCAGAACGCTATCGCCCGTTCCGCGATCAGATCGAAAAACGCTTGCCTGAACTCGCCTAAGGAGGACTGACGATGTCGATCGATAGCTATCACGCGCTGACCAAGGCCCCTGAGGGGGATGCGCCGCTTGTCTTTGCCTTCCATGGCACTGGCGGGGATGAACAGCAGTTCTTTGGCCTCACGACAGAGCTTGTCCCGGGCGCGGGCGTTGTCTCGCCCCGCGGCGACGTCTCGGAAATGGGGGCGGCGCGCTTCTTTCGTCGCACGGGCGAGGGCGTCTATGACATGGACGATCTGGCGCGGGCCACAGCCAAAATGGCGGGTTTCATAGAGGCTTGGAAAGCGAAGTACCCAGGCCGGCCTATCTATGGGTTCGGCTATTCAAACGGTGCGAACATTCTTGCGGCAGTCATGATGGCGCAGCCTGAGCTCTTTGATCGGGTCGGGCTTTTGCATCCGCTCATCCCTTGGGAGCCAGCGCCAGCACCCGCGCTCCAGGACCGTGAGGTTCTGATCAGCGCCGGACGGCGCGATCCCATCTGCCCATGGCCGATGACAGAGCGGTTGGTGTCTTGGACGCGAGACCAGGGTGCGCAGGTGACGACCAGCTATCACGATGGCGGCCATGAGGTGCGCCGCGAAGAGAATGCAGCGCTGGCCCAACTTCTGATGTCAGAACCCCAGGTGGACGCAGCATGAGCTGGACGCCTTACATTTTATCGATGGCAGTCGGGGTCGGCGTGGGCGTGATCTACGGGCTTGTTTCTGTCCGGTCCCCCGCGCCGCCAATCATCGCTCTGCTTGGGTTGTTGGGCATGCTGGCCGGTGAGGCGGCTGTGCAATGGCTCAAAGGACATTCCCAACCGATCGCCAATGCTCTGCATATGAAATCCTTCGAGGTCGCCTCCAAAAAACCTCAACCCGACGACCGTGAAGGATAAACGCGGCGCTCTTCAACCGCCCCCCAAATTGACAGTTACCCCCGGAAAGAAAAGGAGAAAACCCATGTCAAAACTAGACGTCCTCACACCTGAAAACAGCCAGATCATCTTCATTGATCATCAGCCCCAAATGGCCTTCGGTGTGCAGTCGATTGACCGCCAGACACTGAAGAATAACACCGTGGCGTTGGCGAAGGCTGCTAAGATCTTCGACATTCCGACCATCATCACCACCGTCGAGACCGAGAGCTTTTCGGGGCATACGTACCCTGAACTGCTGGACGTGCAACCCGAGGGCCCGTTGCTGGAGCGCACCTCCATGAACTCTTGGGATGATCAAAAGGTGCGCGATGCGCTGGCAAAGGGTGCCGCGGAAGGCCGCAAGAAGATTGTGGTGTCCGGACTTTGGACCGAGGTGTGTAACCTGACGTTCGCACTTAGCTGCATGGCCGACACTGACTACGAAATCTACATGGTCGCGGACGCGTCTGGTGGGACGTCCGAGGACGCCCACAAATACGCTATGGACCGGATGGTTCAGGCAGGTGTGGTTCCGGTGACGTGGCAACAGGTCCTGCTCGAATGGCAACGCGACTGGGCGCGCCGTGACACTTACGACGCTGTGATTGGCTTGGTGCAGGAACACTCTGGCGCCTACGGCATGGGTGTCGATTACGCTTACTCCATGGTTCACAAAGCACCACAGCGTACCGCGCATGCCGGTGAAACGCTTGCTCCCATAGCCGCCGAATAACAGCCCGCTTGCGGGGGCCGTTGCCCCCGCATGTCCCCTCCTTCTTTTGAAAGCATGCACCATGACCGACACAATTCTCTTCAACGGCAAAATCACGACAATGAACCCCGACCAGCCCGAGGCGAGCGCCGTCGCGATTTCGGAAGGTGCGATTGAAGCGGTCGGATCGGATGCTGACATGCTCGCCCTCAAAGGCTCAGGGACAGAGGTGATCGATCTGGGCGGTCAGCGCGTTATTCCAGGCCTCATTGACAGCCACACGCACATTATCCGGCAAGGCAACAACTTTGCCATGGAGCTGCGTTGGGACCATGTACCGTCCCTGGCCGATGGCTTGCGTATGCTGAGAGAACAGGCGCAACGGACGCCTGCGGGCCAATGGATCCGCGTGGTGGGCGGCTGGTCTGCCGATCAATTCGCAGAGCGGCGCTTACCCACGATTGACGAAATCAACGCCGTCTCCCCTGATGTGCCCGTCTACGTACTGCACCTTTATGATCGCGCTTGGCTCAATAAGGCGGCGCTTCGGGCGCTCGGGATCGATAGCCACTTCTATGAACCTTTCGTATCGGGCCGGTTAGAACGGGATGACAATGGAAACCCCACGGGGCTTGCCCTGGCACGTCCGAACGCACAGCCGCTTTATGCGCTGCTCGACATGGCACCCAAGCTTGATTTCGAACAACAGGTCCTGTCGACGAAACACTACTTCCGGGCGCTCAACGGTCTCGGCATGACCTCAGCGCTTGATTGCGCGGGCGGTTTCCTGAACTACCCCGACGATTACGGCGTGATCACGGAGCTCAATAAGCGCGGTGAGCAAACAATGCGCATCGGCTACCAGCTCTTTGCGCAACGACCGGGCTTTGAACTGGACGATTTCAAACGCTGGAACGACATCGTCAAGCCAGATGAGGGCAACGACTTCCTCAAATGCGTCGGCGCCGGCGAGATGCTGGTGGCCGCGGCCTATGACTTCGAAGACTTCTCCTATCCGCGCCCGACATTGGCCAAACGGATGGAAGGGGACCTAAAGCCGGTCCTAGAATTCCTCTTCGAAAACCGTTGGCCGATCCGCTTTCATTGCACCTATGAGGAAAGTGCACACCGGTTGCTTAAGCTGATCGAGGAGGTCGGTCAGGGCCAAGGTCTGGAAGAGCTGAACTGGATCTTCGACCATGGTGAGACGGTTTCAACCGAGACAATGGATTGGGTCGCCCGCATGGGCGGCGGCATCAGCTATCAGAACCGGATCGCCTTCCAGACAACCGCTTATCAGCAGCGCTATGGTACGATAGCCCTGCGCGAGGTCATGCCCGTTAAGAAGATGATGGCCTCTGGCGTACCGCTTGCTGCGGGCACCGACGCCACGCGGGTTTCCTCGTACAACCCTTGGCTGGCAATCCATTGGGCCGTCTCCGGGAAAGGCCGCGGTGGCGATATGATCTGGGCTGCGGAAAACAGGCTCGACCGGCACGATGCCCTGCGTCACTGGACGGCCAATGGGGCTTGGTTCAGCCGCGAGACTGGCAAGAAGGGACAAATCGCACCGGGGCAATTCGCGGATCTGGCGGTGCTTGATCGGGATTATTTCACGGTGCCCGAGGACGACATCATCAATATCGAGGCCGATCTGACGCTTGTCGGCGGGAAGGTGGTCTTTGCGAAATCGAGCTTTGCGTCACACGGCCCCGCGCCCCTTGCCGAATTGCCTGATTGGTCGCCGGTCCCAATCTTTGGCGCACCCGGCGCTGCCCCTCAGATCAGCGCTCAAGGTTAGGATCAGAGCATGTCGAACATCCAGATTACACGGCACGACACAGACACTAAGGGCCGCTACGTCGCGACCATCGAAGGCCTGGAGGGAGAGGGTGAACTTACCTTCTCCAAGGCCTCTGATACGCTGATTATCGTCGATCACACCAGCGTCCCCGACAGCATGCGTGGCATGGGTGTGGCAGGCGCCTTTGCCCGCCGCGTGATCGAAGACGCGCGCAGCGCCGGGCAGAAAATCGTGCCTCTGTGCCCCTTCTTCAGCGCCTATGTCGCGCGCCACAAGGACAAGACAGCCGATGTCATCAACGGATAAGCCCGGCGCTTTTGCGCCCTTTGGGCACCGCGCCTTCGCCTTGTTGTGGACTGCCACGCTGATTTCGAACGTCGGCACCTGGATGCATGATGTTGGCGCGGGTTGGTTAATGACAACGCTCAACTCCAGCCCGGCTGTCGTCACGCTGGTTCAGGCCGCGACGACGCTGCCCGTTTTCCTGTTCGCTTTGTTGGCCGGTGCTCTGGCGGATAGGCTCGATAAGCGCCGCATGTTGATTACGATCAACCTGGCGCTGACGGCCGTGATCACCGTCCTAACGGTGCTCGTCTGGCAAGAGCACATGACCCCAACGCTATTGATCCTGTTTACCCTGGCGATCGGGACGGGTGCCGCCTTCATGGCCCCGGCTTGGCAGGCGGTTGTGCCTCAACTCGTGCCGCGCGACACGCTCAAACCCGCGATTGCCCTCAATTCCATGGGGATCAATATCAGCCGCGCTATTGGCCCGGCCCTTGCCGGTATCCTGATCGCGAGCATGGGCCTCGCGGCACCCTTTGCCCTAAATGCGGTCAGCCACGTCATCATCATCCTTGCCCTCGTGATTTGGCGGCCTGAACCGACGCCGGCACGTGCCCATCACGGCTCCATCCTGTCCGAGATGGCAACAGGTCTGCGCCATGTCAGGCACAACCCGCCGATGGTCGCGACGCTTGTGCGGGCGCTGGCCTTCTTTCTGTTCGCCTCGGCCTATTGGTCGCTGCTGCCGCTCATCGCGCGCGGGGCCGAAGGGGGTGGTTCGCAGCTTTACGGTATCCTGATGGCGCTGATCGGTACGGGGGCAGTTACAGGTGCGCTTCTTCTGCCCAAACTCGGTGGGCGTCTCAATTCTGATCAGACTGTGATGCTTGGCACGGTCGGGACCGCGCTGGCCCTTGTTCTCCTCGCCCTAAGCGCGACGCCTCCGTTTCTCATGGTTGCGGCCTTTCTCGGGGGGCTCAGCTGGATCGCTGTGCTGACGTCGTTCAACGTCTCGGCCCAGATGGCGTTGCCCGATTGGGTGCGTGCGCGCGGTTTGGCCGTGTTCCTCATGGGGTTCTTCGGCTCCATGGCCCTGGGATCGGTCATTTGGGGCCAGATCGCCAATGCCACCGCCGTCCCGGTCGCTTTGCTGATCGCGGCGGGGGGCTTGATGGTTGGCCTGCTTGCCACCCGGACCTTCCATGTCGGACAAGGGGAAAAGCTCGACCTTTCGGCAGCATCCATCTGGCCAGAGGCACCTGCCCTTGGCGCAAATGCCACGCCCGACCGAGCTGCGATGGTGACTGTCGAATACCGGATTGCGGAAGAAAATCGGAGCGCCTTCCAAGAGGCCATCGCTGCGTTTTCGAAGGAACGGTATCGTGACGGCGCAACGCAGTGGCACCTTCATCAAAGCGTCGAAGATCCCGACCTGTGGGTGGAGACATTCCACCTACCCAGCTGGGCCGAACACCTAGAGCAGCACAAGCGCGTCACAAAGAACGACGCCGATCTACAATCGCAGGTCCGCGCCCTCGATCTGCGTGATACCGGCCCAGTTGTGCGTCACTTCGTTGTCTCAAAATAAGGGAACAGAATATGGTTTCGGCAGTCTCCCGCCGCACATTCCTCAAAGTGGGCCTGTCGGCTCTCGCGGCCCCCGCCTTCGCGCAAACCGGCCTACGCGACGATCTACGGCAAGGCGGTCATGTGATTTACTTCCGGCACGGGGTGACCACCTGGTCGGGCATCGACAGTATCGAATGGCCGCGAGAGCGTCAGCGCCTTTTGTCTGATCTGGGTATTCGGCAATCTGAGCAAATCGGTGCCGCTTTCCGATCAGAGGGTTTTCCAGTGGGGGAGGTTCTGGCTAGTCCCTTTGCCCGTTGCCGCGACATGGCGGAAATCGCCTTCGGTCGGGTCGAGGAACGCATGGAACTGTTGGGACTTCTGTCCGACAGCGATGGTCGTGCTGGCCGAATTGCCTATCTTCGGGATCGCATGACAACACCTCCGATCGACGGAACCAACAGGATCATCGTTTCTCACCGCTCCAATATATCCGAGGTGGCTGGCGCCAGCTTGGCCGAGGGCGAAGCGGTCATCACCAGACCCAACGGAGCCGGATTTGAGATTCTGGCACAGTGGATGCCATCAGACTGGGCAAGCGCCTGACCCAATAGGCCAAAAAATGGCACATAGGCTTGAACTTTCAGTGGGCCATTTCTTTGCTCATTGAAGGTCCTATTGGTAGAAACTGTCCAATGTCCTTGGCGCCCGAAAATACACGACGCGGTCTCTGCGTAAGACCGTCCTTATATACTACACTATCCCGCTAAACTCTCTAGAACTGACGTTCGTGCGCGATGCAGCATCGGTGACTATGGGCTCACAACCGACATGCGGCGTTGCGGCACGCCAAACCATCGTATTTCACATGGGCTGCGACGGCTGTGCGGGACTTTCCTGCCGCTCGCATCTTCAATTCGAATGACCGCTGTGCAGAAGAACCCGTCTCAACGGCGCGTTTCAATCGGCAGTTCCTCAATCTCAGGCACCTCCTCGCCCGCCTCGTAAGGCCGTCCACTACGGGATCTGATCGTAATGTCAGCGCCATATCTTGCGCGATACATCAGGTCGAGCCCGACATAGATTGCAGTATCTTCGGCAGGGCGCGTGCCGATTTCGAGCAGGTGGGCCGGTTTGTCGCTCCGGTTTTCAATGGAGTGTCCAACCACATCGCCTGCCTTCCAACCTGCAGCATCTCCTGCTCGGAGCACTTCTTCGGAACCTCCCTCCTCGACAAGGGTCACTTCTCCTTCGAGCACGTAAATCATCTCGTCTGCACCATGGTGGTAATGCAGCAAGCCAGTCGCGCTTCCCGGTGCGAGTTCAACCTCTCCCACGCCCATCTGGGTTAAACCGATTGGGTCACTGAGTTTGGTTTTCCAACAGCCGTCTGTACGATGAACGAGCTTTCCAGGATAGGCTTGGCGCTCGTAGCTCGGCGCTGTGGCACGATCTACTTTGGGCATGGACAAACTCCTTGTCGGCTTCTGCAATTCTCACTCTCAAGGCTGGAGCGATTTTCTTCCGCCTGGCGGTAGCTACACTCGGAGCGTGACAAGTACGCAAACCAATTGCGCGAGATTAACAGAGCTTCGATCAAGTGCGCGGTTGGGCAACCGGACGTTCGAGTAAGGCGCAGCATTTGCAAATTTGGGGCTCATCGGGTCGGTTCGCTGCTTGAAACAAGTGCGTCGGCTTAGCGACGGCGCTGCCATTGACCGTCGCACCAGCGGACGGGGAAGGTGCGGACAAAACGCTCTTTCGCTGCGTTTGACTGACAATGCGCCCGTTGGTTGCGACTTCATCGAACAGGAAACCTGCTGACATAGCGCTATTTCGCTGCGGCTGCGCGAATGGCAACAATATGAGCTTGGAAAGTTTGGCTGCTATTCAATCTTGAGCCGATGGAAACCCCATGAGAACAATGCGCCCGTTCCAACAAACGCCAAAATAAATGGCAACTGGAGAGCCATATCCCGGTCGAGAAATTGCTGACCTACTCCGACCACAACACCGCCCAGCAATGCGCCTAGAGAGATCGTTCCCCAACCAAAGAAGCGATAAACACTATTCACGCGGCCCAGAAGATCATCGGGAATTGTCCTTTGCCGGTACGAGACTGTGACGACGTTCCACAGAGTGCCAACGAATGTCTGGGTAAATAGAGCAAAGCCCACGATAAACCCGTTTGGTGCCATCATGGCAATGAACGGTAGCGGAATGATCCCTAGCGACAGGGTAAGGCTTCGCTGCGCACCTATCCGCGAAACGATGGCGGGACATAACAATCCACCTGCAACTCCGCCCGCAGCTCCGGCGGTCAACAGTAGGCCAAACCCTGTCGCGGACAGCCCCAACCGCTCCTGAGACACCAACACAAGAATTGTCGCGGCGAGCGACGCAAGCCCGTTTATGACGCCAAGAGACAGTGCAAGACGCCTCAAAACGCGTCTTTCCCAGAGCCAACGCAGCCCCTCCATGGTTTCAACACGCCACGATCTTTTTGGTGGAGCAACACGAGGCGGCAGAGCGATGCACCAAACAAAAAATGCGGCAAATCCAAACGCAACAGCATCTAACAGAAATGGTGCAGGCAGAGTATAGGCGATGAGGAAGCCAGCAAGTGGTGGCCCAACAAAACGTCCAACGACTGTTTCAACAGTCCAGAGGCGTCCATTTGCGCGCTCCAAATCATCCGCTGGAACGACAGAAGGCATAAGAGTCTGGGCAGCATTGTCTCGAACGACCTCTGCGCAACCAAGAAGAAAAGCCAGCCCGGAAAGCGCAAGGATATAGCGTAACGCCAGATCAAACTCTGATTGCGCTTCAATATTACTCGGCAGCGTCAAGATCAGGCCGACGACGCCGAAAGTTAGCAGAAAACGGAAAACATCAGCGCGAACGACTAAGTTACGTCGATCTGAACGGTCGGTGATAACTCCCGCTGGGACCGACAACAGCAACCAAGGAAAACGCCCAGCAAAGGCTACTAGGCCGATCAGGAATGGATCACGGGTCAGCAGTGTTGCAAGCCAAGGAAAAGCGACACTGGCTATGCCATCTGCAAGATTGGTTGCGCCCGATGCGCCAATGAGACGGATGTAATTCGGGTTCTTTGTAAGAGTTGTCATTTAAGAAGACCACGCTTTCTGTCGACCAACGTCAACCTGAAACGGGCAATAGCCGACGGTCGAAGCGCTCGCAGCATCGATGAGTCGGGGCTCCTTCATTGACCCTTGTCGCACGGTGCACCAAAGACAGCGGACAGCCCAAAGGAAACACTGGCTTGACGCGCTCAGTCGACTGAGCCGCGGGACTAAGCGACCCTCGGCCTTGCGGAAACGAAGGTCTGCTCCGATCTGAGGCGTCAACGGACGGTCGCAACACATCGGCAAACGTCACTGCCGGTATTTCGTGGCATAAGGTATTTCACGGGCGCACATTAAGGGGCTTTCTCATCAAGACGAATGGTCCTTCCGGGTATGATTGCAATTCTACAAATTCATAGCCAAGAGCCGCGTAAAACTCCCGCGCTGTTAGTGAGGAGTGAAGCATCATTACCGGGATTGCTCTCTCTCGCGCTTCTTCTTCAATTCTTGCTGTCAGCACTTTGCCTAACCCTTGCCCCTGAAAAGCAGGGTCCACAAACAACGATCGCAGATAGTCACCTTTCAGCCCCACCGTTCCAATTAGAAGGGCGCCCGCGAAACACAAAAGAATAGACTCATTTCTGATTCTTTCGGTGAGTGACTCCGGCCCAAAAATCGCGCATAGCATTTCAATAGATTTTTGATCGTAGTCCTTGGCATTTGAAACGCGGATTGTGCGCTGGATCAGCCCGCTGAGCGGAACCACATCGGCAACGGTAGCCTTTCGGAATTTGAGCGACTTCATCACGCCAACCCTATTCCGGGACATGCGACATCGGCAAGCTGACAAAGATGGCGAAAAGGCAGACGTCTTTGGACAGCTCCTTGTCTTTCACAAAGGGTGCGGATTCATAGATTTCATGGCGTGTCCTGCCGGCTATCGGATCAGATGACGCCATTGCGATTGCAGACGTTCGTGCGCGGCGCAGCATTTGTCACATTGGGCTCATCGGGTCGGTTCGCCGCTCAAAGCACCTGCGGCGGCCTCGCGACCGCGCAGCCATTGACCTTCGCACCGGCGGAAGGGGAAGGTGCGGACAATCCAGCCGCTTGGTAAAGGGACGCGAACGTCGGTTGAGCGACATATACCGAACCTTCAAATGGATACCCCAATGTGGCGTTGCCAGTTGTATGAGGGTGTTCACTTCAACCCAAAAGGATCAATTGTTCCAGAATGGATCAGCTACTCTTACCAACTGGTCAACTCATCCGGTAACCGACGTTCCGCAGCGTGACGATCCGCTCGCCCTCCGCCCCGATCTTTCTACGAAGGCGGCCGACATAGACATCCACTACATTAGTCAGCGGGTCTGCGTTCAGGCCCCAGACAGAGTTGAGAATCCGCTCGCGCGAGAGGACACGGCCCGTGTTTGTCAGGAACAGAAGCAAAAGGTCGCGTTCCTTTTTGGACAATTCGATTTCTGCGCCATCGACGATTACCTGAAGCGATGAGCGGTCGAAGGTGAGGCTTCCGCTGGTGATCACATTCTCGCTGGCATCTGTCGCGTAGCCTGTGGCGCGACGGTGCAAGGCCTCGACGCGGGCGATCAACTCGTCAAAGTCGAAGGGTTTTGCGAGATAGTCATCAGCGCCAATCTTTAAGCCATCAACCTTCTCTTCGGGGCTGTCGAGGGCGGTCAGCATCAGGATAGGGGTCTTGGATTTCCGCGCACGTAGCTTGCGGCAGACATCCTGTCCCTGGATTCCCGGCAGCATCAGGTCCAGAAGGATCACGTCATAGCGGTTCGAGGCAGCATGTTCGAGTGCATCTTCGCCATCCGCCGCATGATCGACGGCCCAGCCTTCGGCTGACAACCCGCGCCGGATAAAATCGGCGACACGGGTTTCGTCTTCGACCAAAAGAATATTCATTTCGTTCCACCCAACCGTTAGATCACGCCGACTTGCGTGTCGTTGGCCCGGAAGAAACCACTTTCATCCGCGGCTCCTTTGGCAGGGTGATCACTACGCGCAAGCCGCTATTCTCTGCGTCCTGCAACGTGACCGTCCCGCCATGTGCCTCGACGATGGATTTCACGACCGGCAAGCCCAAACCGCTGCCTTCCGTGCCTTGCCCAGAGGCATTGGACCCCCGGAAGAACCGGTCAAAGGCCTGCGACTTCTCCGCAGCGCTCAGGCCAGGGCCGTCATCTTCAATCGAAATGATCAAGCCTGTGTTGCTCTGTTCCAGGCCGGCGGTGATTGAGGAGCCGCCATAGCGCCGTGCGTTCTGCAAAAGGGACAAAACGGACTGGCGTAGCCGGACCTCATCCACAGGAAGCAACACAGGTGTCTCTGGCCCGGCGACCTCGACCTGGCCGGGTAACATCGCAACAGCATCATGGATGATTTTGCGCAGGTCTGTTTCCTTGCGGTCAAGGCGCAATTGTCCCGCCTCAAAGCGCGCAACAGTCAGCATATCGTCCACGATCTGATTGGTGTGTTTGGCACTGTCGCGGATGCGTGCAAGAGCATCTGCGACGTCATCGCCGAGCTTGCCCGAGGTGCGCAGGGTCACATCTGCTTCGCCAAGAATAATCGCGAGGGGCGTGCGCAATTCATGGCTGATATCGGCCATAAGCTGTTTGCGATTTTCTTCACCGGTTTCCAACTTGTCGATCAGCTGCTGCAACTCGGCCGTGCGTTTTGATACAGCCTCTTCGAGCTGGCGCTTCTGTTCGGCCTGCGTGAGTTCGCGCTCCCCCAGTGTGCTGGACATGTCGTCCAGAACCGCGCCGAGTTCCCGGAATTCGTTGCTTCCACCAAGCTGGATCGGCTCGGCGTATTGGCCT
>JBCCPJ010000046.1:0-11636 GCA_039024895.1 Pseudomonadota bacterium | reverse complement strand
TCTTTCTTTTGCTAGTGTCTTCCTTTTCTTTCTTTTCTTATTCCCCTCTGTTCTCCTCCGCTTGCTCGCCCGCCCGGCCAACCCCCCCCCCCCCCCCCCCCCCCCCGGGTCGGCTCCGAAGGAGCCGAATAAAGGAAATCGGAGCTTAGCCACCGAGAAAACTCCGCCGCACTTCAGGATCAGCCAGCAAGGCCGCGCCGGTGTCGGTATAGGCGTTCCGCCCTTGGACAAGAACATAGCCACGATCGGCAATCTCCAGCGCCTGACGCGCATTCTGCTCCACCATGAGGATCGAAATGCCGGTGCGGGCGACCTCAATGATCCGATCAAACAGTTCGTCCATCACAATAGGAGAAACGCCCGCCGTTGGTTCGTCGAGCATCAATACTTGAGGCTGTGTCATCAAGGCGCGTCCGACCGCGACTTGCTGGCGTTGACCACCAGACAATTCACCCGCTGCCTGGCGGCGCTTGTCCTTCAGGATTGGAAAGAGCGCATAGACCTGTTCCATCGTGCCCGAGATATCGTCCCGCCGGAGGAAAGCGCCCATTTCAAGGTTTTCCTCTACCGTCATGGACGTAAAGATATTTGACGTCTGGGGCACAAAGGCCATACCTTTGGCCACACGATCTTGCGGGCTCAGATGTGTGATATCTTCACCACCGATGCAGACTGAGCCCTCTCGCAGGTTCAGCATGCCGAAAACGGCCTTCATGCCGGTTGATTTCCCGGCGCCGTTTGGGCCGACAATGACGGCAATTTCACCTTCGCTTACCGCGATTGTGCATCCATGGAGGATGTCAGGACCGCCGCGGCCATACCCGCCCGTCATATTGTCGCCGATCAAAAACGGCTCCTTCATCGCACCAATCCAGGTTGCGCCGATGAATTCGTCGCGTGCCGTAGGTGCTCTGGGCACGTATCACCGAGGTATTCGTGGATCGATGAAGAGCCCGCTGCCGGTGTGCCGTGTCTTTCCGTCACGCTTCGGCCTCCGCTTTCACCTTGTTTTTCAGGCCCCGGCCCAGATACGCCTCAATCACGTCTTCGTTTTTCATAATCTGATCGGCAGCGCCCTCGGCGAGAACCTTGCCTTCGGCCATCACAATCACCGGATCGCACAAGCGGCCAATGAAATCCATGTCATGCTCAATCATGCAGAACGTGTAACCCCGTTCCTTATTGAGCCTTATAATCGCATCACCGATCGTGTTGAGCAGTGTGCGGTTCACCCCGGCGCCCACCTCGTCCAAAAAGACAATTTGCGCGTCGACCATCATGGTGCGGCCAAGTTCCAGGAGTTTCTTTTGTCCGCCCGAAACCTGACCGGCTTTGTGATCGGCCAGGTGTTCGATGGTGAGAAACTCCAGGACCTCATCCGCCTTTGCGCGTAAGGCGCGTTCCTCATTGGCGATACGCTTCCGTCCGAACCATGTGTTCCAAAGTGTCTCCCCGGACTGGCCGGCAGGGACCATCATCAGGTTCTCGCGACAGGTCATCGACGAAAACTCATGGGCGATTTGAAACGTCCGCAACAAGCCTTTGTGAAACAACTCATGCGGAGTGAGGCCGGTGATCTCTTCTCCGTTCATGAAAACGGAGCCAGAGGTTGCCGGAAGGTTTCCGGCGATCACGTTGAAAAGGGTGGTCTTTCCCGCACCGTTCGGGCCAATCAACCCCGTTATTGTGCCGTTGCCGATTTCCAGCGACGCGCCATCGACGGCCCGAAATCCTCCAAACTGCTTGTGGAGCTGCTCGACAACGATCATGCCGCGATCCCTTCCGCGAAAACGGCCCGAGCGCTAGGAGCCCGGGCCGTCCTCAAAGCAAGCCGCCTTTAGCGGTACTTGACCGTTTCGATCACGCCACCGTCGACGACAATCTGGCGGTAGTTGCCTGCGGATTCGCCAGGTCCGATTAGTTCAACAGCGGACGCGCCGACATAGTCGATCTCCCCACCGTCCGCGAGGATTTGCAGGGCTTTCTCCAACTCGCCGGGGAAGATTTCTTCGCCGGGTGCGTTGGCCACATCGAACACGTGGTCCTTGAAATCTGCCGACTCAGCGGAGCCTGCCTTTTGCATGGCAAGCATGATAAGTGCGGCCGCGTCATAGCTTTCCGCTGCGAAAGGTGAGGTCGCATCAAAAGCATCCCCGACAATTTCCGCAAATTTCGCAGCGCCCGGGCTGTCAGTGCCAGGATGCTGGCCCGTGGAGCCATCAATTTCGTTCCCGAAATTGTCCTGAAGCGCTTCGGAAATCATACCGTCCGGGAAGTGGAACGTATCGAACGCGCCCGCATCAAGGGCTGCGCGCACAATCCCCGATCCGCCTTGATCGACGTATCCGGCAACCACAAGACGTTCACCGCCAGCAGCAGCGAGCGCGCCGATCTCGGCAGAGTAATCGGCCTTGCCGTCTTCGTGGGCCGTGTTGATGGTCACCGAGCCGCCCGCTGCGGTGAAGGCCGCTTCGAACGCATCTGCGAGGCCCTTGCCATAGTCGTTATTCGTATAGGTTACGGCAACTTCGTTGATGCCTTCTTCCATCAAGACTTCTGTCATTACGACGCCTTGGCGGGCGTCCGACGGGGCGGTGCGGAAGAATAACCCTTCGTCTTCATTGTTGGCGTGGCTCAAGCCCGGTGACGTGGCCGACGGCGAAATCATCACGACACCGTTTGCAACGGCCACGTTCTGCAAGATGGCGCCCGTGACCCCTGAGCAATCCGCGCCCATGATTGCTTTGACACCGTCGCCCGTAATTTGTTGTTCAGCAACAGAAGTTGCCGCTGCCGCATCGACGCAGGTTGAATCGCCCCGTACCGGTGTCACAGTCGAACCACCCAGAAGAAGCCCTGACGCGCTAACTTCGGCCATAGCGATCTCCGCGCCACCGGCCATTTGTTGGGTCAGCGATTCAATCGGACCGGTAAATCCTAGTATAATGCCGATCTTGATTTCACCGTGACCTGCCGCAAAGGCGGTAGAGGTGCAGAGTGCCGTAGCCGCCGAGGCCATTAGCAAGCGTTTCATATCCATTCACTCCCAGATGTTTGTTTTTCTGTCCACGAAGTTACGGAGGATTCGACAAAAAGAAAAGGTAGGTGAAGGGTATGTGCGCCTTGTCGCGGTTCACGATGGGTTCGGGCTTAAATCTGTCGAGCTAGTCTGGCCCCTCATCCTGAGGGTTGTGCTCATCGCCGTTCGCGCCGAGCAACCCGTCAGGCATGTCAACAATGACTTTGCCGCCCGCAACATCCACGGTGGGCACGTTAGCGACCGTGAACGGCAAAAGTACCGGTTGCTTTTCGCCCTTGATTGCAATCTCCAGAAGGTCACCGGCGCCGTGGTTCAACACGGCCTTTATCCGACCGATATCAGCGCCACCGGTGTCGATAATTTGGAGACCAATCAAATCCGTGTGGTAAAATTCGTCATCCGGCAGATCTGGCAGCTTGTCCCTTGGCGCAAAGAGCCGCGTGCCCCGCAGCGCGTCCGCCGCTTCTTTGGAGCGGACACCGGAAAGCCGGGCCGCAAAACCGTTTTTGATTGTTCGCGTGACCTTTACGTCCCACTGGAGCGCGCCGTCTTCAGAAGACAAGGGGCCATAGGTATCGATGGCGTCGGGTTCTGCGCAGAAGCTCTTGAGCCGAACTTCACCTCTGACGCCGAAAGAGCCGGCGACTGCCCCCACACATACGCGTTCTTTAGGTGACATACACAGCCCCTAACGACGAAGATTGCAGCGACTTGAGTTGCGCAAGCACTGCAATGCCAAGCCCGACAATGATCAGCAAGGCGAGCGTTATCAACCATTTGGCCAGCGGGCTCACGGCAAACCTCCGCAAAGACCATCTGACCGAAGCGTGCCGCCCGCGTCCACGCACCTATCGTTCAGACCGGAGCGCGCCACGTGCATCCCAGCCCAAAACGCCCCGGCAACAAGTGCCAGGGTGACAAAGCGACGAAACAGGCCGAAGCCGGGCAGCATACCGGGACGGGCGGATTACTCCGCCTTCTCCTCTTCTGCGGGCGCCTCTTCAGCTGCTGCTTCTTCCACTGCTGCTTCCTCAGCGGGGGCCTCTTCTTCGGCCGGTGCGTTGGCGGCTTCTTCGGCTTCGGCGGCTTTTGCTGCTTTTTCGTCGGCGCGTTCCTGCGCCTTCTTGCCGGGCTTTGCTTTGTTGGGGTTGTTGCGCTCTTTCTTCTCGGCGACGCCCGCAGCTTCAAGGAAGCGCGAAATACGGTCGGTCGGCTGCGCGCCCTGGTCCAGCCAATACTGCACCCGCTCCATGTTCATCTTGACGCGATCCTCGCTGTCCTTCGGCAAAAGCGGGTTATAGGTCCCGAGCTTTTCGATGAAGCGTCCATCGCGCGGCATGCGGCTGTCGGCGGCAACGATGCGATAGAACGGGCGCTTCTTTGAGCCGCCACGGGCGAGGCGAATTTTCATAGCCATACGGTATTTCCTTTACTTTTCTTGATGTTGTTTGTGGTGTTGGATCACTTCCTGAATGATGAAATTCAGAAATTTCTTTGCGAACTCGGGATCGAGATCGGCGTCTTTAGCCAGCTGCTCCAGACGGGCAATCTGCGTTGTTTCCCGCGACTTATCCGACGCGGGAAGATGATGCTCTGCCTTCAGTTTGCCCACGGCTTGCGTGTGCGAAAACCGCTCGGCCAGCGTGTAAACGAGGATCGCATCCAGGCGGTCTATGCTGGCGCGGTGCCCCGCAAGGACCTCCGCGGCGCGGGTCACAACATCGCTCATGAAAGGTCTCCTAACGCCGCGCACGGCACGTCGGTATTGCGTCGGTATCCCATCGGTATCGCGTCGGCTCGAAAATCGGTCATTGCAGGGCCTCTGGCATCGGATGGCGAAACACGAACGTGTCGTCACCCCCAAGCGCCGCCTCTGCCGATGGATCACGCTCAGCCTTCAAGCGCGTGGCGAGCGCAATGGAGCGCGCATTTTGAGGATCGATGTAGCTGACGAGGCCGGTGAGCCCCAATTCACGCCATCCCCAGTCGCGGATCGCCAGCGCCGCTTCGAACGCGATACCCTTGCCTTCGCCCGCCTCGGTCACGGAAAAGCCGAGTTCCACTTCCTGGTCACCTGGCTCAAGGCCGAGGATGACAAAGCCGTAGATTTCACCGGTGGCGCGATCTTCGATGGTAAAGCCACCATGACCGTGCAAAAGCCACCCTGCCGTCATCCTGGAAAACTCGTACCACGCGTCTTCTCTTCTCATCGGCCCGCCAACGAAGCGCGCACGTTCGGCGCAAGCGATCTCGGCGCAGGCGGGAAAGTCGGAAAGCGTCGGCGCCCGCAGGATCAAGCGTTCGGTCGTCAGACGTGGCAAGCGCTCGACAAGCGACAGGGCCAAAGCCGTCGCCGCGCCGGGCGTTGGGCGTTCGTGGCGCGCTGTCATGTGGCACCCTCTGGACCGGGATGCACCCAGATGTTCAGCGTCCCAAGGTCGGGATGCACGAAAGGTGTCGTCTTCGTACAGCCCATCCGCTCCGCAAGGTGAATTGACCGCGTATTATCCTCCATGATGAGGCTCACAATACGGGTCCAGCCGAGCACCGAGTATACGAACTCCCGCGTGGCAAGTGCTGCCTCATGGGCGATGCCGCGCCCCTCTGCCGCACCATAGACCGACCATCCAATCTCCGGCTCCGGCCAATCATCGGGGTGATAGACGCCCACGATCCCGTAAGGTTCGTCCGTCGCCTTATCCGCAACCATCCAACGGCCATAACCGCGCAACTGCCACTGTCCGATAATGCCAGCGAGGTGGCCAAAGCTCGACGCATGGTCAAAGGGGCCGCCGACGCCTTTTGACCTGGGCGAGGTCCGAAACTCTGCATGGGCAGGCAGATCGTCCAACCGGGGAAGGCGCAAGCGCAGACGCGCCGTTTCCAATTCGGGGATGCGGAAATCAACCGTCATGCCGCCACCTGTGGTTGGCGGTAGACGAGGCAAGGGTCGTCCGGTTTGGGCGTGGCCGCTTCAGGGTCACGGACGGCGCCCAAACGCTCGGCCAGTTTGATCGAGCGTGCATTCTCGGGCGCGATGTAATGCACAATCTCGGTCCACCCAAGGCGTGTGCGGACATCCGCAATTGCAGCTTTGGCGGCCTCCTGCGCGTAGCCCTGACCTTCCGAGCCGTCGAACATCACCCACCCGATCTCGGTTTCGGGCCAGCCATCCGGATAGAACGGGCCGACCAAACCCAGAATTTCATCGCTACCGCGCGCCGTAACGGCCCAAAGGCCGTACCCCGACACCTCCCAATGTCCGAGCATCGCGGCGGTTTGTTTCCACGCATTGAAGCGACCAAGGTTTCCACCGACGAATTGCGACCGTTCGGTGTTGTAGAAGGCAATGATCGCTGGCGCGTCACCACCATGGGGACGTCTTAGCACCAGCCGCTCGGTTTCGAGCACCGGGACGGCAGCGGCGGCAGGCGCCATGCCATCTGGAAGGGGAGGGCGGTGGATCATTTCTTTTTGCCAAACCCGCTAAGACCGGGCGGCAGCGCCGCGCCACCACCAAGGCCGGGCAGTCCGCCACCGGGCATGGCCCCCATTTGCTTTTGAGCGGCTTCGATCTCCGCCTGGCTCGGCATACCGCCCGCAGGCAGGCCGCCTTTGCCGCCGAACATGCCGCCCAACTGCCGCATCATGCCCTTTTTGCCCATTTTGCCGACTTTCTTCATCATGTCGGACATCTGGCGGTGCATTTTGATCAGTTTGTTCAGGTCGCTGACTTCCAGCCCGGCGCCCCGTGCAATCCGCTTTTTGCGGGACGCCTGCAAGAGCCCGGGATTTGCCCGCTCTTTCTTGGTCATCGAATTAATCAACGCGATCTGCTGGCGGAGGATTTTATCGTCAAACCCGCCATCGGCCATGGCGGCTTTCATTTTGCCCATGCCGGGCATCATCCCCATGATGCCTTCCATGCCGCCCATCTTTTGCATTTGCTCAATCTGGGACTTCAGGTCATTCATGCTGAATTGACCCTTTTGGAAGCGCTTCATCATGCGCTCTTGCTGCTCGATTTCGAGCGTTTCCTGCGCCTTCTCGACGAGGGCTACGATGTCACCCATGCCGAGGATGCGGCCTGCGATGCGGTCGGGCTCGAAGGTCTCGATGGCGTCCATCTTTTCGCCCAGGCCCACAAACCGGATGGGTTTGCCGGTGACAGCCCGCATTGACAGCGCCGCGCCGCCGCGCCCGTCGCCATCCATCCGGGTGAGGACCACGCCGGAGACGCCGATCTTATCATCGAATTCGGTCGCCACGTTGACGGCGTCCTGACCGGTCAGGCCATCGACCACCAGAAGCGTTTCGCGAGGGTTGGCGACGTCGCGCACGGCGGCTGCCTGCGCAATCAGTTCCTGATCGATGTGCAAACGGCCCGCGGTGTCGAGCATGTAGACATCGTAACCGCCGAGCGTTGCTTGCTGCTTGGCGCGTTTGGCAATGGCAACCGGCTCTTCGCCGGGGACGATAGGCAGGGTGTCGACGCCAATTTGCACGCCGAGGATCGCCAGTTGCTCCATCGCTGCGGGGCGGTTGGTGTCGAGGGACGCCATCAGGACGCGTTTGCCCTCTTTCTCCGCGAGACGTTTGGCGAGCTTGGCGGTTGTCGTTGTCTTGCCCGAGCCTTGCAAGCCGACCATCAGGATCGGGGCCGGGGGGTTGTCGATTTTGAGCACGCCCGGGTCGGCCTCGCCCTTCAGGACATGGATCAACTCGTCATGGACGATTTTGATGACTTGCTGGCCTGGCGTCACCGATTTGGTGACTGCCTGACCCGTGGCCTTGTCCTGCACCGCTTTGACGAAGTCGCGGGCCACCGGCAAGGAGACGTCGGCTTCAAGAAGGGCCACCCGCACTTCGCGCAGCGCGGTTTTGACGTCGTCCTCGGACAGGGCACCTTGCTTGGTCAGCCGGTCGAAGACGCCGGAGAGGCGTTCAGACAGATTTTCGAACATGGCTCGGGCTCCTTTCGCCGGTTGTGTCCTTAGCCGGAGATATGCACCGACCGCTCATTTCCCAAACGCGAAACGCCCCCATGGGCGCAACGCGCTGATGGGGGGCGATCCCGACGATGTCGGGACCGGGAGGTTTGGTCTCCCGGAATTGACGCGTGACTATGAGGTTCGGGCAGTTCTGTCAACGGGTGTTGCTGCGCGGGTCATGGCGGAGCTTTGACCGATGGGGGCTTGTGTCCGGCCTCAACTGCGGTGTTATGGCAGGGCTACCAGGGGGGATGACGGTTTGACCGGGCAGAGACAGAACCGAAGCGGCAAGGGGCTTCTCCTTATGGCTCTGGGCATGTTTCTGTTTTCGGCTGTTGATACGACCGCAAAGTTCCTAACCGACACCTTGCATCCTTTTCAGATCGTCTGGGTGCGCCAGCTCGGGCTTTTGGCCGGGGCGCTGATCCTGATCGGTGTCCATGGATTGCGTGTGTTCAAAACCACCCATCCGCGATTGCAGGTCTTCCGCGGGGCCGTTGCCTCCTGTTCCGCAGCATTGTTCATCTTCGGCGTGACATATGTCCCATTGGCCGATGCCGTGGCAATCAGCTTCGTCGCCCCATTCATGGTAACGCTGATGGGCGCTTTGTTGCTACGGGAGCCGGTGGGTATCCGCCGTTGGACGGCGGTAGCCCTTGGGTTTGTCGGTGCGTTGATTGTGATCCGGCCGGGCTTGGGCGTCGTGCACCCTGCGGCGGGGTTCATCCTACTGGCGGCGTTCTTCTTTGCCATTCGGCAGGTGGTCAGCCGGGCCATCGCCGACACTGACAAGACAGCGACAACGATTGTCTACACGGCCATTGTCTCAATAACTCTGCTGAGCGTGCCTGCTTTCGCCGTCTGGACGCGTCCAACCGGGCAGGAGTGGGTCCTCCTCGGCTTGGTCGCTGTCGTTGCGGCGGTGGCGGAGATTTGCGTCATCAAGGCGCTGGAGCTTGCCATGGCGGTGATCGTTGCGCCGATGCAATACACGTTGATCCTCTGGGGCACCTTTTACGGATTTGTCGTGTTTGGGCAGTTTCCGGATGTCTGGACCTGGGTCGGCGCGGCTGTGATCGTGGTCACGGGGCTTTATACCTTGCGGCGGGAATACGTCGTGTCGCGGGCGCGAGGTAGGGAGACATGAGCCGCGCAGATGACATTTTGCGCTGGCTCGCCGCGACTGGCACCCGTGAGACCGTTGAAGGGATGGCCCGGTTCGGCATCCCGAGCAATGGGGCTTTCGGCGTGACCGTGGGCGAGATGCGCAGACAGGCAAAAGCCATCGGGCCAGACCATGAAGCGGCCCGCGCACTTTGGGCGGACGGGCGTTATGAGGCGCGGATGATGGCGGTTTTGATCGGGGAACCCGATGTTCTGACATCAGAAGAGGCGGATGCCTGGTGCGCCGATTTCGATAATTGGGCCATCTGTGACACGGCTTGCTTTGCGCTTTTTGACCGGACGGATTTTCGCTGGGAAAAAGTCGCGCTTTGGGCGGTGGACCCGCGCGAATTCGTGCGCCGCGCCGGATTTGCGCTCGTCTGGGCGCTGACAACACATGACAAGAAGGCCGAGAATGCGCGATTTGAAGCTGCTTTGGCGCTGATAGAGCAACAGGCCGGTGACGAGCGTCCCTTGGTCAAAAAGGCAATCGACATGGCGCTGCGCGCGACGGGCAAGCGCAATTATCATTTACATGACAAGGCGCTAGCCGCTTGCGGAAGACTTGAAACACGGGAGGAGCGCGCCGCGCAATGGATCGGACGGCATGCGCGGAGTGAACTGGAAAGCGCCAAGGTGCTCGAACGTTTATCGCGGAAGGCGAAGTGAGCTTGGCCCGGATTTAGAGCCGGTTTATCGTATAGCCCGCCCGTTCCAGCGCCCGAAGTACCCCGCTTTCGCCAGAAAGATGCGCCGCGCCGACCGCGATGACCGCATCCTTATTTGCGACCAATTCAACGATCTTGGGCTCCCAGGCTTCGTTCCGATCCTCCAGAATGCTCTGCATCATCTCGTCAAACATCTCGAGCGGGATGTTCTTTTCTTCCAGAAGTAAACGGGAGAATTCGACGGCTTCTCGGGATTTGCCCTGGAAGTAGCGCTCAACCATCGTGGTCATTTCGGCGCCGTTATCCACTTTCATGCCTAGCCACAGGCGCAATCCTTCAAGCTGTTTTTCAAGCGGATCGCCGGACAGCAAATCCATCAGCCCTTCGATATCGTCCAACTCTGCAAGCGGCGTTCCGGCATCGGTGGCCACCTCTTCCAGCAGCATATCGAGCCCTTTTTCGCCGCGCGCGACGCTTTCCATGGCGCATGGGGGGATCGCGAGCGTCATACCAAGGAACCACGGTTGAAACTTGGCCGCCATGAAGCCCGGTATCCCATAGGCCGACAGTTCTTCGGTCAGTTGCGCCCATTCATCGGCAGTCAACAGGTCGATGAGCGTGGGGCCGTCCGTGAGAAAGAACATCTCCGGCTGCGCGGCGGCGAGACTGTTGATCTGGGCCTGCGCTTCGCTGGTGGCTTCCAGGATCAAAACATCTGCGCTTTGAATCGCAGGACGCACGGCATCGACAAGCGTTTCATGCCGGGGATCGGGCAGATGCAATGTGCCGACAACCGTAACTTCGCTGTCGCCCTTAACCGCCTGGTATAGGTTGCCTTCGGCATACGCATGTGCCGCCACCAAATCGTCCAGTTGCGCGCGTTGTCCGGTATCAAGTTCTGCGATCAGGTCGCGCGTGCCGCAAGACTGCGCCAATGACATGGCCGGGAACAAAGCGAACATAACGGGCAGAAGCAGGCGGATCATGGCGGGTTCCTTCAAACGACCTTGGATATATAGGCAATCGGGTGGACGAAAAAAACTTTCTCAGAAACCTGTGGCGAAATGTTGACTCGCAGCGACGCTTTTCCTATCTCCCCGCCGTTAGCACTCACCTCGTGCGAGTGCTAAAGGGAGAAACAACTGAACCAAGGAGCGTTCAACATGGCTTTCACTCCGCTTCATGACCGCGTGCTCGTGCGTCGCGTAGAAAGCGACGAAAAGACCGCAGGCGGCCTGATCATCCCCGACAATGCGAAAGAGAAACCCGCCGAAGGCGAAGTCGTTTCCGTTGGCGCTGGTGCGCGCGACGAAGACGGCGAGCGCATTGCGATGGATGTCAAAGCTGGCGACAAAATCCTGTTCGGCAAGTGGTCGGGCACCGAGATCACGCTGGACGGCGAAGAGCTGCTGATCATGAAAGAGAGCGACATCCTCGGCCTGATCGCCTGAGCCCCTCGCTTTAACGAAAACCAAGTCAAGGAGTAGCAAACATGGCTGCTAAAGACGTTAAATTCGACACCGATGCCCGCAATCGCATGCTCAAAGGTGTCAACACTCTGGCAGATGCTGTCAAAGTGACGCTTGGCCCGAAAGGCCGCAACGTTGTCATCGAAAAGTCGTTCGGCGCCCCGCGCATCACGAAGGACGGTGTTTCGGTCGCAAAAGAGATCGAACTGGAAGACAAGTTCGAGAACATGGGCGCGCAGATGGTGAAAGAAGTCGCCAGCCGCACCAATGATGAGGCCGGCGACGGCACCACCACGGCAACCGT
>JBCCPJ010000045.1:0-12422 GCA_039024895.1 Pseudomonadota bacterium | reverse complement strand
ATAAGATGTGTATTAAGTTGTTGTATTAGAAAAGTGACAACTCGCCCGCTTCGTTTTGCTTTGGCTGCGCTTGTGAGTCGATCAGACTATCTTGTAGGCTTCGAAGTGTTAGAGCATCGCGTAGATCGCCACGATTGACTGCTTTTCCGCGTGCCGCCTCGGCTAGAACAGACATTAGCTTGCCGAGGTCGAAATGTGACTGCGTCAGTAAATCCACATGTTGCAGTTCGAACAAGGTCGGTGCCGTGTCAGTACCCTCCGCCAGTGAAGACAGTGCAACCTGCAATGCCTCATCACTGCGATGGAAATCCTGCATTAGGGACGCGATATTTGTCAGCACCTCGGCGATATCATCTGGTCCGAGTATGTCGCTTGAGGCATGCGCGTTCATCCGTCAAAGACGTCCCACAATAGCTTCCATAGCCTTCTTGAGGTCCTCCGTTTGGAAGGGCTTCGCTAGAAAATTATTCATTCCTAGTTGTTTCCCCTTATTAATAACTGCGGGGTCGGCTCGGCCCGTGATAAGAAGAAATCCAGTTTTCTGGGTGGCTGGCGTAGAGCGGAGGTAGTGCAAGAAGTGCAGTCCGTCCATCTCGGGCATATTGTAGTCGGAAATGATAAGGTGCACCGGCGATTGCTGCAGCGTTGCTAGAGCGGTGCGTGCGTCAGCTGCCGTCGCCACATTTTGAACGCCGATAGCATCCAGCGCTTGTGTAATCAAACCGCGGCTTGTTGACATGTCGTCTACGACCATAACTCGAAGTTTTTCTCTCAATGACATAATTGGCGCCTGTTTCTTAGAGTTTGCGGTAAGTCGTAACGCCGACAGCTTCGAAACCGCTATCCGCAAGTGGGTGAACGCGTTCTGAATGCCCCAGCATCAAATGACCGCCTTGCTGTAGAAGAGCATGAAATTTAGACCATAATCGCGTTTGTGTCACATCGTCGAAATAGATTACAACATTGCGGCAGAAAATTACATCGAATGGACCCCGCATAGGCCAGTGGTCACTATTAAGATTGAGTTGTCGAAAGCGTACCAGTGTCCTTAGGTCGTCTGATGCCTCATAGCTACCGTCTGGTGTTTTGGCAAAGTACTTTGATCGTTCATCGAGAGGTACGCCATCGATTTCATTTTCGTCATAGACGCCCGATTTTGCTTTAGCCAGAACGGTTTTATCAATATCGCTTGCAAGAATAAGTATATCGCGTTTCGTAGCATCTGGGATTTCTTTTAGCAGCTGGATGGCCAGCGAATACGGCTCTTGCCCGTTTGAGCAACCTGCTGACCAAATCCGGAAACGGCCTTTCTGCGAACGGTTCAAAATCTTTTCAGAAAGAAATTCAAAGTGATGTTTTTCCCGAAAGAAGTGTGAGACATTCGTAGTGAGAGCAGAAATCAAATTCTCGGTCTCGTCCGCGTCGCCTTCTAGGCTATCCAGATATGCTCCACTGCTGTCGATCCCAAGAGCGCGCATCCGACGGGCGACGCGCGATTGTACGAGCGATTTTTTTGCTTCTGGTATCGCTAAACCGGCCTCGTGCGCCGCGATTGCCGAAATCTTACGGAAATCGGCGTCGCTAAGGGTCATTGCGTTGACGGTTTCGGTCATGCTGCGATCTCTTCCCCGGACGGAAGGACAACAGAAAGGTCCAAAAGTCGAACCATGCGATCTTCTAGAATTGTCAGCGCTTTGACAAAGGGAGCATTTGTCGTGGTTGCAACATCTGGTGGGGGTTGTAACTGGTCGCGTGTGAAGGACAAGATGTCCGACACTGCATCTACCCGTAGACCCATAACCCGAGAGCCTACATCGACAACGATGATCACATTTCTGTCTTCAGGTTCGGTTTCCTCGAGACCGAGCCGCATTGCAAGGTCAACGACTGGAAGTACCGTGCCACGTAGGTTTATGACGCCGCGGACAAATCGCGGTGCGTGAGGTAGTGATGTTGTCTTTGTCCAGCCGCGAATTTCGCGAACGGACATGATTTCGACGGAGTACTCGCTTTCGCCAATTCTGAACGACAAAAACTCGGTTTGTTCATGGGCATTCTGCAAGGGGGCGTTCTGGCTTTGATCTCTTTCCGTAACTTGGTTCATCGTCACGACGCCTCCTTCTGGCTATCAAATTTTACACCGGACGCACTCTGCGTGATATCGCTGGCATCGAGGATGAGGGCGATCTTGCCATCGCCAAGAATAGTGGCCGCCGCTACACCACGTACGCGTCCGTAACTCTCCTGAAGTCCCTTTATAACGACTTGCCTCTGGTCTTCGATTGTGTCGACCAGCATTGCAACAAGCGCGCCTTCTTCCGGCGAAATCAACAGCGCAATCGCGCCTTTTTCGATGCTTAATGCGTCGCGGTATCCAAGCTCTTTCCCGAGGTCTAGGACGGGTACGAACTTTTCCCGAACGCAGAGTACAACCTGATTGGGGCCAACAGGACGCAGGTCACTTTCCGTTAACGAAAGTGTTTCTACGATTGCATTTAAGGGAACGACGAGAGTTTCGCCCGCCACTGAAACAACCATTCCGTCGAGAACCGCCAGAGTAAGCGGTAGGGAGATGCTGAATTTCGAGCCGACACCTGGTGTCGATTCGATTGCGATGCGCCCACCCAAGGATGTGATTTGGGTCTTGACGACATCCATGCCTACACCGCGCCCGGACAGCGACGATACTTGGTCTGCTGTGGAAAATCCCGGCAGGAACAGTAACTGGTCAATCTCCCCATCGCTCAGTACAGCGTCCTCCGGGATGAGGCCTTTCTTCAGCGCGATTGAATGCACCTTTTCGCGGTTGATCCCGCCCCCATCGTCCGAAATTTCGATGACGACACGGCCCGATTTGTGGGCGGCCGCAAGTCGAATTTCGCCTTGTTTTGATTTGCCGTTAGCGAGGCGTGTTTCGGTTGTTTCAAGGCCATGATCTACGGCGTTGCGGATCATGTGCGTTAAGGGGTCTGCCAGACATTCAATCGCTGTCTTGTCAATTTCTGTGTTTTCCCCTTCCGTAACGAGCTTGACTGACTTGTCGACGGCAGCGGAGGCCTCGCGCACGATACGCGACATCCTTTGAAAGAGTGACTTGACCGGCTGCGCACGGATCATCATCACGCTCTCTTGAATGTTCCGCGTGAGCTGCATGAACTCGTCAAGACCGGCGGCGACCGGTGAATTTGGTGGTATGTTCTCTTCAGCGATAGATTGGGACAGCATCGCTTGATTGATCACCAACTCGCCGACCAGGTTCACCAACCGTTCGATCCTTTCTAGGTCAACACGTACTGTTGGGGAGGCCTTAGAACTCGACTTTGCGGCTGGCGCATTGGATTTTGCGGCAGCAACCGGCGTTGGCGCTGCTGGTTTTGGTGCCGCCGGTGACGCCGGTGCGGCAGTTGGCGGTGCCGCCGGCTCCACCGCCTCCGGTTTAGACGGAACAGCTTCTGTTTTGGAAGTCGTCTCCGGTGCTAAATCGTTGGCAGCTTCGCCCTCGGCCTCTTCCTTCGCAGTGATGTCAAGTTGGCATAAGCCGGTTGCGAACTCGAAGATTTCTTCGACCGATGAGGCACCACTCTCCGTATCGACAGAAATATGCCAAGTGAGCCGCCCACTTGTTTGGTCCAGTTCTTCGATGCTTGCGGGGGCGTCAAACTCAAGCCGAATATCGCAATGTCCGAGATCGGCCATGGAGCGCAGGAGAAATAATGGTTCATTGCCGCTGACGTAAAGTTCGGGTTCAGGTTTGAAGCGTACTTCAAGCCCCGCTGCCGAGGCGGATGAGGGAAGGTCAAGTGGCGGTAATTCGCCTAAGGGCGGCAAATCGGGCAAATCGCCAGGCGGCTCAGATGCCGGAGAGGCTCCTCCATCGAGGTCATCCAGGCTCAATGTCATGGGCTGAAAATCGATTTCTTCTGTCTCGCCGTCATCTGTCTCGTCGGCAGCAAAGGCAGACAGCTCTGTAATCAGACCATTTGACGCTTCGGTATCGCATGGCTCGCCATCGCGTGAGCATCTGATCAGGTCAAAAAGCATGTCCCCGCATCGCAGGAACAATTGCACAAGCTCATCCGAGATCGCGAGTTCCGACGACCGGCACGCATCCATGACGGTTTCGAATTGGTGCGCAAAGCTAACCAAATCATCGAGGCCAAACGCACCAGCGCCGCCCTTGATTGAGTGGACAGCGCGGAAAGCGACATTGATCGTTTCGTCATCATGTTCGCCATCCGCCATGGATTGGAGGGCGTCGATCAGGGCTTCATGTAGTTCTTCGCATTCCACGAAGAATGAGGCCATAATCTCCTGCATCGGATCTGACATCGGGCGCTCCTAGCCGGTGACCATGCGAAGTGCGCGGACGAGTTTGTCTTGGGCAAATGGTTTGACAATCCAGCCTGTGGCGCCTGCCGCCCGCGCCCGAGACTTGAGGTCATCGGAACTTTCTGTTGTCAGAACGAGTATCGGGATTGATTTTGCGTCATCTCTGGCGCGGACCGCATCAATGAAGCCAAACCCGTCGAGGCGTGGCATATTGATGTCGGTAATGATGACGTCGGGGGCCATCCCGTCCAATACCTCAAGGCCGTGTTCGCCGTCTTCGGCCAGGCTTACATCGAAACCTTCTGAGGTGAGTGCCAAGGTAATCATGTCCCGCATGGTGCGGCTATCATCAACGGCGAGGACAGAAATATTCATGCCGCGTACTCCAACAAGGTGTCCGGTGTCAGACCAAACCGACCGAGGTCATCGGCCATTTGATCAGATGGGTTTTCAAGGGTTATGGAGTGCCCGGCTTTTTTCCACAGCACACCGGCCGACAGAAGAAGCTCCAAGCAAGCACCGCCGATCATTTCGACCGAGGATGCGTCAAGAACGAGGTCCTCATCCTTGGCGCTGAGCAGGTTTTTACGCAGTTCGGCCGTTGCGGCCGTATCCAGTTTTGGCGAGAGCGTCACCTGTTTCACCATTCCAGCACCTCGAAGCTTGGCATCCAACCAAAGCCAGTGCTTCGGTCTCGCAGGTGCTTACGTCCGGTCGTGTTAAAATGGCGTTACTCGAAACCAGTTCTGTTTCGCGATGTTTCAACTTGACGGCTTATATGCACGGCTAAACCGGACAGGGCGGCAAAGTCATCTTCGACGAGGTCTACATGAAAATTGTTCATGAAACCAGCAAATCGTCCCTTGTCTCGAAACGCTGTCGCGAAACCATATCCATTTAAATAGGGACGCATGGCGCGCGCG
Source organism: Pseudomonadota bacterium (assembly GCA_039024895.1). Classification (GTDB taxonomy): domain Bacteria; phylum Pseudomonadota; class Alphaproteobacteria; order Rhodobacterales; family Rhodobacteraceae; genus JAJDOD01. The sequence continues at coordinate 7,170 of JBCCPJ010000045.1, read as the reverse complement.
ACGCCGCCGATCATGGACACGCCACCAAAGGGCAAATGGATCAGCGAGAGGTTTCCGGCGACGGTCCCAAGAATACGGACAAACCAGCGAATAGCTTCGGCCGCGTTTGCATTTGTCTCTGCCGAGGACATGATGTCCGCAGCGCGCATTTCCTCATGTGAGCCTGCTTCTGAACAAACCCAGGCGTAGATGTGTTCGAGCCCGCGTCCTGAAAGCACATCCTCGACCGCCGGGAAGCCGTGGCTTGTCTCGACAAATTTGCAAAGCCGCAGTTCTTCTTCGGTGCGAAGGGGCATATTGGCGTGTCCCGCTTCGGAAGGGGGGACGATCCGTCCACCGGGGGCGTCGTGAACGACCGCGGCGTTGAAACCGGTGCCCACGCCGATCACCAGACGCGTGCCGCCCGCCACTTGGGGGCCTTTGACAACCTCCACCAGATTAGCCGCATCAATCCGACCCATGGCATAGCCTTGTGCCTGCAGATCGTTCAAAACGGCGACAGTTTTTGCCTGTGTCGCCCGGGCGAGCATTTCAGGATCGACCGACCAATCCAAATTGGTCAGTGTTCCGCGCCCGTCTCGCACGGGACCGGCAATCGCCACGGCGGCGCCTGCGCAGTCGACCGGCTCCGCATCGAGGTATTCGCGCAGAACCGCGCCGAGGCCGGCAAACTGGGCGTTGGAGAACTTGCGCACCGTCTCGGTCAGAAGCTCAGCTTCTCTGCACAGAGCAACTCGCGTATTCGTGCCCCCCACATCCGCCACGAGAGACACGGTATCGGCGGGGTATTTAGCCATGGGCATGCCTTCGAAAAGCTTCAGTCAATGCGTGATAGGAGGCTTTTGGCGTGCGCTGCAAGCTCTCAAAATCCACATGTACGGCGCCAAATCGTTTGTCGTAGCCGTAGGTCCATTCGTAATTGTCGAGAAGGGACAACAGGTAATACCCTTTCACTGGCACACCCGCCTCCAACGCGCGCAAGACTTCCCGTAAATGCACATCGATGAAGGCGATCCTATCAGTGTCATCAATTGCGCCCGACGTGATCACATCATCGGTGGCCATCCCGTTTTCCGTCACCACAAGGGGCAGATCGCCGGTGTATTCGCGCCGTAGACGTATCAGGAAATCAAACAGCCCTTGGGGGTATGTTTCCCAACCGATGGTGTTTTTTGGCAATGCTCCGGTGGTTTGCCCATAATGCGGCCATACGCCATCGGTCTCATAGACCAGGGTGCGGGTATAATAGTTCACACCACACCAATCGACCGGTGCCATGATGGTCTTAAAATCATCCCGCCAGCCAGCGGGCAGATGTGGGGCCAAACCTTCCAGAACCAGATCTGGGTAGGCACCCTTAAAGAGGCCGCCGAGAAAGAACCTGTTGTAAATTGCATCATAGCGAGCCGCTGCGCGCGCTGAGCTTGCGCTGTCATCAAGGCGGGTCGCCCATTCCAGATTGCAAACTGCGCCAAGGTTCTTCAAACCTGCTGCCCGCATGACTTGAATGGCGGTGCCGTGGCAAAGCAAGATGTGGTGCATCGCCCGCGCCGTCGCCCGGATATCGCGGAGACCCGGTGCATGGGCACCCACGAAATGGCTGAGCCAACCGACACACCAGGGCTCATTGATGGGTGCTACGGACCACAAACGGTCGCCAAGACGAGCGGCAATCAACTGCGTATAGTCACTAAACCAGCCAGATATGTCCCGGTTGCGCCACCCGCCCAAATCCGCCAGGGCCGAGGGAAGCTCCCAGTGATAGAGCGTCAGTGCCGGTTTGATCCCGCGCTCGAGCAGGCCGTCTACCAACCGGTCATAGAAATCGAGACCCACCTCGTTCACCGTGCCGCGACCCTCTGGCAGAACGCGCGCCCAGGATGTCGAAAAGCGGTACACATCCACATTGAGCCCCGCCAACAAGTCCAGATCCTCTTCCAGATGATGGTAATGCTCGCAAGCGCGGGCGCAATCTTCACCGCGCACAACGTTACCGGGGGTGGCTGCAAAATCGTCCCAATGGGTCCGCCCCGCGCCGCCAAAGCCGTGGCCTTCAATCTGATAGCTTGAGGTTGCAGCACCGAAGACGAAGTCATCCGGGAATGCGGAACGGGTCGGGAGCATATCGTTAGGCCTGATCGAGGAATCTTCGAACCGCAGGGGCCGGGCCGGTAGATCGGCCGAGCGTAACTTCCGCCTCCATGAGGATAGTGCGACTGCCCTTGTCCGGATTGGCAATGGCTTCGAGCAACATATCCGCGACGCGACGCCCCGCCTCATGCACCGAAGATCGCGTGGCGGTGTACGTCGGCACGTCCCCCTCATTCCTGAAATAACTCAAATCGTCGTCATGAATTACTACCGAAACATCCTGACCAAGCGCCAATCCGGCATCTACAAGGGCCCGTCGTGCGCCGAGCGCGGGTATGATCGAGGAAATGATCACCGCCGTCGGGGGCGCATCCAGCGCCAGAAGCTCCTGCATCCGCCGGTAGCCATAGGTTTCAGTCATCTCTTCATTGCTGATAAGCGCTTCGTTCACCGCATGCCCCCGGGCGAGGAAAGCATCGCGAAACCCGGCGGAGCGACGCGCCGCGAAGTCCATATCGGCCAATCCGTTCAAAAGCGCGATGTTTCGGTGCCCGAGATCCAACAGGAGCGCTGTCGCCCGTTCAAAGGCGCGGCGGTTGTTCACATCGACCCAATTGTAGGGCGTGTTCACCGCGCTTGAACGCCCGTGCACCACGAAGGGCAGGCCAAGTTCCGTCAAAAGGGCGATCCGTGGGTCGTTGGTCTTCGGACCATGCACTACGACGCCATCCACCGCGCCTCGGGTCGCAAGATCGCGGTACGTGTCGGCCTCATCCTCGTCGCGCACAACAGACAGAAGCAAGTCGTAACCGCGCTCGGCATAGCGTTTCCCGGCACCCGCAATGAAGTCAGAGAACACCGGGTTCACCATCTCATGCTCTTTTGACATGGGCAAAAGGTGACCGATGGACATGGCGCGCCCTGTCGCCAATCGTTTGGCACGCGTATTGGGCGAGTAGTTATGCCGCCGTGCCGCATCCTGCACGCGCTTCCGGGTGCGTTCACTGACCTCCGGATAGCCATCAAGCGCCCGGCTGACCGTGGTCTGGGAGAGCCCGAGATGATCCGATAGTTCCTTAAGGTTCATATTTCCAAAGCGCTTTCAATTTCTACCCAACCCTAGGCAATCGATTTAGGAGCGTCAAAGCCTTTGAATGCCGCATAAGCACTTTTATTCCGTTGACAAGCGCGAGCCATTAAGCGACGCTGCATCATCCAAAGCGCTTTGATAAAAACGATTCCAAATGCGCGAAGTGGAAACCTTGGGAGGTACTTCATGAAGAAATCCACGCTTTTTGCGGGCACGGCTGCGATTGCGTTGTCCGCCAGTGGCGCTTTTGCGGGCGGCCATCTTCCGTTCAACCCGGGCGAGGGCGCCTTCAGCTGGGACAGCTACAACGCCTGGGCCGAAAGCGCGCCCGATCTGTCCGGCCAGCAGGTGACTGTTTCCGGCCCCTGGTTGACGCCTGAGGATGATGTTTTTCGCTCCGTTTTGGCCTATTTTTCTGAAGCGACAGGCGCAGAGGTGATTTACACCGGCTCCGACAGTTTCGAGCAGCAAATCGTCATCGACGCCGAAGCGGGCTCCGCCCCCAATGTCGCGGTTTTCCCGCAACCCGGACTGGCGGCTGACATGGCGGCACGGGGCTTGCTCTCTCCACTGCCCGAGGGCATGGCCGATTTCGTTGCTGACAACTACGGCGCGGGTCAGTCCTGGGTCGATCTTGGAACCTATGGGGATGCGGAGGGTAATCCTCAGCACTACGGTTTCTTCTACAATGTGAATGTGAAGTCGCTGGTTTGGTATGTGCCTGAGAACTTCGAGGATGCCGGCTACGAAGTGCCTGAAACCATGGAAGACCTCAAGGCGCTGACCGAACAGATTGTCGCCGATGGCGAGGTGCCTTGGTGCATCGGTCTTGGATCCGGAGCTGCGACCGGGTGGCCAGCGACCGATTGGGTCGAAGACATGATGCTGCGTACGGTCTCGGCAGAAGACTACGACGCGTGGACCACCAACGAACTGGCCTTCAACGACCCGAAAGTCATTGCCGCCATTGAGGAATTCGGTTGGTTTGCCCGCGATGACGCGAAAGTGGCTGGCGGCGCTGGCGCAGTGGCGTCCACGGATTTCCGCGACAGCCCGAACGGTATGTTTGCGTCACCACCGGGCTGCTACATGCACCGTCAGGCCTCGTTCGTGCCGGCGTTCTTCCCGGAAGACACCGAGTTCGGCGCGGATGTTGACTTCTTCTACTTCCCGGCCTTTGCGGAGAAGGATCTAGGTGCGCCTGTCTTGGGTGGTGGGACGCTGATGGCGATCACCAATCCGTCGGACGGCACCAACGCCCTGATGGAGTTCCTGCAGCTGCCTCTGGCACATGAGGTCTTCGGCGCTCAGTCCGGTTTCCTCACACCGCTCAAAACGGTGAACGCGGAAACCTATCTGAACGACGCACTGCGCGGTCAGGCGGAGATTCTCGTCAACGCGACCACGTTCCGGTTCGACGGGTCTGACCTGATGCCGGGTGGTGTCGGCGCAGGGACGTTCTGGACCGGTATGGTTGACTACACCGGCGGCAAATCCGCTGAAGATGTGGCCAACGAAATCCAGTCCAGCTGGGACGCGCTGAAGTAAGCGTCAAAACATGGGTGCCCCGGGCGCGACCCGGAGCATCCACTTCAGCACGGTGACGTAAAGAAGACGTCATTTAAGTTGCTGGGAAGTGAATGAAGAGTTCGCGCTAGTTAACTGGTTTCGCATGCGAAACTTTCATCTCTTACCTGGGAGGAGCCGAGATGGATGCCGCGTTACTAGGCCTCATGACGATCGTCATCGGCGTCGGAGGATGTCTGGGATATTTCTACTTCTCGAACCTCTTCCTCGACAAAGTTCTGTTTCCTGCGTCCGGCCCCAATGCTGGTGCCAATATCAACCGCGCCAATCAAATCCGACCCTGGCTTTTTGTCTTTCCGGCCATGTTCGCGCTTGGTCTTTATCTGGGCTATCCCGTTATCGAGACGTTGCGCTTGTCGCTCACCGACCGCGATCAAGGCGGCGCGTTCGTGGGCCTCGCGAACTACAACCAGATGTTTGCCGAAGCGAAATTTTGGGAGGCCATGCGCAACAACATGCTCTGGCTGATTGTCGTCCCTGCGGCGTCGACAGCGTTCGGGCTGCTCGTCGCGCAACTGACAGATCGCATCAGCTGGGGCAATATTGCGAAATCGATCATCTTCATGCCCATGGCGATTTCGTTCGTCGGCGCATCCGTGATCTTCAAGCTCATCTATGACGCCCGTCCCGACGACACCGCCCAGATTGGTGTTCTCAACGCGGTTTGGATGAACTTTGAAGGGGGTGTCGGGTCCATTGTCTTCCTAAAGATCGCGCCGGTTCTTCTCCTCTTGGCGTTCGCCGCAGTGGTCGCCTATGCCGCATGGAACATCGTGAAGATGACAGGCGGGGTTTGGACCACGCTTTTTAAGGCGGGAGCAGGGCTTTTCGCTCTCTGGATGGTCTACCTGTCGCTCACCTCTGTTTTCGGCGTCATCACCGCGAATTTGCCCTATGGCGAGCCGCAGAATTGGCTGACCTTGCCGTTCTACAACAATTTCTTTCTCATGGTCGTCTTGATCTGGATCCAAACCGGCTTCGCCATGGTGATCCTGTCGGCCGCGCTCCGTGGCATCCCGGAAGAGACTGTGGAGGCCGCAATCGTTGACGGGGCGAACCCGTTCCAGATTTTCTTCAAAATCAAAGTACCGCAGATCATGCCAACCATCGTCGTGGTTTGGACGACAATCACGCTCACCGTGCTGAAAGTTTTCGATATCGTCTTCGCCATGACCAACGGGCAATGGCAGACGCAGGTGTTGGCGAATTACATGTACGACAAGCTGTTTCGCGCCAACGATTGGGGGATGGGGTCGGCGGCGGCGATTATCATCATGCTGCTCGTTTCACCGATCCTGATCTGGAACGTCTATAACGCCCGGAAGGAGATGCGCTAATGGTGGATCAAGCCCCAGAACGCGGCACTATCGCCACCGGGTCTGGCCAATTCTTGCGTGGATTATTTGCAGGAAAACAATCGGGTACAAGTGGTATTGCAGGTAAAAAGTCATCCCTGACCTGGGCCGTGCACCTTTCTGTTCTCGCGCTTGTTATTCTGTGGCTTTTCCCGACGCTCGGACTTCTAGTGTCGTCGTTCCGCACCGGGGATCAGATTGCGACCTCCGGTTGGTGGGCCGCCCTCGGCGAGGCCGAACAGAACGTCATCTTTCGCGCTGCTGATCCGGACGACAATCGAACAGCCGATGGCGATATGTTTGTGGTCACTGGTAACCTGTTCGAAGCAGAGGGCGCCAGCGGTGTGATCACAGTCTGGGGCACGTCATCCCGCGCCATTGATGCATATACGGCGGGAGATGTTGCCGAGTTGAAAGGGACGGAGACGATCACCGTCGATGCCGAGGGCAATTATACTTGGCGCGGCTCTGATGACGAACTCTCAGGCAGGGGGCAAAGGGTCTTTGCAACCATCACGGCACCCCCGGAATTCACTTTCGAGAACTACGACAACATGTTGTTCGACCCTTCGAATTCCGAAGGTATGGCGAAGGCGTTCTTCAACACGCTGACGGTGACGATACCGGCGACCATCATTCCCGTGGTGATTGCCGCATTTGCCGCTTACGCCCTGGCATGGATGGATTTCCCCGGGCGTGCGTTTTTGATCGCCTGTGTGGTCGGCTTCCTCGTGGTGCCGCTTCAACTGGCGCTGATCCCGCTTCTCAAGCTGCATCTCGGGATCGGTATCGGGAAGGGCTATCTCGGTGTGTGGCTGGCACATACCGGGTTTGGTATGCCCCTCGCGATCTACCTCTTACGCAACTACATGGTGGGTTTGCCGAAGGACATCATCGAGAATGCGAAAGTCGATGGCGCCACGGATTTTCAGATCTTCACCAAGATCATCCTGCCGCTGTCATTTCCGGCACTTGCCGCCTTCTCGATCTTCCAGTTCCTCTGGACTTGGAATGACCTCTTGGTGGCGAAGGTGTTCCTGATCGACT
>JBCCPJ010000044.1:0-12955 GCA_039024895.1 Pseudomonadota bacterium | reverse complement strand
CGAACAATAGTCCAGCCGAAAGACTCAAAGATGGCTTCCAACCGTGCCCAAAGCCCTTCGTGAACGATCCCGTCCAGCGATTGACGGTTATAGTCGATGATCCACCAGCAGTTGCGGATATAGTGCTTCCACCCTTCTTGCAGGCATTCAAAGATGTTGCCCTCATCCATCTCGGCATCGCCAATCAGCGCGACCATCCGGCCTTTCGGACGGTCAGACCAATTCTTGGCGGCAACGTAATCCTGGATCAGCGAGGCAAACGCCGTGATCGCCACACCCAGTCCCACGGACCCGGTTGAGAAATCGACATCGTCACTGTCTTTCGTCCGCGAGGGATAGCTCTGCGCGCCGCCATATTCGCGAAACGCTTCCAGCTTTTCCTGCGTTTGCTGCCCGGCCAGGTACTGGATCGCATGAAACACCGGCGAGGCATGGGGCTTGACCGCCACCCGGTCTTCAGGCCGCAGCGCGTGGAAATAAAGCGCGGTCAGGATCGACACCATCGAAGCGCTAGACGCCTGGTGCCCGCCGACCTTCACGTCGCCGTCTGTCTTGCTGCGCAAGGAATTGGCGTTGTGAATGGTCCACATCGCCGTCCAAAGCACCTGCCGCTCGATGTCGCGAAGCGTGGCGATTTCGTTCATGTCTTTCTCCGCAGCTTGCATGGCCCCACTGGCGACTCGTCCAGTTCCAGCCCCACACTCATGCGGATCAAGCCCTCTGTCACGCCCGAATACCGCGCTTCTTGGCAGACATCGGTTCCACGGCTCAGAACCTCAGATTTTCGATAATTTCGAACCTCAAGTCACAGATCTCTCCAAGCTTCTTAACGCCGTGCACATTTGCCTATGAAATACAGCCGAGCGGGGAATTTTGTGGAGGTCCGCATGTACGGTATGGTTAATCACGGCATACAGACTTTTGTAACCGAGAATTATGGAGAAGCTGACTGGCGCGACATCTGCGCCCGGGCGGGCCTGAAACAAGAGTCGTTTGAAGGAATGCTCACGTACCCGGATGAGGTTACATATAAACTCGTCGGTGCACTCAGCGAGAAATATGATCTCACTGCAGAAGCGGTTCTGCAAATATTCGGTGATTACTGGGTGGATTACTCCGCCAAAACAAGCATCGGCAAATTGATGCGTTTCAGCGGAAAGGGGCTCTCAGAACGTCTCGCAACGCTCAATGACCTGCACGATCGCATTAAGATGAGCATGCCGCATCTACAACCACCAAGCTTTGAGTTCGAGGAAGGCGAGGGGAACGAGCACAAGCTCCACTACGCAAGCGAGCGTGATGGGCTTGAATCGATGGTCATCGGCCTGGTCTAAGGGTTGGGCAGGGAAACCGGCGAGACGGTGGAAATCACGCAGGATCCTGAACCGATGTATGACGAATTTCGCGCCACCTTCACGGTCTCAATTCGCTGATCTCTCCGTGATCGCGATCCGGGATATCCAAGATTGAGGTTCTCTATTGCGGATAGCGCCCTGGACCAGATCGTGCCATTCGCTCTGGTGGTCGATGCACACGGCACCGTGCTGCACTGCGGTCGCGTCGTCCGAAAATCGTTGGGGCTGCCCCTTACGGGGCCGGTGAGTGGATTTTTTGACCTATTTCGGATCACGTCGCCGCGAATTTTGAGAGACAAAGCCGATCTGGCAGGGGCCTGTGGGCGGCGCGTTACTTTAGAAGCAACCACTCCCATTCTTGATGACGTGTTGAAATTCCGGGCGAGCATTGCCCCGATGACCGAAGACAGCGAAGCGTTTCTGGTTTTGATCAGTCTCGGATCGGAAATGCCAAAACTTATCGAGGCGTTTGGATTATCGGACTCCGATTTTCCCCACGGCGACCCCTCTATTGACCTTTTGTATCTGCTGCACACCCAGGTCGCGCTGTTGCGTGAAACCCAGGCGCTTGCAAACAGCTTGCAAGAGGCCAAAGACTTGGCAGAGATCCGCGCAGAAACAGACACGCTGACGGGGCTCGCAAATCGGCGGTCACTTGGGCAGTTTACTCAAAGGCTTCTGGCAATGGCCCCAAGCGCCAGAAGCGACGCTTTTTTGCTTCATGTGGATCTGGATCGATTCAAACAGATCAATGATACCTTCGGCCACTCTGCTGGCGATTTAATTCTGCAACGCGTTACCTCTGATCTAAACCAAGTGATCGGCCCAAAAGATATCGCCGCTCGAATTGGCGGCGATGAATTCGTGCTGATCTTGACCGAGGAACAGGGATTAGACAGTGCGACCAAAGTCGCCGAACAATTAATCACCGAAATTTGCGCCCCAATGGAATTCGATGGACAGCTTCTCGAGGTCGGGGCCAGCATCGGCATAACAACCATCCCCTCGGAAACGGAAAAGTCCATTGATAACTTCCTCTTGGAAGCAGACATGGCGCTTTATGACGTCAAGCATGGCGGGCGCGGCGCGGTGAAGGCGTTCTCGGCAGAGATGCAAGAGCGAGAGACCTTCGTCCAACAGCTTACGCGAGATATCGGGCCCGCCGTCGAGCGGGGAGAGTTCATCCCCTTCTTTCAGATCCAGGTGGATACCAAGCAGGCGAGCGCCTTTGGGCTGGAGGTCTTGGGCCGCTGGATGCATCCGGCCCACGGCGTCATCAGCCCGGCGCGATTTCTGTACGTCTCCGAACGCGCGCGGCTGACCCCAAAGATCGACCGCGCCATTTACATACAGGCGCTTGATCACTTCGTACGGTGGAAAGCCAGTGGCATTGCCCCACGACACCTGTCCTTGAATGTGACGGGACGCATGCTGGTAGACGCAGGCTTCGTGCCCTGGATAACGCAAGAGGTGGAGCGGCGCGGCATTCATCCGGGCGAAGTGGTTATAGAGTTGGTCGAGACAATCCTGATCGATGGAGACTCGGGCGGGGTCAGCGACGCAGCCGAAGCGCTTGATAAAGCCGGCTTTTCCCTTGCGATTGACGATTTCGGCACAGGCCACGCATCCATTGCCTCTCTCATTTCCGTGCCGGTAAACCTGGTCAAGATAGACAGAACCTTCGCGCGCAACATCCACCAAAGCCCCCAACGTGCGATGCTGACAAAGGCCATCATCGACGTTGCGAAGCAGCTCGACATCGCGGTCCTTGTCGAAGGTGTCGAATGTGTGCAGGAACAGCAGACACTCGAAAAGATGGGGTGCACACTCTTCCAGGGGTTCCGATTTGGCCGCCCCGCACCAGCAGTGGCAATCACTGAGATCCTGCAGGATCAAGACTGGCTTATCGCGTTGGCCGAAGAACGTCGGGAACCCAAGGCTTTGAAGAAAGCCTAGCGTTCCAACTTCTGAGCATCAGCACTCATCATTGGTTCTGTTGGTTCAGTGCGCGCCAACGACGCTCGCGCTTGATCTCACGAGCGGCCGCAAAGAGGTCCAACTTCTTGTACCGCAGATCGGTGAGCCGCATGTTGCGGACATCCATGCACATGTCGGGGCTGGTCTGTTCCAAGGTTTTGGGGATCTCAATCATTGCGGGGTGGCCCTCTTTCTCACAGATGTGCTGCACGTTCTCGGCGACGTCGCACAAACCGGTCGCAAGACGCGCAAGGCGGAACAACGTGCACTCTGCTTGCTCGCGTCCTGTCGAGGTGGGAGAGGCGGCACTCAGCGCCCCATGCAGTATGTAATGGCCTTGTGTGTAGGAATAGATATTGTTCCCGAAGGCGGCTGTCGCGATGTCGAGGAGCCTGATCCCGTAGTCAAAATCAACATCTTCACGCCAAAGCTCGCTTATAGCACCATACGCCCAGGCGTCTTCATTGTACCATCCGCGTTCCAAAATACTGTCAAACGCAGTAATGAGCTCGGCATAGTTCTTCCGTTCGAAGTGTATCTCCATGAGCGCGTCGAGGAGCATTGGGTTGTAAGGGTCGTCCAACAACCGCTCCTCAAAGGCTGACAGCGCAAGGTCTTCCATCTCTCGCTTGACCTCAGGGTTCTTAAGAACCAAGCCAATCCGGGCCGCGTAACGGCCTACCTCCTGCGGATCGTCCCGAACGTCCAGGTTTAAAAACCATTGTCGCAATTGATCGACGTTCTCCATCGTCAAATCGTCAGGCCACGCTCGGATGCTTCCATTCGCGTCCATCGGATTGGTGGGATACAGCGCCTCGTCAACGCGTGCGTAGTCGAACCGTTCGTCCGGCGGCAGCGACTTCAGGTAGTCTGCTGCATCCAGCTTTAGCGCGCGCGACCCGCCTCTTTGATACGCGACATCAATCATGCACATGCCGAGGCTGTAGTCGTCGATTGCCTCAGCATGTGTAAAGCATACCCCGGCAAGCTCCCGATCGTTGTTCGGGGTCACCTTCAGGATCGACAGAATGCTTTCGCGCGTCGGGGCAAGTGCCACGAGGCGGCGGGAATGGAGGCCGAAGAAAGCCACTCGCTTGGTCCAACTCAGGGTGTGCATCCACGCATCCACCGCGCTCACGTTCTGTGCATCGGCATCGAATGCTTCGGCGGCCAAGTCGATGGCGCGCGGTAGGGCACGTTGAAGCTCTTCAAAGTTCGGGTGGTCCGACATCATGTTGCCTTCGGCGGTAAGGCCACCTGCGTAAGCCAAATGAATGTGCGACCAGGCCATGGCGGTCAGCGCGTGGGATGATTTGGGCATGGCGGAGTGCCAGGCTTCAATCGTCTCTAACCGAGTTGGATGGGTTGTTCGGTACAAGGTCGCCGAAACGCCGCGATATGCCGCTATACCCTCGGGCGAAGCCAAAAGCTCCGCCGCCGCCGCCTCCAACGCGTCGTAGTCACCGGCGTCGAGATGCGCGCGGAACTGGTCAAGCACATGCGCGTGCTCGGCGGACGCACCAAACGAGATAAATGCGCAAAAGAGTGCTGTAGCGGATGATTTAATCACGGATGAGATCCTCAAAAGTGTTCGAAGGAATTTCTCGTGGTGAGAAGCGCAACGTCTCGATGGCTGCTGGTGGAGCGAAGGGACAGTTCCTCGCCTTAGACCACAGCCGTTTTATTTCGATTGAAGGACCACCGTCACAATGTCCGGTCCGGCAACTCTCTTCATACAGTCGGGACGTGCGGACGAGTTTGCAAAGCAAGTCATCGCCTAGCTCTTGGGGTCTCGGTCAAGTTGGGGGTAGCGCTCATTGGCTTTTGGTGCCGTCTGGTAAAGCCAATGATAATGACGCGTTGCGGAGCTAAGGTAGACGTTGTGGTGGTTCCCATAATATATGGCGTTCGCGTAAAAATCACTCTGCGCATCAAGCGCATAAGGATTGGCGACAGCCTGGACCAGATAGGCACTAAACCGCCAGAAGTAGCCGCTGTACTTCCCCATTTCCTGCATCTCGGGCCACGTTCGGGCGATATCGTGGGCTGTGTAAACGCCTTTAACCGCCTTCGGATTATCGTGGAATTGCCGAAGCAAGCTGTCCGCCAAACGATAATTCTGCGGATGGAGCTGATAGCGTCCATAGAAATGCGTGACCGTTTCTTTCAATGCCTCTGCGGCGTAGAATGGGCGGTCAAAAACCTGATTTATCCATTCAATGGACTGTATTTGGTCTCCCAGTGACGCACGGCCATCCAAACCCTCGCGCTGAAGCCGAATAAGCTCTTTTTCAGCTTCCGGGTGTTGTAGCCACTCGACCTCGTAGACCTTCCTGCGGATCCAATCGAGGCTGGGGTCAGTTTCTTCGGCAAGGAGTTCGGCGGCTTGCTCTCTCGGGTTCTTAAGGTCGTTGAGAAAGACAAACAGAATATAGCATGTGTCTGTTGTATAGTTCGGCACACGATCAGCGTATTTTTCGCAAAGAGCGCGGCTTTTTTCGCCGCTATGGCCCCAACGTATTGTGTAGGTGTTTAATGCACGACGGAGTGTGTCTGCATCAGGGGCTTCGTCGAAGAGGCGGTCAAGAATTGGATCCGCAGCAATAAGCTGACCTTTCATCTGGGTGACCCGTAGGGCTGCGTCGAGCGCGGGAGGGAAAGTCGGATCGGCTTTGTGGGCGCGGCGAAGGGCAACGGTTGCCTTCTCTATCTCTTCGGTGAACTTCTGATGTCCTTCTCTGGAAGTTGCACTTTGAGCCGACTGGTCGCGGAAAAGCGCGGACCGCCCATGATGTATCCACGCCATCGCCGTGTTCGCGTAGAGCGAGTCCGGTTGCGCCTCCAACCAGGCCCGCGTGAACCGCACGCGATCCCGCTGGGGGCTTTCAAACAACTCACTGTAAACGCGGCGAAGTGTCCGGTAATCACGAGTTTCACGAGCAAGTTGGTGTAAGTCCAAGAACGTCTCTTCAACCTGCTCAAATTCCCCAGCCGCCAAGTCGTCAAGAATTGTTGCAAGCGGCTCTTCAAACTGAGGCTGAGCAAGACTGGTGGATGCTAGAAAAAGCAGGCTGCAAACTGCAGTGAGAACCCGTCGCAAGGCAATTTTCCCTATGGTTTGCCAAAAATCGCGGCACTTCAAGGCTCTCACCAAATCGCGTCAAAAGTTTGGCAAACTCACGTGTGAGCGAGGCAGAGGCGCTTCGCGGCCAAACGCAATTTAGGCATACCTCACGACGACGCAGCTAAGCGTCGAGCACCCTTTTTGCAGCCACACGAAAGAGCTCGACGGCTTTGGGTGCGACGATGGGAAACGTCCGCTCATGTTGCGAGAAGTCAAACCCCGGGAAGTTGGAAAAGAAAAGCTCACGCCCTTCACGTGTTTCTTTCGCGCTTCTTGCCATCGCCGTGGACAGCAGAGAGAACAGACTTACGGCCATATATGGTGAGTTGACCGACCCTTCGGTCAGGCACCGCTCAAACTCTTCTCCAAAAAAGGCAATTCGAACGACGGGGAACTGATACCAAACCGGGTGAAACGGGTTGAGCCGCTTCGCGTCACCAATCAATTTCCGCGCAGTCGAAACATCGTCGATTAGTGGTACGATGAGGTTTGCGAGCATTGCCAGCGCGTCCGCCTGATTTCTTGAATAATCCAAGGCAAGCGCCAGCATATCGTTCATCTCGCCATAACGCTGCTGCGATGCACGGATCGCCGCGATTTCAGCGAGGACTATCGAATCCCGCGGGTCGAGCTCGTAAGCGCGTTCGATCGCCGCATTGGACCGCGCCAAACCATCGGCGTTTGCGACGCCACCGAGAGATCCTGCGCGACGCTCGAAATAAAACAGCATAAGCTGCGTTCGCGCGTGATACGGATCCAATTCCGCAGCTTTGCGCGCAAACTCTAGACCGGGCTCGGTACTTTCGGGGCTGAAAATGTGCTCGTAATGCACGGCCATGAGGTAATTCTCATAAGCATCGAAGGTAGATGCAGGCTTCCGCCTTAACCGGTGGAGTTCCGCCCCGTGCATTTGCCCACGCCAACCGGCGAGCTCGTTGGCAATGACGCCGGAAATCTCATCGCTAAGCTGCGGAACCTCGGCAAATGGCATCTCAAAACGGTTGGCCCAAATGTGAATGCCGTCCTCCGCGCGAATAAGCTGAAAGGTCGCGCGGAGGGAATCCTTTACGCTCAGGCTCCCCTCCAGAAGGTAATCCGCGCCAAGCGCTGCAGCTGTCGTTTGAATGTCCTGCTTCGCATCAACCGAAAACGCCGAATTCCTCGCGACAACATCAAACTCCTGAAACCGCGCGAGATCTGTCGTGACGTCTTCCGCAAGCGTGTCGGCCATGAAGCGCCACTCCTCATTTGGCGCGAAAAGCTCAGGTCGCAGCACCGCAATAACCGGTCGGGAGGCGCCATCCGTCGGAACGGTGATTTCTTCAACCGGGCCAACCAAGCGAAAGCCGCGACCTCTCGACGTTTCGATGTAGCTGGGTCGTTTGGCGTCATCCCTAAGGGCGGCCCGCACGTCGGAAATGTACTCACGTACCAGATCAGGCTGGACATGCACATTCGGCCAGACCGCGTCGATGATCGTGTCATGCGTCACCAGCCTCCCTTTATTGTCCAGCAAGCACGACAGAACGGCAGCAGCCTTTGGCGTAAGTGTCGCTGTCTTTCGACCTTGCGTGAGTTGTCCAGACGCGCGGTCAAATCTCCACGATACAGGTGGTTCTTCGGCTCCGTTCAAAACCAGACTCCACGAAAATTCCACAACGCGGTGGCCGTTGCTGAAATATCATCAGATCAGTCGATGGGTCATCACGCGGCCCACCCATTCAAGCAAAACGAAACTGATACCCACTGTATTCGCTCTCGTAAGGCTCAATCAATGCTCCGCTCCGCATCAATTGTTGTCGTACTCTTACTTCTGGGTGACACCGCCGCCAACGTCCTGTCGCTACCGGTTCCGGGTGCCGCGCTTGGCATGCTTGCATTATCATTTGGATTTGCGATTGCCGGTGGACCCGATGAAGGCTCATCCGAACTGTTTGACCTTGTCGCGCCATATTTTCCGTTCTTTTTCGTCCCCTCCGCAATCGGCGTCGTGAAGGCGCTGGATATCCTTTCAAGGACCTGGGTGGAAGCGGCGGTCGCGGTATTCGCCGGAACGTCCGTGGTGTTGATCTGCGTGGGATGGGTGGCCCAAACGCTCTTCGAAAGATCAAGCGCGCGGTCTGCGACATGACGGAGGTGCTGGATATCCTTAGAGGCCAGGCCCTATTGGCGATTGGGGCAACCCTCGCGGCATATGCCGTGTCAGACGTCGTGTGGCGCTACGCAGGTCAGCCAGCGCTATTGAACCCTGTTCTCGTCGCCTCAGCGCTATTGGGGGCGGTGATGTTTCTAATTGGAATACCCTATGCCGAATATGCAGTCGGTGCCGCGCCAATTACCGAGACATTGCCTGTTTTGGCCGTGTTGCTTGCCGTGCCGCTGTGTCGACAGTTTCATCTGATCCGAAGCGCGCAAACTGCCGTCATTCCAACGGTCGTGTTCGGGTGTCTGATTGCCCTGATCACAGCACTCACACTTCCTCTCATGACGGGTGCAAGCGAAACCGTATTGGCAAGCCTTGCCGTCAAATCCTCCACAACGTCTGTGGCCGTGGAAGTTGCCGACCAGATGGGCGGGCACGCCAGCATAACGGCGGTGGTCGTCATTTGCACCGGTGTATTTGGGGCAGCTTGCGGACCGGGGCTTTTGAAAGCCACGGGCGTTGCGGATCACCGCGCCATCGGATTGGCACTTGGCGTGGCAGCGCACGCCATCGGTACGGCCCGGGCGTTCCAGATCTCAGAAACGGCAGGGGCTTTTGCGAGTGTCGGCATGATCCTAAACGCGCTTCTCACAATCGCGCTGGCGCCTTGGATCGCGTCCGTGATTGCCCATTGATTTGCCGCCGCAAGATGGGAAAGCCCAAGGTCTACATCACGCGCCCAATTCCCGACCAAGTCGTTCGCGCCGCGCGCACCAAATTCGACCTTCGGATCGAGAAAGAATGGACCGCCGGGTTTTCTGAGCGTCTACTGACGGGTTGCCGTGATGCACACGCAATGATCGTGAGCCCGGGCGACCCTATTGACGACGCGATCATCTCCAAATTGCCGCGACAGTTGAAAGCCGTTGCGACCTACTCAGCCGGATATGACCACATCGACGTGAAGGCTGCGCGTCGCCGTGGTATTGAGGTCACGAATGTAAGTGGCCTGTCGGATCGGGCAACGGCTGAAACAACCCTGCTCATTGCGCTCAACCTCGCGCGTCGCGTGACTGAGGCAGAACAACTCCTGAAGTCGGGAACATGGAGGGGTTGGGAACCCGCAGGGCTTTTGTCCCCCGGCCTCTATGGGCGCCGTCTTGGGATTGTCGGAATGGGCAGCATAGGTGGCGCCGTTGCCGCGCTCGGCCGGGCCTTTGGCATGCACGTTTTTTACCACAATCGACGTCGCCTACCTTCAGCGCTCGAAAGGTCAGCCGTTTTTTGTCCGCAGTTAGAGCAAATGCTGGAAGTGTCTGATGTCCTAAGCATTCATTGCCCATTGAACGAAGACACTCACCGCTTGATCGGATCAAACCAGTTAAGGCAATTGCCGCATGGCGCTTTGGTAATCAACACCGCGCGGGGTGAAATCCTTGACGAGGATGCACTTTTGTCCTCGCTGGAATGTGGCCATATTGCTGGCGCCGGGCTCGATGTGTTTCGCGATGAGCCCAAGCCGCGCGCGCAACTTCTGAATCATCCACGCATTCTCGCCCTTCCCCATATCGGGAGCGCGACCGAGGAAACACGCATAAAAATGGGCCTTCAGGTTTTGCTTAATCTAGAAGCCAGTCTTGCAGGCAAAAGGCCGCCAAATCGGGTGGCCTGAAGCGACCCGTCAGGCTTGTCGGAACGCGAACACTCCACGAAAACTCCACGTTCGATTTAACATCACTGCTCTATCGTCTCCGCCTAATTCTACCGACCACGAACAGGCCGGCGCACATCTCCGACACCGAGCGGATTAGACCGTGAGTAATCCAGCGATAACATACGCGAAATCTCAAGGTGTTGAACCAAAGATAAGAAACCGGTCCGAGTTAATTCAGGCGGGTTCAAAAATGCATAGCATCGCGGTGGAGCGCCGATGCACGGATATGCAACGCCACGCGATTGGCAGCTCTGTAATCCTCTTTGTAACGGGTAGTCTCGGCCGCCTAAGTCGAGCGATTGTTCAGATAGAGCACAAAGAACTTCCTACACAAGAAAACGCTTGGAGAAGCGAGTTCTCCGTGAGGATTGACGACACGCCTGAATTGTCCGTGACGATGGTAGAAACTGGTTTTGTATTGAATAAGCCCGACGGCTATCCTGCAAAATACAAATTCAGGACCGCGCGCTCGCACGCGCTCATGCGTCTTGGGGAGTCTGATCGCCGGATTGCCGTGAATGCAGCTCAATCAGGTCGTGACCGACTGCATGCGGAAGTCGACCAAGGCAACAGTCTCACATTGGCCAAATTGCGCGAGCTCTATTGCCTGTCCGAAGCAGCAGAATACACCAACGCGCTCGCAACACGTGAAGTCCGCGGCTACAGAATCCATAAATTCTGCGAGCCGTCTCCCGGGCAAAGTCTTCACATTTATACTGAGGTCTTTCGTGACCTGCCGAAGAACAGCACCACGCTGTCCTTGCGGTCCTCCGTACACTTGGCAAGCTCCTCAGAGGTTGTTGCGATAAGTGAAACCCTTTTCAGATGAATGCCCGGTCGCGACTGTTCTTCCCGCGCGTGTGACCCACTCGTCCACAGAATTACTCTCTGGCTTCTCTGCGCTCTCTAACGCAAACGATGATGGTTTTTCCCATTGATAACAACGGAATGCACAATCTCTTGCAATGAAGCAGATTCCGGTTATCGTCGCGTAACGCAGAGCGTTTCCTGGCTTCCAAGCGCTCTGAGTCCGACCAGTTAGAACATGCGAAAACGCCTTCGGCAGCGACGGGAGGAGAGACCGATGCTGAAATCACTTAGGACAATTGTGCCCTCTGCCATGGGCCTATTGATGATGACGGGTGCTGCCGTTGCCTCGCCGGATAGGGTTGAAGGCCCCGGTTTTGACCCCGGCTGCTTTGCGCCGTGGAACGACGAGATCGAGTACCTGCAGTGGGAGCCGCGCGAGGGCCCGCACAAGGTTGCTATCGTCAATGGCTTTGTCGGCAACACCTGGCGTATTCAGATGATCCAGACGGCCAAGGCCTACGCCGCGCAGCCCGAGATTGCCGCGCAGATCGAAGAGTTCAAGGTCGTCTCCACCGGCACAGACGTGGCCGCGCAGCTGGGCGCCATCGAAGACTTCATCAACCAGGGCTTTGACGCCATCGTCACCATCGCCGTCTCGCCAGAAGGCTTTGACCGTGTCATCCGCCTGGCGGACAGGAACGACGTGGTCCTCGTGCCTTTTGACAACGTGCTCGACACCGACAAGGTGATGCAGGTCAACAAGGACCAGCTTGAAATGGGCCGGATGTACGGACGCTGGCTCCTCGAACAGTTCGGCGACAAAACCGAAGGCAAGCTCCTCGAAGTGCGCGGCCTGCCGGGTAACTCGGTTGACCGTGACCGGCACCTCGGCTTCCGCGAAGTGATGGACGCCTCCGGCGGCAACTGGGATATCGTTGAGGTCGTCGGCAACTGGGACGACGGCACCGCGCAAAAGGTGACGGCGGATGCAATCGCGGTCCACAGCGAGTTTGACGGTGTCGTGGTGCAGGGCGGCACGACAGGCGCAGTCCGCGCGATGCTTGATGCCGGTCACCCAATGGTCCCGCTCGCCGGTGAGGCTGAGAACGGGTTCCGCAAGATTCTGGCGGAGGAGGCTGACAACGGCCTCAAGGCAATCTCCATCGGGCAATCGCCCGGCATGGTCTCGGTCGCGATGAAGGCCGCGCTTGCCGCGCTTGACGGCCAGGTCATGCCGCAGCTCATCTCGATCCCGATCCCGGCGACGCGGTATGACGAGTTGGAGGCTGGTACGAACTACTGGCCGGATCTCACGGACAACTTCTTCACGGTCAATGAATTCCCGGCCTGCGGTGTGAACATCACGGCGCGCGAAATCATGACCAACGACGCGGAAAACTCCGAGTAAGGGTTACTGCCGGCGCCGGGCCGAAGGGGGCCCGGCGCCAGTTTGTTGTCCTGTCCGTGCCTCCCGGGGGTCCCATGACACCACGATCCCAAAGTCCCGCCCACGCGCATCTGGAGCTGAGCGGTATCACGAAGCGCTATGGTGGTGTCACCGCGCTCGACAACGTGGATTTTGCCTGTGACCTCGGCTCGGTCCATGCGGTTCTGGGTGAGAATGGGGCCGGGAAATCGACGCTGATCAAGATCATGTCGGGCGTTGTGCAGCCCGATGAGGGGACGCTAAGCCTCGATGGAAACCCTGTCAATTTTCAGCACCCCGCAGCCGCCAATGCCGAAGGGATTGTCTGTATTTTCCAAGAGTTGTCGCTGATGCCCGACCTCTCGGTCGCCGACAACATCTCCATCGCCGATCCGCCTCGCCGCTT
>JBCCPJ010000043.1:0-13577 GCA_039024895.1 Pseudomonadota bacterium | reverse complement strand
TCAATTCACCCTCAGCCAACGCATCGGTCGCAAAAACCGCAGAAGCAGCAAGCGCAAATACAGAGGTTTTGCCGGTCAGTTTCATGTCACTTTCTCCCTGAGACATACCTTACTTAAAAACTCGACATACACCTTTATCAATCCACCGCAACCCTTCCCCAACAAAAATACTCAGAATTCACTTGAAGAAAGAAGAGGTTTTCTTTGAAGGACCGCAATTGAAGTAAATGCCGGGTTTGAGCAGTTAAGCGGCCGGTATTTCAATGAAAAAACTGCTTCCGAGCACGGGGAACGGAGATAATGTCATAGCTCACCTTTTTCGTTTCGGCACAGTGGGGCCACCGGCGCTCGGTCTCGTCGGCACACGTGTCGTTACCTTCTTTTGCCGACGCAAATCTTTTGGTTCGTCCACATCTTCGGCACCCGATGCCTCGCCTCAGGGGCGGTTTAAAGAGGCTCCTGTCAGCGCCCAACTTGCCCGGACACCGAAATAGCGGGCCACGCCGTCCTGTGCGTCCGGCACGCGTCTTATGAGTTCTGCCATCCCTCGGGCAATGGCGCGTCGGGTGAGCGCATCGGCGACCCGGTGCTGAATTGCCAGGGCGCCAAGAAGTTTCTCGCGGATATCCTCTTCCAGTGTCGGTTCATATACGTATTCGCGCAGTATTTCCGACACGGCCCTTGATCCTTCCAGCTCGATAAGTGCCGTGGCATAGGCACCCAGATAGGTGGTGCGGTTTTGCACTGCCGATGCCAGTTTCGCCGTCAGGAGGGGCGAGAAGGAGCGGTCGCCGGAGAGACCCGCTAATAGCGCATAAATCGGTGCCAACTCACCGGCATCGTTTTGCAAAGCCTGCTTCAAGTGGCGGATGGAAGGCAGCGAAACTTGCCGCAAGGCGCCATAAGGGGCGCGATCCAGTTCCCGCAGGGCGAGTTTTCTAATTTCAGGATTTCTGTCATTCACGCGGTGCGCGAAGAAGGCGAGCCGGTCGGCCTCATGGCCAAGTTGCCAAACCTGCCTCCGCTCCAGGATACGTGCAACCAGCAAGTTGAAGCGTTGGTCCAGAATAGCCGCTTCCAACCAAGGGCCGTAAGAGCCGTCCCGGAGGAGCAGAACACCGTATGTCGCGGTCGCGCGTCCTTGGCCTTGGAGCGCGATGTCTTTGGGGAATGGCATGCCGGAAACGCTTGGACCCAGTAACGTTTCTACTCTGACATATTGCCCGGGAGTTTCGGGCTCGATATTCACGATGGCCACCTGTTCCGTTGCCAATAGACGATCAACCAATGTCGGTTCGGGCGTGTAGCCATGGAATGCGCAAGCGTTGACGAGTGCTGGCGCTATGGCACCCCCGAGCGCCGACAATACGATGCAATAGATATCTGTGGGACGTGGAAGAAGTCTCCACATTAGGATGCGCCACCGTTGGTTACTTTAACGACCACTAAATTCGCTGATTACGCGCATTCTGGCAACCGTATCGGCGCGGCTGGTTGGAAAATGGGCGCTACACGGCGCAAGACCCTAACGGCTCTAGGCTGTAGACCGTTAAGGCTATCGATCGGTGACAAAACTCGTTTTACGGGGTGTCGCGTCGCAGCTAGCACCTACTTGCCAGAAGCAGAATATGCATTTTCACCAAATAGCGTGAGACTGACCTGCTATCCGTTGAAAGTCGTGGGCTCACAGTTAGCAGAGGCCGTCACCGACAGCCTACGACACATGTAGCGCGCTAAATCTGTGGATGATGATTTCCGAACGGGTGATCTCCAGAACGCCTTCGGCGCGGAGTTTTTCGAGCGTTTGCGTAACCCATTGCCGTGTCGCGCCCACGATACTGGCGATTTGTTCGTAAGTAATCGAGCGGTCGATGATGACGGTTTTCCCTTCGTGGCGCCCATGGGTGTCAGCGAAAATCACAAGGAACTGTCTGAGGCGTTCGGTAACGGAGCGCGTTCCCAGCATCTGGATTAACGCTGAATAGCACTTACCTTTCGCGATCAGGCCGTGGATTACGGCGATTGCAACGTCTGGGACTTCTCTTACCAGCTTTTGTAGGCTCATCCCGGAAAGGAAGATCATCTCGCAATGTTCGGTTGCGTCGGCTGACCAAACATGGCGACCTCTGCCAAACACCTCCGGACCGCCGATAAAATGTCCTTGGGTCCAATAGGCGAGCGTGATTTCGCGTCCCGTGGGACCGACGTAATAGGTGCGGGCGCGGCCCTTTTCGATGATCCACACGCCCGTGTGACTATCGCCTTGATGAAAGACACTTGCGCCTTTTTCAAAGGTGCAGCGGGTGCCCAATTTACGGACGGTCTTCTGGTCATCGTTTGACAGGGAACCTAGAAACCCAGACCCCTCGTTTATGTCGAGGAGATACTCAGACAGGAAAATCGCGCTCGGTTCGTTTGTGTCGATACTGTCGTTTCGGGGGTGGATCATGGACGGGCCTTGGCTGCGAGATAGGTGGCGATGGCGTCAATCCGATCATCAGGGATCGACAACAAGTTTTGGTGCATGCCTTCGAGAGACCGCGGATTACGGTTACCGTCGCGGAAATCAGACATCTGTTTTCGGAGGTAGTCGGGCTTTTGGGCGGACAGGTAGGGAACGGCTGTGCCACCGTCCGCTGTATTGCTATGGCAAGATACACAGCCAAGCTCTGCGAAACTAGCTTCGCCGAGACTTGTGTCGTCGGTTTCATAGGGTTGAGGCGGGTCCTGACTTGCGAACCATTCGGCAACGAACGGAATGTCTTCCGGTTGAAGCTCCGTGACAATTGTCTGCATCTGCCCGCCGTCGTTCTGGCGCTCTCCATTCAGAAAGGCGTGGATTTGCCCTTCGATATATTCTTGTTTCTGGCCACCGAGGTTCGGAAATTTACCAGTATGTGAGACGCCAAACAAACCATGGCAGAGGGCGCATGTCTCGTAAGCAGGATATTGTGTGGGATCGTAATCGGCCCAGGCCGGTGTGGCAAAAATTGCGAGGAGGGCAAGGCGCCTAGCCGCCATGGGAGTGCGCGCCGCCAGCCATTGGCATGACTTTGGCTGCGACGGGAAGCGTCTCGCCATTGGCGAATTCAAGCGTGATATTGACTGTCGCGCCGTCACCCAGCGGTTCTTCCGGGCGCATCAGCATGATATGAAGCCCGCCCTGTTCAAAGGCGATTGTTTGTCCAGGACCTATCTCCAAAAGATCGACGGCGGACATTGTGGCGATATCATCCTTCACCTCTGTCTTGTGAATGTGCGCCATCATGTAGCCCTCTGCGGCCACGCCAATTAGCTGGCGCGGCGTTTCGCCTGCATTGGTCAATTTGAAGTAAGCGGCATGGGCCATCACACCCGGGGGTGCGAGCGGTACCATTGGACTCTCAACGGTCAATTCAGCGGCTGAGAGAGCGGTTGGAAGGAGAACAAAGGCAAAAGTGGCGCGTATCATTGCGATAATTCCCGTCGATATGCGATTTGGAGGCGCGCCAAAAACTCCGCCGTTAGCCCTGGGTCGAATGGCGGTTGCAGCTTTGCGCGCAGGGTGCCGTCCGGTGCGATGACAGAGACGGAGGAGCTGTGCTGCACTTCATAATACCCGGTCGCGTCAGGCTCGAGAATGCGATAGAAACTGTCCGTCGCTTCGACCAGCGTGTTGATCTGATCTCGTCTGCCGGTAAAGCTCTCGAACTCCGGATGAAAGAACTTGGCATACTCGCTGACGACGTCTTCGTCGCGTTCCGGATCGACCGAAATGAAGGCCACCTTGGGGACGTTATCCGGCCTGACACGCATGCCCGTCTCCGCAACCGCAACTTCGAGGTTCCCAAGTGTAAAGGGGCAGACATCGGGGCAGGAGAGGAAACCGAACATCACGATTGTCCAGTTGCCTCTCAGATCGGCATGCGTGAAATCTTCCCCCAACTCATTGCTGAACGCAAAGCTTGGCAGCGCGACAGGTTCGTCCAGCAACACGCCCTGGACTTGGGCAAATACGGGGGAAGCCAGAAACGGTAGCAGACAGGTCGCAAGGAACTTCATGAGTTCTGATCCTCAAAAGCTCTCCGACTCTCTGCCTTGATCGTATCGAGGCAGAACTGCCGGGCTTTGATGTACTCCGGCGAAGAGGCGAGATCGGTTGAGCGCGGACGCGGCAGTTTTATTTTGACGTCTTCGATGATCCGACCCGGTGCAGCGCTCATGATGAGTACGCGGTCAGCGAGAAAGACAGCCTCGTCCACATCGTGCGTGACAAAGACGACCGTTGTGCCGAATTGACGCCAGATATCGAGCAGGCTTTCCTGCATCATCAGCCGGGTCTGGGCATCGAGTGCGCCGAAGGGCTCATCCATTAAAAGGACTGAGGGATAGTTCGCAAGCGCGCGAGCAATGCCGACACGCTGTTGCATGCCCCCTGAAAGCTCGGCCGGATAGCGGTTGCCAAACTTCTTCAGCCCCACCAGCTCGAGAAAGGTGTTGGCGGTGGAACCTGCTTCCGTCCGTGTTTGGCCTGCCATTTTGGGGCCAAATGCGACGTTTTCATACACCGTTTTCCAGGGGAGGAGCGAGTATTGTTGAAAGACCATCCCGCGATCGGGGCCCGGCTTTTCCACCTTCGTACCGTCGACAAAAGCGCTGCCAGTGGTTGGATTTACGTATCCGGCAATCGCGTTGAGAAGTGTCGACTTACCGCAGCCGGACGGGCCAAGGATACAGACGAACTCACCCGCTTTTATATCGATGGAAGTCGTCTCAACCGCGAGATGCGCCTCTTTACCTGCGCCAAAGGTTATCGACACTTCATCTACTTTGATATGTCCTTTGCCCTTGGACATCTGTTTGGGGTCTTGGAACTTTAGAACATCAAGCATCGGCAGGGGCTCCCACACGATCCGGGGTCGGCTGCGCTTTCCGTGCGGCCAGCACCACGATCAATATGGTCAGCGTGCCGAAACCCATTGTTGTCAGGAGTGGCCCCATGGTCTCTAGCGCGAGCGATGTGGACACGCCCAAGCCCAACATGGCGAGGCCGACCACCCAACTTGGCGTCGCGCAGCAAACAACCCAGCTCATAGTCGCGTTCGTCATGGCGACCAGCAACGCGCCGAGACCTGTCGTTGCCCGCATCGTGTTCAAGGTCCCGGCATCGCAGGTATCGCGCCGAATGAGTGCCAGGCAAAGGGAGATCATGGCGCCCAGAATAAAGAGCACAAACAAACGTGACGGCACGACATTCAGGCTCCATTCTGAAATGCCGAGCCCGTAATCGTAATTCATATAGCCAATCTCAATCAGCCATTCTTCCCAGACGATATGTACCGCATCGCGCCAAGACGGTGTTGATTGGATGATATGGAGAGCACTGCCGAACCAGTCGTAGAATGTGACGTAGTTGGGCAGGTCCTGAAAGCGGACGATCAGCGCAACCAGCATGACAACCTGGAAAACGACAGCAAAAAGCACGCCGTGGAGCAGAATTGTTCGCCAATTGCCGCGCAGATCGTCCCAAATTGTCGAAAGCACCGACATTAGCGTGTCCTCTCCTGCCATTTGAGCATCGGTCGCGTGATCAGCTTCACAGCCGCGGTAGAGGCGGTGCCGAGAAAGCCGATGACCAGCATGCCGACAACAATGTCCTGGTAGTTGATCAGGCTATAGGCATCCCAGGTGAAATACCCGATCCCGTATTGGCCGGAGATGATTTCACCGGCGAGCAGAGAAAACCAACTCACCCCCATGCCGATGGCGAGCCCGGCGGCGATGGATGGAAGCGCCGCCGGGATCACCACATGCCGAAACACAGCCCAACGGGAAGCGCCGAGGGATTGAACAGCGCGCACGAGGACTTCGGGCGTTTGTTCGACACCGTGCAGGGTGTTGAGGACGATTGGGAAGAGCGCCCCGAGAAACGTGATGTAGATGATCGAGCTTTCTTCGGTCGGCCACATGAGTATCGCGAGAGGAATCCACGCAACGGCCGGGATAGGGCGGATTACTTCGATATACGGCATAATGAATGCCCGCGCGATACGGGATCGCCCCATAATCAGACCAATGGAAATACCAATCGCGACAGCCAATAGGTAACTGATTAGGATGCGGCGCATGGAAACGCCGATATGCGTCCAGAAGATCTCGGTTTGGATATGGGCAATGAACGCGGTGAAAACGCGAAGGGGCGAGGGCACATTTTCGAAGTTGATGTAGAAGTTCAGATTTACAGCCGTAACGAGGTGCCAGAGTAAAACGCCGATGGCCAGGCTGAGCGCTATCAGCGCGGCGTTACCAAGGTGTTCTTTCGTAATTTTTGGAAACGCAAAGTTTCGCTCGGTATCGGCGATCAACTTCGCCGGTCGAGCCGTTGCTCTATCCGCCGCTTTTGCGTCCTCAACCGCGTTAGATTTCAATGCGGTTTCCATTGCACGCCCCCGTTTTGGCTCGGAAATCGGGGCGGTGTTCGCCCCGATTCTTCTTGCTGGTGGTTCGGCTTGCTCAGCCTTCGGTGACGTAGTCCGCTATGGCCTCATCGAAGCTGATGATTGTGCCGCCATTGGCCGAGGCGAAAGCTTCCGCTTCGCCTTTACGCAGGAAGGTTGCGTAGTCATCGCCTGCCTTCACCCAGAAGGCTGTTTTCCCGAAAAGCTTCAGGCCTGTTTCAACGTCGTAGACGTAGCTGGCATTCACCAAAGCCGCCGTGGCCCTAATGTCCGCCATAGCTTTTAAGAACTCGGGCATTGACGCGTAGGTGCTGACGCCATCGCGGGAATGCCAGATTTCCATGGGCAGGCCGTTGTTCGCCTCGACCGGATCGACGACGGCGGCTTTATCGACATCGTAATCCACACCGAGTTCGGCATAGGCTTTCCGGATATAGTCCTCGGTAATCCAAGCTTCGAAGTCGAGCGGTGGAATTGCCTTTTCCTTAACCAGAACGCCGTGATTGAACTTGAGCGCGTCAACCCAAGCGTCTTTGATCGAAGGTTCCAGCGTCAAGTGTCCACCTTCAGAGAAATAGAGATAGAGCACCTCTTTCTCGACACCCGTCCAACCTTCCATCTCAGTCACGGCTCGCATTGGGTCCGCGCGGATCCATTCGCCAGCTTCCCAAACGGCTTTGATAAAGGCTTCCACGACTTCCGGATACTCAACGGCAAAGTCCTCGCGGACGACGACACCATGCAGGTAGGGAACACCTGCTTCGGAGCCATCATAAATCTTTCGACCGGTTCCCCGGAATTCCATGATTTCCGACCAGGGACAGAAATCACTATGGGCATCGATCTTGCCCGCGGCGATGTTTGCGGCCCCGACCGCCGGGCTTTGGTTCTTGAGAACATATTGATCGGCGCTGATCTCATTGTCCTGCATGGCCTTGAGCAACATGCCCCACGCGGCTGAACCGACCGGCGTTGACACTTCTTTGTCCACAAGATCGGTGATCGAATAGAGGTCACTGTCAACGGGCACCACGATCCCATTGCCCGAGCCTTTCAGGTTATATCCTGTGCCCGCCACATAGAGAGTGCGAAGGCTCTCGGTTTCCTGAAACTTGGCGCCGTTCACGATAAGCGGGTAGTCCCCCATCACACCAAAGTTCAGCTTGTTGGCAAGCATCTGGTTGGTGATTGGTCCGCCTGACGAGTAGTCAGCCCAACTGATATCATACTCTGCCTCGGCATACTTGCCATCGGTCGGCAGGTACTTTTCAAGAAGCCCCAGTTCCTTCACCACAATTCCTGCGGTGTAGGTATCCGTACACATCGATTGATGACCGATGGCAATGTTGATTTTTTCTGCTGATGCCATTCCGGCAAACGGTAGAAGCGCGACTGTCAGTATTGCGCTCTTAGTGAAATGTCTCATGAGCTACCCCCAACGGATTTGAGATCGGTTGCACTGCCTTCATTCTCAGCCCGCTTTTGCAAAAGGCAAAATGCAGAACGGTTAAAAGACGTTAATTTTCTGGTAACTTTTTTAAATGCCTCAATAACAAGCAGCGATTGATGCAATTTATGGCGCGATTATCTTATATTTCTAGGGTTTGAAGAAGTGACCGAATCATAAATAAATATCCAATATCAATATATTAAGCGTGTATACTAGGGACAGAAATAGCTCCGCGAACTGAGTTCGGGAGGTGCATCAATTTACAATCGCGCGCTTACAGAAAGCGCATTAGGCAGCTAGTCTCTCCAGCGCCCAGCGGACATTTTTGCGTACGTCCGGATCGGTATCATCTTCGTATTTCTTGAGGAATGGCGCCGTCTCTTGCACCACCAATTCCCCCAGTGCCGCCGCGCATTCTTTTCGCAGGTTTGGCACCGGCAAATCCATCATTGGAGCGATTTCCATGGCTGCTTCTTTGGCATCCAATTTCCCCAATGAGCGGACGGCTTTTAGCCGTACCTGCCAATATTCGTCGTTCAGAGCACCGCGGAGAGCCGGGACGCATTGCGCCCCGCCGGTCTTTGCAAGTGTCTCTGCAGCGGCTTCACGTGCAAGCCATTCCGGATCACCGAGGCCAGCTATCAGTGTGGCGACCGCGTGCTCCGACTTGGAAAAACCGAGCGCTGCGAGCGCTGTGCGACGAACTTTGACATCCGCATCCTTGGCGGCGTCGCGCAGTGCGGGCAGGGAGGTTTCATCCTGAAGCCACCCAATAACACCTACCGCTTGGATGCGCACCTCTGCCACGGCATGTTTCAAAGCAGTTATGGCAGGGCCCATCGATTCAGGTCGACGCAGTTCCTTAATGCCTGCCAATAGCGCGGTCAGCTTGGTTTCATCACCCGTGTCGAGATGGGGAAGTATGGCATCGCCGGCCCTCGGGTCCTTCAACTCAGTGAGGCTGATCGCCGCGGCGGTAACGACCGCCGGGTCGGTGTCATCCAGCGCCATTACCAAGGCAGCCGCCGTTTCAGGCCCGTCGAAATCGGTCAAAGCAATGGCCGCCTGTTTACGGACTGCCGCGTCATCGTCTTGGATGGCGCGCGCAAGGTAGGGAATGACATTGGGGTCTGCGCTGTCCATCAATTCCATAACAGCCATAATCCGCGCGCTCGGGGAAGGATCATCCAACCCTTCGGCAAGGTCCGCGATATCGTCGAAATCTTCGAAGAGTTGGTCCACGGGCATCACTTCAGCAAGTAAGGGAGGTTGACGGTGACCGCCTCCGTTGGACAATCAGCCTCGCACGGCATGCAGTACCAGCACTCGTCATACTTCATGTATGCGGTTTTCTTGCCGTCCTCTTTTTCGACAATCCGCAACACATCGAGCGGACAAACATCAACGCACACAGTGCATCCCTTATCTGCAATGCAGAGGTCATCATTGACGACGACAGGGACGGTTGTTGCAGTCTGAGCGAGCGGCATTGCTTTCTATTCCTATTACTTCGTCACTGGCGGACGATCTTCACTCCGCAGCGACAACGGACGCACCGACACGTTGACGGTTGTAGGCGTCCTTCTCATCTTCTGCGATTTCAACGATGTAGGGCTTTACGTCCTGCTTCTTGTGCGCGGGTTTGCCATCTTCGCCCTTTGTCAGGATTGTGTGGCAGAACCAGTTTTCGTCATCGCGCTCATACTCCACGCGGTTGTGGTAGAGACCCCAGCGACTTTCGGTCCGGTACATGGACGCCGCAGCGGCCATGTCCGCACAATCAAGAATGGTCGATGCTTCCAATGCGCGCATCAACTCATGGGCGTCGCGCACAAACATGCCTTGTTCCATATCCTCGCGAACTTCCTCGAAGCGCCTTTGGGCCAGCTCCATCTTTGCAGTGACCTTCGGCGGCTGGAGATAATCATTCACGAGGCGGCGTGTTTTGTATTCGATCTGGTTCGGTGGGATCCCGTCCTCGCGCGTGGTGGGCGCCAATACACGATTGCGCTCCGTCTCGACTTCCCCTTGATCAAAAGAGGCGTAATCGACATCCCCGATGTACTCCGCCGCGTCGAGACCGGCGAAAGCGCCGTTCGTGAAGGCCCCCAGCATGTAGTTATGCGGCACATTCGCCATGTCCCCGGCGGCGTAAAGTCCCGGAATTGTCGTACGGGCGTATTCGTCGACAAAAACACCGGAGGCTGAATGGCCCGAGCAGAAGCCGATTTCGGAGATGTGCATCTCAATCATCTGCTTGCGATAATCGGTGCCACGCCCTTCGTGGAAATGGCCACGTGTCGGGCGTTCCACGATATGCAAGACGCGTTCAATTTCGGCAATCGTCTCTTCCGCCAAGTGGTTGAGCTTCAGGTAGACCGGTCCCTTGCCGCCTTGAAGTTCGTCATAGAACTCCTGCATCATTTGACCCGACCAGTAGTCGCATTCGATAAAGCGTTCGCCTTTTGCGTTCGCAGTATACCCACCCATAGGCCCGGCGACATAGGCGCAAGCAGGACCGTTATAGTCCTTGATCAACGGGTTGATCTGATAGCATTCGAGATTGGCGAGGCCTGCGCCCGCGTGATACGCCATCGCATAGCCTTCGCCAGAGTTCGACGCATTTTCATAAGTGCCATAAAGGTAACCGGAGGTTGGAAGACCAAGCCGTCCAGCGGCACCGAGCCCCATGATGACGGCCTTCGCGCGCACGACGAGAAATTCGGCGGACCGCGTGTTGACGCATATGGCCCCGGCAACCCTGCCTTCACCGGTCAAAAGGCGCGTGGCCATAAATCGGTTTATAATGTTGATACGGGCCTTGCGGAGCTGGCGGTAAAGCGCCTTTTTCACCGTATCGCCATTCGGCATCGGTAAAACATAAGTGCCGATATGATGCACCTTTTTGACGTCGTATTCGCCGTTCTGATCTTTCTGAAATCGGATCCCAAAACTATCCAGTTCCTGAATGATCCCGTAGCACTCCTCGGCATAACGGTAGACGGCTGCCTGATCGCAGATACCATCATTCGCGATAGTGATCTCTTTGGTGTATTGCTCCGGCGTCGCGTAGCCCGGGATCACCGAGTTGTTTAGCCCATCCATGCCCATGGAGATCGCGCCAGACCGTTTCACGTTTGCCTTGTCGAGCAGAATAACGTTGGCGTCCGGGTTTTTACGCTTCGCTTTTAGCGCCGCCATCGGGCCGGCGGTGCCACCCCCGATAATGAGGATGTCGCAATCAATCTGCGTCAGTCCGTCGAGAATGTCGTCCATGCTTGACCTTTCAGTCTGGCTGTGCATCAGCCTGCGCCGCAGCGCAGCGCGCGAATGTCAATTACTTGTCAAAGGCGGTCGGAAAGTTCGCGAAGATAGGGGAACGGATAGATCGCCTTGTCGTGTCCATCTGAGAAATGGACGTTCACCCCATTGCCAATCTGTGCAAGGCCCGTGATGCGAATATGCGGTGAGACCGCAATCGCACCATGGTCGAGGC
Organism: Pseudomonadota bacterium; assembly: GCA_039024895.1. Lineage (GTDB taxonomy): Bacteria > Pseudomonadota > Alphaproteobacteria > Rhodobacterales > Rhodobacteraceae > JAJDOD01. The sequence continues at coordinate 2,194 of JBCCPJ010000043.1, read as the reverse complement.
GTTCTCGGATAGACCAGGCATCTTTGGCCTCACGGCGTAACATAACGGCGGGCAACGTTGTTACATTCCCGTCTTCCCAAGAAACTTCCAGGTGTTGGCAATCATCGGTAGCGGTAAGGCTCTCTATCATTAGTGTTCTCCATCATCCGTCGGCAGGATGCGCAACCTGCGCGCGCTCAAATAGCAATTAGTTGACGGACAGCGCCGCTGCGGCGCGGCAAACTTCATCTTACCAACGAGGGAGTGTGGCCAATGACGTTTGTCGTCACCGACAATTGTATTGCGTGCAAATACACCGATTGCGTGTCGGTTTGCCCGGTGGATTGTTTCTACGAAGGCGAAAACATGCTGGTCATACATCCCGACGAATGCATTGACTGCGGCGTTTGCGAGCCAGAATGCCCGGCAGATGCCATTCGCGCCGACAGTGAGCCAGGCATGGAACCTTGGGTCGATTTCAACCGGATGTATGCCGAGGTTTGGCCCGTCATTCTTGAAGCGAAGGAACCGCTTGCCACGGCCGACGACATGGACGGTGTCGAAAACAAACGCGCCACCCATTTCACTGACAAACCAGCAGCCGAGGCTGCCTGATGCCAGTGTCTGCTGCCCCTGTAAGCACCAAAGTCCTTCCCGACGCCCAAACGGTGACCAGTGTCCGGCACTGGACGGACACTCTTTTTTCGTTTCGCGTCACACGCCCACAATCCCTTAGGTTCCGCTCGGGCGAGTTTGTGATGATCGGCCTTCTGAATGATAATGGTAAGCCGCTTTTGCGCGCGTACTCGATCGCGTCGCCTTCATGGGATGATGAACTTGAATTTTATTCGATCAAGGTGCCGGACGGTCCGCTCACATCGCGGCTTCAAAAAATAAGAGTCGGGGACGAGATTATCCTGCGCCCAAAACCAGTGGGCACGCTCGTCCTGGATGCGCTGCTGCCCGGAAAACGTCTTTGGATGATTTGCACGGGAACTGGCATCGCCCCGTTTGCATCGCTGTTGCGCGACCCCGAGACATGGGAGAGCTACGATCAGGTCGTTCTAGCCCATACCTGTCGTACGCGCGCGGAGCTTGCCTATGGCGCCGAAATTGTCGGCGCGCTGCCAAATGATCCGTTAATCGGCGAATATGTGGGTACGAAGTTACATTATTATCCGACGACAACGCGTGAAACCTCGGATACAGAAGGGCGTATAAGCGACCATATCCGCAGAGGTCGTATATTCGATGCGCTTGCAATGCCAGCGTGGGACCCTGCCTGTGACCGGGTCATGATTTGTGGTAATCTGGCGCTCAACAAGGATATCATGGCGCTCTGTGAAACGCATGGTTTGCAGGAAGGGGCCAACTCCGACCCAAAACACTTTGTCGTCGAGAAAGCGTTTATCGATTGAGCCAAAGCTTGCCCAAGGCATCGATGTCCGTTGTTCCGAAAACCATGCTGTCAGGTGTAAGGAAAGCAGGCGTCCCCAGCACGCCAAGGGCAATCGCAACGTTCCTGTTGTAGTCGATACGTGCGCTCACTGCTTCGCTTTCCATGGCGGGCGCGATCTTCTGAAAATCTAGAGAAAGCTCTGTCGCTACACGTTGGAACCCGGCGGCGTTGAGTGGCCCTTGGATGTCCCAAAGCTCTCGATGTACTGCTTTGTGTGCCTTGTCCCCGTAGGTTTCCCGGGTGGCAAGCGCGAAGCGCGCCGCACGCTCTGACCCTGGCGTCAGGATCGGCAGGTGGCGCATTTCAACTCGAACTTCAGGATGGGAGTCGGTGAACTCAACCAATGCAGGGTGCATCGCCTTACAGGGCGCACATTTGTAATCAAAAAACTCGATCACACGCTGAGGTGCTGCGGCGTCCCCTTCGCCCAGGCGGGCCGCATCGACAAACAACTCCGGAAATGCCGCGATACGTTCGGTAATCTCGGCACGGCGTTCTCTCTCCGCAAGGATTTCCATCGCCTCTATAATGACTTCTGGATTAGCGAGAATATAGCCGCGCACGCGATCTTCAAAAGATAGCTCCTGCGATTGGGAGGGCAGGGAAGCGAGACAAAAGAAAAGTAACAGGATCGAGCGGAGTCTATAGCGCATATCGGAGTCATGCAGGGCGAGAGCTCTACGACCAAATGTATTTGCGTGTGCGTTAAGGCATTTGGAGGAACGTTGCTCAAGTTGCAGCCGGAATACGCAGAGG
>JBCCPJ010000042.1:0-16580 GCA_039024895.1 Pseudomonadota bacterium | reverse complement strand
CCGAGCTGTATTCGCTTAGGAAACTTTCCGGCTTTCTCCAGTCTTGCGATGTGTTGAGGCGAGTACAGGACAAGCTCCTTTATCTGGCGTTTCGATAGTATCCGCATCACGATCTCTCCATGATTGAAGAGCATCGCGATGCCCTAGGGTTACGAAAACCTAGGCTCGGTGAGCGTATACCACGTTGCGTAGCTCGCCAAATTCTTTACGATCTGGCGATGTGTTTCCCAGTTTGGGCATCGAACCGAAGAACAGATTTTTCTTTGGGGGTACTGCTGGGGGTAAGGCAAGAAATCGAATTTCGATTACTATTTTGAAATCAGTATATTGCTCGAAAAATGTGATGACGCCCCCGACCAAAAATCAAAGAGTTACGGCGAGGGTGAAGGCAGAGATAAGACGGTTGTCTCACTTTCGGTTCAGGTTCATGGCCTTTCGCAGGCCGTCTTGGGCTACTAAATGTGGTGGTCCGCCTTGCATCTGACACAATCAATTCCTGTGGACGAAATACCCGATGACGGGTTTGTAGATGTGACCTCCTTATGAAGGCTCTGATATATGCCCCGGTCTTGGAGCGGTAGGGTGACCGACCTTCCGAGGCTCTCATTTCGGGAACAACGAGATTAGGCCGGAAGCGATACCCCAAAGCGCGGATGCGAGGAGGGACCGCGCCACGTCCACGGTCATGGAGGTGGTCTAGCGCACTCTGTCACAAGACTGCGTAGGATAGGGTTGAAGGAAGGGCGCTGAGAGCCTTGTGCTGAGTGAGAGGACTCATGCGGCGGCCTATGTCGGCTGCCAGGAACAACCACGATCTCCGGCGTACCACCAAGGGCGTCCTGCCGTCCCACTATAGAAAAGACACGTGAACATCACATCTGAAGACATCAAAAAGATACGAGAATGGGCTGCGTCTCACACCGAAGTCCTACAAATCTACCTTCATGGAAGTCGGGCTCGGGGTGACCACAAACCGGATAGCGATATTGATCTCGCCATCGTGATGCGGCCAGACGACGGACAGGACAACGTCTAACGCTGTTTGGATGTTCTGGGAAGAGAAAGACGATCCTAATCTACACCTTTCCCATTCTGTTCATTTGGAGTGGTACGAGAAGGACGCTGGTCTGACCCGTATAGGACCAAGTGTCGAGAAAGACGGGATACTGGTTTACTCCTTCGAGTAGAGCATTCTCCAAAAGATAGATGAGCATTTTTGCCCGGGTTATGGCTCCTGTCCACTGATCAATTGGCGCGACCGCGTCTGGCAAATAGTTGTGACCAGCAATCAACGCCACTCAAAAGCCCGACCGCGGCGTGTCTACCCGCTATGGTCAATGACAGGCTTCCCATTGTGCAACAGCACCGAACGCCACGGTATTGGGTTCCGTAAGGCGAAATGCGCCATACAGGCATTCTCTGCTTCGACCATAAGGTCCCGAATTCTCTCCTCCGGCTCATCGCTTTCGATCAGAACATGCGTCTCGATATGTTCCGTCTTTCCTTCGGTCATGTGACCAAGCTGGCGCATGTTTGACAGATTGGTCAGGAACCCGACTTTCTGCTCGAGTTTCATCGATTTGATGTTGATCTTCCGGGCTGTGTAAATATCCGTCAGATGTGTCATGAGACAGAAGCCAATGCCGGCGCACATATAGGCGAGGGGCGGCGGTGCGGTGTCATCCCCGATAGGAATGTCTTCGTCGCAAAAAAACCTGACCGGCGAAAAGCCCGGAATGTTCACTTGAACGGTGCCGGTTTTTCGCTGCTTTTGCGTCGCCTCAGCCGTCATGGTGACTTCGAAGCTCAACGGTTCAGGCGGCTTGCCTTTCTTGAACGGCTTCGGTTCGAATTGTGTTGGCGCCGGGGGCTTCTCGCCAAGCTCGCCGACTTTGTAGATTTTTTCGTCATCCATGGGTTTCTCCAAATCGCGTTGCTTCGCTTAGGTTTTTGAGCCCAGTGCGCGGCTACGACAACACCTAAAATGCGCGCAGCGTCATCCGCAGCCTTTACGCGTACCACCCACCCCAAGGAAAGCAGGACGACTTTACGTCAGGTGGCAACGGTTCGAATGTTTGTAGAAAGTGGCAGCCCGTAGGGGAATCGAACCCCTCTTTCCAGGTTGAAAACCTGGCGTCCTAACCGATAGACGAACGGGCCACGCTTCGCGGGTATGTAGGCAAGCAAGCCGGTAAGGGCAAGCAGAATTTTGATCTTTGTTAAGACGAAAAGCGCCTTGGAAAATACGCTGACGCGGAAGGCTTTGGTCCCATTCTGACCACGCCGCTTGCCGCTCTCGCCAACGGGAAATTCGGTTTAGGTGCTGGGAGCGGCGTCCTCGAGGCGAAGCTGCACGCTTTGCTTGCCGCCCCAATGGTTTATGTCCAAACGACCGGCAAGGTGGAAGCGCGCGCCCCGGCTGCCGGCGAGCGCTTCACCCATCGGGCTTGTCCAGGTATCAAAGGCAATCGCGTCCAGTTTCGCGCCAAGCCCGTCCCCGAACGTGAGCTTCAAATGGCCGCTTCCCACCTGGCGCGCATGCAATATCTGAACATCTGGAAAGGCAAAGCGCGGGGCAGGGGCGCTCTGTCCAAACGGACCCGCCGCTTCGATCTGGTGGACCAGGTCGACCGTTGCGGCGCCCGGCATCAACGCGGCATCAATCCGCAGATCACGCGGGCCGTTATCACCGGCGCCCTGTTTTGCCAGGAGCGCCGCAAGGCGTTCCATCGCAGCTTCAATTTTGTCCGCGGCCATTGTCAGACCGGCGGCCATCTTGTGTCCGCCACCCTTGATCAACAGCCCTTCAGCCGCAAGTTTCTGCACGGCGGAGCCCAGATCTACCCCGCGCACAGACCGGCCCGAACCCTTGCCTTCGCCGTCTTCCAGCCCGATCACCACGGCGGGACGGCCCGTTGCTTCCTTAAGCCGCGCGGCAACAATGCCCACGACGCCCGGGTGCCAGCCCTCCCCTGCGGCCCACACAAGCGGGCCCTCGAAACCGCGCTGTTCGGCTTGCGACAAGGCGGCATCGCGCACCTGGCTTTCGATGTCGCGGCGGTCGCGATTGAGCTCGTCCAGCCGGTCCGCAAGCGCCCGCGCTTCATCTGCGTCGCGCGCCGACAGGCACCGGGCACCGAGATCAGCGCGCCCGACCCGGCCACCCGCATTGACCCGGGGGCCGATGACATAGCCCAAATGATAGGCGGCGGGGGGGGCGTCGAGTTTGGCCACATCAGCCAAGGCAGCCAGACCGGGCCGCGCGCGCGATGTCATGACCTTCAACCCTTGGGTTACAAGCGCCCGGTTCAAACCAATCAGCGGCGCCACATCCGCTACCGTCGCCAAGGCCACGAGATCGAGCATGGCCATCAGGTTCGGTGCAGACCGATCAGCCTCCCGCAACTGCCGATTGGCATCGATCAAAACAAGAAATACCACCGCCGCGGCGCAAAGATGCGCCAGCGTTCCGTCTTCATCTTGCCGGTTCGGGTTCACGACAGCCAACGCAGCGGGCAGGTCCACTTCGGCCAGGTGGTGGTCGATGATCACCACATCCGCGCCTTCTGCGGCGGCAATCGCGTCAAACGACAGCGTACCGCAATCGACGCAGAGGATCAGGTCGTGCTCGGCTGCAAGCGCTCCCATGGCCGTGGGATTGGGACCGTAGCCCTCATCGATGCGATCCGGCACATAGAGCGTCGCGTCGTGCCGCTGCTGACGCAACCAATCGAGAAGTAGCGCCGCCGAGGCGCCGCCATCCACATCATAATCGGCAAAGACGGCAATCCGTTCCTTGGCTTGAAGCGCTGCGACCAGACGGGAGGCGGCACCCTCAAGGTCCCTCAAGCTGCGCGGGTCCGGCAGCAGGTCTCGGAGCTTTGGGTCCAGAAACTGCGCCGCCTCTTCCGCTGCGATACCGCGCACCGCCAAAATACGGGCGGTGGGCTCTTCCAACCCCGTCGCTTGCTGAATGGCCTCCGTTCGCCGGAGCTCGGCCCCGCTTGGCCCGACCCAGCGTCGACCGGACAGTGAGGCCGCTACATTCAGAAAGCCGTCAGTTGACATGTCCTTCGGCACCGCGCCCCCCACATGAAGTGTGATACAGTCTCCGCACTACTGTATCTGCTCCCAACCGGGGAGGGAAGACCGCTAGGGCTAACGCAGGCAAATCGGCCGCGTGCCGCCTTAACTGGTTGGGTTTTGATAGGTCATGCGCCGCACAGACCCAGTTTTTGAGCGCATCAGGATCGTTTCCGCCGTCAGCATGCCCGGTTCGCGCTTGATCCCGGGCAGGATCGAGCCGTCGGTCACGCCGGTGGCCGCAAAGATCACATCGCCGGTCACCATATCATCGCGCGTATACACCCTATCGAAATTGGTGATCCCCGCGTTCTTCGCACGGTCCTTTTCATCATCATTGCGAAAGACGAGCTTGCCATACATCTGGCCGCCCATGCATTTCAACGCGGCGGCGGCGAGCACACCCTCCGGTGCGCCCCCTTCGCCCATATACATGTCGATACCGGTATTCGGCTCGGCGCAATGGATCACGCCCGCCACATCGCCGTCGGTGATTAGTCGAATCGCGGCACCCGTTGTCCGAAGCTCGGCGATCATATCCTCATGGCGCGGCCGCTCCAAAACACAGACCGTGATATCTTCCGTGGAGCATCCCTTGGCCGCTGCCAACGCATTGACCCGCTCAGCCGGGCTCATGTCCATGGTCACGACACCGGTCCGAAAGCCGGGGCCAATGGCAAGCTTGTCCATATAGGTGTCAGGGGCGTGCAGCATCGTGCCGCGTGGCCCCATGGCGATCACCGCGAGGGCGTTCGGCATATCCTTGGCCGTGAGCGTTGTGCCTTCCAGCGGGTCAAGCGCGATATCCACTTCCGGCCCGGTGCCACTGCCGACCTCCTCGCCGATATAGAGCATCGGCGCCTCGTCGCGCTCACCTTCACCGATAACCACAACCCCTTGAATATCAAGCTGATTAAGCTGCGTGCGCATGGCGTCGACGGCGGCTTGGTCTGCCGCTTTCTCGTCACCGCGTCCAATTAGGCGGGCGGAGGCAAGGGCGGCAGCTTCGCTGACACGGGCCAGGCCAAGGGATAACATACGGTCGTGAAACTGGGGCGCATCGGCCATGGGTACAAACTCCTGAACTCTATCGCGGCTTCCCTAGACCCGAGGCTGGGTCAGGGCAAGACAGAAGCTTGGAGCGATCATTCTTGGTGTGAAACCGTGTCGGAGGCGCGACGATCTCAGCGCGGCTGCCTGCAGCGAGACCTTTGGAGCTGTCTTCCCCGTCAAAGCCAGAAGGAAACGTTTTTGCAGGGTATTGTTTGGCCATTAATCGTGAGGTGAACGCCAATATCGCAGAGGATGGCGAGCCTCCGGCCAGTTCGCTCTTTCACCCGACGCGGCCCGAGGCTATAGACGCGCGGGTTTGGACGGAGACATCGCAAATGGCAAATGTGGTCGTGGTCGGCGCGCAATGGGGCGATGAAGGCAAAGGTAAAATCGTCGATTGGCTGTCGGAGCGCGCGGATGTGATCTGCCGCTTTCAAGGCGGCCACAACGCGGGGCACACCCTAGTCATCGGAAACGAAACCTACAAACTCCACGCCTTGCCATCGGGCGTTGTGCGCGGTGGTAAACTGTCGGTTATCGGCAATGGCGTGGTGCTCGACCCTTGGCACCTCGTCAAAGAGATCGAGACGGTGCGCGCCCAAGGCGTGAGTATTTCACCCGAGACGCTGATGATCGCAGAAAACACGCCACTGATCCTGCCGCTCCACGGCGAATTGGACCGGGCTCGGGAAGAGGCCGCGTCGAAGGGTACGAAGATCGGCACGACCGGGCGCGGCATTGGCCCCGCCTACGAAGACAAGGTTGGCCGCCGCGTCGTCCGCGTCGCCGACCTCGCCGATCCCGCCACGCTCGAAGCTCGTGTCGACCGGGCGTTGCAGCACCACGATCCGCTGCGCCGTGGCCTTGGTCTTCCGCCGGTGGACCGCGATGCGCTCATCGCCAATCTCCGCGAGATTGCGCCCGCCATTCTCGAATACGCGGCACCGGTTTGGAAGGTGCTGAACGAGCGGAAACGGGCCGGGCAACGTATCCTCTTCGAAGGGGCTCAAGGCGCGCTCCTCGACATTGACTTCGGGACCTATCCCTTTGTGACTTCGTCAAATGTTATCGCGGGACAGGCTGCAACCGGCACGGGCATCGGGCCGGGGTCCATCGACTTTATCCTCGGCATCGTCAAAGCCTACACCACCCGCGTTGGCGAGGGTCCGTTTCCGACCGAGCTCCATGACGACGACGGTGAGCGGCTCGGCACGCGCGGGCACGAGTTCGGCACCACAACGGGCCGCAAGCGCCGCTGCGGCTGGTTCGATGCGGTCCTGGTCCGGCAGACCTGCGCCACTTCCGGCGTTTCGGGCATCGCTTTGACCAAGCTCGATGTGCTCGACGGGTTTGAGGAACTCAAGATATGCACGGCTTACGAACTCGACGGTAAACGGCTCGACTATCTGCCGACCGCCGCCGATCAACAGGCCCGCGCCACCCCGATTTATGAGACCATGCCCGGTTGGAGCGCCTCCACCGCCGGTGCCCGCAGTTGGGCAGAGCTGCCGGGCGAAGCGATCAAATATGTCCGTCGGATCGAAGAACTGATCCAATGCCCCGTGGCCCTGCTGTCAACCTCGCCCGAACGCGAAGACACCATCTTGGTAACGGACCCGTTTGCGGACTAGGCATTTGGCGCGACGCCAGCGCCAACGACAGGTGCGGCGAACTCTTGGTTTACGGCCAAAATAACGGGTGCAGCACCGTAAACAAAGGTTGGCTGTCTCACTCCAAGCTCTTTGCACCGGTTGCAAACTCGTAAGATCGGGCGACGATTTGTTTCACAACCGTCAATTCGTCTTCATCCCGAGGAGAGAAGATCATTACCAAACCCGGCGGCCATTGGCCTTGGGTGACCAGATAGTGGTCTTCGCCCCAGCCAGCACTTTTTACCGCAGCCACATCCTCGACTGGCAGCACAAGGTGCATGCTCCCGTTATCGGGTTTTGGGTGAATGTGCGCAAACTCGCGCCCGATCATGAAGGCGGCCTGATTGCCCGGCACCCCACCCTGCAAAACCAGTGCCCGAGACCCGGGAACGGAGATTCCACTGGCCTCATTGTTGATTTTTGGGAGCGCGAAGCACCACCCGTGCAGTTTCTCGATAACGTCGTCCGGACCGTGCTGGGTCAGTTGGGAATGGGGCAGTTGTCCAAGCGTCTTTGGGGCTGGCCCAAAGCGCTGCGGTAGGGTCAGGGGAGTATACATCATCGGCTCCATGCTGTTGCTTGGGCTTAAGATATAAGTCTATCCTGGCACATGAATTTCGGAAATATGCAAGTGAACTTTGCATGAAAGCACAGAAGTCCCGCGCGGATCAGAACCTTGAATGGGCCGATATGCCCTACCTATTGTCCGTCTGCGAGGCTGGTAGCCTTGCGGGTGCAGCCCGTATGCTCGGCGTAAACCATTCGACGGTCTTCCGGCGCATCGAGGCGGTGGAGGCGCGCCTGGGCGTACGCCTTTTTGAGCGCCTCGCCCGTGGCTACGTGATGACGGCGGCGGGGGAACGTTTCTACGAGCGCGGCATGCGGCTTTGCGCAGGTATGGATGAGATCGAGCGCGAACTGGGCGGACAGGATTTGCGCCTAGAAGGCCCGCTGACTGTAACCACAACGGACTCGCTCCTGCACTGTCTTGCGCCTTTGTTTGCGCGGTTCCAGCAAATGCACCCGGACGTCGAGCTGCGGCTCCTTTCCGATGTGCAGGCGCTCGACCTCATGCAACGAAACGCGGACATCGCCCTTAGGCCGACGAACGCGCCTCCCGAACACTGGGTTGGGCGAAAACTATCAAAGCTGTCCTTTGCCACATATGCCCATCGGGATTACTGGCAGGTCGTTCATGATCAAGACCCCGAGACCCACCAATGGGTCGTGCTCGGTGACGATTTGAACCAATCTCCCATGAGCAAACTCACTCTCCGCCGCAAACATGATGAGGCCAATTCCACAATGCTCAATACGATGATGAGTGTGTTTGAAATGGTGAGTGCTGGCTTCGGCATTGCTGCGATGCCCTGTTATCTTGGGGAGAAACACAAACACCTTGTGCGCATCCATGATCCGGACGACAGCGCCAATTGGCATTTATGGCTCTTGGCGCATCCGGATGTTCGGCGAAGTGCGCGGGTAAACGCGTTTTATGACTTCGCGGCAAAGAACATCGACAGCGGGGTCTTGGGGACGCCCTAGGTTCTGTTCTAACCTTGATGCCAGTCGTATCGCACGCAGCATTCATTCCGAACGCGACCTTTGAGAATTCGGATGACGGCTCCCTCTCACAACCCGACCCTTGACCCAGGCCCGCGCCACCCCATAACCACCCCATGGCACTCAGTTACAAGGCACGGCGGCGCTGGTCGCTCTTCATCCTCCTGATCGGGCTTCCGACCTATATCGTGGCCTCGATTACCGTTGTGAACTGGCTCGACCGCCCGCATTTTCTGGTGGAGTTGCTGGTCTATGTGGTGCTCGGCGTCCTCTGGGCCTTGCCGTTCAAGGCCATCTTCAAAGGTGTCGGCAAGGCCGACCCCGACGCCGAACAGTAAGCCAGAAAGACACCGTACCGGGCACGTACCGCCCCCTAAGCGCTTCTTTCCCGTGGGCAAAGCTCCGCTGACGAGGTGGATTTCAGCGACCTGTCACAGAATGGTGAACGCAAGCGCAGTGCAATACTCGTAAGCTGCCGAAAACACTGGAGGACCCAATGAACCGATTTGCCGCTGCTCTTGCTCTTACGCTCGTCGCAACCCCCGCGCTCGCCGACTACGTCACCGTCGAAGCGCAAGGGACCGTCACCGAAGTGGCGGACCGTCTCGCCGCGGCTGTGGAAGGGGCAGGGGCGACGGTCTTTGCGCGCGTGCCCCACTCGAAAGGGGCAATGAGCGTCGATATGGAGCTTGAAGACGCCGAGCTTGTAATCTTCGGCAACCCCAAACTTGGCACCCCTGCATTGCAACAGGACATCCGCGCCGGTCTTATCCTGCCATTGCGCGTCCTCGTGCACGATGTGGATGGCCAAACCGTGCTGACCTACGAAAGCGTCGACGCCATGTTCGATGGTCTCGATATCGCCGCCGATGCCCCCTTCCGCGACGCCATGACGGGCGCGCTCGGCAAATTGACGGGTGCCGCTGCTGGCGGGTGAAGGGCAGGGCGGCACTGCCGCCCTTTCCACGATCATCGCTCTCTAGAGCGAAATCATTCTAATATGCAACACATATCATCAAAATCTGCGTTCGAAACCAGTATCTTGCTGATTGAGAGGCAGTGGATTTTGATTCAGGTTTAACGATTTCAGCTCTAAAAGGAGCTGTCGCGGCGCGACCCGTCATAGCGGCCGGTCTTGAGACAGCACCGCTTGAAACGCTTGCCCGATCCACAGGGGCAAGGATCTTTGCGCCCAAGTTTTTCCATGAGTTCCGCATCGCCCGCGCACCATGCGCGGACCCGTCTTTACCCGCGTTTCACAGGGGAGGGACTTGCGCCGCGTGGACATAACCTCGAAAGGAGGGCTTATCGTCGGGTAAAAACGTTTTGCCAAAGGAGCCTCCATCACTTGCGAGGCGCATCGACTAAACATACGCGCGCCAGAGGTCAGGTTTTCAAGGCCGCCAAAGCAGTACTGAGATCAATCGCGCCATCGTAAAGCGCGCGCCCGGAGATTGCGCCCGCGATCACGCCCGTGTCGCGCAGGCGCAGCAAGTCCTCCATTGACGAGACGCCACCGCTCGCAATCACCGGCACATCGACAGCGCGCGCCAGCGCTTCCGTCGCCGCGATATTCGGCCCGCCCATGGCGCCATCGCGGTCGATATCGGTATAGATGATCGCCGCGATCCCCGCGTCTTCAAAGGCGCGCGCCAGGTCGGTGACCGTCATCTCCGTCTCTTCCGCCCAGCCACGCGTCGCAACTTTACCGCCCCGCGCATCGAGCCCCACAGCCACCTGGCCCGGAAACGCCTTTGCCGCCGCGCGCACCAGATCAGGTTCCTCTACCGCGACGGTGCCTAGGATCACCCGCCGCAGCCCTTTCGACAGCCATGCCTCGATCGTCGCCATATCGCGAATGCCGCCCCCAAGCTGAGCGGGTATGTCGAGCGCGCCGAGAATGCGCTCCACCGCATCTCCATTCACCGGTGCTCCGGCAAAAGCGCCGTTCAAATCCACGATATGCAGCCACTCCGCCCCGGCGGCTTGAAACGCGGCTGCCTGCGCCCCCGGATCGTCATGGAAGACCGTCGCCGCGTCCATTTCCCCCTTCAACAGGCGGACACATTGGCCGTCCTTCAGATCAATCGCCGGATACAGGATCATGGGCGTCACTCCCTCAAGTTCTCCCGCGCGGTCATGCCGGGCAGAGACCCGAACGGCAAGGGCCGATCTACCGTCAAGTGATGTAACGTCACACTTGCCTGACGCGGGGTCAGCCGGTCAGGGTGCCGCCCACAATACGGGAGGACCCTATGAACCGCATCATCGCAATCGCCGCCGCCGCCGCAACACTCGCGGCCCCCGCCATGGCAGACCCTGTGCTGGGCATGTACCAGACGCAGCCCGGGGACGAAGGCAACTACGCCCATGTGCAAATCTATGAATGCGACGCCAATATCTGCGGCGTGATCCGCAAGGCCTTCAACAGCGCCGGCCAGCAGATCGAAAGCGATACCGTCGGCAAACGCATGATCTGGGGTATGGAGGCCCAGGGCAGCGGCAAATACGGCAAGGGCAAAATCTGGGCGCCCGACCGCGACAAAACCTATAGCTCGAAAATGGAATTGGCCGGGTCGACGCTGAAAGTCTCCGGTTGTGTCCTTGGCATTTGTCGCGGGCAAAGCTGGTCCAAGGTGAAGTAAGCGCCCGCGAGAGCACGCCTTCTAAAACAGCACCCGCCGCCGGTCTTTCGCGCCGCAGGGGATCGGCGGAGGGGCACGGGAGAGCGCCCCCCTTGCACCGTTGCCACCTTCTCCGTTGCGGCGAAACGACTGCCGCCCAGTAAGCAAATGAAAGAAGGTGTTTGCCGCTCTCGGCATATCGCCGAGCGATACGCCTGTCGCGCGTCGGTTTTTTTGCTTTGCAAAAGACCGACGTTGGTGCGCCTAGAGCGAGAAACTTTGAACTCACTCCTAGATACGCTCCAGGAATGGAATACCCATCTCGCAAAGTATGATCTCAATGATTTAGATGATCTGAGGTGCGGTGATGAAGACCCCGCGCCGTGATTTTAACAAGTTATCCACAGGAAAATCGCCTGCGCCGTTTTCTTTGCGTTTGACGTTTGAAGAGCGCTCGGCGCTTGAGAGAGCGGCAAACGGGCTGCCCTTGGGCGCATACATCAAAGCGCGGTTATTTGATGAGCCGCTGGAGAAGGTGCGCCAGCGAAACACGAGACCTGTGGCTGATCACGCGGCTTTGGGGCGGGATTTGGCGAGTTTGGGGCAATCCCGCCTCTCCACCAACCTCAACCAGCTGGCCAAGGCGGTGAACACAGGCACTCTACCCGTCCACCCCGAGGTTGAAGAAGAAATTTCCAAAGCCTGCCGCGATGTAGCGGCAATGCGTGCAGAACTGCTGCGCGCGCTTGGCAAGCAACCACAATCGGACGGGCCGTCATGATTATTAAAGCTAAAGAACGCGGGAATGCTGCTCAGCTTGGGCGCTACCTGATTGCGATGCGCGAGAACGACCACGTGGAACTACACGAGGTGCGAGGATTTGTCAGCGACAACATCGTGAAGGCCTTCACCGAGGCCGATGCGATAGCCAAAGGCACGCGCTGCAAGAACCATATGTTCTCGATCAGCCTGAACCCGCCGCCGGATCAGAACCCACCTGTGGAGGCATTTGAGAGCGCTATAGGCCGCATTGAGGGTGAATTGGGGCTGGTGGATCATCCCCGCGCCATTGTATTCCATGAGAAAGACGGGCGGCGGCATGTGCATGCGGTGTGGAGCCGAATTGATGGCGAAGCCATGCGCGCTATCAACCTGCCTTTCTACAAGCAAACACTGACAGGGATTTCACGTGATCTCTACCGCGAGCATGGCTGGCAGATGCCGCGTGGGCTGGCCGATAGGGATCAACGCAATCCAATGAATTTCAGCCATTCTGAATGGCAACAATCCAAACGCACACGCCAAGACCCGCGCGCGGTGAAAGAGGTTATGCGTGAAATCTGGACCGGATCGGATTCCAGTCAGGCCTTTGAGACGGCATTGGAGGAACGCGGATACCGACTTGCGCGTGGGGATCGCCGGGGCTTTGTGGTCGTGGATTGGCGAGGCGAGGTATATTCGCTCAGCCGCTCCACCGGAGCCAAAACCAAAGAGATAAAGGCACGTTTGGGTGATCCGGGGAGTTTGTTGCCTACAGATGAGGTCAGACATTCGATTTCAGAGCGTATGAGCCCGAAACTGAGGGCCTGGGCAAAGGAAGCGCAAGCCAGGATCGAGAAACAAAACCTCTCGGCCAAATTCCAGCGCGAAGAGCTTGTGCAGCGGCAACGAGATTTGCGGCAACAACTGCGTGAGAAGCATGAGGAACGCCGGATAGCGGAAGAACTCGCGCGCGCCGAGCGCACACCAAAGGGCATGCGCGGCCTATGGGGCTGGATCACCGGAAAGAACAAGAAGATCAGGCTTGAGAATGAGGTGGAGATGAAAAGCGCGCAATCACGCGACCGCGCAGAAAAACAAGCCGTCATCGATGCTCAACTCGCCGAGCGCCGCCGCCTTAAGGCGCGAAGCGATGCCGCGCGAGAAAAACAACAAGAGCGCCTCAACGCCCTAAACAGCGGCGTCGCGCACTACATGAAACTGGGTGTTCAGGTGCCGAAAGCCGCACCGCAGAAGCCAAAAGTCCGAGCTCGCGAACACAACAAAGACCCGGGTCGCGGACCAAATTTCACCCCCAACTAAACGAAAGGAGCATACCATGTCCAAAATCGTATTTGTCCTGCCGCTAACGCGTGACCAATTCTGTCAACTCACCGAAATTGCAGAATTCGCAGGCGATGAACTACAGGACACTTTGGGCCACCTCATCGCCAAAGGTCATGACGAATTGCAGCGGAACATCGCGCAAGCGCTGCAAGAACTCGAAGCCTACCGTAACGAAGTGCCCATCGATGAGGGCTGAAGCCGTTTGAGGTCAGACGTTGAAATAGAAGGCGCAAGAAGGCTGGCCTTTCGTCCCGTGGCGCTCGTTAGGCACTTTGAAACCTGTCTAATCCCACTTTCTGAAACGCAAATTTTAGAAACAGAATAACAGCTGTATAGGCAAGCACAGGGAGCCAAGTCAGAAAAAGAATACTGGAAATAAACCATACTGCTAAAAACCAGAGCCAGCGAAGCCAAAAGACGTATCTAAAAGCAAATAACGGTGCTGCATACAAGGCAAACGCGGCTCCCATTGTTAGCGGAGCCAACCAGCGACGGCCTGAGCCAAGTGAATACCACGACAGCGACAAAATTCCGGAAAACGCAGCAAACATACCTGACAAAAGTGCGACAGAAAACACGACTGACTCATTCTGCATCAAAGTCGCGACTATCTCTACTGCAGAGAGAGTTGGTCTGAGATACTCTAGCCAGGGCATCCATTCTGCCATCTTGTTGAAACCGATACCAAGAATTCCAAGGATTGCATTGGTAAATTGATAACCTAAACACGCTGCAGCGATGAGCAACGCCGAGATAATCATGAGGTTTAGGGCTTGATACCAGACGTACTCAATAGCCTCCTCTAGTGGCAAACCTGCTGTCTTCGAGTGCCTCTCAGAAATCATGAACTTTAAACCCACAACTGAAAACAGAATGATGACTCCGGGCAACGCGAGAAGAACGTAGGCGGTCACAAGAAACTGCTTGATCTGCGTCCAGAGTTTTCCCGGCACACCTGTTAGTTCAAATTCATCATCTGATTCAACGTGCTGCGAGACTTTTTTGTATTCACTTCTTGACGGTACAAAGCTGCTGTCTTCGGTAGCGGGCTGCTCGATCACTATTGGTTCCTCAATCGTCACTTCACCCACTTCCGAGAAATTCGTGTAGGCTCCGCCTAGGTCCAGGACATTCACAAGCACCAGAAAGGATGCAACTGAACCTAGCAGCAAACTCGAAGTCGAGGGCGCAATTCCAGCGCGCTTCTCTTCATTGAGTCTGCTGGGTTCCATAAAAGCAAATCGAAGCCCGAGAAAGGCCCATGCGAGTTGCAAGAATACCTTTTTTAAGGACGAGAGCGGGTTTCCGCCTGGAACAAGGGCATTCGGTCCGGATGTCATGAGGCGCTCCTTTAAAAGTCATTTCACCAAATGGGCGAAACTAAATTGTTGCTATAGTTGTTATCCAAATATCTTTGTTCGAAACGGACGGCGATCCTAAATTTAGCGCGAATTCAATCATCTAAGAAATTTTCTGGGATTTGTTTCCGCAATCTCTCTGAACACCGCCTCTCCGAGGGAGTGACGGAGTTGCATAGACAGATAGCGCTCATCGAATTTTTCGTTCTGGGTCATGTAGTAGTCAGACCCGAACAACGTCTTTGCGCGCACCTTCGATCTGTTCCGCAGAATGACGGATATTGCAGGCAGGAGCTTCTGCGTTGAGAAAATCGTGTAAGAAACATCAGTGTACAGGCCCGGGTACTCACCGCTTTCCATGATCTGAATAATTTTTGGGACCCAATTCATGGATTTTCGGTCTTCAAAGGGGCCGGTCAGAGGGACCTCAACTCGGCTTTCCGGTCTTTCAAAGTAGTCCTCCCAGTCGTCATCACCTCCAAAATGCGCCAGACAAACCTTCACATTTGGATACTGCTTTAAGAGCGGAAGATAGACGTCCGGATCGGTGTATCGATCCACCTTGCTTTGTGAGAAACCGCGATTGTGCACGCCACCTCTCGAGCAATGCGTTAAGATAGGAACATTGTGCTCACTACAGAATTCCCACATCGGCTTCAGGCGACGATCAGCTGGAGAGTAGCCCTGCGGCGGATAAAGTTTGATACCTCGGAAAATGCGGTCTTCCGGATTGCCCGCAAACCGCTTCTTCAGCTCTTCCGTGAGAGCTTGGCCGCCGCTGCCTCCATCGTAGCGGCGAGGGTCAATTGCAAGAAAAGGCAATACAAGATCAGGATACCTCTGGGCCAGTACTTCCAACTCATCATGCTGAGCATGAATGTCGACTGGCGGTTCGCCCGCGCCCATAAACGCCATATCCATCGGCAAAACAACAAAGCGTGTGTTCTCTGGATAGTAGTCTTTAATGATCTCGAAAATCTGCTCTTGCGTACGCTGGCCTCCGATCTCCAAGAAATTCGCATAGCGACTGAGCCGATCTCGTTTGTTGAACGGATTTGCTAAGTGCAAAAGAAATGTGACAGCTGACTGCAATGGCAACGAAGCAAGCGCCTGGGTCAACCCAAACGGCAAGAAGCGCTTTGGTACGTGCTTTAGTGTGAAGGTATGGATGTGACAATTCGTAATTGTAAACGTGTCATCATCCTTTAGCTCCTCAGTCATGGCTAAACAATGAAATCGAGGCGCAGAACAACAGGTCTCTCAATAGTATACCCCCCAATCAATAAACAATAATATTCGTGGGAAGTTTAGCGGCTATTCGACGATTCGCGCAAATCAGGTTTGGAAGCTCCGAAACTCAAAAATATCATTTAACTTGAATGCATTGGCAGAATTTTGTTATACTGTAACAATGAGCGATGCACCCAAAAATCTTGAAATCGACTCAGAGTTGCACATGCGCCTAAGCATGATCGCTGATCAGCACGGTAAGACTGCAGACGAGTTGGTTTCAGAAATCTTGTCCGAACATGCGGATACTCTTGAGTCCGACAATATCGAGCGCTCGCAGCTCGAGCATCGCTGGCAAAATTATCTTGATACTGGTGAGACTATCCCGGCGGAGAGAATACAAGACAAGCTCCGGGATTACGCTGCAGAAGCGGCGCGCAGAACGGAGAGTTAATGCGGGTCGAGTTTCTGCCTGAAGCCGAAGCCGATCTTGATCGACTATTCCACTTTCTTTTAGAGAGAAGTTCTTGGGCCGCACAAAGGGCGATGTCAGCCATAGATGATGCTATCGAGCAACTCAAAGCCAACCCTCGTTTAGGAACGGTTCTGGAGAGTTCTCCAGAGTTTCGCAGAGTTCCTGTCGTATTTGGTCGCTATGGCTACGTTTTGCAGTATAGAATTCAGGAAGACGCCGTCGTCGTTGTGCGAATTTGGCAAGGACGAGAACAGCGCTAGATCGCGGTTAACGAAACTTCCATTCGGGGTGAGAGACGGGGGTCGGAATCGATGATGTCCAACTTGTCCGTCGTCAGGGATTTTGGGACAGATGGCCGCCTGAGCTAAGAGAGGATCTGGTTCATCTGTTTGGTTTGATTATGCGGCGGATTTGCGGTGAAGCAAGCGGCGCGTTT
>JBCCPJ010000041.1:0-16773 GCA_039024895.1 Pseudomonadota bacterium | reverse complement strand
GCTCTGTTTGATCGCCTCAAGCAGCAGCTCGGGAATGCCGCAAAGACCAAACCCCCCCGCCCCAATCACCATGTCATCCCGCAAAAGCCCCTCAAGCGCCGAACCCGCATCCGCATAGATCTTATTCATCCGAATGTCTCCAATTTAGAAAGCGACCTGATCGCCGCCCTTGAGCGTGAGAATGTCACGCGCCTCGTCCGGGCTTGCCACAGCCAGGCCTAGCCCCTCGATAATCTGGCGGACCTTTGTGACCTGAACAGCGTTTGACGTGGCAAGCTCCCCTTTGCCCGCCCAGATACTGTCTTCCAGACCAACGCGGACATTGCCACCTAAGGCGGCCGCCTGCGCCGCGATGCGCAACTGGTTTGCCCCCGCCCCAAGGACCGACCATCGATAGTCGTCGCCGAACAACCTGTCGGCGGTGCGCTTCATGTGCATGACATCTTCGGGATGGCCGCCGATGCCGCCTAAGAGGCCGAACACGGATTGGACGAAAAATGGCGCCTTTACCAAGCCGCGATCTGCAAAATGGGCCAAATTGTAAAGATGCGAGATGTCATAGCACTCGAACTCGAACCGGGTGCCGTTGCCATAGCATGTTTCCAAGACATACTCGATGTCCTGGAACGAATTGCGAAATACCAAATCGCGCGATCCTTCGAGATGCTGGCGCTCCCAATCGTGTTTGAAGTCTTTGAAGCGTTTCAGCATCGGGTAAAGCCCGAAATTCATGGACCCCATATTGAGCGAGGCGACCTCTGGCTGATACTGCGCAGCGGGAGCCGCGCGCTCGGCCACGGTCATATAGGGTGACCCGCCCGTGGTGATATTGATCACCGCATCCGTGCCCTGCTTAATGCGCGGCAGGAACGGTGCAAAGGCTTCAGGGCTTTGATCCGGCTGACCGGTCTCGGGGTTGCGGGCATGGAGGTGCAAGATAGCCGCCCCCGCCTCCGCTGCGGCGATCGCCTCGGATGCAATCTCATCTGGTGTGATCGGCAGGTAGGGCGTCATGGACGGCGTATGGATCGCCCCTGTGATGGCGCAAGTGATGATGACCTTACCGTTTTGTGTACTCATTTGGTTATCCTGCGAAACGCGGCTCAGGCAGGCCCTTGATCCCGAGCCCGGTAACCTTGAAGAGGGATCCGGCCTGAAACTGGGGTTTCACCTGGACGGCAAACATATCATGGACGGCAGGATGTTTCACCCGCGCCATGGATGTCACGTATATCTCGTCTAAATTGTCGCCGCCAAACATAACGCTGGTGATGTTCTTCACCGGCATCCCGATCCGAATATCGATCGATCCGTCCGGCGCGTAGCGGACGAGATCGCCTGAGATGAGCTGCGCATTCCACATGTAGCCCTCGGCATCCACGGTGGACCCATCGGCCACGCCCTCGTCGTCTTTGGTGGAGGCATGGACGCGTTTGTTCGACAGGCTACCGCTGTCGATATCGTAGTCGTAGGCCCAAAACTCTTCGATGAAAGTGTCGGCGATATAGAACGTCTTGTCGTCCGGGCTCCAGCACGGGCCATTGGTGCACATCAGCCCTTCTTCCACCTGAGTAACGGATAGGTCGGGGTCGAGACGCCAGAGGCCGCAGTTCTTCAGTTCTTCCAAATCATCCATCCCGCCTGCAAAGAAGCGCCCGCGCCGATCGACTTTACCGTCGTTGAGACGCGTCCGCTCAATGTCGGCGTCAACTTCTTGAATCAGTTCCAACTCGAGTGCATCGCCTTTGATGTCCATGAAATAGAAGCCGTCGCACATGGCGGCGACCATCCCCCCTTTCTCCCGGAGAGCCA
This sequence comes from Pseudomonadota bacterium, assembly GCA_039024895.1. GTDB lineage: Bacteria > Pseudomonadota > Alphaproteobacteria > Rhodobacterales > Rhodobacteraceae > JAJDOD01. The sequence goes on along the minus strand of JBCCPJ010000041.1, from coordinate 14,961 downwards.
TCGCGCCGATATCCTTCGGAAGTGCCCAGCTTTCGACCTTGCCGGACTTTGGCTCCATGCGCCAAACTGCGTCGAGGCCAAAGCGCGGTCCGGTGCAGTCAAGCCAGTAGAGCCGTCCCTCCTCAACATCCCACACAGGACCTTCGCCAAGGTGGTTGTTACAGTCGAGCACACATTCAATGGTCACGCCCATGGCATGTTCCTTCCTTGATACCTTTTGGTTTGGGCGCGTACCTGATTTGCACTGACCGCGGCGGGTCGTTGCAGGGACGAACCTGTTTTGGGCCGGTCAGTTCGGCTTGATTGCGACTTTCATTGCCCCGTCCTTGCGACCTTCATACACATCAAGCGCGGTAGCGAATTCAGACAGCGGGAACCGGTGCGACATGAGCGGGGTCAGATCGACGCGACCCTCCGCCATCATCGCAATTGCCGGTTCCGCCGTATTCGGGTTGGCACGATTGCCGATTATTTCGATTTCATCCAGCACCATCCTTTTGATCGGCAGAGTTGGGTCGCTGTGCGGAATGCCAATCATAGAAACAACCCCGCCTTTCGCTGCGGCATGGCAGGCGGCATTCAACGCGGCTGCCGTTCCGGCACATTCCAAGACGCGGGGCACGCCGTGACCGTTGGTCATGTCGCGGACCGCCTGGTTAATGTCCTGGCTGCGGTAGTCTATGGGAATGCCGCCGAGGGTCTCTGCGAGTTTCAATCGTTCACCTGAACCGGCAATGAAGACACGGCCTGCGCCCATTGCTTGCGCGCAGAGCTGTGCCATCAGACCCTGGGGACCTGTGCCAATTATCAGCACATCGTCGCCGGGCTCAAAGCGACTACGGTTGACCGTGTAGAGCGCGATTGAAAGTGGATCGACGCAGGCGGAGTATTCAAGATCCATCGTGTCTGGCACCCGGTAAAGGCTCTTTACCGAAGCGACCATATATTGCGCATACGCCCCCGGTGTGATGTGCCCATGCTGGCGATGCCCGGTATCCAGCTTTCCGTAGTTCAAGCAAATCGTGTAGCGGCCCTTCATGCAGTTGTCGCAATAGCCGCAACCCACATGGGAGATGGCGCAAACCCTCTCACCCTTTTGCCACCCCAAGGCTTCGGCCTTCGGGCCTACCTTCTCAATCACGCCAGACCATTCATGGCCCGGTGTGAACGGGAAAGCGGGTGGCCAGAACCCCGGAAAATCGCCCTGGATAATGTGTGGATCCGTGCCGCAAATGAAGGTCGTGTCGACTTTCACCAGAACCTCGTCATTTACCGCCACAGGCATGGGGACCTCTTGGATCGAAAACTCTCGTGGTGCGGTCAGCACCAAGGCTTCCATCGTGCTACTCATGACATTCATAGCGTTTCTCCTTGCGGCGAATTCTGGGATTGAAGAGCGCGCCAAATACGCTCCGGTGTCATTGGAAGATCGCGGATAACCACGCCTGTCGCATCAGCGATAGCGGCGCTCAGGGCTGATGCGGTGCAGAGGATTGCCCCTTCACTGACCCCTTTCGCGCCCGCTGGCCCCGGGCCATCGGCGTTTTCGATCATGCCGGTGATCAACGCATTCGGCATGTCCTTGGTGGTGACAATCCGATAGTCGATGGCGCCGAGATTGCGAATACGTCCCGTCTCATCGACCAGTATCTGCTCATAAAGCGCGTGGCCAAGCCCCATAATAGCTGCGCCCTCATCTTGCATTTCGACTTGCAGCGGGTTCAGCGCCTTGCCGACGTCACCCACCGTGACGTGCTTATGGATGGTAACCTCACCGGTTGTTTCATCGACAGACACTTCGAAGGCGGTGCAGTTGAATTCAAAGAAAGCCGGTGTGCCGCCGAGGGGATGATCGGGGTCGGTCGGCTTTTGCATCCGACCATGTCCGATCAACTCACCGCTCCAGTTGCCGAGCGACTTCTGGACGAAATCGAAGATAGGCACTGGGCCATCGGGCAGATGTATGTTTCCGTCAGACACGCGTAACTCACCGGGTTCAAGGCCAAGTGTGTCGCTGGCGAGCTCTATCACTTGTCCGTGGATATCCGCGCACGCCCTTGTAATGGCGGTTCCCATAAAGACGGTGGAACGGCTGGCAGACGTTTGCAGATCGAACGGCACCTGATCGGTGTCACCCATGATGACGCTCACCCGGTCATAGGGCGCACCGAGCGCGTCGGCAGCGATCTGCGCAAAGATGGTACGCGCGCCCTGCCCCATGTCCGAGGTACCGGCGTAGAGAATGATGCTGCCATCGGCGAGCAATCGGACGGTTGAATTCGACAAACCTGTCGTGGCACCCGCCTTGATCCCGACCGCAATGCCCCGACCGCGCCCTTCAGGCTTAGGTTGGTCCCAGCCCAACATCTCTGCGGCCTTTTCCACCGATTGCGGCCAATGCCCATCGGCTGGTGTATCACCCGGCACAACCTGGTCGCCCTTATCGGACACGTTGCGCATTCGGATCTCGTACCCATCGATGCCCAGTTTGCGGGCCGCCTCGTTGATCTGGCTTTCGACCGCCCAATTGACTTGTGGCGTTCCAAAGCCGCGAAAGGCGGTGCTGGGTGGCGTGTTGGAGAAAACGCCTCGCGCCTGAATACGCGCGTTGGGTACCCGATAGGGACCACAGGCTAGGTAATTGCCTTTCGTTGTCACACGTTCCGAAATGTCTGCATAGGCACCGACAAGATAGCTTGAGGAGATGTCCTGAAAGACAATGTCGCCCGCTCGGGTAAAGCCGGTGCGCACATGTACCTTGGCACCCGCACGCCGCACGGCTTGGAATGTTTCTTCCAACGTAAGAACCAAACGGCAAGGCCGACCGATCCGTCGCGAAGCAAATGCCAGGAGCGGTTCAAATTTCGGCATCTGCTTTCCGCCAAATCCACCGCCGGGGTCAGGGGAAAGCACCTGCACATCGCTCAGTGGCAAATCGAACAGCCCTGCCATGATCTTTTGCATCAGGAAAGGGTGCTGCACCGGGCTCCAGATCTTGAGACGTTCCCCACTGGCATCGACGATGAAACCATGGGGCTCGATCGCGAAATGGGTGACCATCGGAAATGTATAGGTGTTCTCGACAACAAGGTCGGCTTTTGCCTGATCGACATCGCCCCAAGACCAGTCCATTTCCTTCATGATATTCGTTTCGGCGAGGTCGCCCGTGCGCATATTCGGGTCCTGCACAAGGGGCGCGCCGTCTTCCAAAGCGGTATCGATTGAGGTCACAACCGGAAGGGCTTCGTAGTCCACCTCGACAAGCCCGGCGGCATAAGCCGCGATGTCTTTGGTCTCTGCGAGCACCGCCGCGACCGGTTCGCCGTGAAAGCGCGTTTCGCCAACGGCAAGGACAGGCCGGTCCTTGTAGGCCGGTCCAAAGCGCGGCATGGGATGGGGTAATTCGGAAGGTGTGATGACGTCGATCACACCGGGGACCGCGCGCGCTGCTTTGTCATCGATCCCGTTGATCTTGGCGCGACCAACATCAAGCGTGACTAGCTTGACATGGGCCATGTTTGCCATGTCGAGGTCCGCGATGAACGCCTGCGAGCCATTGACCCGAGCGACGCCGCCGAGACGGCTGATATCGGCTCCAACAGCCGCGCCTCTGACGGGCGCGGTCGTATGAAGATGCACGTCGTCTCCAGCGGCGTCGCGCATCGCGTCAAACATGCGATTATACCCGCCGCAGCGACATAGGTTGCCAGAAAGCGCTTCGCGTACCTCCGCTTCATCGGCTTCCGGTGCGGTCCGGTGCAGCGCTTCTGCCGACATGACCATGCCTGGGATACAGAAGCCACATTGCACGCCGCCGCATTTTAGGAAGCTGTGCTGGACGGTGCTGAGCTGGCCGCCAGTCGACAGACCTTCAACCGTTTCAATCCGCTTTCCATCCGCTTCAACGGCGAGCATCAGGCAGGAGTTTACAGGCGTACCATCAACCATAACGGTGCAGGCGCCACACTCGCCGACGGCGCAGCATTCCTTCGCGCCTTTGAGATCCAGGGCGTCCCGCAGGAAGTCCAACAGTGAAAGATGCGCCGGTGTATCTTGGCTTATGGGTTGCCCATTCACGACAGCATGTACCGTTTTCCGTGATCCAAGCGCGTCTTCAGGCAGATGGAAGGTGTCAGGCATTTGCCGCACTCCATGCCAGACGCGCATGGGCCGCGAGCAGTGAGCGCTCTGCCATGACGCAGAGCATCGCCGCGCGGTAGTCAGCCTGCGCGCGAACGTCCGATATCGGGCGCGCCTCTGACGCCAGTTCCGCAATCACCGGCGCGCGATCGTGGGGTGTGGCCTTGGGGTCGCCAAGGATCCCGGTCTCATCTGTCAGGACCAACGGTCGGGGCGATACGGCGCCGAAGGCTAGCGACACCTTTCCCTCCCCGGTCACGACACAACCGAGGTTCGTGGTTGCGAGGTCAACCCCGCGACGTCGCGTGATCCGGTCGAATGCACAGCCGTGGGTGCCGAGCGGGAGCGGTATGTGAACTGCGGCGACAAGTTCGCCCGCATTGAGATCAATCTGACGGTTGCCTTCGATGAAGGTCGCCACCTTTTTGTACCGAAGACCATCTGGTCCGAAAATTTCGACAGATGCGTCGAGCGCTGCAAGCACAGGAACCGTATCCGCCGCGGGTGAAGCGTTGCAGATATTACCCGCCAAGGTCGCCCGGTTGCGGATTTGGATCGAGCCAACAACAGCCGTAGCGTCCTGGAGCGCCGGGAACAGACTCTTAGCGCCCAGATAGTCTTTGATTTCGGTCATGGTAGTGCCAGCGGCAATCCGCAAATGGCCGGAGAATTCTGAAATGTCCGACGTGAGTTCCACGACTTCTTTCAAGTCGATCACCAAGTCAGTCTGGATCGCCCCATGCCGCAGCCCGACGGTAAGGTCAGTCCCGCCCGCCAAAAGCCGTGCCGAAGACCCGTGCGCCGCCCAGGCAGCGCTCGCCTCTTCGAGGTCTTTCGGTCGCATGTAATCGAATGGCTTCATTTCGTTGCGGTCCAAAACGGCATGGAGAGAACCCGGGCCAGCGTCCGCCAGCCCGGGAGTTGCAGTTTACATGGATTCCAGCTTGAGCACTTCGTCGCCGTCGACGATCCCGACCTGCTCGAGCCCGCCATCGACCCACTGGAAGATGCCGAAGATACCAGCGACGATGCCTGTACCGGTGTACTCCATGGAGCCCGTTACACCATCGTAGTTGATATCTTTGCCGTCACGGAGAGCGGCCAGCCCATCTTCGTAGCTATAGACGACTTCGCCTTCGCCGCCGGTGACGTCGTACATTGCCTGCGTCCAGCTTGCGGTGCTCACCTCGCCCGCCTTTTCGATGGCCAGCGCTGATGAAACCAGCAGGTCGTAATACTGGATCGCGTAGGAGTTCGATGCGTCACCGATATCGCCAATCCACTTCGACGCATTGGCGAATTCCATGTAAGGCGCGAAAGCCGGGTTGTCGCTATGGGCGTTGGCGGCAAGAACTACCGCTTCGTGCTGCGCGAGTGCGCTTTCCGTTGCGGTTTCGTAGAACTCGGTTTCCTGCCACTCGCCTGAGCCGACGATATACCACGACGCACCAGACTCTGCGGCGTTCTTCACAAAGCTACCGCCCGCCTGCGGCGACGAGAACATGACCACGGCTTCGGGGTTCAAGCGGTTGATGCGTGAGACGACCGAGCGATAGTTGCTCTCACCGGCCTGGATGTCAAAGTCGCCCAAGACCTCAAAGCCAATGGCTTCGGCGGTGCGAACAGCGGCTTCTTTCTGGAGCTGCGAGCCGGAGACTTCGGTCGCGATAATCACGACGTTCTTTTTACCTGCATCGCGCACATGCAATAGAGCGGCTGTACCGTTTGCAGTATCCAATGGCGAGCCACGGAAGATTGGCTCATCTGCGACACCGCCGATTGTGCCTTCGATTGCGCCCCCGTGGACAGAGGGCATCAGCGGCAACTGCTTTTCAGCGACAGTTTCCAGCATGAACTCGCGGTAGCTCAAATAGCTGTGCGCCGGGTTCAGCAAGATTTGCACGTTATCGCTATCGACGAGTTTGCGCGCAGCACGCGCTTCACCGACGGTGCCGATATCCTGGTGGATCGCCCGCAGTGGTTTGCCGAGGGGGGGATCTTGATTGATCTTCGACAAAACCATTTCGGTCACACCATCAAAGAATGGACCAAAAGCGCCAAATTCGCCCGTATGGTACGTCAAATGGCCAACCACGATTTCCTCGTCAGCCACGGCAGGTGCTGACAGGCCCGCCGTCAATGCCAAAACGCTTGTTAGGGTCAGTGCTCTTCGTATCATCGATATATCCTCCAGTGATCGATTTAAGTTCAGTCAAATGTGATAAGCGGCTGTTATGTCGCTCATTTCCAGCTTCGCTCGCGGTTTGAGTAGATGCATTTCACCCAAGCTGAGAACCATGACGCGATCTGCAATTTCCAAGGTCTTCACAGCGTTCTGTTCGGCAAGAACAATTGTCAGACCTTTCTCGCGACGGGTCTCGGCAATGCTCTGGAAGAGTGCATCAACAAAGAGCGGCGACAGCCCCGCTGAGGGTTCATCGAGCAGTAGCACTTTGGGGTCCTGCATAAGGGCGCGACCAACGGCGAGCATCTGGCCCTCGCCGCCCGAAAGCGATCCGGCCGCCTGTGACCGACGCTCTTTTAAACGGGGAAAGAGAGCAAATACTTCGTCCAGTTTTTCTTGCTTTGGGCGATGGCCGGTGCGGCCACCAATCGACAAGTTTTCCTGAACGGAGAGATCTGGAAAGACATTCCCCTCTTGAGGCACGTACGCGACGCCTTCACCCGGCATCGTGTAAGCGGGCGCTTTGGAAACATCCGACCCATTCAGAGACATTTTCCCCGCTTGCACCGGCAACAGACGCGCGAGCGTTTTCAGGAGGGTCGTCTTGCCTGCCCCATTGGCACCAAGAACGGCAAAAATTTCGTCCTTGATGGTGAAAGTCAGGTCCTTCAGAACCGTCATTTCGCCGTATCCGCTGCGGAGGGCTGACACGTCAAACATCGCTCATACCCCCATATACTTTTCGGCAACGACGCGGTTCGCCTTCACGTCCTCCGGCGCGCCCTCGAACAGGATGCTGCCCTCGGAGAGAAAGTGAACGAAATCGCAATATTCCCAGATCAGCGGCAAGTCATGTTCGACGATGACAACGCGCATATCGCCCGCCGCCACCTTCTGGCGCACCATGTCCATGACGCTGCGTGTGATGTCCTCCGGCAAGCCTGCTGTCGGCTCATCCATGAGGAGCAGCTTAGGTTCTGTGATCAGACATCTCAGAATGTCGAGGAGTTTTTTCTCGCCACCGGACCGTGCGTATCCTTCGCGGTCAGCGAAGGGAAAGGCCTCGACAAGTCGGACAACCCGCTCTTCGGTTTCTTCACTGTCCCGTTCGCCCGCAAAGATCGACATCAACCCTTCTTTCATGGGAGGCGTCGCCGCGAGGCGGAGCGAATCCTTGATCGTCAGGCTGTCAAAGCCCTGAATACGTTGGTTTGTCTTGATGAGCCCAATGCGTGCAACTTCATGGCTTTTCAATGGATTAAGGTGCTTGACCCCACTGCCCGTATCGAGACGAATGTCGCCGCTGGTTGGCGCGATCCGTCGGGTTAGGAGCCCCATCAACGTCGATTTGCCAGCGCCATTTGGGCCAATCAGCCCCTCAAGACCTTTGGCGCCGAACGCGACATTCTCAATATTGACCACTTCATGGGCGTGATAGGCTTTTGTGAGATTCTTGGCGGCAAGTTGCATCTCTCAGCCCTCCACTGGCGCGCCGTCAGCGCGGCTTGTTGTTGGCTTGACGCGGGCGCGCGGGCTGTCTTCGCCCAACATGCCAGAGGGTCGGAACATGATGATGAGAACCAACAGCAAGCCGTAGCAAAAGAGTTTGAAATTCGGCAGGAGGATCGCCTGCTCCGTTGGAACCGGCGCATAGGTCTCGATCAGAATGTCAAACAGCCCAAAGGTGGCGAACACACCGACGATGGCGCCAAGGTTGTGCCCTTTGCCCCCAAGGACCAACGCAATCCAAACGGCGAAGGTCAGCGATGGGGCCAAGTGGTAAGGCACCAAAAACTGGTGCAGTGGCGCCGTTAGCCCACCCAACACCGCCATCAGCGCGCAGGTCACAACAAAGGTTGTCCGTTTGATGCCCGCCGTGTCTTTTCCAAGGCTTGCCGCCAGTTCTTCGTTATCGCGGATTGCCACCAGCTGGCGACCGAGGCGGCTGTCGCGGAGACGTGCCGACCCCCAGATGAGTGCAGCAACAACGGCAATGAGAAACCCGAAATAGATGATATTGCGGCCATCCATACCGGAGAATGGAAAGCTGATCATGCCAAGACCTTTGACGCCGCCTGTCAGGTCCTTCTCCGTCACAACAAGCGTGGAGACCATGGCGGCCAGCGATAACGTGGCCGCAAGTATCGCCTGCCCACTCTTTTGTAGGACCAGCAGTGCCAGCACGTAGGCGACTGCCGCCGAGACCAAAGCGCCAATCAGAATGGCGGGCAGCAGCGGTATCGAATAGGTCACGTACATTACGCCGGTGCCGTAGAGGCCGAGGCCCCAGAACCCGACAACGCCAAAGTTTGGTATGCCGGTCATACCGAACTGAATGTGCAGCAGTTGTGCCAGGCCGATATAGATCAGCATCAACGAGAGAGAGAAGATCAGATAGTCCATTACGCTGTCCTCGGGCCGCGAAAGGTGAGTACGCCGATAAACGCAAGCAGTAGAACGACCTCGGCATAGAGCGGCTTCGTCACCAGCGTGATGAATGCCGTCAGGATCCCCGCGACAATCGCCGCGACCGCAGCCCCGCGCACGCTGCCGACGCCGGCAACGATGGTAACAAGCATGGTGATCAGAATGATGTTCCACCCCATGTAAGGGGTCACTTGCGCGAACACGCCAGAGAAGACCCCCGACAATCCCCCGGCGCAGCCAGCTATGAACCATATGGCAATCGATGTACGATGCGGGTTGATGCCACTCGCCATAGCCAAGTCGTGGTTGTTGGCGAGACCGCGCATCTGTTCGCCAAGACCGGTGTTGTAGATCATCCAGTAGAGGATGCCCGCGGTGAGGATGACGAGGACCAATGCGACCAATTGTAAGTTAGTTGCGCCCAGCCAGCCAAGTCGCAGGTAGGTGATGTTGGGCTCGTTCAGAAAGAGGTTCTCGGGACCCACTACTAGGATCAGCCCGTAGCGCAACAAGAACGACACGCCGACCGACAGAATGATCATTTCTGTCGGACCAACTCCCCGGTTCAGCGCAGGCCGAAAAATCGCGAAGTAGACCGCAACGCTTAGGCACCCGGAAAGCAACATGGACGGCACAATGGCCATGTAAAAGTGGAGCCCCAGCACCACGTTAAACAGGATCGCGAAATAGGCCCCGAACGTGACACTCTCCGCGTAAGCGATGTTCATAAATCCGTTGAGATAGTAGATCAGCGTAAAGCCCATAGCCGCCAGGATCAGCGGTGAGGCTTCCAGTAAGCCGATAAATATCGCGTCGATTAAGAGCATGGCTTTCCTCGCGGTGCTGGGAAGGTGATCTGTGCCTTGAAAACGTGACCTATTCGGCGAACTTCATGTCGGCGGGATCGAAGGTCGTCACCTGGACATACATCAGGCCGTCCCGGGTGACGTATGCGTCCGCTCCTTTGTAAGGCTCGGCTAGCCAATCGGCCTCCACGCGCCAGGAGACGTTTACGGTATCGCCAATGGTTTTGACCTTTTCTGCAATGAAGGTTGCACCTAGGAAACCACCCTCAGCGCGCGGCGTGCAAAACCCTGCGAATACGTCACCGATGGCGGGGCGACCTTCGACCCAAACCCCGTTTGGAAGAATAAACAGCACTTCCTCCGGATATTGCGCCATAAGCCGATCCCAATCGCATTCATTGAGCGCTTCGATGTGCTCGAACGTGACCATTTCGGCGTTTGGCTGCGTCACGTAAGGCGGCAGCGTGTTTCCGTGCCCCTCTGCCAGCGCTGCCATTGGTGCCAGCGCCAACGCTGCGCTAACCGTTATCTTCCCTAACTTCATGACCTTCTCCTCCTTGTCAGTTAGCTATTGTCTTTGCGCATTTCTCTTCGGGTTGACGCATCAAGCCGTTATGGGGCGGGATTGCAGCAAGTAGACATCACCCGCATAAATCGCCCACTCGATATCCTGAGGTTTGCCGTGGTGCGTTTCTAGCTGGACGGCCAGCTCTGAAATCCGCGTCAACTCGTCTGCGTTCAAAACGCCACCGTGGGGCGTTTGCGATTTCTTTTCGCGACCCTTGCGGTCCACGATGTATTGGTCGGGCGTGACCTCACCTGAAACAACCGCCTCGCCCAAGCCGTGGACGGCTTCGATCATCATGCGATCTTTCCTGCGGGTGATCGGATGGTTGGAAAAGGCAACGCCTGCCTTATCGGCATCGACCATCTTCTGAACGACCACAGCCATTCGCAAATCGTCGAGAGAGCCTTTCTCACCCCGATAGAAGAGTGCGCGCTCGGAAAAGAATGAAGCCCAGCAATCAATGATGGCCTTTCGGACCGCTTCGACACCTTCGACATTTAGAAAAGTTTCCTGTTGTCCGGCATAGCTCGCCGCTTCGGAATCCTCCGCACAAGCCGAGGATCGAACCGCAACCTTGCCACCCCCCATTTCCGTGTAAGCGTTAAGAACCGCGTCGGGCACGACCGAGGTTTCTTCCACCAAACGGATTGCTTCTTCGTGATCTTGGGCACGCGCCAGAGCCCGCAGCTTGTCAACATCCACACAGCGCTCCAAGACATCGGCGGGCACCGAAAAGCCACCAGGCACCGGCAAGTCTTGCTGGGTCATCGTGGCCAGACTCGCCGCCTTGCCGCCGGTGTCGGCCACCTCGCGACAAGCGGGGTCATCGAACCAAAGCACGGGATTTTGCATCAAGGTCACCTTCAGAATTCTGGCCGTACTCGTTGAGCCCACCTACAATTGGTGCATCATAGAGCCCGGAAAATTGGCCCGTCCTCCGAAGGGAGGGATCAGAGAACGGGCTTAGGCAGCGGATGCCTAGTTGAGGATTTCCACTACGCCGGTTGTGCCGTTTACGCGCAGTGTGTCGCCGGTTTTGATATCCTTGGTGGCGACGGATGTGCCGACCACGGCAGGGAGGCCGAACTCGCGCGACACAACGGCCGAATGCGAAGTTGTACCGCCTGCGTCGGTAACCAAGCCAGAGATCTGGGTGAACAAAACAACCCACGCCGGATTGGTCATACGACAGACCAAAATCTCTCCTTCTTCCACCGTGTGGAACTGTTCGAGATCGGTAATGACGCGGGCCTTCGCTTCGATCACACCAGGGGATGCCGCAAGACCGGTTATTTCACCAGCCTTGGTTGGAGGTTCCCGGTAAAAGCGCTCCGGGAAACCCCAAAGACCGGCATAGGGGAAACCAAGTGCCTCTTCGGTCGCCGTTCCCAGCCAATCCGGCGGACGTTTCTCGGTCGCCTCTTCGTCTTCGTCGCGCCGGTCGGACACGATCTCGCGCGCGTCATAGGCATCCTTGTCGCCAACCAGAGCACGCAGCTCATTATAACGCAGGAAGTTCACGTCTTCCGCATCGTCGAGCATGTCCAACTCGACCATCTTCTTCCCAATCGCGATAAGAACCACACGGAGACGCGCGTTCGTCCCCTGATCGATGTAGAAATGGTGATCCGGCGTTAGCGGGTTCATCTTCAAAGACTGATCGAGGGCCGCTTGTAGCTTCTCCCGATCCTCGCCCTCGACACCTTCCATGCACTCTGCAATCGCAGCATCAAGGTCGGCCTTCACCTCGTTGATCGTAGACGGATAATCATAATCCGAGACCAGGTAGCCACGGACAGCTTCGATCGCAGGCCCCGGGTTTTCCACCCAAAGAGGGAAGCGTGTTTCGTGGCTCCAAAGTGCTTTGTACCCGAACTCCTCAAGATATGGTTCAAGCTGATCTTTAACCAGAGCTTGTCCATCTGCTGAACCTTCAAGCGCAGTCATAACTTCCGCGGCGGTTGGCTCTTTGAATGCCGCTTCAAGGGTCGCGTTGCCCTTTACGGTTTCTTTCATCTTCCAGAGACCTTCGACCGAATCCCAATTGCGATCGGCGACGGAGCTTTGCAACCGCCCCTTCAGCGCGGGGTCAGCATCGGGCTTGATCTCGTCTATAGCACCGTTCAACGCCATGGTGGCTGAGAACTGCGAGAAGTTCAGCAGCCAGTGAATCTTCCAATGACGATCATGGATATCAATCATATCCTCAAGCAAGATCGCCAAGGCAGTCAGGCTAGCATTCTCTTTGTCAAATCCATCGATGTAGGCAAAGTTCGTTTTCATCTCCGGCAGGATGCGGTCATTCCACCAATCCAGGAAGTTCTCGGCATAGTGCGGGAGAACGTTTCCGAGATAGGCCCCTATCTTGCCAGCATATTCCCCATCATGGGGTACACGCGGCACGTAGCGATTTTGAAACTCTGTTGCTTCAACCGACACGCCAGGTGCGGCGGGTATAGCGGCAGTATACAAGTAGCCATTGATGTTTTTGGCGACCCAATCGCTGGCGAAAGGCGTACCAAACCGACGGAACATGTGGTCGCATGTCAGCCACCAGCCACCGATATCAAAGAACATAGGCGACAGCGGATTAGGGCAATGTAGATCGTCCAAAATCCAGAACTGTTCGGTCTCGCCGTCAGCCCACTCGACAGGAAACTCCTCGTTGCCGAGGTTCTGTCCCAAGATTTGTGAAGCGTCCAAACTCATCTGTCCTCCTCCCGTGTTGGTCTCAGAGTTTTTTGATTGATAGAGAGTTAACATGCCGGTGTTATACGTCAAGCGATTATCGATAATTTATAATCTATCAAATCATATCAATCAGCTACCCCGGTATTCGGACGCCAGAAATCAACTCTCAGTATTTGAGAAATCTATAGACCAGACATTCCAACAATTAGAACCTTGTCGCGATTCCCAGACATGGCCGAAAAAACAAACGCCGCCCTGCGGGGCGGCGCTTAAGCTATGCGGCAAGCTTTCCGTTGTGCTGTCGAAATCGATAGAGAGTTTCTTCATCCGTCAACTCCAGGACGATCTCTTCAACCCAATCCGGCTCCCCTGGATCCGGGATGCCTAGACCCTGCTCTAGAATCGCACGCATGACGGGTGAATGGGTAACGCACACAACAAACAAATCGCCTTTCAACTCGGCGGCCCGAAAACTCTCCGCGAACTTCAAAACCCGATGGGCAACCGCAGACGCGTCCTCGCCCGGTGGCGTCTGGTGATGCAGCCAATACTCTATCCGGTCCTTTGCGGTCAAAAACCCACGATAAAACGGGTGCAGCATAACCACGTCAGGTGTCAGTTCTAAGAACTCGCATTGCGAGGCAAAAAACTCCGCTTTTGAGCCCATCTCAACGCGTGATCCCGCAAGATGTATGTCCGGATTGCGCAATCCCCAGGCCGGTAAAACCTCCGGCGCCTTTGGATCGAGCGCCTCCCGTAGAGCTTCTGCCGTTTGACGCGACCGATGAGTTTGTGTCGCTAAGAAACGGAAAGTTGACGCGCCCTCGGATAGTTTGCGCAGCCGTATAATCGCCGCTTCAATGTCTTTGCCAGAATCCTCCGTCAAAGGCATGTCACCCTCGTGGGACGGCACCTTTGCATGACGAAGGAACGCAAGAGTTACTTTACCCATGGCATCACCCCTTCTTTTTTAGTTTGAAATCAATCGGATTCGAGCTGCGTCTAGATCGCCCTTGCAGCCTCAAACCCATCGACAGCATCGCTGCTCTGGTGCGGCGCTGTGACGTCATCGACATCGTCAACGTCGTTCATGACGCCCCGCATGACTTTGCCGATCTCTTCAACATGCTTGCGCATCTCAAAGCCACAACGCTCAGCGTCGCCCCCGCGGATGGCTTCCACAATTGGCCTATGCCACGGCGTCAAATCAAGGTCTGGCTTCAGCACCATAAGTTGCTTGAGTGTCAGGAAGGTTCGCGCTTCGATCATGAGAGAATTCCAGGTCTCGATCAGCGTCCTGTTTTCTGAAGCCTCAATGATCGTGCGGTGAAAATTGACATCCCAATGGGCCATTGTTCTCGCGTCTTTGTCTTTAAACGCCTTGCCCATTTTCTCGACGGCACGCTCGAGATCATCCACACGTTGAGCAGCGCGCTCAGCGGCCAGGTGGCCTGCGAGCTCCTCAAGACTGGCGCGCACGGGATAAACTTCGATAACTTCGCGCTTGTCCAAGGCGCGCACCCTGGCACCCTTATGCGGCGCAACTTCCACAAAGCGCATCGCGACCAAATCGCGAAGTGCTTCGCGGACCGGAGACTGGCTGATGCCCATGCGTTTAGCGATCTGCGACTCAACGAGACGGTCGCCTGGCTTCACGCGTCCGGACATAATATCGTCCAGAAGCTCTTCCTTTACCTGTTCGCTCAGTACCACGCGTTGAATCACGCCGCTTACTCCGTCGCTTGAATGTTTGGCTGTCACGTAGCCATTTTCGGCAGTAAAACCAAACCGAATGCAGTTGCAGCATGGTTAACAGAGGAAAAGGAAGACAGCAATACCCAACGATTATCGATTACCGCTAAAATATAATTTTTCGCATAGGTGAACTGTAAACCTAAAGTGTCGCACGACGCGGTCCGCTATGAGTGCCACGCTTTCGCTTGGCACTCGCCAAGCTCAAATGCGCCGAACGCTCAACCGGAAAACGCCCGGAAAGTGTAGGTCGCTTAAACACGTCGGCCCGCTTTCGACGGCGTTTCAGCCACGGACGAATGAGCCCTTCGGCGGCGTACCGTCAGATTGCGCAAACTAATCTACCCGACAAAAAAGTCAGCACCTCTGCGTATTCCGGCTGCAACTTGAGC
>JBCCPJ010000040.1:0-17727 GCA_039024895.1 Pseudomonadota bacterium | reverse complement strand
GATGTTCCTGACTTGGCTGGTTCCTGTCTTACCTGCCATTTCAAACCCGTCGGCCACGATCCGCGACCGTCTTGCTGTGCCGCGGCGGCCGTTGGACACATTGTACATGGCCTTCTGAACAACCGCCAAATGGCGCGGCACAATATCGAGCGGTGCGGCGTCGGGCACCGGCTGTTCGATACCGCGCACCGATTTCACCAACCTCGGCACGACGGAATGACCAGTGGCCATCCGGGCTGTCATGACGGCAAGCTGCAAGGGTGAGGAGAGCACAAACCCCTGTCCAATCGAAGAATTCAACGTATCGCCCGGCAGCCAGACCTCATCGCGCATACGCAGTTTCCACTTGGAGGTGGGGATCAAACCATCTCCCACGGCGGATAAAGGCAGGTCATGGCGCTCCCCCAGACCAAATTCGTGGCAGAGGTCCGACAGGGCCTCGATGCCAAAACGGTCGGCGAGCCGCTTGGATGCCTCATAGAAATAGACGTCGCAGGATTCGGTCAGCGCCTCATCCAGGTTCATCCAACCATGGCCACCACGTTTCCAGCAATGGAACCGCCGCCGCCCGACCGTCATATGGCCCGGGCACCAGAATTTCTCTTCTGGGGTGATGACATTGTGCCGAAGCGCCGCAAGAGCGGTCATCATCTTGAAGGTCGAACCGGGCGGATAAACCCCCTGTACCGTCTTGTTGAAGAGCGGCTTGTACGTGTTTTCGCGCAGCGCGTTGTAGTTCGTTGACGAGATACCACGCACGAAAAGGTTGGGATCAAAGGATGGCGTGGAGGCCATGGCCAAGAGGTCGCCGTTTTCCACATCCATGACCACGCAGCCCGCGCTTTCCTCCGCGAGCCGGGCCTGCGCAAAGTTTTGAAGACCGTGATCGATGGTCAGTTGCAGATCATCGCCCGCCGTGTAGTCGTCGCGGCTTAACTCGCGCATCACGCGGCCACCTGCGTTCACTTCGATGCGTTTGGTGCCCGCCTTTCCGCGCAATTGGGTTTCCAACTTGGTCTCGACACCAATTTTGCCGATCTGGAACTCCGGAATTTGCAAGAGCGGGTCTGGCGTTTGTAGCTGTTCGAGGTCCCGTTCAGAAACTGGGCCCACATAGCCGACGATATGCGCGAAATCCGCGCCCAACGGATACACACGGGATAAGCCGACATCCGGCGTAATACCCGGAAGGGCGGGCGCATTGATCGCAAGCTCTGCCACATCCTCCCATGCCAGTTGGTCGGCAAGCGTGATCGGCACAAACGGGCTTCGGCGGCTCATCTCGCGCAAGGCGCGCTCGATGTCGCGATCCTCTATGTCGACAAGCTGGCGGACTTTCGCGATGGTCGCGTCCACGTCTTCCACATCTTCGCGTACGATCACGACGCGGTAATTCTGTGCATTCTCTGCAATGGCAATGCCATGCCGGTCGTAGATGATCCCGCGAGACGGCGGAATGAGACGCACATTGATCCGGTTCTCTTCCGCGAGCAGCCGGTAGCTATCCGCCTCAGTAACCTGCATGTGGCGCATACGCAGGCCGAGGAGCCCCATAAACCCGAGTTGAACACCTCCCAAGACCATGCCGCGCCGTGTAACCAGCGACGCTGCCTGTTCCGTTTCTTTGGGGGTCCGTCTCATCCGCGCGCTCCCAGTATATCGCGATCCTCACCGGTCTTGGAAAGACCGAGCGCTCGCCCAAGAAATAACACCACCAGCGGATAGGCTAAAATAGTGAAGATCAAGCGTATTACCGTTAATCCGAAGGTCGGCTGTGGGACGGCGAAGATACTTAGGATAAGAGTGTTTGCCACAGTCATGCCCGCAACGATGCCAGCAACAAGCAACCACTCGACGAAAAACGGTGCGGTGCGCAGCGGCATGCGCCGATTGCGGGCAAACTCGCACGCCAGCACGGCCAGGGCTGCCCAAAGACCGGGGGGACGCATCAACAAAAGATCCGACATCAGGAATACCCCCGCCACCAACCAAACGGGTACAATTGCGGGATTGAAGACCGTCCAGGACAAGGCAATCAGCAGCAACACATCGGCGCCGGGTAAGCGCCCGGGCCCCGGGTGCAACGGTAGAAGTTGCAGAAAGATCAAAATAATCGCGAAGATAACAAAAGTCAGCCGATAGCCCCAACGGCCGGTTAGGCGATCAGCCATCCGTTGTACCCTCCGAGAGAAGCTCCGGTTGCGGTCGGACAGGTCCGATCAGTGTGGCGGGCGCGTCTATCAGGTCTTTCGGCTGTGACCGCAGCACCCGTAGGAATTCGAGCCGCTCGTAGTCAGCCGCGAGCCGAAGCCGTAACCGTCCGTCCCGTGCCTGCACAACATTGCCGACCAGAAGCCCGGCCGGGAAAACGCCGCCGTCGCCGGATGAGACGACCCGGTCCCCGGGACGCACTTCTTCCGGCGCTTCAATGAAATCGAGCGCCGGCAATATCGAGTTGTCACCGGAGAGCATGGCGCGCTGCCCTGAAGGCTGGATCGTGACCGGCACGCGGCTGGTATTGTCAGTGAGCAAAAGTACCCGACTTGACGTATTTCCCACGCCGGAGATACGGCCCACCAGTCCAAGGCCATCGGTCACGGCCCAGCCATCCATGATACCGTCACGCGCCCCGCCCACGTTCAAAAGGACGGACTGACGAAAAGGCGAGCCGCTATCGGCAAGCACCTGCCCGGTGACCACAGTAAGCGCAGGGTCCAGACGGACACGGTTCAAATCGAGCAGCTTTGCGTTTTCTTGTTCAAGTTGTAGCGCCGCTTCTTTCCACGCCTTCATCTGCTGCAATTCATCGCGCAACTCGCGGTTTTGCTGCTGCAAGGCAGTGTAGGATTGAAAGCCGCGAAGGAGCCGCACACTCTCCGTGACGGGCACCATCGCCCATTCCATATTCGGTACAACCCAATCAACTAACTCAGCACGAAAACGCTCGGCTCGCGGACTGTCGATGCGCCAGAGCAGGAACACGACAAAGAGGCATAGAACGAGTACCGACACGGCCAAACGCCGGATCGGGCGAAGATAGTCATCACTTGCGCCGTTCTGCCTTGCCACAGTCGTCCCTGCCGCTTGGCCCCATGTCCCAATATGTCACGGATCTGGCGAACCCGCCAATCTTTCCAGCGGGTTCAGCTGTCGTAGTCGATCACGTGACGGAGCTGTTTCTCGTATTCAAGCGCCTTGCCCGTGCCGAGCGCAACGCAGTTCAGTGCCTCATCCGCAACGCTGATGGCCAAGCCCGTCTGTTCGCGAAGCGCGAGGTCAAGCTCGCCAAGAAGGGCGCCGCCCCCGGTGAGCATAACGCCGCGATCCACAATATCGGCGGCCAAGTCCGGCGGCGTGGCTTCAAGCGCCGTCATCACCGCTTCGCAAATTTGCTGCACCGGTTCTGCAAGCGCTTCTGCGACCTGCGCCTGATTAATTTCGGTTTCCTTCGGCACACCGTTCAAAAGGTCCCGACCGCGAATTTCCATCGACTGGCCGCGCCCGTCATCGGGCATCCGGGCGGTGCCAATGTTCATTTTTATCCGCTCCGCGGTCGATTCCCCGATCAACAGATTGTGCTGCCGCCGCAAGTAGCTGACGATGGCGTCGTCCATCCTATCGCCGCCAACGCGCACTGAACGGGCATAAACAATGTCGCCAAGCGAGAGAACGGCCACTTCCGTCGTCCCGCCGCCAATATCAACTACCATGTTACCGGTCGGGTCGGTGATCGGCATCCCGGCCCCTATGGCCGCCGCAATCGGCTCAGCGATCAACCCCACTTTTGCAGCACCAGCCTGCGCGACGGAGGTTCGAATAGCACGCTTTTCCACCGGGGTGGCACCGTGGGGGACACAAACAATGACACGCGGACGCGACAGAAAGCTACGGCGATGCACCTTGTTGATAAATTCTTTGATCATCGCTTCGGCGACATCAAAGTCTGCAATCACGCCCTCGCGCATGGGACGAATGGCCTGAATGCTGCCGGGAGTGCGACCGAGCATAAGCTTAGCGTCTTCCCCAACGGCGAGCACTTTCTTCTGCCCGTCCTTCACGTGATAGGCCACCACGGAGGGTTCGTTCAGGATAACACCCTTGCCCTTAACGTAGACAAGCGTATTGGCTGTCCCGAGATCGATCGCCATATCTGTCGAAAACAAACCACCGATGGCCATGTTTCGCTGCCTCAATTCTTATTTGACCTGCTCTGCCCGGCAGGCCGTCCGTCATATACGCCCGCAACAAGCGCACTAAAAGCGATTCGGTCCGAAAATGATGCGCCCAGCCGCCTTTTCCCCGCTACCGCATTAGCTCCGCAACACTATCAAAACGCTAAAACTGGCATGATTGTGGCGCGAAAGCTCACAATCCTTGGATTATTCAGCAACCATTCTCTGCCAAGTTGTAGCAATCGCGAGAATACTCGCCGGTGGGGCTGAAACGATGGCCGACAGCTCGGCAATCTCCACGAAAAACAAGGCGCTTTCGCCCTTATCGCCGGGAGATATCAACGTGCCGCAGGCAAAGGACGGGTCCCGAAATGCAGTTTCAAACTTACTGAAATAGCCATCGAGAAAAACAGCCGCCTGCTCGCCCAGCCCGGCGACCACTTTTTCCGGACCACCTTGCGATTTGACTTCTTCGCCCTCGATCCTGAGCCACGCGACGGTTTTCTTATCGAGACCGGCCAGAAATGCAGCAAGCACGTCTTCGGGCTGTAGAGCCGTGCTTTCTGCCACCGACCAGACGCGGGGCAACTGTTCGGCAGGGACGCCGATATCGGAGCCGAAACTCTCTGTCAGGCGGGTGGCGGTAATGCTCATTCCATCCGCACCATCCAGCAAGCCCTTCAAAACTTCACCGAGTTCAGCAACTGCAGGCTCTTCCACATCGGGCAGTTCCTTCCCGACAAGCGCGTTCGGCACCTTTTTGGGCGCCGGTCCCAGCAACGCCTGCAACCGTTTGTTGGCCACCGCCAAATGCACCACACCATCCGCCACCGCGAATGACAGGCGCCGCGGAAGAATAGTCTCGTCGATTTCGGTCACCACCGCAGCAAGCAACGCGTCCGCGCCGACGCCGCGCAGCTTGCGGCCCTCCCCGGGCGCGCGTTCGCGCTGCCGCAATTTGGCAAGTTTTTCTTCCAGTCGGGCAAACTCGCTCATCCGCGTCTCAGCCCTGTGATGCAATCCGTTGGAGCGTCGCGCGCGCTTCCTTGACCGCCACCTCAA
Organism: Pseudomonadota bacterium; assembly: GCA_039024895.1. Taxonomy (GTDB): domain Bacteria; phylum Pseudomonadota; class Alphaproteobacteria; order Rhodobacterales; family Rhodobacteraceae; genus JAJDOD01. Next base: position 12,493 of record JBCCPJ010000040.1, on the reverse strand, counting down.
GATCGGTGTCGGGCGCACAGATGCACATCAAGGCTTCCGCCGGGTTTTCGGGTGCGCGAAGAAACACCCGCGCATCCGATCCCGTCATCAGAACCGACAGTTCGGCAGGCGTTGAACCGCCCCAGCTTGGCGCGGCGCTTTCGGCGTAGGTCCCATCTAGAGCAAGTTGAGCCGCCTGGCTCAGCGCGTTCATTTCCTCCTGCGCCGGCTTTGAGGCGGCGCTGGTACACAAAACGAGCTGCGATGTCAGATCGGTGTAGGCCACAAGGGCGCACCCCTGCACATCTGCCCGCATTGCGTCCAACTCTGCTGTGATATCCATCTTTCCACGCCTCTGGTTTGATAACCTTAATGCTCGCGACGCCGTCTAGGCGCAAGCCCCGGCGACACTTACAGTGGTTATCGTTGCAGAAAACGCGGTTAGGCCCGTGAGGGTGGACGGCTTACCAATGGGCGTGGACGTACGCGCGTCGGCATGACAATACGCGCAGGCCGTTCAACAACACGTTCCCCGATGGCATCATCGAGGGAACGGGATGGCTTCCGCTCCGTCTCCGGCTTCACCATACGCGAAACGCGCCGTCCTATCGTGCCCGACGCAATTTCGTCGGTCAGTTCCATCAGCGACTTAACCAGATGGTCCGCGCCGCTGGTTGACCAAGCCTCGGCGTCGCCCTGCGCTTCGAGGGCTTGAATGAGCGAAACCGGCAGAACTTCACGGAACAAGCCCTCGGTTTCACTAAGGACGCGCTTGACAACACGCATGCGGTCGCGGTCCGAAAGGATGCGGTCCATCCGCGTCAGGAGAAGCAAACTTTTGTCATAAAGGTCCTGCGGCATGGTATCCCAGACCGCCTTTTCGCTCTGACGCCAGGCCTGGGTTGCATGGCTACACCAGATGACAATGTCAGCCTCGCCAATGACGCGTTGCCAAACTTCGGCGTCCATATTCGGGTCCGATATACCCGGCATGTCGATCAGATCACAGTTCTTCAAGAAGTTCGATTGGAGGAAAACCCGAACGCAGCGAGTGTCATGGACGGACACACCAGTGAAGTTCGCGTCAACCTCCTGTTCCTCGCCTTCGAGCCCCACACGATAGGCAGGGGCATCGCCGTAGGACATCCAGACAGGGGGAAGCTGCGTCGCCGTCACGTTTACCGGAAGTGCTGACTGCCCAACGAGCAAGTTGGACAGCGTGCTTTTACCAGCGCTGAATTCGCCCATGAGGGCAACGCGCGGGCGTTTCTCCTCGCTGACTGGCGGTTCGACAACAGCGGGCTTCTGATAGATCGGTTCATTCATATCCATGCCGTCTTCACTCATGACCGTTCACTTTCACTTAGGCGGCAAACCCGGTCAGGGTCTGCATGGTTTCGCGAAGCTCAGCACGCTTCGTTGCCGCACTGCTGGCATCCAGCAGCGAACCGACGCCATCGGGTTGTTGTTGGGCCTCTTCGGCGATCCGCTTAAGGATCGCGCGTTGTTCAGCCATAAAATCGTTCAGCACTGCCAATGCACCCTCGCGCACGGCATCCGCATGGGCACCGCGCAATGCGTCCACAATCGGATCGGTCTCCGCCTGGATCATATCGGCAAATTCGGTCGCAAAGTTGCGGTAACCGCGTCGCTTATGCCACCACTTGCTCCACCAGGAGCCTTTCAAATCGAGCGCAATTGTTTGCCCCAGCAACACCGGGGATGGGATCCGCGGGCTGGTGGGCGCTTCGATACCGAAATCGTCGTCGGAAACTTCAAAAAGGCGGTGATAAAGCGCTGCATAGTCTTCCGCGACGCGGGTCAGCACCTTTTTTGTCCCACCTTGAGCGTTGCGCCCAAAGACCTGATACGCTGTACGCATTAGAATACGGAGACCGGTTGGATCGTATTCCCAGACCTCATCTTCGCCGTTCTTGTCGAGATGCTGCAACAACGATCCCGTTGCGCGCTCGAGAAAACTCCGATGTGACCTTTCAAGCCGCTTATGAAAATCCGCAATCGCTTCGTCAAACATATCGTTCAAGAGCTTTTCGGATTTGGCCTCCAACTGGTTTAATGCCGCGTCCATTTGGGTGATGTCCAAAGGCGGTAGTTCCCGGTCGCTTTCGCGTCGGGAAATGACCTGTTGCGCCGCATTCAGCCCGTTTGCGAGGTTCATGGCGGACTTGGCAATTTTGTCGAGGAGTTCCTGCCCCATACCGTCCGAGATACGGCTGGACAGCGCATCAAACACTTGCGGCACGCCGGAAAGATGCCAGAGCAACTCAACTTCGGTGTAGCTGTCGCGCGTCAGGTGCCCTTCACCCTGAGACCACTCCACCATCTTGTTGAGTGTCGCGTCGTCAAGCGCGTCTGTCCGGCCCATCAGAGCGGCGTTCGCGCAGAAGGCAGATGTGAAGATGATTTGAGCGTCCTTCGGACCGTCAAACTCGGTCAACGTTTTGACGATGCTGTTGCGAATTTCGGGAACCTGGTTCACCGGGTCCGGCAATTCGTCAACGCGGTTGACCACAATGACAACTTCCCGCGATTTAACGTTTGCAATCATTCGAATAAGCGCAAGGTCAACCGATGACAGGGCCTGATGCGCCGCAAGAACCACGACGCAAATCCGGCTTTCGCGGATTGCCCGAATGGTGATCTGCTCCCGGATCATGAAGGTATCGTTCACACCGGGCGTGTCGCGGATGCAAAGCGGCATTGGCAATTGCGGACGCGAAATGAAAAGCTCCGCCGACTTCGTGATATCGGCAAAGCGGCCCTGTTCCGGGCTTGTTTCCGTGTCATCCTCAAAATCGTCGCCGAGGCAAACATAGCGTTCAACGAGATCGTTATCGACATGGGCATAGTCATGTTGCTGGCCCAGAAGCATTTCGAACTTGTCGCCAAGACGCTTGCGGGATTTTTCCCGCATATGGGCAACCTGCTCGCGCACCTTTTCCAGCTCGTCTTCGGCACCCGCCCGGCTCGCCAGCTCGCCGATCCGTCCACCACGATCCAAAAGTCGGCTCCATTCCTCCATATCGAAAAAACGGAAACTGGCGCGGTTATCTTCGGGTGCCACATTGGGATTGAGGTGCAGCGCTGTCACAACACTCGTCCAGGGGTTCACATCCGCGGGCAACAGATCAGGTGCACCGACCATCGCGTTGACGAGGGACGTCTTCCCCGCCTTGACTTGCCCGATCATGGTGACGGACGGTTCGGCGTGCTTAAGTTGGTGGTGCAGCTTACGCGCAGCGCGATTTGTGGCTTTGTCGCCGATCTTGCCGAGGCGCACCAGAGCCTGCCGCAGATCGCGCGACCGACGCAGGAACGGCGCCAGCCCCTCAAAACCCTGAGCGAGCAGGTTGACTTCATTCGATGTGGCGGCAGCCCCAGTCACAATGTTCGCGTCCACGTTCATGTTCATCGTCCTAAAAAGCCTTCACCGGAAAAGCTTGGCGACCGCAAAAAAAGCGGATTGGTTCACTCTCAACATTTCCGGTTAAGATGGCGTTTTTGTGGCGCATTTCCGTTCAATCGTCGTCGTTTTAACTTGTTTGTTGCCTGTCAGGCGGCAAGCTGCATTTCCATGTCGCGCCGCAGTTGAAGCAACAGCGTGACGGCATCCGCAGCGGGTCCGTCGCCATCCTCAATCTGCATCAGAACCATCATGTCCTGCGCTTCTGCCAACTCATCGATAAATGCATCGGCCGCATCGCATCCCGTATCATCTTGCGAAAATTGATCCGAAAGATGCTCCACCGCGGAAACGCAATGTTCGATCAAATCCTTTGCGTTTCCTTCGCCGAGGGTCGCCGCGGTTTCGGTCAAACTCTCCGCGCGACGCCGCAAAAACCGGATACTATCGGTGTAGAGCCCGACATTCTGCACCTTCGGACCATGCGGCAGGTCGACAACCGCCTTTGGCGTCTCTTCCTTTTTCGCCACAGGTTTCGGCGCAGGTTTCGAAGCAGGTGCTTTCGACAACTCGCGTGAGATCACGGGGGCCTGTGAGACAGGACGTGTCGGCTCCGGTGTTTGGGTAATCGGCCGCGACTTGACGGGGTTGGTTCTAGGCCGTGGCTTTGTCGGCGTCCGCGACAATGGACGCGAACTTGTGCGGCCGGAGCCATCGACATGGTAGCGGGCGAGGAACATATGGGCGGAATCGAAGTCAGCGCGCCGCCCCCGTTCGGCATGGCGCAACACTTCCGACGTCAGCGCGCCGCCGCCAGAAGCGTGGAAAAGCGCTTCGTCCACGATGCCATCCTTATACGCACGTAAGGCTTGCAGCGTCGCAACAGCGAATAATGAGTGAAACTCTTCAGCCACGACGGTTTCCAGCGCAGCAACCCGCTTGCGTAGCAGTTTCTGAGCGGATAGCTCATCCGCCTTGCTCAAAACCAGAAATGCGTGGTCTTTCAGACTATCGGGCACCCGACGCCAAATTTGTTGCTCATCCGGGCCAAATTCCTGCGTACACCAGAGAGCGATGTCGGTGCGCCGCACGACCCAATCCACGCCAGAGGACAGTTCCTCATCTGTGCCGTCCGTGACGACTTCGAGCAGGTTTACGCGGCGAAGAATCTCGATCGGCAACTCGATCCGGAGAAACGCTGCATTCTGGCCGGAAAGTGCCTGCACATCCGCACCATGCACTTTGATGACGCTGCCTTCCGCGCCGGTTACGATCATGCGCGGTTTATCGCCCCAAGCGTATTCGGTCGTTGGCAGTTCCGAGCCATCGGGGATGACACTTTCGCCAAGGAACATATTCACCAGTTGGGACTTGCCCGACCCAGGCAATCCCAACACCGAAACGCGCACCGGCTGCGACAAACGCCGCACCAAGTGGTGGGCGTAGTCGCGCGCTGCCTTGGGGAGTGTGTCTTCCGCGAGTGCCCCCTCAAGCCGTTCGATTACCGTGTCATCTCCGGTGTTGTCCTTCATGCCCCACCATCAGTTGCCAGCCACTTCCGCCGCAAATAAATTGGCGTGTTGCTTGCCTTGGCGCCATTCGACCCGTTTTGGACATTCGCGACTTCCGGCGCGACCTCTGGCGTCTCGCTCGACACTTCTTCTACTTCGTCGTGACGGATAGGCCTCGTCTGAACACGCGGCGGCCGCGAGACGACCTTTTCAAATTCTGGCGCGCTATCATGCGCCTCACCGGTGGCGGCCAACTCGATTTTAACCACGGAGAAACAGACATTGTCCTGTTCCGGATCGTCAAGTTCTCGCAATTCATCGAGAAGCGCCGTGGCAATCTCTACCGCACCTTGCTCACTGTAATCATTCATGATTTTCGTGATTTGCCGGTTGCTCAGAAACTGCAAACCGTCGCTTGCAACGATCAGTATATCGCCATCCTTCAGTTGGAATGGACGGGACGGGCAATCGATGCGCTCAATCGTTTCACCGATCAAAACACTGGTCAACGCATTACGGTCGGGGTGATTGCGCCCGAGATCTTCCGGCATCATCCCAGACCGGACCATGTAGTCGATATGGGGTCCGAGCGAATGATCCTCGTTCAATTGGCGCAGACGTCCGCCCCGCATGAGAAATAGAGGCGAGTCGCCAATAGAAATCCAGTAAAGCTCGCTATGGATGAACACCGGCGCCACCAAAGTCGCGCCCATCCCGGCTGTTTGGGGATTGCTGGCCGCGTGGGCCGCCATGCACTCGTTGGCGGATACGGCAGCGCTTCGAAGGACCTCACCCATATGTTTGACGAGACCGTCAATGTCGGAGGATTGAAATTTCAGTTCGCTGAACACCTCGGTGACAACGATTTTGGAGGCAACATCACCGGCGGCGTGCCCCCCCATACCATCGGACAGCACGGCATAACCGAAGTCCGCACCAATCGGGAAGTCGGTCGCAATCGCGTCTTCCTGATAATCGCGACAACCTCGGTTCAGTACAGACGCAACATCATATTTTATGTCGGGCGCCTTATGCATCCTCGCCGTTATCTCCGTACCCAATCCAAGAGAAATCGTCACCACAGAGAGCAATGAACTTCAGCGAAGTTTCACCGATCCGAATTTCGTCGCCATCCGTCATTTCTTCTGTAGAAAGAACAGGTTGGCCATTCAAGCGCACCAAGTTTGACTTGCCGCCATGGCCGAGGAAGAACTTACCCTGCTCTTCGTCAAAGGCGACGGCCGCATGATTGTTCCGGCTGATTGACGTGTCCCCAAAGTCAAGACGAACCGCCTGATCTTCTCCACGCCCGATTTGGCTGACGCCAGAATGCAGGGAGAAGCTCGCACCACGACCCGGGCCATCGATTACGACAATCCAACCTGTTGGGAACTGATCTGCAACGACCGTGGCCGTGCCAGCATCTTGCGCGGCAAACACATCCTTCGCTTCTTCATCCGCCTGGAACCCAAGAAGGCGGGTCTTAACACGGCCGGCACTGCGCCCGGCGCGACCGGCAATTGCGGCTGCAGAAACCTCGAACATATTCTCTTCCGACGGCTCCTCCGCGTACTCTTCGTCTCCGGGTAGCGGTTCATGGCTGGCGCGAACAGTTTCGACCTGAGCGGCTACTTCGTCGGCCATTTCCCAGATTTTTTTGCGCACATCCTCTTGCGGTGCTTCATCGTCTTCCGACAGCTCTTCGTCGGGCGCTGTCGCATAAGCAATAGCTTCTGCGACCGCACTGCTTGGGCGCGGGCCTTCGTCCTCGCCGAGATCATCCAAGCTGTCCTCAAAGTCATCTTCGAAGTCATCATCATCAAAAGGGTCGTCAAAGTCGTCATTGGCGCGCGATTGCTCGGCAATGTCATCCGCGGCGTGTTCAAAATCGTCGAACGCGCCGCTCTCGTCCTCAGCCGCATCAAGCGGTTGGGCAAAGCGACTGGACGGGAAGTCGCGCGCAGCACGGGAAGCGGCAAACTCTGCGTCATCCGCGGCAAAATCTTCCTCGCTCAGCTCCGAAGGCGCCCGCGACAGTCGCAGTTCTTCTGCCGCTGTCATCTCGGAATGGATGCTGTCGACTGGATCCTCATCAATCCCGCTTTCGGACGCGGCATAAAGTGCTGCATCTTCGTCGCCGGTACCCTGATCCCAAACTGGTGTTGGCGCGTCAGGTTGGCTGACGGCACGGCTGATCGGTCGCGCTCCGGAATGCGGACGGACAACTTTCGCCAAATCATCACGGTACGGGCTTTGCTCTTCCGGATCAGCCGCCCCATCATGGCTCGCAACCTCACGGAGAACGCGATCCGCTTTGGTGGCTGCCGCTGCCGCCTTCATATGCGCCAGGGCTGAACGTCTGCGGCTTGTCTCACTGTCGGACATGACGTCTTCCGTTTTCTCCAGCAACCGATCGCCGGTTTCGTCGACTTCAAGTTCCAACTGGCTGCGCGCGCGCGCCTGGCGGCCCATCTCACCGTCCTGTGCCCAGTTCTTCCCAACCGGCGCGGAAGGCATCGGCGCTTCCGCTGGCTCATCGGGCTGCACATGATTAACCGAGGTCATAGCTTCGCGAATTTCACTCACAAGATGCTGCTTTTCTTCGCTTTTACGCCGCCCCTCAACGACGTGAGCCGGATCGTCCTCGGCTCCCCAATCTTCGTCATCATCCCAGTCGTCATCCCAATCGCCGTCTTGCGCCCAGCCGGACCCTACGACTTCAGGCTGCTCTTCCTCGGGGAGGGCAATGGACTGCGACAAGGATTTTTTGCGCTCAGTTGCTGGCCTTACCTGACCGGCATCATCGAGCTCCTCACGCTCAAACTCATAGTCCACTTCGTCCGGGTTCTGCGGATCAATTTTCTTGGACAACATTCGGGACAAGATTTTCATGTCGCGCCTCTCACAAGTAATCCGACCGACGGTTTCCGCGGAATGTTCCCCGCAGAATGCCGAAGGGCAGCACGCGAGATAAAAGCGTCCGCTTCTTCTTCGACTTTGCGCCGCCTATTTGGTCATGTGCCTGATTGTCGGACCGGTTCGCGGACAGTTCGCGGGCCCGTTTCTGCTCTTCTTTGAACTCAAAATCGTCAAGCATCGCCAGTTCATCGAGCGTTTTCTTGCGTTGACGCTGCTGCTCCTGCACCAGCTTCTGCAGGCGCTGCGCCTCTTTGCGCTCAGCCGCCTGTTTGACCTGGTGCATTTTGATGTCGGCTTCGACCGCCTGGTTCGTCTCTTTCACAAGCCTCGAGATCGAAAGTTCGATCTGGCGGTCCAGTTCAGCCTGTGCCAGCGCGGCCGAACGGCGGCGCTCCGTGTCGACGAGTTCGATCCATTCCCGGGCCGTTTGTAGGCGATCTGGTGGGAAAACCGACAGCGCCTTGTCGATGGCATGCAAGAACGCGTCCTCAAACCCGGGGAACTTGCCGGACACGGGCCGATACGGGTCGGGACGATCACCGGCGATTGCGCTGACGCGCGCCTGGCTGTCAGGCGGTGCTTCCCCGGTAAGGACGTGGTAGAAAGTCGCCCCCAACGAATAGAGGTCCGATGACGCATCTTGGGTGGAGCCCGCAATGTAGAATTCGTGCGGGGAGTAGCCGTCTTTTACCACATGGAGCGCCGAAAGCGCTCGAGACGCCCGCGTCGCCTCCTCCTTTGCCGCGCCGAAGTCGATTAGGACCGGGTTCCCCTTGCCGTCGATAAGTATGTTATCGGGGCTGATATCGCGGTGGAGTACATCGTTTGTGTGAATGTAATGGACCGCTTCCAGGCAGCGCAGAAGGATATCCTTCACATCGCGCGGATGCAGCTTCATTTTGGGGTCTTCAATCGTGTCGAGAAGATCGCGACCGCGCACAAAATCCAAGGCCATGTAGGCCGTCATATTGTCTTCGAACACCTGGTGGATGCCGACGATGTTCGGGTGCTGGAGCTTCGACAAGCGCCGCGCTTCGGCGCCGAAGTGCTTCACGACCGCATCAAATTCGGCCTGATGCTGACGCGACCGGGCCATGACGTTGCCTTTCTGCCGGCAACACATCGAAGACGGGAAACACTCCTTGATGACGACGATCCGGTCGAGACTGTCGCGCGCCAGATACGTCATCCCAAAGCCGCCAGCATTGAGAAACTTCTCAATGCGGAACTGTCCGTGCAGAAGCTCGGTACCCGGCTTCAGCGCGTCGGCGAAGGATTCATTCTGTTGCGGGGCTGCGTCCATGTCTCACCCAGTTTCGCGCCACCTGCCGGGATCACCACCCACAAACCTTTGTTTCTAAGGGAAACATGCCGTTTTGTAGACAGTAATCCACCTGTGACATCGGTCGGTTTATCGGCAGAATTAGCCGAGAATGTGGCGTGATCAGGCCATTAGATATCCAATCCTGAGGCTTTTTTAGAATTGTATATCTTTCGACAATCTTAACCTAAGGCCGGGATTGTGCACGCTCTTGCGGTGCGGCGGACGAGAGGGTACGCCGCTGAAATGGCCAAACTTTACTTTCATTACTCAACGATGAACGCGGGGAAATCGACACTCCTCCTGCAAGCCTCCTACAATTACCGCGAGCGGGGGATGAGCACCTATTTGCTCACGGCGGCAATTGACGGACGCGCAGGCAGCGGAAAAATCGCCAGCCGCATTGGCATTGAAGCCGCTGCGGACTTGTTTGGTCCAGAAAGCGATCTCTTCACCATGGTCCATCGCAAGACCAAACAAGGTCCTGTGGATTGCGTGTTTGTTGACGAGGCGCAATTCCTGAGCAAAGCGCAAGTGTGGCAACTGGCGCGGGCGGTCGACGACTTGAAGGTGCCGATCATGTGCTACGGGCTGCGCGTAGATTTTCGGGGTGAGTTGTTCCCGGGTTCCGCTGCGCTCCTTGCCCTCGCCGATGAAATGCGAGAAGCGCGCACCATATGCTACTGCGGAAAGAAGGCGACAATGGTCGTACGCCGCGATGCAGACGGCAACCCGCTCACCGAAGGCGAACAGGTGCAAATCGGTGGTAACGAAACCTATGTGCCCCTTTGCCGGAAGCATTGGCGAGAAGCGGTAGGTGACCGTTAGAGCACCCTTGGGCGCATCGTGCCCCCAAAAAACGGCCTGCGTTCAATATCCAAAGAGCTTTGCGCTCTCGCATCGACCGCTTCAGATCACCTCTGTCCTCGCATCCAGTGCTTCACGGATGGCCCCAATAGCCCAACCCTCGCTCAACAACTCTTGTTCAATCTGTTTTTGAGATAGACCCCTGAACCTCTGATGGATCACGGTTACAAGATGAAGGACAACTTTCGCCTTGTTCATTTCAAACCCTCAAACACAACAACACACGTCGAGAGACTATCACAATTCTCCCGGGTTTTTGCGCCCTACAATGGAAACAGTTCGTTGATGCTTGAACCGAAGGAAATACAGCGGCGAACCCGCCTCTCGGAAAGTCGCAACCGGATGATCCGTGGACCACGTGGACGTCTGCTAGTACATCCGCCCACCGACAGGCACGTCGAGATCAGGCGTCAACAGCACAACCTCGTCCGCCTCATCGGGGACACCCAGCACGAGCACTTCCGACATGACCGGACCAATTTGGCGAGGTGGAAAATTTACAACGGCCAACACCTTACGCCCTGGTAGGTCTTCCACCGAGTAGTGCTTCGTGATCTGAGCGGAGCTCTTCTTTTCCCCGATCTCCGGCCCGAAATCGATCCAGAGCTTTATGGCTGGTTTCCGCGCCTCGGGAAACGGCTCGGCGCGCGTGATTTCGCCCACGCGAATGTCGACCTTCAGAAAGTCGTCAAAGGAAATCGTCATTTTCCCAACTCCCTACTGCGGTGTGCCGCTGCCGCGACCGCGCGTTTCAAAAGCGATGGAAATCCATCGACATCGTTCATCAGCACCTCAAGCGCTGCCGCCGTTGTCCCCGCCGGGCTGGTGACGTTAACGCGAAGCTCGGCCGGGCTTTCATCGGCCCGCTCCGCCAACGCGCCTGCACCGGCGACCGTCGCCTTGGCAAGTTGCATGGCCAGGTCGGGCGCCAAACCCTCGGCCTCTCCGGCCGCGGCGAGGGTTTCGATCAGGTGGAACACATATGCCGGGCCAGACCCGGACACAGCCGTCACCGCATCCATGTCGGCCTCCCGTGCCAGTCGGACAGTTTGCCCGACACCGCTCAACAGGGCCTCGCCCATGTCGAGCGCGGCGGGGGAAACATGCGCGTTGCCGAACAGCGCCGTAATCCCGCGCCCGACCGCAGCGGGCGTGTTTGGCATCGCCCGGATGATCGGCGTCTCATCGCCCAACATGGCCTCAAACGTCGCGAGCGTTGTTCCGGCGGCGATTGAAAGGAAAACAGTATCGCCTTTGCCGTAACGCTGTAGCGTTGGGAGCGCCTCCCCCACCATTTGCGGTTTTACAGCGATAACGACGACCGCAGGCGCGTCGGGCAAAGATTGGTTAAGGGTGACACCGGTCCCTTGCAACCAATCGGAAGGCTGCGGTTCCAAGATAAAAACGGACGCCGGCGGCAATCCGCCTTCCAACCAGCCGCGCAGCATCGCAGAGCCCATCTTTCCGCAGCCCAGCAACACAAGCCCTCGGTTTGCAATCTTGTCACTCAACATGCCCATCCTCCGTTCCAATTCCTGCTTTGAATGCGCAACAAAAAACCGGGCCGCAAGATGCGACCCGGCTCTTTGTGACATTCGCAGGCCCTTGGGGGGGTGCCGATACGATCGCGAATGTCGAAACGCTTTGCTTCAGGCGCGGCCGTACGCCTCTGCCATGGCCACCTGCATCGCGTCATTGGGCGTCTCATTGCCCCAGACAACCAGCTGGAATGCCGGGTAGAACCGCTCCGCCGACAGAACCGCCGCGCGGATCATCGTGTCGATTTGCTCCGCACTTGCCGTTTGCTCCCCGGCCAGAACCAAACCATAGCGCCAAACCATGAGCTTTTGCGCTTCCCAGAAGGAGAAAGCACCGGCCCAACACATATCGTTTGTGCTGTTCAGCGTCTCATAGAGGGCCGGCAGGCGATCCTTCGGCGGGTCCATATCGAAAGTGCAGATGAGCCGCAGTGTCTCGTCCTGCGGAGACCACGCGAGAGTAATTGAATATGTCCGCCACTGCGCCTCCACGGCCATGGCGATCTGGTCGTCTGCCACGCGGTCAAAGTCCCAGTCGTGGTGCTCGGCGATATGTTCGACGATGTCGATCGGGTGAAGGTCTTCTGTCGTGAAACGCTCTGAAAGCGACATGGCGCTGCCTCATCCGTTCTGCCGCGGTTATTTTAAAGCCACCACGGCTTGATGCCTGCTCTAGGGGCAGTGGTTTTTATATACGCCCCTTACGATATATGGTGTGGCATGCGCGCAGTTCTGTAAAGCCCGAAATTCGGACTATCCACAGAAATCGCTGGTTTGGCGGAGCGCACGGTATCTTCATTGGTTTGGAACCCTTCCAAGGCAGTTTTCCGCCCGAACGTTCCCTGCGCCCAAGCGGCGCTTGATCCAAATCTCCAGCCCTTGTTTTCAAGGGCAACAGACGCAACGCGACGCCCCTGCCGTGCAGGGGATTACT
>JBCCPJ010000039.1:0-20896 GCA_039024895.1 Pseudomonadota bacterium | reverse complement strand
TGTCTTTGACGACCCGATCAGCCGTCGGTTTGTCGGTTCCAGCTATCCGTCTCATCTTCACTACTTGACGGTTCAGATGAGCCAGAAACCTTCCGTTATGCAAATCCCTCAGTCAGGCCCACAGGTGCTGATGTCAGACACCATTGCTCTGTTTACTGGCTTAGGCGTTTGCTGCTGTTCGAAAGGTTTGGGTTGCCATGTTCGTCTCCACTCTTTCCGAAGGGACCGACCTGCCCCCCTACTGAGTGGAGCCCGCGCTTACCGGGCATTCGCGACAAGATGCACAACCGCTCCAACACGCGAGGAAGTCCAGTCGTTTGTCAAGAACGGCGGGAAGCGGAAGTTCGCAGCGATTGCGAGCGGGTCAATGCTCTTTCAGCGCGGAGGTCATTCTGTTGGCTCGGTGAACAGCCGCTATTTAGATGTCGTGCCGAGCGCGTTGGAAGGTGCCAGAGCGCGCAGTGTTGTCAAAGAGTGTATCGCGATGTGCTTCATGCAGATCGGCAACAAGACAAATTTCTGTGCGATTGCTGGATACGGCCGCCGTTAGATCGGGAAGCGGAAATTTGTCTTGACTCCTCGTACCCCCTTGTCATGCTATATATCAGCACGTTTGTGCCGATATATGGAACAGCAGGGAAAGACAATGCTAAAAAGCCTCTCCTCCTTTGGCGCTGCCGCAGCGCTCGCGATGATCCCGGCCGCTGCAATGGCCGAGAGTGCAACCGTCAAGCAGATCGAAGAGCGGGGTACGCTCCTTTGCTCAGGTCACAACGGCAGCTACTTCGGCTTTGTCGAAGTGAACGACAAGAATGAGTGGAAGGGTCTCGATATCGATCTTTGTCGTGCGCTGACCACCGCGATCCTTGGCGATCCGAATGCGAACCAAATTGTGCCGCTGTCTTGGGCGCAGCGCTTTCCGGCGCTTCAGTCTGGCGATGTGGACGTCATCATCAAGGCGACCGGTTGGACAATGGGCCGCGACACCGAACTTGGCCTTCAATTCAGCCTACCCTACTTCTTCGGCGGCACCCAATTCATGGCGCATGGCGATCTGGGCGTTACCGATGCCACTGGCCTCGATGGCGGAACCATTTGCGTCGAAGCCGGCACGACGATCGAACGCATTTCGGCTAATTACCTTTCGACGCTGGGTGTCGAACACACCATGGTGTCCTATGAAAGTGCTGCCGAGTTGCGCGCTGCTTATGTCGCCAACCGCTGTGACGCCTTCGCAGGTTGGGGGCCTAACCTCGCTGTGCTGCGGGCAACAGAGATCGACAATCCGGACGCGCATGTGATCCTGAGCGACCAACTTTCGTCTGAACCGATCTCAGCTGCGATGCGGCAAGGAGACGAGGAATTTGTCGATGTCGTCAACTGGATGCTGGCCGCCCTTCTTATTGCCGAAGAGGAGGGCGTGACAATGGCCAATGTCGAAGAAATGGCCGCCAACCCACCCAACCCGAAAGTCGCCCGTCTATTGGGCGCAGAGCCGGGGATGGGCGAGCGCCTTGGCATGCGCGACACTTGGGCAAGAGAAATGATCGCCGCCGTCGGCAATTTCGCCGAGATTTACGACCGGAATCTCGGCGCCGATAGCCCCTACAAGCTGGATCGCGGGTTGAACAACCTCTGGTCTCACGGCGGAGTTCTTTACGCGCCGATTTTGGACTAACCGGATCTAACCGGGGTCGTCGCTATCCGGCGACCCCATTCTATGCAGGGGTCTTGATCATGGCCGCAGCCGAGGCATTGCGGGCGCGCGTGAAACGGCGCAAGTTCACTGTTCAAGCCCTCCTGGTTGGGCTTTCGATACTTGCAATTTATGGCGCCATCTCCACCGCACGTACCAACCTTGAAGCGCTCGGCCTGACCAGCGGCTTCGGGTTTCTCGAACGTAGTACGGGCTGGGACTACAGCTTCTCTCTCATCCCTAAAAACATTAGTGACCCGTATTCGCGGACGCTTTTTGTGGGTCTCCTGAACACGCTCTTTGTCGGCTTTATCGCCATCGTCCTGACCACCTTTTTCGGCTTCATTATAGGCACTGCGCGTGATGCTTCGAACATCGCGATCAAAACGATGGCCACGATCTACGTACAGACCTTCCGCAACATCCCGCTGATCTTGCAGCTCGTTTTCCTCTACGCAGTGCTCATCAACCTCCCTGGTCCGAGACAGGCCATGTCGATGGCCGACAGTATCTTCCTGTCCAACCGGGGCGTGATGTTGCCGGGTCTAAACGTATCTTCCGGTGTCGCGCTGACGCTTCTGGTCCTTTCAATTGCACTGGGTGTCATCGTTATATGGCGAAGCCTACCGCTCTGGAAGGGGTTGTGTATCTGGATTGGTGGGTCCATCGTCATTTGTCTTGTGGCGGCGTTTGCCTTCCGACCTGAAGGTGAGTCGCTTTTTTCCGTGCCCACCTTGCAAGGCTTGCGATTCCGCGGAGGCATTACGGTACCCGTTGAGCTTTTCGCCATGATCGTCGCAATAACGCTTTACGGAAGCGCCTATATCGCGGAGGTCGTACGTGGCGGTCTTGCGCAAGTGCCGAAAGGACTGACCGAGGCGGGACAGGCTCTTGGTCTGTCGAAGGCGGCGATCTGGTCACGAATAAAAATGCCGATGGCGCTGCGTTCGATTATCCCGCCCTTGGGCAACCAGTGGATCTTCATGATGAAGGCCACCACAATTGGCGTCGCTATTGGGTTTAGTGACCTTTTTTACATCGTTTCTATTTCCATCACGCAATCCGGCCAGACTCTCGAACTTATCGCAATTCTGATGGCGGCGTTCCTGATGGTGAATGGCGGCCTTGCAGTTTTTACAAACTGGCTCAATGCCCGCATGAAACTGAAAGCGCACTGATATGGCTGATATCTCCATAGCTCCTCCGTCGCGCGTGACGCTGTTTACGCAAACCTTGCGCAAGCGGGCATTCTCGACCCCGTTGGACATGGCGCTTTCCGTCCTGGTCTTTGGGGTCTTGGCATGGCTTGCTTGGACATTGCTCGACTGGGCTGTGCTGCGTGCGGTCTGGTCGGCGGAAAACGTGGACCAGTGCGGCAAAGGAACCGGCGCCGGCGCCTGCTGGGCGGTAATCGATGCGCGCCATCGATTGATCCTCTTCGGGTTATATCCATTCGACCAGCACTGGCGGTCAACGGCAGCTTGCGTCGCGATCATCGCGACGGTTGTTCTTTCGTGCCTGCCGGCGATGTGGACGGCCAAGCGCCTTGCGGGGCTCTGGGTTGGCGGTTTTGCGACCTACTATCTTCTGATGGAAGGGAGCCTTCTTGGCCTGCAACAGGTCACGACGGATGGGTGGGGCGGCCTATCGCTCACACTTTTTCTTTTCTCTTCCGTGGTGCTTCTTGGCATGCCGATGGGGCTTGGCCTCGCACTGATGCGCCGATCCGAGATGCCTTTTGTGCGCGGGTTTGCGGTTCTCTTGATTGACTTTGTGCGTTCACTGCCGCTTCTGACGACGCTCTTCACGGCGGCGGTCGTCATTCCGATCATCCTGCCAAGCTGGCTGGAAGGTGACAAGATCTGGCGGGTGATCATTGCCTTTTCACTGTTCTTCGCCTGCTACCAGGCCGAGGTGTTCCGCGGCGGCTTCCAGGCCATTCCGAAAGGCCAATTCGAAGCAGGCCAGGCGCTTGGTTTGACCTATTGGCAAATCCTCGGACGCATCGTGCTGCCACAGGTATTCCGTCACGCATTGCCTTCGACGATCAATATGGTCGTCATCACGTTCAAAGAAACTGCCATTGTGATCATCATCGGTTTCTTTGACATCATGGCGTCGGCCAAGGCTGCTTTTGGGACAGGTGAATGGGCGCCCTACTACTTGGAGGTCTACGTTTTCGTGGCCGCAATCTATTGGATCTTCATCTTCTCGCTCGGCCAATATGGAGAATACCTGAAGGGACGGATGGCGATCTCCGCGCACTGAAGAGAAAGGTGCGGGGAGCGAGCTCCAGGCTAATCAGTCGCAATCAGCCCAAATTCAATCGAGCGTCACGCCCCCCTTCGGCGTACTCAACTCAAATGACAGCGCCTCGGAACCATCGTGAATCTCTACGAGATGGTCGACCCTGAGTACCTCGAGAATCCGTTTGAGCGTTGGAACATCGGGATGCTGCAGGTGAACCTGTTTAAGCACAACGCCCAAATCCTGTTGCGACGCGCTGGGATGGGGGCCTGGCGACCATTCGATGAAGGCAGGCAACAAGCCACCCATCGGCAGACTGCCATCGACTGGTACCGTCAGCCGCCACGATCGGTCGCCGCGCTTAAACAGCACGACCTCCCCCAAATCGACCGGGCTCGCTGCGATAACGCCATCTAGGTCATCCGTGTTCACGACCCAGCAAAGGGCGCGTGGCCTTTCGGAAAGCCGTGTCTGCGTTTCCGGGTCGTCCAGCGTGAACCATCGCACCCGGCCAGGATGGGGAGCGTCTGGGTCAATGGAGATCAGTTCGAAGAAGCTCTCGTTCGCTGCTTGCATTACGCAATTGTGGGTGCCCATGGCCTCATGTTTGCCACCGCGCGGCAACTCGACGGCAAGTGCGTCCTTCATGGCCGCTATTCCTTGTTCAAGGCTCGCGGCCCCAATGGCGAAGTGGTCGATCTTGTTGCGCATGTTCTTTGTCCGGTCACGTGTTGAGCAATGGCAGGGCGGCGGCAAGGTCCGACTTGAGGCTCTCTGTATCTTCAAGACCGATATTGAAGCGGACCAGCTGGCCGTCCTCTCTCCAAGGTACGGCTGTTCTGACTGGATGTACCGGCAGCACGAGGCTTTCATATCCTCCCCAGCTCACTCCGATCCCGAAGTGATGGAGAGCGTCGACGAACGCGCGTATCTGATCATCAGAGCAAGGTTGGAAAACTACACCGAAGAGACCGCCCGCTCCCGCGAAATCGCGCGCCCATTGGTCGTGGCCGGGGCAAGTCTCAAAGGCAGGATGCAATAGCTGCTTTACTTGCGGTCGTGTGGCGAGCCACCCAGCAACATCCCTCGCAGCCGCGTCGATCGCTTCCATCCGCACTTTCAGCGTGCGCAACCCGCGCAGCACTAAAAAGACTTCTTGCCCACCGGTTTTGTCACCCACGGCCATAACAACCTGACGGATGGCTGCATGGTGCGTTTCAACGCTAGCGATCATTCCCATCATGCAGTCCGAGTGGCCGCTTAGATACTTTGAGCAAGAGGCGACAACGACATCTACGCCCAGATCGAGCGGCTTGCAAAAGATAGGCGTTGCCCAAGTGCTGTCGATGATACTCGGCACACTCCGCGCACGAGCGGCAGCTGCAATCGCGGGAATGTCTGGCACCTCGAACGTGCCCGAACCCGGTGCCTCAAACATGATCGCACATGTCGTGTTGCGGATAAGGTCCGAAAGGCCCGCACCAATCATCGGGTCGTAAAATTCAACTTCGACATCCATCCGCACTAGGACTTTCTCGCAGAAATTGCGCGTATTGCCGTAGACGTGGTCGGCCACCAAAAGGTGGCTGCCCGGTCGTGCAAACGTCAGCAGCGCCAACGAAACGGCTGCCACCCCGGAGGACGTCAGCGTGACACCTGCGGCACTGTCCAACTCAGCCAGCATGTGCTCAAGCTGAAAAGTGGCCTCATTGCCATACCGCCCGTAGTAGAGCGTGCCAGTCTCATACCGTGCTTCGCGCGCAGCTTCGAATTCAGCCAACGTGTCGAATACTATTGTCGAGCCAAGTTCGACCGGCAAATTGACATGTCTTCCGTCGATAGGCGCAGGGCGTCCTGCTTGGACAAGATGGTCTGCAACAACCGACTTATCGGATTTCATGTTTTCCGTCTCAACGTCAGATTCACACTGACAGGCCGGATAATATGTGTCAATATTTGGAATATATGTTCAGTATATCGAAACAACTCTGAAAGATAAGAGGCGGCGTTGGTTGAGGAAAGTAGGCTGACGGCAAATCACAGGGGGATCGGGCCGGTCCAGGTTACAGACGGTCGCATTCCTTCGGTCGACGGGCACGCGAACGCGAACGCGTTCCTATTCGCAGGTTCCTATGGCTGGACAAGCGCGGGTCGCCACTATGCGCAAAGCCAGTTGAAATGTCTTCTCAATAACATCTTTGGCTTTTCTTACTCCATGAGAAGTTACAGCTACATTGCCGCGCTTGATATTTTGCCTCACTTGGTCGGCCAGTTCCGCGGACGAGTAGCAAAGGATACGCGGTGGAAAGCAATCGCAAAGTGCAGCGATCTTTTCTTTTTGCTCGGCGGCGTCGCGGCACCCAAAACGCAGTTAAGCGATGGTAGTGTGGCCAGCTATCGGCCGAATGGAATTCTGCGTTCCTGCGCTCAGAATGGCGTGACGTTTAGCAGCATTAGCCTGCGCCGGACCGGTTCTGCTAAGACCCTACAATCCGAGTGGATTCCCGCAAATCCGACCTCGGAAACCGCAAAAATGCCAGCGCGCTCATCTCTAACGAAATCCGTGAGGCTTAGGTCTTTCTCTGGGCCGGCGACCGTCGGCACCCAGATTTTGACACTCCGCAAGCCCCGGATCGGAACGGCAATCAAAACAATCCGATACACGACAAACGCGCATCGTCATTACCGCAGTCACCAGCCCCCGATTCTGCATAGGAGTCAATTGATAGATCCACCGGCAATGTATCGGAAGCACGGATCCGTGAACCGCCCCGGTTTGTGGAACACGATAGGAAACACTAGTCGAACTTGGTGTAGGAGCAGACCATGACCGACGCAAAGTTACCCAAGGTAGATTCGACTTTGTCGAAGGGTCTCGCAATCCTCGAAACTCTCGCCGGATCCAAATCCAGCATGGGCGTCACGGAGCTATCAAATACTCTCAGCTTGACAAAATCCAACACGTTTCGGCTGCTGCAATCGCTGTCCGTATTGGGTTATGTGCGTCAAAATTCGGATAAATCCTACACTGCCACGCTCAAGACTTGGCAGGTCGGGCGCCTAATGGTCGACAACTTGAACCTGCGCGAATTGGCTGGGCCAGAATTGAAGTATTTGTCGAAGGAAACGGGCGAGACGATCTACCTTGCTGTACCTGAGAACTTGCAAGTCATCTACATTGACAAACGCGAAAGCTCAAAGCCGATCCGATCCTGGAACCCGATCGGGGGCACAGCACCGATGCATTGCGTTGGGACAGGCAAAGCGATCCTGGCACATAACTATGCTGAACTGCGTGCCAGGGTCTCGGGGCAACTCACGCGTCACACTGATCTTACGATCACCAACCTGGCAGACCTCGATGCGGACGTGGCCATGACGTTGCGCCGGGGCTATGCCTATGACCGAGGGGAATTCCGGGAGCGCATCCACAGTTTTGGGGCCGCAATTACACTTCCGAGTGGTGAAGCGGTTGCGTCTCTCGGAATTTCACTGCCGGATGTGAGCATGCCGGTAGAGGGCGCAGACCGCATCGGTTCACTCCTAGTGCACACCGCCTCGAGTGTGTCGGCCAAACTTGCCAAGATCTGAAATTACTTCTCCTTGACTGGCTTTACCGAAGCACCCTACTCCACCCACTTCGAGAAGCCTTCTTTTAATTCCGCAGCTTTGAAGCCAATGTCCGGAAGGATTGCGACAGATAGTTGAGAACGCCAACTGGACGCACAATGAAAGACAAATTTCTCGTTCTCTTGCCCGAAGACCGTTTCGTAATAGGCTGACTTAGGGTCCACCCAGAACTCGATTACTCCACGCGGCGCGTGATCGTAGCCGGGGATTGCGCCGGGTCGTCGACCATCCTGATCAGATCCGCGGTTTCAATTTCTTCGATGCGCGCCCGCGCCGCCCGACAACTTTTGCAGCAGAGTTGAGTTCTGCCGCCTCAATGTGCCGTTATATAGAACATATTTTTCGTATATTGACACAAAATCATGACTCGTGCAACCTGCCTTGCAGTGCCACTCGGGGCGCCCTCTGTCCAATAACGGGGTCGGTTTCATGGAAAGACAAACCACCATCTCTTTGTGGGACAGTTCGGCAGCGGAAAAGGATTACACGAACCCGCTCGGCGGCGACGTCTCAGTCGATGTCGCGATTGTTGGTGGCGGATTCACCGGGCTTTCCACGGCACTCCATTGTGCCGAACGAGGATTATCGGCACATGTTCTTGAAGCAAATCACATCGGGTTTGGCGGCTCCGGCCGGAACGTTGGCCTCGTTAACGCCGGTGTCTGGCACCCGCCCGCGAAGGTCCGTGAGAAGCTGGGTGACACCTATGGACGCCGCTTTGTGGAGCATTTTGGCGAAGGTCCTGAGAAGGTATTTTCCCTGATCGAGCGCCACCAGATCCGTTGTGAGGTCACCAAAACCGGCACGATCCACGCCGCACACGCGCCGTCCGGCTTTGTTGACTTGAAAGAACGGTTCAGGGAATGGGAACGGCTCGGTGCGCCGGTTCGACTGCTCAACCGCAAGGAAGTGGCCGAAAAAACCGGGACTCATATCTTTTATGGCGGATTGCTAGATGAGCGCGCCGGCACGATAAATCCGATGGGCTATTGCCGCGGTTTAGCACGCGCCGCACGTGGCGCCGGGGCTGAGATCAGTACGGGCGTCCGCGCCGTAAAACTAACCAAGGTTAGCGACGGCTGGGCCGTCGAAACGGATCATGGGCGCGTCACTGCAAAGCACGTCGTCCTAGGTACCAATGCTTATACGGACGACTTGTGGCCGGGACTGAAGAACGCCTTCACGATGATCTCCTATTTTCAGCTAGCAACTCACCCGCTCAATGATCGGGTGCAGCACATTTTGCCCAAACGGCAGGGTCTCTGGGACACGGGAAAGATCATGTTCTCGCTTCGCCGTGACATGTCAGATCGGTTGATCATCGGTTCTATGGGAACGGTCGTTGGTTCCGTTGGGCGGGGGCTATCCCATCGCTGGGCAAAGAAACAACTTGCGCGGCTCTTCCCCGAACTTGGCCCGGTCACTTTCACCGAAGCTTGGCACGGCCAGATCGCCATGACACCTGATCACCTGCCCCGTATCCACGAGTTGGACAATGGGCTCTATACCGCCATCGGGTACAACGGACGCGGGATCACCACGGGCACGCTGTTCGGAGAGGCCATCGCGGGCGTGCTTACGGGCGCGGACCCGAGTGAATTGCCACTTCCCATTACGGATGTAGCCACTGCGCCAAGCGCCACGATCATGTCGCGGCTTTATCAGACTGCCTTCACGGCGAACCAAATTCTCAAGGCCATCTGAGCGATGGCGGTCCCCTCAAACCGCGTCGGCGTGGATATCGGCGGTACATTCACCGACGTGGCTCTTGACCATTCCGGCGGATTGTCGACCGGCAAGGTACTGACAAACTACAGCAAGCCCGAACAGGCCATCCTCGAAGGGATCGAAATTGCGGCCGAGAAGGCGGGCATCGCCATGTCTGATATCAGCCAAGTGATCCACGGTACGACCCTTGTCACAAACGCATTGATCGAACGGCGCGGTGCGAAGCTTGCATTCATCACGACCGAAGGCTTTCGGGACGTGATCGAGATGCGCTCTGAAAACCGGTTTGAGCAATATGACCTGAACCTAACCCTTCCGAAGCCGCTCGTCCCCCGAAAGGACCGCTTAACTCTCAACGAGCGCATGGGGCCAGGGGGCAAGGTGCTCCTGCCGCTCGACCCGGCAGAGGTCGAAGCTATGGTCAAAACCGTGCTTGAGGGTGGGTATAAAGCAGTCGCGATCGGGCTGATGCACGCCTATGCCAACGATGCCCATGAGGTTCAGATGGCTAAAGCGCTACGAGCGGCGGCGCCGAACCTGTCCGTGTCGATCTCGTCTGTGGTCTCACCGCAAATGCGGGAATTGCCGCGGTTCAACACCGTTATCGCCAACGCATATGTGCAACCCCAAGTGGCGGACTACCTCGGGCGTCTGGTCAACCGGTTGCGCGAAGCGGAGGTCGCCGCGCCCGTTTTCATGCTCCATTCTGGCGGAGGGCTAATGTCGATCGAGGATGCCGCCGAACAGCCGGTGCGCCTCTTGGAATCGGGTCCGGCTGGCGGCGCGATTTTTGCGGCGGACTATGCACGCTCGCATGGGCTAGACAAAGTCCTGAGCTTCGACATGGGTGGAACGACTGCCAAGATCTGCCTGATTGAAGAAGGCGCACCTAAGACGGCGAACACTTTCGAAGTGGCCCGGACTTATAGGTTTAAGAAGGGCTCAGGTATGACCGTCTCTACCCCGGTCGTGGAGATGGTCGAGATTGGCGCAGGTGGCGGTTCAATTGCTTCCATCGATCCATTAGGCCGCATTCAAGTGGGGCCTAAATCGGCCGCATCGGAACCCGGCCCGGCCTGTTATGGTCGTGGCGGCCAGGAGCCCACGGTGACCGACGCCAATCTACTACTGGGGCGACTTGATCCGGATAATTTCGCAGGTGGGGCAATCCAGCTTCATCCCGATGCTTCAAAAAGCTCGATCACATCGCGTCTCACAAAAAGCACGGGACTTCGAGGCGAGGAAGCGGCCTTCGGTGTGACCGAGATCGTCGACGAGAACATGGCCAATGCTGCTCGCGTCCATGCAGTGGAGAACGGTCGCGATATTGAACACTTTACGATGATCGGGTTTGGCGGTGGCGCGCCCCTTCATGCCTGTCGGCTTTGCGAAAAACTAGGCATCCGCGCCTTGTTGATCCCGCCTGGTGCGGGTGTTGGTTCGGCGATCGGGTTCCTCAAGGCACCTTTCAGCTACGAAGCCACACGCGGTTTATTCCAGCGGGTCGACGGGTTTGAAGCGGCGTCGGTCAACTCACTCCTCGACGAGCTTGAAACGGAGGCACGGACCTTTGTCGACGCCGGGGCCGGCGGCCAAGCGACAGAGACGAAACTCACCGCCTTCATGCGCTATTCGGGCCAAGGCTGGGAGATCCCGGTGACTCTGCCTCATAAGGTGTTTGAGGACGCAGACAGTGCGCTTATCCTTGAGACGTTTGAGAAGGCCTATCGGACGCTCTTTGGGCGAACAATCGAGGGACTTGCCTCGGAAATAACCAACTGGTCGCTGATCGTCTCGACGGTCTTGCCGGAGGTTGAGCAGGCACAGCGACACACAAACGGCGGTGATGCCTCTCCGAGCCGAAACCGCCATTTTTACGATGCCGCCAAGCGCAGCATAGTCGAGGCCAAGGAGTTGGCCCGAGAGACACTGACACCGGGCACGGCAGTCGAAGGTCCGGCCGTGGTCGTAGAGCGGGAGACAACAACTATCGTGACTTCGGGCTATCGCGTTTTGGGTCAGGGCGATGGCAGTCTCTTGTTGCTCAAGAAGGACGTAGCAGCGTGACCGAGCCGAGCAGCATCGACTTCCAAATCATGTGGAATCGCCTGATCGCGGTGGTGGAGGAACAAGCCACGACCCTCATTCGTACGGCATTTTCGACCTCGGTGCGAGAAGCGGGAGATCTCTCGGCGGGGCTCTTCGATCGGCATGGTCGGATGATCGCGCAGGCCGTGACCGGCACGCCGGGCCACGTGAATGCGATGGCCGAAAGTGTGACGCACTTCGTGCAGGAGATCGGTGCAAAAGAGATCTTCGAGGGAGACGTTTTGATCACCAACGATCCCTGGATGGGAACCGGGCACCTTCATGACATCACCATTGTGTCGCCGGTATTTCGCAAGGGCACTCATATCGGCTATTTCGCCTGCACCGCCCATGTTGTCGATGTCGGCGGGCGGGGCTTTGGGCCGGATGGCAACGAGGTCTACGAAGAGGGTCTTCTGATACCGATAATGAAGTTCGCCGAACGGGGTCAGGTATCGAAAGACCTCGTACGGCTTATTCGGTCGAACGTACGGACGCCGGACCAGACCGTGGGCGATATATACTCGCTCGCGGCTTGCAACGAGGCGGGGGATCGGCGGCTTCATGCGATGCTCGACGAATTCAACATCGACAATATCGATGCTCTTTCGGAGTTCATCATCGAAACCAGCCGCAAGGCCACCCATGATGCCATCGCCAAGGTCCCTGACGGCAGCTTCCGGCATACGATGCAAGTTGATGGCTATGACGCCCCGGTCCATATGGAAGTTCGGCTCGATATTGAGGGCGACACGCTTCTTGCCGATTTCGATGGAACATCGGGGATGAGCAAGTTTGGGGTGAATTGCCCTGAAGTTTATACCCGCGCCTACGCCTGTTATGGGCTTAAGTGCGCGATCGCACCACAAATTCCGAACAATACTGGCTCGCTGGAACCGTTCCGCGTTACCGCCCCCGAGGGCTGCATCCTGGCCGCCAAACGACCTGCACCGGTCTCGGTGCGCCACGTCATGGGGCATCTCGTGCCCGATGTCGTGCTGGGCGCGCTCCATCAGGCGGTGCCAAATACCGTGCCAGCAGAAGGGGCATCGGCGCTCTGGAATATCCAGATCTCGGCGCGAGCCAGCGATCCTACCAGTAATCTTCCGAGCCGCGAGGTGCTCATGTTCAACTCTGGCGGGACTGGCGCGCGACCTACTCTCGACGGCTTGTCGGCGACGGCCTTCCCATCGGGCGTGTCGACGATGAGTGTCGAGGCCACGGAACATGTAGGCCCGATCACTGTTTGGAGAAAGGACCTCTGGACCGGATCGGGAGGCGCAGGCAAGCACCGCGGCGGGCTTGGTCAAACGATCGAGATCGAGGCCGGCGAAGGCTATGACTTATACTTCAATGCCATGTTTGACCGCGTAGACAATCCCGCCCGTGGCCGAGATGGCGGCCAAACGGGCGCGCCGGGTCGGGTGGAACTGAGTGACGGGACCAGGCTTAAGTCCAAAGGTCGGCAGATGATCAGGAACGGCCAACGTTTGAAACTACAATTGCCTGGCGGCGGTGGCTACGGCACGCCAAGTCATCGGCCGCGCGCCGCCATCGCGGCAGACCTCGCCGCCGGCTTCATCACCGCTGAACAGGCGAAATCCGATTACGGGTACGAATAGGGACGGCAAGATATGACGGATTCCCCAATCTCTTTGATATCGGGCGCAGCACAGGGCATTGGCCTCGCGTGCGCTAAGGCGCTCGCCGAGGACGGCTTCAAGGTAATCCTTGCCGACATTAAAGAAGGCGTAATAGCGGAGGCCGATCGGCTCGGCGGCGCAGGATATGTGTGCGATTTTGGCGATGTAAACGCGATCACTGCGCTCTTCGACGAAATAGAGGCCGAGCATGGCCCGGTCAGCGCACTCGTGAATAACGCGGGCATCGCGAAGCCTGGCGATTTCCTGACCTACGACCTCAAAGCATTCGACACCGTTTTAGGCATTAACCTACGTGGTGTTTTCGTGGCCACGCAACGCGCCGCGCAAACGATGGTCGAAAAGGGCATTGAGGGTTCGATCGTCAATATGTCGTCGATAAATGCGCAGGTCGCAATCCCTGCGATCCCTGCTTATTGCGCCTCAAAGGGTGGCGTTATGCAACTTACCAAGGTCGCGGCATTGGCCCTTGCCAAGAACAACATCCGCGTCAATGCCGTGGGCCCCGGCTCCATCGACACAGAGATGATGGCAGGCGTGAACGCCAACCCCGAGGCGTTCAAAATGGCCATGTCGCGCACACCGCTAGGACGCACCGGATCTGCACGCGAAATCGGCGACGTCGTCGCATTTCTTTGCTCAAAGAAAGCCAGCTACATCACCGGCGAGACAATATATGTCGATGGTGGGCGGCTTGGCCTGAACTATGTGGTCTCGTGAGTTGCGGCTGTCCATTGCGAGCTCACAGACGCTTTTCGCGCCCTCAAACCAGTTGAATAAAAGTGTTTGACCGCCCTCATACCTCTGACCTTGTGGGCAAATCCGTCGAGCACAACGGCGTGGCCGATATCTCCGGAAAAGTGGTTGCCGGTCATACGGTTGCCGAGATGAATGCGACTTGTAGCACATGGGTGCCGAAAGGATTTGTGCATTCGCCCTCCTGCGATCAAGCGAAACCGGCGACGGATATGTTGAAAGTCGCAACCATTTACACCGCGGCCCAAAGGGCCTGATTCAAAGGGAACCCGCATGCAGTCTGCTGTCGAAATGAAGCGAGTCAATAAGTGGTACGGCAACTATCACGCGCTTAAGGACATGAACTTAAATGTGTCCAAAGGCGAAGTGCTTGTCGTGTGCGGCCCCTCTGGATCGGGCAAGTCCACCATGATCCGAACGATCAACCAACTGGAAGAACACCAGTCGGGGGAAATCCTGATCAACGGAGACGAGATCAACGCGGATGCTCCAAATATCGAGGAGATGCGCAGAGAAGTCGGAATGTGTTTTCAGCATTTCAATCTCTTTCCGCACCTCACTATTTTGGAGAACTGCACCCTTGCCCCAATGCTCGCCCGCAAGATCGCTCGGGAAGAAGCTGAAGAAACCGCCATGCAGTATCTGACCAAGGTGCAGATCGCCAACCAAGCCGAGAAATACCCGGGCCAGCTCTCTGGTGGTCAACAGCAACGCGTGGCGATTGCTCGCGCGTTGTGTATGAAGCCCAAGATCCTGCTTTTTGACGAACCAACCTCCGCACTCGATCCGGAGATGATTGGCGAAGTGCTCGACGTAATGGTGACGTTGGCGCAAGAAGGCATGACAATGATCTGCGTCACGCACGAGATGGGGTTTGCCCGAAAGGTCGCGGACCGGGTGATATTCATGGATGCCGGCGAGATTATTGAGGAGGGCGATCCCGATAGCTTTTTCTCAGCGCCTACGAGCGAACGTACAAAGTTGTTCCTCGATCAGGTTCTCAGTCACTGACGCACCTATACACAAGTATTGAGGCTCTGAGTTTATACGTCCCAAAAAAGACCCTGCCGTCGAGACGGTCGGGTTTGATAAGTAACCAGTTCATGGGGAATTTTTCGGTCGGGCAATAGCTAGTTTAGATCCACACAATCGGCGTACTGTTTCTTAGTCAACAGCATGCTTCGTTTGCTGTAAGGTCAGTAAAAAGCGCGGCGCTACCCTCTCCATGCTTAATACTCCTAAATTCCGGCTAAGGGTTTGAAGTCCTTCGTGATTAGAGACTTAGCTGCCTCCAACTCGGTTGCAAAAGCATGAACAGTTTTCACGCGGAGCCCAAAAACTGCGCCTGTTCATGCCATTCAACCATCAAAGCCGAGAATTACGCTTATGCTCTTCGCAGTCTTTGAGAGCATCAGCAAAGCAAACAAAACGTTAGTAGTCCACCTATTAAGCAAATTACTGAGGGAATTCCAGAGGCGCTCAAACGCCGGAAAGAGCGCTACGCATTTGATCGCCGAGCCAACTTTTCCGCGACCCCGACGCGTGGCACCGTCAGGACGATTGAGCAAGAAAACCCAAAAATTCGAGGTGTAGCGTCTTCAAAAGCGGAGATGAACTACCCACAAGGCCCCAAAATATCGGGAAGGAAGCCAATGAGTTTTGCCACTTCGCAGTTCTTCACGAGCTGGCAACGAACAACCGAACCTTGCACTGGTAGAACGTCAACTTATAAAGGTTTCGATACATTGACTTCGAGATTCACCCTTTCGCCGGCCACCGCGGATCCATAAATTCTGACGACACGTTATTTCCGATCTTCGAAGACCTTCAAGGGACTACTCCATTGTGGGTTTTGGTAAATATGCTTGGCCTGTTGCTCATTATACGAGGAAGCACGACACTTTATGCGCTAAGGCTATTAGACTTTCGAACCAGTGAATTCGGTGGGATAGCATCCAACTTGCTCAATTTATTCGGTGACGAACGAAAACCTTGTCATGATCTAGGATCAACACCACGCCAGGAGTCAATTCGAGCGTTATTGAGGTGGCTAACACGTCTAAGAAAGAAAGGATCGCGAGACGGTGGACGCTTGATTATGCCGTTAATGAAACGGCGCTCGAGACGGGTGAACCACGGCACTCCAAATCCGTTCAAAGCATCGCAAACCTCTCTTAGATACTCAGCGAGCCTTTGGTTTTTCTCTACGTTGTACGCGTCAAGGCTAACTTGCAAAATCTGGTCAAAAACTGCACCCACATTGATCCAGGCTTCTTCATCCCAGCGCTCATTATGAGACAGGTGAAAAACTCCATCTCCTATGTCGACTGAATGCATGCCACGGTGCATTAAGAACAGAGATAGGAAATGATCCCACCACGGTACACCAATTGCAAGAAGTCCGCATGAAATATCGACGAGCGCACGAGCCGGCATGGCAAAAAAGTCGTAGCCATAGGGATAGTGGGCACCATGCCTCTGATCAGGTCTCTCAATGTCACGACGCTTCATGACCACGCAGTCATTTCGGCCTAGATTCCGGAGAGCCGCTTGTTGATCGGCAGAGAAGTCTAGGAGAATATCGGCGTTTGTTATGGCGACTATCTGTGTTGGATTTTCAGCTGCAGCAAGTAGAAAGTCTTCCAGAAATACTATTGGTTTGCCATAGACATCGGCTGCGCTGCGATGAAGTCGACGCTTTTCAAATCGCGGATCTTCCCCTAGTTCCCCTGCTTCTGCCGCTGCGTTCACGGAAACCGGCGCAAAACCCGAGGTGATCCAGGAGTCGAGACAGATCGACTGATAGGCTGCACCGATTTCATTGCCATTCGAGTTCTTTCGATTGAGCGTCGGCGGGATAGAAGTGAATAGGGGGATTGTGTGCGTCATTCTAGAGAAAATCCTCTGAGCCTAACTGCAGGGAAGTCACCAAAACGCTAGGCCCATTTTACGAATTTTATGGGTGCCTTGGCTTTCGTTCGGGAAATTCTTCGATAAAACTCTTATCCACTATTTCAAGATGCTCTGCAATCATGGCAGCTTGATCCCAGATATCATCGTATTTAACAGTCATGATGCTACTATGCGGTTCCTCCGTCCAACGTCTTTGCATCTTTAGGACCGCAAATGCAAAGGCTCGGCGCTGTGACTCCTTACGCAACATGACGCCGAAGATATGCCCAAGCTTTGCCGATTGTTCACTCAACCAACCCCGTCGGTCGATGCTGGATACGATGCTTGGGATGTCTCCCATGACGAAAAGAATGCGCGTATCAGTCGCTGTAATACGACTCAGTGGCGGCTTTGGCCAGTGCTTGAGTCCATCAAGATCGTCGGGGTTATTCGCCTGTATATATTGATTTATATGGTTAAGGAGGAACGTCGTCCCAACTCCACCTGGCGAAACAACCCATGCATCAAGATGCTCAAAAGCCGGCGCCGACCAAAAGTTGCGTCCAATCGCTGTAACTAGTTGCACCGATTGCATTTCTTTCAACAACACCTTTCAGACGCGTTTCAATTTGCGAGTATTCTCAAATACAGAACTCACTACAGCTAGGATAACGAAGTTACCTAGTTACATTTTTCTTTATTATGCTCTTCCAACATTCCATCGCAAGGCTCTTGTATCTGCACAAAAATTTCCGCACCGGTCAACTCCATTCATCCGACCGCGCCAGTACTGCGTTAGGCTAATTGGTCCCAGTTTACGCCACTAACGAAAAGAGCTCCCTACTGCGAATGCCCTGGCACCGAGGGAAAGCGAGGTGTAAAATTTCGGTGTGCGTAGTGCCATCTTTGCCGATGGGTTGGCATAGAGCGATTTGTACGCAATATTTTCTGGAGCCTTAGGGAGAGTAGCTACCTGGATTACCAAAAATCTAACTACCATTTTGCTCTGGTTCCAAATAATATCGCAGCTACAC
Source organism: Pseudomonadota bacterium (assembly GCA_039024895.1). Classification (GTDB taxonomy): domain Bacteria; phylum Pseudomonadota; class Alphaproteobacteria; order Rhodobacterales; family Rhodobacteraceae; genus JAJDOD01. Next base: position 3,164 of record JBCCPJ010000039.1, on the reverse strand, counting down.
TAGCCGCTTTACCCATCTGCGCGACCTTCTGCTTGATGCGTCTCAATATTTCAAACAGTTTTGCAGCTCCGCTCAATTGCGTCGTATTTTGGTTTCATGCTGCGTTCTACTCTTCCAAGAAATACCAATATACATCATCCAGGGTCCGACGTTTAAGCTCGGATAGGGGCCGCTTTGTGTCGCGGAAGACCAACTCGTTTAATCATACGGCGGGCTTGGAAGCCATCCTTGATGTCTTCTGCGTGAATCGCTTCCTGCATCGGGGAACGCCAAATCCGTTCATTGAAGAATTTGTCGAGGTAGCGGGCTCGACCGTCACTCGAGATGCGCGCGCCCGCGTTCTTCAACGCCGTGATCCAAGCTGCTCTTGTAAGCTGCGATCTTTGATCTATTTTCATAATCCCGGGCGGGTGGTGCTTGACGACAGCATCCTACAGCACATCGGTATGAAATTTGACGTGCATCGTGTTCAACGGCCGCTAGTTTACGTTCTAGCGAGATACCCAAGCCATGATCGGCTTCAGATAGTAAAGTTCGTTTCTGACTGGCACAAATGTATTGTCAGCGCACCAAACTGGATCGCGTAGTCGATCTGCGGATTGTTAAAAAAGTATGGGAAGACGGGGTGACGGCGATGCGGCTAGCTGGCTTACTCCGACTTATGGTCTGCTTCCAGGCTCGTCTTTTCCATCAAGACTAATAATCTCGCTCGCTGGGAGTACACCGGAGCAGTTTGACCGACGCTGTTGGAGATCAGGTCCCGGCCGCCCTGAACCGGTCCTGGTCCTAGTTGGCTTGATGCTTGAAATCTACGAGTGTCAAGCCATCAGGTATGACCTCGGTTGAGCTCAAAATCGCAGAATTAAGCCGCCCAGGCGGAGCTCGGCTACGCGCCGAGGTATGTCGGTAGTTATGATTGCTTGTGGTAAGACTGCTGCTCTGTCTCTTTAGCCCACTCCGAACCCAAAGCGGCAAGTGTTACATTGCGGGAAAAAAATGGCCGCGAACGTTTGTGCCGCAACGTCTGCTTTGCTCCACAATGTTCCCTAAGAGCCCGTGGCAGCGGCGATCAGATAGTACACCGTAGCCAGCCAAAGCCTAAATTGAAGCAAGGCACGGATCGGCAAAAAATGAAGTCAGTCCGAGGCAAAAGTCTCGGCTTGATAACTCTGAGCGCAATGCCGAGGAGTTGCTACCAGTCTATACGCTCGTGCGAATCCAAGCTCATTTCGGAAATCTCGTCTGGCTCGCGAACGACAACTTTTTCAGATAACGCGTGCTCGTCATCCAAGTCGCTCCCGTCATCGCCTTCAAAGCCGTTTTGCGTCTCCACGTTTGAACGCTGAGTGTCGTAGTCTTGCTCACCAAGAATTATAGCATCCGCGGGCTCGGCGTCCGTATCGCCAACGCCGAGCTCAAAAGAAGAAGTGCTCGTGATCGGTGCGCCATTGAAAGCGATGTCATGGACGATAATCTCCCCTTCGATCAGGCCCTCAAAGCTGGAGGGCGGCGAGATCTCGAGTTGGCCAACATCCCAACCCGCCAAATCAACAACCCTGCCATCACTAATCAGGGACTGGTCGCCGCTAACTACGATAACATCTGGGGGAAGGCCTGCAATCTCAACGGTCGCTGCATCGCTTGCATTGTCAAGCTGGATGGCTACCTCGAAGGTCCCGTTCTGCTCGATTTCTGTGCCTGGTGCTGCCTGTAAGAGTTCCCGCCCTTCGGTGTCCGGCCCTTCCCATTCAAGTTTGAGGCCAGCGTGGCCGGTGTTCTCGAAATATCTCACTTCTATATGATGGGTTCCGGGCTCGAGCTCGACCTCGCCGGAACGTGTCCGGAACCCGTGCTTACCGTCGTTGTCGACGATAGGGGCACCATTCACGTAAAGCATCACTCCGTCATCGCCACCCGCATAGAACTTGTACGTTCCGCCAACTTCAACCTCGACCGTGCCCTCGATTTTAGCGCCGAATGTGTCCCGTGATCCGCCTTCCCAAAAGGACTCCCTGCTGTTTTCGTAATTGATCTCGCTAACGCGTTCCTGATGCGTCGGGTCGCTGGTCCAATCAATGTCATCAAGCCTATGGAGGCTGTGGTCGACATCGAAGTAGCTTGCAGAGAACCCGCCGGAGAGTCCGGCCTTAACCGGTGCAACAGTCGCGGCGTCCACATCAATCGAAACGGGCAGCGTCTGTTGGGATGAGGACCCACCTGACATTGGAGTAGTGACCAAGACCCCCCCATCGATCGTACCGACGAAATCGACGGGCGGCGTGATTTGCAGGAGGTCGCCCTCCCAACCGGTGATATCGGCGCTCCCGGTCTCGTCGACGGTGATGCTTTTATCGGCAGCTGAAACGATCGTTCCTGGGGGCAAATCATCGACCACTACGGTCGCATCCGGCGAAAGGTCCGTGGCATCATATTGCAATTCAAAAGACACCGGGACGCCAGAGATCGTAGCTTCAGAACCGGTCTCCGGTGGCATGACAAGAGCTTTGCCATCAATGCCCGGCCCTTCCCATTCGAGTTTGAGGCCAGCGTGGCCGGTGTTCTCGAAATATCTCACTTCTATATGATGGGTTCCGGGCTCGAGCTCGACCTCGCCGGAACGTGTCCGGAACCCGTGCCTACCGTCGTTGTCGACGATAGGGGCACCATTCACGTAAAGCATCACTCCGTCATCGCCACCCGCATAGAACTTGTAGGTTCCGCCAACTTCAACCTCGACCGTGCCCTCGATTTTAGCGCCGAATGTGTCCCGTGATCCGCCTTCCCAAAAGGACTCCCTGCTGTTTTCGTAGTTAATTTCTGTCTTGATTTCTTGATGTGTGGGTGGCGCGCTCCAATCGACATCGGACAGTTCATTCAGTCGGTGGTCAATATCAAAGTACTGTACCTGGAAGCCCGATGACATTGATATGTCTATCGAAGGCGCCACCTCTATGGAGAAGCTTTCGGTCCGGCTGAGCCCGCCGCTGTCCGTGGCGGTCACTTCGAGGTTGATCTCTGCGGCTGCTTCATGGTCGAGCGCCACGCCCGGTTTGAGGCGGAGTGCGCCCTCCACCACCTCAAAGCGGTCGTCCGACACGGTGAAGGAATGACTGTCGCCCGCATCCGGATCAACAACCGATATCTGACCGACAACCGCCCCCTCA
>JBCCPJ010000038.1:0-21533 GCA_039024895.1 Pseudomonadota bacterium | reverse complement strand
GCTAAACCAGCGGAGACTTGAAAAGGAGATTGCGAGAGATGAAGGTCCTTGTGCCCGTCAAACGCGTGATTGACTACAATGTGAAAGTTCGTGTGAAGGCGGACGGAAGCGGTGTCGATCTGGCAAATGTCAAAATGTCGATGAACCCGTTCGATGAAATCGCCGTCGAAGAGGCGATCCGCTTGAAGGAAGCGGGCAAAGCCGATGAGGTTGTTGCCGTGTCGATCGGCGTCAAACAGGCGCAAGAGACACTGCGTACCGCGCTCGCCATGGGTGCGGATCGTGCTATACTTGTGGTCGCAACGGACGACGTGCATACCGACATCGAACCACTCGCTGTAGCTAAGATTTTGAAGGCTGTATGCGACGAGGAACAGCCGGGCTTAGTGCTTTGCGGCAAGCAAGCCATCGACAATGATATGAACGCCACCGGTCAGATGTTGGCCGCGTTGACAGGGTGGTCGCAAGCGACTTTTGCTTCTGAAGTATCCGTCGATGGTGACAGCGCGACCGTGACGCGTGAAGTTGATGGGGGATTGCAGACAATCAAAGTCTCAATGCCCGCGATTATCAGCGTTGACTTGCGTTTAAATGAACCGCGCTATGCGTCGCTGCCAAACATCATGAAAGCCAAGAAGAAGCCCCTCGACGAAAAAGCGCCTGCGGATTATGGCGTGGACGTAGCGCCAAGGCTCGAAATCGTTTCGACCTCTGAGCCCGAAGCGCGCAAAGCAGGGGAAATCGTAGGCTCCGTCGAAGAGCTTGTCTCGAAACTCAAGGAAGCGGGGGCTGTCTGATGGCTGTACTACTTCTTGCTGAAATCAATGATGAAACACTTTCGGTCGATGCGACGGCCAAAGCACTGACGGCGGCCAAAAAAATGGGCGACGTGACGGTACTCTGCGCTTCGGCTGGCTGCAGCGGTGCCGCTGAAGCTGCGGCAAAACTCGACGGTGTGACAAAGGTTCTTTGCGCCGACGATGCCGCCTACGGTCATGATCTTGCCGAGCCTGTCGCGGCTCTTATCACCTCGATCGCCGGTGATTACAGCCACATCGTCGCGCCGTCGACCGCGGCCTCCAAGAACATCCTACCCCGCGTCGCGGCCCTGTTGGACGTGATGGTGGTGTCAGAGGTCATTGGCGTGGTTGATGCGCAGACATTCGAACGCCCCATCTATGCGGGCAACGCAATTCAGACGGTAAAGACAGAAGATAGCACCGTTGTCGCAACCATCCGGACGTCAACCTTCGATGCCGCGGGTGACGGCGGGTCTGCAGCCGTCGAGAACATCAGCGCGGTGGCAAATCCCGGACTTTCCGAATGGGTCGAAGACAAAGTCGCTGAAAGCGACCGTCCCGAACTTACCAGCGCGGGCGTGGTTGTATCCGGGGGGCGCGGTGTTGGATCGGAAGACGATTTCAAACTCATTGAATCGCTCGCCGACAAACTCGGTGCCGCTGTGGGCGCCTCACGCGCTGCCGTTGATTCGGGCTATGCACCCAACGATTGGCAAGTCGGGCAGACCGGCAAGGTGGTCGCGCCCGATCTATATGTTGCAGTGGGCATCTCGGGGGCCATCCAGCACTTGGCGGGTATGAAGGACTCCAAGGTGATCGTGGCGATCAATAAGGATGAGGAAGCGCCAATCTTCCAAGTTGCTGACTACGGGCTTGTCGCTGACCTGTTCACGGCTGTCCCGGAGCTGATCGAGAAACTCTAACATGTTGCCGAACCGCGCTTAGCGGGCGGTTCGGCGCCTCAAACCACTCCGCAACCATCGGTGCCAGATGCTCAGCGATACACTGGTGGTCGGCCTGGCCAGGCATCTGGCGCGCGGCATCAACGTCCTGGCTTTGATATACCTTTCCATCCAATGACGTCTCGCAACTGAGTTGCACTGCGACGAGACAGTCGAAAAGGTCGCTCAACTGATTGAGCATGCCTTGATCCACAAAATGCGGTTCCGTTTCCGAGCTTTCAGCGGAGGCAGGTGCGCGGTCTGATACCCAAAGTAGAATGACCTCACCTTCAATCATCGACAGCAGTCGTTTCATGCGCTGAAGCCAAGCCCACTTGAGCTCGTTCACCAGAACTTCGAAGCCAGTTGTGCTCGTCTCTCTCAACGTGCTGATAAGGTGGCCAGTAAAATTTATCTCGGCGAAGTCGACATTTGGGAATATTTCCCTCAATGCGGGCGAAACACCAAGAAAACGATCATTGCGCCGAGAATGAACGCTGTAGAGCCGGTTTGACATATTCTGCGCGCCCAAAACCTGAAGCACCGTGACTTCAGCCTTTGATGCAATGTCCAAAAGAACTTGTTCTTCGCTGAATAGCGAAAGGCCCGCATGCGCCACGCCTAGGTTGGCTACGGGCAGGTCAATCCGCTCCGCCAAGAGCGACGGGAAGGGTGCTTTGACGTACTTTCCAAAGGTCTCGTTTCCGCCCAAGACGGCGATGAATGGTTCATCGAAACAAGGTAATGGTCCCCGAACCTGGAGGCGCGAGCCTGCCAATGTCGTCAGTTGGTAATCCAATGCCTCTTCAGGCTCTTCTTCAAATGTCGCGTTTATGGTCACCGCCCTACCGCCTATCTGACAAGGTCGGGGGCACCATCCGGTAAGGCTATTGAGATATCGCTAAAAGTCGAATTTTAGACATTTCGCGCACTTGCGCCGACTTGTGCGCAACGCCTATGGTCCGCTCAACAACGCAGAGGCGGAATATGGATATCACCAAAGTCGGGGTTATCGGCGCTGGACAGATGGGCAATGGCATTGCTCACGTCTTTGCGCTTGCCGGATATGACGTGCTGTTGAACGACGTGAACCAGGAGGCTCTGGACAACGCCCTGAGCTTGATCGACACCAACCTTGAACGACAGGTCGCCAAGGAGAAAATAACCGAAGTTGCGCGCTCAGAGGCTCTTGGGCGTATCTCCACAACCCTTACCCTCGCGGAGCTTGGCCCCTCCGACCTTGTTATCGAAGCCGCAACAGAGCGCGAAACCGTGAAGGCAGCCATCTTCGAAGACATTGTTCCACATCTTGCACCGCACACGATCCTGACATCGAACACTTCCTCGATCTCGATTACGCGCCTTGCAAGCCGGACGGACCGCCCGGAGAAATTCATGGGGTTTCACTTCATGAACCCGGTACCAATCATGCAGTTGGTCGAGTTGATCCGGGGTATTGCGACCGACGAACCAACCTATAAATCACTGCGTGACGTGGTGGAGCGCCTGGGTAAAACGTCCGCGACTGCTGAGGATTTTCCGGCTTTCATCGTGAACCGTATCCTCATGCCCATGATCAATGAAGCGGTTTACACACTCTACGAAGGCGTCGGATCCGTGGCCTCCATCGACAGCGCTATGAAGCTTGGGACGAACCACCCGATGGGGCCGCTCCAACTAGCTGATTTCATTGGTTTAGACACATGTCTTGCCATTATGAACGTTCTCCATGACGGCCTCGCGGATACAAAGTACCGGCCGTGTCCGCTATTAACAAAATATGTCGAGGCCGGTTGGCTAGGTCGGAAAACACAACGCGGTTTCTACGATTACCGGCAGGACCCGCCCGCTCCAACGAGGTAAGGCTTGGCTACGGCTTTATGCATTACGCAGGGCTCACAAGTTATGACGCCGCCCGCGCAAAGCGGTGCCGGTCTTGCAAAGGGAAGACGTCAGTCCGCGCTGAGCGAAAGTGTCTCAGCCCGCATCCACGACATCAACTCCCTTGGCATGGATGCTTTGGCAGCAATCTGGGCCGGATCAAAGGCATGACCAACATGTGGCCGCTGCGGTTTATTCAACGCGTGAACAACCTCGTGCAACAAAAGCCCTTGCCGCACGGTCGCGCTGACCTTGTCGGCAATCTGGTAGGCGCGGGAGTTCGAACCCGCAAATCGGATCGGCACAACCGTCGCACCGGATTTCAAAATCATTTTGGCAGTAAAGGGGTTCCAATCGCGTTCAATGGCCGGCCCCCACCACGTATCAGATGAAGCAACAACACCGGATGGGAATAGCACAACCACGCCACCTGCGGCGAGGTGGGCCATAGACGCTTTCCGCATCGCAAGACTTTTCTGAATGGCATCGTCTTCGTGAGGAAACGGTACCGGTATCATGAATTGCTCAATTTCCGGAATGCCTGTCAGCAGTGATCGCGTTAGAATCCGGTAGTCAGTGCGCACACGCCCAATCAACTCTGCCAGAATCATACCGTCCACCAACCCGTGCGGGTGGTTAGCCACAATCACGGTGGGTCCCGAAGCCGGAATACGCGCGATCTCATCAATCGGCGTCTCAAGGGAGATACCCATGACTTCGAGCGCATGGGACCAAAACCCCTGTCCAGTTTCAACACCCTCACGCTCAAAACGGCGGATGAGGCGCAGCAACTTTAGCTTTCCAGTGGACCATTCCAGAGTTCGGATTACGCCGCGCTTAGCCGGATTTGGAAAGGTATTGGCATAGCTCAAACGACGTTTGTCATACGGGATGTAACCATCCTGCGTCGTGTCGTCACCCGGCGTGTTCGTAAGCTGCGCCATACTCAAGCATCCTCCCCAAAACGGTCCGTCACAAGGGTCTGGATTGCATTCGCGAGGGCCTCCGCATCGTGACCGGTCGTTGTCACTTCAATCTGTGTGCCGCGAGAGGCCGCGAGCATAAGAAGTCCCATTATGCTATCCCCGTTCACGGACATCCCATCCTTTGAGATTTCAGCATCGGCATCGAACTTTTCCACAAGTTCAACGAGCTTCGCAGATGCTCTCGCGTGGAGGCCTTTTTCATTCACAATCGTAAGAACGCGAGTCATCTCGTCGGACATAGCACGTCACGTCCCACCATCGAAACTGTCGATGTACTTTCTACCCGCCTGCAACGCAGCGTCGGTGGCATATTCCAGCGGTTTATGGCGCAGCTTGGTCAATTTGATCAGCATCGGTAAATTGGCGCCATAGAGGATCTTCCGATCAACAGGGCTACAGGCACGCAGCGATAGGTTCGATGGCGAGCCACCGAACATATCCGTGACAATCACCACGCCGTCGCCTGTGTCGACGCTATCTGCAGCCGCGCAAATCTCAGTTTGCTTACGGTCGCGGTTATGATCCGGCTCAATGGAGATGGCGACAATGCCAGACTGCTGACCAACAACGTGCTCCACCGCCGACAGATACTCTGTCGCCAAGCCTCCGTGCGCCACGATAACGATACCGATCACTCGGCTTTCCCCATGCCACGCGGGGTTGTTTTCCCGCGCCGTTCCAATTCCCGGTGGCGAGTTGACACCTGCCACCCTTGCTCTGCAAGCCTATTTGAGAGTTTTTCCGCAACGGCAACTGACCTGTGTTGCCCGCCGGTACACCCAATACCGATTGAAAGGTGAGTTTTACCCTCCGCTTTAAACGCTGGTAGCAGCGAAAGTACCAATTCGCTCATTTTCTCGAAGAATGGCGCGAAATTTGAGTCGGTTCCGACAAATTCCGCAACCTCAGGATCGCGTCCATCTCGACTGCGCAATTCGTCTTTCCAATGCGGATTGTTGAGAAAACGCACATCGAAAGCCATATCGATTCCCCGGGGAAGACCGCGCTTGTAAGAGAAGCTCTCGACCGAAAGTGCCAGTTTGGAAAGCCGCTTGCCGCCAAACCGGAGGCGCAGCTCTTCCTTGAGCTGGTGTGGCGTCATGTCGGATGTATCGATCAGATGCTCCGCGCGGTCCCGCAGTGGCACGAGAAGTTCCCTCTCTCGGTCAATTCCCTCCGCCGGGGCGCCTTGGGGGGACAAGGGATGGCGGCGGCGGGTCTCCGAATAGCGCCGCACCAAAACAGTCGGATTGCAGGCCAAAAAGAGTGTCTCAACTTCCAGTTCGGCATTTGCCTCGAACCGGTCTAGAAAATTGAGAACCGTATCCACGGAGAACTCGCGATTGCGCACATCGATACCGATGGCCATCGGCGGCAAAGCGGCAGGACCTTCGAAGGCCTGTTCAAGCAAACTCAGCGGCATATTGTCGATCGTCTCAAAGCCAATGTCTTCGAAGGCATTGATAGCGGTCGTCCGCCCTGCGCCGGACGCACCTGTTACAATGACAATCCTTGCGTGCGAAGTTCGATCAATCACGCGCAACCTTCTCCAACAAGGTAAGCTCGCAGCATAGCGGCAAATGATGGGCTCTCAACTTTGTGAAGGAGTGGAAAACTGACGCCTGCGATCACAGTTTCCTTTGTCTGGGGTAACCTGTCGGTCTCCTGAACTTCCAAATCGACGACAACGGCAAGGAACGCCGGCGCGGATGGGCAGCTCAGGATACCGATCCCGCGTGCCTCAATTTGACCACGCAAGGCGTCCGGCGCATCCAGCCAGACACCGGTTGGACGGCGTTCCACAGAGACGCGGTCATCCGCCACGAGCGTTCCACCGTAGGCCATTAACTCAAGGGCGAGAGCCGACTTTCCGCTTCCCGAAGGTCCTATTAGAAGTGCTGCGCCATCGCCAAAGGCAACGGCGGAAGCGTGGAGCAGCTCCATAGGCGGCACACCTTAAACAGGAAGGCCGACAACAAAACGGGCGCCAAGCGGTTCCGATGTGACATCCGCGTCTGTTGGCCGGATATTCTCTGCCCAGATGACGCCGCCATGCGCTTCGACAATCTGCTTGGAAATGGCAAGCCCGAGACCAGAGTTATTGCCAAAATGATCTTGCGGGCGTTCGGTATAGAAACGGTTGAATATCTTGGTCAGCGCCTGCTCCGGTATGCCAGGACCGGTGTCTTCCACCACGACCAAGACACGATTTTCCCGTTTGCGTACCCAAATACGGATCGCATCACCTTCCTCGCAAAACGAGATAGCATTTGTAAGAAGGTTGACAAAAACCTGCGCCAAGCGGCTTTCAAGCCCCTCGATAACAATCGCATCGGAGGGCATGTCCGTGATGAACTCAACGCCCTTTTCGCGAGCTTCGTCACCAAGATAGTCGGACAAGTTTGCAATCATCTTCAAGAGATCGAAGGGCTCTTCGTCTTCTTTGACGAGTTCACTATCCAACCGCGAAGCATTGGAAATGTCGCTGACCAATCGGTCTAACCGGACAGTATCGTGCTCAATGACATCAAGAAGTTTCTCGCGGTGGTCATCGCGCCGTGTCGCTCTAAGCGATGTGACGGCAGAACGGAGGGACGCGAGCGGGTTCTTGATCTCGTGTGCCACGTCAGCTGCAAATTGTTCGTTTGCGTCGATCCGGTCATAAAGTGCTGTAACCATGCCACGGAGAGCACCGGAAAGCCGACCGATCTCGTCCGGCCGCGCGGTTAGGTCAGGAATTCGAACTCGGCTCGGGCTGAACTTCCGGGCATTGCGTTCGCGACCAATCTCCGCGGCCGCTGCGAGGTCGGACAACGGATTGGCAATCGTCGACGCCAGAACAAGGCTCAACCCGACAGACACCAAAATGGCAATGACGAACATCTGCAAAATCTGCTCGCGCTCTGCCCGAACCAGACCGTCGATCTCACCAGCCACACTTGCAATTGCGACGACACCAAGTGGAGCATTATCGCCTTTGATCGGCGTTGCCGCCGCAAAAATTGTGTTTCCATACAGATCGTTAGACGTACGCACGTGAGTTCCTCGTGCCAAAGCGGCATCAATCAGATCAGCCACCAGCAACGCGTTATCCGTTTCGACCTCCGGACGCGCAATGTCTTGTCCCAAGAGCCGGGCAACACTCATCCAGATTGCATCGAGCGTATCGGTGATCACCGTTGTCCGTTCTGTGGGATTGAGTGCGGCAAAAGCCTCTGGCCTGCCAGGAAAATCCTTGGATGTTACCAACGATCCCTCAGCGTCGTAGACGAAAAGCGACGCTGCCGACGAGAGGTCGACAGCACTCAGGCGAGACGACATTTTATTTCTGGAAGCGCTTAACCCATCACCTGCCCCGTTTTCATCGAATTGAATGGACAAGAAGCCCGCCACCAATTCGGCCTCGCTGAGGATGGCTTTCTCCCGTTGGTAGACGAGACTGTCTCGAAACGGATTTAGGAAGAGAACGCCGCTGACAAGAACGAGGATTGCAAGAAGATTGAAGGTAATGATCTTCCGCGCCAAGGGGGAGCGGTTCATGGCTATAACGCCACGTCGCTCCCGTTTCGCGCGCGCTTGGCTTTCAGCAGCTGCATCGCCGCCGATCCAATCCTCGCCTAGGACAACTTCTGCCTGCCTGGCCGGCCTTGCGCCGTCCATATTGACCCCCGCCGCGGTCATCTATTCTTCGTTGTACCGGTACCCGATACCATAAAGTGTTTCGATTGCCGAGAAGTCATCGTCGACCATGCGCATCTTCTTGCGCAAACGCTTGATGTGGCTGTCTATCGTGCGGTCATCCACATAGACCTGATCGTCATAAGCCACGTCCATCAGCTGGTCGCGGCTTTTCACGAAACCGGGTCGCTGCGCCAGTGCCTGCAGCAGCAAAAACTCGGTTACGGTGAGTGACACGTCGAGACTTTTCCAGGTTACAGAGTGCCGCAATGGGTCCATGCGCAGGTTGCCCCGCGTCATGACCTGAGCCTGGTCGACTTCAACACCTTCACCATCACCAGCGATGACTTCCTGTCGCCGAAGCAACGCGCGAATACGCTCAACCAAAAGCCGCTGCGAGAAAGGCTTTTTGACGTAGTCGTCAGCTCCCATGCGGAGGCCGAGGACTTCATCGATCTCGTCATCTTTAGAAGTTAAAAAGATCACGGGCATCGACGTCTTCTGACGAACCCGCTGAAGGAGGTCCATTCCATCCATGCGCGGCATCTTAATATCGAATACCGCCATATCGGGGAGCTTTTTATTGAAAGCGTCGAGGGCTGCCTGGCCGTCATTATATGTCTCAACCTCAAAACCTTCGGCTTCAAGCGTCATCGACACAGACGTCAGAATATTGCGGTCGTCATCGACCAGCGCGATCCTGGACATGCATTGTTCCTTTACTGCTCATACACGCCTTTTTAATGGCGCATTTTATGATGTCATTTTTCGGGCATCTTCATGTCTGCCGTGCGGTTTTTCAACAATAATGTGCGAATCAACCTCATTCGCCACGGTAGATAAACGAAATTGAAGTTGAAGAATGGCTAATTTGCCGCAGTTTTTTGCCGAAGCTGGGGCATGGTGGCGCTAACTTCGAAAAATCAAACGGCTGATGGCGCTAACGTCCTGTTCAACCCCCAAAACGCACCGCATAAGAAACCGGTAACAGTGATTTGCGGTCGCGGTTGACCGCACGGAACCAAAGGAGAGCCGGCATGGGTCAGGGACGGGTAAACCCTCAACAAACGCTTGAAGATCAAGGGATCAGCGGACTTGGCGAGGTGTATTACAACCTTATCGAGCCCGATCTGATCGCGGAGGCAATCTGCCGAAAGGAAGGCGAACTCGGCCGCGGCGGCGCAATGCTTGTATCCACCGGTAAGTTCACTGGGCGATCTCCAAAGGACAAACATATCGTTAAAGCTGATAGCGTTGACGCAAACATTTGGTGGGAAAATAACGCCGCAATGTCACCGGAAGGATTCGATACACTTCACGCCGACATGCTGCAGCACATGAAGGGTCGCGATTACTTCGTCCAAGACCTCTACGCTGGCGCCGACCCGCAATACCGTCTGGATGTCCGCTTGGTCACAGAACTTGCCTGGCACTCGCTCTTCATCCGTCACATGCTGCGCCGCCCGGAGCGCGATGAGCTTGATACTTTCGCGCCCGAGTTCACAATTATCAACTGTCCGACCTTCAAAGCGGACCCAGAGCGTCACAACTGTCGATCCGAAACAGTGATCGCGATGAACTTCGACAAGAAGCTGATCCTCATTGGTGGCACGGAATATGCAGGTGAGAACAAAAAATCGGTATTCACGTTGCTGAACTACATTCTGCCGGAAAAAGGCGTCATGCCGATGCATTGCTCCGCCAACCACGCGCCGGGCAATCCGATCGACACCGCTGTCTTCTTTGGGCTGTCCGGAACAGGCAAAACCACGCTGTCAGCCGATCCGAACCGCGTCCTTATTGGCGACGATGAACATGGCTGGTCAAATAGCGGGTCCTTCAATTTTGAAGGTGGATGCTACGCGAAGACCATAAATCTGAGCCGCGATGCCGAGCCGGAGATTTATGACACGACATCTAAGTTCGGAACTGTGATCGAGAACATGGTTTACGATCAGGAGACCAAGGAGCTCGACTTCGATGACGACAGCCTAACAGCAAATATGCGCTGCGCTTATCCAATGCATTATATTTCGAATGCATCTGAAAGTGCGCTGGGAGGTCACCCAAAGAATGTCATTATGCTGACCTGTGATGCCTTCGGTGTGCTGCCTCCTATTGCTCGTCTCACCCCGGCACAGGCAATGTACCATTTCTTGTCAGGCTTCACGTCTAAGGTCGCGGGGACCGAGCGCGGTGTTACAGAGCCCGAACCCACTTTCTCCACCTGCTTTGGCGCGCCCTTCATGCCGCGTCGCCCGGAGGTATACGGCGAGTTGCTTCGGGATAAGATCGCTAGCCATGGGACGACCTGCTGGCTGGTAAACACGGGCTGGACGGGCGGTGCATTCGGCACCGGCACCCGCATGCCGATCAAAGCGACGCGTGCATTACTGACAGCCGCCTTGGACGGCAGTCTCGAAAATGCCGAGTTCCGCAAGGACCCAAATTTTGGCTTCGAAGTGCCGATCAGCGTTAAGGCGACGGCTGTGCCCGATATCCTGCTCAACCCTCGCCGGACGTGGGATGACAAGAAAGCCTATGACGTCCAAGCTGCAAAACTTGTCACAATGTTCGCCGAGAATTTTGCACAATATGCGGATAAGATCGACGAGGATGTCCGCGCGGTTGCCATAGGCTGATCGATGTCCGAGTTTAAGGAAGAAGGCGGCTACCTGGGCCGCCTTTTTTGTTGCGCCAACGGACGCGCCGCTCACTGCCACTATAGCTGTTAAGACCGTTGGGTCGCGTGTGTGCTGGACTGATGCGCTTGCGATCTTCGTCAGAGAATGCAGTTTCATTGGCAATGCTTGCTGGAGGGTTCCTAACTTAAGGGGGAAATTCCCAGGAAACTCCCCCTGCCGTTTCATCCTTGTGCGGCCTATGGTCGGGCATAACAAAACTGAGAGGGGTTGATTTCATGTCTATCTTGAAACGCGGATTAAAGGGCGCACCGGTCAAGCGACTACAAGAGAAGCTTGGCATTTCGGCTGACGGCGACTTTGGACCCGGCACGGAGCGTGCTGTGAAGGAATTTCAGCAGGCTAACGGCTTGGCTGTGGATGGCATAGCAGGGCCCGATACTTTTTCCGCCATGGGCCTTCACGAACTGGTTTTACTCCGAAAGGGTTCCCGCGGCGCCGCAGTGAAACGGCTTCAAGAAGGACTTGGCATTGGCGCAGATGGCATTTTTGGCAGCGGAACGGAAAATGCCGTCAAAGAGTTCCAGACCACGCATGGTCTGGATGCTGACGGCCTCGCGGGTCCTGAAACGCTGGCAAAACTGGACAGCTTTGAAGAAATGACACCAGAAGTCGCCGAGGCAGCGACAGTCCAGCCCGAGGAAGAACATTTCGAGAGCGAGCCGTTGCCGGAAATCTCCGGCGGTGAAATACTCACTGGCTCAACGATACCCGTGCCCGAAAAGAAGTCGGTTTGGGGCAAGGTCAAGGGCTGGTTTTCATAAACCGTTACGACGAATTAACCGCTTTAGCTGGAGGGAACCACCCTCCAGCTTTTGAGTATTTTCTGACAGAAGAAGCGCCTTACACCCATTTGTAGTTGAAGCTGACGCTGATGCGGTCTTCTTCGCTCGTGTTCATCGGCACTTCGTGGCGAAGCCAACTTTCCCAAAGTAGGACGTCGCCTATCTTGGGTTCCACGTAAACGAACGTCCTCAGCTCTTCCGGCGCGTCCTTTCGACGAGGCGGGCTTGCCATCATCATGCTATGGCGCGGGTCCTCAAGCTTCAGTGCGCTGGTCCCGGCGGGCATGGCCACATAGGTGGTCCCCGATATCACGCTGAGCGGATGGATATGAGCGGTGTGAAGACCGCCTTCCGGGAGGACATTGATCCAGAGGTCCTCCAACTCAAGCTTTCCGTCGCCAAGATCAAAATACAGCTGATCGGCGAACGCGCTGACATGGTGATCTAGCGCCGTTTTCACAGCCTGAAAAATGGGAAAGCGCCACGGGAGATCACTCAGACTAGCGTAGCTGGTGTAACCGGGGTAGCCATTTTCCTCGCACCAACGCTGACCGGCATCGTCATCTTCGGCGATTGACAGGCAAGAGTTCTCGAGCTCGACGGCATCAATCTCATCCGACAACCTGGCGCGGTAGATTGGTGTTACAAATAGATGCTGCGTCATATTCAATCCGCCGATACGTCGATGATGGCGCCGGTAAGATCGGGGATTTGTGCTGGAATGTACATTACGAGGAACAGGTAATACGCCACTACTGTGTATGCGCGCGAAAAAGAGGGGAGGCTATGTCAGTAGCCAGACCGATTGCGGCGAATAATAATTCGGCGTGTTTCGGCAGGGGCTTCCGGTTCGGCCTCCTCAGCGGGTGCCTCAACCGTTTCGGCCTCTGGAATCGGGAAACCCGAGCCACGCCGAATAGTTATTGTTCCCGACGCCTCGGTTGACCCGCCTGGTAAGGTTGCTTCACTCCGGTCTGGCAGGGTCAGAATGCGAGGCTCTGCAAAGGACGCGCTTGTTGAAACACTCACGACGAGGATCGCGAGCGACAGTCTTTGCACTGTTTGAAACCGGGCTATCCGCATCCGGTCAAAGTAACACTGAACAGCCAATTACGGAATACAGCTTAGAGAGTTTTGTCCCGTAGCACGGATCACAATGACGTCACGGGAGGGGTCGCCTGGCCCAGACCAAAGGCCGAGCCAGGCAAATTTGCTTAGGCCTTTACGGCGCGGCCATGCTCAGCTGCAAACGCGGCAAGCTGCTCCATGGAGACCTGCTGATAGGCTTTCGAAGACTTCGCCTTCCACGCAATGGCGTTTGGCTTCAGACGCACATGGCCAACAACGCCCGCATTGTCGCGGATGGTGAATTCCTGGAACTTCGGCGCATCGAAGGTTTTGGTACCGTTCGATGCGGCCTTCTTCTTGGCCGGTGCTTTCGCCTTGGTGGCTGTCTTTGCCTTGGTCGCTGTTTTGGCTTTGGCCGTCACCTTGGCTGGTGCTTTTGCCTTCGCCGGTGCCTTCGCCTTGGGTGCTGCTTTCGCTGCTGTCTTGGACTTGGCCGCTACCTTTGGCTTGGCCGTCGTTTTGGCCTTAGCCGGTGCTTTCGCTGTCTTCGTTGCCATTGTATGGGCTCCGCTCTCAATTCATTTACAGACAATTGGATTGTTTCCAATCTGTCGACTCGGGGTGTCGGCGGGGAATGTGGCGAGAATATTGCAAAGAATGATTAAGATTGGGGCGTTTGGTTAGATTTTTCGGTTTTTACGGATGACGGCTGTTGGGCCAATCGATCCATCGGCTCCGGCATGCAAATCAAACAGCCTTTGGCTTGCGCGGCTACTTTTTGCGCCAGATGGAGGCAATCGCTCTATAACCAACCGCCATACACACACTGAAGACGATCAATACAATTGCTAGATACAGAGCACCAAGACCGGAACCGGAAGCGAACCCAAATTTAAAGTGCGCTTCGGATAGGAGTTCCGATAGTTGCAAGACACAATCCTCCTTTTAGTGGATTTTTTGTCTTGCCCCTTGAGGTCCGAAAATAAGGACCTTTTGGTTTGGCTAATAACCTTAAGTTTCACTTTCCTAACAGAAAACAGCAGTTATCCACAGCTCATCACGAGTTCTTACTTGAGGTGTCAACGTGAACTATTGCCCACCAAGAACTTTCGCTGAATGTCTTGCCGAGCGCTTTTGGATCGTTCTCCACCAACTCTTCTTAAAAAAGAAAGGCGGGGTGAAACCCCGCCCTACCGATTGCTCAGATGTAGGGTGCGGTTTCACCGCTCCACCAAGATCACCAATCTTCTCTGACGACAGTCCTGGTCTTCACCGGCAGCTTCATCGCTGCGAGACGGAGCGCCTCACGAGCAATGGAGTCCGCAACACCGTCAATCTCGAACATGATCCGGCCGGGCTTGACCTTGCAGGTCCAGCGGTCAACCGAGCCTTTGCCTTTACCCATGCGCACTTCGATGGGCTTGGCAGAGACCGGGGTATCGGGAAAGATACGGATCCAGACGCGGCCTTGACGTTTCATGTGACGCGTCATGGCACGGCGGGCGGCCTCGATCTGACGCGCGGTGATACGCTCTGGCTCGGTCGCCTTTAGACCGTAGGACCCAAAGTTCAGATCGGAGCCGCCTTTGGCTTCGCCCTTGATCCGGCCCTTGTGCATCTTGCGGAATTTTGTGCGCTTTGGCTGCAGCATCGTTTAATTCCTCTCGTTCCGGCGGCCACCACCGGCGCCGCGCGGTGCAGGGCCTTCCTGCAACTCCTGCTGACGACGATCGCGGGCAGAAGGATCATGTTCCATGATCTCGCCTTTGAAGATCCAGACCTTGATGCCGATGATGCCATAGGGCGTCATCGCTTCGGCCAGCGAATAGTCGATATCAGCGCGGAGCGTATGGAGCGGCACGCGACCTTCGCGGTACCATTCCGTCCGCGCGATTTCCGCACCACCAAGACGACCGGCAACGTTCACGCGAATGCCGAGCGCGCCCATACGCATGGCGTTCTGAACACCACGCTTCATGGCACGGCGGAATGACACACGACGCTCCAACTGCTGCGCGATACTCTCAGCAACAAGGGCAGCGTCAAGCTCGGGCTTACGCACTTCAACGATGTTGAGATGCAGCTCGCTGTCCGTCATCGCGGCAAGCTTCCGGCGAAGACCTTCAATGTCCGCACCTTTTTTACCAATGATGACGCCGGGACGCGCCGTGTGGATCGTGACGCGGCACTTTTTGTGCGGGCGCTCGATAATGATCCGGGACACGCCCGCTTGTTTGCACTCGGTGTTGATGAACTCGCGGATTTTGACGTCCTCAAGCAGAAGATCACCGTAATCCTTTGTGTCGGCGTACCAGCGGCTGTCCCAGGTGCGGTTCACCTGCAGGCGCATACCGATCGGGTTTACTTTCTGACCCATTATGCGGTCTCCTCGACTTGGCGAACTTTGATCGTGATTTCTGCGAATGGCTTGTGGATACGTCCAAACCGGCCACGGGCGCGCGGGCGTCCGCGCTTCATGACCAAGCCTTTACCGACCCAGGCTTCCGCGACGATCAACTCGTCGACATCCAGGTTGTGGTTGTTTTCTGCGTTAGCGATCGCCGACTGAAGGCACTTCTTCACATCAGCAGAAATCCGGCGCTTCGAGAACGTCAGATCGGACAACGCCTTCTCGACTTTTTTGCCCCGTATCATCGACGCCAGAAGGTTCAGTTTCTGCGGGCTTGTCCGCAGAAGACGCGTCTTCGCCATCGCTTCGTTATCCGCCACGCGGCGGGGATTTTTATCCTTGCCCATGGCTTACTTCCTCTTCGCTTTCTTGTCCGCCGCGTGGCCGTAATAGGTACGCGTCGGGGCGTATTCGCCGAACTTCTGGCCAATCATGTCTTCCGATACATTGACCGGAATATGCTTGTGGCCATTGTACACGCCAAATGTCAGCCCAACGAATTGCGGCAGAATGGTCGAGCGGCGGGACCAGATTTTGATCACTTCGTTGCGACCGCTTTCGCGGGACTTTTCCGCCTTCTTCAGCACATAGCTGTCGACGAACGGACCTTTCCAAACAGAGCGACCCATATCAGCGGCCCTTCTTCTTGGCGTGACGCGAGCGGATGATAAGCTTCGACGACGCCTTGTTCTTGTTCCGGGTGCGGGCCCCTTTGGTTGGCTTGCCCCATGGGGACACGGGATGACGACCACCCGAGGTCCGGCCTTCACCACCACCATGGGGGTGATCGATTGGGTTCATGACCACGCCACGCACAGAAGGGCGGATGCCCTTGTGACGCATGCGGCCCGCTTTGCCGTAGTTTTGGTTCGAGTTGTCGGGGTTTGAGACCGCGCCCACCGTCGCCATGCATTCCTGACGGACCATGCGGAGTTCACCCGAAGACAGACGGATCTGAGCGTAGCCACCATCGCGACCAACGAACTGGGCATAGGTGCCAGCAGCACGGGCGATTTGGCCGCCCTTACCGGGCTTCATTTCGATATTGTGGACAATGGTGCCGATGGGCATGCCGCTGAAGGGCATTGCATTGCCGGGCTTCACGTCAACCTTGTCACCCGAAACCACCTTATCGCCAACGGCGAGGCGCTGAGGTGCGAGGATATAGGCCTGCTCCCCATCGTGGTACTGGATGAGGGCGATGAACGCGGTGCGGTTCGGGTCATATTCGATCCGGACAACCGTGGCGTCCACGTCGCGCTTCGAGCGCTTGAAATCCACGATGCGGTAGAGGCGTTTTGCACCACCACCACGACGACGCATCGTGATCCGTCCGGTATTGTTCCGGCCCGCCTTCTTGGTCAAACCCTCGGTGAGGGCCTTGACCGGGCGGCCTTTCCAAAGCTCCGAACGGTCGATCAGCACCAGCCCGCGCTGGCCCGGCGTCGTCGGCTTGTACGACTTGAGTGCCATGCTTTCTGTCTTCCGTTTACTTTGCGGGGCTTGGGCCCCTGCTATGTGTGTTGGGTTACCCCAAATATCAGCCCGCCGGACGAATCCGGGGCGAATAGTGCGCGCGGTGTAGCAGGGGGGTGGGGGTGTGTCTAGTCTTGTACGTGAAAAGGAAGACCCCTAGAAAATTCACCATATCAGTAAGGGTTTTCAAATGAGTGAATTCGAGGCTATCGCGGCTTTTTTCCAAAAGGAAATGGCAAAACTCAAGGCTGAAAACCAAGTTCTGCAACTGGCACTTACTACTATGCTTGTAAGGCACGCTTCCGGATACAATGACCCCGAAAATTATGTGCTGACACTTACTGCGCCCATTGTTTCTAGTTTCGATGAGGCAAACGCGACTGACGAACCTGAACTTTCTGCTTTTCGGCATGCCATCGAACTGTGCAATCAGATTGAAACAGACGCATTGGAAAGACTAGAAGACTTCTAGAAGTATCTCAAAGCCGTTCCAGCGCCAGAGCGGGAGGCTGGCGTTCCATCGGCTCCGCTGAGCACTTAATGGCAGCCAAGACACATTGCTTGCACCCGCGACGCGCAAAGGGCCCAAATGCGCCAGGCGGCCGGCTGAAGTCCTTATTTCCGTGTGGTGCCACTTGATTTGCAGGGGTGACACATGCATTTGTCCTCCATGGGAAAGAAAACGTCAGCCACAGTCGCGCGCAACGCTAGAACTGGAGAATTTACCGTCCGCAAGTCCGGCGGCGCAACGAGTGTGCTTTCGTCAGGAAAGAAGACGCCCAAGACCGTGAGCGCCTCGATCTCCAAGAACAGGGACGCATTGAAGCGGCTGGCGGATCGGTAAGCGGCACTATCGCATCAAGCTTGGCGATGTGCTTGAGGCACATGAGCAGGCACTTGAAGCGTTCGGCGGCTTGCCAGGCATTTCCAATCTTGACAACATTCTTGGTGCGATTGGTCGCCCGTATCACGGATACCATCTGCGCATCCACGCAAAGGCCGCTGCTCTACTCCATGCCATCGCAACGTCTCACGGATTTTCAGATGGCAACAAACGAACCGCTTGGCTGACGACCGAGGTGCTAATTGTGAACAGCGGCTATCTTCTCGACTTGTTGGCAACCGACCGACTCGACGATGTAGTCGTGAATGTTGTCACCGGCGAAATGACGCAAGACCAACTTGTCGAATGGTACAAATCCCGGATCACAAGAGAAAATGCTGGGTAAACCCCAGCCAGACTTTCTGAAAGTGGTGGGCTGTACCAGATCAAGCAACAACGCGGCCCGGAGTTGATCCGGGGCCTACTGACAACCGCTCCACCATAACCAGCTAGGTGCCCGGTTTCGCCCGGGGCAGCGTGCGCATAGGTTACCAATCCTCAACCAAAGATGGGCACCTTCTGCTCTGTTCGAACGACAGCACACCCAACCCGACCGTCCGAAGGGCTCTCAACCCTTCCCGACCGGCAGACTGCACAAACGGGCGCTCAGCGGCGCCGCTGCCTCCCGGGTTTGCTCCCAGAGCAAGCCCGAAACCAAACAAAGCGGGTTTTCGCAAGAAAACCAGCGGAGTCTGAAAACAGGTCTGACCAAACCCAGCTCCAAAATAAAACCGGCCACACGGAGAACGTGCGGCCGGGCAATACGGTGTGGAAAACGCGCTTAGCTGCGCTTGCTGATCATGTAATCGACATAGAGCGTCGACACATCGAGCATCTTCACTTTCAGATCGTTCAAGCGGTCCATCTGGAGCGCCTGTTGCTCGGGCGCGATATTTGCGCCGCTCTTCGCCTCTTCCAACAGCGGCTTCACAGCGGTCCATTGCTCAATCGCTTCGCTCAACCGTTCCGCAATCGCTGCCGTTGGGGCCGCTTCAATGCCGGTGCCGGGCATACCGTCGCGCAGTGCAAAGAGCGTATTTTCAAATACGCTCATCGTTTCGCCGAGCTTCTTTGAGGAGCCGTTCGCATTGGTCACCATGCAGGCTTCTTTGGATATCTTCTGGCTGAGCATGCCCTGCCGGGTCGAGATGACGATGGTGAAAAGATCGGCAAGAGTCGATTCCGCCGGATTCGCGTATTGCTGAACCAGTTCGGCCGTGAAGTTATGCCCCTGCTCCAGAATATCGAGGTTCCTGGAAAGGATCACATCGGTATCCGTAACGGCACCGTTTCCTGCCACAATGTTCATGGCGGCATCCTTGACCGGCACCCATGCATTCGTCACACGCTCGGCGGCGAAGTGGGTTTTTTTACGCGCTTCGGGCTGCGTGATGTTCAAACTGGCGTCGCCTTCGACCAAAGCGGTGACAAACTTCTCGAACTCTACGATCTGTTCATCCAATGGGGTGCGCAACGCGGTTGGCTCCATCCCCATCTGCAAATAGCAGGCGGCGGCCGATATCGATTGAGCCCGCATCTTAATCTTGACGGAGGTGCGGATACGCTCCTCCGCATCGGTTTGTGAAACGGCTAGCGTATCTTGAGCTTGCTGGGCAACGACGGGGCCTGCAAGCATCGAACTGGCAACCAGTACCGAAAGTAACTTCCCAAATTTCATAACACTGTCCTTCAGCAATCTTTAACCCGGTACCCTTGACGCCTTCTTTTGTTTATGGTGTCGAAACAGCCTGAGATGGCCATCACCGGTTAAGCTTAATAGTTTATTTAAGAGTTTGCCGGATTTAAGGCCGAACGGTGGCCGGGGCGTGGAGCGCAAAATTCCGCCATGCGCCATCAAAAAAAGAAAAACCCCACCAAATGGCAGGGCTTTCAAAACTCTCTATCAATCGCTGGCGTTAGAGGCCCGTTGTCACGTCGATCGCGTTGCCTTCTTCGAGCGTGACATAGGCCTTCTTTACATCTTTCCTCTTGCCCAACTGGCCGCGGAAACGTTTGACCTTGCCCTTGGTGATCGTCGTATTGACGGCTTTGACTTTCACGCCAAAGAGCCCTTCTACAGCCGCCTTGATCTGTGGCTTCGTGCTATCAATTGCCACCTCGAAAACCACGGCACCGTTTTCTGACGCCATAGTTGATTTCTCAGTGACGATTGGCCGACGGATCACGTCGTATTGTTCGGGTGTCGCGCTCATTTCAGCCGAGCCTCCAGTGCTTCGACACCCGCTTTCGTGAGCACCAGCGTGTCACTACGAAGGATGTCATAAACGTTTGCGCCCATCGATGGCAGTACATCAACGCTGTTCAGGTTTGACGCGGCCTGCGCAAAACCAGCATCAACGGCGGCACCGTCGATAACGAGCACGCGTTTCCAGCCCAGCTCTTTTACCTGCTTAGCGAGTGAGCCGGTCTTTCCATCAGAAGTTGCCTCTTCCAGAATGACCAGGTTTCCGGTGGCGGCCTTTGACGACAGCGCGTGCTTCAGACCGAGCTTGCGGAATTTCTTCGGCAGATCATGCGCGTGACTACGCGGCGTTGGCCCCTTGTAGATACCGCCTTTGCGGAAGATCGGTGCGTTCCGGTCACCATGGCGTGCGCCGCCGGTGCCCTTCTGGCGATAGATCTTTTTGGTGGAATACGAGGTTTCCGACCGCGTCTTGACCTTGTGGGTACCAGCCTGAGCTTTGTTGCGCTGCCAGCGAACAACTCTATGCAGGATATCCGCGCGAGGTTCCAGGCCGAAGACGTCGTCGCCCAGATCGACCGATCCGGCCTTCTTGCCGTTCAGTTTGATCACGTCGAGTTTCATTCCTCACCGTCCTTCTTCTCAGCGGCTTCCGCTTCGGCGACCTTGTCGACCGTCGCTTCTTCTGCTTCTGCGGCTTCCATGGCGGCTTGCTCTGCTTCAGCGGCGGCCTTTGCTGCGGCTTCTTCTTCAGCGGCAGCGGCGGCGGCAGCCTCTTCAGCAGCCTTGGCTGCAGCAGCGGCGTCGGATGCCAGGGCAGCAGGCAGGATTGCGTTTTCAGGGAACGGCTTCTTCACCGCATCCTTGATTGTGACCCAACCACCTTTGGAGCCCGGCACAGCGCCCTTGACCATAATAAGACCACGGTCAGCATCAGTCCGAACGACTTGCAGGTTCTGCGTTGTCACCCGGGCAGCACCCATGTGACCCGCCATTTTCTTCCCTTTGAAAACACGGCCCGGGTCCTGACACTGACCGGTCGACCCGTGGGAACGATGCGAGATCGACACACCGTGTGAGGCACGCAAACCACCGAAGTTGTGCCGCTTCATGGCACCGGCGAACCCTTTACCAATCGAAGTGCCCGACACATCCACGAACTGGCCTTCGAAATAGTGGTTGGCCGTAATCTCCTCGCCCACGTCGATCAGGTTCTCGGGATCAACGCGAAACTCCGCAATCTTGCGCTTGGGTTCTACCTTGGCCGCCGCGAAATGACCGCGCATGGCTTGGCTGGTACGCTTCGCCTTGGCGGTGCCCGCGCCGAGCTGAACAGCCGAATAGCCATCCGTTTCCGCCGTGCGTTTGGCGACTACCTGAAGTTTGTCCAGTTGAAGGACGGTCACAGGTATCTGCTTGCCGTCATCCATGAACAGCCGGGTCATCCCGACCTTTTTTGCAATAACGCCGGAGCGCAACATTGGAAGCCCTCCTTAAACCGAGATTTGGACGTCTACGCCCGCAGCGAGGTCGAGCTTCATCAGCGCGTCCACGGTTTGCGGCGTCGGGTCAATGATGTCGAGAAGGCGCTTGTGAGTGCGGATCTCGAACTGATCACGGGATTTCTTGTCGATATGCGGGCCACGCAGGACCGTGAACTTCTCGATGCGGTTCGGCATCGGGATCGGGCCACGCACGGTGGCGCCGGTCCGCTTTGCGG
>JBCCPJ010000037.1:0-22647 GCA_039024895.1 Pseudomonadota bacterium | reverse complement strand
TGCCGATATCGATGCCGATCGACATCAGCTCATCAAAGTCGTTCTTCGCCATGCTACTTCTCCAGTTCGCAGAAATAGGCAAAGCCTAACCTGCTGGGTGAAGCAGCCGGTACATCCCATTACAGGACATTGACCATCTCTCTCAATGCTGTGGCGTCACCCGCTAAAGCCGCCGTTCGCTGCAGCTGAAAATGGGTTGTCGTAAAGGGCACGGATCGTAGATTTTCTGACAGATGGCCAGCTAGGCTTAAGTGATCACGGGACAGTCAAAGGCCGGTGTCGTAACTCGTCAGCCTGAAGCTGCTCGGGACGACCAGTTCTCCCATCGCGGCAAATTCCTCGGACCGGCTTTGCGCTTGGGCGTTCAGCGTCTCCATGTCGGGACGGCTGGTCCAGTAATTCACACACAGCCATGTACCATCCGCACCCTGTCCAACCGTACGATAGAGAAGCGTGTCGTTCTGGTTCATCTTCTGCGTGATTGTCTCAAAGAACGCGCGCACGTCGGGTGGGTCGGCGCCCTCGGCTTGTTCGAACAGGACAATCTCGACATGTTTGGGAACCCGCAGATCATCCGCGCCTACCTTCTGTGTCATGCCGCCCTCCAATCGTTTCAGCGGCATTTGCAAGGCGGTAGGCCTGTCATCAGGCGCCGCCAAGGGCAGCCCATTCACGGGCGCGCGCCAAAGTAGAGATGCCCGGCCGAGACATGGATCACTTCGTACTCGGTCGTTGGCGCGTTCGCGGCGACGCCCATCACTGAGCACCCGGTTTGGAAGACATCCTGTTCCACCCCAACGGACCAATCCGCGCTTCCACAGGTGCCCGCTTCCGCCGAATTCAGGAATGCGGCGAAGCCGTCCATCTGCGGTGTGACTGTCAGGTAGTCATTGACGATCAGATCCACCTCCCGCGCGCCAGGGGCAACATCGGACGCGCCGAGCACGGTCACGTCACCACCGAATTTCAACTCAAGCAGGGGCGCGGAACACTCAGGGTCGGCGTAGGTCGTAAAATGCGCGTCGATGCGGCCCTGCGCAAAGACAATGGACCGCGTCAGGTACCAGGGCGCAATCCCGTCTTGACCCGCTTGCGGGCGCAACTCGCAAGCGATGCTCTCCCACGTTCCGTCAAGGTCAATGTCAGGTTGCTGCGCGAGGGTCGGCGTCGCCACCAAACCGGCCGCAATCAGCTTTAGAAGGGGCTGTCCGTGTTTCATGTTTGTATCCTCCGCTGCGGTGTTCTGCAGTGAGGCTGGATGAAAGAATGACGTGAATCCAATTGATGGTTATAAAGATGGCATGAATGAAAGTGATATTCATCTGGCAGGCCTGGACCTGAACCTCATCACCGCGCTGCATGCGCTTTTGGATCGCCAATCTGTATCTGAGGCGGCGGACGCCGTCGGTCGCACACAATCCGCTATGTCGCATAGTCTGTCGCGCCTCAGGGCCCATTTTCGCGATCCGATCCTGGTGCGCGATAGCTGGTCCATGCGGCTCACGCCGTTTGCCACAGACCTGCAGCCGCGGGTATTGGCTGCCGCGCAAGCCGCGAAACTGATGTTCGCGACCACGTTCGCGTTCGATCCGGCCACAACCACGCGCCGCATTCGCATTGCTGCCCCTGATCTCTGCACCGTATTTTTCACCGGCTTGGTTCGCGAGCTCGCTATACAAGCGCCACATGCGCACATTGAGTTCGTCCAAGGCGGCGCGGCCCGGCAGGCGGTGCTGAGATCAGAGGCGGAGATCGGTTTGGGTTTTGGTCTCCCGAAATCTGATCCCAATCTAGTTCTGCATCGGATCGCCCCCTTCCAATGGTGTACCTTTGCGCCCAAGGCCCATAACTATTGTGTCGATCCCAATATGACGACGTGGAGCCGATCGCGGCATATTCTGGTCGGCCAAGGCAGCGCACAGGAAGGCCCCGTGGAGAAGACGCTTAGAAAGCTGAAGATCACGCGTCATGTCGTGAGCTATGCGCCAAACTTCTCTGCAGCGCTGATGCTGGCGGCTGAAACCGGTGCAGTCTTCACCACGCTGCGCGCCCCGTTTGAGAAGTCGGCACAGCGCCTCGAGATGACCGCGATGCCTCTGCCGTTTGAGATGCCGGATGCACCAGCGACGTTGGTCTTCCAAGCGGATTACGGGGTCCCCTTCTTGATCTGGTTGAGAGAACGGTGCCTGGACGCGATCGGCTGACAAGGGCCGTGCCGCTTGGACGCCCGGCGGGTTATAGCCCCGCAAGGATCTCTTGCAGACGGCGTGATGTGTCGGAGTGGGCGTCGGCATCATAGGCAAAGCCGGTGCTCGGATCATCGCCGACGAAGGGAAGTGTAAAGGCATGGGCGACCGCGTCGTAGGTGACGATGTTGAACGGGACGTCAGCCGCCTCTAACTCAGCGCGCAATTCAGCGATGGCCTCTGCATCACCCAGTGGATCAACAGTGCCTTGCATCACCGTAGCTGGGGATTGGAACGGGTTGGCGCTGTCGGGCGCGGTGGTCTCGATCACCGACCACATGGCGGCGATATGTCCAACGGTCGCGCCGGTGCGCCCAAGCTCCAGGGCCGCGAGGCCGCCGACGCTTGAGCCCAGAACCAGCGTGCGATCCAGGGCGCCGCCCTCAGCCATCAGGGCTGCCAGGGCCGATTGCATCGTGGTGCGCAGCGCGCCAACATCTTCCCTCAACGCAAGGGCAAAGGCGTTCGCTTCTTCAAAACCGTCCGGGCGGCGGCCTTTGCCATAGAGATCCGCGACGAGCACCAACGCACCCTGCGATGCGAAGTCTCGGGCAAGCGTAAGCTGGTTCTCTCCCGGCCCGAGGAAGTCATGGGCGATGAGAACAGAGACGCCGGTTAGATCGCCGGGCGTGTCTGGCCGCACCAGAATGCCTTCATAGGTTTGACCATTGGCCTGATAGTTTCGAGGTGGTTTCTTCGGCTGCCACTGCGGTGTGGGCTCCTGAAAGCAGGACAAAGCCTGCCGTGAATAGGGCTTTGATCGTGTCAAACATTGTTTGCTCATAGCTGGCCGGGGATGCCGTGCACCCCCGGCGCTGCGCGGTTTAGCGCGTGATTTAGCCGCCATTGATCCAGACGGTTTGGCCGTTCACCCACTGTGAGTCAGGTCCTGCGAGGAAGGCGACGATGGGGATGATGTCGTCGATCACGCCCAAGCGTTGCTCGGTCGACAGGCGCGCGGCATAGGCTGCGGATTGCTCGGTTTCCTGGCCGTGAAAGAAGGGCGTGTCCACCGGGCCTGGGGCAATTGAGTTCACCGTGATCCGCTTTGGCCCCAATTCCTTGGCGAGCATCCGGGTGTACTCTTCCACCGGTGCTTTGGTGCCCGAATAGATCGTGTAACCCGGTGCCGCGCCCGCCAACAGGGACGTGCCCGTGTTGATGATGCGCCCGCCGTCGCGCACCCGCGTCGAGGCCTCGCGGAGGCTGTAGAAAAAAGCCCGGTTGTTGATCGCATCAAGCCCGTCGAACTCGTCATCGGTGAACTCGACCAGCGGCTTTTTGATGATGGCCCCGGCATGGTTGAGCACGATATCGACCCCGCCAAACGTGGTCTCGGCTGTGTCATACATCGCCCGGACGTTTTCCACTTGGCCAAGATCGCCCATCGTCAATGCCGCGCGCGTGCCTTACGCCTCAACCAGCCGGGCGGTTTCTTCGGCCTGATCGCGGGTCTCGGCGCGGTGGTAATGCACCACCACATCGGCGCCCATCTCGGCCAGTTTGACCGAGAAGGCGCGCCCCATATAGTTCCGCGCGCCTGACACGATGGCCACTTTGCCTGCGAGCGGTTTTGTGCCCGCCGCTTGCGCCTCAGCCTGCGTTGCGGCCGCACCTGCCAGAGCGGCGACGCCAAGCCCGGTCAAGGCGGACCGGCGTGACATGGAAAGGTCTTCATGTGTCATAGTCTTCTCTCCTGTTTTGGGGGTGGTCAAAGTTTGAAGCCGCCATCGATTTTGATGGTGGCGCCGGTGATGAACGCCGCCTTGGGCTCACACAAAAATCCGATCACGCCGCTGACATCTTCGGGCAGACCGACGCGGCCAAGCGCCGTGCTGCCCGCTATGTAGTCGCGCGCACCGGGAATGATCTTGTCGAAGAGCTTGGCGTTGAAATCGTCGTCCAGCCCGCCGGGCGCTACCGCATTGACGGTGATCTGCCGGGGCCCGAGGATCTGCGCCCAATAGAGCGTCATCGCCTGCAACGCCGCCTTGAGCGGCCCGTAGGCGATCAGGGGCGGAAAGACACCATTGGCGAGGCCGGAGCTGAGATTGACGATGCGGCCCCCATCCGACATCTGCGGGACAAGCGCCTGGGTCAACAGCACGACGCTCTTGAAATTGGTGGTGTAGATAGCGTCGAGGTCATCGCCGTTGATCTGATCAAACCCACCGATCCGCAGCGTGCCTGCGTTGTTGATCAGAGTATCGAGCCCGGTTGCGCCCCAAGACGTTAGAGCCTCTTGCACCTCTACGGCCAGAGCTGCGGCGGCGCCGTCTTGCGCGAAATCGGCCTGCAGAGCGACGGCCCGTTGTCCAAGGGCTTCGATCTCAGCAACAACAGCGGCGGCAGCGTCGGCCTGACTGCGATAGGTGAGGATGACATCTGCGCCCTTCGCTGTCAGCTCCAGCGCTGTCAGCCGCCCGATATTGCGGCTGCCGCCTGTGACGAGAGCGGTTTTTCCTTCCAGTGTCTTTTCCATCGCGACGCCTCCTTCATGCGTTGGAGGCAATCTAAGTGATGGATTTTCCCTCCATCAGTCGTGCATTTGACAATCTGGTGTGGACAAATCTACAACACGCGATATGAAGAAAGCCGCCGAAGTCGCATTCCTCAAAGCCGTGGAACTTGGCTCTGTCCGCGCCGCCGCGCGCGCCTTGGGGCAGGATCCCTCAGGCATCTCGCGTCGCATCACCCAGTTGGAGCAAAGGCTTGGCACCCAGCTTGTGGACCGAAGTGGCAACGCAACCCGCGCCACCGCGCAAGGTCAGGTCTATTATGAGCGGCTCTCCTCCATCATCGATCAGTTGGAGGCGCTGGACGCGGAAGTCAGCGGCGAAAACCTCACGCCAAGTGGATTGTTACGGGTCACCTGCGGCATAGATTTTGGGCAGGAATTCGTGACGGATTGGCTGCTTGAGTTTCGGCAGATGTACCCCGGCGTTGATTACGACCTCATCCTGGCAAGCGGCTTTGTCGACATGAACCAGAATGCCATTGATGTGGCGCTGCGCGTCGGTGAGCTTCCAGATTCCAGTCTGATCGCGCGCAAACTGGCCGACGTGCCGCGCGTGCTCGTCGCCTCACCCGACTATCTGAAAAGGAAGGGTACGCCAGAGCGTCCTGAAGATCTCACACAACACGACTTCATCTTCTTTTCCCCAACCAACCGCCAACAACCGCTGGAACTGTTCGACCAAAGTGGCGCATCGGTGAAGGTTCAACGCTCGGGCGGCATCGCGATCAACGCGGTTCGTTCAGCCGTAAAGGCCGTGGTCGAAGGGCAAGGCATACATGTCGGCCCGCTTTGGGCCTTCGCACCCAAAATTGCGAGCGGCGAGATTGTGACCGTCCTGCCGGATTACTCTCAGAAACTGCTCCCGCTTTTTGCGGTACGCCAACCCTCCGTCATCATCCCCGCGCGGATATCCAGCTTCATTGACCATGTGAGCGACAAGGTCCGCTCGGTCGACGGATTACGACCAGTTTCGCAGTCGAAGTAAGGCGCGGCGCGTTGCTGCTTCGTGGTGTCGCGGAATGTGGTTCGAAGCAGTGTTCGGGATAGCCGTTATTCGCATCTGGTGGCTCGTCGTCATGGTTGGAGTCGAGGAGTATCTCGTCTGAGTCAGCTGTTGCTCCGACATCGCCGACATGCCTCTATGTTTCGAAACACGGAACAACGTAAAGCAACCTGTCATGAAAATTGAGACAATAGATCGGATCGACCTCAGGACGCTTATCTGTTTTGAGCGGGTCGCCGTTCTCGGCAGTTTCGCCGCGGCGGGCCGCCAATTGGACATGCCGCGTGCCGCCGTGAGCCGGGTGATCCTGCAGCTAGAGGAGCAGGTCGGGACCAAGCTTTTCCAACGGACAACCCGGAGTGTGACCTTGACACATGAAGGACGTGCGCTTGCTGAGGCGGCTGGACCGGCCCTGTCGGACCTTCGCATCGCCCTCATAGAGACAAAGACCACAGAGACCGACCTTCGCGGGAGCGTCAGTTTTTCCGTCAGCCAGGCGTTCGGGCGGAGATTTGTCTTACCCGCTCTCTCGACCTTTCGCGAGGCGTTCCCAGAGGTCAGAATCGAAATGATGACAGCCGACAATCTGGAGGACCTGGTGGTACAAGGCCTCGACTTCACGATCCGCCTTGGGGAATTGCCGGACAGTTCTCTGGTTTCGCGCAAGCTGGCGGAGGTTGAGATTGTTCTGGCGGTGCCTAAGAGCCTCCTGAAGGGGCACCCGCCGCCGAAGGTATTTGCCGATCTCGCCGGGTTGCCAGCGATTGGCTTTCGGATCCCCGGCACGCGCAGCATGTATCGTTGGGACTTCCGCAAAAGAGGCGAAGTCTTCTCTAAGGCCCCAGACGACGCAAGTGTGAT
Organism: Pseudomonadota bacterium; assembly: GCA_039024895.1. Classification (GTDB taxonomy): domain Bacteria; phylum Pseudomonadota; class Alphaproteobacteria; order Rhodobacterales; family Rhodobacteraceae; genus JAJDOD01. Next base: position 16,019 of record JBCCPJ010000037.1, on the reverse strand, counting down.
CACGGACTCGGTCGACGATGTTGCCAGTCTTGTGGCTCAGGGTGCGGGTGTTTCCCCGGTGCCCCGCTATCTGGTGGAGGACCTCATCGCCAGCGGCGATATCGTGGTCGGGCTTGCGGGCTATCGCATTCCGTCCATACCCGCCCATCTTTGCTTCCCCGGGCGCGGCAAACGCCCCAAGCGGGTCGAAGCACTTGTTCCGCATCTGGCGACGCACATCAAGCGCGCGCTTGGCTGATTTCGGCGCTGACGCCGGGTTTTCTTTGAGCGAGATGTCTGATTTTGATTGTCACGAATTGTCGGACAGCATGCGTTGCTTTTGTTCGCTATTTTGCAACAAATATCGGGACTAGCTTTGAGCGGCAGAACACATCTTGGAGCCATCCAATGTCATATCAAAGTTCAAAGCTGTCTCGCCGGTCCTTCGGGTTGGGCGCGGTGAGCGCAGCCACTGCAGGCCTGACAGCAAAATTCGCTTCGGCGCAAACCAACGTAGCCGGTGCTAGTACAATACATCGCGTGGAACAGAGTATCGGTTTTCCCGTATACGCCTACATCGTTGAAGGCGCTGAGGGTCTGGTCGTTGTCGATGCACTGTTGACGGATACCGCCTCGAAGCAACTCCGCGCTAAGGTCGACGCAATCGGCAAGCCGCTGCAGGCCGCGCTTCTGACGCATCCAAATCCCGACCATTACGCAGGCCTGGGCAACCTCACTGCGGGTTTGGACGTCCCGATCTTTTCGGTCACCGGCGTGAACGACATCGTGCGGCGCGATGATGCTGCGAAGGACGCGTTGATTTCCAACATGTTCGGACCGGAATGGCCGACGACCCGTGTCTTCCCGACCGAGACAGTGACGGAGGGCGATACGCTGAACTTCGGCCCGGGACTGTCGTTTCAGGTCATGGACATTGGCCCCGCAGAGTCCTTCCACGACAGCCTCTTCCTGCTCGAGGGCAAGACCCCGGTCGCCTTCGTCGGTGATCTCGTCTTCCCGCTGATGCATGCTTACATGGCCGATGTTCAGAACCCTAATTGGCGACCCGCTTTGGATCGGGTTCAGACGGAACTCGCTGAGGATACGCTGCTCTTCGTCGGTCATGGCATACCTGCAACGCCCGCGTTCCTGCAGTGGCAGAAAACGTATCTTGAGATCTTCGACCGCGCGATTGACGCGGCCGACTTGTCCGTTCCCGAGGCCGCAACGGCGCCGGTCATGCAGGCCATGAATGCCTATCTTCCGAGCGAAGACCTGGCCTTTTTATTGCAGCTTTCGATTGCACCCAATGCCCGGGCGGCCGGGAAGCTTTGATCCTCAAAGGATGGAGAAACAGATGAAATACGCAGTTCTTGGAACTGGCATGGTGGGCCACACACTGGCCACCAAGCTTGCGGCACTTGGTCACGAAGTCCGGATGGGCGCGCGCGAGGCCGACAACGAAAAAGCCCAGACCTGGGCGTCGAGCACCAGTGGCGCGACTGGGCAAGGTGCCTACAGGGCGGTCGCCGACTGGGCGGATCGGGTGATCTTCGCCGTGAATGGCGCGCATATCGAGGACGTGGCTTCCGCCATCGGCAACGAGGCTGTTGCAGGCAAGACCGTCATCGACGTCACCAATCCGCTTGACATGAGCCAGGGCATGCCGCCCGTTTTGGTCGCGCACCTGGCGAACACCAATTCCGCTGGAGAGGCGCTGCAAGCGGCCTTGCCCGACGCGAAAGTGGTAAAGACGCTCAACACGATGAACCATGAAATCATGGTCGATCCTGCCCGTGTTCCAGGCGATCACGACGTGTTCCTGTGTGGCGACCATGACGACGCGAAGGCCGACGTGCGCCAGATGTTGGCCGAGTTCGGCTGGGCAGCCCCCTTTGATCTCGGCCCACTGGCGGCGGCGCGTGGCACCGAGGGCATGATGCCCTTCTGGCTGCGGATGTGGGGGGCCAATGGCTCGGCTGACTTCAACTATCGGATCGTGAGGGCATGACCATGCGTGTGGCGGTCATAACCGGCGCGTCGCAGGGCCTCGGCCTGGAGACGGCGCGCCAGCTTTCCGAGCTTGGGTATCACACCATCCTAACTGGACGCGACAAGGACGCCCTTGCGCGCGCAGCAGACGGTGTGGCCAATGCGGAAGGACAGGTTCTCGATGTTGCGGACGATGCGTCGGCCGCGGCCTTCTTTGATTGGCTCCACGATATCCATGGGCGCCTCGACGTGCTTGTGAACAATGCCGGCCGTATCTACGGCGCACACGGCGCGTCTTTGCTCGCGGCGGATACGGGCAACCTCGCGGAGGCCCTGAACAACAACGCGCTCTCTGCACATCGCATGATGCGCCGCGCGATACCGATGATGACAAAGACCGGCTATGGCCGGATCGTCAACGTGTCGTCAGGCATGGGCGCGGTAAGCGACATGGGCTCCGGTGCCGTGCCCTACCGCGTGTCGAAGACCACGATGAACGCGCTGACGATCCTTGCCGCCCACGAGGCGCCGCAATGCGTTAAGGTGAACGCGGTCTGCCCGGGATGGGTGCGAACCGAGATGGGCGGACAAAGCGCCACGCGAGATGTCCAGAGCGGGGCTAGCGGTATCGTTTGGGCCGCGACCTTGCCCGATGAAGATCCGACCGGCGGCTTCTTCCGCGACGGCCAGCCCATCGAATGGTGATCATCGTCCGTATGGCCCAAAGGAGACATCCAGCCGCAGCCGAAGATTCTGCGGTGCGGCTCGTCAAACCGGACTTTAGCTGCAGGCGCAAAATCTAGGCGCGGTTGGAACTCATGGATCACTGGACAACGCTGTCCTTCAATTATTCCCCCTCTATGTCGGCCGGTGAGCATTTTCAATCAAGAATGCGGCCGCCAGAGCGGCCGCTTTTGGGGTGATCTTTGTTTCTTTGGGTCGCGTAACTAGGCAGCAGAGGCTTGCAGCGCCTTAACATCCTTCGAAGTCAGAGCTTGCCCGCCAATGCCCCACTGCCCGCTTGGGACGTCCTGAACTCGTACCCAAGTGACGCCGCGCATGGCTTCACCTTCGATTTCGACCATTGTGTTGGTTACTTTTTCAATCATTTCGGCCTTCTCCTCGTCGGTGAAGACGCCTTCGATTACTTGAATGTCTACCAGTGGCATTTGCTTTCTCCTGTTTTGCCAACAGCACCACGACATGTGGCGCCTGATGACAGCAAAATATCGAAGCCGACCAGGTTAGCTTGAAGACTGCGTGGGGAAACTTGGGAGAATGCGTGGGGCCTGGTCTTTAATCCAGCGCTTCTTCTTTCTTGCGTGCGCGTTTCACTGCGTCCCAAATCGGAACACGCAGATCACGCCCCACAAAATACGAAATTTCATCCTCGCTGAGTTCGGGGTGCACTCTGAGAAGATCGCCAACTTTGCGGTCCAACTCACGCGCGTCCTGCCGCGCGGCTACGACGGCTGAGGCGGCCAGTCTCGACAGATAATTTCGGTCGTCACGGGAAAGCGCCGTTTCGGCGACGGCCAGCGCTTCGTCCAAATTGCCCATGATCAACTCAGCCATAGCTAGGAGAGCTTCCCAAACGGCCAACCTACTATCTGCTGGACTGATCGCGATCCCTTCGCGTAATTTCGCTGCCGCCTCCTCAAACTCACCGCGCATGATCAATGCCGCTCCGATGGCCGTAAGCGCATGCCCGTTTGCTTCATTGATTTGGGCCGAGCGCTGGAGAACCGGATAGCCTCGCTCAAGCTGGCCAGCATCGCACAAGGCACACCCTGCAATGCCGAGTACAAATGAGTCCTGCGCTTCAAGTTCCAAAGCGCGTTCCGCGTGATGCGCGCCTTCTTTCAACAAGACAGGGTCACGGTTCGCGCCCACCCGGTGGCCCAGAGCACGGATCAGACCGGCATAGGCATGGGCAGTCGCGTTTTTCTCGTCCAGGGACAGCGCTTGATCCAAAAGGGCGCGAGCATGTTTGAAACTGGCTCGGTTCCAGCCCCAGGTCGCGAGGGTGCCAATCGCTTCGATGACCAAACCGCGGGGATCCTGCTCTGCCTCTTGCCCCGAAAACGCCCGCACCATCGCGCGCATCAGCTCCGGCTCGAGCTGCGCAACGATCTTGTACAGCAAAACCTCGCGCGCGCCGGGAGTATTAGGTGAGCTGTAGCTGCGCGCCCAGGATTGCAGGCTTGTCTGAACCTCAACTAAGGCGGCATCAGCGATCAGAGCATCGCCCGTGTCGGTGACAAAGACCTCGGCAAGCAGCGAAACGCCTTCGGATTTGAGCACCGCCAGATCGGTGTCGCGTTGCGGCGCGATCTGCAGCAATGGCACCCTATCGAGAATAGTCCTGAGCCGCGTGGTCAGAAGCGTCGCTTGCGCTTGCGGCCAGCTATCGTCGGGGGAGGACACGGCAATGGCGAGAGACGGCTGTCTGAAGATCGCCGCAGCTTTCGCCTGACCCTCCGACTGTTGGACATCGGCCGTAAACTGAAACCCGCGCCCCCGTACTGTCTGGATGTAGGTCTGCGTTTCACCGGAATCGTTCAACGCTTTGCGTGCCATCTTGATTGCGGTGGACACCGTGCTGTCGGAAACGAACCGCCCTTCCCATATGGCGTCGATCAACTCATCGCGCGTGAGGACACGACCCGGATTTTTGACCATGTAAAGCAACAGATCGAAGACCATCGGTTCGACCAGAACAGGTTTCCCTTCTTGCAACAGCCCATATGTCTGCAGGTCGATTTGAAACCGATCAAATGCATAGGTTTGCGCCAACGATCTCACCCTCGATTATTCTGCAGATGTTAGCGGCGCTCTTCGAAGGGCGAAAGCCTGCTAACCGATGTTCTCCAAGCAATCCTCAAGAAAAGCTCAAGTAACGTCGCTTCGGCAATGGCATTTCGACCTCATCGAAAATCAGCGGGCGATGGTGGGCAAAAAGAGAGCCTCCATCCCGCGACAGTCTTGAGGACACTGAAAAATGACATTCCACGCAAGTCACGCCATGCCCGACGAGGACAGCGCATTGGTACAGTTCTGGAACGGCACGCTCGCCCCGAAATTTGAGCGCTATCGCCATGTCCTGGTTGACGGGTTGGCCAATCATAGCGCGCAGATCTTACCTAACCTGCCGATCAAACCGGGCGACAAAATCCTCGACGTCGGGTGCGGTTTTGGGGACACCGCGCTCGCGCTGGCCAACCGCGTCGGCCCAGGCGATGTCCTTGGCGTCGATTGCTGCGATGCGTTTCTCGCCCATGCATGGCGCGATGCTGAACGAAGCTGGACTGGAAACGTGCGGTTCGCTCGCGAAGACGCAGAATTGGGCCTGGGCGAGGGTATTTACGATTTTGTATTCGCGCGGTTCGGCACGATGTTCTTTGCCAATCCGGTGCGCGGTCTGAGCAATATGCGCAAAGCGCTGAAACCAGGTGGACGGGTGGCGCATATCGTCTGGCGGAACCGTGAGAATAATCCATGGCTGACGGCGCCTGCCCAAGTTGTCCGGCAATTTCTGCCAGCCCCGGGTCCAGATGCGGCGACCTGCGGTCCGGGTCCGTTCTCAATGGCAGATCAGGTGGCAACAGAGCACCAGATGGAAGCGGCGGGTTTCACCGACATTCGGTTTGAACGGATCGATGCGAAAGTTCTGGTGGGTCGCACCGTTGAAGAGGCGATTGCCTTTCAACTCGCGATTGGCCCGGCGGGCGAGACGTTTCGCGAAGCAGGGGATCTGGCCGAAGAAAAGCGATCAGAGATAGAGGCTGCTCTGGCAGATCTATTTGCAAAGGGAGAAACGACCGCAGAGGGCATTTGGATGGATAGCTCATCCTGGCTAATCTCAGCCGCCGCGCCGAATATCTCCTGACAGGAGAGCGAACGCTAAGACACGTCGGGAGCTTTCCATGCCTTCCTCAGGTTTAAGGTCCCGACGCATCGTTTGGCTGGAGTTGAGCTTCCAATTCTTCGACAGCGCTCGTCAGTTCCCAGGTTTTGCCCAGAGCGACACATGCGTCAAAATCGGCCTCGCCCATCTGCGCGGCGGCGCGTTCAATTGCACTTTCGTAGCCGGGAGCGAGGGAGCCTTTTTCGCCCAAGCCCCGCACACTTGGGATCAGTCCGGAAAGCCGTGCTGCGGATGCGGGCTTACCGACATCGACAAGGCAAATAGCAATGGCGCGCAGGATCGTGGGGAGTTGGATCACGTCGCCCGTATTGAGCGCCGATTTCAGACCCTTGGTGTACATCTCAAGCTGCACCAGGGCCTCATCGGCGGGTCGGGACAGGCTGGCCTCAATCCCGGCGGCAGTGATCTTGAACCATGGCGTATAGCACCGGTTCGCAGCGACCTCCAATTCATTGCGGAACCGTTCCACATCGTCAGGGCTGCTACGCCCGAAGGCGGCCACTGTGCGGCCGATCAGTTCGCAGCAATGACCCGACGGCCAGTCATAACCCTGAAGCATGGCCTCGATATCGGCGAAGAGACCCGGGATTTCCGGCGCATCGCCTTTGCTCATGGCGTAGCCGCAGGCCAGAAAGCCGGTGGTCTGGATTTTCCAGGCGATATCACTGCCCCCACGTGCCATTTCCCATGCCTTGAGGCCTGAGGCGAAGACTTTCTTGAAATCTTCCCGTGCAAATCCTTGATAAAATTGGAAATAAGCCGTCTCGACTGTCTCACCGCCAGCCGCGATGGCCGCGGCCATCAAAGCCTCCGAACGGTCGAGGTCGCCCCCGCTCCACGCGCCGATGGAGCGGACAAGATCGGCGCGCGCGATGCTTTCGCCCGACAGTTCACACGAAGCGACGCCCGCCTCCAGCCACTCGAACCCCTCGATCCGAAGCTGCCACAGCAGATGGATATGCAAAGCGAGAAGAGGTTCGACAGCGATGTCAGCGCGTTTCCGGCGACGCCCCCATGCCAGCGCACGACCGACATCAGCCCATTCAGCGGTAAGAGCCTCGCAAGCGGCGATTTCGTCCGGACCACGCATCCGGGCTGCAAGATCAAACACCTGCGCCGCGAACCACTCACCGTGGCGCAGTTCCAACCGTTCTCGCCGCGCATCATCAAGCTGGCGCTCGCTAAATTGCCGGATCGGCTCCAGCAAACGAAAGCGCGACATGGGTGTGCCGGGGATGAAGCTGACCATGGACTGGCTGACAAGGCTGTGCAGAAGCTCGCGCGCATTCGCGGTTTCGCAAATCGCCTCCGCCGCCTGAGCGGTGAAGGCCCCTGCAAAAATACTGAGGCTGGTCAGCGCCGTCTGCTCTTCCTCCGACAGAAGATCGAACGACCACGCAATTGTGTCGTCCATCGTGTTGTGCCGGTTTTTCAAACGCGCACGCCGGTTGGAAAGCACAGCCAACTGATCATCGAGATCGGCCAGCAATTCGCTTGGCGTGCTGGACGACAGGCGCGGGGCGGCCAACTCGATGGCCAACGGCAGGCCTTCCAGCCGCTCGGTGATCCGGCGCACGGTTTCGGAGTGCTCGCCGGACTGCGGCAATTCGGCGATCTGCTTTGCGCAATGGAGGAACATCTCCACTGCGAAACTGTCGCGCGCCGCATAATTCAGCCCGCCGAGGCGGATCACGGCTTCGGACGGAAGCTCAAGCGCTTCGCGGCTGGTGGTCAACACTGTCAGGTTCGGCGCGAGCGCGGTCAGATTGTCGGACAGTTCAGCCGCGGCTTCGATGACATGTTCGCAATTGTCGAGGATCAGCAAAACCGGCGCCTCACCGAGACGTTCGATGATCTTGGCTGCGTTGACAGGGCCAGAACCGGCGCTTGAGTCGATGGCCCCCAGAACGCTTGCCTCGACCCGGTCGCTCTCTGCCGAAGCAAGCTCGCAGAACCAAACGCCACCCGGGTAGTCGTCCAAAACCTCGGTTGCGACTTTGGTGGCGAGCGCCGATTTTCCAGCACCACCCGGACCGACAATCGAAACAATATCGCCGCTTGCAAGCTGGTCCTTGATGCGCTTTGCCTCCGCCTCGCGCCCGAAAAGCGGTCGCCGGCGCGCGCGTAGATTATGGGGCGGGGTTGCGACTTTGGCGGGCTGAAGCGGCGCGTTATGGGCTGAGCTGCTTTCCGCAGCCTCGCCCACAAAGCGAAACCCGTGACCGTGAACAGTACGAATGAACCGCTGGGTGCGGCCGTCATCGCCGATGGCCTGCCGCACAGCCTTTACCGCCGTTGAAACCGCGCTGTCGGTGATGAACCGCCCGTCCCACACCCGCTCGACCAGTTCTTCTTTCGGGACAACGCGGTCGCTGTTTTCGACGAGCAAGACCAGCAGGTCAAAGGCCTTCGGTTCGATGGCGCGACCTGTACCGTTCTCGCGCAATTCGCGAAGCGACAGATCAACTTCAAAGTCGTCAAACCGATAAATCATCGCATGCGACCCAACCCTTTGTCCAAAGGGTAGAAGCCGAACGCGTTTTTCACAACGCATTCCTCAGACTTCCACAAGATTTCCCCAAACAAACCTCAAGCTCTGTTTCCCGGCCCGTGGCACATGGCCCCATCGGCACGGTGCCGACGAAAAATGGAGACAGACATGAAACTCACAACTTCCCTTCCCGCCCTCGCCCTCGGTCTGGTGGCCGCAACCGGAGCCAACGCATCGGACCTCAAGCAATCCGCAATCATGACCCACCCGTCGCAAGGCCCCGAGACAGTCGTTGAGGCCGCCACGGCGCAACTCGTGGCAGTCGACGGCGGTGCTTTCGTCAGCTTCGACACGACCGGCTTGAAGCCCGGCCACGTCCACACGCTCTGGTTCGTGGCAATCTCGAACCCCGCCGCCTGCGCCAGCGTTCCCTGCACCGGCAAAGATGTGCTGCTGAATACGGAAGCGGTTCAGGGCGATGCCGGATTTGCCCGTGGCGTGATTGCCGACGAAGACGGTTCGGCCAGCTACGCGCATTACCAGCCGCAGTGCCCATTGACCAACGGCTGGTTCGGCACAGGCCTGAACGAAGTCGCCAGTTCAGAAATCCATCTGGTCGTAAAAGACCACGGCCCGATCATCGAAGGCCGCGTCCCCGAGATGCTGAGCACGTTCCGCGATGCCTGCCGCACGGACAGCATTCCAACTGCTTTTCCGGAGATCGCTTTCGCCGACGGTGAAGAAGGCCCGAACACCTGCGCGCTTGTTCAGCATACCGCGTTCCTTGCCACCAAGCCTGCCAGTTAATCCGAGAAAAAGGAGAGTTCCCATGAATATGCAGCAGGACATCAAACCGGACTTCGATGCCATCAAGACCAAGCAGAATGCAGCCTGGACATCCGGCGACTACGCCGTCGTAGGCGTCACCTTGCAGAAGGTGGGCGAAGACTTGGCTGAGGCGCTCGACCTGACACCCGGTGCCAAGGTTCTGGACGTGGCCGCCGGCAACGGGAATGCGACCCTCGCTTTCGCTCGCCGCTGGCACGACGTGACATCAACGGACTACGTGCAGCATCTGCTCGACAAGGGCGCGGCACGCGCAGCAGCCGAAGGCTTAAAGGTGCGTTTCCAACTGGCCGATGCCGAAAGCCTGCCGTTTGCCGACGATATGTTCGACGCCACGGTGTCGACCTTCGGTGTGATGTTCGCGCCGAACCAGGCAGCGGCCGCTACCGAAATGATGCGCGTCACCCGTCCGGGCGGACAAATCGGGATGGCCAACTGGACGCCCGACAGCTTCATCGGTCGGATGTTCCGGGTGCTCGGCAGCTTCGTCACGCCACCCGCTGGCGTGAAGTCACCCGCGCTCTGGGGCGACGAGGCCTGGCTCAACACCAGCTTCAGTGAGGCGAAGGCGGTTCGCGTTGCCCATCGGACTTTCAGGCTTCGCTACCGCGCGCCCGAGCATTTCATCGGCATCTTCCGCGAGCTTTATGGGCCCGTCCACAAGACCTTCCTCGCCTTGCCCGCTGACCAGCAGGAGACCTTGGCTGAAGCGATGAAAGCGCTGATCGCCGAGTTCAACGAGGCGAAAGACGGCTCGGTCTCGATCCCAAGCAAATACGCGGAAGTCGAGATTATCAAGTGAAACTTAAGCATTAGGCCGGGGTTGGCGTTGGCCCAACCCCGGCTCAGTGCCGGACTACGAGAAGGCCCCAATATGACCGACCAATTCAAAAAGCTCGACAACCCCGTGTGGTGGTCGCTCACAACCTGTCACCGGCGCATCGCCCAATCCAAAGGTTCGGCCCATATGATGGGCGAAGAATTCGGACCCTTCGCCGCCCTGCCAGGCGGTGATGCGGAGCAGATTGAAGACTTTCTCGCGTTGGTCGAGAACCGCAATTCACCGGCGCTAACCTTCACGCGGGGCACGCCGTTCGGCGCGCAGTTCGCGCCCTCCGGCAAGGGCGTGCAGTTCGTCGCCGACCAGGTGACAGCGCCATCGAACACCCCCGGTATCGAAGTGCTGACAGAGGCCGACGCATTTCAGATCTACGATCTGGCCAAGCGCGCACGACCCGGACCTTTCGAGTGCCGCACCCACCAATTGGGCGACTTCATCGGGATCAAACGCGACGGTCGCCTGATCGCCATGGCGGGCCAGCGCCTTAAACTCCCTGGCTTTACCGAGATCAGCGCAGTCTCCGTCGACAGCGCCTATCGCGGGCAAGGATTGGGCAAAGCACTGGTACTTGAAATGGCGGCCCGGATCATGGCCGAGGGTGATGCGCCGTTCTTGCACTCCTATGCGGATAACGCGGGCGCAATCGCGCTCTATCAGCGGCTCGGGTTTCGCATCCGTGCAGAAGTCAGCCTGACGATATGGGATGCAGAGAAGGTCGCTGAAACACGGTTGCATGCGACGACATCAGACAAAGCGAGACGTCGTCTAGCCGTATGAAAACGCGAATTTTTCGGGTCGCGAGAGCCATTGGCACTGCGCCCGAATGACGATCTGACCTCAGCCCCCAGAAATCCCCAGAATATCCCCAAGTGGCGCTCAAGCCTGAACCGCCGCCTGCCGTTACCACCCACCCATGTTGGCTCAAGACCGACGCCAACCAGTTCGAATTAGGAGACGACCCATGAAACGACCTGGCTTACTTTTTTACGGAATGTTGACGTATATCGCGTTCAACATCGCCTTCCTCTACATGCTCGGCTTCTTGCTGGAGCTTCCTTTCCTGAACACCGTCAATGATGGCCCTGTGAGACCAGTTGCCTACGCGATTGCCGTTAACACGGGGCTCGTCTTTCTATTCGGCTTCTTCCACAGCCTTATGGCGCGCGCGTGTTTCAAGGCGTGGTGGACGCAGATCATCCCGGTCGATGCAGAGCGAAGCTCTTACGTCTTGCAGTCCGCGCTCTTCCTCGGGCTGGCCGTCTGGCAATGGCAGCCGATCCCGGTGACCATCTGGGCCGTTGACGGTGGTTTGGCCTGGTTTGCCTACGCGGTATTTATGCTAGGCGTCGCGCTTGTCCTTCTTTCGACCTTCCTGATCGATCACTTCGAATTGTTCGGCCTCCGTCAGATATGGTCGGCGAACACCGAGCGGGTCATGCCCAAACCAAAGTTCCGGGTGCCGTTCCTCTATCGCTTCGTGCGCCATCCAATGCAACTCGGGGTCATCCTGCTGCTCTTCGCGACACCGCATATGACAGTTGGCCATCTTCTCTTCGCTGGCCTGATGACGCTCTACGTGCTGATCGGGCTCTGGTTCGAAGAACGTGCCCTGGTTCGAGAATTCGGCGCAGCCTACCGCGCCTATCAAAACCAAGTGCCAAGGCTCGTTCCCCGGCTGATCCCCCTCTCCCATGCATAAATTCGCGCATTTGCAACTGCCTGGTAAAGAAGGAAATTCTAAAATGGAAAACGTCCACAACCTACGCGCAAAAACGCAAGCGCGGGCCACTGTGCTCGCCTTGCATGGCTCGGCAAGTAACGGCAAACAGTGGCGCGCGCTCAGTGCGATACTGGAAGACCAAGCAAGAGTGATTGCCCCCGACCTTCCGGGATACGGGACAGCCACCGGTGATACTTCAGACCGCCTCGCTACCTTTGTGAACTTGGTCTTGCGAATAAACGAACCTGTTCACATCGTGGCACATTCGTTCGGCGGCGCCGCCGCGCTCCGCCTCGCCGAAACGCTACCCGGAGCCGTGGCAAGCGTGACGCTCTACGATCCGCTCGTGGTGCAAAACGGCGTCCTGCCATCCGAACTCCGCTCGATCCAGCATCGCAACCGATCGGCGGGTCCGGAGGCGCTGGTGGAGGGCTTTCTCACTTTCTGGGGCGGCAAAGGCACATGGGAACGACTGTCGGCGCATCAGCGCGAAAGGCTAACCCAGCACGTCCCCTCGCTACGGCGCGACTTCCACGAAATCGAGAGCGGACTTTGGGACCTTGATCATGGGGCGTTTACCGGTCCGATTACAACGCTCTGGGGCGGCAACTCTCCCGAACCCACACGCGAGATGGCCCGCGTCCTGCAGTCCGCCTACCCGCATGTACGGCAGAACTGGCTGGAAGGTTACGGTCACCTTTCACCGCTTTCTGATGCTCAGAATACGGCAATGCAATTTGTTGAATGCCTTCAGCAACAATTGGAACACGCTGAACCGTCGGCCAATGCGGCGTGAGGTTGTTGCGTGCCTAGGCCAAACGAGTGCTTGCCGAGCAATGCCTCTACAGTCAATGTCACCACAGGGTGACGCGGTGCTTGTATTCTCTGCGCGGTCTAGTTGGCAAAAAGACAAAGAGAACCGTCCATCCTTAAATCACTCAGATAAAATTGGCAGTCAGATTGTTATTCATAAGCCTGAAAACAGCAAACTGGTCTCGCGCGCAATACACCAAGGTGGCACATATGTGTTTTGCTCACCATTTTTCCGACACAGATCGAAGCTAACGCGGACATTCGGGCAAGGAACGGTGCCGTTCGGGCGGTTTTAGATAAAGTAACCCAGATCACTCAGTTCTGAAATGAAAGTCCGCTCTGTCCGCACACCGTCGAAGGCTGCGCCCGCAACCGCTGGTTTGTGCAACCAAAGACAATAAAGCCCACTCCAGAGTGTTGAGCCATTCCTTTACAACAGTGATCGCCCGCCGTTCGTGTGTTTCCGAATGGGATAGCAGCCAGATGGGACGCGACATATCCAGAGCCCCGGCATCGACCGGGATATAGCGGAGTTGATTATCGCGGCTCGCGGCTGATTTTGGAAGCACGCTGATCCCCATGCCTGCGACCACCGCCTGGCGCGCGGATGTCAGATCGGCAACACGGAGCGCGCTCGCATCTCCCTTCTGACGTGCCCTTAGCGCCTCGACCCAAGCGGCTTGGGGTAAGGAAGCATGGGCCTCGTCGTAGGTGATCCACTCTAAGGATGGTTGTTCCCCAACCTCAATTTTAGCTGCGCCATACACATCGAAAACCATGTCTCCGAGCTTCTGGGTTTTCACCGCCAGCCCGCCTGCAGATGGGCGAGCGAAACGGATCGCCAAGTCCGCTTCACGTTTACTCAGATCAACGTTCCGTTCTTCGCTAACGAACTCGATCTGAACGCCTGGTTGGGTGGCTCGTAAGGTCGCGAAGGATGGTATCAGGACATGGTTGATAAGGAACGGAACCGAGCTGATGCGCACTGTCCCGGTGATGTCTTGGGACTGCTGACCAAGAGCTTCCTGCAAGTCTAGGTGTTCGGTTTCTATCCGTTCAGCGCGAGGTAGAACCGCCCGTCCCTCTTCGCTCAGAACGTAATGGCCCGGACCCGTTTTGTGGATCAGCACCCGTTCCAATCCGAGCTCAAGGTTCCTAATCCGCCGCGCTACAGTTGTCTCGTTGACGCCCGTTGCGCGCGCCGCACTTGCCAGGGAGCCACAACGGTGAAGCGCAAGCAAATACCTCAAGTCATTCCAATCATAGTCCGGCATTTTTGCAGTTCAGCACGGCAAAGAACTCGGTTCAACGGGTGAATTCGCCGTGCCATCAATGCGTCGGAAATGCACAAGGAGGGCAGATGAAATACATCGTCTTGTTCGAGGACGCCGCGAATGCGGACCCCAACATCCGCAAAACACATTTGAAAGCGCATCTCGGGTTTCTGGAGGAGCGTGGTATTGAGGCAGCCGGTCCACTGGCCGATCCAAAAGGCGCGGGCCGGGATGGTCTTTGGATTGTAGAGGCACGCAATGTTGATACTGTCGAAGCGTTGGTGCGAGAAGACCCATTCTGGCCAACCGGGCTGCGCGCCTGTTACACGATTATTCCGTGGAAGCAGGTTTTTGCTAACGGACGGCGGCTAATCGAGCCGAACTGAGGGTCCGCGTGTGAAGAAGATCGGGATCATTGGCGGTGCAGCCTGGCCCTCAACATTGGAGTACTACCGGCTCCTTTGCGAAGGGGCTGTTGAGCGCCACGAGGCAGCTGGAAGAAGCGGTCTTGCGCCCACGCCGCCGATGATCATCGAGTCGCTTGTTATGGCCGAGACCCGTGCGCTGCGTGGCCGGGTCGGGGATGAAGCGAGCTGGCGCGCTTATGACGACGTCATCCGTGATGCCCTGACCCGACTAGACAACGCAGGATGCGACTTCGCGATCATCGCCAACAACACGATGCATAGCCGACTGAATTCTTTCCGGCGTGGCTTGAACATCGAAATCCTGAGTATCCTCGATGTCATGGCCGACGCAGTGGTGGAGTCTGGCGCTACCCGTGCGGTAGTTCTCGGCACACCAGTTACCATGCGTTCTGATGACTACGGGAAAGTGCTCGACGAGCGCCAGATCGCGATCTACAGAGGTTTCAGTGAAGGCGAAATCGACCGGATGCAGCAAGTCATCGACGCAGAGTTTCACGGGCAAACTGCGACAGAGACCGGGCGGCGCTTCCTGCTCAAATTGTGTGAGGCGCATGTCGCTGAGCCCGACAAAACCCCGGTCATATTGGCTTGTACCGAGCTGCCGCTTGCTTTCCCCGAATTTAGTGGAGTGCCCGAGTTTCAGAGCGACGGATTCAAGTTCGTCAATACTACAGCAGTCCATGTCTCGGCCACACTAAAGCGGTCGTTATTCGATCGCCGTTCTTGAGGAGTAACACCGCGAATAATGCGGCACCATTTTGGAACCACTTCCACTGCTAACGTACTGTCTTGCAAACGACCGATATTGGTGGGTTCTGTCCGCCTTCCCACGCCACGTCGGATCAGCGGCTTGGCCCGGCCAAGAACTTCCAGGAGAAGTGGCACCGCCCTGGACGGCATCTGACCAGCTCTAGCTGTGCGCAACCGCGGTTTATGCAACAGAATCTATACGCCAAAACGTCTGCAAGTGCCTTGGTCTGCTCAGGGCCCATTGCGCCAAATGCTGCGGATAGCCTCAATGTCAGCTTCCCTGCTGAAAACTACATTTGACCCCTTGACTTAGAGTGCACTCTAAGAGCTAGCTACTTAGCTGCAATGGAGAATTGTGCCCAAATGAAGATCGGTGAGCTGTCAGAACGTTCCGGGCTTTCAACCCATACAATCCGTTACTACGAGCGCATTGGTCTTTTGCCATACGCAGATCGTGATGCTGGTGGACGGCGCGACTACGACCCCTCAATTCTGACGTGGATTGGCCTCTTACATCGACTGAAAGCAACAGATATGTCGATCAATGACATGATGAAGATCGCCGAGCTCCGACTGCAAGGCGATCACACCGGACCTCACCGGCGGGCAATTCTTGAGGCACATCGAGAAGCCGTCCGGGATATGATCGTAGTACTGCAAGACTGTCTCTCCATACTTGACACCAAGATCGCGGGGTATGCCGCGCAAGAGACCTAGAAAAACGATGACACTCAAAGTGTGCAAAGCCCAATTAGTGGCTGAAGGTTTCGCGTCCAAGGGTGCAAAACAGGCAGGCGCGAGAATGCCCTCACGGCAGTTAGGGTCTGGGAAATGACGGCGGGCAAGTTGTTTGGTCTGGCCGCAATTGTGTTCGCAGCCGTGACTTTCGTGGTTATCGGAGACACCGCAGGCAAGTTACTTACCAGTGGCGGGGTTGATCCGTTGATCGTCGCTTGG
>JBCCPJ010000036.1:0-22746 GCA_039024895.1 Pseudomonadota bacterium | reverse complement strand
GCGTCAGCAAAAGACAGCCGGGTGAACGAAGTATCCGAAATTACGCAAGGGCTGAAAGCCATCGCCAAAGAGCTGGATATCCCGGTGATTGCCCTGTCGCAATTGTCGCGTCAGGTTGAAAGCCGCGAGGATAAACGGCCTCAACTCAGTGACTTGCGGGAATCAGGCTCTATCGAGCAAGACGCCGATGTCGTGATGTTCGTGTTCCGAGAGGAGTACTATAAGGAGCGGGAAAAACCCGGCGATCACGACCTGGAGGGCATGGCGAAGTGGCAAGAAGAGATGGAACGTCTTCACGGCCGCGCCGAAGTGATTATCGGCAAACAACGCCATGGCCCTATCGGCACCGTAGAGATGTCGTTCGAGGGCAGGTTCACGCGCTTCGGCAACCTGGTGAAGCCCTGGCAGCAAGACAGCGACGACATCGAGTTTTGATCGTATGCGGCACGCCCTTAACGCGCCGCAGCTTCGCCCGGATGTCACCTCGGACGCTAATGACTTGGATCAGGCGCGTTGAGAGGCCCTGGTGTCAGGTGCACACGCCCCCGCTCGAGCTGCGGTTTGAAACTGACCGGCCAGCCCCGTCAGGTCCGCGGACGCCGCCGTCAAAGACTTGCTGGCAGCGGTTGTTTCCTCGAACATGGCGGCGTTCTGCTGCATCGTTTGATCTAACTCTGCAATGGTGGTCGAGATCTCGTTAATGCCGTTCGCTTGACCGGACGCGGCTTGAGCGATTTGCGAGACGTTGGTGGCAACATCAATCGCTGCGCTCGACATGGATTGAAGGGCATCGCCCGTTTTCTCAACCATAACAACGCCTTTCTCGACGCGTTCCGAGCTCTGCGAAATGAGGTTCTCGATCTCCTTCGCAGATTCTGATGCACGCTGCGCCAACTCTCGCACCTCGGAGGCGACGACCGTGAAACCGCGACCTGCAGGCCCCGCGCGCGCAGCTTCAACACCCGCGTTCAAAGCGAGCAGGTTCGTCTGAAATGCGATATCATTGATGAATTTGACCGCCTTTTCGATCTGAACGGAGAATTCCGCGATCTCGCGCATGGCCGACTTAGCCTCGGTCATGACGCTGTCGGCGCCGTCGGCGAGGGAGGCATTGTGGTTGGCGAGATCCTTGGCCGATTGCGCCCCTGTGGCAGCGGACTTGATCGCATTTCGAAGGTCCTCAACAGCGACCGAGGTTTCTTTCAGGTTCGCCGCAGATTTTTCTGTGCGCACAGACAGGTTTTGGGCTGAACTTGAGATTTCCCCCGAGTTGTCTCTGACATTTCGCGCCTGGGTGACGATCTCTACGATTGCCATTTCAAATCGCTCGGCCGTTTTATTCATATCCTGCTGCAACTGGCCAAAGGCGCCCTCAAAGTTCCCGGACATGCGCGAGGAAAGGTCGCCGTCGGCAATGAGCTTCAAAGTCAAACAAGCTGAACTCAAGGACTGGTCGACCCCGGCAAGCAAGTCATTGATCGCTTGTTGTGTATCCTGAAGTGACGGCTCGCTGAATGGGCCCTGAATGCGATTGGAGTAGTCCCCTCTGCTTGCCTGGCCAAGGGTGGCCTTCAACTCGTCCAAAAAGCGCTGCGCTTCTTTCGCGCGCCGCTCTGTTTCTTCGCGGGCTGCGCGTTCCTCATCGGCGAAGCGCTGACTTTCTTCTTGTTTTTGTTGCGCTTCCCCTTCGCGTTCTTCCTGCCGCGACCGCTCAGCTTGTGCAAACCTTTCACGCTCCTCCTCGGCAATCTGCAATTTTTCGACCATGCGGACAGCAGCGGTCTGCAATTCGCCGATTTCACCGATACCGTTTTGACCCGGGGAAACTTCAAGTTGGCCTTCGGAAACCTGCTCAATCGCCTTTGTAACTTGGTCGAGCGGCCGGAACGCACGGTTGTTACTTACTAAGGCGGCAATGCCAGCGAGTACGGCAAGGGCCACTGCGAGCTTCATCACAAAGCTAAAGGTGACAACCTGGCTGCTTACCTCGTCGCCAATCCGCTTATTCAGTGCTTCCTGATAGTCGATGAATTCGTTGATGACGGCGAGCCAATCGATGAAGGCTGGCCGCGCTTCGTTCATGACAATTTCAATGGCTTCGCTGGTCGCATTGTTATTTGCTGCCTCAATGATGCGCTCAACCAGGGGATTGGTGCGCGCCTCAACCGCCTTGATGCGTTCAAGGATGTCGCGCTCCGCCGCGCTGTCGGGATCTTCGTCAGCAAATAATGCGTCCATCGGATCCGCTGAATTGGCGTAATCAAGCTCCAAGGTGCGAATACCGTCGATTGACGTGGCCATGTCGGCGCCATCGGGCGCAAGGACAAAGTCCCTAATCAGAATGGATCGATCATGCACACTGCCCCGAAAATCAATCGCGTAACGTTGCTTGACGCTGTTAATCTCATTCACCTGCGCAAGGTTGCTGCTCACGTTATGAACGCTGAGGATTGCATATCCGCCAAGGACCAACAGCGCGGCCAACGCGAAAATCAGGGCCGCGTTTGCTCTGCCCCTAATCGAATACGTACTGACGAAATTTCTCACCAATCCCTCCATTCAGTAACGAAGGACTGTTCCTTAACCACCTTTCCTTAAGGGATCGTTCTTAAATGTGTTTTTTTTCTTAACTGAATTGGAAAATTGGCATCGTATTGCCCCGGTTTCACCATTTCGGGCATTGCCCAGGGAAGGCTCGGGACCGGCAAGTGGCACCCGGCATCGGTCATCGAGACAGATCGGCTCAGTATTGAACCAGCTAGGCTGCTCGACGCCTCGGGACGGCATAGCGTTTGAGTGGGCGCCTTGTCCGAGCCCGATATCGGAGCGGCCAACTGGCGGCCCGGCGCAGACCACCCAACATCATGTAGAGAAATGCGGTCACGGCAACGCCCAGCATCAAGCCGTTGAACTGGTCGACCAAAACAAGCGAGATGAAGCGTGAAAGCACTTCGTAGCCCGCGACGCTTTCCGTCAACGCATGGGAAATATCGTAGAGCGCTGCATATGACCCTTTCGGATCCGCGAGACGCCACGCTAGAAGGCCGGTCGCAAGACCGCCAATCGTTAGGTTTTTACCGAGCATGTGCCTGCCCTTTTTCTGCTCACCCTCTGCGGACGCTACGCGCAACCACCCAGTTCAAGCAAGTTGTGACTGGACCGAGTGCATAAATGTGCCATCCTTGCCGCATGCGGTGGCTCTTCTTTCTCGTTTTCGTGTTGTCTACTCCAGCGCGTGCTGTGGAGGTCGATGTCGAGCTCGCACTGATGGTGGATGTCTCGCGCTCCATGGGGCCGAGTGAGCTGGAGTTGCAGCGGCGGGGGTATGCGGAAGCCATCGCCTCCGACGAGGTGATGAACGCAATCCTCAACGGCTTCACTGGTCGTATTGCGCTCACATATGTTGAATGGGCCGGGAGCGGCGCGAACCGTGTTATCATCCCTTGGACGCTGGTCGATAGCCGCGCCGTGGCGGAAGATATCTCTGACCGGCTAACGGCTGAATTTTCCTATGGGATGCGGCGCACGTCGATCACGGGGGCGATCCAGTTTGCCATGCAGGACATGGAAGATAACGGGTTCGAGGGCCTCCGCCGCGTGATCGACATTTCGGGCGATGGGCCGAACAACCAAGGCGGTCCGGTGGAGATGGCGCGGGACAAAGCGGTGGAGCAAGGCTTTGTCATCAATGGCTTACCGCTAATGACGCAGGATGGGAACGCGTTTTGGAGTCTCGCGGATCTCGACTTGTACTACGAAGCCTGCGTGGTCGGCGGCCCCGGTGCCTTTGTGATCCCGGTTCTGGAATGGCAGGAGTTTCCCTTGGCCGTGCGGCGCAAAATTGTGCTGGAACTGGTCGGGCCGCCGGAAGCGATACACCCCGCCGCGCGGTCCGGTTGGCGCACCGATGGCTATGACTGTTTCATCGGCGAAAAAATGCGCGAGGAATGGGAGCGGTCTTACAACGAGTTCTGACGGAGGTCGGGGTCCGAGGGGAGTGGGGCTGTTTCGCCGCGCGCCTTTCGCCAGAGGATCAGGGCCTCAGGCACGCCTGCGCGCACCATACCGACATCACACATGAGCGGCCAATCCGCCTTCGGCGGCGCTTCGCGCGTTACTGTGGCTTTGGCCGATGGCCATACCCAATGGGAGAGTGCGGCAATAGTCATGTCGGGACTTTAGCATCGGTTGGGTTAACTGTCTCTGATCTGCAGAAAGGTGAGCCATGTTTGGCCGAAGCGGCGGGCCTCGACTTTCAGAAAACCGTCTGGGGGCGTGGCTTCGGCGTTATCTTCCCAGACAATCAGCGCCCCCGTCGCTAGCCAGCGGCCGGCATGCAATCTGGCCAATGCGCTTGCGCCCTTTCCCGTGCCGTAAGGCGGGTCAAGAAATGCCAACGTCGCAGGCTCACCGCTACAGGGCCCGAGGCGGCCCACATCCTGACGAAGCACAGTCGTTTCATCCTGACTGCGGGTCTTGGCGATGTTTTCCGACAGTAGTTTGAGCGCGACCCGTCCGTTCTCGACAAAGCGCACATCGCGGGCGCCGCGCGATAGGGCTTCCAGCCCGAGCGCGCCGGTGCCTGCAAAGACATCCAATACGCGTGCGTCCACCAATGGAGCGCCAAACCGCCCGCCTTCCAGCATGCTGAACAGGCTTTCGCGAACCCGGTCCGAGGTGGGTCGCAAATGTGCGGCGGCATCGCCCTTGCCGACAGAGGCGAGGTTGAGACCTTTGAAGCGGCCTCCGACAATCCTCATCCGCGCAGCAGCGACTTCAGGTCAGCTTCGGGGTTGGAAATGACGGCGGCGTCCACCGCCTTCCCGGCTTCCAGCATCCGTTTGCCCACCATGAAGTCACGAGGGGCGTTGATTGCATCAACGGCCAAGAACCGGTCGCCCACGAAATACCAATGGCTGAGGCTGTTACCCTCTCCGCGCGGCACAACGCGGTCATACCCGGTATTCAGGCCCGCGATCTGAAGTTTCATGTCGTATTGATCCGACCAGAACCACGGGACCGGCGCATAGGACGTATTTCCGCCCAACATATTGGCGGCGACACATTCCGCTTGATCGATGGCGTTCTGAACCGATTCAAGCCGGAGGTGCTGCCCCTGATAGGGAAACGACGAACAATCGCCCGCCGCCCAGATGTTGGGAACGGATGTTCGGCCTTGCGCGTCCACGGTGATGCCATTGTCACAGGCGATCCCGGCGGCCTCCGCAAGGGTCGTTTCCGGCCGGATACCGATACCGACGATCACGAAGTCCACATCGAGCGTCGTGCCGTCCGTCAGTTCTGCTTGCGTCACCGTTGGGCCACCCTCCAATCGGGACAGGCCGACACCTTCGCGGAGATCGACGCCATGCGCCAGATGCTTGGCCCGGATCACATCCGCCGTTTCCGCCGCGGCCACACGCCCGAGGATACGTTCTGCCATCTCCACGAGCGTCACGGTCAGGCCAAGCTTTGCGGCCACGGCCGCCGCTTCCAGCCCGATATAGCCGCCACCGACCACGAGCGCACGCGCACCCGCGGTGAATTTGGCAGACATAGCGTCGATATCGGCAAGGGTACGGACGGTGTGCACGCCGTCCAAATCGCCCCCGATTGCGGCGGGCAGGCGGATCGGTGTTGAGCCTGTCACGAGCGCAAGTTGCCCATAGGGTCGTGTTTCGCCATCCCCCGTGGTCACCTGTCGAGCCGCTGGATCGATGGCAGTGACGCGGGTGCCAAGACGCAGGGTGATGCCTTTCTCGGCATAGATGCTCTCGGGCCGGAGGAAGAGCCGTTCCTTGTCGTAATCCCCCATGAGATATGCCTTGGAAAGCGGTGGTCGCTCATAGGGGGGAACGGGTTCTTCACCAATGATCGTGATCGGCGCATCGGCCCCAAGCGCCCGCAGCTTTTCCGCCAAAGAGGTGGCCGCCTGCCCCCCGCCTACGATCACGATATCTTCCATGGTAGTCCGCTCTGGTTCCCGCTGCCCCATGCGTTATATCGCCCTGCAAGATAATCGCAATTTAAGGAACATGCAGATGACAATTTCGGTGGGCGATCTGATCCCTTCGGTCAAGCTGATCAACCAAATGGACGGTGATCCTGAGCAAATCGATATTGCAGCGCGGGTTGCGGGTAAGCGCGCGATCATCTTCGGTCTCCCGGGTGCTTATACCGGTATTTGCTCCACTTCCCACTTGCCCAGTTTCATTCGGACGGCAGATGCCTTTCGGGCCAAGAGTATCGAGGAGATCATCTGCGTGGCGGTCAACGATGTGCGTGTGATGAACCACTGGGGCACCCATTCCGGCGCCCATGAAGCGGGCATTCTGATGCTCGCCGACTGGGATTCGGAACTGACTAAGGCGCTCGGCCTTGCCTTCAGCGTGCCCGCGCTCGGTTTCAAGGATCGGATGACAAGATGTGCCATGCTGGTGGAGGATGGCGTGGTAAAGGTCTTGCAGTTTGAGGAAGACAACGGCGTTTGCGATTTGACAGCGGGCGAAACCTTGCTTGAAATGGTCTGACTGTTCAGGCGCACCGCCGCAGGTCGTCAGGCGTCCATTTTCGCTGCCAAGGCCAGGTCCAGTTCTGACAAGCCATCCACGTCATGGGTGGTCAACGTCACCTCGACCCGGTTGTAGACGTTGAACCATTCGGGATGATGATCGAGCTTTTCGGCTTCGATGGCCATTTTTGACATCCAGCCCCAAGCGTCGACAAAACTGGCGAATTTGAACGTCTTTTGAATGGCGTCACGTTCGGGGTCATGCTGCCAACCGCGATTTGATAGCGCGCTCAGCGCATCTGTTCGCGCGTAGCCGTCGAGTTTGCTGCTCATACCGGTTCCTCCGTCACTTTGCGAAACGGACCATAGCTGGTGAGAACTTCAATGTCTTCACCCACGGCTTTGCGTTCCGCATCGAGATAGTCGGCGACGGCCCGTGAAAAGTTCTCGTCAGCCATCCAATGGAGCGAATGTGTCTCCACCGGCAAATAGCCCCGCGCCAGCTTGTGGTCGCCTTGGGCGCCCGCTTCCACCCTGTCCATCCCCGCTGCAATGGCGTGATCGATGGCCTGATAATAACAAAGCTCAAAGTGGAGACAGTCGTGGTGTTCGCGCGCGCCCCAATAGCGGCCATAGAGCGTCTCGCGCCCGATGAAGTTCAGTGCGCCGGCAACCGGCCTTCCTTCACGATAGGCCAATACAAGCAACATATCGTCGCGCAGGGTTTCCTGTGCGATATCGAAGAACTTGCGCGTGAGATAGGGCGTGCCCCATTTGCGCGCGCCGGTGTCCTGATAGAACATCCAGAAAGCGTCCCAATGCTCGGGTTGCAGCGCATCGCCTGTGAGCGCTACAATTTCTCCGCCGAAAGCCTGGGCCGTGCGCCGCTCCTTGCGAATGGTCTTGCGCTTGCGGGACGAGAGCGCGGCAAGAAAACCCTCAAAGTCAGGGTAGCTCTCATTCTGCCAGTGAAATTGCTGCGTGACCCGGTGCAGCAAGCCAATCTCACGGCCGCGTTGCGCTTCTTCCGGTGTGCAAAAAGTTGCGTGGACCGAGGACAGACCATTGGTTTTCGCCAGTTGCAACGCGCCTTGCAGCAGTGCTTCCGTCCCCTCCGCTTCAAACCCAGGTCTGACAAGAAACCGGCGCCCCGTCGCGGGGGTGAATGGCACGGCAATCTGGAGTTTCGGGTAGTAGCGCCCGCCTGCGCGCTCCCACGCATGGGCCCAATTATGGTCAAATATATACTCGCCCTGGCTTTGCCCTTTTGCATAGAGCGGCGCGACGGCGTTGACCGCGTCGCCGTCCCGAACCACGAGATAGCGCGGTTCCCAACCCGTGCCGGGTCCGACCGAGCCGCTTTTCTCGAGGGCATAGAGAAAGCGATGGGTGGTGAAAGGGTCCAAGGGACGTCCCCCTTCCGCCGCCTCCGGACAAGCGCAGGCGTCCCACTCTTCAGCGGAGATTGCGGCAAGGGTAGAAATCGCAGAAACTTCAAGGGTGGGGTCGGTCATGCGTATCCTGTCCAGATAGGCGGAGAAGGTGACGCGATCACAGGCGAGATCAAGACGGGTGACGCGGGAAATAGCCCTCAAAGGTCACATTATCGGCAACGAGGCGCGCTGTTGCTTCTTCTTGAAGCGATCGAACTGTCCAGCAGAGAACCGGCACGCGCTGCTCTTTCAACGTGGTCACCGCCGATGAAGCAAGATCCCGATGATTATGGCTGATGAAGCTTGCGCCGACGCGGTGAAAGTCGCTGATTGCAGAAAGCTTCGCGCGATGTTCCTCCGGCAGGTCCCAGTCCTTAGAGGCAAAGGCGTCCGTGACCAGGCCGCGCGGCACATCCGGGGCCAGAGTTTGCAAGGCTGAAATGGCGTGCGGGTTGAAGGACATCAGGGCAATCGGGCCTTTGTAGCCGTCGAGGTCGTGGGCAACCGCGGCTTCCAAGGGGCCAATATCCTCCCCAAGTGCGCCATCCTGATCTTTGAGTTCGACCAAAAGCGGGACGCGCCCTGACACAATATCGAGGATTTCCCCGAATCCCGGCACCGCCTCTCTGTTTCCTTCCAGCCAGAACGTTTCCAAATCGCGCATTGACCGGTCCCGCACGCGACCGACGCCGTTCGTCATGCGATCGAGCCGGTCATCATGGAACACGACGGCAGCCGGGTCCGACGTCAATTGCAGATCGATTTCGATCCCGTAGCCCTGGGCGATGGCGGCTTCTACCGCCGCGCGCGAGTTTTCGGGAATACCCTTTGTTGCGTCATGGAGGCCACGATGGGCAATCGGGCGCGTCAAAAACTCGGTCGGCAACATGGATCACGCGATCTCGAAAATGCCTTCAATTTCGACAGCGACTCCAAATGGCAGCGCCGCAGCGCTGACGGCGGAGCGCGCGTGCCGACCTGCGTCGCCCAAGAGATCGGCCAAAAGATCGGAGGCGCCGTTGATAACCTTAGGTTGCTCGGTAAAATCCGGTGTTGAATTGACAAAGCCTGTCAATTTCACGACCCGCTTCAACCGTCCTAGATCGCCTCCACAGGCGGCTTTCACCTGTGCCAGCAAGGACAAGGCGCAAAATTGAGCCGCTTCCGCCCCTTCCTCAGGTGTCGTGTCCGCCCCGAGTTTGCCGATGATCATGCCGTCGGGGCCTTGCGAGATTTGTCCTGAGACATAAAGAACCGAGCCAGACAAGACATAGGGGACGTAATTCGCCGCCGGTGCGGGGGCATCCGGCAAGGATAGCCCGCGTTCCGCAAGTTTCGCATCGATATCTGCGTTCATGGGTCTCTCTCCTTGCGTTTTGCTGCCTTATTGAGCGTGAGCATCCCTTCCGCAACACTCTTTTGCAAATTCGTTCACGCTTGCTTCACGACACCTGTCATTCAATGTCCTTTATGCCTATTTGACATAAGCTACGCCTGATATGGATCGTACTGTGAAGCTGCTATTTGATGTAAAAATTGGCGCCGCTGCCGCGCTCTTATTCCTTGGCGCATGTTCGGTGCCGAGCACGCCCGGCGAGATTCACGACCCTTATGAAGGGGCCAACCGGGTTGTGCACGGCGTCAACAAAGGCGCGGACAGGGTGTTCTTTCGGCCAGCTAGTCAGGTTTACGGCAACGTGGTGCCGCAGCCTGTACGGCGTGGGCTGAGTAACGCGTCGTCCAACCTTTCGGGCCCCCGGAATGTTGTGAATGACGTCTTGCAGGGTGAAATCGAAGACGCAGGTCACAACCTCATGCGTTTTCTGGTGAACACCACGATTGGCGTTTTCGGAATTTTCGACCCGGCCAGTGGCTCATTCGGGCTGGACAATCGCGACACCGGTTTTGGCGACACCCTCGCCGTATGGGGTGCCCGGGAAGGGGCCTATTTGGAACTTTTGCTCTTTGGTCCGTCCACCGAGCGCGATGCGGTGGGCCAAGTGGTGGATATCTTCACCAATCCGCTCGATACCGTTTTTGATGAGGCCGACGAGGTGGCTGCGGCCACGTCTTTCCCGTCCGTGCTGAACTCGCGCTTTGAGCTTGGCGACACGGTTGACGGCATCTTATACGATAGCGCGGATAGCTATGCGCAGCTGCGGCTGTTCTATCTGGAAAGCCGCCGGTTTCAGCTTTCCGGGCAAAGTTCTGCCGAGAACGCATTCGATCCCTATGAGAACCTCTACGAAGAGGTTTATGAAGGTCTCTATGATGAATTCTAATATTTCCCGCCGCGGATTTCTTGGTGGCACGGCCGCGCTGTCCCTCCTCTCTGCAACATCCGCCTTCGCCTTGACCGAAGCGGATGCCCGGCGACTGATCGATGGTGCCGTTGCCGAGATTAATCGCGCAATTAATTCCGGCCAGTCTTCAAGCCGTCTGTATACTGCTTTCGAAGGGATCTTTCGGAAATATGCCGATGTTCCGACAATCGCGAGATCTGCACTCGGGCCACCCGCGCGCGCTGCCTCACGCCAACAACTCAGAAGCTTTACCGATGCTTTTGCGGGCTATATGGCGCGCAAATATGGTAAGCGCTTCCGCGATTTCGCCGGCGGTACCGTTGAGGTAACCGGCGCCCGTGCGGTCAAGAACTTCCAGGAAGTGCGGGCCGTGGCAAAGCTGCCGGGGCAATCGCCGTTTGCGGTGAGCTTCATGGTTTCAGATCGCTCGGGGAATGATAAGTTCTTCGACTTACTGATCGAGGGGATCAGCTTGCTGAAATCGGAACGCGCCGAAATTGGTGCAATGCTTGACCGGCGGCGCGGCGATATCGATGCGCTCATCGGGGACTTGCAGCAAGCGGGTTAATCACCGGACGACATCGCTGCCGAACCACCTACGATAAAGGTCGTCGTAGGTGCCATCTTCGCGCAATCGCAACAGGATACGGTTGATGGGTTCGCGCAGGCCGCTTCCCTGTTGAAGAGCAAGCCCGTAGTTCTCCCGAAGGAAAACCGGTCCAACCAGCTCAGCAGTACCGGCCTGTGTAGTCGTGACATAATAGGACAATATGGGGGCATCGAAGACAACAGCTTCGATCTGACCGTTCTCAAAAGCGTCCAGGAGTCTCTCAAGATCAGAGAAAGCCTGAAGAGTGATGTCGCGGTCTTCCAAAAACGCTGCCGCTGTGGAACCGCCAATTGTCCCGACGCGCTTGCCGTAGAGGTCATTGACCGACTGCACGGAGGATTGGATGGCATTGACCGTCATGGCGGCGGTGATATGGGCCACAAAGACCGACACGATGAAAAGTGACGAGATCACCAGAACCGTCGCGAAAAAGCGGCCTAATGGGGACCGCGGAACCCGTTCTTCAAAACCGCCATTGACGACGAGGTTCAGCGCCCACCAGAAAGCCGGAAACGCCTTTTCCCGGGCCGAGCCCTGAAAATACTCCTGTCCGCCCTTGCGTTCGAATACCCACATCAAGAGACCACCGCCCAACAACAAGCCGAGAGCGGCAAGGGCAGCAAACAAGAAGTCCCGGTTCCAGATGGCTGAAAAGACCGAACTGCTTGATTGGCCCGCGGGAATCATGATCCGCAGTCCAGAAGAAAATATGGGCTGGCTGAAATCGAAGCGGCTTTCGCGATCCGCTGTGATGGAAATGTTCGCGGCGGCGATATCCGCCGTTCCATTTTCGATTGCGGTCAGCATATCGGGAAAACTGTCCAACCGTTCGATCTGGTAAGGCCGGTCAAGTTGCGCCGCGATTTCCGCCCAAAGGTCCAACGAAAAGCCGGTTTCCTCTCCGTTTTCGATTTGCGAGAAAGGCGTGCGGGTGACCGTAACCACCCGAAGTTCTTGCGCAAGAACAGCGCTGCCGCAGAACACAAAAAATAGTGTGGTCAGCCAATTCGGCCAAAGTCGGATCATGCCAACCCACCCCTGAAATACGCAGGCATCATACTTCCCCCGTGGCCCAGTGCAATCAGCCGCTCAAACGTCGGCTGACGCCTGCGCTGCGCGCCACAAGGCAAAGAGGCCCGCAGCCAGAATGACAATCGAGCCGACCATTACATTGGCTTGGACGATTTCTGCGAAGATCACGACCCCCACAAGCGCCGCGAAGATCTGGTGGAAAAAGGCGAATGGCTGAAGAACGCTCGCCTCCGCGAGTTCATAACATTTGATGAGCAGCCAGTGGCCCAGAACGCCGGTGACGCATAAGAGCAGCATCCAGCCCCAATCCGGTGGCGACATCGGCTCCCATGACGGGAGGCCAAAAAAGGTCATCACAACGGCACCCGCGACACCGGTCCAGAAAAACGACGTCGCAGTACTGTCTCGCGCGGCGGCATAGCGCGTGGCCAGACCGTAGAGGGCGAAGAGCACAGCGGAAGCGACTGGGATCAACGCGAGGGGATCGAACGCGCCAGCGCCCGGGGCGAGAATAATCAGCATACCGAGAAAGCCAGCGAACACCGCTGCCCAACGTCGCCACCCCACGCGCTCCCCGAGAAGCGGACCGGCCAGGGCGGTTATGATAAGAGGGTAGGAGGCGAAGATCGCATGGCTTTCGACAAGGCCAATGAGGGTAAAGCCCAGAACAGCAACACAAATTTCCAGTGCCAACAGGACGCCGCGCCCAATCTGGAGCCTGAGTTGAGATGTTCGGGCCGTCGCAGCGATGCCGCCCGGGTGACGCGCGGCAATTGCCAAAACGAAAGCCGCGAAGAACCAATAGCGGACCATCACCACCATAAACGTGTTATATTCCCCCGCCAAATGTCGCGAGATACCGTCCTGACAGGCGAAGACGAAGGTTGTCGCAACCATGAGCGCGATGCCAAGCCGCGTGCGCTGCAAGGTCATGGGAGACGCGCCACCGTCATGTGCCGTTTCCGACCATATCCGGGAATGCGCGTCACAGCGAAGCCCGCCGCTTCCAACCCGCGCCGTACTGCGCCAGCGGCACTGTAGGTCGCCGCTGTGCCAAGCGCGTTCGTGTGCGCGGAGACTTCGTGCAAAAGCCCGGGTTCCCAAAGTTCAGGGTTCTTTGCAGGCGAAAAACCGTCGAGGAACCAAGCATCCGCCTTGCCCGACCAGGCCGGCAATGTTGCGCGGGCATCGCCAAGGATGATCTCTAGCTCTAGCGTGTCGCATGTCATCCCGTCGGCATGCATCCCGGCGAGGAGCGCTTCGGAGACCTCGGCGAGCTCCGGGTAAGCCCGGTGCGCCCGGGCCATATCGGTGGGCGCCATCGGGAACTGCTCGAAGGAAGTGACCCGGAGCGGTCCAGCAGTTCCTTCGGCACACCAGGCCGCCCAAGCCGCGAGCACATTCAACCCGGTGCCAAGGCCCAGTTCAGCGATGTGGAAACCGGGCACGAAACGCTTTGGCAGACCATTGCCTGCAAGGAACACGTGCCGCGTTTCCTCCAACCCGTTTCCGAGGGAAAAATACGGATCATCAAAGGCCTGCGCCACAGGGACGTCGCCCTGCCACTCAAGAATGGGATGGTCTTTGTTCACGTCCGGCTCTACCTCTTGAATTGCTGAACTGTCTCAAGGGAAATCGTGCTTGTCCATGGCGGACCTCACCATATACGGCGCAGGCATCTTCGGCCTGAGTTTGGCGTGGGAGGCGCTCAAGCGCGGGGCCGCTGTCACCGTCATTGACCCGAATGGCCCCGGTGCCGGGGCGTCCGGCGGACTGGTAGGGGCGCTTCAGCCGCATATGCCGGACCCCTGGAACGAGAAGAAGCAATTCCAATTCGATAGCCTGGTGATCGCCCGGACGTTTTGGTCGGATGTAGAAAAGCTATCTGGGCTTTCCAGCGGATTTGCGCCCGTCGGCCGCCTGCACCCCCTCGCAACGGAGCGCGATGTTGAACTTGCGCGTGCGCGGACGCCCGCAGCAGCGAGAAATTGGCGCGGTCTGGCAAGCTGGAGCGTTACCGATAAGCCGCCGGACCACGGCGCGTGGTGCCCGCCGTCGCCAACGGGCCTTTACCTATATGACACGCTTTCGGCCATTCTTAACCCGCGTCGCGCAACAGAGAGTTTGGCAGCGGCTGTCAAAGCGCGCGGTGGTACCATCACGGCAGAGGCCAATCCGAAGGGACCGGTGATCTGGGCGACAGGCTGGGATGGACTTCGTGATCTAAGTCGGAAATTTGGGAAACCCGTTGGGAACGGCGTGAAGGGACAAGCGCTGTTGGTGGACCACACCGCAATTGGCGCCCCTCAAGTCTATGCCGACGGCCTTCACATCATCGCGCATCTTGACGGGACAGTGGCCATCGGTTCGACGTCGGAGCGCGAGTTTGAGGCGCCATTTGAGACCGACGCGCAGCTTGATGCTCTCCACGCGCGCGCGATCGCGCAGCTTCCGGCCCTGGCCGATGCGCCGATCCTTCGCTGCTGGGCGGGCGTGCGCCCCCGCGCGCAAAGTCGCGCTCCGCTGATTGGTCCGTGGCCAGGCCGCCCCGGGCACTTTATTGCCAATGGTGGCTTTAAAATCGGGTTTGGCATGGCACCGAAATGCGCCGAAACCTTGCTTGATCTGGTGTTTGAGGACACCGACCAAATACCAGACAGCTTCCATACAAGGTATATCGTCTGATCGGCGCGCACTTGCGTTGGACCCATGGATGCGGGCACAGGTTTTGGGTGATCCACCTAGGGTTAGCGGGCGCGGATATGCCAATATGTTGTGGATAACACCGAGCAACACACTGTTGTTAGCGGTCACTACGTTGACACCAAGCGCTACAGACCGGACACTCAAGCATTGGATTCGGACCCGACAGGACGGCCACTTTGCGCTTCAACAGAATTCGCCTCAACGGTTTCAAGAGCTTCGTTGACCCCACCGATCTGGTGATCTCCGATGGGTTGACCGGCGTTGTCGGACCGAACGGCTGCGGAAAGTCGAACCTGCTTGAAGCGCTTCGGTGGGTGATGGGGGAAAATAGGCCCACGGCCATGCGCGGTGGTGGCATGGAGGATGTGATTTTCGCCGGTGCTTCCACGCGCCCGGCGCGAAACTTTGCCGAAGTCGCCCTCGTGTTGGACAACTCGGATCGTTTGGCCCCGGCCGGGTTCAACGAAACCGATACACTTGAAATCATTCGACGCATCACGCGGGATGCGGGCAGCGCCTACAAGCTGAACGCAAAGGATGTCCGCGCGCGTGATGTGCAGATGCTATTCGCCGATGCATCAACCGGTGCGCATTCGCCTGCCCTCGTGCGTCAGGGCCAAATTGCCGAACTGATCAACGCGAAACCGCAGAACCGGCGGCGCGTGCTGGAGGAAGCGGCGGGCATCTCGGGTCTGTATCAGCGCCGCCACGAGGCGGAACTCAAACTCAAAGGCGCGGAAACCAATCTGACACGCGTTGACGATGTGATTGAGCAGCTTGCTCAACAACTTGCGACCCTGGCGCGGCAGGCACGGCAAGCGAAGCGATACCGCGAAATCGGCGCAGACCTCAAACATGCGGAGGGGCTGCTGTTGTACCTTCGTTGGCGCGAGGCGGAGAGTGCTCGGGTCGCGGCTGAAGCGGCATTAGCTGAGTTGGCGCGCGAAGCGGCGGAAGCGGAGCGGATGTCTCGTCAGGCAACTGGCGCCCGTGCCCAAGCGGAAGAGGCTTTGCCCCCGCTCCGTGAAGAAGCTGCCATCGCAACCGCCGTGTTGAACAGGCTTCAGGTGCGGGCGGGCGCGCTTGGCGAAGAAGAGGAGCGCGCGCGGAACGCAATTGGGACGCTAGAGGCGCGAATTTCGCAGCTCACAATGGATGCCGAACGCGAAACGGAATTGAACGCCGACGCCGGTACGACACTTCGCGCGCTCGAAGAAGAGGCCGATGGGCTTACGGCGGAACAGGATGGACACGAGGAGGCTGTGGAGGCTGCCGCAGTCGAAGCGAAAGAGGCAGCGCGTGTTCTCCAGGACCGGGAAGGCGCCTACGCCCAACTGACCGAAGATGTTGCTCGGCTTGCTGCACGTTACCAGTCTGCGGAGCGCCTGTTACAGGATGCCGAAACAACGCTGGCCCGTAGTGACGAGGCGGAAGCGAAAGCCAGACACGATGCGACCTCGGCTGCCAATGATGTGGAGATAGCGGAAACGGCCGTTGCAACGGCGTCGTCTGCGTTGAGCACCGCAACACAGGCGGCGCGTGACGCGGAAACGGACCTGACGGCCGCCGATGAGGCGCGCGAAACAGCTCAGAACAAGGAGGCGGAAGCGCGGGCGGAGCGCTCAGCCGCAGAAGGTGAGGTCAAGGCGCTTCAGGCGGAGGTTGCGGCGCTGGCGAACCTCGTTGATCGAGACACTGCTGAAGGTGGCCAGGTCATGGACCTGCTGACGGTGAAATCCGGTTTCGAGAAGGCCATCGGTGCCGCTCTCGCCGATGATTTACGCGCGCCTATCATCGAAGGGGACACCGCGTCGGGTTGGGCCTCCCTCCCCGCTTATGAGGAGGTCGTGGCGCTCCCGGGGGACGCGCGACCATTGGACGAGGTGGTTTCCGTGCCGCCGGTTCTGGCCCGACGACTTAAGCAGATCGGACTTGTATCGCAGCAAGATGGGCCACTTCTGCAGGCAGATCTACAACCCGGGCAACGACTTGTAAGCGCAGAAGGCGATCTCTGGCGTTGGGATGGCTTCCGTGCCGGTGCTGGCGACGCCCCTTCCGCCGCGGCGCTCCGCCTGGAACAGATGAACCGGCTTCAGGCATTGAAGCAAAGCACCGTTGAGGCTTGGGCACGGTCTGACGGCGCCACCCAGGCCCATGAGCTTTTGCAAGCTGAACTGACGAAGCTGGCCGAAACTGTGCGGACAGCACGGGAAGCACGAAAAGCCGCCGATCACGCCTTAACGGAGGCAAACCGGGCCATGAGCCGCGCCGAAGCAGATCGCAACATTGCCGCTGGCAAGCTCGAAGCGGCAGAGTTAGCGGTTAAACGTCATGCGGATGAAGCGACCGCCGCACGCACGCGCAAGACCGATGCGGAGCGCGCGTTGGCTGAACTTGATGACCTCGAAACATTGCGCGCCACGGTCGAGGATGTGAAGGTCACCGTCGAAGCCGCGCGCATGACAATGATGTCGCGCCGTTCCGCCCATGACGAATTGAAACGCGCCGGCGAAGTGCGCGACAAGCGGTTGGCAGAGATCGCGCGAAACCGTCAGACGTGGGAAGAGCGGTTGGCAAATGCGGGTAAGCGGCTGGCTGAGCTCGCGGATCGCCGCACACAATCCGAAGCGGAGTTGGAAGTGGCCCAGGGTGTGCCAGATCAACTCGTCGCTGAAAGGGAGAAACTACAAGACGAATTGGAGGCCGCTGAAACGCGCCGGAGGGAAGCCGATGACGCCCTGGCCGTGGCGGAAACTGCGGAACGCGACGCAAAAGATGCCGAGCGTGAGGCGGAGCGACAGGCGTCGGAAAAGCGCGAACATCGAGCCGCCGCCGAAGCACGCGCGGAGGCGACCCGCGAAACCGTCGCGCAGGCGGCAGAGCGCATCGACGAAGAGCAGGAGACAACACCGGAGGCATTACTGGAGCGCCTTGACGCGGACCCGGAAACCCTCCCCGCTGCGGAGAAAATCGAAGCAGATGTCATGCGTCTGCGTCGCTCGCGCGATGCTTTGGGCGCCGTGAACCTCCGTGCCGAGGAGGATGCCCGAGAAGTGCAAGAAGAGCATGACGCGCTCATCGCCGAAAATTCCGATCTTGAAGAAGCGATCCGCACTTTGCGGAACGGCATACAAGGTTTGAACAAAGAGGGCCGGGAGCGCTTACTGCAGGCCTTTGAGGAGGTGAACACGAACTTCTCCATGTTGTTCAAACACTTGTTTGGCGGCGGCGAGGCGAAATTGGTTTTGGTAGAGTCCGACGATCCGCTCGAGGCCGGGCTGGAAATCATGTGCCAGCCACCGGGCAAAAAGCTCTCGACATTGTCGCTGCTTTCGGGTGGTGAACAGACGCTGACAGCCCTCGCCCTGATCTTTGCGGTGTTCCTAGCGAACCCCGCACCCATCTGTGTGTTGGACGAAGTGGACGCGCCACTGGACGACGCCAATGTCACACGGTTCTGCGATCTTCTGGACGAGATGTGCCGCCGGACAGAAACCCGCTTTCTCATCATCACCCACCACGCTGTCACGATGGCGCGCATGGACCGCTTGTTCGGCGTGACCATGGGCGAACAGGGCGTCAGCCAATTGGTGTCGGTTGATCTGAAGAAGGCCGAAGCGATGGTCGCTTAATCCGGTGAATCCAGCGCGCGCTGCCCCGCGGCGTTGCGCAGCGCACAGGCGGACGTTAACCGTTGCACACCTGAGAAAACGATCAGAACACGGGGTTCGGTATTGCGTCGGTAGAGCGTCGGTAGAGCGTCGGTGGATTGATCCGTGGATGCCTCAGAAGTGGCTTGGATGGCTGCGTGCGGTAAGATTGGTTATGGATGTGTTAATGTCGGGTGTGCGGTACAAAGCAGTCATCCGAAACTCAGCATTAACGGTCCGCTTTTCGGTGGTGGACCCACCTATATTGCGACCATCGCTTAGTTGCTCTCGCTAAGTGGACGAATCTCGGACAACACCCACGGCCCGAGTGACACCACGTATAGTCCAATCGCAGTCAGCGGGGAAAGGAACGCAATCCCTATACCCAAGGTCTGTAGTGACAGTGAGGCTTGGAAGGTCCATCTTCTTTCCTGCACCTCGTCTTGAGCATTCATCGAGGTATTTGTGCGAAGGAGAACTCTTCGTAGCAACATGAATGAAGTAGAACACGCTGCGAGTATTGCACCATATAAGGCAACCGGAACTGAGGAGAAGACGTGATGATCGACCCAACCTGTGACGAACGGCAGGAGCGATAGCCAAAACAGGAAATTTAGGTTCAACCACAGCTCTTGGGTGGTCACTTCATCGGCGGCTTGCAACAGGTTGTGGTGGTTGTGCCAAAAAATGCCCACGAAGGCGAAACTGAGCAGGTAGCTCACGAACGTCGGAGCAAGGTTGATCAAAGCGTTCAATGTGGCTGCTTCTGGTGGCTCAAGTTGAAGTGCCATAATGGTGATGGTGATCGCGATGACACCATCGCTCAGAGCTTCAAGGCGCGTTGTATTCATAGCCCCTTGCCGAGTTTGCTGCGTCGGATCGGTACATCTGTACTGCAAATATCGAGCCTCATTGTAAGACCACAGGGATTGGGCGAAAGCTAAGCTGAACCTGATCTGTGCCCGTCCTGACCGATCCGACATCGTGATCCAGCAACCCTTGAAAGTTGTTGCCAGCTACGTCTTCGAGCCTCGTGTCGACTACGATACTAAGTGCGACGTCGCCCCAGGGATCAATCGGGGTGAACATCCATAGTCTTTCGGCGTTTCCGATTTCCACCGACCCTCGAACGAGCTCACCTGACGCCGACTCAATGCCGATGGCATACTCAAGCTGCTCTCTGTCGAAAGGCCGATCAAATTGAATGACCAGTGGGTCAAGAGTACCCGCGCGCGGGACTTCGAGCTGCCATGAGTCAACAGTTGGAAGAGAGCGCAAGCTGTCTGTTACAGTGAAAGCACTTCGATACTCATCTAGTTGCTGTTTACCTGTCGCAGTTGGCCAACCGGGCTTCACAACAAGCGAATACTGAATGCCGATAGTCAAGGCAGGGCCGAGCGAGAGGTTTTGCCCCACACCGCGCTTTATCCTTCCTGGGTCCAATAGAACTGTTAGTCGCGTTCGGTCTGCTGACCAAAGCTCCTGTGTGAACGCCATTAATGCAGCGTCGTCTATCTCGCCGGTTGGACCAACCAAAGAGATGTAGTCCATCGCTACATGCGGCTGCATGGGCTGCGAGAAGTGGATGTAAAAGCGCAGCGTGTTCTCCGGCAATACATCTCCGCTAGGGTAGATCGCTGTCAATTGCGGCGCGTTGATGTCCAAATTTCCTTTCAATTGAAAGACATCGCGCTGCGTGACACCAGACAAACTTCGCCAGACTACGGTATAGTCTTGGTCCTCGAGAAACGGGAATTTAGGCCTGAAGGACGCACGATCACCGCTGCGAACGAACGAACCTACAATCGGAGTTCTGCTCGCACAGCAATCCTCAGGGGTGCCCACATAAACCTGCAAGAAGCTGTCACCAGGCGTATCGTGCTGTTGAAACAAAAGCTCCACAGAGTCGGTAGCGGTTTGGGGCAAGACCAATCGGGCCTCTTCTGAAGCAACAAGAGACGCGATGCCAAAGAAAACCAAAGTGAGCGACGCCACTATGGATTTATTGCGTCGCGGCATTCTATCGCTTTACCGTCTCAGGATCATACTGCGGAAAATCGAACTCTGCGACGAGGTTGTGCAAACGGTTCGGGAAGAAATTCGCGTTGGAGTCGAGGTTGAGCCGCCCCGTGTAAAGGTCGCGCGTCATAGAAACGAATAAGCGATCCCCCAAATTATCAATGTGCAGTGACATGCCATCAAACATGACGGCCTTGCCAGATGGTCCGATAGGCAAGAGTGAGGACATATCGCCAGTTGCGCCTTCCGGAATATCCTCTGGCGTTAAGGCTTGCGCACCGTTCAATCCGGCGAAGGGAATGACCTGAGGCGAGCGGCTGTTGTTCGTGACAAAAAGCATCTCTTGCCCACCTACCGAATAGGAGACCATGTCTAAGGGCTGGCCGCTGCCGTAGTCCAAGATCGTTCGCGCCGAAATGTCAGCACCATCGACGATCTCGTCGAGAGAAATCAGGACAATCGGACTGCATGTGTAGGACGCAACCAACTGCAACTTGCCGTCAATCTCTTTGACAGCCATGGCGCGGATTGGCGCCCGGGTCTCGTACCGCTCGTGGGCGATGTGATACATCTCAACACTTGTAATGCTCTGTGCACCGTCAAATGGGAAAGGCATCCGCCGCAGGGTTGAGAGAAAGTTGTCAAACGCCACACCTGAGACGAACACCTCACCATCAAAGTACTCAATGTCCATGATTGCCAGTGAGCTCAGCGTGTTCTCCGCATTTGCCAGTTCTCGTGCCGTTGGTGGGTTGCCCATAAGTCCGCGAGGACGGAATGTAGTTTCCTGATCGGGATAATTGACGAGCGCCTGCCGCTCAAAGTCCAGTCCATCCATGTCGACTAGTTTGATCTCGCTTGCCTGCGTAATTTTCAGTAGGGCAGGTGCCGAGCCAAAATTACTGATCCTTGAAACAGAGATGTAGACTTCTGCTGTGACAGGATGCGTCGCCATGTCGTTGATCGCCACGGCGCTTGGCGGGACACCAAGAACATCAGCGAGTTTCACGTCAATCTCGCCGACGTTGACGGGTAGCACCGCATCCGGTGCCGTTCCGTCTGTCAAATCGAAGGCGTAAATCGACCCTGTGTAGTTGTCTCCTACAAACAGTGTCCCCGTTTCGGAGAACTCCAGGGTCCCGGCGAATTGAATTGCAGGCACGTCATCCTCCGCATGTGCTTGCCCCACCGACAAAAGCGAAGCGGACACGACAAGAGTTGCTGCTTTGATAGTCAAATGCATGGTTGGGGCTCCTCGAGTTGTTTGCTGTTTCTGTTAATCGCATGACGAAATGAAGAAGCGCCCCGCGATGTTGCGAGGCGCATTGTCATCCCTAGAACTTACCTGATTTGTTTGTATCTGCATCGGGGTCAGGCATATCGGCAATAACGTCCCAGTGTTCGACGATCAGACCATCCTCCAACCGGAATAGGTCGTAGAAAGCCTTGGGCGCGTCATTCAGGCTGCCTTCTGACATCGTCAGCACGAAGTTCCCTTCAGCAACTGTCCGATGAATGGTTGTGTATTGCATCGAAAGACCCGATTGCAGCGCCGCGCCCAAACCATCGAGCCCATCGGCAATGCTTGAGTTGTGCTGGAAATACTTGTTCGGGTTTATGTAGTCCGCGTAGCTGATGTCATCGCCGTTGATAAACCCTTTGGTGATCAGCTCGACAACCAAAGCTCGGTTGTCTTCCGTTTTGTCGAAGTCGGTGACTTCGGTATGCCCATCGATTTGGCTACGGCCAGACGGATTGAACCCTGTAACCGGCGTCAGGTTGTCCCAGTGCTCGACAATCATACCGTCTGCGACGCGGAAGACGTCAAACCCGATTAGGGGGTTGGGGCCTGCGTTGTCCCAACGGCTGTGCAACGCAACTGTGTCGCCATCTACGATCACCCGCACAATCTCGCCTTGGAGGCCACCGACAGGTTGAAGCTTGCTAGCGAGGCCCCGCAACGGCTCCGGCCCGTCGGACACACTTGGGTTATGGTTGATGTAATCGGGCGAAAAATAGTCCGTTACGCGGTCGGCGTCTCCCGCCATCAGCGTGTTGGTGAGCGCTTCTACAACATAGTCGCCAAGGTCTTGATGGTTGTCGGCGAGCGCCGCGCTTGTCGTCATTGCGACGAAAGCGAGTCCTGCGAGACTTTTTCTAAAGGATTGATTCATGGTTTTTTCTCCCGTGGTTGGCTAAACTAGGTAGATGGGGCCAATGCGGCCCTTAGGCTGATGACGCAGCAGATCGCATCGAGTGCCAGAAGCACGCCGACAACAGCGATCATCGCCAAGCCGCCATCGACATTGATCGTTGCAACAAGGTCGCCGAGTTCGCGGCCAATCGCGCCTGCAAACGCGACAGCATAGACTGCGGCGGACTTCAGAAAGATGGCCAGACACATGGCCAGCCCGAGCCCGAGGGTCCGTCCGGCCCAGCCAAGAGTAATTCCGTCAGCTCCATCGATGTAGTTGACGGCGGT
>JBCCPJ010000035.1:0-25099 GCA_039024895.1 Pseudomonadota bacterium | reverse complement strand
GTCCGATCCCACGCGGCGCGATGTGTTCGAACGCCTCGCCCGCGCGCCGTCCTCGGTTGGTGCCCTTGCAGAGCACCTGCCAGTCTCACGCTCCGCCGTTTCACAACATTTGAAGGTCTTGTCGGACGCGGGGCTCGTGAAAGTGCGCGTGGCTGGCACGCGGCGCATCTATGCCGTGCAGCCTGAACGGTTGGCGGAATTACGGGACTGGCTGGATGACATCTGGAGCAAGGCGCTCCAGGATTTCGCCGTTGCCGCTGAAGAGGAGGGTAATCGCCCATGACCACTGACCCGATTGTAAAAACCGTCCAAGTGCCGCTTTCGCCGGAGGCGGCATTTGAGTTGTTCACGGCCCGCATCGGTGAATGGTGGCCGTTGCATCAGAAATCGGTTTCCGCAGGGCAGGGCGCGCGGTCGCAATCGCTGGAGATCGAACCTGCGGTGGGCGGTGCCTTTGTCGAGACCGGGCATGACGGCGGACGCCATTTGTGGGGCACGGTCCAAGAATGGCGCCCAGGTGAGGCGTTCACGACGACTTGGCACCCGGGCAAGATGGCGGATCATCAAACGCGCATCCGGGTGACGTTTGAAGCCGAGGGCGATGGGACATTGGTGACGCTGACCCATAGCGGTTGGGGCGCGTTAAGCGATGCGGAAGCGGCGATGCGCGAACCCTATGTGACGGGTTGGGACACGGTCCTTGACCTGTATGTCGCCGCCTAAGGCGTTATTGGCAGGTGCGGCTCCGAGCTTCGCCCGGAGCTCCGGTTGTCTTAGTTCTTGGCCTTGTCGACCATCTTACCTTCGGAAATCCAGGGCATCATGCCACGGAGTTTCTCGCCAACCTCTTCGATCTGGTGCGCATCGTTGATGCGGCGGGTCGATTTGAACATCGGCTGGCCGACCTGGTTTTCTGCCATGAAGTCGCGGACGAAGCGGCCCGTCTGGATGTCCGTCAGGATATCCTTCATGCGTTTCTTGGTCTCGTCATAGGGCAGGACACGCGGACCGGAGACATACTCGCCATACTCGGCAGTGTTCGAGATCGAGTAGTTCATGTTCGCGATGCCGCCTTCGTAGATCAGGTCCACGATCAGCTTCACCTCGTGGAGGCATTCGAAATAGGCCATTTCCGGCGCGTAACCGGCCTCGACCAAGGTCTCAAAGCCCATGCGGATCAACTCGACCAGACCGCCGCAGAGAACAGCTTGTTCACCGAAGAGGTCGGTTTCGCATTCTTCTTTGAAGTTGGTTTCGATGATGCCCGAACGCCCGCCGCCGATGGCGGAGCAGTAGGACAGACCGATCTCGAGCGCTTTGCCTGACGCATCATTGTCCACGGCGACAAGGCAGGGCACGCCGCCACCTTTGGTGTATTCGCCGCGCACCGTGTGGCCTGGGCCCTTGGGTGCCATCATGATCACGTCAACGCCGGGCTTCGGTTCGATCAGGCCGAAATGCACATTCAGGCCGTGGGCGAAGGCGATCGCCGCGCCATCCTTGAGGTGCTCGTGGACGTATTTCTTATAGGTCTCCGCTTGAAGTTCGTCGGGCATGGTGAACATCATCACGTCGCACCAAGCGGCAGCGTCAGAGATACCCATAACCGTCAGCCCTTCGCCTTCCGCCTTCGCAGCGGAGGGTGAGCCATCGCGGAGTGCGACGGCGAGGTTCCTGGCGCCACTGTCGCGGAGGTTCAGCGCATGCGCGTGGCCCTGGCTGCCGTAGCCGAGGATGGCCACCTTCTTGTCCTTGATCAGGTTAATGTCGCAGTCGCGGTCGTAGTAAACGCGCATCTCGTCCGTCCCTCTGGGTTTCTCATCTTGCTTAAAACTCACGCGCTTCTAGCGAAACTCACGCGGGATGCAATCTGTAAACGACAATAGCGCCCCGGGGCCATCGTTCGGTTCGGTGCGGCGTTTTGAGCGAAGGCGCGGGCTTTTCCTTGCGTCCTCTAGTCGCTAGGGAGAGGCAGGTCAAAGGAGAGGTTTGCCCCATGCCTGCGCTTCGTAACGATATCGATCCAGACGGTTTGCTCGAGTTTTCTGTGGTCTTTACCGACCGCTCACTTAACCATATGAGCGTGGCGTTTCAGGAGGTCATGCGCGATATCTCCGGGATGCTGCGCGAGGTTTATAATGCCGACGCGGTGGCCTTGGTGCCGGGCGGCGGCACCTATGCGATGGAGGCGGTCGCGCGCCAATTTGCCGAAGACGAAACCGTGATGGTGCTGCGGAACGGGTACTTTTCCTACCGTTGGAGCCAGATTTTTGAAGCCACGGGGCTGCCTGCGGAGGAGCATGTGATGCTGGCCCGGCGCACTGGAAACGCGGCGGACGCGCCCTTCCAACCGGCGTCTCTGGTGGATGTCGTGGGCAAGATCGAAGCGGAAAAGCCTGCAGTCGTCTTTGCG
The DNA here is from genome assembly GCA_039024895.1 of Pseudomonadota bacterium. Taxonomy (GTDB): domain Bacteria; phylum Pseudomonadota; class Alphaproteobacteria; order Rhodobacterales; family Rhodobacteraceae; genus JAJDOD01. The sequence continues at coordinate 22,686 of JBCCPJ010000035.1, read as the reverse complement.
CCCCATGTGGAGACATCCTCGGGCATGATCTTGCCGGATGACTATATCCGCACGGTCACCGAAGCGGTGCATGGCGTTGGTGGGCTCTTTGTGCTCGATTGTATTGCCAGCGGCTGCATCTGGGCCGATATGAAAGCGCTTGGCGTCGATGTCCTGATCTCTGCACCGCAAAAGGGGTGGTCGGCCTCGCCGTCGGCTGGTCTTGTCATGATGTCCGAGCGGGCAAGGGAAGCGGCGAAGGCGCGTCAGTCATCGAGCTTTGCGGTGGATTTAGGCAAATGGCTCGCGATCATGGAGACCTACGAGAATGGCGGCCACGCCTATCACGCGACCATGCCGACCGACGCCTTGCGCGGTTTCCGCGATGCCATGGCGGAAACGAAAGCGCTTGGCTTTGATGCGATGAAAGAGGCGCAATGGGATCAGGGTCGAAAGGTTCGCGCGGCACTAGCGGCGCAGGGTTTTCGCTCGGTTGCCGCCGAAGGGTTCGAAGCGCCAGGCGTCGTTGTCGCCTTCACGGATGATCCGGCCCTGCAATCGGGCAAGCCCTTTGCCGCCGAAGGCATGCAGGTGGCCGCGGGCGTGCCCTTAATGGTGGGCGAGGGGGATGCGTATCGCAGTTTCCGCATTGGCCTCTTCGGGCTCGATAAGCTGAAAGACGTCGATGCAAGCGTTGCCCGGTTTGAGACGGCGCTCGCCCGTGTGGCGGCTTAGCCTAAGGGGCACGACTGTGGGAACCCGTTAGCCCGAAAGGTGCTTTCTTAAGATCGTAGAGTGCCGCTGGCGGCCACGGCCGAACTAGGTTCCCATACCTGCGCGCATGATGGCGCGTCGGAGTTGTGGGACGTCATGCACCATCTTGAGCCCTAGACGCCGTGCTACTTTCGCCGCCACTGCGTCGCTCCGACAGAGCCGGTTATAGGCGTCGATCAGGGTCGCTCGCGTCGCCACGTCCCGCGCCCGAGCGGCCGCGTACCGCTTGAGAAAAGTGTTGTCGCCGATACTCTCCGGTGCCTCTTTCGCGGCCTCGACAATGGCGCGCACGTCGTGGAGCGAGGTGTTCAGCCCCTGCGCCCCAATGGGTGGCATCACGTGGGCCGCTTCTGCAAGAAGCGCCACGCGCTCCGTTGTCATGGCACGGGCGGTTTGGGTGACGACCGGCCAAAGGCGGCGGCCGGTGACTGGCGTGAGGGGGCCCAGCACATTTGCCGATCGCGCGGTGGCAGCCCGCCCGAAGGCGTCATCCTCCAGCGCGTGCAAACGAAGTGCTTCGGTGCCATCCTGCATCCACACAACGGCAGAGGCCGGTTGTCCCCCGTGGTCGGGCAGCGGTACCAATACGAATGCGCCGCCCTTGTCGTAAAGCTCCGTTGAAACGCATCCGTGGGGGAGCGGATGCGTCACCGCAAAGGCGATGGCTTTTTGCCCGTAGCGCGTGGTGGACACATCAATCCCTGCGGCGTTGCGGAGCGGAGAGGCGCGCCCATCGGCGGCGAGCGCAAGCCTCGCCCTTAACCGGGTGCCATCGGTCAGGGTGATCAATGCCTCGCGTTCCCGGGTAAGCAACTTCGCGAAACCGGCGCCAATCCGGAGATCGAGGTTCGGCTCGGTTGCTGCCGCGTCCGTCAGGACTTTCCGGGTCAGCCAATTGGGAAGGTTCCAGCCAAAGGCGGGCGCCGCTAGATCGGCGGCTTCGAAGGTCCGCTCGGTGTCGATCCCGGGGGGATCGCCGGCCAAGTTGATGACCCGTAGCGCTTCGAGCGGGGTTGCGGCGTCTTCGAGGAGCGGCCAGAGACCTGTATCTTCCAAAAGGTCACGCGCGGGCTGCAGGTACGCCGTCGAGCGCAGGTCTGACTTCTCTTCGGCCTGGTCGTTTGGTGGCGGGGCGGGGTCCGCAAGCGTCACGTGAAAGCCAGCCTTCGCCAGCGCAATCCCCGCGGTCAACCCGGCGATCCCGCCGCCCGAGATGAAGATATCGGTGTTTGTCCTGCCCATGGGGCGTAGATAGGTCAGCGACACCGGTACGGAAAGCGACGCGTTGTCTCAGAGCAGTCGCGTAAGAAACCGGGCGAGATCATCCGTATGGTGGTGGATATGCGGCGCCGTGACAGGAACGGGGGCCACATGCACCGTGGCCATGCCCATCTCGTGCGGGGCGGCGAGGTTGCGTGGCTCATCTTCAAACATGGTGGCGCGGCGCGGATCGCTGCCGTCCTTAGTGAGAACCTGTTCGAAGGCGGCGCGCTCCGGTTTGGGCCGGAAGCCCGCATGCTCCACGCCGTAGACTGCATCGAACAACCCTTCAAGCCCGCGGGCCGCCAAAACACAGCGCGCGTAGGGCGCGGAGCCGTTGGTGTAGACAATCCGCCGCCCCGGCAAATTGGCGAGGCTCGCCGCAAGGTCGGGATCGGGGGTCAGGGCGTCAAAGTCGATGTCATGCACGTCTTCAAGGTAAGGCATCGGGTCAATATCATGTTCCTGCATAAGCCCGGCGAGGGTGGTTCCGTGCGTGTCCCAATAGTGTTTGCGCAGCCTATCCGCTTCGGTTTCCGCGACCGAAAGCGCCTTCATCACCCAGGCCGTCATGCGCTTTTCGATCTGGTCAAACAGGCGGATCTCCGGCGGGTAAAGCGTATTGTCGAGATCGAATATCCAAGTGGTGACGTGGTCGAAATGGCCTTTCGGCATGCCTGATGTCCCTCGCGTCTTAATGCACTGCGTATCGGATATCTGTTTGCCACCCTCCGGCGTTGCTGGCTAGGGTGGGGTCAGAAGAGGAAGACCTTGCCATGTCGGACACCCGGGCCAGTCAAAAAGACGCCTATCAACTCATTCTGAATGCGATCGATTCTGGGATGTATCGGCCCGGTGATCGCTTGGTTGAAAGCGAGTTGGCCGATCGCTTTGGCATGTCGCGTACCCCCATTCGCGAAGCCCTGCAACGGCTTGAAACCCAATCGCTGCTGGCGCGCGATGGGCGCTCCCTGGTGGTGGCGTCGCTTGACCATAATCAGATGGCCGAGCTTTATATCGTGCGGTCAGAACTCGAGGCATTGGCCGCCCGCCTCGCCGCCCGCCATGCGACGGACGAAGAAATCCGTCTTTTGAAGGAAATGGTCCGCGAGGATCAGGCGCTGGTTAACGACCCGGCGGCCCTCGCACGGACCAATCGACGCTTTCACCGGCAGGTGCATCTGGCGTCCCATAACCGGTATCTGGTCCAGCAACTCGATCTGGTCTATCGCTCCATGGCGTTGATGGCGACGACGTCGCTTGCGGCAGAGGGGCGGAGCGAAATTGCCGTTGAAGAGCATGCCGCCATTGTTGAGGCGATTGAACGGGGTGACGGCGAGGCCGCCTATACCGGTCTTAAAGGCCATATCAGCCGCGCTTTCGAAGCCCGATTGCGCCAGGATGCGGACGATGCCGCTAAGGCTGACATCTAAGGTACGGCCCGGCCTTCTTCTGTCCTGAAATACTCATGGCAACGTCTTGAGCCCGCGCAGCGCCAACTCAATCTGGAGAGGCTCCCGAGCGTTGCCCGACCCTCATGCGGTGGTAACGGGCCCGCTGGTCGGGTCTTTCCCATGGGCGGTCTTGTCCCAGTAGAATGGACGGCTCAACATCTCTGCAAATCCTTTCCAGGACGCGATGGCAGCCAAGGGAAAGTAAAAATGCATGAGCGGCACCCATTTGATCAGCCAGCGGTGTTTGGGACGCGCCACCGCCATGGCGGAGGTCAAAAGCGTCACAACTTCGCAAAAGAAGAATAACGCGGCCAGGGCGACAACAGCTTCCCAAGGGGCGATGCTGGTAATCGGGTGCGGTATCCCGAAGAGGATCAGCCAAAAGGACCAGAGAAGCGGTGCCAGAAGAAACTGGCTCAGCGTGCCCAGAAACAGCACCTGAACCCCGAGGAAACGCATCCAACCCAATTCGCCAAGGAGATGAAGCGGATCGCGCATATGGACGGCCCATGTCATGGCATAGCCTTTGATCCACCGGCTCCTCTGGCGGAGCCAGGCAGGCAGGGTATCGGTCGCCTCTTCCTCCGTGACGGTTGGCAGGAACCCGCAGCGATAACCGCGCCGTGCGAGGCGAAGGCCCAGATCGGCATCTTCCGTCACGTTATGGGCGTCCCAACGTCCGAGGTTTTCAAGCGCCGAGCGCCGGAAGAACACGGTTGTACCCCCGAGCGGCAAGACAAAGCCGAGCCGTGCGAACCCAGGCAGGATCAATCGGAACCAGACCGCGTAATCGATGGTGAAACAGCGGGTCAGCCAGTTCTTAGGGGCGTTGTAGAAATCGAGTGCCCCTTGGAGGCACGCGATGTTCTGCGGGGCCTTTTCAAAGGCGGTGACCACATTCATCAATTGATCGCGGGCGGGGGCATCTTCGGCGTCATAAATGCCGACAATCTCCCCGCCGAGAAAGTCGAGGGCGTAATTCATGGCGCGGGGTTTCGTTCGGAGCTGACCACCGGGAACGCGAATGATTCGCATCCAGGGCGGCAGGGCAGCGGCGTGGAGCGCCATCTCCGTCGTCTCGTCCCCCCATTCGAGAATGAGTGCCACTTCCAATTTGTCGCGGGGGTAGTCGAGGGCAGAAAGGCGTTTGACCAGCCGCGCGGCAATATCGCGTTCCTTGTAGAGCGGCACCAGAAGGGAGATGGGGGGCAAACGGTCGGGGGGACCTTCAACACTTCGCGCGCTGCGCCAGACCCGTCCTTTCCGGCGAAGATGCAAGAGCTGCGCCACTGCGGCGGTCACCCGTAATCCGGTCACGGCGACAAGGGTGATTGCCGCCCATCCGAAGAGCCCCCATAGCAGAATGCCGGGGTGTATAAACGCCAAAAGTGCCAGCCCCGTTAAACACGACAGAACCACAAGGGCCAAGGTGCCGGTCGACCATGTGCGGCAGCTTTCCGCATCGGGCGTACGCCTTTCCGCCCGACAGGCGAGATGCGCGCGGCGCATATGTAAGAGCTCTTCTTCGATCGCCTCTTTCGTGGCGATTTTGCAGGCTACAGGCCCGAGGACGGCGCGCAGATGTGGCTCCATACGCCGAAAGTCAGCCCGGCTGGTGGCGGCGACAGGTGTAATCGCACCCGCATCCATCAACGGGAGAAGGTGGCTTCGGAGCGCTGTTTCCAACCCGATCCGGTCCAGCGCGCGCGCGTCCGGTTGTCCGGTGGCGTCATCGAAACGGTCACAGCGCTGACCATTTCGGAGCAGGAGAGGCGGCGGGCGCTGAAGCGTGAGCATGACGAGTAACCAAAGCAGCAACGAGACGGCGCTTTGCATCGCAGGTCATGGTTAAGTCGATCTTAAACGCTACATTTTTTGTGGACGCCGCCTCTCGACAGCACGAAACGGGCCCTGTCAACGACCCTTTCGCTGCGGTCAAGCTGGCGTGGGTGCGCGCGACGCCATCGCATTCGTGAAGCGTTCGAACAAATACATGCTGTCCACTGGGCCGGGGCTTGCTTCCGGATGGTATTGCACAGAAAAGATGGGACGTTCCGTCATGCGGATACCACAGTTTGAACCGTCAAAGAGCGAGATATGGGTTTCCATGACACCGGCGGGCAAAGTTTGACTGTCAACGGTAAAGCCATGGTTCATTGACGTTATTTCAACTTTCCCGGTCTCCACATCTTTGACGGGGTGGTTTGCGCCGTGGTGACCGTGGTTCATTTTCACGGTCCGTGCCCCAAGCGCCAGCGCCAGCATTTGGTGCCCCAGACAAATGCCGAAAATGGGCATATCGGCGTGCTCCATGACGCCTTTAATCATCGGGACGGCATATTTCCCGGTCGCGGCCGGATCGCCGGGCCCGTTGGACAGGAAAAGCCCGTCGGGAGAGTGAGCCAAGACATCTTCCGTAGTCGCCGTGGCCGGTAGAACCGTTACATCACAGCCCACACTGGCCAAGCAGCGCAGAATATTACGTTTTGCGCCGTAATCGATGGCCACCACCTTATGAATCGGGTTTTCCTGGCGGGGAAACCCATCGGGCCAGGCCCACCGCATTTCGTCCCACCGATAGGATTGCGCGCAGGTGACGGTCTTGGCGAGGTCGAGACCCACAAGGCCCGGGAACGCGCGGGCCGCCGCGACCAATGCTTCTATGTCGAACTTGCCGTCGGGATCATGGGCAAGCGCCACATGGGGGGCGCCCTGTTGGCGTATGGCCCGGGTCAGGCGGCGCGTGTCGAGCCCGCCGATCCCAATGCGGTTTCGCCGTTCGAGCCACGTAGACAGGCCTTCTGCGGCGCGCCAGTTCGAGGGTTCGGTCGGGTCCCATTTCACGACGAGCCCCTCCGCAACCGGATCGCCTGTTTCGTCATCTTCGGGATTTACGCCCACATTGCCGATATGCGGAAAGGTGAAGGTCACGATCTGCCCCGCGTAAGACGGGTCCGTCATAATCTCCTGATATCCGGTCATCGCGGTGTTGAAGCAAAGTTCAGCCTGTCGCTGACCGGTCGCCCCGAAGCCATATCCATAGAAAATCGTGCCATCCGCCAGTGCAAGGCAGGCTGTGGGATGCGCGGGGGTCGAGGACATGGCTGCTCCTTTTTTTGATAAACGGCTGAAGGTGTAAGCCTGCGGCTCATGCGCGTCAACCCAAGGCTGAGAAATTACAAACCTATGTAAATCAATAACTTAAAGGCTGTATCTTCGGTTGCGGGCCTGGTACGTGTCTTGTATGGTCTCGACTCTTGGGGCTTTGGGATGAGAGATCAATGGAACTGAGAGAACGCATCACCGCAGGGCTGAAGACAGCAATGCGCGAAAAAGACGCGGCACGCCTGTCAACGCTGAGGCTCATCAGCGCTGCCATCAAGGATCGCGATATCGCCAAGCGGGGCGAAGGCGGTGACGGCGCCGACCAAGGTGTGGGCGATGGCGAGATCCTGCAAATCCTAGGGAAAATGGTGAAACAGCGTCACGAGAGCGCCCGGGCCTACGAAGAAGGTGGGCGCCTTGAACTTGCCGAACAGGAGCGGGCGGAAATCCTTGTGGTGGAGGAGTTTCTGCCAAAGCAGCTGGATGAAGACGAAACCGCGGCAGCGATTGACGCGGCGATTTCCGAAACCGGGGCTGCCTCTATTCGTGACATGGGCAAGGTGATGGGCGCGCTTAAGGCCAAGTATACCGGGCAGATGGATTTTGGCAGTGTGGGACCGCTCGTCAAAGGCAAGCTGAGCTAGAGCAAAGCGACCAGCTTTCGTAGGTGGGTTGCGTTAACGCCTTGCAGCACAAGCGAAATTTACGAATTCCTGTGTCAAACCAGTGACGGCATCTCTTCACTGATTACTTTACCGCAGGCGCGGGGCGAGTTCGCTAAAAAGGCTTTCCCGTTCATCGGGCGTCAGGAATCGCCCGAGTTCCACCTCGCGGCCGCCGCCCCGTAGCGTGAGATATTTCTCAACCGGGCCATCATCCCGGAGCTTTACCGTCACCCAATGCGGGTTTGCTTCCCAGAGAAGTGCCGGGCCCTTTGGTGGCTTGTGTTCCAAATCAACGCGGGTTGGGGTCACGCGGAGCAATTCCCGTGTGCTGCGCGCGGATTGGTTCGCCGTTATCGCGCGCCAAGTTGCCGCGAGGGTGACAAGGAAAAACACCATCAAAACCCAGGCGACAGTGGAGCCGAGCACCGCGAAAAGCGGCAGGCTTAGCATGACCGCGGTTATGCCAATGAACCATGAAAACCCGCGGGGTGTCATGGACTGGTGCGGCCAAAGCGTCAGTGTGCTCGCGTCGGGGGTTTCGGACCAGCGGTAAGGCATTGCGAGACGATAGTTCGCGGGTCTTTGTGCTTCAAGTGCGAACGGCGCCGATGGCATGCCATCTCGCGCCGTTCTTGGTGATTTATTGTCGCAGCGGGTGCTTAGCTGGCCCCGCTCGACACCGTTTTATGATTTGTTCTTACTATTCTTGTTCTTGCTCTTCTTGGACTTGTTCTTTTTCGATTTGTTTTTCTTGGACTTATTCTTCTTTGACTTGTCCTTTTGTTTGTCGTCGAAAGTCGCTTCGTCCGGCTCGTCGCCACCATCGTTCGGTCCATCGCCACCGTCGTTGGGGCCGTCACCACCATCGTTAGGTCCGTCGCCCCCATCGTTGGGACCGTCGCCCCCATCGTTGGGGCCATCCCCGCCATCGTTGGGGCCATCACCACCGTCGTTGGGACCGTCACCGCCGTCGTTGGGACCGTCACCGCCGTCGTTGGGACCGTCGCCCCCATCGTTGGGACCGTCGCCCCCATCGTTGGGACCGTCACCGCCATCGTTGGGACCATCGCCACCATCGTTCGGACCGTCACCGCCGTCGTTCGGACCGTCACCGCCGTCGTTGGGACCGTCGCCACCATCGTTGGGTCCATCCCCGCCGTCGTTAGGTCCATCACCGGGGTCCTGTGGCGCGTTTTGGTTATCACCCGGGCCAGGGGAATTGTTATTTGTGCGGTCTGCTATTGTCGAAAACGGTTCGTCGTCATCTGCGTTTGCCGGTGGCGCCGAGCCGATATCGTGACCGCTGAAAAAGCCTGTGTTTCGCACGCGCTCACCCGCCACTTCAGGCGTTGCCTGCGCACTCCCACAGTCCATTTGGGCCGCTAGTGTCGCGGGGATGTTCCGGTTCAGTCGAGGACACGGCACGGTCGCAACGCGATCGGTGTTTGTTACCGCCCCGTCACGAACTGCGGTATCGCCGTAGCCACCTGCCATGAGCGCACCTGGCGCTGTCAGGAAGGTCGTTATCAATAGTATCTTGGCAGTCTTACCCTTTTTCATGAACATGCCCTCGTTTCTCGCTTTTGTTTAAGGGTTAACAGTAAAGACCATCACGTTTGGGCATGTTTTTTGAAAACACTCCCCCACAGCCGAAATATACAACGTCATAATTTGGACGCAATCTATAGTGGATTGTTAAGGTAAATTGGGCATATTTTGTCTCGTAACGGCAGATTGTTGCGCACTCGTATACAGTCGAACCCGCATCTCCCAATGAGCCTAAAGACGGTTAACAGCGCGTTAAACTTAACCTTTCTTGATCTTCGATTGATCCTGTTTTCCAAACAAGCCAAAGAGAGCCGCTGGCGCGCGATTTGGTCTCTACAAAAGTGATGCCGAAAAAAAAGGCCCCGCCAGCGAGCGGGGCCTTCGTTGTAAACAACTGCAGTTTACTGGGGCTTGGGTGCCGCATTGTCGGGGTGCGAGCCTTCCGCCCATTCCTCAACACGCGGATAGTGACCGTCCTGCCAATCCCATTCCTCTTGTTTCGGGAGGATTTCGAACGTGTGTTCTGGCGGTGGGGTGGGCAACGTCCATTCCAACGTGTCCGCATGTTCGTTCCACGGGTTCTTCGCCGTGATGCGCTTACCTGCGAGCAGCGTGTAGAACACAACGCCAATGAACCACAGGAAGGAGGCGAAGGCGAGGAATGCGCCCCAGCTCGACACTTCGTTCCAGTAGGCAAAGGCCTCCGGATAGTCGATATAGCGGCGTGGCATGCCCTGGCGGCCTAGGAAGTGCTGCGGGAAGAAGGTGATGTTCGAGCCGATGAACATAGCCCAGAAATGCAGTTTACCCGCCCATTCCGGATACTGACGGCCCGACATCTTGCCCATCCAATAGTAGATACCCGCGAAGATGCCGAAGACGGCGCCAAGCGACATCACATAGTGGAAGTGTGCCACCACGTAGTAGGTGTCGTGGTAGGCGCGGTCGATGCCCGCCTGACTGAGAACAATTCCTGTGACCCCACCCACGGTGAAGAGGAACAGGAAGCCAAACGCCCACAACATCGGGGTTTTGAATTCGATCGAGCCGCCCCACATCGTGGCAATCCAGCTGAATATTTTCACGCCCGTCGGCACGGCAATCACCATGGTCGCCAACATGAAGTAGGTTTGTTGGGTGAGGCTCATGCCGACCGTGTACATATGGTGCGCCCAAACGACGAAGCCGAGGCCACCAATGGCGATCATCGCCCAGACCATGGGCAGATAGCCAAAGATCGGCTTGCGCGCAAAGGTCGCAATCACGTGGCTGATGATCCCGAACGCGGGCAAGATGATGATGTAGACTTCGGGGTGCCCGAAGAACCAAAGGATATGCTGGTAGAGGACCGGGTCACCACCACCGGATGGGTCGAAGAAGGTGGTACCAAAGTTCCGATCGGTCAGGAGCATGGTGATGGCACCTGCCAAGACCGGCAGTGCCAAGAGGATCAGCCATGCGGTGACGAAGATCGACCACGCGAAGAGCGGCACCTTGAAGAGCGTCATGCCCGGGGCGCGCATATTCAGGAAGGTCGTGATCATGTTGATCGCGCCCAGGATCGAAGACGCCCCCGAAAGGTGGACCGCGAAGATTGCGAGGTCCATAGAGAAGCCGCCTTCGGACGTGGATAACGGCGGGTAGAGCACCCAGCCGACACCCGATCCAAGTTGGCCGTTACCGCCGGGCGAAACAACGCTTGCGATGGCCAAGGAGGACCCGGCGACATACAGCCAGTAGCTGAGGTTGTTCATCCGCGGGAACGCCATGTCCGGTGCGCCAATCTGCAACGGCATGAAATAGTTGCCAAATCCGCCGAAAAGCGCCGGAATAACGACAAAGAACATCATGAGGATGCCGTGGCCGGTGACGATCACATTCCAGAGGTGACCGTTCGGGGTGCATTCGCCTGGGGCAGCGGCGGCTAAGGCTGAGAAAAAGCCCGAAAAGAAGCCCGTATCCAAATGCTCTGCGCACATGTACTGGACGCCGGGGTCCTTGAGCTCCAGTCGCATGTAGACCGTGAAGGCCACGGCAATGAAGCCAACAAAGCCGGAGGTGAAGAGGTACAGAATACCGATGTCTTTATGGTTCGTGGACATGAACCAGCGCGTGAAAAACCCGCGTTCGTGCTCGTCATGCCCCTGGATGGCGGCGTCGGCCATATAGGATGCCTCCTGCTTTCCCGAAACGTTCCCTACGCGGAAGCTGCCACTCCCGCTTTTATAGAGGTTCTAAAGGGGTGGCTGCCCTGTCGCAACAAGCGAATTGCAGCAATTGGTCGGCAAATTGTCTCATGCGTGATGTGCGGAAAGGAGCATGATTTCGGCAGTATAGGCCAGTTTACCGGTGTTCGGGGTTAAACGTCAGTCCATCCGCCGATTGCCGCGCATGAACGGCCCGCTTGTGTCGGTTATGTGGAGGCCCGAGATATGCCTCCACCTCTCCATGGGAGCGGTGTGCTCGCGGCAACCATCTCTAAGGCACGAAGTGATTCCAACTTGCTTGGATTGCCTCGAAATTGGGAAACGGTTCTTACGTTTGGCGCGTGCTGTTTTGGGGTGTTGTTTCCTTCGCTTGAACAGTGATCGCAAGATAGAGATATTGCGTTCAAACCTTGACCGTCTTTGTGTCAATTTGAGGGTTTTGCGCCGCATTTTTGCCTTATTTCCAACGCAATAATAAACCGACCGTAAAGGTAGTGTGGACGCGTGTAGTGAGTATTTGAGGTATCTTTATGTACCAACAGTTGTTTTTTGGAGCCGCCTGTGTCGGGGTCTTGATGGCGGCGGGTCTCATGCCCCTCCCGGAACGGGAAAATCTTCCTCCTGCAATCGCCAAGTTCGATCTGAATGACCTGTCCCTACCGGACAGCGAAGTGGTGCTGAGCGATATCCAGGCGGTGATGGACCAGTTGCCGGTCATCAGCGCGCGGGTGGAAGAAAAGGTGATCCGCCCAACAATCCAGCGGATTTCAACAGCCATTCAACCGACGCCAACGCCGACACCTGCCATGCCAGCGGAATTGGCGCTCCCAGTTTCACAACCGCAGATCGGCTTTGCGACTGTGGTAACGTTCGATCTTGATACCGCCGACCTCGATGAGGACGCCATTGCCAATCTCAACGTTTTAGCTGTAGCGCTGGAAAACAGTCCAACGGCGAAACTGGCGATCTTCGGACATACCGATCTAACCGGTAGCGATGCCTATAACATGACCCTCGGCCAAGCCCGCGCGGATCAGGTTGCTGCTTACTTGACGGCCGCAGGCGTTGCCCCTGACCGTATTGATCTCGTGAAGTCATTTGGTGAGACGGCGCCGAGGGTCAAGACGCAGGCACCGCTTCGCGACAATCGCCGCGTACACATCGAACTGATGTAAGTAACTGTAATCACGGTTGTTATGTTGGACGAGTGATGGTGCAGATTAGGGGCAGTCTTCAAGATCATCCGCTTCGCGCTGTAGGATTTGGTCCGGGCCGAACAACTGGTCGAGCAAAGCCAAGCGATTGGGGATAAGCGCTTCGAGCGTGTCGGGCATGTTGTCGGGTAGGCGCTCGGGATGCCTGAAATAGGTGAGTGCGAAGAGTGCGGTCTCGGCGAGGTCCTCTTGCGTCGGGTTGGCGGCGGCGTAGTCCGTCACGAAAGTTCCATCGGCTAACTGCGCGCCGAGCCAGAGATCACCGTTGGCGATTTCATGGTCGAGCGTAGCGTGCACCGCCTCATGAAAAACCGTTTCCTCCAGATCGCGCGTTGCTAGGCGTTTCTTCATGTTCCCGTCATAGAGCACGAAGAAATGCCCAAGGTCTTCGGCAAAGGCGGTTTCGTCGCCCTTATGGATCACCACATGGTTCAGAACTTCGCGCATGAACGAGGGGAGCCGTCCCAAGGGACCGGTTACCTGCTCTGCCACCTCTTCTGCGGCCCCCATGCTGCCAAGGTCAGGATGAACCCAAATCCCAACGGCCGTCCCATCGGTGAACCACGCTTCGAACTCGTAGACACCATCGGCGAAAAGATCGCCGCCGCGCTTGTCCGGCATCTCTTTCTGCGCGGTGCCGAAATAGGTAAGGCAGTAGAAGGCGGAGGGATCGCTGTCCGAGATGAAATCAATGTCGTTCGAGACGACCGAGTTGGGAAATAGCGGCTCGGCCATCAACGCGGTTGGCCAAACTGCGAGGGCAAGACAAAGGGCACGGTGCATCGGTCGGGCTCTTTCGGGGTTGTCGAGAGGATTTTATGCAGGCGCGCTTAAAAGGGAAGGGCGCACCCGTCCGGAGCGCGCCCTTTTTTGTGTCTAGTCCGAGAGAACCGTTTACTCAGTGGCAGGCAGAGACTTCCCAGATGTGTCCATAGCATCGGGCGTTTCGTCAGCGCTGCCAGTGGCTTCCGGGGCGGGCGAGGGTGCATCGCCTGTCAAGCTTTCCGCCAGCCCGGCGACGCCTTTGTCCATGGAGACGCCTAGCTCTTCACCGATCTTCTTCAGGGCGGGCAGTTGCACCGCCATACCCATGATCGAATCGAGGGCTTGGTTCACCGGGGGCTTGTCGCTGACGCCGGAGGCACCCGCACCGCCACCAGCACCGTGCAATCCGGAGACCTGGTGAATGCGGATCGTATCGATCTTCTCGGCCGGTTTGACCATCTGGGCCACGATCTCGGGGAGTTTCTCCAACCGCGCCAGGGCGACCTTCATATTGACGATCTCATCGGCAATGGCGTTTTCCGCCTCGACAATCGCGCGTCGGCCTTCGGCTTCTGCCAACAAGTCGGTCTTCTTCGCCGCCGCCCGAATGGTCAGCGCATCCGCATCGGCTTGCGCTTCTTCGCGGCGTGCATCCGCGCGGTCTTGCGCGGCGTCTTTTTCGGCCGTAGCCTCAATGGTCACGCGTGTTGCGGCGCGTTCGGCTTCCCGCTGCGCTTCGATCAGCACGATCTGCTTTTGACGTTCTGCGGTGGCCACGGAGCGCGCGGTTTCGATGGCTTCTTGCGCTTTGATTGCCTCGGCGCGGGCTTGGTCGGCGGAGGCCTTGGCCTGGCTTTCTTCTTCCGACTTTTTATTGATGATGATCAGACGCTCCTGATCGGCCACCTCAAGCTCACGGTCGCGCGCAATCTCGGCTTCGCGTATGGCCCGTTCACGGGCAATGTCGGAGGCGCGGATCGCTTCTTCGCGCTTGATCCGTGCTTGTTCGCGCTCGCGGGCCGAATCTTCCTCGCGCCGGGCGATCTCGGCCTGTTGGGCGGCTTCCAGCGTTGCAATTTCCTGGCGTTGCGAAATCGCGGCCTGGCGTTCGTCCTGCTCGATCTTCAGTTTGAGGCGTTCTGCTTCCATGGCGGCGCGGCGGACGGATACATCGGCATCGGCGTCAATTTCGGCCCGTTCCTTTTTTGATTCCGCGATGACCTCGGCCAGTTTGCGCATACCGACAGCGTTGAAGGCGTTGTTTTCATCGAGCGCCTCGAACGGGGTCTGGTCGAGCGCTGTGAGCGACACGGATTCAAGCTCAAGACCGTTCTTCAGCAGGTCCTCAGAGACGGTGTTTTGCACCTCCTGCACGAATTCCGCGCGGTTCTCATGCAACTCATCCATGGTCATCTGGGCGGCCACGGCGCGCAGACCGTCGATCAATTTGCCTTCGATAAGCTCACGGAGCTGATCGACGAAAAATGTCCTGTCACCAAGGGTTTGTGCTGCGCGGCTGATCCCCTCGTTGGTGGCATTGACGCTCACATAGAACTCCACACCCACATCGACGCGCATCCTGTCCTTGGTGATCAGCGCGCCATCGGCGTTCCGCGACACTTCAAGGCGCAACGTCTTCATGTTGACCGGGCTGATCTCGTGCAAGAGCGGCACGACAATCGTGCCCCCATCCATGATGACCTTTTTGCCACCAGCGCCTGTCTTCACAAGGCTGACTTCCCGCGTGGCGCGGCGATAGAGCCGACCAAGGACGAGACCCACAAAGATCAAGAAGCCTATGACTGCAGCGACGATGATGCCTAGGGTAACGAAGTCCATTCAAATCTCCTTTTCAGTTTCAAGTCTCGGGGCCGAGGGGCACCAATCGGTAGCCCTCTTCAAAGCGGTGGCGCAGTACGAGGACGCTGGTGCCCGCCGGTATTTCGTCGTCATCCTTGAGCGGCTCGCCCCGGAGGTAATGGGTGTTGCCGTGCCGGTCCTTGACTTTGACTTCGGAGGGGCGTCCGCGTTTGGCGGTGCCTTGGGTCACGACGCCGGTGCGACGGCCAAGGTGGCGCTCTGACATGGCGGAGCTTTCCGTCTTGGGGAGGGCGCGGGCGAAGCCGGCCCCGAAGGTTTTGGCAAACCAGATACCCGCAAGGGCGGCAGGTACGGCGGCGATGGCGGCGGGCAGGACGAACCCCGCTGTCCCGTTGAGCAAAGATTGGATGGCAAAGCCTGAGACGCCAAACCCCAGGAGAAGGGCGGCGATCCAGATCAGAACCGGCATTTTGCCGATCCCCAGCCAGGAAGCCGGGCCGGATGCCGCTATATCGGTTTCGGGCATGTCGGCGTCGATTTCGGGTTCTGCGAAGTCGAACAGATGCGGGTCGGCATCGCCGAAATCGATGTCGAGGTCGCCGACATCCGGCAAATCCACCTCGATATCGAGGTCAACATCCATATCCGCGTCGGCGCCAAGGCCCAGCAGCGTTCCGCCCAGCAGACCGAGCAAGATTTCGAGCGCAAGCAGCCCAAACAAGAGCGCGAGCGCAATTGTGAACGGGACGAAGGGCCCCGTTAGATAGAGGTCGAACATGGTCCGGCCTTTCGATTGTATCCTGTGGTATACATTCGATATGGGGTGCTCACGAACGCGTTACAAGGTTTCCCCGGGCAAATTTCCGGGGATTTTCCCTGAGGAAACAATCAAATCACTGAGGCGGGATTGTGTCGTGCTGGCGGGGATTTTGGGGAAGGATAATTTGAAACGCTTAGGCTTGCCCGCCTTTTCGGTTAGGGATGCCCTATGAACCGACGAGATCGCATTGGGCTTTTCTTTCGCGTTGGTGGGAGTTTTCCAGCTTTCCTATTGGTGATCGCGGGTATGGGCGGCGCGTTTTATTATCTGGGGTCGGAACTCGACATCGCAGATCGGGTTTTCCTTGCGCTTTATGCCGTCGGAGGTCTGGCGCTTGCCGTTTACTATTGGAGGAAGGGTCGGCGGGGCGTGTTGGCTGCAACGCAGGGGCTGCGGCGAACGGCCGAGGTGACCGCTATCCGCTTCCATTCTCGCGGTGATGATGGCGACGATAGCTATTTGTTGGTGTGGAAGGATAGCGCCGGACATGTCGGAAAGAGCCTTCCAGCTGTCCAATCAAGTTTCGACGGAATTAAGACAGGCGACCGGATTGTCATCTATCGTAACCACGATCCAAACGACAGTTGGTGGGAACGGGACGTGTACGGCCCAGCTATTAGATCAAAAGATCAGAGCAGGAGATGATACGATGCCTGCAAGGGTCGCCGACGCGGACGCCGCGGAAAATGCGTCATTTTCCGGCGCAGTCTCCACGTCGGAGACTGCTTACCCCCGGTTCATCCGGTTCTCGATCAGGTCATCGACCACTTCGGGTTCTGCAAGCGTGGACGTGTCGCCGAGCGCGCCGTAGTCGTTTTCGGCGATCTTGCGCAAAATCCGACGCATAATCTTGCCGGAGCGTGTCTTCGGCAGACCCGGCGCCCATTGGATGAGGTCGGGCTTGGCGATGGGGCCGATTTCTGAGCGCACCCAGGTTTCCAGCTCCTTGCGCAGCTCTTCGGTTGGTTCCTGGCCGCTCATCAAGGTCACGTAAGCATAGATGCCCTGGCCCTTGATGTCGTGGGGATAGCCCACCACGGCGGCCTCGGCGACTTTTTCATGGGCCACGAGCGCGGATTCAACCTCCGCGGTGCCCATACGGTGGCCAGAGACGTTAATCACGTCGTCCACGCGGCCAGTAATCCAGTAGTAGCCATCCTCATCGCGTCGGCAGCCGTCGCCGGTGAAGTAGTAGCCCTTATAATCAGCGAAATAGGTCTTTTCGAACCGTTCATGATCGCCCCAGACGGTGCGCATCTGCGCGGGCCAACTGTCCTTCATGCAAAGGACGCCCTCGGCTGCGGTGTCGTGGATTTCCTCGCCAGACGTGGGTTCCAGAATAACCGGCTGCACGCCAAAGAAGGGTAGGGTGCAGGAGCCTGGCTTCGTCGGGGTCGCACCAGGAAGCGGCGTCATCAAATGGCCGCCCGTTTCGGTCTGCCACCATGTATCAACGATGGGAACGTTCCCTTTGCCGACAACCTCGTTGTACCAATTCCAGGCTTCCGGATTGATGGGTTCCCCCACGGTGCCCAGGACTTTCAGGTCCGTTAGGTCATACTTCGTGACAAACTCCGGCCCTTTGCCCATCAGCGCGCGGATTGCGGTGGGCGCGGTGTAGAACTGGTTCACCTTGTGCTTTTCGCATACGGCCCAGAACCGCCCGGCATCGGGGAAAGTGGGGACGCCCTCGAACATCAGCGTCGTCGCACCATTGGCGAGCGGGCCGTAGACAATATAGCTGTGGCCAGTCACCCAGCCCACATCCGCCGTACACCAGAAGACGTCGCCGTCGTGATAGTCGAAGACATATTCATGGGTTATTGCCGCATAAACGATGTAGCCGCCTGTGGTATGCACGACGCCCTTTGGCTGGCCGGTGGAGCCGGATGTGTAGAGGATAAAGAGAGGGTCTTCCGCCGCCATCTCTTCCGGCGGACAATCGACGCTGACCTTGGCCATTTCCTCGTGCAGCCAGAAATCGAGGTCGCCGCGCCAGGCCACCTGCTGGCCCGTGCGTTTGACGACGAGGCATTTCACATCGTCGGTGTCATGGAGCAGCGCCTTGTTAACGTTGTCCTTTAGGTTGGTGACGCGGCCGCCGCGCGGCGCCCCATCGGCGGTGATCACAACCTTCGCGTCGCAGCCGTTTACCCGGGCCCCGAGCGCATCGGGCGAGAAACCTGCAAATACGATAGAATGGATCGCGCCGATCCGTGTGCAGGCCAGCATGGCATAGGCCGCTTCAGGGATCATCGGCAGGTACAGCACAACGCGGTCACCTTTGCCAACGCCCAAGCCTTTCAGAACATTAGCGAATTTGGAGACTTCTGCATGGAGTTCAGCATAGGTGATGTGCTGCGCGGCGTCGTTTGGATCATCGGGTTCCCAGATGATTGCCGTCTGATCGCTCCGTGTCGCAAGATGGCGGTCTATGCAATTGGCCGAGACGTTGAGAGTGCCGTCCTCAAACCAGCGAATGTCGATATTGCCCGGCTCGAAGGAGGTGTTTTTGACTTTGGTATAGGGCGTCATCCAGTCGATGCGCTTGCCGTGTTCTGCCCAGAATGCTTCTGGGTCATCCACGGATGCCTTATACATTGCGTCGTATTTGGCGCGGTCCGCATGGGCGTTTGCGGACATCTCACTGTCAGGCCAATACATGCCGTCACGCTGGTCAAGCATGGGCGTTCCCTCCTCCGATAGTCAGTCGTTTTCCTCAGATTGCGAGGTATTTTGCACGCAGGGCTTCGTCTTCCAGCACCTTCCGCGCGCTGTCATCATACACCACTTGGCCGGTATCGAGAATGACCGCGCGGTCTGCGAGTTTCAGGGCGGCGACGGCGTTTTGTTCCACAATGATTGTGGTGATGCCCTCGTCGCGGATGTAGTTCAGGGTTTTGGCGATTTCCTGCACGATGACAGGGGCGAGACCCTCGTAGGGTTCGTCCAGCAACAGCACCTTGATGTCACGCGCCAAGGCACGGGCAATGGCCAGCATCTGTTGTTCACCGCCCGATAGGGTCGAGCCGTCTTGCGTGCGGCGTTCGCCAAGGCGTGGGAAGAGGTTGTACAAACGATCGAGTGACCAGCCGACGGGTGGGGCGATCTGCGCAAGCTTCAGGTTTTCTTCCACCGTCAGGCCCTGAATGATCCGGCGGTCTTCCGGCACAAGCGCAATCCCCGCCTGCGCGGCTTCGTGGCTTTTCATCTTGTGCAGGGGTTGGTGATCGAGCCACACCTCGCCGTAGCGCACTTCGGGGTTGTCCATGCGCGCAATGGCCCGGAGGGTTGACGTTTTGCCTGCGCCGTTCCGGCCGAGCAGGGCGAGGATTTCGCCTTCGTGTACGTTGAAGGTGACGTCCTGGACGATATAGCTTTCGCCGTAATAGGCTTCGATGTTCCAAACGCTGAGATAGCTCGCAGCAGTCGCGGCATTGTTCTTACGCTTGTCGAACGGTTCTTGATCCAGCATGGGCTTGTCCTCCCTTAATGGGCCGCTTCGCCGAGATACGCTTCTTGTACCTTCGGGTTGCCCTTGATGTTGTCCGGCGTGTCTTCGACCAGCGGTGTTCCCTGGGCAAGCACGGTGATGCGCTCGGCGAGGGAGAACACGACATGCATATCGTGTTCGATGATGCACATGGTGATGTCGCGCTTGGACTTGATCTCTTTCAGGAGATCGATGGTGTTGTTGGTGTCGGCGCGCGCCATGCCTGCCGTCGGCTCGTCGAGTAGCAACAAGCGTGGCTCTTGCACTAGGCACATCGCCATTTCCAAACGTCGCTTGTCACCGCGCGACAAGGACGCCGCATGCATCGTGCGCTTATCGCCCATGTTGACGTCTTCGAGCGCGTGCATCGCCTTGTCGATCAGTTCTTTCTCATGAAAGACCTGTTCGAAGGCGTGCATGCGAAATGCGCCGTCACGCTTGGCAAAGCAGGGGATCAGCATATTTTCTTCAACTGTGAGGTCACCGAAAATTTCTGGTGTCTGGAAGACGCGGCTAATGCCCATCTGGTTGATCTCATGTGGCTTTCGCCCCAGCACCGACTGGCCGTCAAACATGACAGAGCCAGTGTCCGGGATCAGCTTGCCCACAAGGCAGTTCAGCAGTGTGGACTTGCCTGCCCCGTTAGGCCCGATGATCGCATGGACCGTGTTTTCGGCCACGCTCAGGTTCACATCCCCAAGCGCTTGTAGACCCCCGAAGCGCTTGTTGACGCCTTTGACTTCAAGAATACCCATAGGTTTCTCTCCTTATTCCGCAGGCGTCGCGTCGGGCGACGGGGTTTCTTTACGCTTCTTCCGACCGAACAGGCGTCCGATACGCTGACCGCCTTCGACGAGGCCACCTGGCAGGAAGATCACCACCAGCATGAACACGATGCCAAGCGTCAGGTGCCAGCCCTTCCCGATGAACGGGTGGACGATAGCGACCATGACATCTTCGATTCCGTCCGGCATGAATGCGAACCATTGGTGCAGGATGTTGTCGTTGATCTTGGAAATGATGTTTTCCATGTACTTGATCAAACCAGCGCCGAGAACCGGGCCAATCAGGGTGCCGACACCGCCAAGAATGGTCATCAGAACAACCTCACCCGATGCCGTCCAGAACATCCGCTCCGGTCCGACCTGGGTATCCATGGCGACCATAAGGCCACCGGCAAGACCGGCATACATGCCGGAAATCACGAAGGCCGCCAGCGTGTAGGGCTTCGAGGAGAGCCCGGTGTAGTTCATCCGTTGCTGGTTCGACTTCACCGCGCGCAGCATCATGCCGAAAGGGGAGCGGAAGATACGGATCGAGACATAGAAGGCGATGATCATCACCACCGCGGCAATGTAGTAGCCCGCGTTGAAGGTGAATTGCCAGGCGCCCGCGCTCATGATGTAGCTAGAACCCATCTCTAGGCCGAACAGATTAGCACGACCAATCTCGCCATCCGCAAGGTTCGACAAAAGCGGACTGTCCGTGTTCTTGATCTGAAGGCCGGTTTCACCGCCTGTGATCGGTGTCAGGACCGAGTAGGCCAGCGCGTAGGACATTTGGGCAAAGGCCAGGGTGAGGATCGAGAAGTAGATACCCGATCGTCTGAGGGACACGAAACCCACCACCAGGGCGAAGAGGCCCGCGAAGATCACAGCAAGGATGATCGCCGGGATGACGTTGAGTGTCAGCAGCTTCATCATCCAGATCGCGGCATAGGAGCCTACGCCAAGGAAGGCGGCATGTCCGAAGGATAGATATCCTGTGAGACCGAAGAGGATGTTGAAGCCGATGGCAAAGATCCCAAAGATCACAAAGCGTTGCATCAGGTCGGGATAACCGGCGTTGAACTGCGCGAGATCCGAGTTCTCGGGGAACGGGTTCAAGAGGAACGGGGCTGCCAGTGTAAGCACCGCGACAATGAGGAGGAGCGACGTGTCCTTTGCGTTGAGACCGAACATGTTCTTAGTCCTCCATGACGCCCTTGCGACCCATCAGGCCACGGGGACGTGTCAACAGAATTACAATCGCAACCAGATAGATAATGATCTGATTGATGCCGGGCAGGATATTGATCACCTCGGCCATGGAGGCGAAGCTCTCCAGGACGCCGAGCAAGAAACCCGCCAGCACAGCGCCGGGCAGTGATCCCATGCCGCCCACCACTACGACCACGAAGGATAAAACAAGGAAATCCATGCCCATATGGTAATTTGGCGGGTTTATCGGCGCGTACATCACGCCCGCCAGACCCGCGACGCAGGCCGCGATGGCGAACATGACCGTGAAGCGCTTATCGATGTCGATGCCAAGCATACCCACGGTCTCGCGGTCGGCCATGCCTGCTCGGACAACCATCCCGAAGGTGGTGAATTGCAGGAAGGCGAAGACAGCGGCGATTACGACCATGGCGAAGCCGAAGTAGATCAGCCGCCAATAGGGATAGATGATGTTTTCTAGCCCGATCAGCGCGCCGAAATCGAACGAGCCATCGAGTGCCGCCGGCGCGCCGGTCGGAATTGGGTTGGCGCCGTAAAACGCTTTGATGACTTCTTGCAGCACAATGGCGAGGCCGAATGTTACCAAGATTTGGTCGGCATGGGGGCGTTTGTAAAAGTGCTTGATCAGGCCGCGCTCCATGGCGATCCCTACGACGATCATGACGGGGATCGAGAACAGGATGGCGAGCGGCACGGACCAGCTGATGATCCCGGCACCCAATTCGGGGCCAAACCAATCGTAAAGGTAGGGGACATCCACTTTGAGCGGGTTTCCGAGGAAGTCCGTCCGTGTCTCGTCCACAACCTCATGGCTGAGGCTCAGAAGACGCGACAGGAACACGGCACAGAATGCGCCGATCATGAAGAGTGCGCCATGGGCGAAGTTCACCACGCCGAGCGTGCCGAAAATCAAAGTCAGTCCAAGCGCGATAAGTGCATAGGCACTGCCTTTAGATAGGCCGTCCAGCACTTGCAGGATAATGGCTTCCATTGGTCCCCACCTTTTGGTTGTCGGGTGGGCCGTTTGAGTGGCCCGAGGGTTGCCGGGCGGAGATGTCCGCCCGGCAAATTAGGTAGTTAAGCGCCTGGGTTACAGGAGCCGAGTGTAGCAGCAGCGCCGCCAAACTGTGGGTGATCCGGCGCGTAAGTAACCTGATCGACCGGTGTGATTTCGACGATTTCGAGAAGGTCGAATTCAGAGGTCGGGTTTTCCTTACCACGCACAACCAGCACGTCTTTGAAGCACTGGTGATCGGCGCCACGATAGAGCGTCGGGCCGTTGCCCAGACCGTCGAACTCGAAGTCCTGGAGGGCTTCGCCGACGGCACAGGGGTTGAACGAACCGGCCCGGTTTACAGCATCCGCATAGAGAAGAGTCTGTGTATAGCAGGTATGCGCGGCCTGCGACGGCGGGAAGCCGTACTTGGTGCCGAAGGAACGCGTGAAGGCCTGAGAGCCTGCGTCCGGCAGCGACCAGTGCCAGTTTGTGGAACCGAAGATGCCCTTAACGTTGGCACCCGCACCACGCGCCATCAGACGCGAATAGAGCGGAACCACGATCTGGACGTCCTTGTGGTGTAC
>JBCCPJ010000034.1:0-26148 GCA_039024895.1 Pseudomonadota bacterium | reverse complement strand
TTTATATACGCCCCTTACGATATATGGTGTGGCATGCGCGCAGTTCTGTAAAGCCCGAAATTAGGACTATCCACAGAAATCGCTGGTTTGGCGGAGCGCACGGTACCTTCATCGGTTTGGAACCCTTCCGAGGCAGATTGCCGCCCGAACGTTCCCTGCGCCGAGCCGCGCTTGATCCAAATCTCCAGCCCTTGTTTTCAAGGGCAACAGACGCAACGCGACGCCCCTGCCGTGCAGGGGATTACTATGGAGAGGCCCAAGATGGCGGGCCCGTCATTCTACCGGAATACAAGACGCCCAACGCAAAGTCGGCAGAAAGCAGCTAGAGAAAACAGAAACCGTAACGGCGTCCAAACCAATCGTATGGGCGGTGCGCAGTTCTGCGCGTCAATCGCGGATTTGACTTTATGGGGAGTTTGGTCGAAGCTCCACTCAACCTATAGGTGAGTGGGTCATGGTCATTTCAAAACCGCTAAGAGCACTTTCATTCGTAATCGCAATATGTGCCGCTTGCCCGGCAGTTGCCGAAGAGCGCCTTACGGTTGTCTCAGATGAGTGGCCGCCTTTTTCAGGACGTGCCCTGCCCAACCAAGGCATTTCCCCGGATGTGATCAAAGCGGTGTTAGAGCACGCCGGATATGACGTGGCCGTTGAGATTTTGCCTTGGGCGCGCATCATGGACGGCGCACGTGAGGGTGAATACGACATCGTCGGTAGCCTCTTCTTTGATCCTGACATTGCCGAGTACATGACCTACGGCGACCCGTTCTACCGAACCAGTATAAAGTTCGTGCAGCAAACAGGATCGACCCACACCGTCCACACGCTTGCCGCGCTCAAACCATACTCCATCGCCGTGGGCGACGGCTTTTTATATGAATCAAAGTTCGACCGCGCGACGGATTTGAACAAGGTGCTCGTCACAACAACCCTGCAAGGCGTTCAGATGGTCGCCGCGGGTCGGGTCGATCTCACCCTCGACAGCGAAGAGGTCGTTGAGTTTGCGCTACAGAACGAAGCGCCGGAAATAGCGGACGCCGTTGAAATTATGCCCCATGTCCTTGCTCAACACGATATTCACATGGCTGTTCGCAACACTTTGCCGAACAAAGACAAAGTCATATCGGATTTCAACCGGGTGCTTGCTGAAATGAAAGCGGACGGACGGCTTGATGCGCTTCTTAGCAAGCACCGCTAGCAACATGCAAAACAATTGAGCGCTCTTGCGAATCCACTTGGTCGGCGCACTGTCGCCTACATGATCCTGTTTTCGGCCCTGCTGTCGCTCCTCGCGTCCGGCTTCCAACTTTACCTCAGTTATCGAACCGATCTGTCCCGCATCATGGCAGAGCTAGATGTGGTCGAGACGAGCTTTCTGATCGGCCTCGGAAACGCGCTCTGGAACTTCAACTTCGATCAGGTCGAAGTCTTGGTCGAGGGCATTTTTGCGCAAGCTGATATCGTCGGGGTTGATCTCGCAGCAGACACCGGCCAACAGTTCCTTCGCGGCGAAATGGAGGCGCCAAACTCTATCGTTCAGAATTTTCCTCTCCAATTTTCGCGACCTGGTGGCCCCATTGAAAACGTCGGGGAATTGACCGTCGTTCTCTCACTTGATGATATACAATCACGCCTTTTCGGTCAGTTCTTGGCCCTGGTAGCATCCAATTTTCTCAAAACGCTGGCGGCCTCTGCTCTCATGCTTCTCATTTTTGAGCGCATGGTCTCTCGTCACCTCCGCAAAATCTCCGGCTTTCTGACGCATGAGGATTGGGACATTGGGAGTGTCGATTTGGCATTGGACCGTAGCCCGAGGACCTATTTTGACGATCTACATGGTATCGTTACTGGGTTGAACGCCAGCAAGGCACGGCTCCAATCGTCCCGTAAACACGCAGAAGCTCTAGGCGTCAGGATGGAAGCGATCTTGAACGCCGCCACAAGCGGCATCATTGCCTTCGATGGCGAGGGCTTACTCGCCGCAGCCAATCCACAAGCGCAACACATGTTGGGAATAACGGAAGCCGGACTGCCCTGCCCGTGGCCCGATGGCATTCTCTTTCTTGAGCCCGAGAACATGTCACCGCTCGACGCGTCTTCCAATCCAATCGAGCGCGCTCTATCCGGTCAAAACCTCAAGAATGAAACCGCCATCATGTCACGCAAGCTCACGGACCGCGACCCGCGCTATGTCCGGATGTCGAGTGCCCGCCTTCCTCTTGAGGATAGCTCAAACATAAAAAGCGTCGTGGTGATCGACGACATTTCCGAACAGGAGAAAAACCGACAGCAAGTTGAACGCGCAAGTCGGCTCGATGCCCTGGGTCAGCTTACCGGTGGCGTCGCCCATGACTTCAACAACCTGTTGTCGGCGATCTCCTATGGCGTCGATCTCGCAAAACGCACCGAAGATGCGACGCAACGCGGGAAATACTTGGACACAATCTCATTGTCAGTCGAACGCGGTGCTTCTTTGACCAAGCGTCTACTGGCATTCGCCAAACGACAACCTGGTGTTGCGCGGGTCCGTTCGATGGAACAGATCTTCGGCGAATTCGAAGCGCTCGTGCGTCCGACCTTGGAGGAGACCATTGATCTGCGCATCAAAACGCCCCCCTCCGACCTGCTGGTTTACTGCGATGTGGCGCAACTGGAGAACGCGCTTTTGAACCTCGTGATCAACGCCCGCGATGCAATTATGCGATCCGGGAAAGGCCGGGAAATCATTGTCGAAGCGCGCCCCATCTCCAAACAGACGTCCCGCGATTTACTTCGAGGCGAAGTCTTACACGGACAAGAGCCGCAAACGTCTTCGTATATCGACAGCGACGCTTCTTCAGAGGCCGGACATGTCGAAATCTCCGTTTCTGATGACGGTCCCGGAATGAGTGACGAAGTACGTCGACGCGCATTGGATCCGTTCTTCACAACAAAGGACACCAATTCCGGCACGGGCCTTGGCCTGTCCATGGTCTACGGCTTTGTGCAGCAATCCGACGGAATTCTTCGCATTTACTCAGAAAGCGGGTTTGGAACGACAATCCGCCTGTTTCTGCCCCGTGGCACGTCTGAAAAAGCACAAGCGCAAAGTCTTGACCCGGTCGACTATCCACAGGGCGGCGGGCAAATAGTGCTGCTGGTCGAAGATGAGGAAAGCCTCTCCAAAATCATGTCAGACGTCGTTGAATCTCTCGGCTATCGCGTCGTGCTGGCACGCGACGGAAAGGCCGCACTGGAAATATTGAAATCGCCCGGGGCCGTCGATTGCCTGCTTACTGATGTCATCATGCCCGGGGGGATCAGCGGCTTCGACTTAGCCAAGACTGCGCGAGAAATCCGCCCCGAGATAAAAATCATCTACATGTCGGGCTACACTGGGTTTTCCGAAACGCAGATGGGCAGTGTGGTGGCCCCCATTCTCGCAAAACCGACGCCGCCAGACGAATTGGCGCTCGCCTTGAGAGCGGCCATTTCTCCGGACGAAACGTCGGACTAGATTTTACATCTTCGTCGGAGGGTACCCAAATGCCCACCTGCGAGAAGAGACGTGCCGAAGTTGGCCGCAATGCTGCGCCCTACTTGGAGCCTTCCAAGGCTTCAATCCGAGCTTTCAGGTCGTCGTTTTCTTCCCGGGCCTTCTGCGCCATCGCACGCACGGCATCGAACTCTTCCCGCGTGACAAAATCACGATCGGCTAACCAGCGGTCAATCATGCCCTTCATCGCTGTCTCGGCCTCTTCCTTCGCGCCCTGCGCTACACCCATAGCGTTGGTCATCAGTTGGGAAAGATCGTCGAATACCTTGTTGCGGGTCTGCATGTCTGGATCACCTTTCTAACGTCTTGCACCATATATGGCCGCGCGCAGCTCCGCCGCAAGGTTGACGCGCCCGTGACACGCTGTCACGACGGCAATAATGCTGAGCCACGCGATCCCCTTTCCCGACCTCTCGCCGGTATTGGTCGAAATCCCCCTCGGTTTTACCACTTTGCCAATCCGTTGGTACGCGCTGGCCTATATTGTCGGGATCTGGCTCGGCTACCTTTTGGCGAAATATACGGTCAACCAGGCCCGCCTTTGGCGCGACCAGACCCCCCCAATGACCGCCGAACAATTGGAGGAATTCCTAACCTGGCTGATCCTCGGCATCATTATCGGCGGGCGCGTGGGCTACGTCATCGGCTACGGCGAAGGCCAATTCTGGAGTGATCCGTTAAGCATCTTTCGCGTTTGGGAGGGCGGCATGGCGTTCCATGGCGGCTTCCTCGGCGTTGCAATTGCCGGGCTTGTATTTTGCTGGAAGCACAAGCTTCCCGTCGTCGGCGTGGCCGATGTGCTGGCGCTTGGTACGCCCCTCGGCCTATTGCTTGGTCGCGTCGCCAATTTCATCAATGCGGAACTCTGGGGCCGCCCGACGGACCTTCCTTGGGGCGTGATTTTTCCGGGCACCGCTGCCCAGGATTGCCCCGGTGTCGAAGGTCTTTGCGCGCGACATCCTTCGCAGCTCTATGAGGCCGGGCTGGAAGGACTGATGCTCGGCCTGCTCCTCCTCTGGCTGGCCTACAGACGGGGCGCGCTTGAACGGCCAGGCTTGATCGCAGGCGTTTTCATCGGGGGCTATGGAGCGTCCCGCTTCATCGTCGAATTCTTCCGGCAAGCGGACGCGCAATTCATGACACTCGACAACCCCATGGGCTACGTCATGCAACTCGGCGACGTCGGGATCACGCGCGGACAGCAATTGTCGCTTCCGATGATCCTGGCAGGTCTGCTGTTGATCGCGTTCGCCTTTAAGCGTCAATGACGGCGCTCAAGGACAAGCTACGCCGGCAGATTACGTCCACCGGGCCGATTTCGCTCGCCGCCTATATGAACCTCTGCCTGACGGACCCGGAGCATGGGTATTACACAACCCGTGACCCGCTGGGACAGGACGGCGATTTCACCACGGCCCCGGAAATCAGCCAGATGTTTGGTGAACTGATTGGGCTGTGTCTGGCGCAGACCTGGATCGACAGGGGTGCACCGACACCCTTTGTCCTCGCCGAGCTTGGCCCGGGGCGCGGAACACTGATGGGGGATCTTTTACGCGCAACGCAGAATATCCCGGGCTTTCATGACGCCATGACGCTCCATTTGGTGGACACGTCGCCTGCGCTTCGCGCTATCCAGAAAAATACCATTCCGAAAGCGTTGCAGCACCATAGCAGCATCACCGAATTACCGGACGGCCCCCTCTTTTTGGTGGCAAACGAGTTTTTCGACTCCCTGCCCATCCGGCAGTTCCAGCGGGTGGAGGACCGGTGGCGCGAAAGGGTGGTCGGTCTCAAAGGTGACGCGCTTGCGCTCGGTTTGACGGACCCGATGTCGCAGGAGCACCTCGCGCACCGCCTGCTCGACACCCGCGATGGCGATATCGTCGAGGTGAGCGCGAGTGGCCAGAACATCGCCAAGACGCTTGGAGCGCGTATTGCTTCGCAAGGCGGTGTTGCCCTTATCGTGGATTATGGCGGGTGGCGCTCTTTGGGAGATACGTTCCAAGCAGTGCGGGGTCATGAAGTTACCGATCCCCTGGATGCCCCCGGTGCCGCAGACCTCACCGCCCATGTGGATTTCGAGGCCCTGGCCGAAGCGGCAAAGCCCGCCGCGGCGAGCCAAATGGTGACGCAGGGAGTCTTTCTCGAACGGCTCGGGATCACCGCGCGCGCCGAACTTCTCGCCAAAGGTCTGAGAGATGACGCCCTTCGCTCCCATATCGCTGCACACCGACGCTTGACGCATCCGGAAGAAATGGGAACCCTCTTCAAGGTAATGGCGCTCTATGAACCGGGGACGCCATGCCCACCAGGGGTTGAGCCTGCATGACACTTAAGCCGCTTTTATCCGACGCCCTGTCCGTACCGCACGGGTTCTTCACCCGAGCGGGCGGCGCTTCGTCCGGTGTATTCTCCGGGTTGAATTGCGGGCTGGGGTCATCTGACCAACGGGAGACCGTCCTTATTAACCGGGCGCGCGTTGCCGCCGCGCTGGATGTGGCGCCCAACCGCCTGGTGAGCGTGCACCAGACACACTCGGCGCGCGCCGTGGCCCTGGACCAACCGCCTGAGACACCCATTGAAGCCGACGCGATGGTAACGGCAACGCCTGGCCTTGCGTTAGGTATTCTGACAGCGGACTGCCAGCCGGTCCTCTTTGCGGA
This sequence comes from Pseudomonadota bacterium, assembly GCA_039024895.1. Lineage (GTDB taxonomy): Bacteria > Pseudomonadota > Alphaproteobacteria > Rhodobacterales > Rhodobacteraceae > JAJDOD01. The sequence continues at coordinate 19,950 of JBCCPJ010000034.1, read as the reverse complement.
TACCATCAATGGAGTGATTGGGGCCGCACATGCTGGATGGAAAGGGGCGCTGGACGGCGTCCTCGAAGCGACGCTCGATGCGATGGAAACCCTTGGCGCGGACCGCAAAAGCACCCACGCGGTGATCGGACCCTCGATTTCGCAGCGCGCCTATGAGGTGGGCCCCGAGTTTCTTGACCGTTTTGCGGAAGCATCCCCCGAAAACACCCGGTTCTTCTCCAATGGAGAAGGTGACAGATACCAGTTTGATTTGATCGGTTTTGGACTGTCTCGCCTCAGATCCGCAAGCGTCGCCTCGGCAAGCTGGACTGGCCATTGCACCTATGCCGACCCAGAGAAGTTCTATTCCTATCGTCGCAGCGTCCACCACCGCGAGGCGGATTACGGTCGGCTGATGTCGGCCATACGACTGTAGCTTCTCTGCACGTTCTATTGACCGATTGATTAAAAATTCCCCGATCTAGCCATCAGCTTGCCCCATTGCATCGGCAGGTTATTGCTCACCGAGGGGTCTGCTCCCTTCAGGGACGACAAGTTTTGCGAGGCTCGAGCATGAAGACAATTCCGCGATGGATGGAAAGCGTGATCGTGGCCGCAAGACAAATCGACCAAATGCCACTTGCGCATGTTAGGCGCAGTTCGGCCTGTATTTATTGAGTGTCTCGGTTCCGCCGTTTCGGTTTCCAGTTCACAAGGTGTATCGATCATGACTGCCTCCCCCACATTGCCCCCATTTCCAGAGCTTTCCGCGCGCCGGACCAGCGAACCTGCCTGGACTGTGACGCGCCGCCAAGCGTCCCGCCCGATAAGCTCGGCGATTGCGGTCCGTCCGAAATCGCGCCTAACGCGGCGGTTCGAGATTGAATGGCTGGACAATGGGGAGGTTCAGTCGACAATTTCGGCAGCCCCTGCCCTGCCCGCCTTTGAAGCCGCTTTCAACGCCTTCACCCATGGCGCGCTGATCCAGACATCTGAGGGCCCGGTCGCCGTAGAAGACCTGTATCCCGGTATGATGCTCGAAGCTGCCGATGGTCGCTATGTCCGACTGCTTTGGAAGGGGGCGATTACGTTAGTTCCGGGCGCGCCAACCCACGGTGAGGCGCCGAAACTATACCGCGTGATGCCAGACGCATTTGGGCTCGGACGCCCGGTGCAGGACCAGACCTTTGGACCCGGCGCACGCAGAATTGACCGCGACCCCAAACTGCGAGCCGCCATGGGCGCCGATGCCGCACTTGTTCCGCTATCGACCATGGTCGATGGACACTCGGTGGTTGAGGTTACGCCTGTCTCACCGACGCGCGTGTATCACCTGGCTTGCGAAGAGCATGAAACCATTCTCGCCGCCGGTCTGGAAGTCGAGACATTCCACCCGGGACCTGAAACGCCGATTTCCTTGCCGGAGGAAATGCTTGCACTCTTCATGCGCTTCTTCCCTCACTTGTCTCATATCCGGGACTTTGGTCGCCTCGGCACGCCGCGCGTAACGGAAGAAGAGCTGCTGGGGATGCTGGGCTAAGCCTTCGACCGCTCAGGCGATCTGCGAAATTCGCTCTTCCATGATGTCAAAGGGGACGCCGGGTTCATCCTTGGCGACCCTGATGACAAGGGATGTCTTGACGCTGATGACGTTGGGCGCCGCTGTCAGCTGCTCGGTCAGAAATGTCTGAAAGGTCGACAGATCAGGTGCGACACATTTAAGAATGAAGTCCACTTCACCATTCAGCATGTGGCACTCGCGGACAAGCGGCCAATCCTTGCAGCGCTGTTCGAAAGCCGACAGATCAACCTCAGCCTGGCTTTGCAGCCCGACCATCGCGAAAACCTGCACCTCAAACCCCAAATCGCGCGCGTTTACCGCGGCGTGATAGCCTTGAATAAAGCCCTGCTCCTCCAAGGCGCGCACGCGGCGCAAGCAGGGCGGTGCCGAAATCCCGACACGGCTTGCAAGTTCTACGTTCGTCATCCGGCCATCAGCCTGCAATTCAGTCAAAATCATGCGATCAATCGCATCGAGCTTATGGCTGGCCATGAATGTTCCCTATATCTCCCTGTATTGAAAGATACGCATAACGGTAAAGTTGCGCAACAATATTTCAACAGGGCGCAAGAATTGGAAAGACATATGGGTAAGTCTGCCCAATGGCTATGCAAGCTGCTGCGCTTTCGCCGATTGCGGCGGCGCCTTGCGCAGGCCCCACAGGCTTGCCTATATGCTATGACCTGAATGGGAGCTGCAAAACATGTCCGAAACCCGCCACACCCGCGTTTTGATTATTGGCTCCGGCCCGGCGGGCTATACCGCAGCCGTCTATGCGAGCCGTGCGATGCTCGAGCCCCTTCTGGTGCAAGGGATACAACCCGGCGGACAACTGACAATCACGACAGAAGTTGAAAACTGGCCGGGTGAAAAGGAAATCCAGGGGCCTGATCTGATGGTCCAAATGGAGGAACACGCGCGGGTGGTCGGCACCGAGATTATCAGCGACCACATCAACGACCTTGATCTGTCGCATCGACCCTTCACAGCGGTTGGCGATAGCGGCACGACCTATACCGCCGACACCGTGATCCTGGCCACGGGCGCACAGGCGAAATGGCTCGGCTTACCCTCCGAAGAGACGTTCAAGGGCTTCGGAGTCTCGGCTTGCGCCACCTGCGACGGTTTCTTCTACCGGGGGCAAGAGGTTGCGGTGATTGGCGGTGGCAACACGGCGGTGGAAGAAGCGCTGTTCTTGACGAATTTCGCCAGCAAGGTGACCCTGATACACCGACGCGACGAGTTACGCGCCGAAAAGATACTGCAGCATCGCTTGTTCAATCACGAGAAAATCGAAGTCCTCTGGGACCACCAGCTCGATGAAGTCATTGGCGAAAACGATCCCAAAGGTGTGGAGGGCGTTCGCGTCAAACACGCCAAGACCGGTGAGACGAAGGAAATCCCCTGCAAAGGTGTTTTCGTCGCCATTGGCCACGCACCGGCGAACGCGTTGGTGAAAGACACGTTGGAGCTCCACTCAGGCGGCTATGTGGTCACCCAACCCGACAGCACGGCGACCTCGATCCCCGGCGTCTTTGCGGCGGGCGACATTACTGACCACGTCTATCGTCAGGCAGTGACCTCGGCGGGCATGGGCTGTATGGCGGCACTTGAAGCAGAACGTTTCCTTGCCGAGCATGACATGGACGCCGATATCGCCGCCGAGTGATTGCTCGTAGGTCGCTACTCGGCGGGAACGACAGCGTCGCTTAGGGCGCGTGTAATGACCCGACGCGCGTATGGCCTGTGCGCCATGAAAATCAAGCACTTGCCTGAAGTCGACTGCGCGCAGCACAACTGACGGGCGTGTCTTTCTGGACACGCAAGCCTGTGGGTCGCGGTTTTTTTCTTCCATTCTGCGATGCAGCGTGTATCTGTTCACGCGTGAACAGATAGCGAGTCGCACTGAGTATGGCTGCCCCAATTGCCCAACCTATCACAGATGAGGAAGACGATCTCTTTCGTCTTCTGCGTCAGTTGGACATTGCTCCCGGAGCGTCGCAACGGACGACGGCGGCCGCACTCGGCGTGTCTCTTGGACATCTTAACGCTCAATTAAAGTCGGCTGTTGAAGCGGGATACATCGCAATTGCCGACCGGAACGGACCGGATCGCCGACAGCGCTTCGCCTATACGCTCACCACAAAGGGCGCGACCGAAAAGGTGCGTCTGACCGACAGTTTTCTGGCACGCAAACGCGCCGAATATGACGCGCTGCATGCTGAATTGACGGGCTCTTCCCGCCCACTTGTTTCAACCGCCACCAGGACGAATAATATGCAAGTTTCCAATCACACTCCGATCCCGGAGCTTTACGTTTCCTACGAAAGCGCACAGAAGCTGAAGAAAGAGGCGGCAGACCTCCAGAGCTGGGATCTCACGCCGCGCCAGATTTGTGACCTCGAGCTTCTCATGAACGGCGGATTTCACCCGCTGAAAGGCTTTATGACCGAAGCCGATTACAACGGTGTCGTCGAAGACATGCGTCTTGAGGATGGGTCCCTTTGGCCAATGCCGATCACCCTCGATGTGAGCCAGGACTTCGCTGACAGCATCGAACTGGGCCAGGATATCGCACTCCGCGATCAGGAAGGCGTCATTCTCGGCACGCTGACCGTTACGGATCGCTGGACGCCGGACAAGGCGCGCGAGGCGGAAAAGGTCTTTGGCGCCGATGACGATGCGCACCCTGCTGTGAACTATCTGCACAACATGGCGGGCAAGGTCTATCTCGGCGGTCCGGTCACTGGCATCCAGCCGCCTGTGCACTACGATTTCAAAATGCGTCGCGACACGCCGAACGAATTGCGCGCCTATTTCCGTAAGCTCGGCTGGCGCCGCGTGGTTGCGTTCCAAACGCGGAACCCGCTCCACCGCGCGCATCAGGAACTGACTTTCCGCGCCGCCAAGGACGCCGCCGCGAACCTCCTGATCCACCCAGTTGTCGGTCTGACCAAGCCCGGCGATGTGGATCACTTCACCCGCGTACGCTGCTATGAGGCGGTCCTGGACAAGTACCCAGCCTCCACCACCACAATGAGCCTTCTAAACCTTGCCATGCGCATGGCCGGTCCGCGCGAAGCCGTCTGGCACGGGCTGATCCGGAAAAACCACGGCTGTACCCATATGATCATAGGACGCGACCACGCGGGGCCTGGCAGCAACTCGCAGGGCGAGGACTTTTATGGCCCGTATGAGGCGCAGGACCTGTTCCGCAAGCATCAGGACGAAATCGGCATCGAAATGGTTGACTTCAAGCACATGGTCTACGTGCAGGAACGCGCGCAGTACGAACCGGCGGATGAAGTCGAAAAGGATGCGACGGTCCTGAACATCTCTGGCACTGAACTTCGCCGTCGTCTGCGTGAAGGGCTGGAAATCCCGGAATGGTTCTCCTTCCCCGAGGTCGTTCAGCAATTGCGTGGCCGGTATCCACCGCGCAACAAGCAAGGATTTACGGTGTTCTTCACCGGCTTCTCCGGATCAGGCAAATCGACCATCGCCAACGCGCTTATGGTCAAGCTGATGGAGATGGGAGGCCGGCCGGTGACACTGCTCGATGGCGACATCGTGCGGAAGAACCTGTCTTCCGAGTTGGGCTTCTCGAAAGAGCACCGTGACCTGAACATCCGCCGCATCGGCTATGTGGCCTCCGAGATCACCAAAAACGGTGGGATCGCCATCTGCGCGCCCATCGCGCCCTACGCCACCACACGCCGCGCGGTCCGCGAAGACATCGAAGCGTTTGGCGCCTTTGTTGAAGTCCATGTGGCGACAACGATTGAGGAATGCGAGCGGCGTGACCGCAAGGGCCTCTACAAGCTGGCGCGCGAGGGCAAGATCAAAGAGTTCACCGGTATCTCAGACCCCTATGACGTGCCGGAGAACCCAGAACTCAGCGTTGAAACCGAAAATGTCGAAGTTGACCACTGCGCCCATCAAGTGCTGTTGAAGCTTGGGCAAATGGGGCTCGTCTCCGTCTAACGCACTTTCGTGGCCGCTGCCTTGCCATTGGCTCTTTTAGCTTTTGGCTGGGCGGCGGCAGCCACCTTTTCCTTATGCTCGCGCTCTTTCCGGATCATCCGACGAATTGCAAAAACCGTTGATGCGGCAAAGACGATAGATTTGTAGGCGTCCACATCGTAGAGAAACGCCCCGACCTCTTTCGGCAAAATTGGGTCCTGCTCTTTCAGGAAAGAAAAATAGTCTTTCATGTAGGGCTTGCTCACAAAGAAGAAGATATACCCGCCGTAGTAGGCCAGCGCGATCGTTTCGATCAGGTGCTGGAAAGAGTGCGAGTCCAAGATTTCGTGCTGTATCTCCACCAAATGCTGCGAACTCACGCTCTGCATTTCAAGATCGAGCGAAGCCAGTTGCGACTGGTAATTGCGGTTCAAACGCTCGAACCGTTGCCCTACACGTGCGATAAAATCAAACGTCGGATATAAACGCCTGCGGACAAATTCGTCATAGGGCTGCCAGCCTTCGATGCGATCCACATACAGGTCTTCCACTTGCTTGCGGAACTGGTCGGACCTGAATTGCGAGCGGTAGATGCGATAGGGCAAGTGACCCGAAATATTCGTGCCAATCTCGTCGATGCGATCCTTGAACGTCGATAGCGCCTTTCGGTCGGCATCAATATCGGTTTCTTTATCCTTCGTTTCGGTCGTTTGATTGCGAAACCTGTCGTCAAGGTCGTTTCCAACAATGCGAACCTGGTCGCTGGCTTCCTTAATTTTGTCGAGATCGCGCAATGCCAAAAGCCGAATACAGCCCATGCTGTTAATCCGCCTCACCATCCGTCCGATTTGCCAGCGGTTATTCTCCGTCAGCGCAACGGCAAAATAGATCGGCCGCGGCTTTGCATCCCGATTGGCAATCTTCACATTGAACGGCCGACTTCCCAAGGGGGACACATAGACCGCGCGTTCGCGGAAAATCGTGCAGGCGACGAGTTCGCGATACCGGAAACTGGGATCGTCCACGGTGAAGAGAGGCAACAGAGCTTTGAGCGCTGTCTCTTTTTGCTCTTTTGTTTCAAATGGTTTTTCGTGGCCCACCAGTTGCGACTTCTGCGGTGTCGCGCCGGATTGGTGGTACCACTCCGGGTCCCGGCAGTTCAGGAAAACCGACCGGATATCGGCAAAGACTTCCGGTACGGTCGAGCCATTCGCGGGCCACGCGTTCTTTGTCAGAAGCGAATCTTCGAGCAGAAACTCGTACAAATCCTCCCAAATGCCATCTTTCATATAACGGACAGCCGTATTGTATTTGGCTTCGTCTTTTGCCTTGTCTGTATCCCCTGACACCGCATCAGCATAATAAGCATAGGCTTGATGCACGCGCGTCCGAAAGACAGAATCGGGTGTATTCAGTAGAATGACGCTTTCATCGAATGCCGTATCTTCATTATGCCCATGCTTCGACAAATCGACTGTAATCGTCACCGTGAAATGGTCACTATGATCGCCGACAATTATCTTCACCAGAACGCCGTCCACCGATAGAAAGATGCTTTTCGGACCCGCGACTTTTAAATGCTGCTCTGCGGTCTTTAATAGTTCGGACGCGTTATCTTCATCCGCCGCAGATGCGACCGAATGGATAACCGAATCGAACATCTTCTGCGCATAGGTCTCAATGGTCGTTTCGCTAAACGCGTCGAGCTCCTTATGTTCCGCAACGGAATTGTAAGCCTGCATTGGCGTCTCAACCATGTAGGCGAGCTGCCATGAAAATGAGGGAGCACCCTGAGCAAGAATACCGCGCTTATGCGCCTCCTCATGCATACGGGCATATTGTGGGGAATAGCGTCCATCAATCAGATTATTCACAAATCGGTCTCCTTTATTGAGGCGGCCCAGTGTTCCGCAAAAACGCACTCAAAAAGAAGACATCAATTGGAACTGTGTGATTTCATATAGTCACAAGAATCGATATTTCAATTTGCAACGAAAGAGGCCCGGGCGCTTACGCCCAGGCCAAAGTTCTCAAGCCGACTGTATATAAGGGTAATTACCCGCGCGAGAAATCTGGGTAGGCTTCCATACCCAATTCGGAAGTATCGAGACCGTTGATCTCGGATTCCTCACTCACACGAATGCCCATCACACCTTTCAAGATAATCCACACCACGAGGGAGACCACGAAGGTGAAGACACCGTAAGCAATGATACCCGTGATCTGCGCGCCGAGGCTTGCGTCACTGTTGTAGAAGACAACCGCGATTGTACCCCAGATGCCTGCAAAGAGGTGGACAGGGATGGCCCCAACCACGTCGTCGATCTTCATCTTGTCGAGCATAGGCACGGTGAAGACGACGATCACACCGCCGATGGCACCGATCCAGAGCGCGCCAAAGAGCGATGGCGCAAGCGGCTCCGCCGTGATCGACACGAGACCGGCCAGGGCGCCGTTGAGCACCATGGTCAGATCAACGCTCTTGTACATGATCTGTGTGAGGATCAGCGCGGCCACAGCGCCAGAAGCAGCTGCCATGTTCGTATTGGCAAAGATGCGCGAGACGTCGGTTATGTCGCCCACGGTACCAGCTGCAAGCTGCGAACCGCCATTGAAGCCGAACCAACCGAGCCACAGGATGAACGTACCGAGCGTTGCAAGTGCAAGGTTTGAACCTGGCATTGGATGCACGACGCCGTCCTTATACTTGCCGAGACGCGGTCCGAGGATGATTGCGCCAGCGAGTGCTGCCCAGCCACCGACTGAGTGCACGATGGTCGAACCAGCGAAGTCAGAGAAACCCATCTCAGACAGCCAGCCGCCGCCCCACTGCCAGGACCCGGTGATCGGGTACATGAAGCCGGTGAGAATGACCGTGAAGATCAGGAACGGCCAAAGCTTGATGCGCTCTGCGAGCACACCGGACACAATCGACGCAGTCGCAGCAACAAACATCAACTGGAAGAAGAAGTCCGACCCAACCGACGCATAGTCGAGGGCAGCATCTTCCGCGGCCAAGCCAACAGGCTCAAGCACTGTTGGCACGAAGTTTGGCGCAAAGTACCCGTTAAAGTCGCCCGGATACATAAGGTTGAAGCCAACCAACCAATACATAATGGACGCGATGGAGAAGAGCGCGATGTTCTTTGTGAGCTGCATCGTCACGTTCTTTGAGCGGACGAGACCCGCTTCGAGCATCGCAAATCCGGCGGCCATCCAGAACACCAGGAAACCACCCACAAGGAAAAGCAGCGTCGTAAAGATATATGGCTGGATGTCTGGCGCGGCATCCTGTGCGAGTGCCATGGTCGGGAGGGCAACAGCCAAGCCCGCGACCGATAGGAGTTTTGTCAGTTTCATCAGTGATATGTCCCTATTTCCCGACGGATCAGATCGCGTCTTCATTGGTTTCGCCGGTGCGAACGCGCAGAGCGCTCGACACGTCGAGAACGAAAATCTTGCCGTCGCCGATTTTGTCGGTCTTGGCAGTGGTCGAGATGGTTTCAACGACCTGGTCGACCATTGAGTCGGAGACCACGATTTCCAGTTTGACTTTTGGCACAAAGTTCACGGCATATTCCGCGCCGCGATAAATCTCGGTATGTCCGGACTGTGAGCCGAACCCCTTGATCTCTGTGACCATCATGCCGCGTACCCCGATCGATGTGAGCGCTTCGCGCACTTCTTCGAGCTTGAACGGCTTGATCGCTGCGATGACGAGTTTCATGGATACCCTTCCGCTTTCACGACGCCCACCGCGTCGCAGTTCGTGGGGGAAGAAGAGCGGTTAAGTGCCTCTTAACAAGGCATTGACCTGCGGTTAGCCATGGATTCAATTCACAGATCGCATAATTTTTGCACAAAATACAATTGCTGCATGTTTTTTAATCATTATTGAATCGCTAAAATCTGACAAAGCTGTGCGGGAATGTCGCTCCACTTCCGGCACTGAAACACGTATCCTCCCATGAGGCAGGAAATGGACCGACAAAAATGAGTGGCCCAAAGAGCAAGCGACCGCCTCTTGTAGCGGAGAAACGCAGCCCGGCGAAACCGGCGAAGAAACGGGTCTCCAAGGCGCGAAAACCCCGCGCCAAGGCAAAGTCGCGTAATCCCCTCACCTGGCTATTTGGTACGATTTTCCGGCTGATTTGGGGGATTGGTTGGCGCGTCGGGCTTTTGGGTGCGTTTGTGGTCAGTGCGGCGGTCCTTTACTTTGCAGCCACAATGCCGCCGGCGAGCGAACTTCTCGATGGGCGCGCGCGAGGATCGGTCACGTTGCTTGATCGGGACGGGCAGGTTTATGCGTGGCGGGGTGAGCAGTTTGGCGGCCAGATTACAGCGGAAACCGTCTCCCCCCATCTGAAAAACGCCGTCATCGCAACGGAAGACAAGCGGTTTTACCGCCATATCGGTCTGTCCCCTCGGGGCATTGCCAGCGCCGTTCGGATCAACCTGCGCGAAGGTCGCGGCCCCCTTTCCGGCCACGGTGGTTCGACCATCACCCAGCAGACCGCAAAGTTGCTCTGCCTCGGCGTCCCCTTCGACAGCGACGGCGCGCTCAGCGAAGCAGAGTACGAAGCCGATTGTCGGAGAACGACGCTCGCCCGAAAAATCAAGGAAGCACTTTATGCGATCGCCATGGAGGTTAGGTACTCCAAAGACGAAATCCTGACGATATATCTGAACCGTGCCTATCTCGGGGCTGGCGCTCGCGGTTTTGAGGCGGCTTCGCAACGCTACTTCGGCATCTCAGCCAATGAGTTACTTCCGTCGGAAGCGGCAATGCTCGCGGGCCTCTTGGTGGCCCCTACGCGCTATGCGCCCACGGCAAATTTGCAGCGCAGCCAAGACCGGGCGAACTTGATCCTCGGGCTCATGGCGGATCAGGGCTATCTGTCCGCACAGGATGAAGCGGTCGCAAAGGCCAATCCGGCGGTTTTGAGCGAAGCCGCAGAGGCACGAGCCGGAGGTTATTTTGCGGACTGGGTGATGGATCAGGGCCCGGGGTTCCTCACGGAATCAACGACGGAAGACGTCTTGGTGCGAACAACCTTCGATCAAGGCATTCAAACCGCCGCCGAAGAAGCCCTGCAATTCGTGTTCGACACGAAGGTTAAGCCGGGGTCGAAAGCGCAGGCCGCCATCGTTGTGATGAGCGCGGATGGTGCGGTACGCGCCATGGTGGGCGGCCGCAAGTTTCGCGGCGTGGCAGGACAGTTCAACCGGGCCATCCAAGCAAAACGGCAGACCGGCTCCGCGTTCAAGCCATTCGTCTACGCCGCCGCGCTGGATCTTGGCTTTTCGCCCAACACGACCGTGAATGATGAACCGACATGCTGGGACGTGCCGGGCACGGGCGAATGGTGCCCGAGGAACTACACGAATGATTTTCGCGGCACTGTGACACTTACCGATGCCCTGGCGCGGTCCCTGAACATTCCCGCAGTGAAGGTCTTTGACCGTGTTGGGCGGGAGGCTGTGGTTAATATCGCCACTGATTTCGGAATTGAGAGCGACCTTGCTGTCGGGCCAGCGCTCGCTTTGGGCACGTCAGAGGCCACGCTGCTCGAGATGACAGCCGCCTATGCAGGGATTTTGAACGGTGGGTCATCGGTGCTGCCCTACGGTTTGTTCGAACTGAAACTCAAGGGCGAGGACCAGCCTTTGATGGAACAAGAGGGCGGTATCGGTGAGCGCGTGATCGCCCCGGAGGCGGCGCAACAACTGGTTTATATGATGTCGCAAGTCATCGAGCGCGGGACGAGCACCCGGGCGCAACTGCCAGGCGGCCGGCCCGCCGCCGGTAAATCCGGAACAACGCAAGCGGCGCGGGATGCATGGTTTATCGGGTTCACGGCCGATTACGTGGCGGGTGTCTGGATCGGCTATGACGACAACACGCCGCTATCTGGCGTGACAGGTGGTGGATTGCCCGCGGAGATTTGGAAAGAGACGATGTCATTGATCCATGCCGATCTGCCCGTTCGCCCACTGCCGATGAAGGTGCCTGACGGCGAGGTCGCAGCGCCGAGGGGTCAACAGCAACGTCCGTCCGGCGCTGACAACGCAGTTGAACGGGTGATCCTGAACGTGCTCGACGAGATATTTGGCCGCTAATGAGTTTTATGACAGGGGTCGATGATTTGCGATCGGGCGGTGCGCAGCGAAGCCGCTAAACCGCGTTGATGAAGGCCCGGATCAATGCCGGGTCCTTGACACCGGGTGCAGACTCCACGCCAGAGGCCACATCGACCTGCCGCGCGCCTGTGAGCGCTACCGCCCTAGAAACCGTTTCCGGCGTGAGACCGCCCGCGAGCATCCAAGGCACATCCCATTTGCGGCTGGAGATCAGACGCCAATCAAAACTTAGACCCGTGCCACCCGGCAATTCACCGTTTCTTGGCGGCTTGCTGTCCACGAGTATCTGGTCCGCGACCCCACCATAAAGATCGAGCGAAGGCAGATCGCTTTCCGAAGCAATCCCTACAGCTTTCATGACTGGTAGGCCGTATCTGGCCTTAACCTCCGCGACGCGGTCGGGCGTTTCTTCGCCGTGGAGTTGGATCATGTCTAACGGGACAGCTCCGGTGATCGCGTCCAGCATGGCGTTATCGGCGTCCAGCACCAAACCTACCTTTGTAACACCCGGCGCTACTTCGACAGCAAGGTCGCGCGCCGCATGGATCGGCACATAACGCTTGGATTTCTTGACAAAGTTGAACCCAATATAGGCCGCGCCCGCGTCGCAAGCCGCCTCAACGGTCTCGCGGGTCGTTAGCCCGCAGATCTTCACGTGAATTCTGGACATAGGTTCCGCTCAGCGGCCCTCGAGTATGGCGAGCACATCGTCACCTGCCTTGGCCGGTGGCGCCACCTTTTTAACTTCCTGCTCAAGCCGTTGGCGCTCGCGCTCTTCAATTTTGGCCTTTGACCGGTGTTTGTGCTCGCGGAGCCATTCCCAAATGAAGCCAAAGAGCATCCCCGCGAAGAAAACGCCGAGTATCACAAGGAAGACAGGCATCGTCAGGTCACGGTTCCAACCAATCTGGGCCCCAAGCCCTTCCGGCAACAGACGGAGCGTCATGGGACCAAGATTTGCCATCGCCACAACAATCATCACCAAGGCGATGATGGCGAGTATAAGGTATTTGATAAGGCGCAGCATTATTTGCCGTTTAGCCGGTCTCGAAGTAGCTTGCCAGTCTTGAAAAACGGGACGTGCTTCTGTTCAACCGAAACGCTCTCACCGGTTCGCGGGTTGCGCCCGACGCGGGCGTCGCGCTGTGTCACTGAAAAGGCACCAAAGCCGCGAAGTTCAACCCGATCACCCCGGGCCATCGCTTCAATGATTTCGTCGAAGATCGTTGCTACGATCCGTTCTACATCGCGTTGGTACAGGTGAGGGTTCTCGTCAGCAATTTTCTGCACCAGTTCGGATCGTATCATCTCTCCCCCCGCGTTAAGTCACTCGCCGTTCCGGCTCGAGTCATGAGGACTATAGGCGGAAGAAACGCGTTGCGAAACATGCCAACGCTGTGATTCTAGCGCGAATCTGGAACTAATATGCTGAATTCGGTGGATAAACTTGCATCTCTGAGCGGGTTTGCTCTTTGAATGCTCAGCAGGAAGGCGATGCTGCAGCGCGGCTAAATTGAGCGATTCGCTCCTGTTTCGCGCGCTGGACTTACGGTGCACCTCTACCATTTACGATCCGATCTCTGCAGATAGTTGCGCGTTCGTCGGATTTCGGATGTCGTAGCCGACGAAGTCCACGTCCCTTTAATAACTTTCATGCTCAAGGTGGATCACGACGTCTTCGATCGCGATGGTATCGGAACCGGTTTCGAAAACGAGCGACCGATCCACCGCAAAAGCGCGTTGGTCCCGGGCGAGAAGGTCCCTGCGTCCTTCCGACGCCGAGAACGGGCAGATGAGGGTAAGAATGGTGAGGCGCTTGCACAATTCGCGGGAATCAACTCAAACAAAGCAAGGGAAATTGCGGTAACCGACGACCTCCTTGTCGATTGAGGATGAACCATGGCCTATGCCTACGATGATCAAAACGTATTTGCGAAGATCCTTCGGGGCGAGATCCCGAACACCACGGTAAAGGAAACCACTCATACGTTGGCTTTCGCAGATCTATACCCGCAAGCGCCGCACCACGTATTGGTGATCCCCAAAGGGGCCTATGTCACAGCGGATCACTTTGCAAATGAGGCGAGCGACTCGGAGATCGTCGATTTCTGGCGCACGTTAGGGTCGATTTGCCAGGAATTAGGCGTCACGGCGGACACCAGCCCAGGGTATCGGCTCATTTCGAACGCCGGTGAGGATGCCATTCAGGAAGTACCGCATTTTCATATGCATATACTTGCAGGACGCGGTTTGGGGCGTATGCTACAACCGGCTTAACTAGTTTTGACGATCACAGGCACCAATTGGATAGATTGGCTCTTGCAAGAGGTTCAACCATGATGGAACAGCGCAAGATACAACCGCCGGAAACCGAGGTTGTGACGACGACACGCGTCGCATGCGACGGCGGTGAAGGAGCTTTAGGGCACCCCCGTGTCTGGCTATCGATTGACGAAACGACCGGATGGGTTGAATGCGGCTATTGTGACAAAAGATTCATTTTGTCAAAAAACTGAGAAAGCACCGCATTATTTTTTCAAAACATGCTAAGGTTGAATGCATGAAGGTGTGGGTGCAGGGTTTTTAGCTCGAAATCATTGACTGCAATATTTTGGGATTGTTGGTTTAGCTTATTCAAAAGTATTGGGATTGGATCGTTGGACATACAGAATTACAGCGTTACTGGGCGCTACGATTTGGACAGATTGGGACTATTGGATTTGCCGCCATTGAAGGCCGCCGCCATCGTCACAGAAACCGCCTTTGATATACTGCAGCCGACCGCTGCGGCATTCGTGGTGTTTGATGAAGGGACTGGTGAGGCCGTTCTTCAAGCAGTCTCCCGTCGGTTTAAAGCCGGCACGCGATATGCGATGTACGCTTCGGCCCTGTCGGACATCCGGGAAAACGGTGAAACCATTTCGGCAACGGATCTGGCAAACGACACGTGCGGTGCACCGGAATACGCGATGCTTGGGATGGGTTCGGTATTGGCCGCACCCGTACTGGGGCCGGATCAGTACCCGATTGGCGCCCTAACGGTTTTTGACCAAAGAGCACGGATATGGCCACAGATGGACCACACGAGGCTCGAAAACTTGGCCTACCTTATTACGCAGGAAGTCATTTTACGGGCGAGCTTTGCAACTTTGGAACTTATGGCTGTTGAGCGTTCCAGCCTGCGGGCAAGGGTTTAGCCCGCTCCCATAATGGCGCGTTGAGGACGCGTTTCGAGAGATGGGGCTACGCTGACAGAACCGAGACGTCTGCCTGAACGCTCTTTTGGACAATGGCACCTTAGCCAAGTCATGCTGGCGTTATGCACTGCGCTGAGAACCGTGAGGATGGCTAGATTTGGTTGGCGGCGCGAAGTTCTTCCACCTGTGCTGTCAACGTGGACAGGCCGTCTTCAGGGGCGATCTCATCTTCGCTTCGGCTGTAGAACGACACCGCCACAAAACGACCGCTTAAGCCGAAAAGGGCACGCCAGATTTCCTTGGACGCATCCGGTCCCAGACTGTCGTCGGAGGCGTGGAGATATAGCAAGCCATCTTCCTGGCGTGTATCAAGAATTGAGACGCTCTCCGGGTCCCCGTTACGCGCCAGTGTCGCACGACCCGCGTCAGAGAGAAAAAAGGTCTGTAGCGTTTCGCTGTCCAGCAAGGCGCCCGCCTGCGCTTCGATAGAAATGGTGACCACACCGGGTACGTCCGGCTGGAGTTGCTCCGCATCGCCGGACAGCGCCGCGCAACTCCCAAGAACAACTACTGAAGTTGCAGCCCCTGCGCTCGTTGTCGATTGGTCAATGCACCAACCGCTGGGGGCGGAGATGACCATGCCATCGGGTAAAGCCATTTTGCTCAACACTTCGGCTCGGGGCTGAAACAAGTTCACGCCGCAGCCGGTGAGGCTTAACGCCGCCGCCAAAGGTAAGAGGCCCCTAGAGGTCCGCATATATGTGCTTTTCTTCTTTTGCGCCCGGATGTGTCACGGCACCCAAGCGAGTGGACCCCACAAGTTGTGCGTATTTCCAAAGGGCACCGGAACTGTAAATCGTCTCGCGCGCGGTATATTCGCGTTCGGCAAGCTCTTGATCCGAGACATCGACGCTGATTTCACCCGAAATCGCGTCTATGGTGATGATGTCACCATCGCGAAGCTTGCCAATCGGACCGCCGCGGGCGCTTTCCGGGCCAACATGGCCGACACAAAAGCCGCGCGTGGCCCCCGAGAAACGGCCGTCGGTGATGAGAGCTACTTTCTTGCCCATGCCCTGCCCGGACAGCGCTGCCGTCGTAGCCAGCATTTCACGCATGCCAGGGCCGGAGGCTGGCCCTTCGTTGCGGATAACCAAGACTTCGCCTTCCTTATATGCCCGCTGCTTTACGGCTTCGAACGCTTCTTCCTCGCATTCGAATACGCGCGCTGGTCCGGAGAAGACCTGTTCATCCTCACCCATACCGGCAACCTTAACGATGGCACCTTCGGGGGCCAGATTGCCCTTCAAACCGACGACGCCGCCCGTCTTGGTAATCGGATTTTCAATAGGATAGATGACCTCGCCGTCGGCCCAGCCTTCGATCTTGTCAAGCGCGGCGCCAATTGTTTCACCGCTCGCCGTCATGCAATCTTCGTGGATCAGACCCGCCTTGCGCAACTCTTTCATCACAATCGGCACGCCGCCCACTTCGTAGAGGTCCTTGGCGACATACTTGCCACCCGGCTTCAAGTCGACGAAGTAGGGCGTATCCCGGAAGATCTCACACACATCATCAAGGTCAAAGTCGATCCCGGCCTCATGGGCAATTGCAGGGAGATGGAGCCCCGCATTGGTTGACCCACCGGTGCAGGCCACAACGCGCGCGGCGTTTTCAAGCGATTGCCGGGTGACGACATCGCGCGCGCGGATGTTCTTCTCTAAGAGGTTCATCACAGCAAGGCCAGACGCCGTGGAATAGGCATCGCGGGACTCGTAAGGCGCCGGTGCACCGGAAGAGTTGAGCAATGCCAGGCCGATCGCCTCGGAAACGCAGGCCATGGTATTGGCGGTGAATTGGCCGCCACAGGCTCCGGCGGAAGGGCAGGCGACTTTTTCCAGCGCGCGCAGTTCCTCATCAGAGTTCTGCCCCGCCTGGTGGCGACCCACGGCTTCGAACACGTCCTGAACGGTCACATCGCGGCCCTGAAAGCGGCCCGGCATGATCGACCCACCATATATGAAGACGCTGGGCACATTGAGGCGAACCATCGCCATCATCATGCCAGGTAGAGATTTGTCGCACCCCGCAAGGCCGACAATCGCATCGTAACAATGGCCGCGCATCGTCAGTTCGACCGTGTCAGCGATGGCTTCGCGCGACGCCAGCGACGACCGCATCCCCTCATGTCCCATGGCGATGCCGTCGGTCACCGTGATGGTGGTGAATTCCCGCGGCGTGCCAAAGCCTTCTTTGACGCCAAGTTTCACCGCCTGCGCTTGCCTGTTCAGCGAGATGTTGCAAGGCGCCGCTTCGTTCCAGCAAGTGGCCACACCGATAAAGGGTTGCGCAATCTCGTCTTCGCTGATGCCCATGGCATAGTAGTAGGAGCGGTGCGGCGCACGGGCCGGACCTTCTGTCACATGCCGGCTTGGCAGTCGGGATTTGTCGAATTTCTTTTTTAGCATGGGTAAGGGCCTCCCCTGACGTTTTCGGCAGGGATAGAGAAGCCCAGACCTATGAGCAAGAGGTTGGGGAAAGTATGCGTCGCTCCGCCTCCGCGGTCGGGGAAATTTGTGATTGGGCAGGCAAAAAATGAAACAAATTGTGGGTGTTGACCTTCCCGAGACGGATGCGCAGGTAAGTTTCATGTCCTACACCCGATTTCGACCGATGATCGAGAGCGCCGCAGCCCGCCCGGCGCTTTGGCGTGTCGTTGCCGGTCTCGTAACTGTATTGCTGGTGACTATTTTCTGGGCTCTTGGCGCGTTTCTCATTCTCACGGCTGTGCTTGGGGCCGATGCGCCGGATTTGTTTGAGGGTAACGATAGCCCGCTGGCGACCGTTGTTTTCCTGCTGCTTATTGTCGGCCTCGGCTTGGGTACGTGGCTGGCAGCGCTTTTGTGGCACCGTCGTTCTTTCGGTTCTTTGGTTGGACGCGGCGCACGACTGTTGCACGATTTCGCACTGGCTGCGGTGATTACCTGGGCCGTGGCAGGAGTTGTTCTGCTGATATCCCTGCCGTTTTCCGACCCCCTTCAGCCAAACTTACCGTTTCGCGAATGGTTGGCATGGCTTCCCTTCGCCCTTCTGGCAATCTTTTTGCAGACCGGGTCAGAAGAAATCCTGTTTCGCGGATACCTGCAAAGCCAGTTGGCTGCCCGGTTCCGCGCCGTATGGGTTTGGATGCTGGTGCCATCGCTGATGTTTGGCGCGCTTCATTTCCTCCCGGGCGAGACTATTGGACCAGGTTTGGTGTACGTGGCCTCCACCACCTTTTTCGGCATCATTGCAGCCGACTTGACGGCACGTTCCGGCAATCTTGGGACAGCATGGGGCCTGCATTTTGCCAATAATTGCGTCGCGCTCTTGATCGTCGTGTATCTTGGTGCTGCGTCGGGTCTTGGGCTGTACTCTGCTGGCACAATCGAGGAGGCGCTTACCCTGTCGCCCTTACTCGTTGCCGACGTCCTGGTGATGTTGTTCCTCTGGTTTCTGCTGCGCCGAATTGTGACCAGTTGATTGCAATTCAAGCCATCCCCCCTTAACTGAGTGCAACGAAAACGGGCAGCCCGCGCATGAACTGGATCTCAAATTACGTCAGACCGAAAATCAACTCGCTTTTCTCGCGCCGCGAGGTGCCTGAGAACCTTTGGACCAAGTGTCCGGAATGCGGGACGATGTTGTTTCACCGGGAACTGACCGAGAACTTGTGCGTGTGCACGAATTGCAACCACCACATGCCGATGCGCGCGCGGGACCGCCTGATTTCGCTTTTCGACAACGGTGTTTTTGCGGAAGTTGAAATTCCGCAACCCCTTGCCGATCCCTTACAATTTCGCGACCAGAAGCGGTATCCGGACCGGCTCAAGACCTCACAGAGAGATACGGGTGAGCCGGAAGCCATGCTGGTCGCCGAAGGTGAGATTGGACGCACGCCGATTGTTGCTGCCTGTCAGGATTTTTCGTTCATGGGCGGGTCCATGGGCATGTTTGTCGGCAATGCCATCATCGCCGCAGCAGAACGGGCGGTAGAGCGGAAACGCCCGTTGATCCTGTTTTCGGCTGCAGGCGGCGCCCGAATGCAGGAAGGCATTCTTTCGTTAATGCAGATGCCGCGCACCACCGTCGCCGTGGAAATGGTGCGGGAAGCGGGCTTGCCGTATATCGTTGTTCTGACCCATCCGACGACGGGCGGGGTGACGGCATCTTATGCGATGTTGGGTGACGTCCATATTGCCGAACCCAATGCCTTGATCTGCTTTGCCGGACCGCGCGTCATTGAGCAGACCATTCGCGAGAAACTCCCCGAAGGCTTCCAGCGCGCGGAATACCTGCTGGACCACGGGATGCTCGACCGCGTCACCCATCGTCGTGATATGAAGAATGAGTTGGTGACGATTACCCGCATGTTAATGGGCTTACCGCCAGCCGTGAAGGGTGAGCTGCCAGCACCGACGGCGCCCGCCACAGTGACCGAAGTCCCAACTGCGGAACCCGTCGAGAGCTGATCTTTTCGTCCCATGAACCGCTTTTCCTCTTCCGACGCTGTGCTCGAGCGGATGCAACGCCTGCACCCGAAGGTGATCGACCTGACGCTGGACCGCATGGACCGGTGCCTTGCCGCCGTCGGAAACCCGCATTTGCGGCAACCGCCGGTGATCCATTTGGCCGGAACAAACGGCAAAGGCTCGACTCAGGCGATGATCCGGGCCGGCATTGAAGCGGCCGGAGACGCTGTTCACGCCTACACCTCCCCGCATCTGGCACGCTTTCACGAGCGTATCCGGGTTGCGGGCGATTTGATTTCGGAAGATGCGCTGCTTGCCCTTCTCGAAGATGTGTATGACGCGAATGGCGGCGAAACGATCACCTATTTCGAGATCACAACGGTCGCGGCCTTTCTTGCCTTTGCCCGTACGCAGGCCGATTGGACATTGCTGGAAGTTGGGCTTGGGGGGCGCCACGACGCGACAAACGTCATCGATGATCCGCGGCTGACGGTCATCACCCAGATCGACCTAGATCACCAACAGTTCCTCGGTGATACCATCCGGGAGATCGCTTTTCAAAAGGCGGGCATCATCAAGCGGAACGTTCCTGTGATCG
>JBCCPJ010000033.1:0-34167 GCA_039024895.1 Pseudomonadota bacterium | reverse complement strand
GCTCTGTTTGATCGCCTCAAGCAGCAGCTCGGGAATGCCGCAAAGACCAAACCCCCCCGCCCCAATCACCATGTCATCCCGCAAAAGCCCCTCAAGCGCCGAACCCGCATCCGCATAGATCTTATTCATCCGAATGTCTCCTGAACTTTTGCGAGGCTTGTGCCGCCAGGTTGCCGTAGAGTCAATCGCTGCGCTGCGGCGTTGTTCTCTTTACGTTTGCTGGGAGCTTTTTTGCCGAAAGCGGAGGGTAGCGGTCCCTAACAATTGGCGAACATGTGACCATTCGCGGGGTTGTTCAGGCACGCCTAGTGACGACGAGAGTTCTCATATTCGACACTTGGGCAGAGGGCATATCCCGCGAAATAGCAGAAAAACGGTACTGAGAATTGGGCAGCGCTATGGTCAGCTCGCCTTTTTCTTCCGCGTGGTTTTCTTCTTCCCGGACTTCGCCTCGCGCTCTTCGATGAGCTGTGCCGCGAGTTCCATCGTCACGCCGTCGGGTTCGGTGTTGTCGGGAAGGGTGGCGTTGATTTTCTCCCATTTCACGTAGGGCCCATACTTGCCGTCCATGATGGCGACGAGGCCGCCGCGGTCGGGATGTTCGCCAAGTTCGCGGAGCGTTTTGGCTTGGCCGCGTCTGCCGCGCGAGGCTTTCTTTTCATCGATGAGTTGAACGGCGCGGTTCATGCCGACTTCCCACACTTCCTCGATACTTTCGAGATTGGCATTGGTGCCACCCTTGAAAGAGGTGTTCTCGGCATGTTTGAGGTAGGGCCCGTAGCGTCCGATATTGGCCCAGATATTCACGCCATCTTCCGGGTGCTGGCCGATCAGACGCGGCAATTCAAGTAGTTTGACGGCTTGGGCGAGCGAAATCTCCGCAGGTTCCCAGCCTTCGGGCACGCCCTGGCGTGGCGGTTTTTTGTTGTCTTCGGTCACCAGGCCGCGTTGGACATATGGCCCGAACCGGCCTTTGTGCACCCAAATCTGATCGCCCGCGTCTTCGCCGAGTAGCTTGCCTTCGGGGGGAATGCCACTTTCCGGCTCTGTCCCCGGGGGGACCAAAGGCGCGAGTATAGCGGCACTCAGGATAGTTCGAGCATCCGATGAAGGCCCCACCCGAGCGCGCCGTACGCATCGACAAACGGCCCATGTTACAATTAGGGCAGAGGCGGGGGTCGCCGCCGTCCTCGGTGGGCGGGAAAAGGTGCGGTTCCAGGACTTCGTTGATCTTTTCCAAGACGTCCGTGATCCGCAACTCAGCGGTATCTTCAACGGCGGCGTGAAAGTCGCGCCAGAAGCGGGCAAGAACATCCTGCCAATTGCGGTCGCCATTGGTAATGTCGTCAAGCTCGCTCTCGAGCTTGGCCGTGAAGTCGTAGCCCACGTAACGGCGGAAGTACTCGACCAGAAAAACGGTGACCAAGCGCCCCTTGTCTTCGGGGAAAAGGCGGTTCTTGTCCTTTGTGACGTAGCCCCGATCCTGAATGGTCGTAACGATGGAGGCATAGGTGGAGGGGCGACCGATCCCGATCTCTTCCATCTTCTTCACCAGCGTCGCTTCGGTATAGCGTGGCGGTGGTTGTGTGAAGTGTTGGTCCGGCGTAATCGTTTCTTTCTTGGCCGCCTCGCCCTGCATGATCTGTGGGAGCACCTTGTCATCATCGTCGACAACGTCGTCGCGCCCTTCTTCGTAGACGCGCAGGAAGCCGTCGAAGGTTATAACCTGGCCTGTGGCGCGAAGCTCGACCTGTCCATCTGCGCTTGCGATATCGACCGTTGTGCGTTCCAACTTTGCGGCTTCCATTTGGCTTGCAAGTGTGCGCTTCCAAATCAAGTCGTACAGTCGGCGTTGGTCGGGGTCGGCCAGTTTGAGGCTTGCCATATCGGCTCGCATATCCGTTGGACGGATACATTCATGCGCTTCTTGCGCATTTTTGGCCTTGTTCTTGTACATCCGCGGACTGCTTGGGACGTAACTCGCATCATAGCGTTCTTTGATCGCGTCCCGCGCTTGACTCACCGCTTCCGGGGCCATGTCGATGCCGTCGGTCCGCATGTAGGTGATGTGCCCGGCTTCGTAGAGGCGCTGCGCAATTTGCATCGTTTGTCGCGCGCCAAAGCCGTATTTGCGGCTGGCTTCCTGTTGCAAAGTCGATGTCATGAATGGCGGCGACGGGTTCCGCGTGCCGGGTTTTGCCTCAACCGACTTAATCGTCAGGTCACGCGCGTTTATCGCACTTACGGCGAGTTCGGCGGAGGTCGCATCTGGAATATCGAATTTGTCGAGCTTTTTGCCGCCGAGGACCGTGAGGCGCGCTTCGAAGCTTTGGCCACGCGGGGTGGCTAGAACGGCTTTGACCGTCCAATATTCTTGGGCGTTGAACGCCTCAATTTCCATCTCGCGTTCAACGATGATGCGAAGTGCGACGGACTGGACGCGGCCTGCGGAGCGAGAGCCCGGTAGTTTGCGCCAGAGGACTGGCGACAGGTTGAACCCCACGAGGTAATCCAGTGCTCGGCGTGCGAGGTACGCCTCGACGAGATCGCGGTCGACCTCGCGGGGATTCTGCATCGCTTCTGTGACTGCGCTTTTGGTGATGGCATTAAAAACCACCCGGCTGACGGGTGTGTCTTTCTTGATGGCCTTGCGGTTGCGAAGGGCTTCCTCAAGGTGCCAACTGATCGCTTCGCCCTCGCGGTCGGGGTCGGTTGCGAGGATCAGCGCCGGGTCATCTTTGAGGGCATCGGCGATTGCTTTGATGTGCTTTTTCGAATCGCTTGCGACCTCCCATTTCATATCGAAACCGTTCTCGGTGTCGACAGAACCGTCCTTGGGCGGCAAGTCCCGCACATGGCCGTAGGAAGCAAGAACCGTGTAGTCAGAGCCGAGATATTTGTTAATTGTCTTGGCTTTAGCCGGAGACTCGACAACGACAACAGGCATGAAAAACCTTTCGAACAGGTGCAGTGCTATGGCGGCGGAAGATGTGGGGTCTTCGCTTTGATTGTCAATGCGCTGCGTCGATTGGGTTGGCAAAACCGTGCCCAACTTGGCGCAGTGTGTGCCGAATTGCTCACTCGGCGAGCGCCAGTAACCCGCCCGCTTGCCTTCGGATCTTGCCCTCGACTTCGAGTGTGGAAATCTCAGGTGACAGGATCGCGGCATCACAATCAAGGTCGCGGATCAGCTGGTCTTCTGGCACCGGAGAAGGCCCGAGCCGGGCCAGAATTTGCGCGTGAAGGTCGGCGGTTCGTTGTGAGAACGGCGTTGGTTTAGGCGCGACCGCCGTCTGGTCCGCTGGCACATCGGCGGGTGTCAGTGCCTCCAGAATGTCATTGGCGCCGCGGATCAATGTTGCGCCATCGCGGATCAGCATATTGCAACCCGACCCCCTCGGATCAAATGGATGCCCGGGCACGGCCAAGACATCCCGGCCTTGGTCAAGGGCTGTGCGCGCAGTGATGAGACTTCCGCTCTTGCCAGCGGCTTCGACTACGACAACCGCCTGTGCCAGCCCCGATACGATCCGGTTTCGGCGGGGGAAGTGGCGCGCGAAAGGTTGGGCCGACATCGCGATTTCGCTGACACTGAGCCCGGTTTCGCCAATCTCTTGTCCTAGAACGGCGTTTTCTTTCGGGTAGATGACATCCACGCCCCCTGCCATGACGGCGATCGTGCCGCTTTCGAGAGCGGCGCTGTGGGCCGCGGCGTCGACGCCGCGCGCGAGGCCGGAGACGATGACAAAACCCGCATCGCCCAGGTCTTTTGCCAGCTTTCGTGCCATGCGGGTACCTAATGAGGACGCGTTCCTTGCGCCCACAAGGGCGATCATCGGGCGTTGCAGCAGGTCGAGTTTCCCGATGCACCAAAGGAATGGCGGCGGATCGGGGATTTCCGCCAGTGCGCGGGGGTAGTTCGGCGTGCCGTAGGCGACGGGTCTTGCGCCGCATTGGACAGCGCGCCACCATTCGTCCTGTGCCGCCTCCAAAGAGCAGACTTGATAGCCTGTGACGCCAGCTGCGGCCGCCACTTCCGGCAGGGCCCCAAGAGCCGCCTGGGCTGATCCGTATTCTTTCATCAATCGGAAGAAGGTGCTTACGCCGACGCGGCGAGATCGCAAGAGGCGGATCCAGGAGTGCCACTCTTCCTCTGTGAGGGGTGGGGTGAGAGGGTGGGTGGAAGGGGATAAATCCTTGGCCATCCTGTCTCCGCCTGCTTGCTAAGACTGTTATGCAAAGTCGAAGTTAATGCAGACTTAACGCGTTGTTTTTCGGGTCTCGCTAATTCTGGGGAGGCCTTTTCAGTGTCGCGCCTCTATTTCTTGTCACGGGTTAAATCTGGTCGTAATTGGTCATCTCGATAGCACGAAACTGATCTTCTTCGTTAAGGAATCGCGCAGCGTATCTAACCTCGCTACAGCGCTTCAGAGGTTACTCGATGCGATTCCTTTGATTCCTTGCCACCCGTCTGCCGATTCTCTCAACCGGCCGAGTTGCCTCCAGAAGACGCGATAGGTGCCAAACTCTCGTCATATTGGGCCTCCAACGCTCTTGCGGAAAGACGAAGGAGGATAAAATGCGATCAAGCGGCAAAACGCGCACCCTCGCGGCACTTTGCAGTGTACTCATCGTGGCCGGTTGCGCCGCCCCACAAGAGGTTCAGAAAAGCGCGCCGAAAGATGCCTTGGAGTGTCGCCAAGAGATTTACGACAATCCGCGTGATCGTAGTATGGCAACTGTCACAGGCGGTGGATTATCCCTCGGTGCGTCGATTGCGATTGCGCTGACCACCGCAGCCGTTTCAAGCTCCGTTGCCTCCAATGCTGAAGCCAAGCAATTGACAACATGCTATGACATTGTGGACGCGCCAGCGAATGAGCGCTTGCCGCTGACCGCCGCCACAAAGCGCCGAGATGAAATCGTTATGGCAGGTGGTACAGCGCCAAAAGCACCGGCGGTCAATGCCAACCGTGCCGGTCCCGGTGGGGGCGCAGGTTTCAGCAGCTTCTAAGGGCAAACGGGCGGTGCCTATGTCAGGCTGCTGCCCCGCCTACGGTCAGGCCGCCGATCAACAGGGTCGGCTGGCCGACACCCACTGGCACCCATTGGCCTGACTTGCCGCACATCCCAATCCCTGGATCGAGCGCCATGTCGTTACCTACGGCGCGGATGTGTTGGAGCGCAGTTGCGCCATCTCCAATCAGCGTCGCGCCCTTGATGGGGGCACCGACTTTACCATTTTCGACGCGGTAAGCCTCCGTACATGAAAAGACGAACTTGCCATTGGTGATGTCCACCTGACCGCCGCCGAAGCCGACCGCATAGATACCGTCTTTTAGGTCGGAAACGATGTCGCCGGGACTGGCATCACCGGACAACATGTAAGTGTTGGTCATGCGCGGCATGGGGGCGTGGGCATGGCTTTCACGGCGCCCATTGCCGGTGGGGGCCACGCCCATCAAGCGAGCGTTTTGCCGGTCCTGCATATAGCTGACGAGCACGCCATCCTCGATCAGTGTATTTTTGCCGGACGGTGTCCCTTCATCATCGACGCTAATCGAGCCGCGACGATCGGGCAATGTGCCGTCGTCAAGAACTGTGACGCCCTTGGCAGCAATGCGCTGTCCCATGAGGCCTGCAAAAGCCGATGACTTCTTACGATTGAAATCGCCTTCCAACCCATGGCCGATGGCTTCATGCAGCAAAATGCCGGGCCATCCGGACCCGAGGGCAACATCCATGACACCCGCAGGTGCCGGAATGGCTTCCAGATTGACCAAGGCGATCCGCAAAGCTTCATCGACCATGGCCTTCCAGGTGTTGGCTTCGATGAGACCGTTGAGCGGACGGCGGCCACCTCCGCCGGTGCCGCCGCTTTCGCGCCGTCCGTTCTCCTCGACGATGACACTGACGTTGAGGCGCGTCAGCGGGCGCGTGTCGGTCACACACTCGCCTTCAGGTCTGAGGATAACAACCTCTTGCAGCGAGGCAGATAAGGTCGCTGACACCTGAACCACGCGCGGGTCGCGGGATCGGGCATAGGCGTCGATTTCCTTCAACGTGTCGATCTTCACCGGAAAGGTTGCGTCTGCAATAGGATCGTCATCGCCGTAGAGCTTTCGGTTCGTGGGCATTGGTGCATCCGCGAGCGTGCCGCCACCATCGCCCACGGCGAGGCGCGCTGTTTCCACCGCGCGTCGAAGGGCGTTTTCGCTGATTTCCGTTGAATGGGCGTAGCCTGCCGTTTCGCCGCACACAGCGCGCAAGCCAAAGCCTTCTGATGCATTGTAACTTGCATTTCTGACCCGGCCATCGTCAAAAGACAAAACCTCCGCTCGACGGCGTTCCAAGAACAGCTCGCCATCATTAGCGCCGGCAACAGCGTCGCGTAACAGCTTTAGGGCTGTTTCTTGCGAGATAAGGCGCTCAAAAGGGCGGAATGGAGCTGTTTGAGACATGACGGTCCTATGCTTTTAACTGCCAAGAGGCGGCTGAATGCCGCAAGCGTTGCGCTTGTTTACAGGCCCCTAATATGGTTTTTAGCCGTCGAAGAACAATACGCCAAAGGCAATGGTCCGCATGTTGCCGACGCGGGAACACAATCTGATCGGGATATTTAGACAAATGCGTCTTAAAACTCTGGGAACTAGTCTGCTTGCTGCAATCAGCGGGGGGGCTGCTTTTGCGCAGGACCTCGAGATTATAGGAACCCCGGTTCAAGGGAACATCGGCTTTCAGCCGGCCGCAACGGAGCTTGCCAGAGACTTGCAGTGGCTGGATGGCATGTTGCTCGTTATCATCACTGCGATCTCGCTATTTGTGACAGCGCTGCTGGCGATTTGCATCTTCCGGTTTAATCGTCGGGTAAATCCTGAACCTGCGACCTTCACCCACAACACGCCGATTGAAGTGGCTTGGACAGTCATTCCGATTGTCATCTTGGTGTTCATCGGTGCGTTTTCGCTACCTGTGCTGTTCAAACAACAAGAAATTCCTGAAGCGGACGTGTTCGTAAAAGCGGTCGGCTACCAGTGGTACTGGGGGTACGAGTACCCGGACGAAGAAATCGAGTTCGAAAGTTACATGATCGGCTATGACTATAATAATATGCTGACGCCTGAGGTGTCCGAACAGCTTGCAGAAGCCGGGTATGCGGATGAGCATTTTACGTTGGCGACCGACACCGCGATTGTCATCCCAACAGGTCGGACTGTCGTCGTGCAGGTAACCGGCGCAGATGTCATCCACTCCTGGACCATCCCGGCCTTCGGCGTGAAGCAGGACGCCGTGCCTGGACGCCTTGCAGAACTGTGGTTTGAAGTCGACGAAGGTATGGAAGGCATCTATTTCGGTCAGTGCTCTGAACTTTGTGGTCTGAGCCACGCGTATATGCCGATCACTGTTAAGGCGGTGACCCCTGAAGTGTATGACGCCTGGGTCGCAGAGACGCAGACGGCGGGTGTGTGGGTAGAGCCCGGCGCACGCCAGGTTGCGGCCAGCGAGTGAGTTTGAATGTCCGACACCTCTTTCAACACAACACGTGACTTCGAGCCCACTTTCGGCGATTTTTTCGAGCTTCTGAAGCCGCGTGTGATGTCTCTTGTGGTGTTTACTGCATTGGTGGGCCTTCTGGTTGCGCCGGGCTCCTTACATGTCGTTGAGATCGTTGCGGCTATCATCTTCATTGGTCTCGGCGCGGGTGCCTCTGGCGCCCTCAACATGTGGTACGATGCTGACATCGATGCAGTGATGCGCCGCACCGCTCAGCGGCCGGTCCCGTCCGGGCGTATAGAGCCAGGCGAAGCCCTTGCCATCGGGCTTGGCCTCTCCGGCATATCGGTTGTTATGCTGGCCTTGGCGACCAATCTGGTCGCTGCCGGTTTACTTGCCTTCACCATTTTCTTTTACGCCGTGATTTATTCCATGTGGTTGAAGCGCTCGACGCCGCAAAACATCGTCATCGGCGGCGCGGCAGGGGCGTTTCCGCCGGTGATCGGATGGGCCGCCGTGACCGGGGACGTCTCAATTGCCAGCACCCTGATGTTTGCGTTGATCTTCATGTGGACCCCGCCGCATTTTTGGGCCTTGGCGCTATTTACCAAGTCCGACTACGGGAATGCTGGTGTTCCTATGTTGACTGTTACCCATGGGCGGGACAGCACCCGTCGCCACATCCTAGCCTACAGCGTCCTGTTGGCACCGATTGGCATCGGACTGGCTCTCACATCGGTCGGAGGTCCTGTAACACTCGCGACAGCGGTCATTTTGAATGCGCTCTTTCTAAAAGGCGCCTTCGAGATTTGGCGTCGCAACGATGGGTCTGCTGAAGCGGATAACTACGCCGTGGAAAAGCGGTTCTTTAGGTTCTCGCTATATTATCTTTTCTTGCACTTCACCGCTCTGCTGATGGATGTCGCGCTCAAGGGATTGATCCCATGAGAGTGACCCATGAGCTCCACGATCGTCGAAAGAGCCGGAACGTTGGCGTCGGCCTGACGCTTGTTGGATTTATTGCAGTGGTTTTTGCCTTGACGGTGGTAAAGGTAACGCGCGGCGATCCTATGCAGGCGTTTGACCATGTGGTGCGGCCCGAAATGGAGATTGTTCAGTGAGCGATACATCCATGGATCCCAAGAAGAAGACGGTTCTGCAGCTCTGCGCGGTCGTTCTGACCATGGGAACGCTCGCCTGGGCGTCCGTGCCGCTCTACGATCTGTTCTGCCGCATTACTGGCTGGGGCGGCGCTACCGATGTCGCTGAGGGCGCACCGGGGGCGATCTCGGAAGAGGTCACCGTTCGGTTTGATGCCTCCAACGCGGCCGGGATGCCATGGGAGTTCGAGCCGGTTGAACTCAAACAACGTATTCGCATCGGGGAAGAGGGATTGGCTTTTTACGAAGCGTATAACCCAACTGACCGTGTGATCGCTGGCACCGCGAGTTTCAATGTATCCCCGTTTTCGGCGGGTGCGTATTTCTCGAAAATTCAGTGCTTTTGCTTTGAAATGCAGGTTCTGGAGCCTGGCCAGCGGGTAAGCATGCCCGTGAGTTACTTTGTCGAACCGGAAATCCTCGACGATGCGGACGCGCGGTTTGTCAAAACAATAACCCTGTCCTACACGTTTCATGAGACTGATCTGCCCGACGATTTTGTCACCGAGCAAGCCGCGTTGGAAACGCCAGACAGAATGAACGACCTAAACTAACCGCCCAAGGGAACACCGAAATGGCGCATGAAAAAAACCACGACTATCACATTCTAGAGCCATCTATTCTGCCCTTCCTCGCTGCGGTTGCAGGGTTCGTTATGTTGTTCGGTGCGGTTCTTTGGATGAACGGGTCGACGTGGATCATGTTCGCCATGGGCTTTGTCGGCGTGCTTTACGTGATGTTCGCCTGGTGGGCCGAAGTCGTGAAGGAAAGCCAGATTGGCGACCATACACCGGTTGTGCGGATCGGCCTTCGCTACGGTTTCATTATGTTCATCATGTCGGAGGTTATGTTCTTCGCGGCGTGGTTCTGGAGCTTCTTCAAACACGCGCTTTATCCAATGGGGCCCGAAAGCCCGATGGTCGATGGGCAATGGCCGCCAGCGGGGATCGAGACCTTTGATCCCTGGCATCTGCCATTGATAAACACGCTGATTTTGCTCTGCTCGGGTGCCGCCGCCACGTGGGCGCACCATGCGATCGCCCATGAAAACAATCGTAAGGACATGGCGAGCGGCCTTGTGATTGCCGTGCTCCTCGGCGTGCTATTCACGATATTCCAAGCGTATGAATACAGCCACGCGGCCTTTGGGTTCGCCGGGAATATTTATGGTGCGAACTTCTTTATGGCGACTGGGTTCCACGGCTTCCATGTGATCGTTGGTACCATTTTCCTTTTCGTCTGCTACTTGCGGCTGCGTGCCGGGCATTTCACACCCGAAAAGCACATCGGATTTGAAGCGGCCGCCTGGTATTGGCACTTCGTCGATGTGGTTTGGTTGTTCTTGTTCGCCTCAATCTACATTTGGGGCGCATAGCGAAATAGCGACGCCAGAACCATGCCGAACGCGGGTCATTGGCCCGCGTTTCTATTTCCGGAATAACTGGCGGATGCGTTGTGTGCGTTGTTGCCATCGATCCCGTCGGTCCGCCTTGGTGCGTTCGATCATGAGGCCAATGTATTTTCTGCGCTCTTTCTGAGCTTCCGTTTCCGGGCCGGGTTGGGGGAGGTGGTACATGCTTTGCATTTCTCTTGCCTTTCAGTAATGCTATTGTGACGTCAATCATCTGCTTCTCATGAAGTTTGAAAAATAGTGAAATCTGAAATTCGAGTTTCAAAAATGAAAAGCGGTCTTTCGCTTGATGATATCTGGCTCTTTCTATCGGTGTGCCGTGCAGGTGGCCTCACGGGCGCCGTTGCGTCCACGGGTCAAAGCGCGCCGACACTCAGTCGAAAGATGACGGGATTAGAGCGGCAGACCGGGCGTCGACTTTTCTTGCGCGGCAATCAGGGCTTCACCTTGACGGCAGCCGGACGGGAGTTTCTGGCCGAGGCTGAGGCACTAGGAGGCATTTCGCGGCGTTTTGAGCGTTGGCTTGAAAATGATTCACTAAATCGGGTGCGGATCACAGCGGGCACATGGACGTCGCACTGGCTGGCCCGACATGTGAAAGACTTCTGGGCAACTGCGGATGGCTGGATACCCGAGTTCCTTCCCTCCAACGCCACTCTGGATATCTCGCGTCGGGAGGCTGATATTGGTATTCGAAATAAACGCCCGGAGCAGGGATGGTTGGCAGGGCGAAGGCTGCGCAAGATCGAGTTTGCTGAATATGGGTCTGATCCAACTGTCTCTGGATATTTGGCGCTTCCGGCCAGCGCAGCTTCGACGCCGTCGGCACGCTGGGTATATGCGCGACATGCCGACGCCATCGTGACGACTGTCACGGATATGCGCCTTGGAGTTGATCTTGCGCAAAATGGCGTTGCCCGAGTGGTTTTGCCTACTTTTGCCGCAGATGACATTTCCGGCTTGTCTCGCCTTTCGAACCCGATAGAGGAATTGGCGCATGAAGAGTGGCTCGTGACGCACCACGAAGCGCGCCATGATCCGCCGGTACGTCAGGCGATTAATGCTGTGACCGCGTTCATTGAAGGAGATGTCCAGGCATGACACTGCGCCGTTTTCTCGGACCATTCATTCTCGGGATTTCCGGCACGGGTGTCCTGGCTTCCTTAGGTGTTTGGCAACTCCAGCGCCTGGATTGGAAGGAAGGGGTTTTGGCAGAGATTGAGGCGCGGATCACGCAAGCGCCGGTTTCTCTGCCCGAGACTCCCAGCGAAGTGGCCGACAAGTATCTGCCGGTTAAGGTCACGGGCGATCTGGGTGACACAAATCTCCGTGTTTTGACGTCGGTGCCGCAACTAGGACCCGGCCATAGGCTGATATCCGTCCTGACGACGTCCGAAGGCCGTCGCATCATGGTTGATGAGGGCTTTGTGCGTGAAACCGGCAATTCGACACCCGGTCCTGCCGATGGCGTCACTGTCATTGGGAACGTACATTGGCCAGATGATGTGAACAGTTCGACGCCCGATCCTGACTTGTCACGGGGCCTTTTCTTTGGACGTGACGTGGTGCAGATGGCCGATGCGCTCGACAGTGAACCAACACTCGTGGTTCTGCGCGAAATTGACGGTGCGGAGGGAAGAGCGATGCCGCTTCCAGTTTCGACCGAAGGCATTCCAAACAGCCATCTCGGATACGCTGTTCAGTGGTTCGGGCTGGCTCTGGTCTGGGCAGGGATGACACTATTCCTTTTGTGGCGTACAGCCAAACGGACGGACTGAGGAAGCTCCATGCGCTACGTGTCGACCCGGGGTAACGCACCGGTTTTGAATTTTGAAGATACCATGCTGACTGGCCTTGCTTCGGATGGCGGCCTCTATGTGCCGGAAAGTGTGCCTCTGCTGTCGCATGACGAAATCGCGCGGATGTATCTTGGCAGTTACGAGGATGCCGCCTTCACCGTCATGTACCCCTTTGTGGGTGATACGTTCGAAGAAGACGAGTTTCATCATCTTATTGGCTCGGCCTACGAAGAGTTCGGGCATGTCTCACGCGCGCCGCTGAAGCAGATCGGCGATGGCCAGTGGTTGCTTGAGTTGTTTCATGGGCCGACGCTGGCATTCAAAGACTTCGCGATGCAGTTGATCGGTGAGATGTTTCAAACGGTGCTGAAGCGCAGCGGTCGGCGTATCACCATCGTCGGTGCCACGAGCGGCGATACCGGCAGCGCTGCCATCGAGGCATTTCGCGGGCTGGAAAACGTGGATGTCTGCATCCTCTACCCGCATGGCCGCGTGAGCGAAGTCCAGCGTCGCCAGATGAGCACGCCTGTTGAGAGCAATGTCCACGCATTGGCAGTGGATGGCACCTTCGACGATTGCCAAAGGCACCTGAAAGACATGTTTGCTGACATTCCGTTTCGCGACGAAGTGAGTTTAGCGGCCGTCAACTCAATCAATTGGGCGCGGGTGATGGCGCAGGTGGTATATTACTTCACATCCGCTGTGGCTCTTGGTGCGCCGGACCGTCGGGTCAGCTTCTGCGTGCCAACGGGGAATTTTGGCGATGTTTACGCGGGTGAGATCGCGCGGCGTATGGGGCTTCCGATTGAGCGACTTGTAGTGGCAACTAACCAGAACGACATTCTCGACCGGGCGTTTCGAACTGGTGAGTATCGCACCGGCAAGGTGCATCCCTCCATCAGCCCTTCCATGGATATACAAGTCAGTTCGAATTTCGAGCGTTTGCTTTTCGATGCTTATGGCCGGGACGGCAATGCCGTGGCGCAAGTGATGCAGGAACTGCGTGAACACGGCGGTTTCTCCATAAGCCAGGGCGCGCATCAAGCAATTCTAGAGCATTTTAGTAGCGGCTCGGTGGATGAAAGTGAGACGTCTGACCGGATTACATCGACACTTGCCAACAGCCTTGAACTTGTGTGCCCCCATACCGCCGTGGGCATCGAGGTGGCGGAGGATCACCATGACATATCGGTGCCGATGATTACATTGGCGACGGCGCATCCGGCTAAGTTTCCCGATGCTGTCGAGGCAGCGACGGGGATCAGACCGCCCCTTCCCAAGCGGATGTCAGATCTTTATGACCGTTCGGAGCGGATTAGCCAGGTGCCAAACAACCTGACCGCGATTGAAGACGTGATCCGGGAGAAGCGCGCCAAGTGACAACCGAAGTGTATCGCCTGCCGAACGGCGTCCGCGTCGCAACCGAGCATATGCCTGGTTTACAATCAGCATCGCTGGGGGTCTGGGTGACAGCCGGTGGTCGACATGAGCGTGCCGAACAGAACGGCATAGCCCATTTTCTCGAGCACATGGCTTTCAAAGGGACCAAAACGCGAAACGCTTTGCAGATTGCCGAAGCGATTGAAGATGTTGGCGGATACATAAACGCCTATACCAGCCGCGAAATGACGGCCTATTATGCGCGCGTTCTCGGTGAAGATGTGCCGCTCGCGTTGGATGTCATATCGGATATCGTCCTCAATCCGGTCTTTGACCCGCGTGAGATAGAGGTTGAGCGCCATGTGATCCTGCAAGAGATTGGCCAAGCCCTCGATACCCCAGATGACATAATCTTTGATTGGCTTCAGGAAACGGCCTTTCCAAGTCAGGCTTTGGGGCGCCCGATACTCGGTCCGGCCTCGCGTGTTGAACGTTTTGACCGGAAGGACCTCTCTGGCTTTGTGGCAGAGCGCTACGGGCCAGAAAACCTGATTGTCGCGGCGGCTGGTGCCGTTGATCACGACGTGGTTCGCCGGTTGGTCGAGGATAGATTTGGTCAGTTGTCGTCGGTCGGTGCGCGCGACGTGGAAGCGGGAAAGTTTGTCGGGGGCGAAACCCGTGTGGAAAAGGGGTTGGAGCAAGCACATCTTGCGCTCGCTTTTGAAGCTCCGGGGTACCGCGACGAGGATGTATATACCGCTCAGGTATTTGCGATGGGGCTGGGCGGGGGCATGTCATCTCGTTTGTTCCAGGAGGCACGCGAAAAGCGTGGGCTTTGCTACACTATATTTGCTCAAGCGAGCGCCTATGCCGACAGCGGCATGATCACTGTTTATGCAGGCACGGGCGAGGAAGACCTCAAGGGGCTCTTGGAGGTCACACTCGACGAGATCAAACGAAGTGCCGATGATATGGATGGGGTCGAGATTGACCGCGCACGGGCACAGATGAAGGCCGGCATGCTCATGGGCCTGGAAAGCCCGGCGAGCCGGGCTGAGCGGCTGGCACGGCAACTCGCGATCTGGGACCGCGTTCCGCAATTGGAAGAGACCGTGGAACGGATTGATGCGGTGTCCGTGGCGAGCACGCGCAATCTCGCTGAGCGCTTGGCGGTCTCGGGTCAGGCTGCTCTGGCGCTCTACGGCCCTGTGGCAACTGCACCTTCCGTTAATGAGATGACTGGGCATTTAGCAGCGTGATGCTGCGTTTCCAACGTAAGATACGGATCGATACGGATCGGATGGTGCTGCGACCGCCGATGCACACCGACTTTCGCCCATGGTCGGATCTGCGTCGTCAAAGCGCGGAGTTTCTTCAGCCCTGGGAACCGAGTTGGTCGGCCGATCACTTGACACGCAAAGGCTTCGTGAACCGTGTTTACTGGGCAAACCGGTCGATTGCGCAAGGCACAGCGGTACCGCTGTTTCTGATCCGACGGACCGACACTGCTGTGTTAGGGGCGATAACGCTCGACAATATACGTCGTGGGCCTAGCCAGGCAGGGACAATCGGCTACTGGGTCGGCGCGGAATATGCGCGCCAAGGCTATATGCAGGAAGCCCTTATGGCGATGGTGCATTACGCCTTTGAAGTTCTTGACTTGAGCCGTATCGAAAGCGCTTGCCTGCCGGAGAACGCGGCCTCTTGCGCCTTGCTGGAGAAGTGCGGCTACAAGTATGAAGGTGTCGCCCAGAGCTATTTGCAGATCAACGGGCGGTGGCGGAACCATGTGCTTTACGCCAATTTGCGCCGTGACCGTCGTGGTCGAGTTGAAAATTAGGCTCGTCGCAAGGCGTCCTGAAAAAGTCGGGCCATACGGTCGCGCGACGTAAGTATCCTGACACAACCCTGTCAGGAGGGGTGTGTCACAACACGTCATCAACTCAATACAGGATGACAAAAAATGGCTTACACCCCTGACAATGCGCTCGCTTGGAGTGAAATACCTGTCCGCGATCTTGAACGCGGCATGGCGTTTTATGCGGAGGTCTTTGGATACGACCTGACGCTTGAGGATGCGGGACCGAACCCCGTCGCGTATCTGCCATCCTCACAGGCGGGCGTATCCGGGCACCTGTATCCCGGAGAACCAGCCGCACCGGGTACCGGACCGACCCTTCACCTTGCTGTGCCAGACACTCTTGAAGCGGCGGCGGATCGCTGTTGGAAAGCAGGTGGAAGCGTCAAATCAGAACCTGTTGCCATCCCGTTTGGCCGCTTCCAATATGTGGAGGACCCGGACGGGAACTCCATTGGCCTATTTGAGCGCAGGAAGTCCTGACATGCGACGCGCTGACCGCCTCTTTCAAATTGTCCAATATTTAAGAGGTGGTCGGCTAACCACTGCTGCCCAACTTGCAGAGCGACTAGAAGTCAGCGAGCGTACCATTTATCGAGATATCGCTGACCTTATTGGCACCGGTGTGCCCATCGACGGCGAGGCGGGCGTCGGTTATTTGATGCGCGACGGTTTCGAACTGCCTCCCCTGATGTTCACCCAATCTGAAATCGTTGCCCTTACAGCCGGTGCGCGGTTGATACGTGCCTGGGGAGGCGCCTCCATGGCCGCCGCTGCTGAAGAAGCGTTGGTCAAAATCCAAGCAGTCCTACCGGAGGAGGCTCGCAAGCGCGCGGAAACAGTGCAGGTTTACGCTTTTCAAATGCCCGAACTCGATGATGCTACCCGAGCACGGCTTGATGTCATTGAGGCAGCGGTTGCAAGCTGCACGCGCCTCGACGTGCGGTACTCAACTGAGGACGGCACCGAGACGACCCGAATTGTACGCCCGCTCGGTCTTTGGTTCTGGGGCAAAGTCTGGACGTTGGTCGCGTGGTGCGAACTGCGCGAGGATTTCCGCATGTTTCGCGCCGATCGCATCGCACAGATGGAAGAAGCAGGTCCTTTCATCCCCGCCTCCGGACAGACGCTCAAATCGTTCTTTGCCCGTCAAAGCGCTTCCTGAGGCGATAGTGCGTCTTCAGGCGGGACTTACATGAGTTCGGCAGACGGGATTATAGGAAAGAACATTTCACCGGAATGAACGCCGAACCAGCTTTCGCCCCCATGGTCGGCGTGGCCGCCGATATCCACCAAACGATAGAAGCTCTTGCGGTCGATCAGCGCCTCCAGACGGTCTCTTACAAGTATGTAGGGAGATGGTTCGCCAGTTTCTGGGTCGCGTTCCACGCGGATTGGATGACCCGGTCCCGCAATGGCCTCATCCCCCAAATTCGTAATAAACTTAAGCGCACCGCCAATATGCTCGAAGTCAACCGCAACGAAGGGTGCGTCGTCGACCGTAATACCAACCTTCTCAACCGGCGTGACCAAGACGTACCGGTCGCCGTCTTTGCGCAAGATCGTAGAAAACAAGCGCACGAGCTCTGGGCGGCCGATGGGTGTCCCTAAGTAAAACCAGGTGCCATCCCGAGAGATACGAATATCAAGGTCGCCACAATCTGGGGGATTCCAGTCGTGCACCGGCGGTAAACCGCGCGAAGATGCGGCGCGGGCGCTGTCAGCGAGGCTTTCTGCTGAAATTTTCACAATGTTTTGTCCGTTCTACTTTTTTTGCAGTTTGTAGAAGCATGCCGCTTTCGATCTATTATATGTAAAACAAAATATGAGGAACCAAGGCGCATGTCCGACACACCCGATTTGGTCGCAGAGATTGAAGCGCTTGGCGCAAAGCTGGCTGACGCAAAGGTAAGTATAACAAAACGGTTTATCGGACAGGAAACGGTGGTTGATCTGGTCTTGTCCTCGATACTCTGCGGCGGCCACGGGTTGCTAGTTGGTTTGCCTGGCTTGGGAAAGACGCGGTTGGTCGATACGCTGTCGACGGTCCTTGGGCTCAATGGAAAGCGTGTCCAGTTCACGCCGGACCTGATGCCTGCGGATATCCTCGGGTCAGAGGTGTTGGAAACCGGCGCAGATGGGAGCCGTGCTTTCAAGTTCATCGAAGGACCGATTTTCTGCCAATTGCTGATGGCGGACGAGATTAACCGTGCAAGCCCGCGAACCCAGTCTGCTTTGTTGCAGGCGATGCAAGAAAAGTCCGTGACGGTTGCCGGGGCGGCCCACGATCTACCTGCGCCTTTCCATGTTCTCGCGACGCAGAACCCCATTGAACAGGAAGGTACGTATCCGCTGCCCGAGGCGCAGTTGGACCGCTTTCTTGTGCAGATCGATGTGCCCTACCCGGACCGTGATACCGAACGCGATATCCTGATTGCAACAACCGGCACGGAAGAGGCGGAGGCGACAGCCGTGTTTTCTCCGGCTGATCTGAATGCGGCGCAAAAACTCGTTCGGCAAATGCCGGTCGGCGAGGCGGTGGTTGAAGCGATCCTTGATCTTGTCCGGGCATGTCGTCCGGATGAACCGACCGCGCTGGAAGTCGTGCGGGATAACGTTGGCTGGGGCCCAGGCCCTCGCGCCGCACAAGCCCTGATGCTGACGGTGCGTGCGCGGGCCTTGCTGAATGGTCGTCTGGCACCGTCTGTCGAGGATGTTGCAGCCATGGCGACGCCTGTGCTCACGCACCGCATGGCGTTGACCTTTGCCGCGCGGGCTCGAGGTCTTGAGCTCAGCTCTGTGATCGCCCAGGTCACCGAGAGTGTTGCCCGGAAGGAAGCAGCCGCATGAGCCAACCAAGCGCCTTCGCCGGACTAAGGCGCGATGCGGAAGCGCTGGCTGCACCGTTGCCGCCGCTCCTTGCCGACGCGGAGCATCTTGCTGCGAGCGTGATGTCCGGCGCGCACGGGCGACGACGGGTAGGGCAGGGCGATGAGTTTTGGCAGTATCGTCCCAGCCACGCTGGCGATGAGGCGCGTATGATCGATTGGCGCCGCTCAGCACGGGCCGACGACGCGCTTTTCGTGCGCGAGAAGGAGTGGCAGGCGGCCCAATCGGTCATGCTCTGGCTGGATATGGGGCAATCGATGCAATTTGCCTCGCATAAAGACGTCCCATCTAAGGCGGCGGAGGCGCGTCGGATTGCTCTGGCGCTCAGCGTGCTTCTCATTCGAGGTGGTGAGCGCGTGGGCCTGACCAACCTGGCCATGCCGCCGCGGGCTGGGCAGGTACAACTTTTGCGCCTTACAACTGCTTTTGCGACCAAAACGGATGAAACCGATTATGCAGTTCCCGATTTGAAGGCGGCGCCACTGCGGTCGCGGGCGGTCTTCATTTCGGATTTCATGGCTGAGTTTGCCCCAATTGAAGAGGCGGTAACAACTGCTGCAGATCGGGGTATTAGCGGTGCTTTATTGCAAGTGCTTGATCCCCAAGAAGAGGCGTTTCCCTTCGACGGAAGGACGATTTTCGAATCCGTCGGTGGCACGCTCCGCCACGAGACTTTGAAAGCTGGTGATCTGCGGGACAGGTATCTTGATCGGTTGGCAGCACGGAAAGACGCGCTGCGCCAGTTGGCACGCAGCATCGGATGGCAGTTTCATACCCATCACACGGGCGCTTCGGCCGCGTCTGCTTTGCTCTGGCTTTATACAGCATTGGAGCGCGGCCATTGATCGCGTCATTTCCACATAAGGAGCATGCCCAATGTGGATGATTGGCCCGATTGGCTTTACGGCGCCTTGGCTCCTTCTTGGACTGGTTTTATTGCCGATCCTGTGGTTTCTCCTGCGCGCAGTGCCGCCAGCGCCCGTGCGCCGGATGTTCCCCGGCGTGGCGCTTATGCTGGGTTTGACGGATGATGAAACGCAGACCGACCGCACACCGTGGTGGCTTTTGCTTTTGAGAACCATCGCCATCGCAGCAGCCATCATCGGGTTCGCAGGACCGGTTTTGAACCCAAAGGTAGAAACGACCGGCGATGGGCCGCTCCTTGTTCTAATGGAAGGTGGCTGGGCTGAGGCGCAGGACTGGACCCGCCGCATCGACAGGGTTGACGCCCTGTTAAGCGAGGCAGGACAGGCGGGGCGCGAAACTGCCTTGGTTTCGCTCACAGACTTACCGGCAGACGGTACACTGGTGTTTCAATCCGCAGATGCCATTGCTTCGCAATTGCCCGGTGTGCAACCGGAAGCGTGGCTAGCG
Source organism: Pseudomonadota bacterium (assembly GCA_039024895.1). Lineage (GTDB taxonomy): Bacteria > Pseudomonadota > Alphaproteobacteria > Rhodobacterales > Rhodobacteraceae > JAJDOD01. The sequence continues at coordinate 14,802 of JBCCPJ010000033.1, read as the reverse complement.
AATGGCGAAGATGTGCGCTCTTGGCTTCAAGGTCTTGAGGGGGCCTTCGACACCTTTTGGCTTTCGGATGGGCTGGATCATGCATGGAAAGCCGAGGCGCTTGACCTGCTTCAGTCAAGGGGCAATGTTACTGTTTTCGAAAGCCCCGGCGCGGTTCTTGGTGTAAAGCCAGCACGGTTTGTTGATGGGAATATCGAGATTGACGTCATTCGATCCCGAAGCGGGTCGGCGGCAAAGGTTGGTATCGCCGCGCATGGTCTGGACCCTAACGGCACACCACGTCAACTTGCGCGGCTGGATGTGGAACTTTTGCAAGGAGAGACCGAGGCAACGGGCATCTTGTCGCTTCCTGCGGAATTAAGGAATCGTGTAACGCGTTTTCAAATTGAGGGCGCGCGCTCCGCCGGTGCCGTCTCGCTGACGGATGACAGCCTGCGCCGCCGTGAGGTGGCCATCTTGTCAGCCCGTGAGGAGCGCGAAGGTCTCCAATTACTGGCCCCCACCCACTACCTTGAACAGGCGTTGACAGACACGGCTGATTTGATCGACGGGGATATCAGCGACATCGTGCTGGCGAACCCGGACGTCATTATCCTTGCCGATATCGTGACATTGGCCGTTGGAGACACAGAGGCGCTTGAGGCGTGGGTGCGCGGCGGTGGTTTGCTGCTGAGGTTCGCCGGTTCGCGCCTAGCGGCTTCAGATTACGGACGAGACGAGGAGGGCGTGCTCATGCCGGTTCGCTTGCGTGCCGGTGGCCGGACCGTGGGCGGTGCCATGAGTTGGGGAGAGCCCAAATCTCTACGCGCCTTTGGGCCAGAAAGCCCGTTCTTTGGCCTCGCTGTGCCGGAGGATGTCACCGTTTCCAGTCAGGTTATGGCGCAGCCCGACCCAACGCTCTCGGAGCGCACGATTGCATCGCTGGCTGATGGTACTCCTCTCGTCACGCGCAAGCGTCTCGATCAGGGGCAAGTCGTGCTCTTTCACGTCACGGCGAATGCCGACTGGTCGACATTGCCGCTTTCCGGTCTTTTCGTGCAAATGTTGGAAAGGCTGGCAGTATCGACTCAAGCGACGTCATTGTCGGTGGCTGACCTTGAAGGGACGACGTGGACGTTGGACGAAACTCTGACAGGCTTTGGAGAAATCATCGCCGCAGGGAATTTACCCGGTGTTCCCGGGGAGCAATTGGCGGAAGGGATACTGGGCCCAGACTTACCACCCGGATTATATGCTGGCGAAAACAGGCGCTTGGCACTGAACGCCGTGAGCGCTGAGACAGAGCTCACCCCCGCTGTCTGGCCCGCCGATGTCCCCGTAGAGGGGTTTGCCATTCAAGAGGAAACGCCTTTGGCCGGGCTGGCAATTTCAACGGCGCTTCTTGCGCTGATGGTCGATGTCTTGGCGGTTCTGGCGCTTTCAGGGCGGCTGGTCGGAACGGCCGCTGCCTTTGTTCTGGCACTCTTCCTGGCCGTCCCAAAAGCAGAGGCCCAGGAACCGGAGCTTGATGTGGAGCGGCTCCTCTCAGCAACGACAGACGTCCGACTGGCTTATGTGATTACGGGCGATCCTAACCTTGATCGGACCTCGGAAGCGGGGTTGCAGGGCTTATCGAATGTGCTGTTTCGACGCACGTCAATTGAGCCGGTAGAACCGGTTGGCGTCGACCTCGAAATGGATGAACTGTCAGTTTACCCTTTCCTCTACTGGCCGATCAGCGAAGATCAGCCGCGTCCCTCGGCAGATGCCTATGCGCGTCTGAATCGGTACCTTAGGACCGGCGGGATGATCTTGTTCGATACCCGCGACGCTTCGACAGCAGGTTTCAGTACAGCGACCCCCAATGGGCGGCGATTGCAGCAACTGGCTTTGCCGCTTGATATACCGCCCCTGGAGCCGATCCCGTCGGATCATGTGTTGACGCGCACATTCTATCTTCTTCAGGACTTTCCGGGCCGTTTTGTGAGCCGGGACGTCTGGGTGGAGGCGGCGCCAGAAGATGCTGAGCGCGTCGAGGGGATGCCCTTCCGAAATCTCAACGACAATGTCACCCCAGTTGTCATTGGTGGGAACGACTGGGCCGCGGCTTGGGCCGTAGATGCTAGGGGCGCTCCTTTATTCCCCGTCGGGCGGGGGTTTTCGGGCGAACGTCAGCGCGAGGTCGCGTACCGTTTCGGGGTCAATCTGGTGATGCATGTGCTCACTGGAAACTACAAATCGGATCAAGTTCATGTGCCAGCCCTGCTTGATCGATTAGGACAATGACCGGCTGTCCGCAATCAAAGATGTGGCATTGTGCGCCGCCGGGGGGGCTGCGCGCGCCGGTGTCACCGCTGCACTTGATTGAGTATTTTGAGACAGAAGAAGGATTTGTTCTCTGATGGAAGCTGGAACGATTATTTTCGATCCACTTCTGCCCTGGCCAATCCTATGGGTCGCCTGCGGATTTGCCGTTGTTTTTGCGGCGCTCGCGGTGTTTCGGCGACTTTCCGGATGGTGGCTGCGTGGGTTGGCATTTGCTGCGTTGCTTTTGGCATTAGCAAATCCGTCTTTACAGTTTGAGGATCGCGAGCCGCTGACCGACATTGTCCTGCTCGTTGTTGACGAAAGCGCAAGCCAGGGTATCGACGTTCGGCCTGAGCAAATTGCCGAGGCTGTCGCCGGGATCGAAGCTGAGATTGCCGGATTAAGCAATACGGAACTTCGGATCGTCAGGATGGGCGACGCCGACGGTAATCGCGGGACGCTGCTTATGGAAGCGCTCACCGAAGCCATGGCCGATGAACCCCGCGCCCGGTTGGCTGGGACATTTCTCCTGAGCGATGGACAGGTTCACGATATTGAACGCGTGCCGGATATGCCAAGCCCGATGCATGTTTTGTTGACCGGGACAGAGGCGGATTGGGATCGCCGTTTGATGGTTCAAAACGCGCCTGCTTTCGCCATCATCGGGGAGCCGGTGACACTGACGCTTCGGATTGAGGACCAAGGCGCGGTGCCCGACCTGCCGCCTGAAGCTGACATCGAGATTTCGGTAGACGGCGACACCCCGCAGACATTCACTGTGCCAACCGGTGAGGACCTAGAGTTGCCGATTACCCTTCAACATGGGGGTATGAATATTATTCAGTTTACGCTTCCGGAAGCGGATGGCGAGTTGACGGTGCGAAACAATGCGGCGGTGGTTCAGATCAACGGTGTGCGCGACCGTCTGCGGGTATTGCTCGTCTCGGGCGAACCCCATGCTGGCGAGCGGACGTGGCGAAATTTGTTGAAGTCTGACGCGTCGGTAGACCTCGTGCATTTCACCATTCTACGGCCCCCTGAGAAGCAGGACGGCGTACCGGTCAATGAGTTGAGCCTGATTGCGTTTCCGACGCGCGAGCTTTTCCTCGACAAGATCGATGAATTCGATCTCATCATTTTTGATCGCTATCAACGGCGAGGCATCCTGCCGTCGCTTTATCTCGACAATGTGCGCCAATATGTGGCAGACGGCGGGGCTTTGCTTGTCGCCGCCGGACCCGATTTCGCTGGGGCGCAGTCGATTTTTCGCTCGCCTCTTTCGGAAATTTTGCCCGCCGCGCCGACTGGTCGTGTCCGGGAAGAGCTCTTTGCTCCGATGGTGACTGACGTTGGCCAGCGGCATCCGGTGACCGAAGGCCTTGCCCCCCTAGCCGCAGAAGAAGACGCGCTCGAAGTGCCCTGGGGACGTTGGATGCGCATCATTGATGTGTTGCCCGAACGTGGTGATACAATCATGGACGGCCCTGAGGGCGCACCACTTCTTGTTCTGGATCGTGTGGGCGAAGGTCGCGTTGCCTTGTTGGCGTCGGATCATGCCTGGCTGTGGTCTCGGGGCTTTGAGGGTGGGGGGCCGCAACTCGAGCTACTTCGGAGGCTGGCGCATTGGATGATGAAAGAGCCAGACCTTGAAGAGGAGGCTTTGACAGCCATCGCCGAAGGACAAATCATGACAGTGACGCGGCGCACTCTCGGTGAAAGCGTCGCTGATGTGGAAATTACCGCTCCCGACGGCAGCGTGCAGCTTGTGCCCCTTGAGGAAGTGTCGCCCGGACGGTTTTCGGCCACATGGACGGGTCCGGAGATGGGGCTCTATCGTCTTAAGGAAGGAGATTTCGAGAGCGTTGTCGCCCTTGGGCCGGCAGCCCCGAAGGAATTTGAAGAAACGCTGGCGACGGCGTCGGTTCTTGAGGTCGCGGTTGCTGCCACACGCGGCGGTATTGCACGCCTCGAGGATCAACTGCCCGACATACGGCGCGTCCGCGCGGGACGCCCAGCTGAAGGCCGTGGCTGGCTCGGCATTGTGCCGAGAGAAGCGTACTTGACTGCAGATATCCGCATCTCTCCGTTGCTTCCCGCTTGGGCAATGTTGATCTTAGCGTCACTCCTCGCCGTGGGTGCGTGGTTGTGGGAAGGTCGCCGTTAAGTCTTTTCGAATGTTCTGGGTTTAGACCTCTCGCCAGGAGAATCCTGTTTTGAGAGGTGAAGCGATGCAGCAAACCGACAGAAAAGCGCAAATAACGGCGCGGCCAGATTTCCGGGAAGATGCGCTGCATTTTCGAACCGGCACCGTCCCAGTTAAGGTCGATGTGACCGCGCAACGACGAAAAACCCCCATGGGTGACCTTGTTTTGCGGGGGTTTATCGATGGCAAGGAAATCGAAGTTGTATTCCCCGGGCGACGTCATGCGGCGGCTGTGCCTTTGGTCCAGCGGCTCGCTGCGAAGCTCCAGTCAAAGACAATCGAGGCCGGTCATGAGGTGCCCACGATCTCGGCGGGCAACGTGTCTATGTCGTTAAAAGTTGACGGAATTTGGCGTGTTCGTCTGTTGAACGAACAGGACGCAAAGCCCGAACGACGGTTTCAGCTTGTTGCAGCACGATGGCGATATCAGGGGCCAGATGGGGTCGAACATGTCTTCGGCCACCTGCCGTCGCGGTAAAGAAGTGCTTCCTCTTGCTGGACATTGATCGCGCAAACCCGTTGTGTGTTCCCAATTGAGCAGTTTGCGCCCTTTGCGCGTCCGTGAGACAGATCACAGTTCAATCCGTACCCAAGATATCTCGGGATGCTGGCAGAGAAGGGCGCACCTAGTCGTGTAGCGGTCCGCTTCAACTACAGGACTTTTCGCCATTGCCGTGGCGGGGCATGCTGGTTTCGATGAAGTCACACCACGAGCGTGGAGGTGCGCGTGATTAGTGTGACCCTATTGGGCCGTGCAGGAACAGCCAAAGCGCGCTGTTGATGCATTGGGCAGTATTTTGCGCTAGTCAGAGGGAAGCGCCACTTAAGGTGTTCAATCCGCCTCAGCCATTTCCCAACCAAGCGCCTTAGCGACGGTGAAGATGTCCTTGTCTCCACGCCCGCACATGTTCATGCAAATGATGTGATCCTTTGGAAGGTCCGGCGCGATTTTTGCCACATGGGCCAACGCATGGGACGGCTCAAGCGCGGGGATGATGCCTTCTGTTTCACAGCTCAGTTGGAAGGCCTGAAGTGCTTCTGCGTCGGTTATAGATACATATTCAGCGCGGCCGATATCGTGGAGCCAGGAATGTTCGGGCCCAATGCCCGGATAGTCGAGGCCGGCCGAGATTGAAAAGCCTTCCAGTATCTGACCATCCTCATCCTGCAAAAGGTACGTTCGGTTTCCATGGAGCACACCCGGGCGACCGCCGGTGAGAGAGGCGCAATGCTCCATGCGATCATTCACACCTTTGCCACCGGCTTCAACGCCAATGATCTGAACGTCTTTGTCATCAAGAAACGGATAAAACAGTCCCATGGCGTTTGATCCGCCACCGATGGCCGCAATGATCGTATCGGGCAGGCGGCCTTCGGCTTCAAGCATCTGTTCCTTGGCTTCCTTGCCGATAATCGCCTGAAAGTCGCGGACCATGGCGGGGTAAGGGTGCGGCCCAGCCACGGTCCCAATGCAGTAAAACGTGTCGCGCACATTGGTAACCCAATCGCGCAGCGCATCATTCATTGCGTCCTTCAGCGTACCGCGTCCCGAGGTCACTGGGACAACTTCGGCCCCCAAAAGCTTCATGCGGAAAACATTTGGCTTCTGACGTTCAACGTCATGGGCGCCCATGTAAACGATACACTTCAACCCAAATTTCGCGCAGACCGTCGCGGTTGCGACACCATGTTGACCGGCACCGGTTTCGGCAATGATCCGTGTCTTGCCCATGCGCCGTGCGAGGATGATTTGGCCGAGCACGTTGTTGATCTTATGCGCACCGGTGTGGTTGAGTTCGTCGCGCTTAAGATAAATTTTCGCGCCATCCAAACGATCCGTCAGCCGCTCGGCGAAATACAACGGAGAAGGGCGCCCGACATAGTGCTTCCAGAGGAAGTCCATCTCGTCCCAGAAACTCTGATCAGTCTTCGCCTTTTCGTATTGGGCCTCAAGCTCCAGGATCAGCGGCATCAACGTCTCACTCACGAAACGGCCACCAAACTTGCCAAACCGTCCGCTTTCATCGGGCCCGGTCATGAAGGAATTGATCAGATCGTCCGGCATCGTGCTCTCCCTGTCAGACCTAACGGGTCTAACGAGAGGATAGGCGCGGGTAAAGCTGGAAATCAGGCCGCATGTTCAAAGCGCCGCGGCAGGTCGCCGCGCTGGCGCGCCTCCCTGATCAAGGCGGGAATGTCCTGGTCCAGGGATGTGGCGAGCTGCTCAAAGCTGTCGATGGCGAAGTAAACCGGTTGCAGTATGTCGATGCGATAATCGGTACGAAATATGGTCAAAAGGTCGAAAGGAAGCACCTCTGCCTTCCCGGCTGCCGCGTATTCTGCTTCCGAGGGCGAGGATATTATGCCAGCGCCGAAGGCTTTCATGCGACCGTCTTCCTGGATTAGCCCAAACTCGACGATAAACCACCATAGCCGGAACAGGTGCTTTATGTCGTCCTCTGGTAATGCCAAAGCAAGATCACCGAACCGTTCCATGAAGCGGCAGAACGCAGCGTAGCAGAGCATCGGGCAATGACCGAACACTTCGTGAAAGATGTCGGGTTCTTCGATGTAGTTGAGGTGTTCCAGTCGCCGGATGAAGGTCGCAACCGGAAAGCGCCGTTGCGACAAGAGGGTGGCGAACTCATCTTGCGGGATAAGCGCCGCGACCGGCCGAACACCGGCACCGGTCAAGTCTTCGAGACGCGCGTTGATGTCCCGCACCTGAGGGATCGCTTCACTTGTGAAACCGAGCCGGGCTTGTCCTTCGAGATAGTCAGAACAGGCAAATGTCGCCAGTTGCCTCATTTGGCGCGTGTAAAGAAGACGCCAAACCTCGGTTTCCTCTAGCGAATAGGCGAATAAGCCTTCCGGATTGGCTGACTTCGAAACATAGGGTTGATACTCCGACATGTGCTACACCTCCGTTCTTCGAAAAGACCACCAAAAAACACGAATTTCTTGCCATATAACTTGCAATTTTTATGTATTTCAGAAAAATTTTTCGATATTATCCGAATAATGGAAATTTCTGATCTTGATCGACGTATTCTGAGGGAATTGCAACGGGACGCCTCTCTGTCACTCGCGGTACTTTCCGAGCGGCTCGGTATGGCGCAGTCGACGCTTTGGCGCCGGGTTCATGATCTTGAGGCCGCAAAGGCCATCAACCGGCGCGTCGCCGTGCTTGATCCTGCCCTTGTGGGTGTCTCGCTTTGCATTCTGGCGCAAGTCACGTTGGAGGATCACTCAGAAGAGGCAGTTGACGCCTTCACGCGACTGGTGGAATTGCATCCAGAAATCCAGGAATGCCACAAAGTTTCCGGTATGGCGGATTATGTACTGAAAATTCGCGCTGTGGACGTGGCCGCCTATGAGGCTTTTCAGACGCGCTATCTGTTGCGCAGCCCTTATATTCGGTCTGTGCAGTCGAGCTTCGTTCTGAAAGAAGTCAAATCCACGACCGAGCTTCCCTTGTAAGCCGGCTGCTACCTAATTGCACGCCTGAGACGCATTCGTTTCTGTCTGGCGCGGGTTATGGTCGGTGGACCATTCCCATGATGTCGAACGTTTTGGCGAGGATCGGGGCGGCGATGGCACTGGCGCGCTCTGCACCATCCGCCAATATCCTATCGATCTCGCCTGGATCGGCCAGAAGCCTGTTCATCTCGCCAGTGATAGGGGCCATTGTTTCGACCGCAACATCCGCGAGATGGGGTTTGAACTGTCCCCAGCCCTGACCGGCGACGTCGCGCATCACTTCTTCTGAGCTGCGTCCCTGCAACCCGGCGAGGATATCGACCAGATTGCGGGCTTCCGGACGATCCTTGAGCCCTTCATAGGCTTCGGGCAGCGGGTCCGGATCGGTGCGCGCCTTACGGAACTTTTGCGCAATGGTATCGGCGTCATCGCTCAGGTTTATCCGGCTCATGTCCGAGGGATCGCTTTTCGACATTTTTTTGGTGCCGTCCCGCAGGCTCATCACGCGCGCGGCAGGGCCGCCGATCACCGGCTCCGTGATCGGGAAGAAATCCACGTCATAGTCATGGTTGAACTTTGCGGCGATATCGCGCGTGAGTTCCAAGTGTTGTTTTTGGTCTTCCCCCACAGGCACATGGGTCGCATGATGAACCAAGATATCCGCGGCCATCAGCGCCGGATAGGCAAAGAGGCCGAGCGATGCTTCTTCCGAATTCTTACCCGCCTTGTCTTTCCACTGCGTCATCCGCCGCATCCACCCCATTCGGGCGACGCAGCTGAACAGCCACCCGAGCTGCGCGTGTTCGGGCGCCTGGCTCTGGTTGAAGAGGATGGCGCGCGCGGGATCAATGCCAGCGGCCAGGAAAGCCGCGGCAATCTCGCGGGTTTGGCGCCTCAGGTCCGAAGGGTCTTGCCAGACAGTGATCGCGTGCAGATCCACGACGCAGAAAACACATTCATGCGTGCCCGCTTCCTGCATATCGACAAAGCGTTTCAGTGCGCCCAAATAATTTCCGAGCGTTAACCCACCCGAAGGCTGGATGCCGGAAAACACACGGGGGGTGTAGGTGGTGTCGGCCATTGCCGAACTCCTCTGGATTTTAGCGCCCGCGCGGCTTACCGAGAGGGGACGTGCCCGTCAAGGAAGTGCCATGATAAACGACCGCCACACGCAACCTGTTTTCAACGCCTTGCCGCCAGCGGTTGTCGCATTGGCCTGCGCAATCTTTGCGGTGGAAGTCCTGTTTACCCTGGGCGCACGCGGCATCATCGGCGGACAAGCGGCGATTGGATGGCGCGTGCAAGCGGTGCAAGAATTCAGCTTCTATGCGCCACTGCTGTCTTGGCAGTTCGAAACCGGGAATTGGTCTTTTGAAAACCTGCGGCGGTTTGTGACCTATCCGTTCATCCATCTCGGCTTCACCCACGCGGCGTTTGTCATCGTTTTTCTGCTGGCGCTTGGCAAGATGGTGGGGGAAGTTTTTGGCAACCTTGCCGTGCTAATCTTGTTCTTCGCCTGCGGGATATTCGGGGCTTTGGTTTATGCAGGTCTGGTTGGGGACGATCGGCCTTTGGTCGGGGGCTTCCCCAGTGCCTATGGTCTGATCGGCGCGTATACATTTCTTCTTTGGGTGCGGTTTAAAGCTGCAGGTGAGAACGAATGGCAGGCCTTTACGCTCATCGGGTTTCTCATGGGACTTCAGCTCATTTTCGGCATTCTCTTCGAGGTCGGTTGGGACTGGGTCGCAGAGATTGCCGGTTTTGCCTTCGGGTTCGCACTGACGCCTGCTCTTGTGCCAGGCGCCTTTCGCCGTTTTTTGGATCGCATGCGCCAGCGCTGAACGATCGATGGCGGGGTTATCCGCGTTTCGCGACGTGCTTTAGGTCGGCGAGGGAGAAAGCGCGAATTAGTAGTGCTGCCGCAAGGTAGGTGAGGGCACCGAGCAAACATAGGAATGCGACACCCGCAATGGGGCTTTGGTCAATCCAGGCCTGCAAGACAATTCGGTCGGCGAGCCACAGAACACCGCCCATGGTGACGGCGGCGGCGGCCATACGGAGTATCCGCCCAGCCGTGGTTGGTTCGAGCCTTGCCGCCTCACCCATATTGCGCGACCCCCGCCACAAAAGTGCGAGCATTGCCCAACCCGCCAGCGTTGTCCCGAGAGCCGCAGCGATGTAGCCGAGCGTGGACATTAATCCAACGGCAATCACAGCGTTCACGAGCAGGGCAATCACGGCATAGTAGAAAGGTCGCCGTGTATCTTCGCGGGCAAAGAAGAGGGGTTGCAGCACTTTTTGAAGAACGAATGCTGGCAATCCAAGGCCGTAAACTGCGCAGGCCAGGGCTGTCGCGGCGGTATCGGACGCGTCGAATGCGCCACGTTCAAAAAGGGCTGCAATCAAGGTGGTAGGGATGACAGCGAGAGCGACCGAAGATGGTAGCGCCAGGGCCAGAGACATTTCGGTTGCACGCGAAAAGGCCGCGCGGCTTCCGGTCACGTCCGCCGTCTGCAGGCGCCGCGACAAGTCGGGCAGGAGCACGATCCCGATTGCAATCCCGACGACGCCCAAAGGAAGCTGGTACAACCGGTCGGCATAGGCCAGCCACGCGACGGCACCGTCGAAGAAGCTCGCCACCTGTCGACCGATCAATAAATTGATCTGGACAACGCCGCCCGCCAGAGCCGCGGGCGCTGCGATGATGGCCAAGCGTTTCAGCTCTGGTGAAGGCCGCGGGAGGGTGAGGCGCAATGGAAAACCGGCCCGAGCGGCCGCCCACCATACCAGCACAAGTTGTGCGATGCCTGCCACGACCACGCCGAACGACAACAGCGTCCCATGGCGCGCGCCGACGGCGTCACCAACAAGCGACCCGCCAAGACCAGCTTCGGCGAAGAGAAGTGCCGCTATCAGAATGACATTCAACAAGACCGGTGCCGCCGCCGCTGCCACGAAACGACCGCTGGCGTTCAAGACGCCGGAAAACAAGGCAGCAAGCGATATGAAGAGGATATAGACGAAGACGATGCGCCCGAGGGTGACAGCGATGTCGAAGCGCTCGTCACCGCGGAAACCGCTCGCCATGGCGAGAACCAGCCAAGGCATGAAAACGGTGGCCAGTGTCGTGAAAACGATGAGGACGAGTGTCAAAGAGCCAAGCGCATTCTGGGCAAATCCGATGGCATCGTCGCGGGCTTCTAGCTTCTTGGAGAACATCGGCACAAAGGCCATGTTGAAAGCGCCTTCCGCGAAAAACCTGCGAAACATGTTCGGCAGAGCAAATGCAACCAAGAAAGCTTCGGCCACCGGGCCTGTGCCGAGCCAAGCCGCGATCAAAATATCCCGAACAAACCCGAAAATGCGTGAAAGCAGGGTCCAGAAACCGACGGTCAATACACCTGAGACAAGGCGGATGCCGCTCACCGCAGTCGCCCTTCCAAACGCATTCTCATTCGGCTTTGGCGCGTTCGGCACCATCGATGATTGCGTTCCGGAGCTTCTGTTCCAACATCCGTTGCTTTGATTTTGCGTGGAATTTCAAGCCGAACATGTCTTTCACATAAAAAGTGTCTACCACCTGTTCGCCATAAGTCGCGATAACCGCGCTATTCACGATGACGTTTGCTTCTGACAGGGCCCGGGCGAGATCGTAGAGTAGACCGGCTCGGTCGCGGGTATCGACTTCAATAATCGTAAAGATATCCGATCCATCATTATCGAACGAGATTGAGGTAGGGACTTTGAAGGCCTGTTCGCGCTTCTTGAGGCGGTCCCGATCAACAAGGGAGACACGGGGCAATACTTCGCCCCTTAGGGTCTTCTCAATCGTGGATTTCAGGCGAGGCAGCCGAGCAGCCTCGTAGGGGTGACCGTCGCCGTCTTGCACCCAGAAGACAGCCGTCGCGTATCCATCGGAAGAGGTGAATGTGCGCGCATCGACCACATTCGCACCGACCAACGCGAGTGCGCCGGTGAGGCGCGAGAAGATGCCCGGGTGGTCCGCAAGGGCAAAGCAAACACGTGTGGCGTCGCGATCTTCGTCAGGTTTCAAATCGAGCCGGATATCCGTGTCAGTTATATCTTTCAGCAAGTTAGCAAAGACCACATGCGTCGCGGTCGGAATGCCTTGCCAATAGGGTCCGTAGTGGCGCGCCGTTTCGGTTCGGAGTGCCGCCGTTTCCCAATCGGAAAGGGCTGCGCGCAATGCCTTTTTCGCCTCTTTTTCGCGACCTTCCCTGTTAACCGCTTCAAGCCCATGCTCCAGCGCGGTCGCGGTTGCCCGATAGAGGGAGCGAAGCAATTCGGCCTTCCAATTGTTCCACGTGCCAGGGCCAACGCCGCGAATGTCGCAAACCGTCAAAACAGTAAGAAGATCGAGCCGTTCTTTGTTTTTGACCGCCTTGGCGAAATCGCGGACCGTGCGCGGGTCGGAAAGATCGCGCTTCTGCGCCATGTCAGACATCAGCAAGTGATACCGCACAAGCCATTCGACTGTTTCGACTTCGGCTTTTCTTAGTCCTAGACGTGGCGCGACTTTCCTAGCGATCCGCGCGCCCAAAACAGAGTGATCCTCGTCCTGCCCCTTGCCGATATCGTGGAGCATCAAAGCAATGTAGAGAACCCTTCGGTTCACGCCTTCTTTGAGAATGCGGCTTGCGATGGGAAGGGGCTCGACCAATTCTTCGCGTTCGATCTGCGCCAGCGTGGAGATGCATTGGATCGTGTGTTCGTCGACGGTGTAGTGGTGGTACATATTGAACTGCATCATCGCGACGATGGGCGCAAATTCTGGCATAAAAGCCGACAGCACACCCAATTCGTTCATGCGGCGCAGGCCACGTTCCGGATTGCCATGCTTGAGGAGCAGGTCGAGGAAAATTCGGTTCGCCTCGGGCGATACACGCAAGCTATCGTCGATTAAATTGAGGTTCGCTGTCACTAAGCGCATTGCATCCGGATGGATGAGGTATCCGGTGCGCAGGCCTTCTTCGAAAAGACGCAGGATATTCAGCGGGTCTTGGAAAAACACTTCCGGTTTCGCGATATCGAGCCGGTTCTGCCGCAATTCGTAAGCGGGCTTTACTGTGCGTCGCCGTCGGAACAATGCCGTGATTGACGGCACCTTCTTCACATGGCTTGCTTCGAGCGCGGTGAGGAAAATACGTGTGACTTCGCCAACGGCTGTGGCGTGTCGAAAATAGTCTTGCATAAAATGCTCAACTGCCCGGCGCCCACCTTTGTCGACATATCCAAGCCGGTTGGCGATCTCGACCTGTAGATCAAATGTCAATTGATCCATCGCCCGCCCCGACGCCAGATGGAGGTGGTTGCGCACCGCCATAAGGAACGTTTCGGCCGCAAGAAACCGATCGAACTCTTCCTGCCTGAACAGGCCCAAGCTCACGAGTTCCGCAGCGTCATCCACGCCGTAGAGGTATTTGCCAATCCAGAAAAGCGTTTGGAGATCGCGCAAACCACCTTTGCCTTCCTTTACATTGGGCTCCACCAAGTACCGTTGGCCGCCTTGTTTTCTGTGGCGCGTAGCGCGCTCCGCAAGTTTGGCTTCAATGAACTCTGAGGCGGTGTTTCGAAACAGATCGGTTGTGAGCTTCTCGTTCAATACATTGGCGGTACTTTCAGAACCAATCAAAAAGCGATGTTCGAGAAGCGCTGTTCGAATGGTGTAATCTTCGCGGCCCAGTCGGATGCAATCCTTAACGCTGCGTGTCGCGTGTCCAACCTTCAGATGCAGGTCCCAGAAGATATAGAGCATGCTTTCGATCATGCTTTCGGCCCAAGGCGTTGTTTTCCATGGCATCAGAAAGAGAAGATCCACATCGGAATGGGGCGCCATCTCGCCGCGTCCGTAACCACCAACGGCCAGCACTGCAATGCGCTCGCCCTCAGTCGGCGTCGGGTTTGGATGCAGAAATGTTGTCGCCACGCGAAAAACCACCTCCACAATCCCGTCAGTTAGGGTGCAATATGCTCGGACGCCGTCGCGCGCAGCGAGTGGCTTTTCCAAGATCGCAGCGCCGATCTTGCTTTGTCCAGCTGTCAGGGCATCCCGCAATACCTTTACTGTACCCGCGCGGATAGCCGCCGGATTTCCACCTGTTACGGTGAGTTGGATCGCATCAAATGTTGCGTCTGGATCAATGATCTCGACACTTTCCAGCCGCAGGTCAGAGAAAGCCTGTCCAGCAGGGGTGGGCTCAAGCTCAGAAGCCTGTGCCGCCAAAGCTTCTTGGTGCGGGGTCAATCACAATCACCTGGTTGTTTTGTACTTGAGCCACGGCCAGGCCACGCTCGTTTGTCCCATCGGCTCGCAAGCGAAACGGCCCGTTGACGCCTGCGAAACCCGCGCCTTGCGTTAGGGCAGATGTGGTCAGTGCATTTGCATTACCCTGCGCAACCAAGGCGCCGATGGCCGCGATCCCATCATAGGCCAAACCCGCAATCGTATTGGGTTGCGCGCCATAGGCGGACGCATAGCGGTTATTGAACTGTTGCACCAATGCGGGCGAAGGGGTTGCGAACCACGCGCCTTGCAGCCCCTTGAGCGACAGGGCGCTCGATGGAATGTCGAGCCTTTGCAAGCCGATCAGCTGGGCATTCTCCTGCGTGATCCCGTTTTCAGGCAGAAGTTCTGCCAGAAATGGCATGGCGCCGGAATTACCAGATGTGGCGAAAACCGATTGGGCGCCGGAAGCCCTGAAATCGCGCGATATGGTCGGAATAGCGTTCACAACGCCGTTTTGCGAAAGGGGGAATGCCGCAACGCCAGCAACACGACCACCACTGCGCTCTGCCGCGCGTTGAATTGCTTC
>JBCCPJ010000032.1:0-34733 GCA_039024895.1 Pseudomonadota bacterium | reverse complement strand
CCGAAACGACAGCTGGCGCTTTTCCCCGTAGACCAGAAAGTCACCGTCAATCAGCCGGGGCGGTGCCATGTCCCACCCGTATAAGGCTGATTGCTGCTCAACAGATTGGACGAAGTCCTCAACAACCAAGCCAGTGTGATTGAAGATGCCATATTTCCGGTTCAAGTTGCGGCCTCCAATCTGCCTCTGATTTTACGATCGCGCTTAGTCCTCAACAGTCGGGAAAACCTGCCGGATGAATGCAAGGGCGCGGCGCGCAAGTTCGTCTGCGTCGTCGAAGTGATCGCGCCAAATAGCGAGTGCGTTGGCGTGTTGGTCGGGCAACCGGCATCGGGAAAAGGCCTCGACGCCCACCAACCCCTGATACCCCCCCTCGGCAAGAGTGGCGGAAATCGCTGCCAGGTCGAGACTGCCTTCCGAGAGATCGCCGCGATGGCTTTGGTCCAGTTCGAAGTATCCAAGTTTTGTCAGTGCTTCAGCGGCGGCGGTGGGAGCGTGTCGCTCTTCAATCGACATATGAAACGTGTCGAGATGGAGCTTTATGTTTGGTCGGTTTGCCAACTCGATGAAATCCAACCCCTGTGCAACGGTGTTAAGAAGCGCCGTCTCGTATCTGTTCAAGATTTCAACGCAAAGCGTAATACCGCTCGCTGCCGCAATATCCGCCAGACCCGCCAGGTTCTCCGCGCTGCGCCGGAAGCCATCCATGGTGACGGGCTCCGCTGCTTTTCCAAGCGGTCCATAGAGCGGGCCATTAATTTGTCTGATGCCGATGTCACGCGCGCAGGCAATCACTCGTTTCAAATGCGCACGACCTAACTCGCGCCTGTCGGGATCGTCGGAACCAATGTCTCCGCCCGGGCACATCCCGGCTGTGCAAAGCGCGCCGATGCCGCTTGCCGATACGATGCGGGCCAGTCCTGCAACGTCCAGTTCCGACGGCCTCCGCATCGGCAATGTCACGAAGTCGTAGCCAATGTCGGCGGCTTTCTCCATCAGGCGACCAACGTTGTCTGGCGTCAATTTCGGAGACCAGATTGCCGTGTGAACCGCCGCCTTGACCATGCTTTCAGAGCGCTTCGGCCTTGGCCAGCGAATGCACATCATCCACGCGCGCGGTGTCGAGGTCTTTTTCCGCGATACCGAAGGATTGCCCCATGAGGTCTTCGATACCTTTCACCAATGCAGTCGCATCCAGCCCGTAGTATCGCATCAAATAGGGACGCGAACCGCCATGGGCATAGGTGTCTTTTAGACCAAGCCGGATGAGACGTTTGCCAACGCCAGCGTCGGCCATGGTTTCGGCGACAAGGCTGCCGATGCCACCTTCGGTGACATGGTTTTCAAGTGTGATGACGCCGGATTTGACTGAACCGATGTGATCGAGCAGTGCCTTATGGTCGAAGGGTTTTATCGTATGCAGATGCAGATGCCGGATACTCAACCCTGCACGGGCGAGGGCCGCACGGGCGCGCATGGCTTCTTCGGTGCAGATGCCGGCGGTAACGACCAGGATGTCATTGCCGAGGGAAAGCTCGCGCATCTCGCCCACCTTGATCGGCGTTTCGAACAGGCGCGGTACCGAGCCCCGTAATACTCGGCACCAGACCGGACCATCGATGCTATCGGCCGCCTCACAGATGCTTTCCACTTCGGTGGCATCGCCGGTTTCAAGAATTGTCATATTCGGGATCGAACGCATGACCGAAATGTCCTCGATAGACTGGTGGGTCATGCCTCCGGGTGTCGTAACGCCCGGGAGAAAACCCATCAAGCGAACTTTGCGGCGGGGATAGGCGATAGAGGCCATCAATTGGTCGTAGGGTCGGCGGTACATAAAGACGCCGAAGGTATGGATGAAAGGCCGGAAGCCGGCCAAACCGAGGCCGCCCGCGAAGCTCATCATGTTCTGTTCAGCCATACCGAGCGAGAGAAACTGTTCCGGATGGCGGTCGCGGAAGCCATCAATCTCGCAGGACGAGGTCAGGTCGGCGGAGAGACAGAGGACCTCGTCGGGATATTGCGTCGCATATTTTTCAAAGGCGCGCGCATAGGGTTTCGAGACCATCTCGACCATCAGTGCGCTTCCTCGTACTCGACAGGGTCCACACGCAAAGACCGGGCAATTTCCTTGTTCATCTTCGCGCGTTCTTCCTCGGATTTGAACCGAACATAGTGCAACCTTGGAAAACGCAGTTGCAAGGATGGCATGCCCCGGAAGGGTGACGAATTTGCAAGAATGATCAGTGGCTTGCCCCTGTGTGGGGTTTTCACGGCTTCGCGGAACTGATCTAGCTTGTGCCCATCCACCCACACGGCGACCCCGCCAAACTGTTCGATCTTGGATGCGATGTCGCCGATCTCCATCACCGAGGACATGGCGCCGTCACATTGCTGGCGATTGACATCCATAATGGCGTAAAGGTTGTCTACCTTGTGGTGGGCTGCTGCCTGAATAGCCTCCCAGGTCTGGCCTTCCTGAACTTCTCCATCGGACATGTAGACCCAGGTGCGGCCTGTTTCTCCCCGCCGTTTTCGCCCCCAGGCCAAACCGGCGGCGGTCGAAAATCCGATCCCAAGGGTGCCGTTGTGGACTTCCATGCCGGGGCTGTGCTCAGCGCCGATCATTTCGACCGAAGAGCCGTCCTTGTTGAACATCTCCAGCCCCTCTGGCGCCATCCGCCCGACTTCAATCAGAGTGGCATAGGCTACCAGCGCATAGTGCGCGGGCGCGATAAACAGGCGATCATACTCGGGCTCGGCGGGGCCATTGTAGCCGGCACCGGTGTGGTACTCAGTGTTCTCTGCCGAGGGTACGCCGCCAAACGGTTTTGGCACCAGCGGTAGGGTGGGATCGCCCAGGTTCAATTCTTCATTGTAAAGCCAAGCCAACTGCTCGGCAGCAGAACAGGCTTGGCTCAAATAGCCACCATTGTTACGGATCGAGTGTTCGAATACCCTGCGGCGAATTCCGAGCGCGACGTCTTCCGTAGTCTTTTCGTTCTGCATGGCGTCCCCGCGAGAGCTTTACAAAAGTCAGTAGATCTACCATATGTAAAAGTCAAGAACGCGCGGCATCCGGGGAGGAGCATGGCATATACTGCGGCTCATTGGGGGGCGTACGAACATGATGGGCAGGGTGGGATTGCGCCTTTGCCCGACGATCCAAACCCGTCGCGCATCGGTCGCGGGTGGGTCTCTGCGGTTCAAGATAGGGCAAGCCGCATCATGGCTCCCGTGGCGAGACGCGGATGGCTTGAGGGTGACGGCGGGGCCAGCCGGAATGCGGACAGCTTCGTTGAGATTGGCTGGGACGAAACCTTCGCACTGGTAGCCCAAGAGATTGACCGCGTGCGGCGCCAACATGGCAATCAGGCGATCTTTGGTGGGTCCTACGGTTGGGCCAGTGCCGGGCGATTTCATCACGCACAAAGCCAGCTTCGCAGATTTCTGAACCTGGCAGGTGGCTACGTTGGTTCGCGGGAAACTTACTCGCACGCCGCAGCCGAGGTTCTGTTTCCCCACATCGTCGGGCTATCGAACCGGGCATTCCAGGATCAGATGACAAGTTTGCGCCTCGTGGGCGAACATTGCGAATTTTTGTTGTCACTTGGCGGCATCTCCGAGCGTACGGCGCAGGTCTCTTCCTCCGGTGTGGTGCGGCATGATGTGGGACAGATGTTACGCCGCCTGAGCGAACGCGACGCCGAGATCGTCAACGTCTCACCGCGAGGGAGCGATCTGCCGGGTGCAGAATGGGTTTCGATCCAGCCGGGAACCGATACCGCGTTACTATTGGCTCTGACCCATGAGGTTCTGGCGACGGGAAACGCCAACAGGGATTTCGTTGAGCGGTGCACAAGCGGCTGGCCCGCGTGGCGCGCCTACATCGAAGGCGAAACCGACGGTTTCAAGAAGTCGGCGGATTGGGCGGCTGATATTTGCGACATCCCTGCACAGCAGATCCGGACGATTGCCAAGAACCTCGTCTCCAAACGCAGTATGATCGCGGTCAACTGGGGCATGCAGCGTGCCGATCATGGCGAACAGGTGATTTGGGCCGCCCTTGGTTTGGCTTGTGTGGTCGGCCAGATCGGCCAGCCCGGCACTGGTTTTGCGTTTGGCTATGGATCGACCACCCATGTTGGGCGCGCGTCGAGATTGATCGATTGGCCCTCGTTCCCACAGGGTGAGAATCCGGTCAGAGATTTTATTCCGGTCGCCCGCGTGGCGGACATGCTTTTGCACCCCGGCGAACCCTATCGATACAATGGCGAAGACCGACGTTATCCCGATATTCGACTGATTTACTGGTGTGGTGGAAACCCTTTTCACCACCATCAGGATCTGAATAGGCTGGAAAAGGCTTGGCAATGTCCCGAAACGGTAATTGTCCAGGACCATAGCTGGACAGCCACTGCGCGGCGGGCGGACATTGTGTTGCCAGCGACTTCGCCGCTGGAACGGGCGGACATGATGGTGAACAGGCGCGATCCGTCACTGATCTTCATGTCGCCAGCGCTGACACCTATCGGTCAGGCGCGAGATGACTACGATATATTCACCGGCATCTCCCGCGAATTGGGGATTAAGGAGGCGTTCACTGAAAATCGGGATGCGGAAGCGTGGTTGCGCGCGCTTTGGTCAAGGGCGGAGCGGGTCGGCGAACGCGAAGGCGTAGCTCTCCCCGATTTCGAAACCTTTGCTGCGACCGGGCGATTTGACGTGCATGACATAGAAGAAGACCGGATTGCTCTGGAAGCCTTCGTAAAGGACCCCGAAGGCAAGCCGTTGGCGACAGAAAGCGGGAAGATTACCCTTCACAACGCCAAGCTCTCGGGATGGGAGATTAAAGGATGCCCCGGCCATCCAAGTTGGATCGAACCCGTCGAGACGTTGCTGTCGGCCCATGATGACGCTTTGCACCTTATATCGGGTCAGCCCGATACACGGCTTCATGGGCAGAACGACCGGGGTTCGGAAGCGCTTGCCGACAAGATCGAAGGTAGGGAACCGACTTTTCTGCACCCCAAGGCTGCCGCCAAACGCGAACTTCAGGACGGTGATATTGTTCGGATTTGGAATGGCCGAGGTGCGTGCCTTGCGGGATTGCGGCTCGACCCGCTGATAAGGCAGGACTGCATCGCACTGGCGACGGGGGCTTGGTTCGATCCACAATTGGTTGATGGGGAGCCTTTGGAAGTGCACGGCAACCCGAATGTGCTGACCATGGATAAGGGGTGCTCCGAATTGAGCCAAGGCAACATTGCCCATACAGCTTTGGTATACGTCGAAAAATGGAGCAAGGAACTGCCGCCCCTCACAATTGACCGCCCGCCGCCTATCGAAGCCAAGACGGAGGGGACGCGATGACGAAGCTCTGGCTCGGCCTCGATGTCGGAACGACGGCTGTGAAGGCGGCGGTCTACACACCCGATGGTGACATGGTCTGCAACGCCGAGCGACCAACGCGCGTCCTGCGTGTGCTCGACGGTGGTGCGGAGCAGGATATGAACGCGGTTTGGGACAGCGTGTGCGCATGCCTTTCAGAGATCGCCGCAGGCTGCGACGCAACACAGATTGCCTCACTTGGGGTCTGTGCGCAGGGCGATGGCATGTGGCCTTTGGACACGGACTTGGAACCGGTTCGCCCAGCGATCCTTTGGTCAGATACACGGTCCGGCGCGACCCGAGACCTTGAGGAACTGACGCGGGAAGGTCGAACCGCCGCTATCGGGCGCGGCTGTCACACGTCACTCTGGCCCGGCACCTCTGGGATGGCATGGCGATGGATGCGAGACGCTGAACCTCCGAATGCCGCAAGAACGGCACATGTTGTGACTTGCGGTGACTGGATCGGCGCGAAGCTGACAGGCGAGGTGGCGACAGATTTCTCAAATGCAACGATCCCTTTTTTGGAGATTGCCGCGCGGAACTATGGGACGGCGCAGATTGATGCGCTTGAATGTGGTGATCTGAGGTCGCGCATGCCTGCCCCAAGATCGGCAAAAGAACTTCTCGGGCATCTGACAGCCAAAGCTGCTGGGGCGACAGGCCTCCCGGAAGGGCTTCCTGTTTCTGTTCCAACACTGGATCTCGGCGCGATGATTGTCGGCATGGGGATGGCGCGCGCTGGCGAAACAATGATGATCCTTGGGACAACCGCCGTGGCGAATATACTTATGGACAGGGTGACACCGACTGACGCGCCCATTGGTGCCAGCGTGTTGCACCCAACGGCCGAAACCATCATCCGCGTGCTCGCCCCCTCGACTGGCGCGGCCGCGTTCGATTGGTTTGCCAGCCTTCATCCGCAAAGTCTGGCAGGCGACAGCTCGGCCGACATCGCGGCGAAGCTGAATGCGCTCATCACAGATGTCCCGGTTGGATCAAACGGCGTGACCTTCCTGCCGTACCTAACCGGTGAGCGCGCGCCCTTCGTGTCGCCCGGATTGCGGGCAAGCTTTCACGGTATGTCCCCGACGACGACTCAGGGTGAACTCGGCCGTGCGGTGATGGAGGGGACTGCCCTTAGCTTGCGGCACTGTTTTGAAAGCGAAAATGGGTTGCCCAGTGAGGCCGTAAGATTGACCGGTGGCGGCGCGAGAAATGCGCAATGGTGCCAGATCATCGCTGACATTATCGGGCAGGATATTTTGGTAGGCGAAGCAACCGATCAAGGGCTTTGGGGAGCCGCCTGCATCGGTGCCGCCGCAACTGGCGCAGGTGATCCGGTGAACTTGGCCCGGCGCGAAGATCGTGAAACGCGATACGCGAAAAATGCGGAAGCCCACGCAACCTACGGCCATGTCTATGCGCGATATGAATTTCTGTCACGCAGCTATCAAGGCATTCAGGGAGACCTGAACGAAATGGAGATGAAGCGATGACCAACATGCAGGCCGCCGTTCAGCACGCTATTGATGACATTCGACTGGAAGAGCGACCAATCCCCAAAATCGGCCCGGGCGAGATGCTGCTCAAGACACTGGCCTGCGGACTTTGCGGCGGGGAAACCATGGCGTGGTACAAGACAGAGCCCAAGGTGCTGGGCCACGAACCGGTGGGCGAAGTGGTCGAGATTGGCGCAGGCGTCACCGATTTCGAGATCGGAGATCGTGTGTTCGTCAACCACCATGTCGGGCGCATAAATTCGCATCTTTCCCGCCGTGGGCACTTCACGCGTGACCCGTTCTACCAATCGATGAAGCTCGATCCCGGCGGTGTCTGTGAGTATTACCGCGTCACAGCGCAGCATCTGGCCATGGACACACACAAGTTGCCATACAACATCTCGACCGAAGCAGCCGTAACGATTGAACCCTGGTCCTGCGTGCTCTCGGGCCTCAAGACCTGCCACATCCAACCCGGCGATACCGTGGCGGTGGTGGGCGCCGGGTTCATGGGGCAGGGCTTTGTTCATCTGGCGCCTCTTTTCGGAGCCGGCAAAGTGGTGGCGCTTGATTTCTCCGATTGGCGTTTGGCGAAAGCCACGGAATTCGGCGCGACCCACACGATCAACCCAAAGACTGAGAACGCCGAAGAGGCTATGCGCGCCCTTAACGACGGACGCCTTGCCGATACGGTAATCGTCATCGCGCCTTTTCCTTCCGCGTGGGATCAGGCGATGCAGTTGGTCGAGGTCGGCGGTTGCTTGCATCTTGGCGCGCCGCTTCCTCCTGACACGGACTGGACCCGCGACGGGAATGCGGCCTATTTCGATCAGATTATGGTGACCTCGCGCTATTCCTCGGATCACACCGACACTTATAGCTATATCCGTCTGCTCGAAGCCGGGCGTATCAAGGCGGACGCCGCTATTTCCCACCGTTTCGACATCAGCCAGTCTGCGGAAGCTTTCCGGATGCTGGTCGAGGCTGAAAAGTCGCTCAAGATCGTTGTTTATCCCCATGGCATCCCTGCCGAACTGAAAGAGGTAGCTTGATGCTGGAGGCATTGAAGGAAGAGGTGTGCCAACAGAACCACGAGTTGCCCCGAAACGGGCTGGTGGTCGGCTCGGGCGGCAACGTCTCGGGGCGCGATCCCGAAAGCGGTCTCGTCGTGATCAAACCGTCTGGCGTGAAATTCGAGAGGCTGACGCCTGAGACAATGGTGGTCGTCAATCCCGACGGCAATGTCGTTGAGGGGGAAATGAAACCCTCGGTTGATACAGGTATTCACCTTTTTGTCTATCGGCACCGCAAGGACGTGCAAGGCATGTGTCACACCCATTCCCCCTATGCCACCAGCTTTGCCGCAAGGGGCGAACGCATCCCTGCCGTGCTGACGCCGATTACCCATATCCTTGGACGCGATGTGCCTTGCTCACGCTACGCAACACCGGGCGAGGTCGATACGGGCCAAGCGATTGTCGAAGCGGCTGATGGCGGCATGGCAGTCCTCGTGAAGGCCCACGGTGTCTTCACAATGGGGAAATCCGCGACAGAGGCCACGTCCATTGCAATATATCTGGAGGAGGCCGCCAAGACGATGCATCTGGCCATGTTGCGCGGCTCCGTGGAGGAATTGCCACAAAAGGAAATCGACCGGTGCTACGCCTGGTTCAGGCAGAACTATGGCCAGACAGGAAAGAAGCCCGTAAACAGCTGACGATGGATAAAGCGACCCCGCATGCGCGCCCTAGCGGCAATAAGGAAGCGATGCTTTCGAACGTGGCGTTACTTTATTACGGCGAGGGCCTGACCCAGGGCGAAATTGCGAAACGGATGAAGGTCAGCCGGGCCACAATCGTCAACATGCTGCGCGAAAGTCGGGAGCTGGGCATCGTCGATATCCGAATCGATGGTCGCCATCTGTCGGGCTCCAGCATGGCCCGGGACCTTCGCGACAAGTTCGGGCTGGAAGACGTTTACGTCAGTCAGGCCGAGAGCGATCAGAATTTGAATCGTGCGGTTACGCTTGCCCAATTGGGGCGTGTCGCCTCATCCGCCCTTCTGGACATTGTCAGCGCGGGGGATCGCGTCGGCGTCGCCTGGGGCGAAACCATAATGGCCGTCGCAGATTCCATGCCGAAACTCCCGATTGAGAACGTCGAAGTGTGCCAGTTGATCGGCTCGATGATCTCAGAACGTGTGCCCGCCTCGGAAAACTGCACGATCCAAATCGCGTCGAAGCTTTCTGCGCAGTGCTTTACGCTCCATGCGCCTGCCTTGATTTCAAGCGCCGAACTCGCTGGGCGCCTCCGATCTGAACCCACGATCAACAGCCAGTTGGCCCGCTTGGGCAGTCTGGACATGTCGGTCTTTTCCATCGGAAATGTCAGTTCCGAAACCCATCTCGTCGCTGCAGGCATGGCATCGGTATCTGAATTGACCGAAGCACGAAAAGCCGGGGCGGTTGGTGTTGTTTGCTGTCGCTACATCGACGCGGAAGGGCGCGAGATTGAACTTCCGCCAAGCGATCGGGTTATCGCCGCTCGGATCGAAGACCTGCGTGCCGCGCGGAAAAGTCTTTTGATTGTCTGCGGTGCTGATCGATGCGATGCGGCTCTTGCGGCCATCAAAGGCGGGTTAACCACCCATCTTTGCGTCGACGCGGCTTTGGGATCAGCGTTGATCAATGCAGAATAAAGCCTGCTGTTCGCCACTCGTTCAGCGCAAAAGTGGCGCAGAATACGCGGGCAAAAACACACCGCGCCGCAGCGCAGGCGACTTTCCCGTCAAGGAGATACCCGGCGGTGCCGCGCTTTTGGGCACGGACACACCGATCCTCACCGAAGATTCGGAAGGGCCGCTCCAGAAAAAGCGCATGAAGCCGTTTCTCATTGGCGAAACAGCCGTTACCAACGCCCAATTTGCAGACTTCATTGCAGACACTGGACACGTAACCGAAGCCGAAAGGTTCGGCTGGTCTTTCGTTTTCTGGTCAGAAGTGCCCGAGGCCGTTGGCCCAACACTCGGGGTTGCAGAGGTTGAATGGTGGCGCCGCGTGGACAACGCGACCTGGCGCGACATCAATGGTCCCGAGACAGCAGGCGAGGCGTGGGTGCCAGATCACCCGGTCGTCCAGGTCTCGTGGAACGATGCCCGTGCCTTTGCTGCTTGGGCGGGTGGACGTTTGCCGACTGAGACCGAATGGGAACACGCCGCTCGGGGGGGGCAAGGCGATGTAAAATACCCTTGGGGTGACCGCGATCCCGACGACCAGGATTTTCAGCCATGCAACATCTGGCAGGGACGGTTTCCTCAGGCAAACCTCTGCAAGGACGGGTATGCGACCACAGCCCCTGCTAAGTCCTTCGAGCCGAACGGTTACGGTCTCTATAATCTGGTCGGTAATGTCTGGGAATGGACGGTGGAACCTTTCAAGATTAGGTCGCAAAAGAAAGCTGCCCGCGCGCGCCAAGCGCAAATGAAGGGCTTCAAGCTGGCCAAGGGCGGCTCGTTCCTTTGTCATGCAAGTTACTGCTGGCGTTATCGCATCGCCGCGCGCACTGGAAACTCACCGGACAGTACCACAACACATACCGGCTTCCGCGTGGTCTGGGATTTTTAGGTGAAACAGGTCGAATAATTAGTTTGAGCTTAACTCGTATTTTTTTGATCTTTCCCAGCAAGGAAATTTGTGAATAGCAAAAATTCAAATAATGGATCGCTATTATCACAATTTATAGATCAATAGTTTTAGATTAAATACAGTACAGATATATGAAACAATTGGTAAACTAAAGAGCAGAGCAACTGCTAGAAAATTTCGCATCATTCGCATAGCTCTCTCATCCTGCACCTCGTTTAGGCTATAGCCAACAGTAATTCCTTAATTATACTTTTCGCCTATAATAATTTTATTCGCGATGCCTATCAGCTCGTTTCGATTGCATACGATAAATTGCGTGCATGCGCGCGCAAGTCTGATTGACTCGCTGTAACGCTCCGCCAATTGCCTTTCCTGCGGACGAGATGATCGCGACGCGCGGTATCACAATGACGGCGTTTATACCGCCCAATGGCACATCACCGGTAACATCTTACAATGGTTTGTTTTGTTCCAAGGTGATAATGCTGGAGCACTCGGCACTCGTTTAACCAAGCGGGTTCAACCCATCAATTGCAAATGGGAGAGTGTTAGAACGGCCTTCCGTTCTATTTGGTTTACCGCAATTCCAACTTGCGAATTTTGCCGGAAGTCGTCTTGGGCAAGCTATCTGCAAATTCGATCTTGCGGGGGTATTTGTAGGGCGTGGCCAGGTTCTTGCAAAATTACTGAATTTCTGTGGCCAACATATCGCTATCACATATGCCTGCGCTTTCCATTTTTTGTGTTTAAACAACGCAGTCTTAACCTCAAAGTGGCTTATCCTATGGCCGCCCGATGAGATCAAATCGTCAGATCTGTCCATAAACCGGAGATACCGGTCGCTGTCATGCGATGCTATGTCGCCATTGTAATGCCAGCCAATGCGAAATGGTTCGGTGACCACAGCACCGTTCCGGAGATAGCCATTGAACAGGTGCGAAGGCCAGCCGTTGGAGGTTTGGATAGCGATCTGGCTAATCCTCCGTCACGTAAAACCTTGCCCTCATCATCCACGATATCTACGGTAGACCCAGGCACAGGTTTGCCTATCTAACCGTTACGCGTCTTTACGCTGGGAAAATCGCCAACGATGTTGTCTGTTTCCGCCTGACGCTTTTTCTACGGGCCGCGCTTACATGGTTCCGGTGCGCGCGCGTCGATCAAGCGCACAATCTATTCCGTGTCATGCAGCGTGTCCGAAACGCAAGCAGTCGCAGCAGTGGTTATGCGAAGGGTCTTGTGCATCCGCACAAAGTACTGGCTCAGCATGTGCAGGTGGTTTTCTAGCATCTCGCTGAAACCGTTAGTCAGAGGAGTGAGTATCAAGCTTTTTGTTGACCTGCACTTCCTCATAGCCGGGCGTGTCGGTGTTGACGATAAAGATGCTGATACTTCTTTTTACTGCGTCTTTTTCGGTGATCGCCAGAACGATGATTATGCCACTTGGTCAGAAGATAACTTCGCCGTTCTTCAATCGTTTCTATCTCCACAGTCAAAAGGCAATGAACGTTTCCGGTGATCAAAAGGAACGCCAAAGCTTCGGTTGTTCGTCGAAGGCAACCATGGGGTTTACGACATTACTGGCGGTCTACCCTAACAGCCGGATGCCGACGAAAATAGTCGCACTGGGCTCAATGGCTTCGAGATTTACTCTGCGAGATGCCCATTTCTCAGCCCGTAGAAAAGGCGGGGCGCTCTTGTCCACGTCTTTGGGATCATTTTCACTCACCAATCAGATTTCCAAGCGATTTAACTACGATTTTCTAAGGTTACGAAGTTATGTCCAAGGACTCGCGCATCAGTCATGGGCTGCACTTTTCTTGCAGGGATTTCTGACGGGAGATGTAAATGCCTGAGGCGATCATTATCCGGGAGTATGGCGGCGCAGACGTCATGTAATGCGAGACGCGTGACCTGCCTGACCCAAGCGTGGATAAGCTACGCATCCGACAAACTGCAGTCGGGGTAAACTACTACGACGTCTACGTTCGCTCGGGCCTCTACAAAACCCTAGCCTTGCCGGAGGTGCCCGGCTGCGAGGCAACCGGGATCGTTGAAGTGGTCGGATCGGATGTGTCCGGGTTTCAAGAAGGCGATCGGATCGCTTATATGACCGGCAGCTATCGGGCCTTCGCGACGCATCGGAACTTGCCAGCGGCACTGGCGGTTCCGTTGCCTGAAGCAGTGGCGGACGAAACGGCCGCGTCAAATCTATTGTGGGCGATGACGTTTGAGATGCTCACGGGTCCGGTGTGCCAGGTCCGCCCGGGCACGAGCACTCTGGTGCATGCGGCAGCTGGCGGCGTAGGACGGATGTTGTGCCAAGCGCTCGCGGGATTGGGCGCGAACGTGATCGGCACTGTCGGGTCTGAAGAGAAAGCGCGGATCGCGAAAGACAATGGGTGCACTTTCTGCGCGATCAGGCGCAGTACCGGGCCATGGCTGAAAGTGCCGTGGCCCAGTTTGCATCCGGGTAATTGGTGGCGCAGAGCCCGAGGCCGATCCCTTTGAAGGAAGCAGGCCGGGCGCACGATATCCTTGAGAGCATAGCTGGTGGCGGCGCGTTAGTCCTGATCCCCTGACACGAGAGGCTCTCGCTGGATCACTGAACGCCTTAGACCGCTTGGCAACAGGGCAACACGCGGATCTTGAGCGCGGCATCCCTTGGAACCTTTCATGTCTCCATTTTTTTGAGGACGCGTCATTGATTGTGTATTTTGCTCCCCACTTTGAGAAGCACTCCGCGCAAGTTAATAGGATGACCCGCCAGCGGTTCGCGCACCTGTTGCAGGAAACAAAGCGCCAAGGAGCACGAAGTAAACTCTAATCTGTCAGATTATCACGGATCAGATGAGACTTATTCCTCCGACAATATCTCAAGGTCGTGCCTCTTTTCGGTATTTAAGGTCGCGAGCTGGGAACGGGGCCTGTCGCAAAGATTGCTGGCGTGCAGTAAACTGAAAGGGCGCATTCGGAGACAAAAGGAACGTAAAGCATGTCTGTCTTACATCTTATCACCGACGCGGAGGCCGAGGCTGATCCAGCCATCAAGGCCGTCTTTGATGATATCCGCGAAACACGCGGCTCGGATTTCGTGAACAACATCTGGCGCGCGTTGGCGGCGGATCCTGCGGGACTGAAACGCACTTGGGAAAGCGTCAAGTCACTGATGGTGGTACCAGGTGCGCTTGACCCAAAAGTGCGCGAGATGATTTACATCGCCGTCTCTACCGCCAACAATTGTTCCTACTGGGTACAACCCCTTACCGCGGCAGCACGCGCCAAGGGTATGACGCCCGCGGAACATGGCGAGCTTATGCAGATCATTGCGCTTGCTGCCAGCACCAACCATCTTGCCACAGGGCTACAAGTGCCCGTGGACACCGAGTTTGAAATCGCGTGAAGGATCGCCAGACCACTGTCACAACAAAACCCAATCAACGGCGAGGAAACAGAAAATGTGTCATCCAATCATTATGGAGTACGTCAAAGGCAAAGCGCTTAGCCGACGCGATCTTTTCCGTGGTTCGGCTGCAGCCGGAGCTGCGATTGTGGCCACCAGCGTCCTGCCCGCACGACCTGTCATGGCGCAGATGCCCAATCGCGTTGTCGATATGACCCACACGCTGACCCATGACTTCCCGACATATTTCGGGACCCCGCAGTTCTTTGACGAGCAGGTGTTCAATTATGCCGAGCACAGTTTCAACCTCAACGAGGTTCGTGTGAACGAACATACAGGCACCCATATCGACGCGCCCTTGCATTTCACCGACGGCGGTACGTCGATTGACGAGGTCCCGGTTGAGTCACTTGTCGTTCCGTTGGCAGTGGTCGATCTCCGTGAGAAAGCGAATGCAAACCCTGACGCGCAGGTTACGCCTGACGACCTCAAGGCTTGGATCGCCGCCAATGGTGACATTCCAGCCGGTGCCTGCGTCGCAATGAACTCCGGCTGGCAGTCAAAGCTTGGGACCGATGGTTTTCGGAACGCCGATGATGAAGGCAAAATGCACTTCCCGGGCTTCCATGTTGAAGCGGTGCAGATGCTGCTGGATGAAACCGAAGCGGGCGGCGTTGCCGTAGACACATTATCCATCGACTACGGCGTCTCCCCCGACTTTGCGACACATTATCGTTGGCTGCCCGCCAATCGCTGGGCGGTGGAAAACATGGCGAATTTGGACGATGTTCCTGCGTCAGGCGCCACACTCATCGTAGGCGCACCCAAACACAAAGGCGGCACGGGCGGTCCCGCGCGATTGATTGCACTGGTTTAAGCTCAAGAACCGGTTCGAGTGAATGCAAACTCTGCGCGCCCACCGCATGTTCAGTGGGCGCCCGAATAGCGAACTTGCCTTTGCCCGGTCCGAACAAAAAGTCGAAGCTCCGCTAACATAATTCAAAGCTTTTCTTTGTCTGCCCTTTTTCAGATGAGACCTATCGGTGCGACATTTCCGTCCCGGTGTGGCTGGCGTGAATTGAGCCTATCCGAGCAATCAGTGGGCACAGGGAAAAAACAAATCATGACGAAGCCTTGAGCCATTGAATAACTGATCCTACCGTCGCCCTGCAGCCTGTCTGACTTCCGCTTTACCTGCACGCCCGTTGGGCGCGTGCTACTTAGATTGTTCCCGTTTGCTGCTGGGGCGCTACGATCGAAGCTCGCATTCACAAGCGCCTTGTCGATCGGCAACGCGGCTCAATGCAAATAAAAGATGATTTTCTTTAGGGCGCCAATGCGGTCAGTCAGAGTGCTCGATCAAGACGTCATGCTCCCGTTCCTGAAACTTCCGCCAGCTGCCGAGATGGGTGATATCGTCTGCACCTTGAACGCCGGCGGTTTCCACAAGGAATCCATGTGCCTTGGAGCCATTTTCGAGCTCTATTGTGCCGATGGAAAGCGGTGCTGGAATCCCCTCAAGAAATGCGCCAACAGCTGACTTAGGAAGAGCCCAGACTTCGAGCTCGATCTTTGCACCCTTCTCAATACGCAGCAGACCCGGTCTTTGCGGCGGCCCACCGGCGAGAGCATAAAGGCGATAGCGCGGCGCTGTACGTGTTGCCTCAAGCAGCCGCCCGCCGCGAGATGTCAGTTCATGGTTGAGCGCCATACCGGACATGTGGGCTCCACATACGGCAAGAGCAATTTCCAATTCAGTGGTGACTTTAGGGGTGTCTTCTCTCGTTTCGCCAGCAAACTTCGCGGCGATGCCTGCGATCAAAGCATCCTCTCCGCTTGGTGCCAACAGGGTGATCGAGCCGGGGCGTCCATCACTGCGTATATCTGACGGCAATGCGATGCCGCACATATCCAAGAGGTTCACAAAGTTCGTATACGTGCCAAGGTTCGAATTCGGCGTCACAGGATCAACTTCAAGATCGGCGACCGAGTAAAAGGTTGGAATGGTTGGAACACAGAACAGATCGACCTGATCGATCAACTGTCGCGCTTTCCTTTCCAGTTCTTTCAGGCGGTAGATGCCTCGGAATGCATCCGTAGCCGACAGACCTTTAGCAGCACCGATGATCTTCGCCGTTACCGGATGCAGCGCATCTGGCGTGTCCCGCATCAATTCTTCGACGACCGCATAGCGTTCTGCCACCCAGGCTCCATCGTATAGCATTTCCGCCACGTCATAGAAGGGCGAGAAATCGAGTTCGACAATTTCTGCGCCTTGCGATTTAAGCTTGTCCAGACTGTTTGCGAAGCTGGCCGCCTGCACCCGATCACCAAAAAAAATACGTGATTTAGCATTAGGTACGCCGACCTTGAAGGTTGCAGGCGCGGCTGCCATTTGTCCGGACTTGATGTCTTTGGAGTATGCGTCGTCGATGTCCTCAACACAGGCCACCTGAAATACCGCAAAGGCGTCTCCAACGTTCGCTGCAAAGATCGAAATGGTGTCGAGGGTGCGACAAGCCGGAACAACGCCGGTCGACGACAGCGCGCCAAGCGATGGTTTCAAGCCAACAATATTGTTTAGAGCGGCGGGCACGCGGCCTGAACCCGCCGTGTCTGTGCCGAGCGAAAATGTTACAAGTCCATGTCCTACGGCTACGGCAGAGCCACTCGATGATCCTCCCGGGACAATTGCAGGATCAATCGCGTTCCTGGGCACACCGTAAGGCGAACGCACACCCACAAGTCCGGTGGCAAACTGATCGAGATTGGTTTTGCCGATGAACAAAGCGCCGGCTGCCCTTAGTCTTGCAACAACGAAAGCGTCCCTATCGGGCATATAGGCGTAGGCCGGGCAGGCGGCGGTTGTGAGGATACCTGTCACGTCAATATTGTCTTTCGCAACAAAGGGAACGCCCCACAATGGATGCGCCGCTGACCGCGCAGGCAGTGTTTGGGCCTCAGCAATCACATCTTCTATTGGTCGAAGGTGGATGAAGATCGCTGGATCTCCAACAGCCGCGATGCGTTTATAAACCTCGCGCACAATATCTGTGGGGGTTGCGCCAGTGTCATAGGCATCGCGCACAGCTTCGAGCGTCAGGGCCGTGTCTTTTGTCATGGTCATGGTCTTTCCGGGTTCTGGCGGCAACGGGTTCAGGCGGCTGCGGTGCCGCTTCGATCAAAGCGCGGGTGTAGGGGTGGCTCGGATTGTCCATAACTGTCGCGGTCGGGCCGCGATCTACAATCTCGCCCTGTTTCATCACCAAGACTTCGTCGCAGAGCAGCCGAACGACGTTGAGGTCATGACTGACAAACAGATACGACATGCCCATTTTTGCGCGCAAGTCGACGAGTAGGTTGAGTACAATCGCTTGGATAGAGACGTCGAGCGCAGCGGTTGGCTCGTCGAGGATCAGGAGTTTAGGTTCAAGCGCGATTGCGCGTGCGATGCCGACACGCGCTTTCTGTCCGCCAGACAGTTGGTGTGGAAAACGGCTTAGCAGTGGTTGCGGTAGGCCGACGAGATCGGCCAATTCTGAGACGCGGGCGGCCAGTTTGGTACTACGTATGCGATCAATCCGCGCCAATGGCTCTGCAATGGCAGATGCGGCTGTACCGCGTGGGTTCAGACTGTCAGTCGCATCCTGAAACACCATCTGGATGTCGCGGCGCATGGCATGGCGCATGAATTGGGCCGAAGGTGTCGTGGCAATGTCCTGGCCATCGAAGAGGATATTGCCGGAGGTCGGGTCCTGCAGGCGCACAACCATCTCGGATGTGGTGGATTTGCCGCTGCCGCTTTCTCCAACGAGTCCCAGCGACTGGCCAGCTTTAATGTCAAAAGATACACCCTTCACCGCGTGAACCGGACCGGCCTTGCCCGGATAGGTTTTGACGAGATCGCGCACCTCCAGGAGCGGTCGGGTGTGAACTTTGTGCTCGGGTTCCGGGCCGCGCATTTCTGGCGGCAGCAGGTTTCGGATCGACGCACCAAGGCGCGGCGTCGCGTCCACGAGCTTCCGTGTATAGGCGTGCTGCGGGTCCGTGAACAGCTTGTCGGGAACTCCCTCTTCGACGATCAGGCCGTCCTTCATGACGGCAATACGGTCGCAATATTGCGACGCAAGGCCAAGGTCATGGGTGATTAAGATCATGCCCATGCCGCGCTCACTTGCAAGATCGCCTACAAGGTCCATGACAGCCTTTTGGGTCGTGATATCGAGCCCGGTAGTTGGCTCATCTGCGACGAGAAGTTGAGGTTTGCAAGCCAATGCGATGGCAATGACGATCCGCTGACACATCCCGCCCGATAGTTCGAACGGATATGCCTCATATCGTGCCGCAGCATCGTTGATCTTGACGGCTTCGAGTGCTGCGACGGCTTTTGCCTTTACATCCTGCCGGGTCGCCTGAGCATGACGCAGCAACACGTCCTCAACTTGGTGCCCCACGCGCCGGATTGGGTTCAACGCAGCCCGCGGGTTCTGGAAAATCATCGAGATCTCGCGCCCGCGGATGTCACGCATGTCCCTTTCGGACGCTGCGCGCAAGTCGATCCCGCCGTAGGTCACCTTGCCCGAACGGATCTCGCCGCCTGCATCGAGAATGCGCATCAAGGCATAAGATGTGACGGACTTGCCCGACCCGCTCTCCCCGACGATACCAAGCGTTTCGCCTTTTCCAACGTCGAGGGATATGCCGCGCACAGCGTTCACCTCTCCTTTGCGGGTTTTGAAAGCGACAGAAAGGTCCTTGATGGTCAACATTTTTCAGGTCCTTTTGCGGGGATCAACGATGTCGCGCAGACCGTCACCGAGAAGGTTGAACGTAAAGACTGCCAGCATCAGCCAAAGGCCGGGGAAGACAGCGAGCCACCATTCCCCCGACACGATAAAGTTCGCGCCTTCGGCCACCATTATCCCCCATTCCGGGGTTGGCGGGCGTACGCCCAGTCCGATGAAGCTCAAACCGGCCGCGTTCAGAATGGCCCAACCAAGGTTGAGAGAGACCTGCACCATCATCGGCGGCAGCGCGTTCGGAAAGATGTGGACGGCTAAAACACGCAGATCGCTGTTGCCTGCCAGTTTTGCGGCCTGGGCGAAGCCCGCATTTCGCCGAATATTCACTTCGGCCCGAACAAGGCGCGCGTAGAAGGGGATGTTGATGATCGCAGTGGCGTAAATGATGTTTTCAACTGTGTTACCAAGTGCAGCAACAACACCCATCGCCAAAACAAACAGGGGGAATGCCATGATTGTATCGAGGAAGCGGTTCAAGACCGCATCAAGCCAGCCCCCCCAGTAACCTGCGACCCCACCCAGGATTGACCCGATGACAAAGCTCAAGGCGACAGCGGCAACCGAAATCGTCAAATCAAGGCGCGTTGCCACGATGACCCGGCTGAAAACATCGCGACCCAAGTTGTCTGTGCCGAACCAGTGATCCCAACTGGGCGGTTCCAGCGCTCGCGCCGCGTTGGTCGCCAACGGATCGTAAGGTACCAGCGAAGGACCAAAGAAAGCACAACCGAGAAAGAAGGCCAGCATTGCGAAGGCGAGCATCGTGACAGGATTATCCTTCAACACATACGCGATGTGTCCGAGCGTTGTGTCGCCTTTTCGAGCCGAAGCGCTTGGTGTTTGGGACACTGTCAAATCGGCCATCACTTCAATCCGATGCGTGGATCAATGAGCGCGTAAGCGATGTCGATGATCAAGTTCAGTACCACAAATAACAGTGCCATGGCCAAAACAAAGCCCTGTACAGCGGCGTAGTCTGAGACAACCAGCGCCTCAACGGCATATGATCCGATGCCAGGCCAGGCGAAGACTTTCTCCACCAGCACATTCGCCCCAAGCGTGAAGGAGAAAACCATGCCAAGCGTCGTAACGACAGGCAGAAGCGCATTGCGAAAGGCATAGCCGTAGAGGACTTTGCGGCTCCCGAGACCGGCCGCGCGCGCCGTTCGAATAAAGTCCGACGATAGCGCTGACAGCATGGCCGCGCGTGTCATCCGCGCGATAGGGGCCAGTGTGAACAGGGCAAGTGTTGTGGCTGGCAAGATGAGCTGCTTCAGCGCG
Organism: Pseudomonadota bacterium; assembly: GCA_039024895.1. Taxonomy (GTDB): domain Bacteria; phylum Pseudomonadota; class Alphaproteobacteria; order Rhodobacterales; family Rhodobacteraceae; genus JAJDOD01. Next base: position 14,711 of record JBCCPJ010000032.1, on the reverse strand, counting down.
CCCAACCAGGTTTCTGGGTCGCCCGCGAGTGCCGCGTCAATCAGGTAAAAACCGGTGACATGCGGTGGCGAAAGATAGATAAAATCGAGCCTGCCCAGCGGTGATGGCGCAATGCCCGCGAGATAGTAGAAAACGTAGATCAACACGATCCCTGTAAAGAAAGTCGGCATAGACACACCAGCTGTGACCAGCACTCGGCAGAGGTGATCCACCCATGTGCCCGGCCGCGTCGCTGCCAGAACACCTAAGGGGATCGCAATAGCGCAGGACAAAAGCAAAGCGACGAGTGTCAACTCGAGCGAGGCTGGCAAACGTGCTGCGAGATCAGACATGACCGCCTGGCCAGTTGTCAAAGATGTGCCCAGATCGCCGCGCGCCAAATCGGCGATGTAGTAGAAGAACTGTTGAAAGAGTGGTTTGTCGAGGCCAAGCGCTTCCCGAATTTCGGCGATGGAGGCTTCGTCCGCAGCCGGACCGGCAAAGTACGCCGCAGGGTCCCCAGGCAAGGCACGGGTAAGCAGAAACGAGATCACCACAACGCCCATAATCACTGGAATTGCCTGGGCCACACGGCCCAGGATCATTTTTGAACGTGCGTTCATCAGGTTGTTGCCGTTGTCAGCGGACGGACATCGAGCTGGCGGTGGAACCAGAACTCGTATCCAGCTGCGCCCTTCATCGCCACGTTAAGTGCTGGTTGCCACAACGGGATCCGTGGCAAATCTTCAAACGCGATCTCGAACATCCGTGTGATGTTGGGGGCATAGGCCGGATCATCCATTGGGATGTGCAGCGTGTTATCGACGAGCTCTTCAATCTCCTCGTTGAGATAGTTTGACGAGTTGAAAAGGTGTCCGTTCTTGTAGGCCCAGAAGAAGTAGTAGTCGGGTGTATTGAGCCAGCCTCCAAAGTTTTCCAGATGCAGCGGCAGACGCTTTTCGACCAGTGCCGCAGAGCGCCAGTTAGCGCCTGGGATCTTCTCGATCTCTGTCTTGATCCCAATCTCGGCGAAGGCTTCCTGCATCAAGAGCGCCGTCGGCTCCATCCAGTCTGCCAAACCGAGACTAATCGACAGCGGCACTTCAAAACCGGAGGCAAAACTAGAAGCTGCCATATGCTCTTTCGCCTTTGCCATATCCGTCATGTACGGCGACTTGCGCGGCCAAGCGATGTCGTTGATTGCCGTCTCGCCACCCCACATCGGCGCACCACGCCCATAGGCAGCCGTCTGGAAGATTGCGTCATAAGGAATTGCATAGGCCAGCGCCTTGCGGACATTTGCGTCTTGGAACGGCTCGAAACTGAAGTTTGGGCAGAGACAATGGATGCAGTTCTCGATTGGTGTCGAGTAAACATCCACACCGTCCATTGCTTCAAGCTCCGAGGCGTCTTTGTTCGGAATGTTGAATGACATTTGAACGTCACCCCGTTCGACCAGGGCGCGCCGGGTCGCCGGGCTTGGCACTTCCCGCACGATTACTTGCTGGAAGCTTGGCAGTGGGCCACCAACCCAGCCATCGTTGCGCTCATACACAAGCTGTTGACCTTGGTCCCAACGAACAACTTTGAAGGCGCCAGACCCCGCTGGGGTCGTGTGGAGATATTCCATCGCCCAGGGGTCGTCTTCCGTAGCATTCGCCAGCGCGACTTCGGAGTTGATAATGAAGGGCACCGGTACCGCCAGGTCCGGCAATGTAAGTTTGGAGGGTCTGTCGAGCGTAATGACAAAAGTCTCCTCGTCGACAGCCTTGAATTGGTCGGGGCGCTCCAAACCACCAGCCTTCATCTGAACAGTGGGGAACCCACCAGCAGAGACAGCGCGGTCAAAGGACCATTTGACGTCAGCGGCTGTGACCTTGCGCCCGTCCCAGAATGTGGCGTTAGGCTTGATCTTGAACGTCATGGTCAGGCCGTCGTCTGAAATCTTCCAGCTTTCGGCTAGTTCAGGCTCGATCACCGAGTAGTCGTAGGAAAGGCCGCCGCCCGGTGCGTCTTTCGTGCCAAAACTGACCAGCCGGTCATAGCAGTTCACCGCAACCTGGTAAGAGGCGCGATTCGTGCCAGTGCGATGCAAGTCGAGACTGTTAATTGTCTGGCCGGAAACAACCACAATCCTGCCGTTTGACTGGGCGTGCGCTGGCATCGTCTTTAGGAAAGGGAGCATGGCAGCCCCAACTGTGCAGCCAGAGAGTTTAAGAAAATTTCTGCGGGAAGTGTCTGTCATGGCAGGTCCTTTTGCGAGCGAGAGGAGACTTGCCTTTGGTCTGCCACTATCCAGCGATGCAAACAAATGTTAAGAATGAAGCATAGCGCTGCGTTTTATGCATCGCTTATGAATTACTGAAACGGGCGCAAAGTCTGATATCGTGCGACATCTACTTATCTACGACATGATCGAAGCTGTGCACCGCTCCGGATCAATCCGTAAAGCGGCGGAAGATACCAACATTACAGCATCCGCGCTCAACCGACGCATTCAGGCATTTGAAGAAGAGTTTGGCTCAGAGATTTTTGAGCGCCTTCCTCGCGGGATGCGCCTGAACCCTGCGGGAGAGCTCTTACTCCATCACATCCGACTTCAACGTCAGGATATGGCGAGGGTGCACGGACAGGTGGCAGACCTTTCGGGCATTCGCAGAGGCCACGTAAAGATTGCATGTTCCCAAGCTCTTCTGCCGTATTTTCTGCCCCGCGAAATTTCCAAGTATCGCGCGGAGTTTCCCGATGTCACATTCACCGTCAACGTCCGCGACCGCATTCAGGCAGAGCGCGATCTGGTTAACTTCGATAGCGACCTCGCCCTGGTATTCGAACCGGCGCACATGGTGGATTTCGAGGTTTTGCACGCCGTCCATCAACCCGTTATGGCAGTGATGTCAGCCGCGCATCCCTTGGCAGACAGAGATAGTCTCCGCCTTCGTGACTGTCTGGAATATGATCTCGTCCTACCCGCATCCCAATTTGGTGTGCGAGTTTTGCTAGAACAGGCATCCGCCCGGCTCGGACGAAAACTTGAAACCGTCCTCGAAACGGACAGCTTCGACATGGTTCGGCACTTTGCGGCGTATGGCCAGGGCATCGGTTTCCAAATTCCAGTCGGACTAAATGCTTTGGCCCGGCCCGATATGGCCTTTGTGCCCATTTCAGAAAAAGACGTTTCGGGTGGCCATCTTTATCTGGGTCACCTTCGCGGCAGGTCGCTGCCCGTCGCGGCCCTAAAATTTGCGACACAGGTTGTCACAGCGCTTTCGAGGCAATGAAGCGAATTCATTGGAGAAGGGAAAGAAGGTAGTCTGGGCAGCCGATCCATTGCTGCGAAAAATTCCTTCACAATCACCTCAATGTTGAGCGCTGCCTGTCGATAAGCAGTTCAACCCCAATGCTGAAAGACAGCAATTCAATTGACAAAAACATGAGACTTGGTCCCTAGCCATTACCGAAATGCTCGAAAACACTTGGGGGCCAGTGTGCTGGCCCCCAAGAAAATGTTTTCTATCGGCGTGACCGCAAATCTTGCGATGAGAATGCCAACCTAGATTGGGCCTTCATTGCCCCAAAATTGGCGCCGACCTTTGCGCCATCAAGGCTTCGTGCATCACGTCAAAAACGCTGGTGTTGTCGACGAAGTTTCCATCCCAGTCGTATTGATCGCCCCAAAGTTCTGCGGCCCGCAGGTCTGTTTGTGTGAACTGTGCAAAGAGTTCAGACCCAGCACCGAGAGCCCATAGCGGAACGAGTTCATTGGTATGGTTGCGTGAGGAGAACATGTAGCCCGGCATGTTGCCTACGCCGCGGTCTTGTACGGCGAGGTACCCATTGAAGAAGTCTTCAGCCGGGTGGAAGCGTGCGGCAAGCAATGCTTCGTCGCTGCGGTCCGCTGCGACAGGACCGCCTTGGCCATTGGTCCATGTGCCTTCGCCCCAGATGCCGCCAGTCTCGTGATCAGACGTCACGATCAGGAGCGTTTCTTCCCAATTGGAGTTTTCTTCGACCCACTCGATCACAGCATCCACGGCGAGGTTGAAGTCGATCTGCTCCTCAATGAAACGCGGCATGTCGTTGGCATGCCCCATCCAATCTACAGCGCCGCCTTCAATCATGACGAAGAAACCGTCTTCATCCTGATTCAACACGTTAAGTGCGCCAAGGCTCATGGTCGCCAAATCAGGTACGATGGGATTGTAGGCCATCCCCGAGGGCGTTTCCGCGGCGGGTAGATCCTCACGACTGGCCTGCAAAGTCGATTCCGCCTGAGCCACGCCAATGACGCGTTCCGGTAGGTTTGTGCCTGCGGCCAGCGCTTCGAAATCGCTAAGCGCGTCGACAAAACTGAACCCGTTCAACCCGGTCCCGCTGGTCAATAGAGCTAAGGTCTCTGAACCTCCGACGAAGCGAAATGCATCTTCATTTTCGGGTTCGATTTGGTTGCCACTATTGTCAAAAAGTGGGTGACCTGTGCCCATTATCACCGACAAATCGCTCGCGAACATCTCGTTGGCGATATCAACGTAATTGTTCCGCGAGATGTTGTGCGCGATCACCGCGGCAGGAGTAGCATGAGACAGCATGACTGACGCCACGGCCCCAGCCGACATATTCTGCTCCATGGCGATTTCTGCGATCGTGCGAAAGTTCTCCTGGCCGCTCCAATCCTGATTGATGCGCCCATTCGAGGTTTTGCGCCCGGCCATCAGCGCAGTGCCAGCGGCAGCGCTATCAGTATAAGACGTATAGCGCTCTTCTATCGGTGGGAAATCGTTGCGAATGGTGTTTTCGAAGCGGTTCCAACGTGTCGTTGGATCGTAACCCTGCGCCACAGCGCCAGCCGCCAGTCGGACGTCTTCGGCGTTGGGCAAAACACGGCCGAGACCGTCCACCAGGTTGAGCGAGTGATGGTCGAGACCGTATACGACGGGTTCTGTCCCATCCGGGCGGGTCACTTGATAAGACTGCTGATTTGCGAGGCCTTGATAATAGTCTGCGGCAAGCCAGCCGTTGAAGCCTATACCGTCGGAAACCATTAAGATCACGTTCTTTGCACCGCCTTCATCGGCGAAGGTGGGCAGCGCCATGGTACCGCAAAGGGCGGTTGCGAGGAGGAAACGAGAAGTGCGCATGTGTTGAGCCTCTTTCTAAAACGATAGGCGTCTTGCCTGCGCCGCAACTGCAACAGCGCTGCGACCGTTCTGTGACGCTTCGGTAAAAACGCTGCCAATTCGGTCGGTGACGCGTGCCGTCTACTCGCGTTTCTAACTTTGCCAGAATCTGGCACCTCTACTGGCCTCTGCAATTGGACGTGAATAGGCTCGCGAAGCCCATCTCGCAGCTTCGTACCGAAACGAAAGCAACGTCCGCGCATCTTAACACGACTTGCATGGTGTTAATGCGGAGACGGGCCGCTTTGCAGCGTCACTTCTGTCTTTCGAACGACGGTAACTGTCTGTTTATAGCACAAGAGAGGCGCATTGCATCATTCCGGCGTCAGAGGTTTTGAGATGGACAAAGAACCCAAAACAGCCATCTCGGCAGCTGGTTTTTAGCAACTGTTCCCGTGATGATTTGGCAAAGGCAACCCTTGGGGTTGTGCGCCTTGCGGTCAAGAACGCACTTGCTTTTGCCGTGACATGATCTGCGCTTGAAACAGGATGACCACAAACAGAAACCCACCCCGAATAACCATTTGCCAATAGGCGCTGAAGCTAATCGTGCCGCGCCCGTTTTCAAAATTCAGTATGTTGAAAACCAACCCTAGCAATAGCGCGCCCGCAACCGTTGCTGGAACCGAGCCCATTCCGCCTGTGAGCAGCGTGCCGCCAACCACGACGGCCGCGATTGCACTGAGTTCCCAGCCAATGCCCTCAAGGGGCTGGCCTGCGCCAAACCCTGAGGCAAGGAATAATCCGGCCAAGCCCGCGCAGCCGCCGGATAGAATATATACGAAGGCTTTTGCACGGTTCACCTTCAACCCCATCAGCGCGGATGCGTCTTCACTGCCGCCAATTGCCAAAACGGTCCGTCCGATTGACGTGCATTCAAGGACGATCCACAGGGCAACAGCCAGAATTATGACGATAACAATTGTCCATGGTAGGATGCCCGCCGCCTTCTCCATGCCTAGTTTGGTGAAATTTGAGCTCCAATCGACGGATATCGTCTGCGCACCCGATATAACTAAGGCACCGCCCTTTGCCCCCAGCATCGTGGCAAGCGTGGCAATGAAGGGCGGTATCTTCATCACTATGATAAAGAACGCATTGAGGGCGCCAAAGGCACAGCCCGCAATAATGGCGCCAGGTAGCGCAATTTGAATTCCATAGGGGCTTAGATACGCGGCAATTACACTCGTAAATGCAGCCACTGAGCCAACCGAAAGGTCAATCCCACCAGTCATAATCACAAAACACATTCCAAGCGAGATCGCGATGAACATTGCGTTGTAGTTCAAAAAAGAAGTGATGTTGTAGGCGCTGCCGAAATTCTCGTATCGCATCAGCCCGAATGAAATCAGCAAAACCAACACCGCCCATACGGTCGCTGAGGCCGAGTTGCGTTGAATATAGCGACGGAGGTCAAAGGCGTCTTCGTTCAGCATGGGCTTAGACCTTCCGACGTTGTTGGAGCCAGACAGCGGCCACGATGATGAGCGCTTTTGCGATGAGAGCCACCTCATCTTCCACGCCATTTGCGAGGAGCGTGTATTTGACGAGTTGGATGATAACAGCGCCAAGGATTGCCCCGAAGATTGGTGCGCGCCCGCCCTGGAGAAGGGCACCACCGACAACCGCTGCGGCAATCGCATCCAGCTCCATCAGATTACCGTTTCGCGCGGCATCGGAAGCCGAATTGATTGCAACAACGATAAGCCCGGCAATGCCCGACAGGATTGCACAGATGACATAGGCACCGATCTTCACGCGCTTGACCGGCCCGCCCGACAGGTAGGCGGCTTTCTCATTACCGCCAACTGCCAGAAGGTAGCGACCCCAAATGGTTCTTGTGACGCCCCAGAAAAGAACACAAGCAATCGCGAGCGCCAGCCAACCCTGGAAGGGCAGCCCAAGAATCTTGCCAGTGCCCAAGTAGCTGAATGACGGGTTTGAGAAGGTTTGCAGGTTGCCGTTGGTGAGAACCTGCGCAATCCCGCGACCCGAGATGAAGAGGATCAGTGTGGCAATGATCGGTTGCACCCCAAGAAAGGCGATCATTGCCCCGTTAAACAATCCGCAAATAGCAGCGACGAAGAGAGGTAAGATGAAAGCAGCGGCCACCCCAAGAGCCGGGTAGGCGATCCCAAAGTCTGACAGGAAGATCAAAGGGGCCAAGGCGCCCGCCAATGCCATGATGGCCCCGACCGAAAGGTCAATACCGCCAGTTGCGATCACCAGCGTCATGCCCATGGCAACGATGGCGATTGTCGCGACTTGGCTGATGTTCACAAATAGCGTTTGCAGCTGTAGAAAATTGGGCGTCACCAATGCGTTGAAAAGAAGTAGGATAAACAACGCCAAAAGGCCGCCATGAAGCCGAATGTTCGGCCGCGTCGCGGGCTTTGGGACATTCACTGACTGTTCCACGGTGCCTCGCCTCCGTCGTTATGAGCAAGCGCATTTACCAGCATATTCTCTGTAACGCCTGGGTTTGTCAGTTCACTGACTGAGCGCCCTTCGTGCATTACGATGATCCGGTCGGCGCCTTCGACGATTTCTTCGAATTCCGAACTGATCAGCACGACGCTGAAGCCCTTTTCTACGTAATCTCGTACGAACGCCTGAATTTCCCGTTTTGCACCCACATCCACACCCCGCGTTGGCTCGTCGAGGATCAGAATATCGGGTTCCGTCGCGAGCCAGCGCGCGAGCAGGACCTTTTGCTGGTTGCCGCCGGACAGTTCACGGATCGGCTGGTCCATATCGGCGGTCTTGATTCCAAGCGCTCGAATATAGCGCTCGACGATTTCCCGTTCTTTCGCAAAGCTGATCTTTCCGCGTGATGTCAGCTTGGGCAGCAAGGCTAAGGTCAGGTTCTCGCGCACCGACATGTCGGGCACGATTCCTTCGGCTTTTCTGTCTTCGGCAAGAAACCCCAAGCCAGCGTCTATTGCGTCGCCCGGACCAGAAAATGCAATTGAGGTGCCGTCCATTTTTATGGTGCCACGCGTCAACTCGTCAACGCCGAACAAGGCGCGTGCTGCCTCGGTCCGTCCGGCACCAAGGAGACCGCCCAATCCAACGATCTCGCCTTCGTGCAATGTCAGGTTCAGTTCGGTCAGGCGGGGGCCCGTCGAAACGCTGTCGGCCTGTAGCCGCACAGGGCCGCGCTTTGCTTCGGCACCGCCAAACTCGGTCATTCCCTCGGCTTCAACATCTTCCTTATTGCGCCCAAGCATATCGGCAATGAGTTCAAGTTTGTTGGTTTCGGCCAAGTCGCGTGATGTTACGCTTTGTCCATCTCGCATAACGGTGACGCGGTCGCAGACTTCGAAGAGTTCGTCGAGGAAATGCGAAACATACAGAACCGCAACGCCTTGCCGCTTGAGTTCGCGGATCACGCCAAACAGCACCTCGACTTCGGATGCGTCTAGGGAAGAGGTGGGCTCATCCATAATGACGAGCTTCGAGTCCAACGACACAGCGCGCGCTATCGCCACAAGCTGCTGGATCGCGGTCGAGTAGTTCCCAAGTTGTTCTGTCACGTCGAGCGTAATCCCAAAGCGTGCCAACACATCTCGTGTTCGGGCGTTGGCTTCGCGCCATTTGACCATGCCGAAGCGCTTCGGTTCATACCCCATCACCACGTTCTCGGTCACCGAGCGAAGCGGGACGAGGTTTAGCTCCTGATAAATGGTTGCAATTCCAATATCTTGGGCAGCGCGCGGGCTTGTCAATTCGCGCGTGCCACCATCAAAGGTAATCGTTCCAGCGTCCCGCTTGTAAACGCCAGTGAGGATCTTGATGAGTGTCGATTTTCCGGCGCCGTTTTGCCCTATCAACGCATGGACCTCGCCAGGCGCAATCTCAATACCAGCCCCACGAAGAGCTGGCACACCGCCAAAGGCTTTGTCTATTCCTGTCATGGCCAACAGCATCTGTCGTCCTCGTTCTCCAGACAGACTAAAAAGGCGGGGCCGCAAAAGCAGCCCCACCAGTCAGGGAGGATCAATATGCCTCGTCGATATGATCCGCTGCGTTGTCTATCGTGAAGATGCGGTCTTCAACCTTGACCCAGTGGGGGATCTCCTCACCGGCGGCGTATTTCTTCATGACATCGCAGGCGAGCGGGCCGAAGAATGGCGAGCTTTCCACGGTCACGCCCATTTTGCCGTCCATGATGGCTTGAAGCGCATCGCGCGTGCCGTCGATGGAAACGATCATGACGTCTTCGCCCGGCTTGCGGCCAGCCAATTCAAGTGCCTGGATCGCGCCAATCGCCATTTCATCGTTATGGGCATAGACCACGTTCACGTCCGGATGCGCTTGAAGGAGCGTTTCCATGACCTGACGGCCAAGATCCCGAGCGAAGTCGCCGGTTTGCGAAGCGACAATTTCGAAGCGGCCGTCGCTTGCGATTGCGTCGTCGAAGCCTTTCTTTCGGTCGTTGGCGGGTGACGAACCGGTTGTGCCTTCCAACTGCACGATGATGCCTTTGTCGCCCTCGAAATTCTCCATCAACCAGTTTGCAGCGCGCGCGCCCTGGTCGATAAAGTCTGAGCCTAGGAAGGCCACAAAGTCTTCACCAGGCTTCGCTGCTGCTGGGTCAACCGAACGGTCGACGAGGAATGTCGGGATGCCGGCTGCGCGGGCCTTCTTGACGGCGGGAATAAGCGGCTTTTCTTCACGGGGTGGAAGAAACAGGACGTCAATCCCTTGGGCAATCATGCTATCGACATCGGCGACCTGCTTTGCAGCGGAGCCAGCGGCATCGGTAGAAATCAAGTCCCACCCGCATTCATCGGCGGTATCCAGGAATGACTTTGTTTCGGCAATCCGCCAGGGGTTATTGGATTCCATCTGTGCGAAGCCGACCTTGTATCGCTCCTTTTGTTCCAGCGGCGGCAAGTCCTGCGCAAGTGCGCCCGATCCGACCACGGCGGCAAGGACCGACGACATCAAAAGAGTTCTGCGTTTCATGTGTTTCCTCCACTTATTGCTCTCTTGGGGATCAACCCCATCTCGAATAGGCTGTCTGCTTGCGCAGGTAGCCGTCAAAGCCGTGGACGCCGTCTTCTCCTCCAAGACCAGACATCCCCCAGCCGGTGTGAAAGCCTTGAACGGCTTCCCCATTGCTTCTGTTCAGATAAAGTTCGCCAAACCGCAGCCGGTGCGGGGCTTCCGACAAACGCTTGGCATCGCGCGTGAAAAGATACGCCGATAGCCCAAACTCCGTGTCGTTGGAGCAGGCGATGGCCTCATCGAAGTCTGCAACGCGTTTTGCGGCAACGACGGGCCCGAAAATCTCGCTTTGCATGAGTGGGTTGGCATTGTCATCCACTTCGAGCACCGTCGGTGCGTACCAGTGACCGCGCTCGAAAGCGCCGTCGGACAGTGGCCCGCCTTCGAGCAAGACTTTTGCACCTGCGGCAATGCCTTGCGCAGTGATATCCGCAACTTTTTCGACCTCCATGGCGCTGATTTTTGGCCCCATGTCAGTGTCTTGCATCGGGTCTCCAATGGTCAGCGCCTTGGTGGCCGCGACGAACTTATCGAGGAAAGCGTCCGCAATGGATGCATGCAGATACATCCGTTCATTACAGGTGCAAATCTGCCCGCAATTGGTGAAGCGGGCGCCGACTGCGGCGGCGACAGCAGCATCGATATTGGCGTCTTCCATCACGATAAACGGGGCTTTGCCCCCAAGTTCCAAACGGATCGCTTTCACCCGGTCGGCGGCACTCCGGTAGATGTCGCGACCGGCGCGGGTGCTGCCCGTCATGGTTATCAAATCGGTGTCTGGATGTTCCACCAACCGTTGGCCGACGATTGCGCCGCATCCGGTAAGCACATTGAACACGCCCTTGGGTAGGCCGACCCTGTCCGCGAGTTCGGCGAGCGCTAAACCTGAAAGCGGCGTATTTTCGTGGCTCAGCAAAACAAATGTGTTGCCCGCGACCAATGCTGGTCCAAGCTTACGGGCTGCGAGCGCGGCGGGATAATTCCAGGCCGTCAGACCCACGACAACGCCGTAGGGATGGCGTCGAATGTGAATGTCTTCACCTCTTGTATCGGACGGTAGGATTTCGCCCGTAATGCGCCGTGCTTGTTCGGTGGCGAATTGGAGGAAGGTCACCGCAGCGCCAATCTCACCCTTGGCCTGTGCCAGCGGTTTGCCTTGTTCGATGGTCACGAGGGCGGCAAGTCTATCGCTCTCGCTCGCGATGGCATCTGCGAGTGCTTGAACAAATCCGGCGCGCTCGATCGCAGGACGGGCAGACCAGCTGGCAAAAGCGGCTTTGGCAGCGGCCACCGCGGCGTCCGCATCATCGGGCGAACAGTCTGCAACGGTTGCGATGACTTGCTCATTCGCTGGATTTTCCACTGTGATTTCTCTGCGATTGCCAAGCGGTTGCCAGGCCCCGTCGATAAAAGGCTGAGACACGAAAGTGGACGCATCATGCGTCGAAATCACATTCATCTATGTCCTCCCTTTTGTTTGAGCCAGTGTTTAAGCTCGCTTTTCAAAAGCCATAACTAATAAAAACTAATAGTCAATAATAAATTAGCTAATAATCCATTTGCGATTTGCTAATGAACCGGTTAGGCAGTTTGCGGGAGGAATCAGAACGTCGTATGAACGAGGCACCGAAAGGACGCTTACGCCCTCAGGGAATCGGCAAAGTCGAAGGCCGACAACGGGTCACGATGCAGGATATCGCGCGGGCGGCCGGATGCTCTCAACCAACGGTTTCGATTGTACTCAATAACAATTCCACTGTTAAAATATCGGATGAGATGCGCGAACGCGTTCTCGCGGCGGCAAAGGATCTCGGGTACCGTCCGCCCGGAGGAAAGGGTTTGGCGGAGAAACCGCCTGCCAAAGCAACGAGCTACGTTGAAGACGCAATCGGCATTCTTGTGGACAACTTGGCCGTCAGCCCGGAAGCGGTCCATGCGTTTGACGGCATTATGCAAGCGGTCAAATCCACAGGGAATGTCGTGCTTCTGGCGGAAACGCAAAACGATACGGAGCGCGAACCGAAGACCATTCAATACATGTTGGATCAGGGTATATCGGCGCTCATCTACGCTTGCGTGTTCACGCGTTGCGTAGAAGTTCCGCAACTTCTGAGGGACGCAAATATCCCGGTGCTCTTGCTCAACTGTTACACCGACGACTTGTCCTTTCCGGCTGTCATGCCAAGCGAAGTTGCCGGTGGCCATGCAGCCACCAACGCACTGCTAAAAGCGGGCCATGAGCGCATCGGCATTATCGTCGGCGAAGAATATCAAGAGGGGGCGACGAGCCGATTGAAAGGTTATCGCAACGCCTTGGCCTCCGCCGATATTCCCTTCGACGAAGACCTCGTTGTGCAAGGTAATTGGCTTCCGAGCTCGGGGTATCTCGGTACGCAGAAGCTGATGGACCTCGACCAGCCGCCCACGGCGATATTCTGTCAGAATGATCGGATGGCGGTTGGTTGTTATGAGGCGCTTAAGGAACTCGGCATGAAGATCCCCGAGGACATTTCTGTGATCGGGTACGACGATGATGAACTGGCGCGCCATTTGTCGCCGCCCTTGACGTCCATGAACCTGCCATCCCGTGCGCAGGGACGGTGGGTCATCGAACATCTGTTCCACGGATTGAAGGATGACGTGCGCCACCCGCTGGTCAAGCTTGAATGTGAACTAGTCGAGCGCGAGTCGATCGCCGCCCCAAAACATCAGCATATTTGAGCCTCGATGTGACGGAAACCTACGATCATATCGTTGTCGGTGGCGGCTCGGCTGGCGCTGCTGCAGCGGCCGGTTTGGTAGCTGGTGGCCGCAGAGTTCTTCTGCTTGAGGCAGGCCATTCCCATCACCATCCTTTGCTGGATATGCCACCTGGTATTTTTAAGATGATCAATGGCTCGAAGTTCATGCGGTACCACAAAACTGTGCCGCAGGATCATCTGGGTGGGCGCGTTCATGACATTCCGCAGGGGCATGTGCTCGGCGGTGGCTCATCGGTGAATGCGCAAGTCTACATTCGCGGCAGGCCAGCCGATTACGATTCGTGGAACGAGGTTCTTCGCGGCAACAATGCGGGCATCGGTTGGGGATGGCGGGACGTCCTGCCGTTTTTCCGTGGCATGGAAGACAATAACCGTTTGTCCAACGAATTCCATGGCACGAGCGGCCCAGTCCAGGTCTCCGATCCCGGCCATATCAATGAGATGTCGCGCTGGTTTGTTCAAGCGGTGCAAGGCTTGGGCGAGCCTTTCAATTCTGATTTCAACGGCTCGCGGCAACGGGGTGTTGGCTTCTATCAATTCACCAATCGGGCTGGAAAGCGCAGCTCTTCCGCTTATGCTTTCCTCGCGCCGCTCGAAAACAATGCAGACTTGACCGTGAAGTTGCACGCAGAGGTTTCGTCCGTGATCTTCGACAAGGGTCGTGCGGTTGGGATTCGGTATACCGACAAAACTGGCGAGCATAGCGCATGTGCCGATGGGGACATTATCCTCTCGGCAGGTGCACTGATCACGCCGAAATTGCTCATGCTGTCCGGGATCGGTCCTGAGGAGCATTTGCGGGAGCATGCCATAGACGTCCGAAGCGCCCTTGCCGGTGTCGGGCAAAACTTGATCGATCATCCCGAGGTGCCGATCACCGCTTTCGCGAACGGTCGATACGGATATTTCAAGCAAGGGGATGGGTGGCGGATGGTGCGGAACGGCTTGCAGTTCAAGCTGTTCGGCAGCGGGCCAGTTACGTCTGCGGGGGTTGAGGCGGGTGCGTTTGTCAATCCGAGCGACCCGGACGGCGTGCCGACCATTCAGGCGTTTTGCGTGCCGATTGTGTACTTGGATCGGGACGCATTGGATGAGGTTGAAGATGATTACGGTCTGACAATAACCACAGTTGTCGTAAAGCCGAAGTCACGGGGCGAAGTCCGGCTCCGGTCTTCCAATCCAGCGGACATGCCCGCCGTTTCGCCGAACTTGCTCAAGCACGAAGACGACATGGCGGAGATGATCAAGGGCCAGCGCTTTTTCCGAAGCGCCTTTGAGACAGCGCCCTTGGACAGTCGTATCCGTCAGATCGTCATTCCGCCATCGGATGACGAAGACACGCTCCGTGCGCATTGCAAGCGGTTCGTGAAGACCAACTATCACCCGGCAGGCTCGGCGCGTATGGGTGCCGATGGCGATCCCTTCGCCGTGCTTGATGCTCGAATGGCGGTGCGTGGTGTCGAGGGCTTGCGTGTCTGCGACATGTCGGCGGTACCAGACATAAATGCGGGCAATACCAATGCCCCCGCTATGATGCTAGGCGCGCGCTGCGCCGATCTGATCTTATCAAACGCATGAGCAGCCGTCTCGAGCCATCCGTCATCGCCGCATCAAGGTGTGCAACACGACGAGGAAGCTTTAGCATCGCTGTATGCGATGGAGATTGCTATTATGATTGTTATGGCGCTTGAGACTTTTTTCATGTCCTATAAATATAGTCGGGAACTTGGTATGACGAGTGTGAATGCGCTTGTTTTATGGATGTGTGCTGCGACAAATG
>JBCCPJ010000031.1:0-35425 GCA_039024895.1 Pseudomonadota bacterium | reverse complement strand
TCATTGGTTGGTGCTTTCCACGGGTGTTACGTGTTTCGATACCGCTGCTGCGTCTCGCCCTGGTTGGGTTTATAAACCCCGTACAACTGGCTCTTTATCGTCGGGGGCGCCCCCCCCCGCCCCCCACGACAAACCAAGGAAACAAGGCACGCGTGAGTGTCGATAAAATAGAAACGCGCCGCATCGGAAAGGAGCGAGAACCATGCAAATTAGAAGTCTCATGGAGTTTTCGCGCAGGATCGGTGGTCTTAGTGGTAAGAGACCATTCGCTGCAATCATTCCTGTTTCGGCGGTGGCCGGTACCATCCTTTTCGCGGTCAATCTGATTTCTTTCGAACAGCCGTTGGAAGGAAGTCGCCTTCAAACTGCTCAGGTCGACACGCTCGATGTTCTCGAATTTGAGCGATACGCCGTCCGAACGACGATGAAGCGTGCGATCAAAGGACTTGGTGAGAAGATCGATGGCCATCTGAATGCTAATGGCGGCGTCGGGGCAACATGCCTAAGCTGCCACCAAGGGCAGGGTGTCGCCTCCGAAATCTCGAATTTGCTCCCACCGTCAACAGAAAGCGCGGTTGGCTGGCGGTCGAGACAAAGCCAAGGAACGCTTCGATCGCTATCCGCGTCGCTGCCAACGGGCACCCTTGAGCGCTATCTTTCAGATGGACAGGAGGCTTGGCTCCATGGCTACGAATTCCTGACCCCTGCGGAAGCAAACAACAAACATATCGTACCGGCTTCGTCGCTTCTGCCCAAAGAGCGCATTGAGCTGCGCAACGGCAATGCGTCCAGTGTGACCTGCAATAGTTGCCACAACGGACATCAACAGACGTTGCAAAGAATGAATGAAATTGGCGACTGGCCGCCACTTCGCAGCACCGAAGAGGTGGTCGAGTTGTGACGACTGTCAGTCGCCTAAAGAGGTTCGGTTCCGCGGGCAACAGGAACCGAGCGTCGGGGTGCACCATCCCGCATCCCAGTCCTGCCTAGCAGGACGAAAGGCGGCGCATTCTCCGTTCCCTGAATGCGCCGCCATACCCCGCCCAAGCTTGGGAACAATGGGAGCGAAGAAATGACAGACACCCCTCTTTTGGATCAGATCGCCGGGCCTTCCGATTTGAAGCGTTTGACCGATGCTGAACTGGGGGCACTCTCCGGAGAATTGAGGCGTGAGGTCATTGAGGTGGTCAGCCGAACGGGCGGACATCTTGGGTCTTCGCTTGGCGTTGTGGAGCTTACCATTGCGCTTCATGCAGTCTTCAATACGCCGATGGATAAGTTGATTTGGGATGTCGGGCACCAATGCTATCCGCATAAAGTGTTGACAGGGCGTCGAAATAGGATGTCGACGCTTCGCCAGAAAGATGGTCTTTCGGGCTTTACCAAAAGGGACGAAAGTGAATTCGATCCGTTTGGCGCGGCGCATTCATCAACGTCGATTTCAGCAGCGCTCGGGTTCGCCGTAGGTCGAGATATGGGACGCCCAACAGGCGATGCTATTGCTGTAATTGGGGACGGTTCTATTAGCGCTGGCATGGCCTATGAAGCGTTGAATAATGGCGGTGCAGAAGACCGTCGCTTGATTGTCATCCTCAACGATAACGAAATGTCCATTGCGCCGCCAGTTGGCGCAATGTCGTCATATCTCTCTGGGCTCTACGCGGCGTCACCTGAACCGATGAAGGCATTTGCGGAAGGTATGGAGGCTTTGATGCCGCCGCCGATGCGCGAAGGCGCTCGACGCGCGCGCCAGTTGGTGACTGGCCAGGGGCTGTCGGGCACGCTTTTTGAAGAGCTTGGTTTTGATTACATGGGACCCATAGACGGCCATGACATGGGTCAGCTTTTGTCGACCTTGCGGACGGCGAAGGCGCGCGCCGAAGGTCCTGTCCTCATCCATTGTTGCACGGTGAAGGGCAAAGGGTATGCACCAGCGGAAGCAAGCGCTGACAAGTATCACGGCGTGGCCAAGTTCGACGTTGAGACCGGTGCACAAGCTAAATCAAAGCCCAATGCCCCAAGCTATACATCGGTTTTTGGGAAGGCGCTCACAGAAGAAGCCGCCCGCGACCCAAGGGTCGTTGCTGTCACGGCTGCGATGCCTTCCGGTACAGGCGTGAACATCATGGCAGAGCGTTTCCCAGGCCGCGTGTTTGATGTGGGGATTGCTGAGCAACACGGCGTCACTTTCGCGGCAGGTATGGCGGCGAGCGGTTTAAGACCGTTCTGTGCCATCTACTCGACCTTTCTCCAACGCGGCTACGATCAAATCGTACACGATGTTGCTTTGCAGGGTCTGCCGGTACGGTTTGCAATTGATCGTGCCGGTCTGGTTGGTGCTGACGGGGCGACCCACGCGGGCGCCTTTGACGTGGCGTATCTAGCAAACCTTCCTGGCTTCACAGTTATGGCCGCTGCCGATGAGGCCGAACTGGTGCATATGGTTGCCACAGCTGCGGAGCATGATACCGGGCCAATCGCCTTTCGATATCCGCGGGGCAACGGGGTTGGTGTCGATTTGCCTGAACGGGGCGATGTTCTTGAGATCGGCAAAGGTCGCATTATTTGTGAAGGCAATGATTTGGCTATCCTTTCCTTTGGCGCACATCTGGCAGAGGCGGTGGCGGCAGCGGAGCGGCTGGCTGAAAACGGTTTTAGCGTGACCGTCGCCGATGCGCGCTTTGCCAAACCACTGGATACGGGTTTGATCGAACGACTGGCGCGTGGCCATGCCGGTTTGGTTACCCTTGAACAAGGTGCCGAAGGAGGTTTTGGCTCCGCGGTGCTGCATCATCTTGCCAGGTCAGGTCTATTGGATAAGGGACTTGCCGTTCGCCCAATGACGCTTCCCGATCGATTTATTCATCAGGCGAGTCCCGCAGAGATGTATGCGGACGCGGGCTTAACGGTCGAAGATATTCTGAGGACGGCGATGGGAATCCTGGCGCCTGACAGCAACGTGGTTGACCTTCGCGCCTGATCTGAGCGCTCTCAGGCAGCAACGTTGTCGAAAATTTTGCTGCTGTGCTCTTCGAGATAAATCCGCAACCAAGGTGTAAAGCGCGCGGGGAAATTGCTGACGGCCTGATAAAGTTCGCGGAATGTCATCCAACGCGTTTCCATTACTTCGTCCGGATTTGGTGTGATCTGGAGAGTTTCGGACGCTTCTGCCGTGAATAAATCGACCACCTCGTGTTCGATCAAGCCGTTGCCAACATCCGCGCGATACTCGATCCTGTCTCGATACAACGGCTTAACTCCGGTAATACCAAGTTCCTCATTGAGGCGACGCACCGCACACTCCAGAGGGGTCTCGTCCCATTCCGGATGCGTACAGCAGGTATTCGCCCAGAGACCAGGCGTGTGGTATTTGGTCATCGCGCGACGTTGCACCAGAACTTCGTTGCCCCGCAAAACAAAGACCGAAACCGCCTTGTGACGCAGGCCGCGTTGATGCGCTTCAAGTTTCTCAACGGGGGTTAATGCGCCATCAACCCATGTGGGGATCATAATCGTCATACGTGTTCGGGCCTCACTAGTCCGGTCAGGTGAGCAAGATTCTTGATCCCGATCTTAACATGCGCCATGGGACGCGCGCGCACGAGCTTCTTGTTCATGTAGGCCTCGAAGGTCAAGCGCTGCACATCGATGTCGTGACACAGGGATACGAACCGTTCGCGCCGCTCGTCAGATTTATAATAGGCATCCTGCATAGACCTAAGCACCCGAAATACCATCTTGTGTTCACCCATGAAAAGCTTGCGTGCCAACCGAAGGTCTTTCGCATTACCCGATGCGAGGCAGGCAGCGGTAGCGGTTGCGGCAACGCGTCCTCCCATCATGGCGTAGTAGATGCCCTCCCCGGAGGATGGGGCGACAACACCCGCTGCATCGCCAGCCAGCACAACATCTTTCCCATTGTCCCAGCGATCCATTGGCCTCAACGGGATTGGTGCGCCCTCTTTGCGGATCGTTTCACAAGTCTCAAGACCTGAGGCCTTGCGCAGCGCTGCCGTTGCGTCTTTCAGGCTGACATCCGGGTTCTCGGTACCCATGCCAACGCTCGTCGTCGCGCCATGTGGAAAAACCCAGCCGTAAAAATCTGGCGATATGGCGCCATCGTACACGACATCACAACGCTCAGGGTCGTAAACCGCGTTCTTTTCAGGTGCAGCGATGATCTCATGGTATGCAAATACAAGGGGCACTTTGTCCGCGCCGTCGACTTCGGCCAAACCGACGCGAGACTTCGCGCCGTCGGCCCCTATGACAAGCGTTGCATCAATAGACCGGGTTTCGGCGCTCGCCTTGTCACGATAGTAAACGCGCGGATGGCCATCTTCGCGCGTGATCTTCAAGAATGTGCCTTCGAACATGTCTGCGCCAGCACGGGCGGCCCTATCGCGAAGGAATGGGTCAAAATCCTTGCGGTCCACCATACCCACGAAGCCGTTCTCTATGGGGATATCCACTTTCCGGCCCGTTGGAGAAATCATGCGCGCCGTATTCACCTTTGTGAGGAGTTGATCCTCCGTGATTTCAAAGTCGTGCATCAGCCGCGGGGGAATTGCGCCGCCGCAGGGTTTTATCCGACCGGCGCGGTCCAATAGGGCGACACTTGTTCCTGCGCGGGCCAAATCCTCCGCTGCTGTTGCACCTGCGGGGCCACCACCAATAACAATGACGTCATACTTCATTTCTCACTCCCCGGGTTGCATTACAGGCGCGGGTTTCAAAAGTCGCAAAGCCACAAGTGCTGCGGCAAGGAACAGTACGGCTTCGATACTGAAAACAAATGCATATGCAGCCGCATCGCTGAACGCGATGCGCGCTAAATCCAGAGTACCGGTTGCCACCAGACCCGCCAAACCTGCGGCTATCGCTTGCGCCGCGCCAAAGACGCCCATTCGCGTGCCAGTTGCTCCTACGCGTTCAGCGGCCAAGCGCATCATGGAACCAATGGCACCAACAACGAACAGCCCGTTGCCGAAGCCCAAAATAACCGTGAAGGGCACCAATGATGCGCCAGCACCAAGCCCAACAAGGCCGATTGCGGAGATAACGCACCCCAAGACAGCCCAGCCACGAAGCGTTCCGATCCGAAATGTAGACAAAGCACCGGCGGCGATCATACCGGCGAGAGCTGCGCCATCTTTTCCACCGGAAAGCCGCGTTGAAGCGTCTGGCGTAAGTCCGTGGATGTGGCCAGCGAAGGGCTCAAGGATCAATTCGCTGAGGTAAAAGGCAAAGATGGACAAAAAGACAAAGCCCGTAAAAGCGCGTGCTGCAGGATCGGCAAGCGTTGCGCGAAGTGCCGATGCGAAAGAAGGTTCCTCGGGCTGAGGTACGGTGCCTAATCTTCGCTCGATTCCTATGGTTCCTAACCACGCCAGAATGAACGCAAAAATCGCTACGACGGGGACAACAAGCATTAGTCGATCCGGCGAATAGGGTTTTAGGGCAATTCCCGTACCAATGGATGCGATAATCGCACCTGCGATCAGCATGAGCCAGGCTATCGTTGCGGCTGCCCCTTTCTTTTCGTGGGGAGCGGCTGTTGCGAGAAGGGCAAGAAAGGATGTACCGGCTGCGCCAACGCCGAAACCGATGATCGTGTACGCAAGAATCCAAATGCCTAACGCGATGGAGCCGGAGGCATTGGCGATGCCCCACGCTGTCATAACCAGACCTAGGCCGACGCAAGCGATACCGCCCAGGATAAAGGGTGTTCGACCACCTCTGGCGTCTGAGCGATACCCCCACATGGGTCGCGTGATTTGAACGGCATAATGCAGGGCGACGAGTAGTCCGGGCAAAAGCGCGGGTAGGGCCAGTTCCACTGTCATCAACCGATTAAACAAATTGATCGGCAAGGCGGAGAGACCGCCGATTGCCATGTTCACGAGGCAAAGCCTGACTATTCCACCCCACCCCAAAGTCATGCCAGCCCTCGGATTGCAAAGGCGGTAACCATCATACCGCTGACATAGAGGAGAACGCCCGTTCCGTTGTACCACGGCGCGCGGGCACGCGGGTCCTGTAGCAAGACGCGCATGGCAAGCACTTGACCGATGATCACCGCAATAATGCCAAACGCATGTATCGGACGATCCCAAGAGAAAAGAAGCGCGATTATTACAACTTGTGGCACGAGCATAACCCAACAGGCCATTCTAGCTGCGCGCTTCGGGCCGAGCGAAACTGGCAGCGAATTCACACCTGTCTGTCGATCTCCCTCAAGCGCCTTGAAGTCATTCAATGTCATAATGCCATGGGCGCCGACGCCGTAGAGCAAGGCAATGATGACGACGTACCAACTCGGCGCACCCGCACTTAGCACTGCAGCACCCGTAAACCACGGCAGGCTTTCATAGCTTAAGCCCACGATGCCAGGGCCGAGCACACCGGATTTTTTGAGGCGCAGTGGCTCAGCGGAGTAAGCCCAAGCCGCCAGAACACCAAGGACCGTTGCGCCGAACCCCCAAGGACCCAACTGCCAACCAATCAGCAGAGAGACGAACGACATGAATAAGGCAATCCAGAGCCCCCAATGTCCGGGTACACGCCCGGATGGAATGGGTCGGTAGGGTTCGTTGATTGCATCGACATGACGGTCACACC
The DNA here is from genome assembly GCA_039024895.1 of Pseudomonadota bacterium. GTDB lineage: Bacteria > Pseudomonadota > Alphaproteobacteria > Rhodobacterales > Rhodobacteraceae > JAJDOD01. Next base: position 28,804 of record JBCCPJ010000031.1, on the reverse strand, counting down.
AGTCGTTTGCCGCTTGGCTCATGCCACAGACAATAGGACCGGCAAGAATGATCCCGAGCAAGACAAGGGTCCATTGGCCCGACGGCGAAATGCCGGCCGCAATTGCCCCGCAAAGGTATGCCCACATCGGCGGAAACCAGGTGACCGGTTTGATCAGGGTCAGCATGGCCGCCGGTTCAGGCAGTGTACGTGCTTGTAATTCCGTTGAGACGGGCATGTGTCAACTTTACATGACATCGAAATTCGCGCAAGCAAAACGGACAGCGCCTGTTAGGGCGATGCTACTCTTTGTCGTCGCGCTTCAGCAGGTCATACTTGCGCAGCTTTACATAGAGGCTTTGGCGCGAAAGGCCTAACATCTCAGCCGCTGCAGCGCGGTTATTTCTCGTGAGTTCGACAGCAGTCTCGATGCACATTCGTTCGATAACTTCGTTGGTCTCGGCAACGATTTCCTTAAGTGGGGCCGATCCGACAAGCTCAACAACGTTGTGATTTGCGGTGTCTTGATACGTTCGACCCTTTGTTGTGCTTCGAATGGTCTCCGCACGGCTCGCGTCGCGGACGATGAAGCCAACGGTAGGACGATCGAGATCATTGATGTACACCACGGAAATCTCGACAGAAGCACGTGCGCCAAACTCGTTCGCGAGTTTTGTGGCATAAACTCTCATATGGCCCGAACGAATGGCGTTCTCCAACATCACGCTCAGGTCTATTTGCCCGCGTTGCAGAAATTCAGAGAGGCTCCGGCCCTTTACGTCAGAAAGGCTCGGCAGGTCGGCAATTTCGAGGAATGCTTCATTTACATCCTGAACCAACCCGCGCGTATCGGTAAGGATAATCGCATCGGTACTTTTATGGAACAACGACACGAGCGTATCCAAAAGTCGCTCGTTACTCTTAGCCTCGGTATTTTCTGAATGCAGACGGCAGATTATTAGGCGCTCGCCAGCGGCACGAAAGACTGTGGGCGTTATCAAGACATCTCGGCGGGACCGGGAAGTTTGAGCCTGAATTTCACTTTCGAAATCAGACACCGCCATGGAAACAAGTTTTTCGACGAACTCTCCACGGCGCCGATGTTTGAACTCCTGCGCGAGCGGCGCCCCAATTAGCTCATCCCGTTCCGCCCCCAAAAGTCGAGCCGCAGCGGGATTAACGTCCCGAATTCGGCCATCTGAGGCTGAAGCGAAAACAAATGCGTCGCTTGCTGACGCCATAAGCATGCGATACCGCGCGTCGAACTCCCGGCGTTCTTCGTACCCGCGTTCAAGTGCAAACTGCGCTTGGACAAGTTGTTCCTGTGCTTCGGCAACCAATCGCAGATCGTGGCCCAGCATCAAAACTGAAGCATCTGGGCCGACCGTATGGAAAGAATAGCGGACCGGATACTGCCACTCCTTCGCGTCCTTATGGTTCAACTCAATGGGACGCGTAATTTGTTTTGTGACACGCACGGCTTCTAGCGCGGTTTCAAATTTCGGGATGCTCTCGACCGTCAAGAAGTTGTTCATCGGCTTGCCTGCCCAATGACCAAGTCGCGCATGTTCTTTGGTCTCGTCGTCGATCAGGATTGACCGGACGATGCCGTCGGAGGAAACCACGAACGCGAGGTCGCACGCTGCCGCCAGGATTCCGGTCAAGTACTCTGGCTCAATGACAGGCATTGGCCCTTCGGCCCAATTGGCAATGCCACCAGCGGTCATTCAGCCACCTGCAGGCTGATGTCGTTGCCCGAAACAGCATCGAGCGCAACATCAATATCATTGGTCGTCAGGTCTGCTGCTGTCGTTGACCTGTCAAACGCAACTTCGTTCACAATAGCCCCACCGATGACAATTAAAGTTCGATCACCGCTCTGTTTAAGATTTCTAATTGCCTTCGAAGCGGTTTCAAGGGCTTGCCAGGTGGAAACAGAGATAAAGACGCCGTCAAAGTTGTTCTTCGACACGAGTTGGCTGATTGAGCCTTCCGTACCGTTTGAGTGTAGTTGGACAGAGTGCCCACGTCGGCGGAGTTGGTCCGCCAATACAGCAGGTCCCAGGATATGCGTCTCTCGGCCCGCAGTGGTAAGCAACAACCTGCGGGAGTTTAAAGCCGGTCGAACATTGCTCCACTCTTCGCCAAGCGTTTTGCACAAACCAAAAAGTCTCGCACTTGCCGCGGTAACAGTTGCAAAGCTGAGGCGGTCATTGATCCAATCTTCGCCAAGCTGACTTGCGACGCAGGGGATGCACCGATCAACAATATCGCTGCGACCAATCCTTAAGGCTGTAAGATCCGCAAGCAACTGCTCGCTCTCAAAGCTCGCGTTGTCGGTAGCTGCCGCGTAGAGAACCTTACAGGCAATCTCCACACGGCGTGCGCGATGCTGGTGCGGATAGCTGCTGACCTTAGTGATCACCGAATGCGCCAGCCTATCGACTAGCGGTCCGTTCTGACTACGGAACTCTTGGCGGCCGTCATTTCCGGTCATTTACACCACCGTTCACGGATCGAAAGCGCGCAGAATACCTGCAGCGACTCTTTCGGGCCTGTGATACAGTGTCAGTTATGGAAGGCAAATTGTCAAAGTGAATAGACAGTTTTTGTGTTCGTTTCTGCCGCTTACTTATATGGGCGACAAAAAGCTATTTTATATCAGTAGTTTAAATAGATTTCATCCGCCTAAGCCCGATGTTTCTAGCTCAATCGGCCAATGTAAGTTTAGATTGACACTTTTCGGTGACCGGACTTAGTTTGGACAGCGAGGAAGACAAAGGAGTCGGCATGAGCCGAGGCCAAACGACTTGGGGGGACGCTCCCATACTATATACGCCGGACCAGCGTGAACGCCGTGATCAATCCAAATGGACGATTGTTCAGGGTGTTCTTGCGCCGTTACAGTTTCTCGTTTTCCTCATCTCTCTGGGGCTAGTGATCAGATATTTGATTTCTGGTTCGGGATACGAGGCGGCGACACTGTCAATCCTCATAAAAACAAGCTTCCTCTACGTGATCATGGTCACTGGTGCGATCTGGGAGAAAGTCGTTTTCGGTCAGTATCTCTTGGCGTCCGCGTTCTTTTGGGAAGATGTCGTCAGCTTCTTTGTCATCGCCCTGCATACACTTTATGTTATTGTTTTACTTACGGATGTTCTTCCCCCAAACGGGCAAATGTTGGTCGCGCTTGCGGCATACGCGCTCTACGTTGTGAATGCAGCCCAGTTCCTCCTCAAGTTACGCGCGGCGCGTTTGCAAGCGGGAGCGCTGGCATGAATAAGCCATTCTCCCAAACCGATGGTGGTTGTAAGGCGCCACTGTTGAAAGAGCGCGGCCAACGCGAGGTATTTTGCGGATTGACCGCAATCGTATGGCTGCACCGCAAGATGCAAGATGCGTTTTTCCTGGTGGTTGGGTCGCGTACTTGTGCGCATTTGCTGCAGAGTGCCGCCGGGGTCATGATCTTCGCCGAGCCACGCTTTGGTACAGCGATTCTTGAGGAGACTGACCTCGCTGGCATGGCAGACGCCCAGACGGAATTGGATCGTGAGGTCGAAAAGCTACTGTCAAGGCGCCCTGACATAAAGCGGCTGTTTCTTGTCGGCTCCTGTCCATCTGAAGTGATTAAGCTCGACTTGGAGAAGGCAGCAGAACGCTTGAGCGCAATCTACGCTCCAAGCGTCAATGTTGTTAACTTTTCAGGCAGCGGTATCGAAACGACTTTTACCGAAGGTGAAGACGCGTGCCTGGCAGCGATTGTTCCAAGCCTTCCCGAAACGGATAAGCGGCAACTTATCGTCGCTGGCGCTTTGCCAGATGTGGTCGAAGACCAGATGTTGGCGTTGCTGCAAGCACTGGGCATCGAGCCGATTTCCGTTTTACCGACAACGACGCTTGAAAAGCCTGTAGAGGTTGGCACCAACACTGTATTCGCGCTGACGCAGCCTTTTCTCAATGAAACCCATGCGGCGCTTGTCCGCCGTGGCGCCCGGCACCTTGCCGCTCCATTTCCGTTTGGAGAAGAAGGGACGACAGCTTGGTTGCGCGCAATAGCCACCGAGTTTGGTGTGTCTGACAAAGTCTTCGACGCCGTAACAGCTGCGCCACGTGACCGCGCTCGTCGGGCTGTTCACCAAGCTGGCGGGCCACTTCGCGGCAAATCCTTGTTTCTGTTCCCCGACAGTCAGCTCGAGATCCCCCTTGCCCGGTTTCTTGCGCGAGAATGTGGCATGGAAGCCCTTGAGGTTGGTCAGCCATATGTCCAGAGGGACATCGTTGGCCCTGATATGGATTTGATCCCGGCGGGTCCCGTGTTTTCCGAAGGCCAGGATGTTGACAAACAATTGGACCGCGCGAGGGCGGCGCGCCCTGACCTTACGGTTTGTGGTCTAGGCCTTGCCAATCCTTTGGAAGCCGAAGGGCTTACAACAAAATGGGCCATCGAATTAGTCTTCACGCCCATCCATTTCTATGAGCAGGCTGGTGATCTGGCTGGTTTGTTTGCACGACCTCTGCGTCGTCGAGACATCCTGCATGGCAATCTGATGGAAAGCGGAGATCGCCAGCCCATCCCGCAGGTTTTGGATGCCCAATCATGAAGCTCTCTGTTTGGACATACGAAGGCCCGCCGCATGTTGGTGCAATGCGCGTTGCGACAGCCATGAAGGGGCTGCACTATGTCTTGCACGCGCCTCAGGGTGACACCTATGCCGACCTTCTTTTTACTATGATAGAACGGCGTGATCGACGTCCCCCCGTTACTTACACAACCTTCCAGGCGCGAGACCTGGGCGCGGATACGGCCAACCTTTTCAAGTCGGCATGTCAGGACGCGTATGATCGCTTTGAACCTGAGGCGATTATTGTCGGCGCGTCCTGCACTGCGGAGCTCATTCAGGATGATCCAGGCGGGATGGCGGAGACCATGGGTTTGCCTATTCCTGTCATCCCGCTTGAATTGCCGAGTTATCAGCGAAAAGAAAACTTCGGCGCAGATGAGACTTTCTTTCAAATTGTGCGGGCGCTGGCAGAGAAGGCGGAACGCACAGAGCGGGTAACGTGCAATCTTATTGGGCCAACCGCCCTAGGCTTCCGTCACCGGGACGACATTACCGAGTTGACGGGCCTCCTGATGGAAATGGGCGTTGGGGTCAATGTGGTGGCTCCTTACGACGCAACCCCCGCAGACATTCGCAAGCTGGGTCAGGCACATTTCAATGTGTTGATGTATCCTGAAACGGGCGAGGCCGCTTGTCGCTGGATGGAACGTGAGCTCGGGCAGCCGTTCACAAAGGTGGTTCCGATTGGTGTGGGTGCGACGCGAGACTTTTTGCGCGAAGTCAGCGAGATCACAGGCCTACCTGCCAAAATTGACGAAACAAGGCTGCGTTTGCCGTGGTATTCTGCAAGCGTCGACAGCACTTATCTGACCGGAAAACGCGTCTTCCTTTTCGGCGACGGGACGCATGTTGCTGCCGCCGCGCGTATCGCCAGAGATGAAATGGGCTTTGAGGTCGTCGGACTTGGCTGTTTCAATCGGGAACAGGCGCGCATGATCCGAAAAGTGGCTAAGGACTTCGATGTCGAAGCGTTGATCACGGATGACTACCTCGATGTGGAGGCTCGGATCGAGGCGCTGGCGCCGGAGATGATCCTCGGTACGCAGATGGAGCGTCACATTGGCAAGCGCCTAGGCATTCCTTGCGCCGTGATTTCTGCGCCGGTTCATGTTCAGGACTTTCCGGCTCGGTACTCGCCGCAAATGGGGATCGAAGGGGCAAATGTCATCTTCGACACCTGGGTACACCCGCTGGTCATGGGGCTTGAAGAGCACCTGTTGCACATGTTCCGGGAAGACTTCGAGTTTCATGATGACGCGGGCGCTTCGCATCACGGTGGGAAAGCTGTCTTCCAAGCTGGTGCGGACGAAGCCCCCGAAACGCGCCGGGATGACAACAACACGGAGCAGGTACAGACATCTCATGTCGTTTGGCTGGCAGACGCCGAGAAAGAACTGCGCCGCATTCCGTTTTTTGTACGAGGCAAAGCGCGACGCAACACAGAGGCTTTTGCCAGCGAACGGGGTGTAGCCGAAATATCGGTCGATACCCTCTACGAAGCGAAGGCACATTTTGCGCGATGAAACTGGCATAACTGGCCGGGCACCCGGCTATCGCGTGGTGATCCTTACTTTGGACAGCCATACGGCTGGCCCTGTCTTGCGTGCAAAGGAGCGGTTGCAACGCGATTTCCCTGGGCTGACCGTTGCTGTCCACGCGGCCGCTGAATGGGGTGAGAGCCCAGACAAACTGGAAGAAGCGCGCGAAGCGGTAGCTACTGGCGACATAATCGTGACCGGCTTGCTCTTCCTCGAAGAACACATTCGTCCAATTCTCCCGAGCCTTATGCAGCGTCGTAGTGCCTGTGATGCAATGGTTGGGATCATTTCGGACGCTGCTATCGTCAAAACGACGAAAATGGGCGCGCTCGATATGGCGGCACCGTCTTCCAATACAATGTCCTTTTTGAAGCGTTTGCGAGGCTCGTCCAAACCGTCGACAGAAAGCGGTGCTAAGAAGATGCGGCTGCTACGCCGCCTTCCGAAGATTCTCCGCTTCATTCCCGGAAAGGCGCAGGATTTGCGCGCGTGGTTCCTCACCATGCAGTACTGGTTGGCTTCCTCGGACGAGAACATTGAGAACATGGTCCGGCATCTCTTGTCTCGTTACACGTCGGAGGCATCTTGGCTGGGTGCGGAGGTCAGTGCACCCCAAGAGTACCCGGATGTCGGTCTGTACCACCCGGATCTGAAGGCGCGGATAACCACAGATTTAAGTGCGTTGCCAAAGACCGGAAAGACGCAAGCGACCGTCGGTCTGCTTTTGATGCGGTCTTACGTGCTGAGTGCGGATACAGCGCATTATGACGGCGTTATTCGCGCCTTCGAAGCAAAAGGGATGCGTGTCATTCCATCTTTCGCGGGCGGCCTCGATGGGCGACCTGCGATCGATAGATATTTCCGCAAAGCGGGCATCGATGTGCTGGTGTCGCTGACCGGTTTCAGCCTTGTGGGCGGCCCGGCATACAATGACAACGCGGCCGCAGTGGAGGTGCTGAAAGACCTCGACTTGCCGTACATCGCGGCGCACCCGTTGGAGTTCCAGACGCTTGGTCAGTGGAACAAAAGTTCGCAGGGTTTAGGCCCGATAGAGACGACAATGTTGATCGCGCTGCCCGAGCTTGATGGCGCGACTTGTCCAACCGTGTTCGGGGGGCGGCTCGGGGCCGACGCGGCGGCAGGTGAAACCTTGGCCAACCAGATGGCCCCATGCCACGAACGTATCGAAAGCCTTGCAGAGAAAACGCTTCGAATGGCGCATCTGCGCCGGAAACCGTTGGCGGAAAAGAAGGTTGGACTTGTCGTCTTCGGCTTTCCGCCCAATTCCGGTGCGGCTGGTACGGCGGCATATCTCAGCGTATTTTCTTCTATTTTGAACGTTTTGAAGGCGATGGCAGCGGAAGGTTATACCGTTGATGTCCCGGACAGCGTGGAGGCCTTGCGAGACGCTGTTCTGGGCGGTACCGCGACGCGTTTTGGTCAGGAAGCAAACGTCGCAGCTGAGATCGACGCGGAGACCATGGTGGCAAACACGCCATGGCTGCAAGAGATTGAAGAGGTTTGGGGGCCTGCGCCGGGGCGCGTCCAATCCAACGGACGGTCCGTCTTTGTGCTTGGCGCTCACTTCGGCAATGTCTTCATCGGTCTGCAGCCGGGATTTGGCTACGAAGGTGATCCAATGCGGCTCCTCTTCGAGCGAGGTTTTGCACCGACCCACGCTTTTGCACAGTTCTATCTCTGGCTGCGCAATACTTATCAGGCCGATGCGCTTCTTCATTTCGGGATGCACGGGGCGCTCGAATTCATGCCCGGCAAGCAGAGCGGGCTAAACGGGGCGGATTGGCCCGATCGTTTAATCGGCGAGATGCCGAACATCTATCTTTATGCGGCTAACAACCCATCCGAGGCGACGCTAGCGAAGCGGCGCTCCGGCGCCGTTATTGTGTCGCATCTGACGCCACCCTTGGCGACTGCAGGACTGTATAAGGGTCTGGCCGAACTGAAAGATAGTCTGGCGCGTTGGCGCGGTCTTGCACCGGACGCGGAGGAACGCGCAGAGCTTGAAGCGCTCATCGCAGAACAAGCACTCGCGGTCGATCTGGGCGATCAACCGCCCGAGACGCTCTGGTTGAGGCTGTTGGAAACCGAAGATGCGCTGGTTCCAGACGGGCTTCATGTTGTTGGCGCTCCACTGACTGCGGAGCAGAAAGCGGAGTATCTTGCTGTCATCGACCATGCGGATGACGAGACCAAGCTTCGGGTTGCCGCCGCACTGGAGGAGGAGACGGAGGTAAGCGCGCTTCTCCGTGCCTTGGGTGGTCGCTTCACGCCACCGGTCCCCGGCGGTGATTTGATGCGCAACACAGATATTCTGCCAACCGGGCGTAACATCCATGCCTTTGATCCATTTCGGATGCCGACGGAGTACGCAATGCGCGAGGGTCGGCGGCAGGCGCAGATGTTGTTGGATACACACGAGAACATCCCCCGCAGCGTCGCGCTTGTGCTTTGGGGGTCGGACAATATCAAAACGGATGGGGGACCAATTGGTCAAGCGCTCGCACTCATTGGCGCAACGCCGCGCTTTGACAGTTTCGGTCGCTTGTCCGGCGCCGACCTGATCCCGTTGTCCGAGCTTGGACGTCCGCGCATCGATGTCATGATGACGCTTTCTGGTATCTTCCGTGATCTCCTTCCGCTTCAGACGCGATTGTTGGCCAATGCCGCACTACAGGCAGCGGAAGCGGATGAGCCTTTGGACCAGAACTTTATTCGGGCGCATGCTTTGGCCTATGTGGAGAAGACGGGCGCAAGCCTAAAAGAAGCGGCGCTTAGGGTATTTTCAAACGCTGAGGGCGCCTATGGGTCGAACGTCAATCAGCTTGTGGACAGTTCTGCATTTGGCGACGAGGACGAACTGGCTGACGCGTATCAAGCAAGGAAGAGCTTTGCGTATGGTACAGACGGCAAAGCAGAACAAAATGCCGAGCTGCTGAAAGAGACTTTGCAGACGGTTGAGGTGGCGTATCAGAACCTCGAGTCCGTGGAATTGGGCATAACAACAGTCGATCATTACTTCGACACGTTGGGTGGTATTTCTCGCGCTGTTAAGCGGGCACGCGGTGGCCAGGAAGCCTCAGTTTACATTTCGGATCAAACCCGTGGTTCAGGCAAAATCAGAACGCTGGCCGATCAGGTCGCGCTGGAGACGAGGTCGCGAAGTCTGAACCCGCGCTTTTATGAACCGCTTTTGGATCACGGCGCTGAGGGCGTTCGACAAATCGAAGCGCATTTGACCAACACGCTTGGGTGGTCGGCGACAACCGGACAGGTGGAGCCTTGGGTGTACCAGCGATTGTCTGAGACGTTCGTTCTTGATGAAGCGATGCGTCAGCGTCTCGCTGAGCTGAACCCCGTCGCGTCTTCTCGTATGGCAAATCGCCTGCTCGAAGCCTCCGACAGAGAATATTGGACGCCTGACGACGAAACACTCTCCGCGCTGCAAGATGCAGCCGACGCGCTGGAAGATCGTGTCGAAGGAGTTGCCGCAGAATGAAGTGGAGACAAACATGAGCCCGCGTGACGACATACCGACACTAAAAGGCCAAGACGGCGAAGGTTCGGTGCAAGTCCATCAAGACCCGTCGGCCAAAATCGAGGGCGCCAAGGTGTTTTCCGTCTATGGAAAGGGCGGTATCGGCAAGTCGACTACATCGTCCAACCTATCCGCCGCTTTTTCCACAATGGGCAAACGTGTCTTGCAGATTGGATGTGATCCTAAGCACGACAGCACATTTACGCTGACAGGTCATCTTCAACCGACCGTCATCGACATCTTGAAGGAAGTGGATTTTCACCCCGAGGAGTTGAGGCCGGAAGACTTCATGACCGAGGGCTACGGCGGTGTCATGTGCGTTGAAGCAGGCGGCCCGCCTGCGGGCACAGGTTGTGGTGGTTACGTGGTCGGACAGACCGTTAAGCTTCTTAAGCAGCATCACATGTTGGAAGATACGGATGTCGTGATCTTTGACGTGCTTGGCGACGTTGTCTGCGGCGGTTTTGCGGCGCCGCTGCAACATGCTGACCGGGCGGTCATCGTAACAGCGAATGACTTCGACAGCATTTATGCAATGAACAGGATCATAGCAGCGGTCCAGGCAAAGAGTGCGAACTATAAGGTTCGGCTCGCCGGATGCGTAGCGAACCGTTCCCGTGAAACGGACGAAGTGGATCGGTATTGCGACGTCGTTGGCTTCAAGCGAATAGCGCATATGCCGGATGTGGACGCCATACGTCGTTCACGCCTGAAAAAGAAAACGCTCTTTGAAATGGACGACGACGAAGACATCGTTCGGTGTCGCGCAGAATATGTCCGCTTGGCTGAGACACTTTGGGCCGGTACTGAGCCCATGGCCCCGGCGCCTATGGAAGATCGAGACATCTTCGAATTGCTGGGGTTTGATTGATGGCAGGAGACGCAAAAATCGACGCGATTTTTGTATCGGAGGCTGTGGCCGCTTCCGATCCGAAACCCAATCGGATGTTGGGCACCTACGAAGCTACACGCGCTCGGGTCGAAACCTATTTCGACAAGACCGCGACGCAAACCTGGGAAAGACTGACGTCGGATGCGCCGGTCTCGAAAATTCGGGAAACAGTTCGGGCAGGTCGCGAGCAGATGCGCGCACTCATACTGTCTCGTTTGCCGGAGGATTTGTCCGGACGGCGCATTTTGGACGCCGGATGCGGCCCAGGGGTGATGACGGCCGAGCTTGCCGCCCGCGGTGCAGAGGTCGTTGGCATCGACGTTTCACCTCAACTAATCGGTATAGCGAAACAGCGGTTGGCGCCGGCTTATGCGCACCGGGTTCATTACATTGCGGGCGATATGCTTTCCGAGGATAGCGGCGCTTTTGATCATGTTCTCGCGATGGATAGCTTGATCTACTATGGCACAAAAGACATCCGCGATGCGTTGGCGAAACTTACCGCGCGCTCGTCCCACGTAGTGTTTACCGTCGCTCCTAAGACCCCGCTCCTCAGCCTGATGTGGTACGCTGGCAAGCTTTTCCCAAGAAGTGATCGGTCACCGGTCATGGTGCCTCATACGCCAACAAAGCTTGCACGTGATGTTGGCGGTTCAAGGCTGGGCCGGGTCTCAAAGGGATTTTATATCTCGGAAGCCTTGGAGGTGCGCTCGTGATACTGCCGCGCTCTTCTCTCAAAGCGCTTAGCCTCCGGGCCTTGCCGTTTGCCGACGCCGCGAGCGAGCAGCTTCCTCTCGGCCAACTGTTGCGGCTTTCCCTTTTCCAGGTTTCCGTCGGTATGGCGTCGGTGATGTTACTCGGAACGCTAAACCGGGTGATGATCGTCGAGCTAAGCGTGCCCGCAATGATCGTGGCTGTGATGATTGCGCTGCCTGTACTTGTCGCCCCATTTCGCGCATTTCTGGGTTTTCGGTCAGACACGTATCGAAGCGCAATTGGCTGGAAACGTGTGCCCTACCTTTGGTTTGGGTCGCTTTGGCAAATGGGTGGCCTAGCGGTCATGCCATTTGCATTGCTCGTCCTGGGAGGGGATCCGGTACATCATGTCCCCTTTGCCGGCGAGGTTTTAGCCGCCTGTGCTTTCCTGATGACGGGTCTCGGGCTTCACATGACACAGACGGCTGGACTTGCTTTGGCCGCAGACCGTGCCACGGAAGAAACGCGTCCGCGTGTCGTTGCCCTGCTCTATGTCATGTTCCTTGTGGGGATGGGAGTTTCGGCGCTGCTGATTGGCTGGTTGCTGAGAGACTTTAGCGAACTGTTGTTGGTGCGCGTGGTGCAAGGGGCTGCGCTGGTTGGTCTGTTGTTGAACCTCGTGGCTCTGTGGAAGCAAGAACATGTGCAGCCAATGTCGAAGGCTGCGCGCCTCGCCCCGAGACCCGAGTTTCGGCAGGCTTGGGGAGAGTTGTCAGAAGGCACACGCATCGGACGTCTCCTGTTTGTCGTCTTCTTCGGGACGATGGCTTTCAACATGCAGGATGTCCTTCTCGAGCCGTATGGTGGGGAGATTTTAGGGCTATCTGTTTCATCAACGACGCTATTGACGGCAATGTGGGCTGTTGGTGCCTTAGCGGGCTTCGCTTATGCTGGCCGACGCCTTGGTCAAGGCTCCAGCCCTTATCGGCTTGCAGCGACTGGTTGCATTGCAGGTCTTGCGGCGTTCTCATCAGTGATTTTCTCCGGCCCTTTGAACTCACCGGTGCTGTTTTTCATTGGCGCAGGCTTGATTGGTTTTGGCGGCGGTTTGTTCGCGGTCGCTACGTTGATGGCTGCAATGACCCTGCCTGTGAACGGGATGCGTGGATTGGCGCTTGGATCTTGGGGTGCTGCACAGGCAACGGCCGCAGGGCTCTCAATCGCAATTGGTGGTATGGTGCGCGATCTTGTGAACACGCAAGCCTTAAGTGGCGCTTGGGGCGAGGCATTGATGTCGCCCACCACTGGCTATTCGGTTGTGTACCATACCGAGATTGCCCTGATCTTTTTAACTCTCATAGCGCTGGGACCTCTTGTTGCCCGCTCCCAGGCCTCACCTCAACCTGATCGGATCGGCCTTGCCGATTTTCCGACCTGATGGCTTCACGGAAAGGACCTGAACCATGTTGAATGCATTTATCGGCAACTTTGATCTCGCGAGCCTATCGATCTGGCTCTTCTGGGTCTTTTTTGCATTGCTGATCTACTACATCCAACGGGAGAACATGCGCGAAGGATACCCACTTGAAGATGACGATGGGGGTACAGCCGCTAACCAAGGTCTGTTCCCTGTTCCGGAGGACAAGACCTTCATTCTTCCCCATGGACGCGGGGAGCTAACAGTCCCATCAGGCCAGAAGGCTGAGCGGTCCGATATTGCGCTTGAGCAGACGAGCAAAGCGAACGGTTATCCGTTTGAACCAACTGGAGATCCGATGAAAGACGGCGTAGGACCAGCGAGTTGGGTGCCGCGTCGGGACGACCCCGAGCGTGATGCCAAAGGCCATCCCAAAATTGTTCCTCTGAGCCACGCGACTGCATTCCACGTCAACGCAGGACGTAATCCTGTCGGGTTGCCGGTGGTTTCCGGTGACAAAAAGACGGTTGGTACGGTCACTGATGTCTGGATTGATGAGCCCGAACAATTGGCGCGCTATTTCGAGTATGAGCTAAATGATGGCGGTGGGAAGCGGCTTTTGCCAGTTACTATGCTGCGCCTTTCGGGTGCCAAGGTTGTGGTGAAGTCGATCTTCGCCCATCAGTTTGCCGACATCCCGAAGCACGCAAGCGACACTCAAGTCACCCTGCTCGAAGAAGAGAAAATCTGCGCCTACTACGGTGGTGGATATCTCTATGCCGCGCAGAGCAGACAAGACCCGAAGATCTAGGTAACGCTCAGGGAGGGAACACCTATGTCTAACGACGAGTTTGCTATCGAACCGGTAAGAGGCTTGCCCGAGCGTCCTCCGGTAGATGAGCAGATACTGTGGCAAGGCAGGCCGGACGCGTGGGCGCTCACGCGCCAAGCTTTGTCTTTATGGTGGGTCATCGGCTATTTTGCACTACTCGCCATTTGGCGTGTCATGGCGTCCTTGGACATCGTGCCGTTGGCTCAGGCGATTGGTCAAGCCACTCCATTTTTGATCCTTGCTGCTGTGGTCGGGGCATTGCTGTACTTCACAGCGTGGGTGCAAGCCCGCGCAACGGTTTATACGGTCACGAATAAGCGTGTTGCCATGCGTATTGGCGCGGCGCTGACCATCACAATAAATTTGCCATACACCCAAATTGGCAGTGCGGATCTGGACCTTCGCAAGGATGGCAGCGGTACGATAGCTTTGACAACGATTGGCGATATTCAGTTCGCTTATCTTGTTCTTTGGCCCCATGTGCGACCATGGCGATTTCCAGCGCAACCTGCTTTGCGGTGTATTCCTAATGCCGAATACGTCGCTTGTCTTTTGGCGGAAGCCGTGGAAGCGCGCGCATCAATGCCAAAAATTGGACGGGTCGTTGCACCCGTAGCAGCGGAGTAGTCCGGTTGATCAGCCAGCGCAACAATGCAACGTCTCACGATACGCCAGTGCTACTGCGTGCCTTTTGCACGATTGGTCGCAAGACCGTAACCGACCCCAAGACGGGGTTGAGAGCCGATCTTACGAGATTTGGCGCAACCGTTGCGGCAGCCTTTGCCCGGCTGTCAGCGATGACCCAAGAAGGAGGGAACACCTTATGGGACTTCTGACAAAAGAAATTGAACGCGTGCCCTGTACGGTTGAGGTCAGTCACTGTTTCGAAAGTCTGCATGCGCATGTGCGGTTCGATGACGGTTCGGTCGTTTTTCCGGGCGACGAAGTAAAAGTACAAGGCCCTGAAATTATGGCGCCTTTTGGCGAGGTGGTCACTGAACACCGACAAGCGACAATTGTACGCGCCAGCGCTCTCGAACGGTTGTGGACGCGCCTCACGGGAGACTTCGAGGTTATGGAGCTCTGCGAATTCTCATTCTCTGAGGAGGTGACGCTATGAACGTTCAAAACGTGAAACACACCGCTGACGCCGAAACAGTTGAAGAAGGTCTCGCAATCGCTGAGGCTCAAGATGCTGAGTACAACGATGAGATGGCGACGGAGACGGCGATGCAGAACACTCTGCTCACGCCGCGGTTTTACACGACCGATTTCGACGAACTAGACGCCATAGATGTCTCGTGCGTCCGTGACGACTGGGACAAACTCATTGCTCAGATGGTGGCAGATCCCAACAAGGGTCACTTTAAGAAGAACGAGGATTGGGACCACATCGATTGGGACGGCATGGAGCCCCAATTGAAAAAGGAGTTCATAGACTTCCTGATTTCAAGCTGTACGGCTGAATTTTCAGGCTGTGTCCTCTACAAGGAAATGAAGCGGCGCGGAAACAACAAGGACATCACGCAGCTGTTTCAGTTAATGGCTCGCGACGAAGCCCGGCATGCAGGCTTCATCAATGATGCCCTGCGGGAAGCAGGTCTACGGGTTAATCTTGGTTTTCTGACGCAGGCGAAGAAATACACCTACTTCCGTCCCAAGTTTATCTACTACGCGACCTATCTTTCAGAGAAAATCGGTTATGCGCGATACATCACTATATATCGACATCTAGAGGCGAACCCGGAACTTCGCTTCCATCCTATCTTCAAGTGGTTCTGCGAGTGGTGCAACGATGAGTTTAGCCATGGTGAAGCATTCGCTTTGCTCATGAAAACCGATCCGAAGTTGACCTCCGGGATCAATGTTCACTGGATCAAGTTCTTCCTGACGGCAGTTTACGCGACAATGTATGTGCGCGACCATCAACGCCCGGCGTTCCACAAGGCGCTCGGTGTCGATCCGGATTGGTACGCCCATGAAGTCTTCACCAAGACATCGAAACTTTCAGAACAGATCTTCCCGATCACCTTGGATATCGAACATCCTTCGTGGCAAAGAAACTTGGAAAAATTGCACCGTGCGAATGTCAGGATTGCAGACGCCAAGAAACGTGGCGGTGTAGCCGGAAAAATTGCACAGCTCGGCGGGTCTCTAAGTGCAGCCTCCGCGTTTGTAAGACTTTTCTTGATACCTTCCAAGAAGCATGAGGTCCCAGCGAGCGTGCGTTTGGAGCCAGTCTATTAAGTGGCTTCCCCCGTCATCATAGCCCTGCTGTCCGCGGTTTTGCTCTGGTGGTTTTCCACCGGGGCGATTCTTGTCGCGGTGCGCTTGGCAGAGCGCGGCGGCAAGTCGTCGGGTATCCGCGCGACCGCCTTAGGCCTCCCCCTCCTTCTGCTGGGTGGGTGGGCGTTTCTAATGACGCTTGAGGATGCTTCGATACTTGGCGTCTACACTGCCTTTTTGGGCGTGTTGGCGCTTTGGGGCTGGGTCGAATTGGCCTTTTTGACCGGAACGGTCACTGGGCCGCATCAAGAACCGTGCCCGCCCAATCGGCCAGGTTGGGAACGATTTCTGCGGGCTTGGTCTACAATCGCGTATCATGAGGTTGTATTGACCCTGCTTTTTGCCTTCGTCGTGCTCACAAGTTTGGGTGCGAGCAATCTAGCGGGAACCTATACCTTCCTCATCCTGTACTTTGCGCGGATATCTGCAAAGCTGAACCTGTTCTTAGGTGTGTCCTGTGTAAACATCGAATTTCTACCGCGACACCTCGAGCACCTCGGTAGCCACTTCAAGATCGCCCGGATGAATTGGTTCTTCCCGTTTTCCGTTACCGCTTTGACCTTCGCACTCGCATGCTGGATCGAGCGACTGATGTCTGCGCAGACCGCCGCAGACCAGACCGGCTTCGCTTTATTGGCCGGCCTCACCGCTCTCGCACTTTTAGAACACTGGCTCCTTGTCCTGCCGCTGCCGGACGCGAAGCTCTGGCGTTGGATGCTCCCGGCTCCTGCGCCCAAGATGACCGAAAGGGAAGACTGATGAACTTCGATAATCTCTTCAACAAGCAGCTCGATGCGCTCAAGCAAGAAGGCAACTATCGTATTTTTGCAGAGCTTGAACGCCAGTGCGGTGCGTTTCCAAAGGCAAAGTGCCATGATGCGGAAAGCCCTGATGAAGTGACGGTTTGGTGCTCGAACGACTATTTGGGCATGGGTCAGCACCCGAAAGTACGAGCTGCAATGAAAGAAGCAATCGACCGCTGTGGAACGGGAGCAGGCGGTACCCGCAACATCTCAGGCACCAATCATGAACATCTGTTGCTGGAACGCGAACTTGCCGATTTGCATGCCAAGGAAGCTGCGCTGTTGTTCACATCCGGTTACGTCTCTAACTGGGCATCTTTGAGCACGTTGGGCGCACGTCTTCCCAATGCGGTCATTCTCTCTGACAGCCTGAATCATGCATCTATGATCGAAGGCATGCGCCACGCTCGTTGCGAAAAGGTCATTTGGAAACACAATGATCCAGAGGATCTCGATCGAAAGCTCAGCGCTTTGCCTGCCAATGTGACGAAGATTGTAGCGTTCGAGAGCGTCTATTCTATGGACGGCGATATTGCTCCGATTGCTGAGATTCTAGACGTTGCCGAAAAGCACGGCGCCATGACTTATCTGGACGAGGTACATGCCGTCGGTCTCTACGGCCCGCGAGGCGGTGGAGTTGCGGAGCGTGAAGGATTGATGGACCGTGTAACTTTGATCGAAGGAACCCTTGGTAAGGCATATGGCTGTATGGGTGGCTATGTGACGGGGTCAGCCGCTCTTTGTGACTTCATTCGCAGCTTTGCAAGCGGTTTTATTTTCACTACCGCGTTGCCTCCTGCTGTCGCGGCTGCAGCGCGGACATCGATCGCCCATTTAAAAACCTCTGATGTTGAACGTAGTCAACAGCGTGCACAGGTTGCGAAGCTGCGGCAGATGCTTGAGCAGAACGGTATCCCGCATCTGGACAACCCAAGTCACATTATACCGGTGATGATCAAAGACCCCATCAAGTGCAGAATGCTGTCAGACATCTTGATGCAGGACTGGGGCGTTTACGTGCAGCCGATCAATTATCCTACTGTGCCGAAAGGAACGGAACGTCTTCGGTTTACGCCCAGCCCCCTACATACAGACGCAGAGATCCAACATCTCGTTAACGCGCTCGGCATCCTATGGAAGCAATGTGCGATTGCCCACGCCGTTGCGTGACTAATTTGCCGAGAGGGTTACTCTGAAACCTTCAAGGTGCTTGCCACTGAGCTGGGCAGCAAGGTTAGTTTCGCCATGCTGACTTGCGCTACGGAACGGTCTTTCAGGTGGCTCACGAGGCACAAGTTCCATTGAAAGAGATGTCACTATCGCGAGTTTTGCGCGATTTCAGTTGCTATCTTCAACAGTGGACAGAGTAGCAAAAACATGCCGTTAGGCCGTCCGCGTAAAATTAAAGAAAGTTTCAAGTATCTGTTTTTAAGAGATATAATTTAGTATTCGCTTAGTATTAGCCGCGTCCCTACCCAAACAACAATCGTGATAAAACCGGGTAATTGTCTGGGTGTTTCCCCATTCTCGCCCGATTTCAGCGGCATACAGAACGCTGCTACGGGGGCAAGAATAAGGGTAAGTTGCCGGATGGACCGACTGACGGAAATGGAAGCCTTTGCAACCGTCGTAGATCAGGGCGGTTTCACTGATGCTGCCAAAAAAATGGGAATCTCAAAGTCGGCCGTGTCCAAACACGTTTCGTCGCTCGAGGCCCGGCTTGGTGCGCGCTTGTTAAATCGCACCACACGACGCGTTTCTCCGACGGAGATCGGCTTGGCATATTATGACCGCGCGCGGCGGGTTCTCAACGACGCGGGCGAAGCAGATGCGCTTGTGACGTCAATGCAATCCGCGCCATCAGGTCTACTGCGAATATCCGTAGCGACTGATTTTGGGGTAAACCACTTGTCGCCTGTTCTGGGCGAGTTCTTGCAGGAGTTCCCTGAAATCACCGTTAATATGGTTTTAAATAACCGCTACGTTGAACTCATCTCTGAGGGGTTTGATCTAGCGATCCGGATGGGGGAGCTTGAGGACTCGACGCTTAAGGCGCGCAAGCTTTGTGAAACAAATCGCAGAATGATCGCGTCGCCCGCATATTTTGAAAAATATGGTCGTCCGCAGAAGATAGATGATCTCAATGAGCATAAACTGCTCCATTACTCGAACAATTCCGCCGGCAATGTGTGGAAACTGACGGCGCCATCAGGCGAAAAGCGCCAGGTGCGCACCGCAGGATGGCTTACTGTCAACGACGGGCAGTCTCTTTTGAACGCGGCGATCGCGGGTCTTGGTATCGCTTACCTACCCTCTTTCCTCTACGCGGATGCCATGGGGCGGGGCGAAGTTCAGGAGGCAATTCCAGAACTTCCAATCGAATCGCAAGGGATTTATGCGGTCTATCCCCCAGGTCGCTTCACTCAACCAAAGGTACGGGCGTTCATCGATTTCCTTGTGCACGCCTTTGCCGAGAAAGGGCCTGACAGCTGGTAAGTTTCCCTCGTTAAAAGGTGAAATTGGTATTCCTTGCGGGCGCGCTCTAGCGCCCGTTTTTTTATCTGACGATCAGTACGACCTCGACACGTCTGTTTTCAGCGCGGCCTTCGGCCGAACTATTGGACGCTACCGGACTGAGCGCGCCAGCTCCATCTGACGAGACTTGTGCCGTCGAAACCCCAAAGCTGTCTATCAGACGATTTTCGACGGATGCTGCGCGTCTTCGAGAGAGTGCAAGATTTGCCTCAAGAGACCCAACGGCGTCAGTGTGACCGACCAAAACAACGCGTGCATTTTGTTCACTAGCTAGCCAATCGGCAAGTGTCCTTAGGGACAAATATGGTCCGGCGCTTAGCTGTGATGAACCCGTTGCGAACTCGAGGTCGTCCAACACAACATGCCCATCTTCAATCAGACTTGTGAGCAGGCTGTCGCTCGTCGCCGGTGTATTCGACGGAACATCTTTCGGTTGGATTTGTTCGATGGGCGCGACCTCAAAAATCTCGGTAAGATGTATGAAGCCGAATTCAGCTGAGGACGAAGCAACAATCGACACCACTTTCGGATCACCTTCCGGGTTCTCCGTCAGAAGATATCGATAGTTTCCCAAATCCACGAACATTGCTGGAGGGGGCAGTAAGTCGAGTTGGAAACGGAAGTCGAAGCCACCGCAGGCTTCGTTTGAACAAGAGAAAATTTCAGCGTATCCGTCCGCCGCCAATTCCGTTCTTAAAGGTTGAATGAGTTGCAAAGTTGTCAAGGCCGGCTCGGGTATCCGAAAAACACTTCGGCGTAGCGCGCCGTCGTTCTGGGGAACGACAACACTCGGGTGCCACGGCTCGCGCGGCAGACGGACGCTGGAAGCCTCGCTCTGGTCTCGTGTAACCAGGGAACCGTCAATAATCTGCTCAAGATCAAGGGCGTTTACCGGTGAGGCGACCAAACACAAAAGGGTTGCAAATAAGCGCCTCACAAGTTCACCGATTGAGCCCGGCGGTAGTGGTATGAACAGGCCTCAGTCATCTTCAAGGATCTGTAAAGGTCGTTTGCTGGTCCGTTTGACTGGGTCACGGCAAGACAGAGCCACTTTGCACCTTTCTGAACGCACCAGGTGGCAGCGCCTTGGATCAAATTTCGACCTACCCCTTTTCGGCGTGCGTCCGGAGAAACCTCAATTGCGTGGATCATTGCGATGTCCTCGTCAATAGCGACGAAAGATGTGCCTGCCGGAACATCCGCGCTTCGTCCGAGGAGCGATGTTTTCGGCTTCTGACATCTTTCCATAATCGCTATACGGTCGGACCCTATTCCGCCTTTGGCCCAAACTTCTATTTGAGTCGCAAGCGGAGGCCAACTGGACATAGTCGAGCTGACAGCCTGTTCGTAGGTTAGGTCTCTAGCATTGGCTAAGTAAATAAAAACGGGATCGACGAGGTCGTAGCCCGCCAAATTAAGTTGATTATCCAGTTCGATTTCGTTGTCTTTCAGCATGAAAAGCGGTGTCTGGTTGACGCTCCGCATCTCAACTTCGGCCTGTGCGATACCCTCCTCGGTCAATTGTCCTATGGCCGTAGCAGCCGAAACACGCTGACCGCCGCCATCCCCTCGCCTGAGACGCCACGGCCCTTTATCGAAGATCGCTGCCGCTGGCCAAGTAGCATCCAATACTTCAAAAAGCCTTCTCGACGATGGGACCGTCACGAGACAGAGCCTGCGAAGATGCCTATCAATTTGGCCCTGGCGCTAGAAAGTTGTTCTTCTGACACTCCGCGAAGCACAACATTTGCGCCATATGCACCATTCCGCTGGAACGGGTAGGAACCAAAGCTCAACTCGGGAAAGTCTGTCGCCAGTTCTTGTAACGGACCGGCAATATCTCCCTCGCCACGCATAATGCTCACCGTTTCCGAAAGCAGCGGTTCGCCTCCGGTGAGATTTGGTAAAATGGTCTCCAACATAGCTTTGAAAATTGATGGCACACCGGCCATGACATGCACATTTTCAATGGTGAAACCGGGGGCCGCCGATACTGGGTTCTCGATAAGTATGGCACCCTCAGGTATTCTAGCCATGCGTAGTCGAGCGGCGTTCAGTTCAATTCCTTGTCGATCATAATGTGCCTGTAAAGTTGCCTTAGCGTCGGGATGCACATCGATTTCTCGTTTGAACGCGTCCGCCATGCAGTCCGCAGTAATATCATCGTGGGTGGGACCGATACCGCCGCTGGTAAAGACGTGATCAAACGAAGAAGACAGAGCCAGAACTGCTGAGACTATGGTCGAAGGTTCGTCACCAACCACGCGGACTTCTTTTAGCTGTATGCCATGCCCTGTCAGAATATTTGCGAGATGATGACTGTTGGCATCCTGGGTGCGCCCGCTTAAAATCTCATCTCCAATAACCAGCATTGCTGCAGTCGGGTGCGCCATGGCATCTCCTTGCCCCGTTTCTTCAGTCGGTATAGGGCGACCCGCATGCGCTTTCAAACGCCTTTGATCCCAGCCCGTCTAATCCGGCGTTACAACCGCTTTTTGGCGGACGTCGCCCTTGAGTATGACGGCGAGGAAGTCGTCGCGCACTGTCCAAACCCTGGATCGATGATGGGATTGAAAGAGCCAGGGACCCGGATTTGGCTAGAACCAAACGACGATCCAACGAAAAAGCTCAAGTTCGGTTGGCGCTTGGTGGAGCTTCCAAATAAAAACCTCGCCTGCATTGACACTGCAGTTCCAAATCGAGTGGTGAAGGAAGCCCTTGGTTCCCAAACAATTGAGGACTTTGCGGGTTACAGCAATGTGCGACCGGAGGTTAAATATAGCAAAAACAGCCGTATCGACTTTCTTCTGTCCGAAGATGGCCACGCGGATATCTATATAGAAGTCAAAAACGTACACCTGATGCGAGAAGCTGGACTTGCGGAATTTCCAGACTGCATCACGGCCCGCGGTGCGAAACACCTACATGACCTGTCGGCCATGGTGTCGGAGGGCCATAGGGCCGTGATGCTCTACCTGGTTCAAAGAACCGATTGTAGCGAGTTCGCTTTGGCCCGAGATTTGGATCGTGCCTACGGACAGGCGTTCGATATGGCCATGTCCTCCGGCGTGGAAGTCATGTGTTTTTCGACGCAGATTTCTACTCAGGGGGTCAAATTGGCTTCAAAACTGCCAGTTTTAGAGCTCAAGTGACCATTCGCCTTCTGGCACTTGGTAAACATTGCTCCTATATCCACGCTTAGTGAAAGGAGATCGTCGTGGACGAGCGTAACAAGGGACGTCTCACAAAGGACGGTATCCGCATATACGACGCGGATGATTTCGCCGGGATGCGCCTTGCGGGACAGCTTGCTGCGCGCATTTTGGACGACATCGCAGCAATGGTTCAGCCGGGTGTGACGACGGGCTCAATCGATGCCGCTATCACCAAGATGGTTGATGAAGCCGGTGCGACCTCCGCGACCATCGGTTATAAAGGATACCAGCACGCAAGCTGCATAAGCGTCAACCATGTTGTCTGTCACGGCATTCCTGGAGAGAAACGCCTGAAAGAGGGCGATATCCTAAATGTGGACGTCACAGTTATCGTTGACGGCTGGTTCGGCGATACGTCGCGCATGTATGTTGCTGGCAAGTTATCCAGAAAATCAGAACGTCTTGTTCAAGTGACCCATGACGCCCTTTTCAAAGGTATCGAAGCCGCGAAACCAGGAAATACGTTTGGTGACATTGGACATGCGATCCAAAGCTACGTTGAAGCTGAGAGAATGTCAGTCGTTCGTGATTTCTGTGGTCATGGTCTTGGGCGCGTCTTTCACGCGCCTCCAAATGTCCTTCACTATGGAAGGCCGAGCACTGGTGCGCGCTTGGAACCCGGCATGTTTTTCACCATCGAACCGATGGTGAATCTCGGGCGACCAGAAACTAAAGTGCTTTCGGACGATTGGACTGCCGTGACCCGCGACAAGTCGCTTTCTGCTCAGTTTGAGCACTCGGTGGGTGTCACAGATACCGGCGTTGAAATCTTCACGCTGTCGCCAGCGGGCAAGTTTCACCCAACTTGGGCCTGATCGAACAGAACTTCCTCTTGCCAAACAGTGCTTTGACCGCTTTCATCTGAGACGGACCAATGGCGCTCGCTCTCTACGCCGCATCGACAGCGAGATAAGGCCAAGGCGCATGTGAGTAAGGCGGCAGGAAATCTCATGGTCAGGTTTTCTCTGAATGGAGAAGCTGTAGAGGTCGATGCGCCTCTGACTACCACCTTGCTTGATTGGTTGCGCGACGAACGTCGATTGACCGGTACGAAAGAAGGGTGCAACGAGGGTGATTGCGGCGCATGCACCGTCATGGTGAGCGACGTGGAAGACGTTGATGGATTGGGGCCCAAGGCGCTAAATGCTTGCATCTTATTTCTACCACAGCTCCACGGAAAAGCGGTGCGAACGGTTGAAGGTGTGCGAAAGCCCGACGGTTCGCTGCATCCTGTGCAAGAGGCTCTGATTGAGAACCATGGGTCCCAATGCGGCTTTTGTACTCCTGGCTTTGTCATGTCGATGGTGGTTTCCCATTTGAACAATCGCAAAGACCACGATGACGTGTTGGCTGGCAATCTCTGCCGATGCACCGGTTACAAGCCTATTGTTCGCGCGGCAAAAGCCGCAGAAGGGCGAGATTGGCCGCCAACATGGCTGGATGACACGTCGTCCATTCCCGAAGCGCCACCTCTGACTTATGCCCCTGAGAGTTCAGATGAACTCGCAGATTGGTACGCGGCACGTCCTGATGCGACTTTGATCGCAGGGGCAACCGACGTTGGCTTGTGGGTCACGAAAGATTTCCGAGAACTTGGTGAAGTTGCTTTCCTCAACCGCTGCCGAGACTTGCAGCGCATCGAATACGATCAAAATGACAGGGTGCGTGTCGGGGCGGCTGTAACCATGCAGGCTTTTCTTAAAACAGCGGATGACATTCATCCAACCTATGGCGCTTTAGTAAGACGCTATGGTTCCGAGCAGGTTCGTTCGGCTGCCACTATTGGAGGCAACGTCGCCAACGGCTCGCCTATTGGGGACAATCCACCAGCCTTGATTGCAATTGGTGCTGTGCTCCATCTTCGGAAAGGCGATGAGCGCAGGGCCTTGCCGCTCGAAGACTTCTTTCTGGAGTACGGCAAACAAGACCGTGAACCGGGAGAGTTTGTGGAAGCTATTACGATGCCAAGGTACGCACCGAACCTTCGAGTTTACAAGCTGTCTAAACGTTTCGACCAGGACATTTCCGCCGTTTGCGGCGCATTCAATTTGACAGTGTCTGATGGATTTGTGCGAGAAGCTCGAATTGCCTTCGGTGGCATGGCCGGGACACCAAAGCGCGCAACCCATGTTGAGAAAGCGCTTACAGGCGCCGAATGGTCCGAGGCCACCATAAGAAGCGCTCTGCCTCTTTTTGGTGAAAATTTCACCCCTTTATCTGACATGCGAGCAAGTGCTGAGTACCGTTTGGCAACAGCGCAGAACATGCTGCTACGCACCTACTTCGAGCGCATGGGCACTGCTGTGGACGTCAGGGAGGTGGACGCGTGAGCGTTGCACAACCTTTTCCGCATGACGCTGCTAAGCTGCATGTCACTGGAGAGGCTCGTTACGTTGATGACATACCGCGCCCTGCGAATACGCTCCATCTAGCTTTTGGAATGTCGAGTGTCGCCCACGGCAAAATTACCGGCATAGACCTTCAACAAGTGCGAATGGCGCCGGGCGTGATCGCGGTTCTTACCGCAGGTGATTTGCCGTTTACCAATGATGTTTCTCCGTCGCCGTCCCCGGAACCGTTGCTTGCTGAGGACAGGGTCTTCTTTGTCGGTCAGCCCATTTTCCTGGTGGTCGCGGAAAGCCATCAAGCGGCGCGACACGCGGCTCGGCTCGCCGATATCACATATGAGAATTTGCCAGCTCTCTTAACGATCGATGACGCGTTGAAGGTGAATAGCCGCTTTGAAGACGGCCCACGCGTATACGAACGTGGCAACGTGCGTTCTTCGCTCAACAATGCACAAAAGACGATCAGCGGAACAATTGATATCGGTGGGCAGGAGCATTTCTACCTCGAAGGACAGGCCGCCTTTGCGCTTCCGCAGGAAGGCGGCGACATGGTCGTCCATTCGTCCTCTCAACATCCTACTGAAATTCAACACAAGGTCGCAGATGCCATAGGCATGCCCATGAATGCTGTTCGGTGTGAAGTTCGTCGTATGGGTGGCGGTTTCGGAGGGAAGGAAAGCCAGGGAAACGCACTCGCCGTCTCCTGTGCGATCGCTGCCCAACTTACCGGTCGACCATGTGTCATTAGGTATGATCGTGACGACGATTTCGTGATCACGGGGAAACGACACGACTTTCGCATAGAATACGACGTAGCGTTTGACGACAACGGGCGGCTCCTGGCTGTCGACTTTCGGCAATATGTCCGATGCGGCTGGTCGATGGACTTGAGCCTACCAGTCGCCGACCGTGCCATGCTCCATGCAGACAACGCATATTTCGTGCCGAACCTACGCGTTGAAAGCCACCGGCTGAAGACGCACACCCAGTCTGCAACCGCGTTCCGGGGCTTTGGAGGGCCACAAGGCATGGTTGGTATTGAGCGTGTGATCGATCATGTTGCGCACGCCGTGGGTCGCGATCCTTTGGACATCCGTCGTTTAAACTACTACCGTTCCGAAATTTCTGGTCCATCCGGGAATGGGTATTCCGACGATGCGAAGTATGAATTTCAAACCACACATTATGGCCAAAGGGTCGAGGACTTTGTTCTCCATGAAATGACAGAGTGCCTAGTCGACACCAGTGACTATACAAACCGCAAGTCTCGGATCGCGGAGTGGAACGCATCGCAGCATATTCTGAAAAAAGGACTTGCGCTGACGCCTGTGAAATTTGGGATCAGTTTTACCCTTACCCACCTAAACCAAGCGGGCGCTCTGGTGCACGTCTATCAGGACGGTTCAATACACATGAACCATGGTGGTACGGAGATGGGCCAAGGCCTGTTCCAGAAGGTTGCGCAAGTCGCCGCAGCGCGTTTTGGCGTCTCACTGGACCGCGTAAAAATCACGGCGACGGATACCGGAAAAGTCCCCAATACGTCGGCGACCGCAGCCTCATCAGGGTCTGACCTTAATGGTATGGCCGTGAAAGCCGCCTGCGACACCATCAGAAACCGGTTGGCGGATTTTGTGGCCGAGCGCGCGCAGGCCGATCCACGTTCTGTCGTCTTTGAAGATGGGCACGTGTCCGTCGGTACAGAGCGCATACCGTTCGAGCTTGTGGTGAAAGATGCCTATATGGCGCGCGTTAGTCTGTCCGCGACAGGCTTTTACAAGACCCCCAAGTTGGAATGGGACCGGATCAGAGGAACGGGAAGACCCTTCTACTATTTCGCTTACGGTGTTGCCGCGACTGAAGTTGTGATTGACACTCTGACCGGCGAAAATCGCATCTTGAGAGCCGATATCCTCCACGATTGTGGCGCGTCCCTAAACCCAGCTCTTGATGTCGGTCAAATTGAAGGCGGCTACGTTCAGGGGGCTGGGTGGCTGACTATGGAAGAGTTGAACTGGGATGATACCGGCAAGCTAAGAACGCATGCCCCATCAACGTACAAAATCCCGGCGTGTTCAGACCGTCCCTCGGTGTTCAACGTCACCTTATGGGACGGCGCCAATCAGGAAGAGACAATCTATCGGTCCAAAGCTGTCGGTGAGCCGCCCTTGATGCTTGGAATTTCCGCTTTGCTAGCGCTTTCCGACGCCATCGCTTCAACGGGCGCCACGTATCCATCCCTGGATGCGCCCGCCACACCGGAACGAATTTTGATGGCCTTGAGCCGGATGTCCCCATGACGTTCCAGCTTGATGAAATGCTGGAGCTTGGACGCCCCGTCGCGCGCGTCGTCGTGGCGGTAACTCAAGGCTCTGTTCCTCGTGAGGTTGGTGCTTCGCTTCTCGTCTGGGATGGCGGGGTGAGCGGTACCATAGGCGGTGGAGCCCTTGAATATCAAGCAATTGCAAACGCGCGGAAGTGCCTAGACAACGGTAACACTAGATTTGATCGACTGCCGCTTGGGCCGGGCCTTGGCCAGTGTTGCGGCGGCGCGGTGGGCCTTTTGACTGAAGTCTGGGAGCCGCAAGCGCTTGCTGATCTTGATGGTGTAGTTGCGCGAAAGGTAGACGGACATTCTACCCCCATGCCGTTATCCGTGAAGCGTGTGCTCTCAGCTGCGCGCCAGCATGGCGACGTCCCCGACCCTCAACTACTTGATGGATGGATGATTGAAGCTGTTAGCCGTCCACAAAGTGAGCTTTGGGTCTGGGGTGCGGGCCATGTGGGCCGGGCGCTTATTGGTGTTTTGGCACCATTGCCAGATTTCAAGTTGCGGTGGGCCGATACGGATAGAGCGCGTTTCCCTGACAGAATTCCCGCAAATGTCGAAAGTCTGATTGCGGAAAATCCAGGCGATCTTGTAACACTCGCCGCGCCCGACAGCTTGCACTTTGTCATGACGTTTTCTCACGCTTTGGACCTAGATATCTGTCATCGCGTGCTGGGACAGTCTTTTGGGTTTCTTGGACTGATTGGTTCCTCCACAAAGCGCGCTCGTTTCCGGAAGCGTCTCGCGGCACTTGGACACTCCAGTGCACAAATTGACCGCATACAGTGCCCAATCGGTGATCCTCTGCTTGGAAAGCAGCCACAAGCGATTGCACTGGGTGTTGCCGGAGAGGTAATCCGAATGCGGCGGTTAGGAGTGGGTTCTATGAAAGTCTTGGCATGACAGCATTACTGAATGTCTGTGAGCTGACCAAGGCTTACCCGGGTGTGATCGCGAATGAAGACGTGAGCTTTGCCATTGAACCGGGACAAGTGCACGCCCTCTTGGGAGAGAACGGGGCCGGCAAGTCAACTCTCGTCAAAATGATCTATGGTCTTGTTCGACCGGATAGCGGGCATCTTGAGTTGGAGGGGATGCCATTTGCACCAACGAGTCCTCAAGACGCGCGGTCTTCGGGCATCGCAATGGTATTCCAACACTTTTCCCTCTTTGAGGCGCTGGATGTTGCCGAGAATGTTGCATTGGGTATGGAAGACCCACCATCGAAGCGGAAGTTGGCGCAGAGAATTCGCGAGGTGAGCGAGACATATGGTCTCCCTTTGAACCCCGACCGGTTAGTGGGCGATTTGTCTGCGGGAGAGCGCCAACGTGTAGAGATCGTTCGGTGTCTACTACAGGATCCTAAACTACTGATTATGGACGAACCTACCAGCGTTCTGACGCCACAAGAGGTCGGTATCCTGTTTCAAACGCTGAAAAAGCTCCAGGCCGATGGGACATCGATCCTCTATATCAGCCACAAGCTTGAAGAGATCCGAACGCTTTGCGACGAAGCGACGATCTTGCGGGCAGGTAAGGTTGTTGCATCGACTGATCCACGACAGACATCAGCCGCAGATTTGGCAGCGATGATGGTGGGGGAGGCCCTCAAGGTTCCAATTGCCCAGGATCATGAGCTTGGCGATGTCATTCTCGAAATGAACGCCGTTTCGTTTGCGGCGGAAAACATGTTTGGTACGTCACTGAAAGAGGTCTCGCTTGCTTTGCGAGAGGGAGAAATCCTTGGCATCGGAGG
>JBCCPJ010000030.1:0-37926 GCA_039024895.1 Pseudomonadota bacterium | reverse complement strand
CCGAGCGTGCGCGGGCCTTCGAGGAAGCGCGTGAGGTTTCCGAGGAGTATGGAAGGTTTTTGGCGATCACTGACGACTGAGGTCTCGATGGCTCCGTTCAATCCGCATTGCCTGGACTCGGAGCCCCATTGATAAAGCCCAGCCGTCCGGCTCATCGATGAGCAACACATCCGACAATACTCCCATTTTGGGGTTAATCCTATATCGGGAGTAGCTGGTCCTGTCGAGCGGATGGACAGGACATTTGGCGGGGACCCTTCATACAGACGCTTATCGAGCAGCCGTGCGGTTCTTGGCTGAGCTTCGCGCGCGCGAAGGGCTTTCGCAGGCTGATCTTGCGAAGCTTCTGTCGAAGCCGCCGTCGTTCGTGGGCAAGTATGAGACCCATGAACGGAGGCTCGATGTCATCGAGTTTATGGTCGTGTTGAAGACGTTGAATTCGAGTTTCAGCGAGTTTGAAGAAGCGACAGCCATCAAGCTTCCTGAGGTTCTCTAGGAATCTTCATCAAGGCCGGGACGGGCGTAAGAAAGTGGTAAAGCACGGCTCCCGATTTCGCGTAATTCTGGGCCGGTGAGGTTTATTTTTTATATGCATGTCTTTACCCGATGAGCGGAGCGGAGGCCGCAGCGAACATATGGCACCTTGAGCGCCAAGGCAGACTTGGATCTTCACAGCATAAGGAATACGCCGCCAATGGTGCCATCAAGATGCAAGCCATAAAGTACCACGTTGCGTTTTGATCAACTCCTTCGCCCCTATTTTCTGGCAATACGTCTTCTGATCCGTGAGAGGCTCTCAGGCGTAAGCCCTAGGTAGCTTGCAACAAGGTATTGAGGCACGCGGCGCGCCACTTCAGGCCGCGTTTCAATGAAGCGGCGATACCGATCTTCGGGCTGAAGCGTGAGCAAGCGACTCGCACGGCGCTGCGAACCGATCAGCGCTTCCTGCAGCATCAAGCGCCCAAACCGTTCGATAGCATGGTCTTCGTCATATCCCGCCGCGAGCACGCTGCGCGGCAGAGCCACGATGGAACTGGTTTCCAGAGCTTCGAAGTTCTGCTCACCTGGAATTTGGGCGAGAAAGCTCTCTGCATCCGTTACGACAATGTCTTCGTCAAAGAACTGACCTGTCCGTTCCTGTCCGCCGTCGTTTGGATCGTTGAAGTAATATCGCAGAAGACCCTCATGGACGAAGAATACCTCATCTGCGACCGTGCCTGCACGCAAGATGTGGTCTCCTTTTGACAAAACTCGATGACGCGCACCTTTATGAAGTCTAGCAATTGCAGCCTCACAAGGGATCAGAGGATGGACGGCTGCCTTTAGACGATGTGAGAACGCCGCAAGCGCGGCGTCTCGGGTCATCGTACCTTTGTTCATGTCTGCCGTTGCCACCAATCTACCGTCCCTGAAACGGCCTTTTCCCAACCGCTGACTTTCGTACCGACCGTTTCGTCAAACCTCGTGTGGTCAATGATGAACGGGTTGTCGAACATGTATCGCATTTCGACCATTTCGCCAGCCGCTGGTTGGAACAGTCCGACCAGGCGAAGAAGCCAGGATGGTGTTTGTCTGAGTTTCACCGACGCGACTTCTGGCGGACGCACCATCTCGCAAATCTCGCGCGCGCTCACGGGCGGTAACGCGGGCAAGTGCCAAGCTTGCCCCCATGTGGACGGCGTTTGACCAAGTGCCACATAAGCGGCTGCCAAGTCGGGAAGGTAAGCAAAGCTATGTGGCGCATCCGGGTCACCGATCCAATCGACAGGTCTTCCAGATAAGGCGGCTGGCCAAAACCGTTCGCCCAATGCTGACATGCGCACGCCGGGGCCAAAAAAGTCCGTTGCGCGCCCGGCGACACAGTTAATGCGACCCGCAGCGTGCGCGGCCAATAGCTCCTCAGATAGCCGCGCCCGCAAAGCTCCTTTTCGCGTTTTGGCGTCCAAGGGCATCTCTTCGGTCAAGGTCCCCGCCTGACCGTAGCCATAGAGGTTTTCCACAACCACGAGGACAGCGCTCGTTGCTTCGGCCGCGGCGATGGCTGCGTTCTGAAGGGCAGGAAACAACGTTGTCCATTGGTGATAAGGAGGGGCCGCGCAATGGAAGATGGCATCGGCACCTTTGCACGCTTCCAGAGTTTGCTGCGTGTCGGATAGATCAGCTTTGCGCGCATTTATCCCTGGGCCAATGGCGCGCCCATCGCGCGTGACGACGGTCACGGTTTCTGCTTGTGCAACAAGTGTCTCAGCGATGGTGCGGCCCATTGGACCTGCACCGAGAACGACGGAATGCTTCTGTTTTGTCATAGTCCCGCCCTTCATGCCTTGCGCCAGATCGTGATGGCGAGTGCCAGTGTCCAGAATTGCCAGAGGATGCCGGAAAGCGTCAGCATAATGGGAGATTCAATGCCGACGACCGATAGAAGCGTTGAGAGCAATAGCGCAGCCGCGCCGAACCCGGAATAACCAATCCATGTCCAGCCCAGACGAAGGACTGCGACCGAGATAACAATCGTCCAAACGCCAGCAAAGAATCCGACGCCCAAAAGCTCACCCACACCTCCCGCATATGCATTGAATGCGCCATATACGACCTCAATGGCGGCCTGCGCTTCTGGGGTTGCCGCTGGGTCGGTGTAGGCGGCAGCCAGCCCCGGCATTAGGAACAACCAGCGTACAATGCCAAATGCCTTGGCAAAGCCCGCGAGAACGCCGAGCGCCACAAGCATCCGCCCCATCGCGCCGTCAAGGCGCAGGGCATCTTGCAAAAGTATCGCCAGCGGGATTAGGGCCAACGCGTGGATCAAATAGCTCAGATAGCCAGCGAACACTGCAACTGATTGATCCAGGATGAGGGGGAGGATGGCGGCGGGGGGCTCATCCAACGACGCGGGCCAGTTGATGGTTGGCGCAAGGACAAAAAAGGCGGTCCACATGGTTACGAATTGCAGAAGCAAAAGCCCGGAAGTGCCTTTGATACCATGGCGTGGCGATTGTGCTGTGGGGGCGGGTGCATTGGTCATAGTAGACCTCCGTTTCGAGAAATGCTGTTTCGGATTTTGGATAAGATCGACCGATTGGCTGGTCATTGATCTGGGGTAAGATCAAACGGGCGGCAGGCCTTCAGAGGCGCGCGCCAATGCAAATAGAGTGAGCCCGGCCCATCCGCCTGCGAGCGGAATTGTGAGCAGAGCAACAACTGACGACGGCAGGAAGGCCAACAGGATCAGAGCCGCAATCGGTATGACCTGCATCGCGTGCACGCCAAGGAAGTGTGAGATGCGGTAGTCCCCCCCGCTGAGAGACCATCCGGTCAACGGCATAAAGGGACCTGTTGTTGGATCGACACCGACAAAGGGGCCACCATTGGCACCAATCGCTCCACCTGTTTGAGCACCGAGCCATCCTGCGAGGATGAAGCCGAGTGCCAATGCGAGGGGGAGGGGGTTCTCAGCGATGGCCGAAACGCCGCCGCGCAGAGCCGCAACTGCGAGTGCAATACCCAGAACAAGGGGCACCGCGACCAACACACCGGCTCCGGCCGCCATGATGGTTCCGCCAATCGCATCAAAGGTCGTGGCATCGTTGAAATGAGACTGTACGCCGCGCCCTGCTTGAAGCGAAAGAAACAGCGCTTCGTAAATGATCACTGCCCCAAAGGTAAAAAGGCCGATTTTGGTGACAACACTCGTTTGCCATGCGTCAGGCAAGAACCGAGCAGCGATCAAGACCGTGACCCCATGAACGGCGAGGGACAGATGGAACTTGAGTGGTTTCAACCAAAGCGTTTCGTCATCCAACACGCGACGATCAATGCCGAGGAGCAAAAGCGTGATTGGAATAGCGACGAGACAAAGCAGGATTGCATTGCGCAACAAAGGCAGGTCAGAAGGGTAGGCTAAGGTCAACATCAGTAATCTCCGAGTGCAGTAAACCGACGCGTGAGGCCGGATGTGATGCATCAGAGCTATCGTGCGAAAAACTGCTGCTCATTGACTTGGGGTAAGAATGTAACTCTCCGTAGGAATGTGAAGGTTGACAAAGGGCAACTTAGAACTCGCAAGTCTGCCGCGGACAGGGGCGAAATCCTTACATTAAGGCCGCCGCACGCTTCTACTGTGCGGCAAATGGGAGCTCTGAGCCCAACCCGGTTATCTTCTTTTCTTTGTCTGTGCTCACGCAGTAAGAAAACTGCAGCAGCGCTCAGGTTGGTCTCACATACCGACGCCACTAAGCTCGCTGAGACAAAGACTAGGAATAGCGAACGATGCCAACGCTGCGCGACTACATATCCGAGGGGCAGAGGATTTCTGTTCCAAATGGTGGGTTGATCTTTTTGACCTTTCCCCCGATATCCGGGCCATTGCGAACTGGAATTTTCCACCTTTGAATGAAAGAAGGAGGAAGACCCATGAAGCGGAAGCGTTTCACAGAAGAACAGATCATCGGCGTGCTCAAGGAGAGCGAGGCCGGAGCCAAGACGGACGACATCTGTCGGCGTCATGGGATCAGCTCGGCCACCTTTTACACCTGGCGGAAGAAGTACGGTGGCATGGACGCGTCGGAGGCCAAGCGGCTGCGCGAGTTGGAGGTCGAGAACGCCAAGCTCAAGCGGATCGTCGCGGATCAGATGCTGGACATGTCGTCGATGAAGGAACTTCTGGCAAAAAACTGGTGACACCCATGGCCAAGCGCAAAGCTGTGGGGTTTCTGATCAGCGAGATGGGCCTGAGCGAACGCAAAGCCTGTCGGATCGTCGGGCTGGCGCGGTCGGTGCAGCAGTACCGGCCTCTGCCCAAAGATGACGCCGCTGCGATCAAGCGCATGAAATAACTGGCGTCGGAGAACCGCCGATACGGCTATCTGCGCCTGCACGCCATGTTGCGCCGAGAGGGTTTGGTTGTGAACCACAAGCGCACCTACCGGCTCTACACCGAGCAGGGCCTACAGGTCCGGACCAAGAAGCGCAGGAAGCTGCCGCGGCGCGACCGGGTCGCCCCTCAGGTGCCGGAGCGGCCGATGCAGCGTTGGTCGATGGATTTCGTCGGCGACCAGTTGGCCGATTGCCGGCGCTTCCGCGTGCTGAACATCGTCGATGATCACAGCCGGTTCTGTCCCGGCCAGATCGTCGACGTGTCGATACCGGGCGCCAGAGTGGCGCGCTTCCTCGACGACCTGGCGCTGCGGTTCGGTTTGCCGGAAGAGATCATCCTGGACAACGGGCCGGAAGGCACCAGCAAGGCGATGTTCGACTGGTCCGAACGGTCCGGCGTGCGCCTGCGGTTCATCGAGCCGGGTAAGCCCGTGCAAAACGCATTCGTTGAGAGTTTCAACGGCAAGTTCAGAGACGAATGTCTGAACCTTCACTGGTTCCGATCCCTCCGTCATGCGCGCGAAGAAATCGGAAGATGGCGAAATCATTACAACACCAGGCGCCCCCATTCGGCGCTCGGATACCTGTCCCCATCGGAGTTCCTGACGAAAACCAACGCGCCAGCGCTTGAGACTCTTGCGGTCTCCACGCTGCCGCTCAACACTGCAACCCACCCGGAAGATTCCAGATCAAACCGGCCCTAATCGTGGGGGAAGGTCACACTCACCGTAGACCAATACCCGATACATCTGTCTTGGTGGTAGGAGCAGGTATGATCGGCGTCTGTGTTGCGCTTGACCTGCAGAGCCGTGGGGCACGCGTAACACTGCTCGATAGATGTGCACCGGGACGTGAGACCTCTTTTGGAAACGCAGGTGTATTGGCGCGGTCGTCGCTGGTGCCGTTCAATAATCCTGACCTTTTTCGGCTGCTGCCACGTCTCCTTGGCCGTCGACAGGCTGCGTTGAACTATGACGCTCGTTACTTGGCTGGCAACTTGCGTTGGGCAATCTCTTTTCTCGCCAATGCGCGTTCTGTATCGTTTGCCAAAACTGCGACGGCTCTCAATGACCTTATTGAGCTCTCAATCCCAGCGCACAAGAATCTGATTGCGCGATGCGGCCTTGGAGATCTGTTGTCAGAACGCGGATGGATGTTCCTTTACCGATCCGAGACTGGTTTTGCCCGGGCACGGCTACTTCGCCAAATTCTTGACCAGTTTGATGTGGCAAACAACGTTTTGGATCAATCCTCGTTGCAATCAATTGAGCCATCTCTAAGGCCGATTTTTCACAAAGCGCTCTGGGTTAAAGACAGTTCTTCCGTGAACAATCCCGGCGAACTTGTGTCTGGCTATGCGCGTCAGTTTGTGGCGGACGGTGGTACCCTCAAGATGGGAGAGGTGTCAGCGCTCCATGGCGGTGACGTGCCGGGTGTGACCCTAAAATCTGGTGAGCGCATCAAAGTGGACCACTGCACCTTATGCCTTGGTCCTTGGAGCAAAGCCCTCTTGGAGAAGGCAGGCTATCGCGTGCCAATGGCTTTTGAGCGCGGTTATCATAGGCATTTCTTAGGCTCAGCTGACATGGAAACTACCGCACAGCTTGGTAGGCCAGTATACGACACCAGCGGAGGCTATGTGCTATCCCCCACGCAGCAAGGGCTTAGACTGACGACGGGTGTGGAGCTTGCTGCGCTTAACGCGCCACAAAACCACCAACAGTTGGAACTGGCCGAAATCGCAGCAAGGCAAGCGATTGATTTGGGCGAGCGCGGTGACGGCCCAACTTGGATGGGCGCAAGGCCAACGTTTCCTGACAGTCGCCCATGTATCGGGCATTTGCCCCATTCACCGGGTGTTTCAGTTGCCTTCGGACATCACCATATTGGGTTTTCAACTGCGCCCGGGACGGCTTTGTTGCTTGGCGATTTGATCGAAGGGCGTAAACCCTCGATTGATCCAGCTCCGTTTCGTCCTGGTCGGCATCTGTCCAGGCGCTGAACCCCGTTGCTTGGGTCTTCAGAGCGGCTGTCGCTTCATGGATGAGGTTTCCATCAAAAAAGTCGCGGCATCCAAGATCGAAAACACCGGAAGGTCGAGATTTGAGCGCAGAGCATCTGCGTAGGGACCCAAGTTGCCGCATTCTAGCAAAAGGGCAGACAACGTGTGTTGTGATGCAAGCTTGCATGCTTCTGCTAGTACCAAACGCTCCATTTCACCCGGATCGAATTCGGCACGTTGTGTTGACTTCAACGCCAAGAACGTTTCGCAGAAGAGGACGTGCTGGTCCATCCCTGCGATTACGGCGTCGCAGATACCGGCCGCTGCCAAGCTATTTGAACCTAACGCGTTAGCAGATGCCGTTAAGATCCCGATTGTGCCGGGACACGCTGACTGAACAATTGGATACAGCGACAGAGGCGACAACATAACTGGTATACGCACCGATTGCGCAACGATTTTTTGAGCGTGGATTAAGAAACCGCAGGTCGAAATGATCGCGCCAGCCCCTGCAGCTTCGAGCTCAGTAGCTGCCTCCACAAATGCGTCCGTTAGTCGATCTGGGATCACATTATCTGACACTATAACAGACGCATCTGCGTCGTTTACGACTTTGATTTGCACCGGGAACGGATAACTGTCTGGATTTCCCGCGTCTCCGAAAATTCGCGGGAATGCAGTGTCTAAGGAAACGATCCCAAGGTGGCGCATAAAATCCAGTTTGCGATTGAACAAAAAATCTTAACAGCGGCCATAGACTGCCCTGCCGCTGCCCTAGTCAAGGATCAAATGTCGAACTTAACCCCCTGTGCCAAGGGGAGCTCCGCTGAGAAGTTGATCGTGTTGGTTTGACGCCGCATGTAGGATTTCCACGCGTCCGAGCCGCTTTCGCGCCCGCCGCCGGTCTCCTTCTCGCCGCCAAAGGCGCCGCCAATTTCGGCGCCCGATGGCCCGATATTGACGTTCGCGATCCCGCAATCAGAGCCCGCGGCCGACAGAAACTGCTCAGCTTCGCGCATGTTCAGTGTGAAAATGCAGGACGACAAACCCTGCGGAACACCGTTGTGCAGTGCCATGGCCTCAGCGAAGTCTTCATACCCCATCACGTACAGGATCGGCGCGAAGGTTTCCGTTTTGACCGTGTCGGTTTGGCCCGGCATTTCAACAATTGCGGGTTTGACATAGCACCCATCGGCAACGCCCTCAGCGACGCCGCCGCCGTGGACCACGCCGCCCTCAGCTTCGGCGGTCTTCAGCATGGATTGCATTCGGTCACTGGCATCCTGGTCGATCAGCGGTCCGATCAATGTGCCATCTGCGCGTGGATCGCCAATGGGAAGGCTCTTATAAGCGGCTGCAAGTTTCGCGACCAAGTCGTCCTTGATTGAGTTGTGCACGATCAAACGGCGCAGCGAGGTGCAGCGTTGCCCCGCCGTGCCCACTGCAGAAAAGACGATCGCGCGCACCGCCATATCCAGGTCCGCCGACGGCGCAACGATCATACCATTGTTGCCGCCCAGCTCGAGGATGGAGCGCCCCCAGCGGCCTGCCACTTTAGGGCCAACGATATGGCCCATACGGGTTGAGCCTGTCGCGCTCAGGATCGGAACATCGGTGGAGTGCA
This sequence comes from Pseudomonadota bacterium, assembly GCA_039024895.1. GTDB lineage: Bacteria > Pseudomonadota > Alphaproteobacteria > Rhodobacterales > Rhodobacteraceae > JAJDOD01. The sequence continues at coordinate 29,428 of JBCCPJ010000030.1, read as the reverse complement.
CCAGCGCCTCGCCAATCTCCGGCCCGCCGATCACCATTTGGACCAGCCCCTCTGGCGCATCGCCGAACCGCGCCAGCGCGCGCTGCAAGATCTTCATCGTCGCCATCGCTGTCAGCGGCGTTTTCTCGGACGGTTTCCAGATCACTGGGTTACCGCAGATCAGGGCCAGCGCCGCGTTCCACGAGAACACCGCGACCGGGAAGTTGAAAGCCGTGATCACGCCGCATGGGCCCATGGGGTGCCAGGTTTCCATCATCCGGTGACCGGGGCGTTCAGATGCGATGGTCAGGCCATAAAGCTGACGCGAGAGGCCCAAGGCGAAATCGCAAATGTCGATCATTTCCTGAACTTCGCCCAAGCCCTCGGAGACAATCTTCCCAGCTTCGAGCGTAACCACGGCACCGAGCTCGTCCTTTGCCGCCCGCAACTCTTCGCCAAAAAGCCGCACCAACTCCCCTCGGCGGGGTGCCGGCACCGTGCGCCAATCTGCGAACGCGGACTGCGCGGTGGCGATGACGCCGGGCATGTTGCTCGCAGGTGTTTCCGCCACCTCTGCAACTATCGCGCCGTCAATTGGGGACCGTACGGGCAGCGTGCCGCCTTTCAGGGCAGCATCGTCCAATCCGGCTGCTGTCAACACATCTTGATGGGTCATGTCAGGGTCCTTTTGTTACAAGGCCACGCTGTTCTTCGCGACCCATGGAAATGAGAATAGGGTTGGCGGCCTGACGCGATTGAAACGCAGCTTTCGACGTCAGGCCGCTCCAGTTTGTAAGGATCAGGGATTGCGCCACAGCACCCCCCAAGGTCGTGCCCGGCCCAGTGACAATGAAGAGGTCCGGCGCAAATTCCCGCGCGGCCACTGCGATGGCGCGCGTGAAATCATAGGGTCGCGTCACTTGATGATCGAAAGTGTAGTCCCAAAGGGCCTTGGTATCGGTTGCGCCGGGCCACCATGTCTGGCCCCGCCCATCAATCATCGGAAGGTTCGGTTGACCAAACAGGTCAGGCGAGAAATGGGCGAGCGCCGCATCCGACACGGTTTGAACAAGCGGCGAATGAAACCCGGCATGGGCAGGCAAGCGCATTGGGAAGCGGTCATGCGGTGCCACCTCTGCCTCGAACGCGGCAAGACCGGCCTCGTTTCCCGCCAGAACAAGGGTCCCACCCAAATCGATGGAGAGGGCGAGCACGTGGTTGGGCCGGTTGCTAACCTCAGCGACAAGATCCATCAGCCGCTGCTTGGCGGTCGGATCTGGCAGCCAGACCTCCCCCATATGCGGATAGAGCGTCTGCCCGCCCTGCCCATTATCCTGCATCATCGCGCCCATGGTCGTCGTGATGTCGAAACCCACCTCTGGGGTGACCGCACCAGCCGCCGCCAAGGTGGTGTACCACCCCATTGAATTGCCGGTGACCGCAACGACCTCGATCTCTTCCGAGAGGTTGAGCATGTCGACATAGGTGGCGGCGTAGATCAGACCCGCGGCTGCATCCCCTCGCCCGTGCTTGGCCTGCGAGAAGCGCGCAGCACCATCCAATTCGGTCAGTGTTTCGCGCCCCGTTTCCCGGCGCGCCGCGTCAAAGCGGGCCATCAGCGCGGGGTCCGGGAAGGTACGTGCCAAGGTGCCCAACTCGGCCCGGTTATAAGTCCCCCGGCCCGGGCAGATGAGAACGGCGGTCTTCATGCCATGACCTCTGCCGCAGCCGCGAGGATCGTGTCGCGAGACGGCATCGTAGCGCCATAAGCGGGGCCGGTTGCAATGAAGCTGTCTTCTGCGGCAAGGCGCGTTGCGGGCAATCCAGCCTCGGTGAGAGCGGTGATCACGGCCTCCGACACACCCCCGGTTGCGCGGGTTTCGTCGACGACAAGGATGCGTTTGCAGGGGCGGACGGCCTCGATCATGGCCTCAACCGGCAGCGGGTTCAGCCAGCGGAGATCAACGATCCGCACGCCCCCGCCCAACTTTGCCTTGGCCTGATGCGACAGGTACGTGCCATTGCCAAAGGTCACGATGGCAAGCTCCGTTCCCTTGCCCGACTGACCCACCTCGCCAAATGGCACCGACGTACCGGGCGCCGGATAGTTGCGCATCCACCCGCCATCGCCTGGCTCTTGCAGGTCGCGCATCGGGTAAAGTGCAATCGGTTCCAGGAACACGACAAGGCGCTGCTCTTCGCGCGCCAATCGGACGCATTCGCGCAACATCCCGACAGCGTCGGCCCCGTTCGATGGGCAGGCGAGGATCAGCCCGGGGATGTCGCGCAGCACTGCAACCGAATTGTCGTTGTGGAAATGCCCGCCGAACCCCTTCTGATAGCCAAGACCCGCGATGCGTACGACCATCGGGTTCGTGTATTGCCCGTTCGAGAAGAACGGCAAGGTTGCCGCCTCTCCGCGCAGCTGGTCCTCGGCATTGTGCAGATACGCAAGGAACTGGATCTCGGGTATCGGTACAAAGCCGTTATGGGCCATACCGATGCCAAGACCGAGAATGGATTGTTCGTCGAGCAGCGTGTCAATAACCCGATCTGGCCCGAAACGCTGCGACAGCTTTTGCGTGACACCATAGACGCCGCCCTTGCGCCCGACATCTTCGCCCATCAGGACGATCTCACGATGCTCCAGCATCAGATCATGCAGCGCCCAGTTGATGAGGCGGCTCATCGGTTGGGGCTCGGATTGCGACCGCAGGTCAGAGCCGAACACCTTCGTGCGCGCCTCATCAGATGGGCCATTGGTCGGCGCACAGGCCCGCGCGGGTGGGATCAGGCTGGCCATAACGTCTGTAGCTGTCTGCAACCTAGGCCGCGTGACTGCCTCTGCCGCAGCGCGCGCGACGCGGGCGCGCGTCTTCTCATAGATGTCCAACGCCTCTGTGGTGGAAAGGGCACCTGATGCGGACAGCAACGCCGCAGAACGGATTAGCGGATCCCGCGCTTCTTGTGCCTCGACCTCGGCTTTGGAGAGGTAGGTTGTCGCCACATCCGCGCCGGCGTGACCATAAAGGCGCACTGTCTTGACGTGTAAGATCGCTGGTTTGCGACGTGTGCGGACATAGTCAGCCGTAGCCCGAGCAGTGGTGTATGTGTCGTAAAGATCGACCCCATCGCAGGCGAAGTATTTCAGCCCTGGTCGGGCGCGAAAACTGGCTTCGATCCAGCCTTGCGGTGTCTTCGTCGAAATCCCGATCCCGTTGTCTTCACAGAAAAACAAAAGCGGCAGCGGCGCTGACTGATAGGAAGACCACCCAGCTGTGTTAAAGGCGCCTTGCGCAGTCGAATGGTTGGCAGACGCATCCCCGAAGGAACACATGACAATGGCGTCCCGCTCAAAGCACTCGTGCTCCGGCGCGTGGCGCGCCGCTGCGGCGATCCCGTAGGCCGCCCCAACCGCTTTTGGCAGATGGCTTGCGATGGTGGATGTCTGAGGCGGAATATTCAGCGCCTTTGAGCCCACCACCTTGTGGCGCCCGCCTGAAATCGGGTCTTCAGAGGAACACGAGAAGCTCAGAAGCATGTCCCACAGCGCCGATTGTCCCGGCACTTGCGCGGATCGGGCGATTTGAAACGCTGCATCGCGATAATGCAGAAAAGCAGGGTCGGTCGGCCGGAGGGCATGGGCGACCGCCGCCATGCCTTCATGCCCCGAAGACCCGATGGTGTAGAACCCCTGCCCCGCCGCCTGCATCGCGCGGCTTTCCAGATCAAGCGCACGGCTCAAACACTGTGCCCGATAAAGACCTACAGCCTCGGGCCCGCTCAAGCCTGCGCCCGCAGCAACGCTTGGCAAGTCGCCTTCGCTGAGGCAGCGACGCAGGTTCGTTTCGACAATTGCGGCGCGGTCCATGGTTTAGAAGAAGGCCTGCAATCCGGTTTGCGCCCGTCCGAGGATCAGCGCATGCACGTCATGCGTGCCTTCATAGGTGTTGACCGTTTCAAGGTTGATGGCATGGCGCATCACGTGGAATTCACCGCTAATGCCATTGCCACCATGCATGTCGCGCGCCATCCGCGCGATATCGAGCGCTTTGCCGCAATTGTTGCGTTTGATGAGGCTGATCATTTCGGGCGCGGCGGTCCCTGCATCCATCATCTGCCCGACCCGCAGTGCGGCTTGCAGGCCAAGTGTGATTTCGGTCTGCATGTCCGCGAGCTTCTTCTGGAAAAGCTGCGTCTGCGCCAGTGGTTTCCCAAACTGCTTGCGGTCCATCCCGTAGGTGCGCGCACGCGTCCAGCAATCCTCGGCCGCACCCATGGTGCCCCAGGCGATGCCGTAGCGGGCCCGGTTGAGGCAACCGAACGGCCCTTTGAGACCTTGGACACCCGGAAGCAACGCATCTTCGCCAACTTCAACGCCATCCATGACGATCTCACCGGTCACGGAAGCGCGGAGGGAAAGCTTGCCAGCGATCTTCGGCGCGCTGAGCCCAGCCATCCCTTTTTCTAACACAAACCCGCGGATCTTGCCGTCATGCGCCTCAGACTTGGCCCAGATAACGAATACATCGGCGATGGGGCTGTTCGATATCCACATCTTTGAACCCGTGATGCGGTAGCCGCCGTCGATCTTTTCGGCTCGGGTCTTCATGCCTGCCGGATCAGACCCCGCATCGGGTTCGGTCAGCCCGAAGCAACCGATCAAGGTCCCCGCCGCAAGGCCAGGCAGGTACTTTTCGCGCTGAGCGTCGCTGCCATAAGCGTCGATAGGATACATCACGAGCGAGGATTGCACGGACATCATCGACCGATAGCCACTGTCCACACGCTCAATCTCGCGCGCGATCAGGCCATAGGTCACGTAATCGGCGCCCAACCCGCCAAGGTCTTCTGCGATGGTCGTGCCTAAAAGGCCTGCCTCACCCATCTCGGCAAAAACTTCGGGTTCGACACGCTCTTCGGCTGCGGCTTTAATCACCCGCGGTAGCAGACGGTCTTGCGCAAACGCGCGCGCTGCATCCGACAACATGCGCTGATCTTCCGTGAGCTGATCCGTGAGGCGAAACGGATCTGCCCAGTCAAACGATGCAAGGTCGGGTCCAAAACCAGTATGCGCAGTGTCTTTCATTTCATGTCTCCCTTCAGGAAGGTTTGAATGCGCCCAAGTGCGACGCTGAGATCGTCATCGGAATAGGCAAAGGACAGGCGGATATGTCCCGGCAGACCAAAGGCCCGCCCAGGGACCAGAGCGACGCTCGCCTTCTCAAGGAGGTCCTTGCAGAAATCGGCATCGTCGCCGGGGACTTTCGGAAACGCGTAGAAGGCTCCGTCCGGGATAGCGCAAGACACCCCCGAAAGCCCGTCCACCGCCGCAACGACGCGGTCCCGTCGTGCCTGAAAAGCTGCAAGGCGCGTGGCCAAATGAGACCGGTCCCCGGTGAGCGCCGCGAGGGCTGCGGCTTGCGAGACCGATGAGGCGCCCGAGGTCGACTGACCTTGGATCGCGACCATCGCATTTATCAATTCGGTCGGTCCAACACCCCAGCCAATTCGCCAGCCGGTCATCGCCCAGGCCTTGGAGACACCTGAGACGATTAGTGTCCGGTCCATCAAATCGGGTGCTGCGGCCGCAAAACTGGTAAAACGTACAAAAGACAGGTGCGCATAAATCTCGTCCGACAAGATCTTGACCCGGGGGTGGTCCCGCAAGACCGCGGCGAACCCCTCGAACTCGGGTGCCGCGTAAACTGCGCCAGAGGGGTTGGAGGGGCTGTTCAGCATCAACCAACTGGTGCGCGGCGTGATGGCCTTAGCAAGCTGCTCGGGCCGCATTTTGAACCCTTGCTCCATCCCGCAGGGCACGACCACTGGCACGCCCTCGGCGACCCGTACCATATCTGCATAGCTGGTCCAGAATGGCGCTGGTATGATCACTTCGTCGCCTGGGTTAAGCGTTGCCAGCATAGCATTGGCGATGACTTGTTTCGCACCAGTCGAGATCATGACCTCAGATGTTTGACGTCCATGCTCCTTGGCAACCGCCTCACGAAGCTCAAGCGTTCCAACAGTCGCCGTGTATCGCGTCGCGCCACGCCGAGCCGCCTCCATAGCTGCGTCGATCACAAATTCTGGTGTCGGAAAGTCCGGCTCTCCCGTCGAAAGTGCGACGATGTCCACCCCTTCGTGCCGCAATCGCGCGGCCCGCTCAGAGTTACGAACGATTTCGGACAGCTCTAAGCCTTGGAGGCGCGCAGCACGTTCAATCCTTTGCTTTTCGAGTACTTGCATCGCTCGACCTCCCATTGCTGGAAGGATAGTCGAGTGTTAGCTTGCAAAAAATACACTTATTTGTCTTTTAAGGGAGACTAAAAGTCGTGCTTAATTTGCCTTCGATCGCAGTGCTCCGAAGCTTTGAGGCCGCCGCACGGTTTGAGAGCTTTACCGGGGCAGCTACCGAGCTTCGAATTCATCAAGCCGCTGTTAGTCGGCAAGTCAGAGAGCTGGAAGGCATTATAGGAACGCCGCTCTTTCGTAAGGAAGGGCGAGGTATTGCACTGACGGCCGCCGGAAAGCGCCTTGCCTTGGAGGTCAAAGATCACCTCCAATCGCTGAACCGGACGATTGAAACCGCAAAAGCAGCTGGTCAAAGCGGTCGCGTCTTAGCAATCGCCGCTTTGCCTACACTTTCTGCGCGCTGGCTCGCACCAAGGATCAGCGCTTTTAAGCAAGCACATCCGGACGTCGCGCTGCTTGTTTACAGTCGGTCAGAACCCTTTGATTTGGTGAGGCAGGGCATCGACCTCGCTTTCCACTTCGGAGGACCTGACTGGGTCGAGGGCGATGTGGAACCGCTATGCCCCGAAAGCCTTCTACTCGTGGCATCACCCGTTCTCGCTGAAAGATCAAACATTCAGTCGATTGCTGACTGCATCAAGATGCCGAAACTACACCTCATGACGCGCAAACACCTTTGGCCTTCTTTCTTGGAAGAGCTCGGGAAATTCAGCCCCGACGCTTGGCGGGGCACTCAATTTGACCAGTTTGCGCCCCTGATTTCAGCGGCCGTTGCAGGTGTTGGCGCCGCCATCGTCCCTTCATATCTCATCGAGTCAGAACTTGCTCAGGGTGTTCTAGTTCCTCTTGCCGCACCAACATCAAACGATGGAGCGTATTACACTGTCACACCCAAAGGGACCACGAATCCTGACGCCGAGACGTTCCGAGCCTGGGTTCAGCAAGAAGCTGAAGTCTCGAGCAAACGCAGGCGCCACTTTGAAAGCGGAAAACCCGCTCGTTAACTGGATTTTCTCCGGTCTATTTTTGCACCAAAGACGACAGAGGTATGGGTCCGTACGACGCCGGGCAACGCGCCGAGTTCGTCAACAAGGATGTCCAAGTCTTCGATGCTTGGAGCACTTGCGGAAACAAACAAGTCATACTCGCCATTGATGGATAGGCAGCGCTCAACCTCGGGAAAATCCTTGATGCGCGAAAGGACCTTGCGCGTGTCCTGTTGCCTGACCTCAAGCATGATTAACACTTCGACACGCGGTTGAACCTCTTCCTCCGCCAGAAGCACCGTGTATCCGAGGATGATGCCTGATGTCTCAAGCTTGGATATCCGCTCATGGACTGTAGACCGTGGCCTTGAAAGCTTGTGCGACAATTCCGTCAATGACATCCGACCATTGTGTCGCAACTCCTTTATGATCGCGTTATCCAGTGCGTCTCGTATCATTGTGCCCCCCGAGTTTGTGCACAGGATGCATCGATAGGGGTGAGGTTCAAAGCCCGATCACCGTCAGTTTAGTTTCCAGGTAATCATGCAGAATATCTGGCCCCCCTTCGCGTCCGTTGCCAGATTGCTTGATGCCACCGAAGGGCGCATAAGCCGATGAAGTTGCTGTCGTATTGGCACCGACGATACCCGCTTCAAGCGCTGCGGAGATCTTGAACAGGCGCGGGGCGCCGGAGGCAAAGAAGAACGCCGTCAGGCCGTATTCGGTGGCGTTGGCCAAAGCGATGCCCTCTTCGTCAGTCTCAAAAATTTGGATACCTGCAATCGGAGCGAAAAGCTCCTCTTTTGAAAGACGCATCTCAGGCGTGACGCCGGTCAAAAGCGTTGGTTCGTAACAGAAATCGCGCGAAGATCCACCAACGATAACCGTAGCGCCTTGTGCCACAGCTTCACCTTGAATGGCCGCCGTCCGCTCAACCGCTCCGGCGTTGATAAGCGGACCAAGATCCGTGTCGTTTTCAAACCCATCGCCTGGCGAAAGTGTGATAACAGCCTCGCTGAGTTTGTTGATGAAGTCGTCGGCGACCCCGCGCTGTACAAGAAAACGGTTGGTACAGCTGCAGGTTTGACCTGCATTTCGAAACCGCGAAGCCACCGCATGGGTAACCGCAAGGTCGACATCTGCGTCATCAAACACAAGAAAAGGTGCATTGCCGCCAAGCTCTAGCGCGACGCGTTTGACGGTTGCGGCGGCCTGCGCTCCAAGTAGACGCCCGGTGGCCGTGGACCCGGTAAAAGTGATCATGCGGACATCCGGGCGATCCATTAGGGCCTGCCCGATGGCCGGAGCGTCGCCCGTGATGACATTCAACACGCCCGGTGGCACCCCGGCCTCTTCGCCAAGTTTGGCAATAGCCAAGGCCGACAGAGGTGTTTCCGGGGCAGGTTTCAAAACCATCGTACAGCCAGCCGCGAGTGCGGGCGCCACTTTACGCGACACCAGAACGGACGGAAAATTCCACGGCGTAATTGCGCCAACAACGCCAATCGGCTCGCGGGTTTCCATCGCCTGAGCGGTTGCATTTCGACGTTCTAGAAGACGGCCGTGAACACGCGTCGCTTCTTCGGCCGCAAGCCGAAAGAAATCCGCGCCGTAAAGCACTTCGCCCTTTGCCTCGGCCACTGGCTTGCCCTGTTCCAGCGTGACCAGAGCGGCCAGCGTCGCCGCATGTTCACGGATCAATGCTTCCCACTTCAGGACAATATCAGCCCGTTCCTGCGGAAGCTTGCCGCGCCACTCCGGCAGCGCCGCCGCCGCCGCATCGATCGCCACCATGGCTTGCGCATGTCCCGCCATTGGGACAGCTGCAATGGTGACATCATCATGCGGGTTGCGCACTGTCTGTCGCTGCAGGTCCGGCCAATTGTGCCACATGCCATCAACATAGCAGTCTTGGATCAACAGGTTCGGGTCAGGAAGGCGGTCAAGTGGCATAGTGTCGTTCTCTTAGTCCAGGTGGGCAATGCCCGGGAGTTTGATCGGGTTGTCCGCCTCGAAGGCAGCTGCAATGCGGAAGATCCGGTCTTCGCGATAACGGGGCGCAACGATCTGGAACGCCAACGGCAACCCATCGTCGCCAAAGCCGCAAGGCATGGTGCCGGCGGGATGGTTGGTGAAGTTGAACGGATAGGTATAGGGGCTCCAGTCGAACCAATGGCTCATACCCCGTCCTCCGGGGAAATCGCACCCCGCCTCAAAGGCCGTCAGCGGCATCTGCGGTGTTAAAAGCGCGTCGTAGTCCTGAAAGAACACATTCAACGCTGTTGCGGCCACATCACGTTCATACATCGCCTCGGCAAAGGCCACGGCGCCGATCTGATCGCCCTGATCTGCCATCGCTTCGAAACCTGGGTCCACCGCCAGCCCCGCGTCGTTGGGATAGACGGTTCGGATCCGTGCCATAGCCGTCGCATAGATCACTTCAAATAGCGGCCGGACAGGGCGCGGGAACATATCGTCGACTGGCACGATCTCAGCACCCAGATCACTCAAAAGGCCAAGAACACGTTCCATCACTGCGGCCACATCCGGATCCGGCTGCGCGCCGTTCAACTGCGGGCAATAGGCCAGCCGCAATCCCGACACGCCGCCCTCAAGCGCGCTTAGCCAATCCCTTCGCGGAGACGGCAAATTAATCGGATCACGCGGATCGTCCCCCATCATTGCTTCGAAAAGCAGCGCGCCGTCGCGCACTGACCGCGCCATGGGTCCGGCTTGCGTGATTGTCCCCAGCGTGCTGACCGGCACATAAGGAATGCGACCCGCTGTGGGGTACAGACCGAACAATCCGCAAAAGGCCGCCGGCATTCGGATCGAACCCGCACCGTCTGTCCCTTCTGCGATCGGGACCATTCCGGACGCAACAGCGGCACCGGCACCGCCCGAGGATCCTCCCGGTGTGCGCGCGACGTTCCAGGGATTGCGTGTAATACCGGTTAGCGGGCTATCTGTGACACCTTTCCAGCCAAATTCAGGGGTCGTGGTTTTGCCAATATTGACCGCACCAGCAGCTGTCACGTGGTTGTACAAAGGTGTCGATATGTCACTTGGTTCATCCGGCGTCCTTAATGAGCCGCGCCGGTACGGCATCTCTGACACCGGACAAAGATCCTTTGCAGCAAAAGGTACACCATCCAGAACACCGGAAGGTTCACCAGCTGACCATCTGCGCGCAGCCGACTTCGCTGCGTTCAACGCAGCCTCAGGCTTAAGGTGACAAAACGCATTCAGATGGGGTTCTGCCAAAGACACCCTCTCCAAGCATGCTTCCATAAGATCTACAGGATCCAGCGATTTGTCGCGAAACCTCTCTATGATCGCTGTTGCTTCAAGCTGGGTAATGTCCATAAAGCCACCTTTCTTGGGGACTATTCGTCCGGTACCGCCTCCAGTGAAGCAACAAAAGCTTGCTTTTCGGGCCGTTTAGCAATTCTTAATGGGTCATGGTGCGCCGTTTACCTCAAACCTTGTCACTTTCCGCCTTTGTCATTGCGGCCCGAACGCTGAGTCTGACTACCACAGCGCGGGATTTGAACATGACAACGTCGGCGGTCAGCCAACGCATCAAACAGATGGAACACGATGTTGGTTGCGAGTTGTTTGTGCGTTCACCGCACGGGCTGACTTTGAGCGCCGAGGGAAAAGCCTTTCTTCCCTACGCCGAAGACGCCATCTCGCGGCTGACGGCTGGCCTTGACGCGTTGCAGGATCCCGATTTGCCGCAAAGCCTGCGCATCCTTGCCCTGTCGTCTTTTTCTGCGAAATGGCTTGCACCACGGATGCCTGACTTCGCGGATCAGAACAGTTCAATCGAAACAGCCCTGTTTCACGACCATCTTGTGCCTCAATTCGAAGCGGGAAAGATCGACGTCGCCGTTCTTTGGGGGACTGGCGACTGGGAGAATTGCAACAGCCAGTTGTTTCTGACCGAACGACGTTTTCCCGTATGCACACCCGCTTATGCGGCACGATTCAAGGATCGCTCAATTAAGGAATGCGCATCGAAAACGGTGCTGCTGACAACTGCCATTTTATCTGAGTGGCCCGAATGGCTTGAGAATAAGGGGTGTGCCATCGGAGATTTCGAGCGCGTACACGCCTTTGATGACGGCGCCCTGATGATCGACGCGGCGCGGCGCGGACAGGGCCTTGCGCTTGCCCGATCCTGCTTGGCCTATTCGGCACTTCGGCGCGGTGAACTCATCATTCCGTTCATGGATATTCAAGATAGCGAAAACGGATACTACATTGTGACACCGCAATCCCGCAAGCCGAACAACGCGATCCGCATCTTTATCGATTGGTTGCGCAAAGAAGCTTCGTCCTACGCGAACGACGAAACCGCGCTTCTGGCGCAAGCGGGGAATCAGAACCCGTTAAGCTCAGCTTAAGGGCCGCTGCAGGCTTTCGCGATAGCTAAACTGTCCCCGGCTCTCGCAGGCTAACCTAAACCGTTAGGAGCCTGATCGCGTGAACATTATGAACTCGCTGCACGAGCGTGACCGTGCGCACACCCTTCATCCCTATGCAAATCTGGACCAGATCGAAAAAGACGGGAGTCTTGTCGTCTCGCGCGGCAATGGCATGTACGTCTTTGACGACCAGGGAAACCGGTACATCGAAAGCGTTGCAGGTCTGTGGTCTGCATCATTGGGGTTTGGTGGCGAACCGCGCCTTGTTCAGGCGGCGGCAAAAGCCATGGAAACCCTACCCTTTTACCACCAGTTTGGCCCCAAGGCACATGAGCCCGGGATCGTCCTAGCCGAACGACTTATCGAAATGGCCCCGGTTCCAATGTCCAAGGTGTTCTTTGCCTGCTCGGGATCCGAAGCTAACGACACGGCAGTCAAGTTTGTCTGGTACTACAACAACGTCAAAGGGCGCCCGGAAAAGAAGAAAATCATCTCGCGTCTTCGGGGCTATCATGGCGTGACGATCGGCGCTGCCAGCCTGACGGGCCTTCCGCACAACCATGCTCATTTTGACCTGCCGATTAAGAATGTTCTGCACACTCACTGTCCGCATTACTATCGCGGCGCGCAGGAAGGTGAAACCGAAGAGGCGTTCGTAAAGCGCATCACAGACGATCTGGAACAGATGATTCTGGACGAGGGCCCTGAGACAGTCGCGGCCTTTATCGCAGAGCCATTGAACGGTGCTGGCGGCGTGGTCATTCCGCCCAAAGGATACTTCGAACGGGTTCAGGAGATCCTGAAAAAATATGATATCCTGTTTATCGCAGACGAGGTCATCTGTGGCTTTGGCCGCACCGGCAAGGCTTGGGGCAGTCTCACCTTCGATCTTCGGCCTGACATCCTGACCTGTGCCAAGATGCTCACGGCTTCTTACCTGCCGCTATCGGCAGTCATGGTTCGTGACGAGATCTACAACGAGATGATCAAAGGCTCGACCGAAGTGGGAACCTTTGGGCATGGCTTTACCTATGGCGGTCACCCGGTTGCTTGCGCGGTAGCTCTTGAGTGTTTGGACATCTACGAAGAACGTGGGCTCTACGACCATGTCGCGCAACACGGCCCCTATATGCAAGAGGTCTTGCGAGGGTTCTCGGACCATCCATTGGTGGGTGAAGTCCGAGGCGTTGGCTACGTTGCGGGCCTTGAACTCGTGGCTGACAAGGCAAGCAAGCGTCCATTGGAGAAGTCAATGGGCGTCGCGCCATTCATGATCGCCAAATGCCAGGAACTCGGCATGATCAGCCGCGCCGTAGGCGACACAATATGCGTCTCTCCTCCGCTAATCGCGACACGGGACGATATCGACGCGATCGCAGGCATTCTCACCAAAGCCCTCGACGAAACCTATGCGGCATTCAAAGACAGACTGTGATCTAGCAAGTTAACTAACAGAGAGGACAATCATGAAGAAACAATATCTTACCGTAGCTTTTGCTGCATTCGCAGCTTTCGCCGCTCCTGCCTATGCTGAGTTCGGGTCGACGCTTGCTGGAGTGAAAGAGGCCGGTGCGCTCAAATGCACAAGCCACAATGGCTCCTATTTGGGTTTCGCCGAGGTTGACGACAATGGAGAATGGCGTGGCCTCGATATTGATCTGTGCCGCGGGCTCGCAACCGCGATCTTTGGCGATGACGAGGGGTATCTGGAATTGATCCCACTGAGTTGGGCCCAGCGGTTCCCGTCGATCCAGGCGGGTGAGGTCGACATCATCATCAAAGCCACTGGCTGGACAATGGGGCGAGACACTGAAATCGGACTGCAGTATTCAGTGCCCTATTTCATCGGTACCAACAATGTGATGGTTCACCAAGGTCTTGGGATCGACTCTGCTGCGCAGCTCGATGGTGGATCGGTCTGTATCCCAGCCGGCACGACGCTAGAGCGACATTGGGCCTCGTTTGCGGCGAAGGAAGGGATCGAAGTAGAGGTTCTCGCATTTGAGAAAACAGAAGAGCTGCGTGCGGCTTATTATTCTCAACGTTGTGATGGTTTCGTGCAAGGTGGTCCGACTCTTGCTATTGCACGCTCGGCTGCGGACGATCCGTCCGCGCACATCATTATGCCAGAGAACTTGACGCTGGAACCGCTGGCTATGGCCATGCGGCAAGGGGACGACCAATGGGTTGACCTGGCAAACTGGCTTATCTTCACGCTAATTTATGCAGAACAGGAAGGCGTGACGATGGCAAACGTGGCTGACATGAAAGCCAATCCGCCATCAGCTGAAATCGGCAAGATGCTTGGTGCAACACCCGGATATGGTGAACGGTTTGGCTTGTCGGATGATTGGGCCTTCAATGTGATCTCGAAGATAGGCAATTACGGGGAAATCTGGGACAGAAACCTAGGTGAAGGCACCGCTTACAAGCTTCCCCGAGGCATCAATGCCTTGTGGAACGAAGGTGGCGCGCTTTATCCGATGCTGATCGACTGATCAGCGATACCCCTGGCCGTGGTTCTCCCACACGGCCAGGGATCTACACTTTCAGATTGACCACCATGTACATGTCAAAGCACCGCGCACGTGATTGGTTCGTCCAATTTCTGTTTCTAGCGGTACTCGTGTCGATCGCAATTGGCGCCGTACTGCAAACGCGGGCAGGACTTGAAGCCCAAGGCAGCATTGCGGGCTTCACATTTCTGTCTCGATCAACCGGTTGGGACATCGGATTTTCGGTTCTCCCCTTTACGCCGAACGACACATATGGGCGTGCCCTGCTTATTGGGTTTCTCAATACGATTGCCCTTGGTGTCATCGGCGTCGTTCTCGCATCTATTGTAGGTTTCACGATCGGGCTGATGCGCGTGAGCGCGCATGGGCTCGTAAGACTGATTGGCACTCTATATGTTGAGTGCTTTCGCAACGTGCCGCTCATTCTCCAGCTGTTTCTCTACTACGCTGTTCTGAGCCGGTTGCCCTCACCCCGCAACGCGTTGGCTTTGGGTGAAATGGCCTTTGCCTCCAACCGTGGGTTCTACCTGCCTTGGCCTGAATGGCAGCATCCGGCCATTTGGCTGGCATTTCTTGGGATCGGCGCTTTGGTCTGGGCCGTCGCGACAGGCAGACAAAACCGCCTCTGGCTGGCCGTCGCGGTAGGTGGCGTGAGCGCCGCCGTAGCTGTGTTTTGGGATGCGCCGCTTTTTGATGTGCCTGCGCGAGCAGGTCTGAATTTCAAGGGTGGACTGCGTCTCTCGCCTGAGCTTTCTGCGCTTGCGCTCGCGATGGGCATTTATGGCGGTGCTTACATCGCCGAGGTTGTGCGCGCAGGCTTCAACACTGTGCCAAAAGGTGTAAGCGAAGCTGGCATTTCCCTGGGCATGCGACCACTGCCGCTGTTTCTCAAAGTCCGCTGGCCGCTTGCGCTTCGCGCCATGCTGCCAACTCTTGCTAACCAATACATCTGGCTCATCAAAGCGACGACCCTTGGCATCGCCATCGGATTTACGGATTTCTTCATGGTTGTCTCTACCTCGATCAACCAATCGGGCCAAACCATTGAGCTCATCGGCATCTTGATGGGTGGGTTCCTCCTCCTCAACTTCACCCTCGCACGGTTGATGAACATCGGTATCAAGCGCATGAAGATACCAGGACTGGGAGAGGCGAAATGATCCCTGCGCGCGAGCCTCCAGCTTCGGCGCGTTTCGCTGGGCTCAAACGAACCTATTTCGGTTCCCTAGCAAGTACGTTCACGACTATTGCCCTCGCCATAGTGATCCTTTGGATCGCTTTTGAGGCATTCGACTGGGCCGTTCTCTCAGCAGTCTGGCAAGTGAGTGAAGATGTCTCAATCTGCCGCGAAGCTGCAGGCGCCTGCTGGGCCGTGATCGGTGAGCGCGGTCGCCTCATTCTTTTCGGGCTTTACCCCCAGGAGGAACACTGGCGGTCAGCCCTTGCTTGCATCTTGCTTATTGTTGTCGCGGTTCTGACCTGCCTTCCTCGATTTTGGTCAGCACGGATGATCGCGGGATTGTGGGCGATTGGGTTTTTGGGGTTCTACTTTTTGATGCGCGGAGGAGTTCTAGGTCTGACGCCTATACCCGAACGCGACTGGGGTGGTCTGGCGCTGACGCTCTTCATATTTGCGTCTGTCATCGTGATCGGCATGCCGCTCGCGGTCTGCCTCGCGCTTTTGCGGCAGTCTCGCTTGCATGTCATCTCTGGCACGATTGGTTTGATTATTGATGGCGTGCGCGCGCTCCCACTTCTTTCAATCCTTTTCGCGGCGGCGGTGCTCTTGCCATTGGCACTGCCCCAATGGTTAGAAACCAATCAGTTGTATCGTGTGATCTGCGGCTTTTCCCTGTTCTTTGCCGCCTATCAAGCGGAGATCATTCGCGGTGGCATGGCAGTAATTCCCAATGGGCAGGATGAGGCAGGCCAAGCGCTTGGCCTCAGCTACGCACAGCGCATGGGGTTGATTATCCTCCCACAGGCATTCCGCAATGCTTTGCCCCCAACAATCAACCAAGTGGTCGTAGCCTTTAAGGAAACATCGCTTGTGATCATAGTTGGCTTTTTTGAAGTCCTAGCATCGGGGAACGCGGCATATGGGACTGGGCGGTGGACGTTTGCCTATGTCGAAGTCTACGTTTTCATTGGCTTAATCTACTTTAGCTTCGTGTTTTCTCTGTCGCGCTACGGGGCATACTTAGAACGCCGAGGTGCTGGCGCCGTGCACCACCGATAAATCGTCAGAATTTCTGGCGATACGGCGGAACCTGTCGCCGATCCGTCATTTTGGCTGGTTCGACGAGATACGCCGATTGTGGATGATGATCCTTAAAACAGGAGGATCAAAGTATGCCAGCATGGAAAGTCGCCATTATCGGCGCCGGCAAAATCGGTGAAACCATTGCAAGCTTTCTGCACAGTTCAGACGCCTATGACGTCGTACTAACCGACAGCACCGAAGCGGCGCTTGATCGCGTGGAGTTGCCAATTGAAAAGAAGGTCATCGATGCGAGCAATGCAACCAGCCTCGTGGACGGCCTTCGAGGCGTCGATGCGGTTCTCAGCGCCGCACCCTTTTTTCTGACGCCAACGATAGCCGCCGCAGCTAAAGAAATCGGCGCGCATTATTTTGACCTGACCGAAGATGTTGCCAGCACCGAAGCCGTTCGCAAACTTGCCGAGGGGTCAAAGTCGGTGTTCATTCCGCAGTGCGGTCTCGCTCCGGGATTTGTTGGGATCGCGGGAGCTCACTTGGCCCATGAATTCGACAAAATCGAGAAGCTTGTGCTTCGGGTCGGGGCCTTGCCGCTGTTCCCGACGAATGCGCTCAAATACAATATGACCTGGTCAACCGATGGTTTGATCAATGAGTACTGCAACCCATGCGATGCAATTGTGGATGGGACACCAGCCAAGGTACAACCACTTGAGGGGGCAGAGATCATCTCGATTGACGGCACAGATTACGAGTGCTTCAACACCTCCGGCGGTTTGGGCACCTTGTGTGAAACACTTGATGGCAAAGCGAGTTACGTCGCTTACAAGACTGTGCGCTACCCCGGCCACCTATCCATCATTAAGATGCTATTGCATGATCTTGGACTGATTGAACGTCGTGACCTTTTGGGAGAGGTCTTTGATACCGCTCTTCCGCGCACTGAACAGGACGTGGTCATTGTCTTCTGCACCGCGACCGGCTGGAAGAACGGCACTTATATGGAACGGTCATATCTCAACAAATCACTGGCGCAGAAAATCGGTGGTAAACGACGCAGCGCGATCCAGATCACCACCGCCGCAGGGATATGTGCAAACCTGGAATTGGTGCGCACCGGCATTTTGCCAAACCAAGGATTCCTCAGCCAAGAGGATGTCCCGTTCGAGATGTTTTTGGAGACTGAGTTCGGTCAATACTACCGGATGGGCGACGTCAAAGACGCCGCCTAAACTTCGCGCGCGACAGTATCCTCGAATGTTCCGCGCCGTTCGATCAAGCGATGCACGCCGTCCGCTCCAACAAGAACGGAGGGCGGCGTGTTCATCGAATTGTATTCACTTTTCATCGACTGGGTATAGGCGCCTGACCCGGCGATCACGAGCAAATCGCCCTCTGCTGCTTCACCGATGGCTCGCTCGGCAATTCTCCCGTCCTTCGCAAAGGTCAAAATATCGCCGGATTCGCATAGGTTGCCAGCAATGACATGCTCTGCCGTTTGATCCGTCTGTCCGGTCTGCGGAACGACCCGCATTGGATGGTAACTGCCGTAAAGCGCGGGCCGTGGATTGTGGTTTAACCCAGTGTTTACGACGACATAGGAGCGCCCTGCCTGCCCATGGGTTTCGGCCGTACGCTTAACTGCCTCAACCTCGGCCACCAAAAGTCCGGCTGCCGCGACAAGTACCCGTCCGGGTTCAAGTTGAAGCGCGATCGGACGGGCCCTCCCTTCAGCAAACCGGGCCATCCGCGCGCTCAGGGCCGCGCCCCATTCGGCTTGAGACATTGCGTGGATATTCGCCTCCCCATAATTCACAGGGATACCTCCGCCGAGGTTTAACGTCTCGATATCTGGGAAGGCCGCGGCAAATCCAAAGGTCGGCTCGGAGACACGCAACCATTCACGAAGGTCATTGCCACCGCTGCCGATATGAGAATGCAGGCCAACGATCCGAACACCCAGCCGGGTGACTAGATCCTGCACTTCGCCTATCTGGTCAAAATAAATCCCGTGTTTGCTGTCAGGCCCGCCGGTGTTGGTCTTGTCGCTTTCGCCATGCCCCTCGCCTGGATTGATACGTATCGAGCACTGGGTGCCCCCTACTCGCGCGAAGCGCCGAATCTGATCCAGCGAGGTACAATTGATGAGGATGCCTTGATCAACCAACCATCGGTAATCAGCGTCGCTACCGCCTTCGCCGGTGTAATAGACCTGGTCCTTCGTGAATCCTGCCCGCAGCGCGCGTTTAACCTCATTGACGGATGAGGCGTCCGCCCAATAGCCCTCATCTTTGATAACCTCCAGAACGCCCCGGAGCGTGAGCGCTTTGAGCGCATATCGCGGATTGAATGGCCGATAGGTTACATCGGCCAGAAGTGCGCGGCATTTGGCGCGGATCAGCGCTTCGTCGAACACGTAGAACGGTGTGCCGTAGGTATAGGCAAGCGTACGCAGAAGCGGATCGTCCCGATAGATCGGATTTTCGGTGACGGAAGGCAGCATGGTCAGATCACATTCCCTCTGTAGTCGATTTTGGTCCCGTTTTGGCGCCACTCACAGATGCAAAAGGCCGTCGGCCTCAAGTCTCCTTCTGCAGTAAACTCGATCTCGCCAAGCACCGTGTTGTGCAGGCTCGACTTAAGCCAATTGGCAACTGACCTGGTGTCGCCATCCGTGGCTTGAAACCCCGCCAAAAGCACTTGCATCGCCGCATAGCTCATCAGCGTATTGCCTTCGGGCAGAAATCCCCTTGCTGTCAGGCGTTCAACAGCACAGGACGCAGCGGGATGGGCGGCCGGATCAGGCGCCACGGCAATGCGGGTGCCGCTGACAGCAGCGCCTCCCACATCCACAAACCGCTGGGACGCGATGCCTTCACAGACATAAAACGGTTGATCTAACCCGGTGGCGGCGAAGGCACGAACCAGGTGGCCTGCCTCGGTCGGATCACCGCCAAAAAAGATCGTGTCCGGCGCCATGGCAGCAATGTCGCGGCAGAGCGCGGCAAATTCGATCTGGCCTCTGTCCAGCGAAAACAGGCCTGTGACCGCGCGCCCCATCAGGCCCTCGTCCACGGCCTTGACCAGGCTATCGCCATATTCGGTGCTGTCGGTGATCAACGCGGCGCGAGCCAGCCCGCTTTGCACCATATGCGCGGCGATGACCGGCCCTTGCTCCGCATCGGTGCCGCAGGTGCGAAACGTGTTCCACAACTCGCGCGCGGTGTAGTCTGGGTGGCTGGTCACCGGACTGATTTGCAAAAGCCCGGCCGCAGCATAGAGGTCCGAAGCCGGGATTGAGATGTAGCTGTTCGAATGACCGATCACCGCCACTGCGCCATCCTCGATGATCTGGTGCGCAACGGTTAGCCCGGTCCCGATGTCCGAGCGGTCGTCATAGACACTGGGCACGAAGCCGGTAGGCCGCAGGTCGGCAAAGGCTTGAAGCGCCCCTTCCCGCACCTGCGCGCCAAAGGCGGCGTTGCCCCCCGTCATCGGGGCGACGATGGCGATGATCCTGTCCGTCACGTGTTCAGCGTGATCCACGTAGCCTTGGTGCCGACATATTCGTCGAAGGCTGACAAAGCCTTGTCGCGGCCCGTGCCGGACTGCTTGAAGCCGCCCCAAGGCACGGTCCAATCTGACCCATCGTAATTGTTCACCCAGACCTGCCCGGCCCGAAGCCTGCGTGACGCGCCCAGGGCGGTGTCGATATGCGATGTCCAGATCGCAGCACCCAGGCCGTATTGGGTGCCATTGGCGATCTCGATGGCTTCATCAAGCGTGTCGAAGGACAAAGCGGCCAGCACAGGGCCAAACACCTCTTCCTGGGCCAGCGTCGCATCAGGCGATACGTTGGCGAAGATGGTCGGCTCGACAAAAGCGCCCCCGGTGTCCTGCAGGATTTGCGCGCCCCCGAGCGTCAGCGCAGCATCGCTTGCCTTTGCATCCTCGATGGCAGACAGCACTGTGCCCATCTGTTTGTGCGAGGCGACCGACCCGATCTGTGTTCCTGGATCAAGCGGGTCACCCACTACCATCGTGCGGGCCACATCCGCAACCCGGGCCACGAAATCATCGTGAATGTCGCGGTGCACAAGCAAGCGGCTGCCCGCAGAGCAGACCTGGCCCTGATTATAGAAGATGCCCCACGCAGCTTGCTCCGCCGCGGTGTCCAGATCCGGCGCGTCCGGCATGACGATGTTGGCCGATTTGCCGCCCGCCTCCAGCTGCACCTTCTTCATGTTGGACTGGCCCGCGTAGACCAAGAACGCTTTGGCGACTGTGGACGAGCCTGTGAAGGCGATCATGTCCACGTCCGGGTGAAGGCCCAACGCTTTACCAGCTTCCAAGCCTGTGCCGGTCACCACATTGAACACGCCGGGCGGGATGCCCGCCTCAACGGCCAGCTCAGCCGCGCGCAAGGTGGTGAGGGAGGCCTCTTCGGCGGGCTTGATGATCACCGAGCAGCCGACACCAAGGGCTGGGCCTAGCTTGTAAGCGGCAAGGTAAAGCGGAAAATTCCAGGGCACGACAGCACCAACGACCCCTAGAGGCTCGCGCGTGATCGTCGCATGAATCGCAGGGTCAGTTGGCGCCACCTGATCGTAGAGTTTATCGCAAACCTCTGCGTACCAGCGGATCAGCCCAATTGCTTTTGGAATATCGCCAGACGTGGTGTCCTTGAGCGGTTTGCCGGTTTCCAGGGTCTCCATCAGCGCAAGGTCAGCGCTGTGCGCGTCCATCAGGTCGCACCACGCAAGCATTCGCGCCTTGCGTTCCTTGGGTGCGAGGTTGCGCCACACGCCAGCGTCAAAGGCCCGCCGAGCCGAAGCCACTGCGACGTCTACATCATGCGCTGTACCTGCTGCGATTGGACCGAGCACAGAACCCGTGGCGGGATTGACGGTATCCAGCGTGCTGCCTTCCTGAGAAGAGGAAAAGTCACCATCAACAAAATGACCTGTCTTCTGCTGAAACAAAGCGCCATTTGGCCCGCTGATTGTAATAGTTAATGACATGTCAGCCTCTTACGCGTCGTACATGTCCCAGTGGCGAACGTGGGGCTCTTTCTCGATCAGGTAGTCGTCGTCAAAATCGAAATAGTAGGAAACCCGGTAATCCTCGCCCGCAAAGCGTTTGATAGCTTCGACATCATCCCAAAACGTGAGCATATCGAAATGCGCAACGTCGCCATCCATACGGTGCATGATCCAGGCGCCCTGGTTGCCCTCGACACCACGATAACCAGGCAGCGCATGCTCTTGCATGAGCTTCAAATAAGCGTCGCTCTTTTCTGCGGGAACCATCCCGTGCCAAATCCGTGCGATCATTTTATCTCTCCTGCTGTTCGAACTCTTGACAGAAGTCATACGCATGACGTGTAATGAGTCAAAGCAATTTAATACGTTACACGATATGGCAGATACACCCGCAGAATTTGACGGCCTTGCCTTGGTCGGAGGCGCACCGGCTCTGGATTTTGTGAACTCGGTCAAGTTTCGCGGGAAACGCGATCCAGGCGAGCGATTGTTGTCTTTTGGTGCTTTGGTGAATTGGGCCGAAATTGCAGGCATCATTACACGTGAAGAAGCACAGCGCTTAAATGGGCAAAGCGGAGAAAACGCTTTGCGGCTGGCCGTTGGCCTACGTGAGAGTTTCCGGGCGTTTCTTTCAGATCCACATGATCCAACGAGCTGCGCACATCTGGAAAGACAGCTGTCTCGCGCGAAGCCGCGCCTTCGGATCGAGCCCGTCTCTGGGCGTGCTGTGGAAGAGATGCCCATTGTGCGCGCCGAAGACTTGGTTCGGCGTCTCGAAGCAGAGATCATCCGGTTCTTAACGAGTTGGGATCAACGCCGAACGCGCGCTTGCGCTGCGGATGATTGCGATTGGATGTTCGTTGACCGGACGAAGCCAGGTCGTCGCAAATGGTGCGACAGCAGGACCTGTGGCAACCGCGATCGTGTGCGCAGACACCGACAAGGAGATGCGGCATGACACTGGACGTAGCGGTCATTGGCGCGGGAATTATGGGGTTGGCTGCAGCCCGAAGCCTTGCAAAAAGCGGCGCCAACGTCACCGTGTTCGAAGCCGCGCCCCGTTTCTGTGGCGCTCAAGGGGGATCCCGTGGAAAGGCGCGTGTGACGCGCTTGACCTATGGGCATGAAGACTACTGCAACCTTGCCAAATGGGCTTACACGGCTTGGGACAGTCTTGGTGAGACCTTCGGCGAGCCGCTTTACAGAAAGGTTGGTGGTCTCGATATTTCCCTCAGCAGGATTGGAGCTCTCGATGCGTACTGCTCAGCGCTGAACAGCGCGAACATTCCATTTGAGATTTGGGACGCACAAACAACGCAGGCAAAGTTTCCAAACATCGCGCTTCCAGAAGGTGCTGTGGCCCTGTTTCAAGAAGATACGGCTGTCCTGCATGCGGATCTATGTGCAGCAGCCCTAGAGCAAGAAGCAAGGACGGCCGGCGCAACAGTAAACTATGGCGCAAAGGTTACTGACGTACGCCCGGTCGAAGCGTCCGTCGAACTTGCCACCGAACACGGGCACCACCGTTTTGATAGGGTTGTGATTTGCGCGGGAGCCGAAATGCAATCTTGGGCAGAAACATTAGGAACGCCGCTCAATCTTCAATTCTCTAGAGAACAAGTGAGTTACTTTTCGGCGCGCGACCGCGACGCGCACCATGCGGACAATATGCCAATCCTGATTTTCCACTTGGGTGACAATGTGCTGAGTTCCGTCTTTCCGATCCTGCGCGACGATCCGGTCAAAGCGATGGTCGAGAACAATGGGCGTGTGACGGCAAGCGTCGAAGAGTTGAACAGGATAAAGGTTGGAGAGCTGCAAGAGTTCATCTTGCCAAACCTGCCACGCCTGGAACCCGATCCAGCTGAGACAGATACCTGTCACTACATTCTGACCCAGGATAACGACTTCGTCGTGGACCGTCTGCCCAACGCTCCCAATGTGGTGGTCTGTTCCGCCTGCTCTGGACATGGGTTCAAGTTCGCGCCGGTTCTTGGTGATCTCATGCGAGATTTGGCTCTTTCCGACGAAAAGGCTGTTCCCAGATTTGCGATCGACTTTGCGATGCGCCCGGGCCTCGCCCCTTGACCGCGCGAAGCGACCTCTTCCTGGGCTCGCTATTTGCGATGACCGCGATCGCCATCTACGCGGGGATGTTTGCTGTTGGGCGTCATGGCGCTGGCAACGGCCTTGATGGGTTTGACCAAAGCGCAGCGCGTTTTCTTATGTCTTGCATCTTGCTTGCTCCGCTGGCCCTACGCCGCGCATCAGGTATTTGGACGAGATTGGGCTTGTTTCGCATTCTGGTCCTCATGTCACTTCAAGGCGCGGTGTACAGCGTCGTGTTCCTCTCCGCGTTAACCTACGCGCCCGCTGTTTATGGGGCAGCATTTGTCCCCGGCTTACAGCCCTTTGTCGTCGTCGTTCTGGGATTTTTGATCCTCGCTGAGCGGCCGGGCAAAATCAAAACAATTGCGTTCGCTATCTGCTTCGCGGGGTGCTCGATTATGATAATCGGGCCGTCGACCGCCCCCGCGGCAAACCTCTCAGCGGGCTTGGCTCTGTTCGGTGTATCGACGCTGATGTGGGGCAGCTACACTTTCCTGTTGCGGGTGTGGTCAATTGAGCCACTGGATGCGCTCGTTGTGATTGGCGTTTCATCTGGGATCCTTTTCCTGCCACCCTATTTTGCAATTCGGGAATTCGTTGCACTTGAGGCGCCCTTGAGCGCGCTCCTTCTACAATTGATTTACCAAGGCGTGTTTGTCGGCATTCTCGCCGCCTTGCTCTTCGCATCCGCAGTGCAGAAGATCGGGAGCCTTTCCGTTGCAGCGCTCACCCCGACTATGCCAGCCTTGGCGACGATCATTGCGCTCGTCACACTTGGCGAGGACCCGTCGGTCTTTCAGTGGGCGGGTATCGGGCTCGTATCGATAGGGTTGATCATTTCAAAATCACCTAAAATCGTAATAAGCTACTTCAAAAACACGAGCACTCCTTAAGCAAGATTATCGGCCTTTGGTCTTCGATGACCGGACACCTTTCGGACATTATATTCCAGCCCGCACCAACCAAGAACGGAATACAGGACATGACAGATATCGGTGACTTCATCGATCGGAAGGACGTCCGGAACCAGTGACGGCTGATCTTGGAAACGGTGCGCCAATTGCGACGCTGCTCGGTGGCGATGATACGGTGGTGGTCGGTCACCTCTACCTTTGGGAGTCCGGCGACCTCGGTATTCTGTGGATCGGGGACGGTCGCGAGATTGCCTTCGTTGACCGAGTGCTGGACGTCGACATCCTCGGACGTGCGCGAGCGGCTGACAGTGTCGAGCTTGTCGGGTTTCTTGAAACGTTGCCTGTGAAGGCTTCGTAAGCGGGAAGCCGTAACATAGTGCCCTCGGCGGCTGGTGTTCTTAAGTATATCAACAGTGACAAAAGTATATGATTGTGGGATGGTTAGTCTATAGCCATAGTGGGAGGCTGTAGATGCTCAGCGCCGTACGAAAACTTGCCTTCGCGATCTCAGCTACCGCTGTGACATTCACTTTCGCTCTATCTGACCGGGTGCACGCACAGACCTATCAGATCGATTGCGCGATCCTCCTGTGCCTCGCTGGGGGCTGGCCGGCGTCCGAACCATGTGCAAGAGCACGGGCAGAGTTCATGCGCAGGATTACACCATGGCCCGTAGAGCCCCCGCTCCAGATCTGGCGTTGCCCGATAGGCGCTTCATACGAACCTGGGTCAGCACAACGGCCTTCGGTGCGCTTATTCGATATCTATGCTCGAGGTCCGGATACCCCCCTGCCCTACTCTTCCCCTGCGAGTATTCGTACCGACACTCCAACGTCTCCGGAGCTCTCGCATGCATTGGCGCTACAATTGGTCCAGGATCGCGCTGACATCGACATCAGTGGCTCGGAGTTCAATTTCGTCCGGTCTATCCGCGTGTTCGATGTGCGCTTCGCTCGGCAGCACGAGTCGGGGCGCGACGGCGACTGCAATCGTATGGCCGTCGTTTCACTTGGCACTTACGGAACCCAGGGTGACTTCTCGTGGCAGCGATCCTCGCCAGATGCCTTGCCCACAGCACACTTGGGCCTCGAACGATGGGGTGAGCACTGCCCCAGCATCTGGCATAGATCAGTGTTCGTCGAATGGCGCGACTACGAAGGGAACTACGGGTTCGAGCAAGTCAACTACTGACCGTCGCCCCCTGCCCTACTCCGGTGCGCCGCCGATTGGGTTTCGATCTTGGATCAGTTGACACCTCTGCGGTGTCCGTTGCCAGTGCGCCAAGCGCGGCGAAGGTCTCGAATGAGTCCAAATTACCGATTGCTGCGCTGCAATCGAACGTCGGCTTTGCAAGGATTTGGGTGTCATTAGGAAAATTCGATGCAGCCTCTTGCCATTATGCACTGATCGGTGCATATCATTACCCATGGCACGCCCAAGATCATTCGACGAGACCGAAATCCGCTCCAAGCTGCTCCAGAGCTTCTGGAACACAGGCTTCGACGGCACCGCCCTGCCAGACCTCGAAGAGGCAACGGGCCTGTCGCGCAAGAGCCTCTACAATGCTTTCGGTGACAAGCGGGAGATGTTTCTGGACGCATTGCGGACGTTTAGCCGGACGGCGGTCGAGACGAACACCCGGGTTTTGGTTGACCCCGACGCGTCTATCGAGGAGATCGGCGCGGTTCTTCATGGCCTTGTCGAGCTCGCTGATACGACGCAAGGACGCGCCGGATGCATGGTGTGTAACACATCGCGCGAAGAGATCCGCAATGACCCGGCCGTAAAGGCCGAGATCGATGCGTATTTCCGTCAGTTGGAAGATCGCTTCAGGACTGTGATCGAACGGGGTCAGGCAAGGGGCGACATACGCGATCATCCCGCAGGGCCCCTCGCGCAGCTCTGCGTCAGCGCCGTGGTGAGCATCAGCGTCCTTAGCAAGGCAGGACAACCGACCGATATGCTTCGCGCAATCGCAGCCGAAACTGCGTCGGCACTCACCTAAAATTTTCCCTGTTTTACACCGATAAGTGCAGAAAAGGAGACGATATGAAGACCGAAGTAACGCAGACAATTCAAGCCGCCCCGGATGAGGTTTGGCAGACGATTTCGCAAGGCGGTGATGTGCATCGCTGGTTCACAGGCGCCATCACGACCTGTGAATTGACCGGTTCCGGCGAAGGGGCCGAACGGCGATGCACGATGGCCGATGGCGCCGCACTCGAAGAGCGGATCATCGAAGTCGATCACAACCAGATGCGGTTCCGCTACGCCATCGACAAGCATCCTCTGCCGGCCAGCGACGTGGTCGCGACGATCCTGATCGCAGAACTTCCCGACGGGCGGACGCAAGTGACCTGGGGCGCCGACTATAGCGTGTCGGATGACCATGCCACCGTGGTCGAAGAGACGCTCAAGGGGCTCTGCGGCCACGGGATCGCGGCCCTGGAAACCTTTCACCAAAAAGCAGCCTGAGGAGGCAAGCAGATGTTCCTGAAACGTATGATGACCACCCGCAACGTCGGCACCTTTGACCGGGTTCTGCGCGCTATCCCGGCTGTTGCCGTTGCCATTCTCTGGGCGCAAGGCGTGATTGGAGGCACGTTGGCCATTGTGCTGGCGATTGGCGCGATCATGTTGCTGGTCACGGCGCTCACCGGCACGTGCAGTATCTACTATATGCTCGGTTGGTCCACGTGCCCGGTCAGCGGCAAACCGCGCGACTGACGACAGCCACCACTCACTCCAAAGGAAACTGCAATGCGTTCTTTACTCATGGCCGCCACGGCGGCCATGGGGCTGACCAGTCTTGCCTACGCTCAAGATGCACAGCCCCTCTTAGACCCGAACCTGTCCGCCGAGCCGATGCCAGGCTCCGCATTCGTCGACGTCAACGGCGCACGGATGCATTACATCGAAGCTGGAGAGGGCGACCCAATCGTGTTCCTCCACGGTCAGCCAACATCTTCCTACCTTTGGCGGAATGTCATGCCGTTCCTGCAAGATCAGGGTCGCGTGATCGCCCCTGACCTGATCGGCTTCGGGCAATCCGATCGGCCCGACCTCGATTACACGTTCCAGACTCATTTCGACTATGTCAGTGGCTTCATGGATGCTCTGGAGCTCGATGACGTCACGCTTGTCGTTCACGACTGGGGGTCGATCCTCGGATTGAACTGGGCTCGCCTGAACGAGGATCGTGTGAGTGCCGTCGTCTTCATGGAAGCCCTTGTCGCGCCAGCCTTTCCGATGGCCGATATCGCGCAGTTCGGCCCCTACGCCGACACCTTCCGCGCCTTTCGCGACCCGGAAACCGGACCGGTCCTCTTGATGGAGCAGAACGTCTTTATCGAGCAGGTGCTGCCGTCCTCGATCCTGCGACCGCTAACGCAGGCAGAAATGGATGCCTATCGCGCGCCATTCCCCGAGGGCTCAAACCGAACCCCGCTTCTGCGTTGGCCGAATGAGTTGCCGATTGCGGGGGAGCCGGCGCGGAACGTCGCGGTGTTCGAAGCGATCAATGGATGGCTGTCTACGTCCCAGACCCCCAAGCTGCTGATCTATTTCGACCCCGGCGTACTCGTTCCGCCCGAAGCGGCGCAGTGGATGCAGGCCAACTACGCCGACCTCGACATCCGCTACGGCGGTCACGCGCTGCACTTCGTTCAGGAAGATCAACCCACCGCCATCGGTCGCCTGACGTCCGACTGGCTTCGCTCCCTCAACTGACCGAAAGGAAACCTCATGAAACTCACGTCATTTCTTGCTGCGACGGCGCTTTCACTTGCCGTTGCGCTCCCCACCCAAGCTCAAGATGCCGACGCTCCGGTGTATCTGCTGGCCAACCTCGGGGTCGAAAACATTGAAGCCTACCTCAACGATTATGGATTTCCGGTCACACCGATGCTGCTGGCTGCCGGGGCAGAAATCCTGGTTGCGACGCCACAGGTTCAAACTTTGGAAGGCGAGTACAGCCCTAACTGGAGCGTCGTCGTCCGCTTCCCGAACCAGGCGGCGGCCGAGGGTTGGTACATGTCCGACGAGTACCAAGCAATGATTCCGGTGCGGCATAGTCTGACCGATACGGATGCATCGACAATGGTCCTTGCACCGCAGTTTGTCATGCCTACTCAGTAAGTATTATTGACGGCGCTTCGAAAGAAGCGCCGTCCACTCACCACCATCAGGTTCTCAATAGCCGACCTTGGTGCAATCGCAGCGAAAGACAGAATCGTCCGCTTTATGTACCTCTTTTGGGGAGTAAAAGACTGCTCCGGCTCTTCAAGACGCGGTGCTCGGCCTCCATTAGGAGCCGCCTCCGTTCCAGTTTTATGCGCTAGTGGTCGTATGGGCGGCCCTGACAGATAGTACTGTTAAAGGTGATCGTGTGTTTGCCGTTAAGCTTACTCTAACGAGGATTCTGAAGCGCCCCCTGCCCTTCCCTCCGATCAGATTTAAGCAGAAATGAAGGATTGCCGGAACGACCGAAAATCGGCGCACCTTGGACCTAACGCTGCCGCCAAGCCTGTTGGTTTCAGAACTTTTGAGTTGCAATCCTTGGCGCTAGTGCGAACGCTTGCTGGCAAATTCAGCTTGGATGACTTTCGAACGCCGGTCAAAGCTGCATGCGACCACACTGGGGTCACCTGTGCGTTTACAGCTGTAAACCATTGCTCTCGATCGTTGGCGCATGTAGTCTCCGCACGGTCACATAGGCACTAAATAGGCGAAATTCCTTGACTTAGTGCACTGAATCGTTGCTTCTGACTTCAAGTGGCGTGAAAAACGCCACATTTACGAAAATGAGGCAACCGCGTGATTCCCGTGACACCGCTTTCCACCGACCGCCCGTCTTCATTGGCAGGCGATATTTCTCAGCGCCTGAACGCCGCGATCCGCGAGCATCTCCTTTCTGCATTCGCGCCAGACAGCACCAAGACTCTTCGCAAGTTCTCTGCGCCAGAGGTGGCGGAACTCCT
>JBCCPJ010000029.1:0-39374 GCA_039024895.1 Pseudomonadota bacterium | reverse complement strand
GACGATGGAGTGGGTCTTTTCGAGGGCGATCTACCGTTACTTGAGGTATTTGGTCGACGGCAGGAACGCGTCGCCATGGTGCTTCCCGGGTTGGGCGTCGAAGCCTAAACCCGGGTTACAGCAAAAGGCAGCTCCGTCCGCGAAGTTGTCATTCGTGGCCGCTTGGCCGAAAGGTCTCGCTTGGTTGTGTGCTGACGTTCAACCGCGACTTTGTGAATGCCGAGACTGTAGATTTCTGTCAGAGATTGTCTTCCTGAGATGAAGACGAGGTAAGCGCCCCTTGTCCCCGGGGTACCCCTAGATCGTAGATAGTGCGGAGAGACTCTGAGAGAGTCGCTGAGAGGGGCTTGAATAAGTTGGGAGGAAGGGGTGCAGGGCGGAGTCTAAGCAGTCTCCGAGAGCCTCTGTGTAGCCAGCTTGATAGGACCTTTACCTTCTCAGGGTTGGGGTCATCTCGTTCTGTGATCTGAAATCAAAAGATTTCTTCGAGCAACTTTGTCTCTCATTCACCACGAAGCCTGTGAATGGCAGCTTGCTACTCCCGTAGAAGCTCCCATGCAGTACAACCCAACGCCTCAGCGATGCGGTGAATGTTGTCTAGTGAGATATTCTGTTCGGAACGTTCAACGGCACTGAGGTACGTTCGGTTAATGCCTGCTTCAAGGGCTAGACCTTCCTGAGACAAGCCGCGTTCAGCTCGTGCAAGTCGCACGTTCTTGGCGAATGTATCTCGCAGGGGGCTCTTGGGCGTTCGTTTCACAAACGCCAAGGTCCGTTTTGTTGGTTTTAAATCTACCGGTTATAAGATACATTCGATTGCGTTGATTTTAGAGCCATTGATGTTAATGCCAGCGTACCAGAAAAGATTTCCCTCTGTTGAGAAAGCTGTCGAGTTCCTCGATTCAGCAGGATGGTGCTACGAGGGTAGAAAAGGCTGGCTTCGAACTTTTGACGTGTACACTGGTTGTGAAATTCTTCGAGATGGCGATGCGCTCGGCACGCCAATCTTTGGCAAGAACTGGATCGTGAAGTTAAGCACCGATGGGTATGCCGTGCTTGTTGCTGGCAAAGGCAACGACACGGTCATGACTGGGTACATACCCTCGGTTTGGCCATCTCTAGACTACTATCATGACATGGTCGCTGCAGTCGAAACTGTGAACGAAAGGCTACGGAGCTCCACCTCAGGGCTATTTGTCGAATTCTCCAGCAAGCGGAATAGCTATCCCCTGTTCAAGGGGGACGAACTCGGCAGCGAATTGATTGAGGTGTTGAAGTCGCCTTGGGAAGCACTTCGATCGACTCACAATCTCAACCCCTTGTCAGAGCAGGCGCTGCAAGAACTCATAAGATCTCATTAGATGACTGTCGCTGGGACGCGGGCGTAGCTCAGGGGAATAGCATCTCTGCCGAAGCTTGCTTCGAGCACCTTGCCACAGGATTCTTGTCTTCGAATAGCTATTTTCTAGGTGTGAACGTTCACACGAAACGCCTTGATAATTGAAGCTGAGGCGTTTATCTTAATTTACCGTAAGGCTCTATTTTTTAGATAGAAATTGGAGCGGGCGATGAGATTCGAACTCACGACCCTTACCTTGGCAAGGTAATGCTCTACCCCTGAGCTACGCCCGCGTCCGTTTGCGCGGTTTATAAACTCGGAAGGGCTACTGCAAGGGAAAAAAGCACAGGTTTCGAAAGAATGATGCCGAGCGTGTGAGAGGACGTGACGGGCTAGGGGGTTCTCGTCGCACATTTTGAAGCGTACCGTTTCCTAAAGCCGAAAGGAAAAGTCATGACACGCTTACTGGCGCTCAGCCTCCTTCTGTTTTTCCCGATGTCGGGGGTTGCGACCGCCCAGGATGCCCAACCGGGCCCCGAGCCTGAAGCGCCGCAGGCCGAGGCGCCGATGACCATCGATGTCATGGCCAACATTGTTGTCGCGCTGGACCCGGAGGCGGTCATAAGCCCGCGGGGTATTGGACTGACCATTGAGAACGTACCTGTGACGATCATCATGGACCTTCGCGCCAATCGGATGCGGATACTGGTTCCAATCGCATCGGCAGCTGGTCTCGATGACGAAGATTTAATGCGGATGATGCAGGCGAATTTCGACACAGCGCTTGACGCGCGATACGCCGTCGCCAACGGACGGCTTTGGTCAGTATATATTCACCCTTTTGCGCAACTTGAACGGGCGCAATTCGTGTCAGGACTTGCGCAAACCGTAACGCTCGCGCGGACGTATGGCAGCACATATGCCTCCGGTGGTGCAGTTTTTGGGGGCGGTGACAGCGGAGCACTTTTGCAGGAACTGCTTGAGAAGAGCGAAGAGATCTGAGGCCTCTCGACACCTTTTCGCCCACGGTTGCGGGTCTTTAATCTACCATTACAAATGCGGTGCATCTTTGCGGGGCTGGCACGGTACGGATAGGTGCGCGATGGCAACTATGCAGTTTAATGGCGTGGACGAACCGCGCCAAAGATTTCTCGAAATGAATGATGTCAGCATCGGAGCGTCACCTCCGGCTGCGCCGCGGTTCAGCAATGCGCTGCCGGGCGGTGCAGAAATACATCTCGCGCAGACTTTGCAAGACGGGGCGACGCAGCTTGTCCAACAAGGTCACCCGCTTGGTCAACAGCCCACGCTCGAACCCGATGACCCCCCGGGGCTGTTCGGCGCTGCGTTTTTGGGGTCAGCCGTACCGCGCCCCGCGAATGTCATTGAGGGTGTACACGGCACAACGGCAGAGACTGCGGCCGCAATTCTCTCCGACGTTGCCGACGGCAATCCACCTTTCCGTCCGGAACTTGGCCGACATGGCGGGGTGCAGTGGTTTGTCACAGGCGGCGATCCCCGGAGCGGACGGTCTCCAGATGTGACTTTGCCTGTGGAAATCGATTTGCCGAACGGCGCGCAAGTTCTCGAGTTTGACGACGCCGATCTGCGGCAAATTTATGAGAGTTTCCTGCCGGATGCGCGGGCTACTGTTGAAGCGCAATATGCCGCGCGCCATTCAAACCGCATTCCAGGGTCCAACCGCTGGGTCAACGACGTCAACCGTCAGACTGCGCAATTGGCGGAGCGCATGACATGGACCGAGGTCGGCGAACGGGTCGCGCGTTCTGACAGCGGGATTGGTCGTGTCTTGCTGTCTGGCGCTGACGATACTTTGTCCGTCGGGCGTCCGGGGCAATTTATGTTGAGCTCATCTGCTGACGCAGTGCGCATTCGCGGTGGCGCTGGCACGCTCCTCGATGTGATCCGCGCCAACGGCATTCCCGCCGAGCAAGGTGTGATCGAAGCAGCGGAGCAACTGGCGCGGCAGGGGCGCATTCTTGGCACTGTAGATGATGTGGTCCGTGTCGGCGGGCGGGTCATGATTATTGCGGGTGCCGCGGCAGATGCCTGGCACATATATACGGCAGATGACCAATTGCGCGCCGTGGCCGAGGTGGCAGGCGGTTGGGCCGGTGCCGCGGCGGGTGTTGCCGCGTATAATGCCTGGACGGGACCAACAAATGCCGCCGGACCTTGGGCTTGGGCGGCGAATGCGGTCGGCAACGTTGTGGCCGGTGGCATTGGCTACTTTGCCGGGAGCACGGCAGCCGGAGAAATTTATGATTTGTTCCTTGATCCGGATCCCATCATTATACCGGCAGAATGACCGATACACATCCTTACAACTGGACCTTAAAGCACGGGCCAATCGGCGTTTGGCAGGGCGTCGCGCTAGATGGCTCCACCGCGATGATCGCGGCTAAAATGACGTTTAGATCGGACGGGACCGGCCATTTGCATCAAGAGGGCCGTTTGAGCGGTGTACATGACATGGAGTTTCAATGGCGTTTGGAGGGCCCCGGTGCTCTTGCGCTGATCCCTTTGGAGGGGGCCGATCCGGACCTGCCGGACGAATGGGACCGGTTTACGTTCACGCTGGGTTGGTTGCACGAGGCGGAGCAACAGATGCCCATATTACAGAATGACGGGGCGGATGGGCTCTATCCAGCAGAGGGCTTCTATGAGTTTGAAGCGCCGCTTCAACTGGTGTCCCGCGTCCCTGACGCCTCGGATTGAAGGTACTTTACCACTCTGATGGCACTGGAATATCCGACAGAATAGCCGCGATCTGCGCCGCTTGTTCCTGCGGGATGTGCGGTAACAGTACACGTGTCGTGAAACTGCCGTAGAGCTTGGCGTCGGTGCCCGTGAAGGACCAGTCGCGCACCTGCATGCGCTGAAAGGCGATTGCGTCGCCAGCCGTGGCGTCGGCAATGTTCCGTGGCGCATTGGCCAGGATGCCCAGGAACCCGTTTTCGTCGGTTTGGGCGAAGGGTGTCACCCAAATCACCTCTGCATGGGCATCTCCGGTTGGTATGGCAACCTTTACGGCGGCGTTATGCGTTGTAGCGCCATCGGGCTGGGTGACATGGGCCAGAAAGGCATCGAAGTGGCGACGCGCTGCCGATTCCGCGTCGCTCATGGCGAGATGCCCGGCTCGTAGCGTGACAACAGGGCCCGCATCCTCTGCCGAAGCGCCAACACCCAAATTTGCCAAAACCGTTGCGCCGATTAAAGCGCATGTCGCTGAAAGTCGCACTTTCGTTCTCCACCGCATGTCATCACTCCGGGTAGCGTTGCATGGCAGAAAAGTTCGGGAAATGGGCCGAAATGCCGCTGCAACATGGCCATTTCTGGGTATGCGACGGGGCCTTAAAGCCATGTAAACGCTGAGGCACTTGCCCGTACGGGGTGATCGGGCTAGGCATGCCGCGACTGCAAAAGAAGGGGTCCCCCATGGCCGAGTTTAAGAAAATCTTGATTGCCAATCGGGGAGAAATCGCGATCCGCGTCATGCGGGCAGCGAATGAACTCGGCAAGCGCACAGTTGCGGTTTATGCGGAAGAGGACAAACTCTCGCTGCACCGTTTCAAGGCAGACGAGGCCTATCAGATCGGCAAAGACCTAGGGCCTGTTGCCGCCTATCTTTCCATCCCGGAAGTGATCCGCGTGGCCAAGGAGTGCGGCGCTGATGCGATCCACCCGGGCTATGGTCTGTTGTCCGAGAACCCGGAATTGGTCGATGCCTGCGCAAAGAACGGGATAACGTTCATTGGCCCGAAGGCGGCGACCATGCGCGCATTGGGGGACAAGGCGTCTGCGCGAAAGGTGGCGATAAAAGCCGGTGTTCCGGTGATCCCGGCCACCGAAGTGCTCGGCGACGATATGAAGAAGATAGCCAAGCAAGCCGAGGAGATTGGCTATCCGATGATGCTGAAGGCGTCATGGGGCGGCGGCGGTCGGGGAATGCGTCCGATCTATGGACCCGACGAGCTCGAAGAAAAGGTGCTAGAGGGGCGTCGCGAAGCGGAAGCAGCCTTTGGAAACGGCGAAGGATATCTCGAAAAGATGATCCAGCGCGCCCGTCATGTCGAAGTGCAAATCCTCGGGGACAGTAAAGGCAACATATATCACCTTTGGGAACGCGATTGCTCGGTGCAGCGCCGGAACCAGAAAGTCGTTGAACGCGCGCCTGCACCTTATCTGAGCGGGGCACAGCGCGAGCGCATCTGTGCGCTGGGTAAAAAGATTGCCGAGCAGGTGAGTTACGAATGCGCCGGCACCATCGAGTTCTTGATGGATATGGAAACGGGTGAGTTTTACTTCATTGAAGTGAACCCGCGGGTACAGGTTGAACACACTGTTACCGAGGAAGTGACGGGTATCGACATCGTCCAGGCGCAAATCAAGATTGCCGAGGGCAAGTCGTTGATCGAGGCGACAGGGACGGCCACGCAGTACGATGTGCAACTGAACGGGCATGCGATCCAGTGCCGTGTTACAACCGAAGACCCGACCAATAACTTCATACCGGACTATGGACGGATCACGGCCTATCGGGGCGCAACGGGTATGGGGATCCGTCTGGATGGCGGCACAGCCTATTCGGGCGCGGTTATCACGCGGTTTTATGACTCGCTCTTGGAAAAGGTGACGGCTTGGGCACCCACACCGGAGGCGGCGATTGCCCGGATGGACCGCGCGCTTCGGGAGTTTCGTATTCGCGGGGTGAGTACCAATATCGCCTTTGTCGAGAACCTGCTGAAACACCCCACCTTCTTGAACAACGAATACCACACGAAGTTCATCGATGAGACGGCGGAGCTGTTTGATTTTGCGCCTCGGCGCGACAGGGCGACAAAGATATTGACCTATATCGCCGATGTGACTGTGAACGGTCAGCCGGACGTCTCCGGGCGACCGCGCCCGGCTGTTGGGCTGCGTTTGCCGGTTGTGCCCGACCTTGTCGCGGACGTGCCGAAGCCCGGGACAAAGCAAATCCTTGACGAGTTTGGCCCGGAAGCCGTGGCGAACTGGATGCTGGAACAAAAGCAGCTTCTCGTTACGGACACCACGATGCGCGACAGCCACCAATCCTTGCTGGCGACGCGTATGCGATCGATCGATATGATCCATATTGCGCCGAACTATGCCCATGATCTTCCCGGTCTTTTCAGCATGGAATGTTGGGGCGGGGCGACTTTCGATGTGGCCTATCGTTTCTTGCAGGAATGCCCGTGGCAACGCCTACGCGATCTGCGCGCGCGTATGCCCAATCTGATGACCCAGATGCTGCTGCGCGGCTCAAACGGTGTTGGATACACCAACTATTCCGACAATGTCGTGCAGGGTTTCGTCAAACAGGCCGCTGAAACAGGCATTGATCTTTTCCGCGTCTTCGACCCTCTGAACTGGGTCGAGAACATGCGTGTTTCGATGGATGCCGTGCTGGACAATAACAAGGTACTGGAAGGGTGCCTGTGTTACACCGGTGATATCCATGATCCGAACCGCGCGAAATATGACCTGAAGTACTATGTCAAGATGGCGAAGGAACTACAGAAGGCGGGCACGCATGTGCTTGGTTTGAAGGATATGGGCGGTTTGGTGAAGCCAGATGCCGCACGCGTCCTGGTGAAAGCTCTGAAGGAAGAAACCGGGCTGCCTGTCCATTTCCATACCCATGACACGGCGGGTATCGCTTTGGCATCGATCCTGGCGGCATCTGATGCGGGCGTGGACGCCGTCGATTGCGCAATGGACGCGTTATCGGGCAACACGAGCCAAGCGACGCTTGGAACCCTTGTGGAAGCGCTGCGGCATTCGGACCGCGCAACGGAGTTAAACATCGACGCGATCCGGCAGATTTCCAACTACTGGGAGGCTGTGCGCGAACACTATCTCGCGTTTGAAAGCGGTATGCAGTCGCCGTCGTCCGAGGTCTATCTCCACGAAATGCCTGGAGGTCAATTCACCAACCTGAAGGCGCAAGCGCGCTCCATGGGTCTTGAAGATCGCTGGCACGAGGTCGCAAAGACCTATGCCGATGTAAACCACATGTTCGGCGATGTGATTAAAGTGACGCCAATTGCAAAGACGGTAGGCGATCTTGCTTTGATGCTGGTCAGCCAGGGCGTGACCTGCGAGGAACTGCTGAATTCCGAGGGCGAATTCTCCTTCCCGGACAGTGTGGTAACGCTGATGAAAGGCGATGTGGGGCAGGCCCATGGCGGCTTCCCGGACCCCATCGTGAAGAAGGTGCTAAAGGGCGAAAAACCAATAACGGAGCGGCCGGGTTCGCTTCTGGAACCGGCTGATCTTGAAGCGGAACGCGCCGCACTTGCCGAGAAGTTCAAAGAAGAGATCGATGACGAGGATCTGAATGGGTACATGATGTATCCGCAGGTTTTCGAGGACTATATGGCGCGTCACGCGATATACGGACCCGTGCGCACGCTGCCCACGCGGACGTTTTTCTATGGCATGACGCCGGGCGAGGAAATCAGCGTCGAAATTGATCCCGGCGTGACGCTGGAAATTCGCTGTCAGGCGCTTGCAGAAACGACCGATGAAGGTGTTGCCAAGGTCTTCTTCGAGTTGAACGGCCAGCCGCGCATCATTCGAGTTCAAGACCGTTCGATCTCTGGCGCGTCGGTCGCGATGGCAAAGGCCGACACTGGCAACGCCAATCATGTAGGAGCGCCAATGCCCGGGGTCGTTGCGTCTGTTGCCGTCGAAGCGGGCGCCAAGATCAAGAAGGGCGATCTTATGGTGACAATTGAAGCGATGAAAATGGAGACCGGGATCCATGCCGAACGGGACGCGACGATCAAAGCGGTTCATGTGACCGCAGGCGCGCAGATTGATGCGAAGGATTTGCTGGTCGAGCTGGACTAATCATGCCCCGCCGCATTGCTCAATTTGCGCTGCTGGTGCCAGATTATGACTCTGCAATCGCATTTTACACCACGATTGGCTTCAAACTGGTCGAGGATACCGACCTAGGTGCGGGGAAGCGTTGGGTGCGCATCGCGCTCCCAGGGGGCGATACTCAGATCCTGTTGGCGCGGGCTGTTAGTGCGCAGCAAGAGGCGGCCATCGGACAACAGGGCGGCGGGCGTGTCTGGCTCTTTCTGGAAACGGTGACCTTCGAAGCGGACCTTGAACGCCTTTCGGCCGCTGGTGCTTTGCTCGAAGAGGAACCACGCGACGAGAGTTACGGTCGTGTCGTTGTCTGGCAGGACCCGTTTGGCAATAGATGGGACCTCATCCAATATGCAAACTCAGATCGGAGTGGTACCTAAGCTCGCAGATTTTCCATATTTTGGACCCAATCCAAGCTTAGATCACGCGTATGTCTTCCATTTCGCAACAAACTGAGGAATTAAACACCCGCACCGAACACCGACGCGTTTGGCTGCTGCTGGTGTGTGTCTGGGCGTTTTATGCCGCTCTTGTGCTGAGCCCGGGCAGTCTTCTGATCACTTCCCATTGGGGGGATGCGTTGCATCTGGTCGACATTCTGGACCGGATGTCACAGGGTCAGATGCCCCATCGCGATTTTGTAACGCCCATCGGGATACTCGCTTTTCTCCCGATATCCGCTCTCATGTCGGCCGGTGTGGAAACCGGACAAGCCTACCTGATTACGCAACTCCTATTGGCAGGGGTATTGGGCGCAATCGCTCTGGCGATTGGGTTGCGGCGCTTGCGGTGGCCGTTTGCAATCTGTTTTGCGGGTCTGACCATGGTGACAGCACTTGCGCTTACCCACGGACGGCCCGAGTTCAGCTTTGCAATCAACGTTCATTACAACCGCTGGGGCTGGGCCATCAGCTTTGTGGCGCTCTTGACCGCTTTGTTCCAGGCGCGGCAGGCGGCGTCTTGGGAAGGTGTGGCACTTGGCTTGGCGATGGCGGCGCTCGCATTGATCAAGATCACCTATTTCGCGGCCTTTTTGCCCGTCGTCGTGCTGTCTCTTACCCTAACGAGGCAGCTCCGTGTGCTGAAATGGGCGGCGGTGACGGGTGTCACCATTGCTCTTGTGCTGACGCTCCTTTGGGGGGTTGAGCTTTGGCGCGCTTACTTCTCGGACCTTTCCTATGTGGTAGGCGCCGACGCGCGACCGAATGCGGGACGCGGCGTGCTTCGAATGGTGACAAGCCCAAAGATGCTACTTCCGACCGTCGTGGTAAGTGTGTCTGTAGTGTTTCTGGCGCGACTTGGGCGAGGGCGAGAGGCACTTTTGCTAACTTGCC
This sequence comes from Pseudomonadota bacterium, assembly GCA_039024895.1. Taxonomy (GTDB): domain Bacteria; phylum Pseudomonadota; class Alphaproteobacteria; order Rhodobacterales; family Rhodobacteraceae; genus JAJDOD01. The sequence goes on along the minus strand of JBCCPJ010000029.1, from coordinate 29,774 downwards.
TATACGTTGCCGGTGCCTATGTGAGCGATCAGAACGCTGGATTTGACCCGCTGTATTTGGCCTTTTTTTGTGTCATCCTGTTTTCCTGGGCGCAGGGTCTTGAGATCAAACAACGGTTCACGATGATGGGTCTGGGCGTCGTGCTTTTTGTGGCCATCGCACCGAATGTCATCAACTTAACGATCAGCCCGTTGCGTGCCGCAGTTGTGGATCGCTCCAACTTTGTACCATTGGTCATCGGTCATTCGCGTCACCAGGACATCCTTTTGACGGGCAATGCTGCTGATGCCAGTGGGCAGAGCTTTGCCTTCACAGACGGGCAACGCAGCTACACCGGGCGCGCGTCACGGCCGCCACTTACGTTTCTTGGCGACCGTCTCCCCACCTGCCAAAGCCAGATGAGCCCCGCCTATTTTGCGTCGATTGCGGATGATTTGGCCGAACGGGGACTGGCGCAAGGCAGTACCCTTTTCGTAGCCGACTACCTGAGCCCCCTTTGGCTGTTTGGTGACCATCCGCCGCTGCCTGGCGCGGCGCCTTGGAGCTATGGCGGTCTCCACGGTATCGAAAATGCGGACTTCATCGTTTTTCCAACCTGCCCCAACCGACCGTCGGTCTGGCGCCAGATGCTACACGACCTGGAGGCTGTTCCGATGTCCGAACTTGTTCGAACGCCGCTCTATCGTCTTTACGCTGTCGAAGATGCAGGCTGATCTGGCTGACTCAAAAGGCGTGCAGGCAGGTCCGACAGGGACTGCGCCCCGATTTGACCCATGCAAGAGAGCATGTCCTGTTCGAGGAGGTGGATAAGATGGGCCGGGCCTCTAGATCCTAAGGCACCCACGGCATAGTGAAACGCGCGGCCCAGCATGACGAAATCCGCTCCAAGCGCTAAGGCGCGCATGATGTCGAGCCCACCGGTGACACCGCTATCGAAGACAATCGGGGTTGACGGCACAGCGGCTCGAATGTCGGCGAGGCAGTCGATGGAAGCCGGGCCGCCGTCAAACTGGCGACCGGAATGGTTCGACACCCAAATGGCATCGACGCCGAGCTTCACCAACTTCTGCGCATCCCGGCCTTTCTGGACGCCCTTCACCAGAAGCGGCCCCTCCCAGTGGTCGCGCATCCAGGCAATGTCGTCCCAACTCGGATTGCCGCGAATAACGTGGCCGGCATGGGCGACAGAGGTCGCTTCCATATCCTTCGCATAATCTTCGCAAAATTTGAGGCTTGGGATGCCTTCCCTCAACGTGCCGATCGTCCATTCCGGATGGGTCATCATCGACCAAACCATTGCAGCGTTAATCTTTGGCGGAATGGTCAGGTTTGCGCGTCTTTGGCGCTCGCGTCGACTTTCGAGCGGTACATCCACCGTCAAGATCAAGGAATGAAAGCCCGCCGCCTTTGCGCGCTTGCACATATCTAGGCGGATATCCTTGTTCTTCGGCATGTAAAGCTGGAACCAACCTTGATCGCCGATGTGGGGGCTCAAGGTCTCGGGAACCACTGTGGCTACGGTTGACATGCAATAGGGTACGCCTGCCTTCGAACAGGCGGCCGCAAGCAATTTCTCCGCCCCCGGCCACATGATGCCGGACATGCCCACCGGCGCGCAGCCAAATGGCAGTGGGTAATCGCGGCCAAGAAATGTCGTTGAAAGATCCGCCTCGGGCTCTCCTTCCAGAATTGCTGGCCAAAACTGGATATCGGACAGGGACTTTTGATTGCGGCTATGCTGTTCTTCGCGCCCCGTGGCGCTGTCGAGATACTCAAAAACGAAATGCGGAATACGCTGCCTTGCGCGTTGGCGCAGGTCTGAGACAGCCGGGAAACGTGTATCGAGGTCCATGGCATGTTGTCTCTCAGAACCCCGGAACATGAAAGGTCAATTTCTTCTGTCCAAAAATACTCTGGGGAGGTCTGGAGGGGCAAAGCCCCTCCAGCGGAGCGTCGCCGAAGGCGGCGCCAGACCGGGCGGGAACATTAGAAGAACACTCTTTATCTCGCATGGCAGGCGCGCTACCCTCGGTCTATGAGCGAATTTGAGGACTTTCCAGACCGCGTTCCCCTGTCACAACAGGCCATGTCGGCGCGTCCAGCGTCCTACCTCGACGGATTGAATGCACCGCAGCGCGAAGCGGTGGAAACGCTTGACGGGCCGGTTTTGATGTTGGCTGGCGCAGGCACCGGCAAGACCAAAGCGCTGACCACACGGATTGCGCACCTCCTGAACACCGGTAGGGCCCGTCCGAACGAAGTGCTGGCGGTCACCTTCACCAACAAGGCCGCAAAGGAGATGAAGTCCCGTGTGGCGGGCCTCTTGGGTCAGACTGTCGAGGGTATGCCATGGCTTGGTACGTTTCACTCCATTGGTGTGAAGCTTTTACGGCGCCATGCGGAACTCGTCGGGCTAAAGACGAACTTCACAATTCTCGACACCGACGATCAACTTCGTCTGCTCAAGCAACAGATTCAAGCCGCTGGCATTGACGACAAACGTTGGCCGGCCCGGCATCTGGCCAATGTGATCGATGGCTGGAAGAACCGGGCGATCACGCCCGAAAAGGTGCCGGCAGCGGATCACGGCGCGTTCAATCATCGCGGCGTGGAGCTCTACGCGGAGTACCAGACCCGTCTCAAGACACTGAATGCTTGCGATTTTGGTGACCTTCTTCTCCATGTGGTGACGATCTTCCAAGACAATGCCGATGTTTTGGAGCGCTATCAGCGGTGGTTCCGATTTATTCTCGTGGACGAGTACCAAGACACCAATGTGGCCCAGTATCTTTGGCTCCGACTTTTGGCCCAGAGCCACAAGAATATCTGTTGCGTCGGCGATGATGATCAGTCGATTTACGGTTGGCGCGGCGCGGAGGTGGGCAACATCCTGCGTTTTGAAAAGGACTTCCCCGGGGCGCGTGTCATTCGACTGGAACAAAACTATCGGTCGACGCCGTTCATTCTGGCTGCGGCGTCCTCGGTGATTGCGGCGAATGAGGGACGGCTCGGAAAAACCCTTTTCACCGAAGAAACCGATGGCCAAAAAGTCCGGCTCATCAGTCACTGGGACGGGGAAGAGGAAGCGCGCTGGATCGGCGAGGAGATCGAGGCGGCACAGGGGGGCACGCGTGGCATGGAGCCGCGGAGCCTGAACGACATTGCCATTCTCGTACGCGCCTCCCATCAGATGCGGGCCTTTGAAGACCGGTTCTTGACCATCGGTTTGCCCTACCGGGTGATCGGCGGGCCGCGCTTCTATGAACGGATGGAAATTCGCGATGCCATGGCCTATTTCCGCCTGGCCGTCAGCCTTGAAGACGACCTTGCCTTCGAACGGATCGTCAACACGCCGAAACGTGGCCTTGGCGATAAAGCACAACAGAAGATTCAGATGTCTGCCCGGGCGAACGGTGTGTCCCTATTTGAGGGTGCAAGGTTGTTGCTTGATGCGAAGGGATTGACGGGTAAAGGGGCAACCGAGCTTGGAAAGCTGCTGGATGGCCTCGATGAATGGCATAAAGAGGTGCGTGCCGAGACTGACCATATCGAGATTGCGGAACAAGTGCTCGATGGCAGTGGCTACATGGCAATGTGGCAAAACGACAAGACGCCGGAGGCTGGCGGTCGGCTTGAGAACCTCAAGGAGTTGGTAAAAGCCCTTGAAAGCTTTGACAATTTGCAGGGTTTTCTGGAGCACGTTTCGCTGGTCATGGACAATGCGAGCGATGATGAAGACGAAAAAGTCTCTATCATGACGCTGCATGCGGCTAAGGGTTTGGAGTTCCCAGCGGTGTTTTTGCCCGGCTGGGAAGATGGTCTTTTTCCTTCGCAGCGTGCAATGGATGAGAGCGGGCTGAAAGGGCTCGAGGAGGAGCGCCGCTTGGCGTACGTGGGCCTCACGAGGGCGGAGGAATTCGCCGTTGTGAGCTTCGCGCAGAACCGTCAGGTTTTCGGCTCCTGGCAATCGCAGATGCCGTCGCGCTTCATCGATGAGATGGATCAGGATGCGGTGGAAGTTCTGGGGGCGGCGGGCGAACATGCAACGGCGGAGGTGCAATCCGATCTTTATGAGCGCGCCTCCCGCGCGGACGGATACAACTCACCCGGCTGGCGTCGCCTGCAACAACGACAGGCCCATCGCGGGATGAGCCAGCCCAAGGAATCCCGAAATATGGTGATTGACCTCAATGCGGTGTCCGCCTTCACAACTGGGGAACGCGTGTTTCACGCTAAGTTCGGGTATGGAACCGTGACGGCAATCGAGGGCGACAAGCTGGATATTTCCTTTGAAAAGGCCGGTTTCAAAAAGGTGGTTGCCAAATTTGTGAAGGCCGCCGAAGAGGCGGATGACATACCATTTTGAGGACGTCGTTGTCGGTGGCTATAACCGTTTCGCCGCAACTTCTTCGGAAATGAACGCTTCATCAAGCTCCAGATAAACCGCGAGCTCGGCCAAATAATCAGTGTATTCCGCGTCTTGGTCGCCAAACGGCATCAGCGAAACTTGAAACACCTCTTTCTCAAAACCCGGAGGGGTCATTTCCGCGATCTCGCCTGCGGAGAGTTTGCGCCTCAATGTACGTGTAAGCACCTTCGCCTGACGCTCCGAGATCTCTTGTTGGCGCAGGAGCTTCGGAAGGATGGTTTCAGGTTTGATGTCGGAATGGGAACGAAGCGCATTCAAAAGCGCCATGGTCAGCAACGTTGTCTTTTTCTCTTCCTTTGGAGGTCTCCCGCGCTCCGGCTGCTGTGGTGCCGTGAGTGCTGGGTCTTCCTCATGCTTGACCTGCGTGTTCTGGATGGGCCGCATCACTGCGGCCGCAGAAGGGCCGCTGAATGTCGCGTTGCTGTGCCGGAACCGACGATAGACAAAAGCCTTGAGCCCGCGTTTGGCGTGATCCTCAGGGGCGGGCTTGTTTTTCGAATAGGTCGTCATGCTGACATATTCCCACCCTTCGTCGATGGTCGAAGAAATGGATCTTTCGAGCTCATCAAGGGCGTCGGCCCCCAGTTCACTGAGATCCTCGACAGGCATACTCAGTGGATAAACGAACACCATTTTATAGTCGTACACGACACACCACCGAAACAAACATCCCACACTTTTAACGTTTGCTTAAAGAAAGCGCGGCATCGAGGTAAGTGCCAAATCTCCTAAAAACAAAGTGTTTCCAGTGGTATAGGCCAGAGTTTACCTCTTTCAGGCTTAAGTCCGCGCTGGGCGCAACTATGGCGCGTAAACCTTGGCGTCACGCCCCTTGCAGCGATCTGACTTTGAGCGCGCCTTCCTTGCGCGACACCATGGCCAAAGCTGCGGCATGAGCGGCGGCGGCTGTAGTGAAGTAGGGTATCTTGTCCATCAAAGTGACGTTCCGCATCGAACGAGAATCTTCGATCGCTTGGGCACCCTCGGTCGTATTAATCACAAGATCAACCTCGCCATCTTTCATTACATCCACAATCGTTCGGCCGCCTTCGTATGCCTTATTGACCACATCCGATGGGATGCCATTCTTGGTCAAGAACTGTGCCGTGCCCCGCGTTGACAGGATTCTGAGGCCGAGTGAGTGCAACATCTCTGCTGTCTCTATGAGCTGATCCGTCTTGTCGGCGTCGCGGATTGAAAAGAAAACGGTGCCCGCTTCCGGAAGCGTTGTTCCGGCGCCCAGTTGCGCTTTCAGGAAGGCGCGGGCGAAGTCGCGGTCCCAGCCCATGACCTCCCCGGTCGATCGCATTTCGGGGCCGAGGAGCGTGTCGACACCAGGGAAGCGCGCAAAGGGCAGCACAGCCTCCTTGACCGAATACCAAGGCGTTCTGAAATCAGCGAGCGTCATGGGATCGCCCATAGGAATGACGACATCGTCAGCCACCGGGGCGTGGGGCGGTTTTTCGGGAAATGTAGAGAGTTTCTCTCCCGCCATCAATCGAGCAGCAATGGACGCAATCGCGCTGTCGGTCGCTTTCGCGACGAAAGGCACCGTGCGGGAGGCGCGTGGGTTTACCTCGATAAGGTAAACGTCGGTACCTTTGATGGCATATTGCACATTCATCAGGCCGACGACTTGCAGCTCGCGGGCAAGCGCCACCGTCTGTCGGATCAGTTCATCGACGATCTCTTTTGGCAGCGTGTGCGGGGGCAAGGCACAGGCGCTATCGCCAGAATGGACGCCTGCCTCCTCAATATGCTCCATGATGCCGGAGACATGCACGGTTTCGCCATCGCAGAGCGCGTCGACATCGACCTCAGTCGCGCCGTCGAGATAGCTGTCGAGCAAGACTGGGCTGTCACCGGAGACCACAACGGCTTCGCGGATATAGCGTTCTAGCTGCGGTGTATCACGGACGATTTCCATGGCGCGGCCCCCCAACACGTAGGAAGGACGGATGACGAGCGGGTAACCTATAAGTACCGCAGCCTCCATGGCTTCCGCGTCGGTATGCGCAATGGCGTTCCTGGGCTGTTTTAGACCGAGCCGGTTAACAAGGTTCTGGAACCGCTCGCGATCTTCGGCCAGATCGATGGCATCTGGCGTTGTGCCCAGGATGGGAATACCGGCATCGTTCAACGCGTTTGCCAGCTTGAGCGGCGTTTGCCCCCCAAATTGGACGATCACACCGTGGAGCGTACCCCGCTCTTGCTCCACGCGGAGGATTTCCATCACATGTTCGAAAGTGAGCGGCTCAAAATAGAGACGGTCGGACGTGTCATAATCGGTACTGACGGTCTCCGGGTTGCAGTTAACCATGATCGTCTCGTAGCCGACATCGGATAGCGCGAAGCAGGCGTGGCAGCAGCAATAGTCGAACTCGATCCCTTGACCGATCCGGTTAGGCCCACCACCAAGAATGACGATTTTCTCCCGGTCCGAGGGGCGTGCCTCGCACTCCACCTCACCCATGACCGGGCTTTGGGAGGTGGAATACATGTAGGGCGTCTGCGCTTCGAATTCGGCGGCACAGGTGTCGATACGCTTGAAAACCGCGTTGACGCCGAGATTGCGGCGCGCGTTGCGTACATTGTCTTCGCTCCGCCCGGTCAATTTCGCCAGGCGGGCGTCTGTGAAGCCCAGCATTTTCAGGTCGCGCAGACCCTTTTCCGTGACCGGCAGGCCATCTTTGCGAATGCGTGCTTCGGCATCGACAATCTCGCGGACGCGGTCAAGAAACCACGGGTCGAAGCTGGTGACGTGCTGGATGTCATCGTTGCTCAGCCCGTGGCGCATCGCTTGCGCAATGATCCGCAAGCGATCGGGCGTTTGTTTTGAAAGCGCTGCTGTGATCGCGGCCCGATCATTTGGCAGATCGATTTCGTCAAAGCCAGTAAGGCCCGTTTCCATGCTGGCCAGAGCTTTCTGCATGGATTCATGAAAAGTCCTCCCAATCGCCATCGCCTCGCCGACGGACTTCATCGCCGTGGTGAGGCTTGGCTCGCTGCCCGGAAATTTCTCGAAGGCAAAACGCGGGATCTTGGTGACGATGTAGTCAATCGTAGGTTCGAACGAGGCTGGCGTGACTTTTGTGATGTCATTGTCAAGCTCATCGAGCGTGTATCCCACGGCGAGTTTCGCTGCGATTTTGGCGATGGGAAAGCCGGTGGCCTTCGAGGCAAGGGCCGAAGAGCGGGAAACGCGCGGGTTCATCTCGATCACAACCATCCGGCCATCGGCGGGGTTCACTGCCCATTGCACGTTGGAACCGCCGGTTTCGACGCCAATTTCGCGCAGGACTGCGATCGAGGCCGAGCGCATCATCTGATACTCTTTATCGGTCAGCGTCAAAGCGGGGGCGACGGTGATGGAATCCCCGGTATGCACACCCATCGGATCAACGTTTTCGATGGAGCAAACGATGATCGCGTTATCCGCACGGTCGCGCACGACCTCCATCTCAAACTCTTTCCAGCCGAGCAGGCTTTCATCAATCAGGATTTGAGCGACGGGCGATGCTTCAAGCCCACGGCGGCAAATCTCGAAATAGTCTTCGCGGTTGTAGGCCACACCACCGCCTGTTCCACCGAGCGTAAAGGCAGGGCGAATGATGGCGGGAAGACCAATGTCGTCAAGGGCGGCCATCGCGGCCTCCAGGCCTTTTGGGATGTCGTATTTCCCATCCTGCCCTTTCGGTGCGTCAACGATGGTGGCGCGGGGGTTCTCAAGCCCGAGGCGATCCATCGCTTCGCGGAAAAGCGCACGGTCTTCGGCCATTTCGATGGCGTCACGCTTGGCGCCGATCATCTCAACGCCGAATTTCTCCAGAACGCCCATTTCTTCGAGGGCGAGCGATGTGTTGAGGCCTGTTTGACCGCCCATGGTCGGTAACAGGGCGTCGGGGCGTTCTTTTTCGATAATCCGCGCAACGACGTTGGGTGTAATTGGCTCGATATAGGTCGCGTCCGCCAGCCCCGGGTCCGTCATAATCGTTGCCGGGTTTGAGTTAACCAGGATGACGCGGTAGCCCTCTTCGCGAAGAGCCTTGCAGGCTTGCGCCCCAGAGTAATCAAATTCGCAGGCCTGACCGATGACAATGGGACCGGCACCGATGATCATGATCGACTGGATGTCGGTTCTCTTTGGCATCGACCACCCCCTCTTTGCAGCGCCAGCTCTTAAAGAGTGCGCAAATTGGCGTGGGTTATAGGCATCGGCTAGGGAGGTGCAAGGACATATGCAACCGACTGTCACAATAGGCGTTGAACGGCGTCAGGGGGCGCTGCCCCCTCTGGACCTATGCTCCATTCACCCCCGGAGTATTCTGGACAGAAGAAGCGCCGCGGTCACTCTGCAGGAATAGGGGCCTGGCCTTTGTGTGACTTGGCTATGAAAAGGTTTGCGTAGGGCGCCCGCTTCGCCAAGCATACCATGACGAGAATGGCGAGTGCGGCGCCTGCGATTACGTCAATCAGGTAATGGCTGCCGAGGACCGGCGTCGACGGGATCATCACGAGCGTATAGAGCGCCGTCGGCCAGAATAACCAGTGCCGCCAGAGCGCGCCGGCCATGACCACCCCGAGCGCTGTGTGTACGGAGGGGAAGGTAATGAGGCCCTTAAACGGCTCTGCGCCAATGCGGTAGTCAGGGCTGGCCGCGCGGAGGTGATACAGGTTTTCTACATGGTAGACCCCTGGTGCAAAGCCAAAGTTGGGGTAATTTGTGAAGTCGATGCCGTAGAACACAGCTGCCGCATAAGCTGGTGTAACGGCGCTGATGAGAATTGAGATGAGCACGGTCCAGACCACGGCTTCCATGTGAAACTGAATGCGCTTGAACTTGCCAAGGGCAATGAGGGCAAGGGTCAGTGCAAAAGACAGAATGCCGGTATGGGCATAGGCGTGGTCCAAAACCTCAAAAAGCACCGGCCGATCATGCACGAAGTTGAAGTAGGCCAGCCAGTCAAAGCCGATCATTGCGTCGGCTTTTGCCAACCATGCGTCTGCCAGGGGCCAGCTGTTGATCTTTACCATTTGATCCATCAGCGGCAAGCAGTTGCTGGTCAGCGTGTAGAGGAGCATCAACTCAGTGAAAATACGCAAGGCCCGCGCCCAAAGCGGGGCCGTCTCAAAGGGACCCGTCACATGGGAAAAGTACAGAAAAAAACCGCCATAGATGGCGGCCATTAGCGGCACGAGGTAAAGGCTTTGCCAATGAATTGAGGGCGCTACGAAGAGGTCGATGATTGCTGCCACGGGCAAGAGGGCAACAAGCAGGCCGTAGATGTAGAACGGCGCCAAGTGAGGCTGGCAGTTCTTCAGCGTCTCAGTCACAATTCACCTAAACGGTTCGGTGGCCAAGTCTTAAAGTCTGTCTGCGGCGCAAATATGGCGATCTCCGGTCGGGTAGGGTGCCGAGCTCTTGACACTGAGGGCCGAAACGCGTGTATCGCGGCTGAGCTCTGACCGTCGATGGACCCCAATATGCATGATTTTCGCAGCCATACCTGCGCCGACTTGAATGCCGCCCATGTGGGTGAGACCGTGCGTCTTTCCGGATGGGTGCACCGTATCCGGGATCACGGCGGGGTCTTGTTCATCGACCTGCGCGACCACTTTGGGATGACACAGGTACTTTGCGATCCGGACAGTCCGGTATTCTCCCAAGTGGAAAACGTGCGTTCCGAATGGTGCATCCGCATCGATGGCAATGTAAAGGCACGTGACCCTGAGCTTGTGAACCCAAAGATTTCGACAGGAGAGGTCGAGGTGTTCATTCGCGATATGGAAGTCCTCGGCGCGGCCGAAGAACTGCCGCTGATCGTGTTCGGGGACCAGGAGTATCCGGAAGAAACGCGTCTTAGGTATCGCTTCCTCGATCTGCGGCGGGAAGTTATGCAGCGGAATATGAGGTTGCGTTCCGATGTCGTGGCATCGCTTCGGCGCGCCATGTGGGACCGGGGTTTTCGAGAGCACCAGACACCGATAATCACGGCATCTTCGCCGGAGGGTGCGCGGGATTTTTTGGTGCCGTCGCGCCTCCACCCTGGCAAGTTCTATGCGTTGCCGCAGGCGCCGCAGCAATTCAAGCAGCTCCTGATGGTCTCGGGGTTTGATAAGTACTTCCAGATCGCCCCTTGCTTTCGTGATGAGGACCCGCGCGCGGACCGCTCGCCCACGGATTTCTACCAGCTCGATATGGAGATGAGCTTCGTCAGCCAGCAGGATGTGTTCGATACGATTGCACCCGTGTTGGCGGGTGTGTTTGAAGAATTTGGCGGCGGGCGCAATGTGGATGCGCCATCGGATTGGCCGCAGATATCCTATCGCGATGCGGCGCTTTGGTACGGTACGGATAAGCCGGATTTGCGCAACCCGATCAAAATGCAAGATGTTTCGGAGCATTTCCGTGGATCAGGCTTTGCGATTTTTGCCAAGATCCTGGAGCAGGAGGGGACTGAGATCCGCGCTATTCCAGCCCCAACCGGCGGATCGCGCAAGTTCTGCGACCGTATGAACAGCTTTGCCCAGAAAGAGGGTCTGCCGGGGATGGGGTACATCTTTTGGCGCGACCAGGGCGAGGGCATGGAAGCGGCGGGACCATTGGCAAAGAACATTGGGCCCGAGCGGACGGAGGCGATCCGTCAGCAACTTGGCCTTGATGTGGGGGACGCTGCGTTCTTCCTCGGCGGTAAGGCCAAGGCTTTTGAAGCGGTGGCAGGCAAGGCGCGGGTTGTGATCGGCGACGAGCTTGGGCTGACGGACACAGACCGGTTTGCTTTTGCCTGGATCGTGGATTTCCCAATCTATGAAAGAGACGAGGAGACGGGCAAGATCGATTTCGAGCATAACCCGTTTTCCATGCCGCAGGGGGGCATGGCTGCGCTTGACGGCGATCCGCTTGATGTGCTGGGTTTTCAGTATGACCTGGCGTGTAACGGGTACGAACTTGTGTCAGGGGCGATCCGGAATCACCGGCCGGAAATCATGTTCAAGGCTTTTGACATCGCAGGCTATGGCGAGGACGAAGTACGCAAGCGTTTCGGGGGTATGGTAAACGCGTTCCGCTTTGGTGCACCGCCCCACGGCGGATGCGCCGCGGGGATTGATCGCATCGTGATGCTGTTGGCGGATGAGGCCAATATCCGTGAGGTTATTCTGTTCCCGATGAACCAGCGGGCGGAGGACCTGATGATGGGGGCGCCGTCGGAGCCCACGAATGAACAGTTGCGCGAGCTTCGTCTTCGTGTGCTGCCGCCCGAAGAGTGATTGCGCCGCCTTACGGCGTCGCGCCACCGGGAGGGTTTCACCCTCCCGGACCCACCCAAGGTATTTCAGACAGAAGAAATGACTGATCTTTCCGATTGGACACCCCCGCCTTACCCGCCCCATGTTGTGCGCCAGGGGCGATACGCAGGGTTGGAGCCTTTGACGCGCGCGCATGTGGGCGCGCTTTGGGAGGCACACCGGGGAGAACCGCAGGTTTGGCAGTACATTCCTGCCGGTCCGTTTGGGACGGAGGCCGAACTTGCGGCATGGGTGGACAGGGTGCGTGTTTTGCCTGATCCGCAGCAATATGCCGTTCGCATGGGAGACGGCAGTATTGGGGGGACGATGTCGCTCTTGCGGATTAACCCAGCAGCAGGCTCGATTGAAGTGGGCTATATCGTGTTTACCTCGCGTTTGCAGCAGACGCGAGAGGCAACGGAGGCGGTTTTCTTGCTGCTTCAATGGGCATTCCAAGCGGGATACCGCCGGTTTGAGTGGAAATGTGATGCGTCAAACCTGCCGTCGCGTCGCGCTGCCGAACGTTTTGGTTTGTCGTATGAGGGCGTTTTCCGCCAGGCTACCGTGGTCAAAGGTCGGAACAGGGATACGGCCTGGTTTGCGGCTATTGACAAGGAGTGGCCTGTGTTATGTCAGGCTTTCGAGGCGTGGCTCGATCCCGCAAATTTCGATGGTAATGGCCGACAAAAAACGTCCCTGAGCGCGTTGACGGCCTCGCTGCGGGCTGCGAGCGATCCGGCGCTCGCGCGTTGAGCAAAGCGGCCTTGGGAGGTAATTTGGCGGCATGCTGGATCAATTGCGCGATAGCGGGTTTGATGTGCTCACCCGAAACCATGCCGAAGCCATCTTGGCGCATGATTTCCCCGTAGATCTTGGACTTTTGTGCCGTGTTGTCTCGGAGTTCCGCATTTCGTTAGAAGAGATTGTGCGGGGCGGCGGTGGAGAAGCCGGATTAACACAGCGTCTTCGGCATGAATTGTCTGATCTTAATTGGCGCAAACATAGTTTCTCGATTGAAACAGTGGTTGACGGGTACGCCCGATCGGGGATCAGCCACGAGGTTGATCATGTGAAATTTGCGGAGAACGGCGCACTGGCCTTGGAAATTGAGTGGAACAACAAGGACCCGTTTTTCGACCGTGATCTTGAGAATTTCCAGCGCCTCCATGCACTTTCGGCGATCAGCGTCGGTGTGGTTATTACGCGAGGTGCCTCCATGCAGGCGGCATTTTTGAATCGGATAACAGCTTGGATGCGGATGCGTGAACTATCGTCCGAAGATGACTTGGACCGTTTGGGTATTGGCGCGCGCACTACGGCGCAGCGCAAGGCGGTGTCGGAACAGGTTGCGAGGGGCGTGGCGTTTCCGGACGCTTTCGCCCGGAAGTTTGTCGCGGACAAGTTCGGTCAGGCGACCACCCATTGGGCGAAACTCGAAGACCGTGTAAAGCGCGGCGTGGGCAACCCGTGTCCCTTGGTTTTGATCGGGTTGCCCGCTGACATCTTGATCTGAACGCGGTGCTTAAGCGGTCATTGGATAGAGATGCACCCGCGTGCCAAGGGGCACCCGGTTGTAAAGATCAGTGACATAGCCGTTCGTCAGTCGTGCGCAGCCGTTTGAGACGCGGCTTAGGATCGTGTTCGGCAGGTTGGTCCCGTGGATCCGGAGCATGGTGTCGCGCCCCTTGGCGTCGAACAGATACAACGCCCGCGCACCGAGCGGATTTGCGGGCCCACCGGGCATCCCATCTTCCCATTTGGCGTATTTTTGGTTGCGCTCGATCATCGCAGGCGTCGGCGTCCAGCGCGGCCATTCCCTCTTGGCGCGGATCACGTAGGAACCCGGTTCCCACAAGTGACGTTTGGCGACGCCGATTGGATAGCGGATTGCGCGACCATTCGCCATCGTCCAATAGAGGGCAAACTCATCAGGTTTGACGTGGATGACACCGGGCGTGGTAGAGCGCCCAACACGGATGATCCGCGCTTTTCGCGGATCAATCGCACCCTCATCGTCTTTGTTTGGTTGCGCTGCAAAGGCTGGCAGACCGATGCATGCGGCTGCTGCGGCGGCTCCGCCGAGCAGTACGGTTCTTCTTGGCAGCATAACTTTCGCCTCGTTAACAACATCCCCGCGGTGAGCTAACGGGGGAAATCGGGCGAGGAGACGGCCGTAGGCGATTGTTGTTGAGGTATTTTAAGGAAGTGCGGCTTTCAGGTCACTCTGCGGCGAGGCTAGAATTGTAGCTATACGTCGTCCAGTCCGGCTTGTAATCAGCGTCCGCCTGATTGCCCCAAACAGTCCAACCCTCACGGACACCGCGCCCAAAAAGCTCAAGATAAGGACCCCACGAGCAGCCTTCGATGATACGGTATTGTTCGTCTGGCTTGCGCGAGTGTTCGCGTTTGCGGCTTTGGATCATATTAACCTGGCGGCGACCCGGAGCCTCCGTCCGTACGTTTTTCCCGCGTGTGCCGAATAAGAGGATTTCTGTGACATTGCGGAAGTAGAAGCCGACACCGCGCCCATCCGAACCACCATCTTTTCGAATTTTGTGCCAGACGATATTGGATTTGTAGTCAAAGCCCCAAGCCTTCAGCACGGCAAGACCTTCGGGCAGCAAGGCATTCGGTACCCAAAGATAGCAATGCGCGCGATCGAGAAGATGTTCGGCGACGGGCAACGCGCAGATATCGTCAAGCTCCATGGTCGGATAACGGGCGAGCCGCTTGTGCTCCGGCGCAACTTTGCCAGTGCGATTGACAAAGCGCCAAGGAGGGTCGGCCAGCACGGTACCGAAACGGTCATTGGCCAGAAATCCGGCAAGGTCTTGTGCTGCGGTGGTCGTCATATCCAACATGATGATCGCTCCAGGGCTGGAAAGCCAGTGGAACAATAAGGGAACATCTGGAGTCCTACAAGGTTTTCTGCGTTCGTTATGTCACTTCAGATGCGCTTGGTGTGATATGCGCTTTGCCATTTATCTTTGGTGGAAACGTATGGAGGGGCGCCGCGCTCGAGGTGAATTGTGAAACACCCTAGACCGGTTCGAGGGCGGCAGCTTCTTCTTCAATCTTAAGGGCGAGCGCTTGCAACTCTTTGACGCCAGGTGTTTTCGAAGCTGCGGACTTCACCTCATCGCCAAGGACTGCGATATGCGGTCTCTCGGCGCATTTTGCGAGGCCGGATAGAAATCCCGCGACATAATCAAGTGTTGCAGCATCTGCCCCAGAACGTAACAGATCGGCAGTAAGCGAAAGATCATCGCGGAGTGCTATTGGATCGGGTTCAACCTCATCGAATGAGCTGACGTTTACCTCGATGTCGCAGAACCCGTTGGGCATGAGTGAGAGCGCAACCTTCTGAAACTCCGAGACGGAGGCCAGCGGCTTTGCCAGGAACGCGTCGGCGCCAGCCATCAAGGTGGCGTCCCGCAAAGCGTCGTCACCCGATGTGGCTATAATGCCCTCGATACGTGGGTCGCTATTGGCCAGCTGACTAATAAGCTCAAGCCCCGACCCGTCCGGCAGTCCCAGGTCAATAACGGCAATCCGGGGCCGATAGGTTCGCAAATGGCGTTCGGCTGACGCGAGGCTTTCGGCACGTCTGATACGCGCGCCAGATCGCTGGCATATAAGTCGAAGTGCTTCGCAGGCGTGGCGGCTGTCTTCGACAACGAGGATCATCGTCCCAAGGAGCGGGCGTTCTGCGGTGGGCGATTGCATCATCACAAGATCTTCGAGCGTTTCGGGCATGTGCTAACTCCAACAAATCTTGGGAGCATTTGAGACGAGAATGGCTAATGGGCCGTTAATCACGTCACTGCGGCGCTCTGCCCCTTGCGGGAGCCAGGCAGGGTGCCTTAAGTCCGGCGGCATAATGGAGAGAGGCGCGCGACATGATTGGACGATTGAACCACGTAGCCATTGCTGTGCCGGATCTGGAAGCGGCTTCTGCTCAGTACCGCGACACGCTCGGTGCGGAGGTTGGGGCGCCGCAGCATGAACCCGACCACGGTGTAACCGTCGTTTTCATTACGCTGCCCAACACGAAAATTGAATTGCTATACCCGCTTGGAGACAACTCGCCGATTGCCGGTTTTCTTGAGAAGAACCCGTCAGGGGGCATCCATCACATCTGTTATGAAGTTACGGATATTCGTGAGGCAGCGGAAAAACTCACTGCCTCGGGTGCTCGGGTTTTGGGTGACGGCGAACCAAAAATAGGGGCGCATGACAAGCCGGTTTTGTTCCTGCATCCCAAAGACTTCAACGGCACACTTGTAGAGCTGGAACAGGTCTGATGGGTGTGGTCTCGGGCATAGTACTCTTTGCCGTCATTTGGTTCATGGTGCTGTTTATCGTTCTGCCGATCCGCCTGGAAACGCAGGGGGATGTTGGCGAAAGGGTCGAAGGGACGCATGCCGGTTCCCCATCCAGCAGCTTTTCCATGAAGAAGCGGTTTCGCCTGACCACACTTTGGGCCGTGCCGATCTGGGCGATCATTGCTGCCGTCATCTTGTTCGGCGATATCTCGGTTCGCGATATCGATATGTTCGGCCGGATGGGACCGGGCGCGGGACAGTAGGGTTTTGCCCCTCCAAAGGGAGGGGCGCGCCGGTTCAGGCAGCCTTTTGCCACAGGAACTTCTGCATAACTTGGTCAACGGGCGTGTCGGCCAAATGGTTTGTGTAGTTCGACATGACCTTTTGCGCGAGGCCGAGAACAACCTCTAGGATATGCTCGTTCGTGTATCCGGCGTCGAGGAAAGTCTGGACCTCCGTGTCAGAAACGGCTCCGCGCTCGCGCACCATCTGTAGCGTGAAAGTCCGGAGCGCCTCGAGCTTTGCGCTGGGCAAAGGCGTTTCGTTTCGCAAGGCATCGATTATTGCGTCGTCAACCTTCATCATCTTCGCAATGCCGGTATGTGCCGGAACGCAGTAGTGGCACTCATGCTCAACATTGATCGTTTGCCAGACGACGGTGAGTTCGTCAGCGTCGAAACTGGTGCTCTCCGCGAACAGCTTATGAAGAACCTGATAGCCTTCAAGAAGCGCAGGGCTTTCCGCCATAACAGCGTGCAAACCTGGGACGCGTCCGACGGCGGCTTGCGACTTTTTCAAGAGCGGTTTGGAGGCCTCGGGAGCGGTTTCGAGGGTATGAAGATCAAATTTAGCCATGGGCGGCATTCCTTTTTGTATTTGAGCGATTGCTCAAGAATACCGTCTGGCTAACTTTACTTGAGTGATTGCTCAAGGTATATTTTGAGCAATCACTCAACTGTGAGTTGGCCCATGGCACGAAAAGCTACATTTGATCGCCAAGAAACATTGAAGCGCGCGCGTGATCTGTTCTGGCGGAAGGGATATCACGCGACATCCCTCAAAAACCTTGAAGGCGCCCTGGCTCTTAAACCGGGCAGCATATATGCCGCGTTTGGCTCCAAGGAAGCGCTGTTTTCGGAAGCGCTGCGAAACTATGCCGCTATTTCCAGAGATGAGTGGGCGGAAACCTACGAGGCAGGGGGGTCTCCCTTGTCGGCACTTGCGCAATATGCTCGGCGGCTTGGTGGGCTTGGTGCCGTAGATCATCCGTCGCGTGCATGCATGTTGGTCAAAACGATACTTGAGCACCCTGACCAAACCAGTCCCGTAAGGCAACTTGCCGAGACATTGATGGATGAAACGGGCGCGCGCTTTATCGACGGCTTTAAGCGCGCAAAAGACGCGGGCGAATTGCCTGCAGACGCGGACCCGGTCCGCCTCGGTCTCAAGTTCCAAGCCGATGTCGTCGGGCTTCGTGCGTTTGCCCAACGTTCTGACGCGTCCCGACATGTGCGCAATCTGGCGGAGGATCTGGCGCGTGGTATCGAAGCAATGCGAGTCTAGAGCGCAAGGTACCTTTTTCAGGTCAGATAGGCATTGGTCAATGAAACCGATCTTTTTTGTAACCACGCAGGAATGTTAAGCTCGCCCGCCAGCCGTTTCGACGCTTCGGTTCAAGCCATGAAACACATGGGTGAAGGTTGCCGCACCAAGGATAGGTATCAACAAATTTATGACGGGCAGGGTTAGCGGCACTGCCATCAAAACGCCTGCGCTCCAAATAGTCAGAAAGTTTGATCGAAACGATTTGCCAGCCGCTTGCCGCCCCATTCGACGTACGGCGATCATGCGGTAATACTCGCGGCCGAGTAAGAAGCCATTAAGCCCATAGAACACAAACGGCGCGAGTGGCGTAAAGTAGAGGATAAGAGCAGCCAGATTTGAGACCACAATGACACCTAAAAAGACCAGGCTTTCCCGCAAGTTGTCCATGAGGCCCACATTTGGCGCGGCACCCAGTTGCGGGTAGTGGCGCGCCTCGACTGCATCGGCGACTTCATCCAGAAACAAGCCAGTAAACGCTGATGCGACCGGTACCATCAGGAATACGGATGCAATCATCATCAGGCCAAGCGAGCCCCATGAGATCAGTGCGTTGGAAATGCCGACCTCACCAAGCCAAGGGAGAGATATGCTGTCCGGAACAAGCCAAGCGATCCCCCAAAAGGCTGTCGCAAAGAGGCCAAAGAGCAGAAGGAACGTGAGCCCGACGCCTTGCATAAGCACCCAACGGAAGCGCGGATCTGTCATTTGTGACAGCGCCTTGGCAAAGGCTGTTAGGATCACGTGTCGATCCACTCCGTAATCGCGTCCAAATCGGGACGCGGACGCTCGGGCGGTTTGCTACTTTCTGTGCCGAGGTGAATGATGCCCGCGATGCTCTCACGCGGCATCAGACCGAGGTGCCTTTCGCGCCAATCCGCGTCGTGGCTCGCCCAGCCGGAGAGCCAGTTTGCGCCCCATCCGGCGGCTAGTGCGGCATTTATGAGCTGCATGCACACAGCTCCTGCAGAGAGAGTTTGTTCGATCTCGGGAATTTTCTCTGAAGGTTTGGGGCTTGAGACCACAACGACGGCAAGTTCGGCCCGCGCAAAACTCTCGACTTCTTTTGCGACTTTCTCGGGAGGTATCTTCAGAGCCTCGCCGGTTGCAGGCAATGTGCCCGCGAGTCGGGCCAGTGACGGCTTTTCAAGGACGAGAAACCGCCAAGGTTCAAGCTTGCCGTGATCGGGTACTCTGGCCGCCACCGTGAGAAGTGACCTTAGCTCTTCGCGGTTCGGCACGGGAGCGGTCAGCGTTTTGGCTGGGCGCGAGCGACGGGTTTCAAGAAAGGCGAGTGCAGCCTGATTGGAATTGGGCATCGGTGTCTCCGCTTGGTCGACAACACCTATACGTCGGCGGGGCTATTTTCCAGCGCTCGCCTGCATCAAAGCGCGCTGACCATCTCGTCAATTAACCCTTCGACAAAACCATCGAACGCCGCTGATGGTTGACGTGTTTTAAGTGTCGTTGCGAAAGGATCGTCTGCGCAGATTTCGCTCCCGGACATTTCCTGCAAAACCGCGTGCCCGCAGAAAGGCACGTAAACTTCGGAATAGCCGCCTTCATGTGCCATGACGAGGCGTCCCTGGCATATGTCGCTTGCCAATGCCATCACTTGCTCGGTCATCGCGCGGAATGTCGCCGCACTGGCCAACATCCGCGACAAGGGATCAAAAGCGGCGGCGTCAAAGCCACAGGCGATGATAAGGACATCCGGTTTGAACTCACGGATGGCGGGCAGCGCCAGTCGCTCCATCGCCATCAGATAGCCGCGATGACCGGTTCCGGGTGGCAAGGGTATGTTGAGGTTAGCGCCGGTGCCGCCTTCTTCACCACGGTCTCCAAAGTCTCCGGTGTCGAGTGGATAGTTGCGTTCCTGGTGCAGGGAGACGGTCAAAACATTGGGATCACGATAATAAATCGCCTCGGTGCCATTGCCGTGATGAACATCCCAATCGAGCACAGCAAAACGTTTAGCCATCCCGCTTGCTCGGGCAGCTTCGATGGCGATTGCGATATTGGCCAAGAGGCAAAACCCGTTTTGCCAATCCGGAAGGCAATGGTGTCCAGGAGGCCGCGCCAGTGCATAGGCATTTCGGCAGCGCCCGGTCAGCACCGAAGCGAGCGCCTCCCTGACGAGCCCGGCAGAGAGAGATGCCTGCGCATAGCCGTCTGGACCGAAGGGTGCCCGCAGGCCAATCTCGCCGCCGCCTGCAGCGGCAGTGTTACGAAATGTGGTCAGGAAAGCCGCAGGATGGACGCGGAGGAGTTCCTCCTCAGTCGCTGGAGCGGCGCTGCTGGTATGAAGTTCGGCGAGAAGCCCAGTGACGTCCATAAGATTCTTGAAGCGCCGTTTGGTTTCGGGGTCCTCCGGCAGCCCGCCTGCTGCGGGCGGCTGCACAAGACCGCCCACAGCCATCGTAAAGGCGTAGTTGCCGCCGGAATGCCAGAAGCAACGTTCATCAAAATAGAAGCCGGTTTGGGTCACGATATGCGCCTCCTCCGCACTATCGTAACTCGGCATACCAAGAAGGGCACGCCGGATTATCGGGAAAAAACGCGTTCGTCTCTGCGCAGGTCCTGTTGGGTGACCGCATATTAGGCGGTCAAACCTTCCGGTTCAGCCAACCCATTGGCCCGGCAGCAGGCGGTAACGGTATTGGCTAAGAGGCAAGCAATCGTCATCGGGCCGACGCCGCCGGGCACGGGGGTAATCGCGCCAGCCACCGCAGCACAGCTGTCGAAATGACAGTCCCCAACGAGACGCGTTTTCCCTTCGCCTTTTTCCGGCGCATCAATCCTGTTTATGCCCACGTCAATGACCGTGGCTCCC
The DNA here is from genome assembly GCA_039024895.1 of Pseudomonadota bacterium. GTDB lineage: Bacteria > Pseudomonadota > Alphaproteobacteria > Rhodobacterales > Rhodobacteraceae > JAJDOD01. The sequence goes on along the minus strand of JBCCPJ010000029.1, from coordinate 9,298 downwards.
GGTTTGATCCAATCGCCTGGAACCATCTCTGGACGACCAACAGCGGCGACAACGATATCGGCGCCTTTCACAACGGCTGGCAGGTCCTTTGTGCGGCTATGGGCAATTGTGACAGTGCAACTGTCGCCCAGCAAAAGCTGCGCCATGGGTTTGCCGACAATGTTCGAGCGTCCAACCACGACAGCATTGAGGCCCGAAAGGCTGCCATGGTGGTCACGGAGCATCATCAAACACCCGAGCGGGGTGCAGGGTACCATGCTTTTCTGACCGGTGCCCAACAAGCCCACATTCGAAATGTGAAAGCCATCTACGTCCTTCGCGGGGTCAATCGCGTTGATCACCAAGTCTTCATCCAAATGCCCGGGCAAGGGGAGTTGAACCAAGATGCCGTGAACCGTTGGATCTTGGTTCAATTCGCCGATCAGTGTGAGGAGCGTCTCCTGCGATGTGTCGGCGTCAAGCTTGTGCTCGATGGAATTCATGCCCACTTCTACAGTCTGCTTACCTTTGTTGCGCACGTAGACTTGGCTTGCAGGGTCCTCGCCCACGAGAACGACGGCAAGGCCGGGTGTAAGTCCTTGCGCTTCTTTCAGGCGGGCAACATGGGTTGCGACTTTTTCGCGAACTTTGGCGGCAAAAGCTTTACCATCAATGAGTTGGGCGGGCATCGACATCTCCGTGACTGATCCCCCAACACATGCCGGATTCGCGATGCGCCGTCGATGAAAAATGTGACCGATTTTTCATGGAACGCTCAGATGAGAAGCCCTGCGGCACCTTCATGTTTCAGAAGGGCAACTTTCGTCTCAATGCCCGTGCCTCCCGAGAAACCGCCAAGAGAGTTGGCGCCGACAATGCGGTGACAAGGGATGATCACCGGGATTGGATTCCCACCGCAGGCTCGACCCACAGCTTGGGCGGGCCGGTTCAGTTCCCGAGCCAGATCGCCATAGGTCCGCGTTTCGCCCAGTGGAATGTTCAGCATCGCATCGCAGACTGCCTTCTGTAACGGACCTCCTGAGACTTCGAGCGGCAGGTTGAACGAGTTGAGATCACCCGAGAAATAGGCGCGAAGTTGGTGTTCCGCTTCGAAGAGAAGCGTTGTTTCGTCGCTCGCACCCGCTTCCCAGGTCAGTGCGGCGATCGCGTTGTGGTTCTGATGCAATGTCAGTGCACCAACCATGGTTTCGATACTGCGTTTTGGCATGGCGTGAGGCTGCAAAATTTGGGATCGGGAGACAACCTGTCAAACAGAGATCGTGATAAGGCGCGCCACTTACCGGCGAATACAAGCGCTCCTTATCTAAGTGGATATATCTTATTGCGTTTCTGTAATCGGATCGGGCCCCTTGCTTTCAATGCATCCGTTAGTTGGCCTCTTTGCGTGGCGATCAGAGGCAAGTCCGCCGCGACGCGCCGAATATCCGGCATCAACGGACGCCAGTCGGCGGCGAGACGACGTGCAACCTCGGACGGACAAAAGGTCTTCGGCGCGCGTTCTTCGGCGAGGCGCAATAGCGCGAATGCAATCTCATCATCACTTGGTCTGGGCATGGGGCTTCCGTTTTGTGAGGATCGCCCATGATCTCAAGCGATAGGTTGCTGCCGCGAGAACGGAAAGGCAGGCGAGACCGAGTATCCATTTCGAGAACACCTCCATCGTGCCATCAATCAAGACCGCATGGACCACTGTGCCAATTGTGGCAATCATTACAAGGCTTGTATGCAGCGGACGCCAGATCTTTGGAGGCACGCGCTTTCGATAGAGAACAAGACCGGCGGCGGCAAAGATCGCCCACATGGCCAAAACGCCCCAAACGGCAAATGGCGTTGGTGATCTAAAGGTCAGCGCATCCATGACATCCGGTGGGCTTGTGACCCAGAGGCCCGCGACATGGATGAAGACTGCCAATACAAGCAGAAGGCCTAAAATGCGGTGCAACTTACGGCTAGTGGCACTCGTCATACCAGGCATCCACCGGGCAGCCAGCAGCGGTTGAAGGAATATCAGAGCCATGCCGACGACGCCTGCGAACCCAGCCGCGATGTAGATTGGTTCGCGCCACTGTAGCAAAGGGCTGTTCAACGCCGCAGCGACAGGGATCACGGCGACCACCGTTATGGCGAACCAAACCAGGCAGCTTCGGAATGACACCACGCCTTGTATGCGCTTAGGAAGGTTCCAGAACGAAATGCGCCTCGAGCGTAGTCTGGTTCGGACTATCCATCAAAGGACGTAGAAATACTGTTTTGAAGTCGCCGCTATCATAGGCAAGGTGACCGTGCGCCTGGCCGAATGCTGGCACGATCTGTGGCATTTCCAACCGGTATATGCCGTTTTCATCGGTTAATGTCGCGCCGTGACTTTGTGGATCGCGTTCGTGGCCTTCGGTGGTATGCGCCCAGATTTGAATGCGCTGATTTGCCAAGGGCGCGCCGTCACCAGCCCTGCGCACCGTACCGGACATAAAAAAACCACCGCTACCGATCCGCTCTACAATGGGCGCGCCGGGCCGATAGTTGTTTGCCCCACCGCGCATGGTCGTCGTCGGCGCGAGGCCAGTCGCCCGGGCGGGAATAAGGCCGGTTGCGGTGATAAGCGCCGCAGAGCCGGTGGTGAGAAGAGTACGGCGGGTGTGGTTCATGTTGGACATGGAGTAGTCTCCTATCGAACGTTTGACTTGTCGCCTAGATATAGTCGATTGCCACGAGTTCCAGAACACAGCTGCGTGAAATTGCAAATCAGCGGTGAATTGCGCGGTGTCGCCGAGTGATTGTGGGCTTTGGAGTTGATGGACTTTACGTCGAGCGATGGTCCCGGGGGGCTAAGAACCTTTGGCGAGGTTCAGGGCGTGTTGATAGCCTTCAGCGAGATTCTCCGCGAGCGCCTGAGGGACGGTCAGCGCATCGATACGCGCGCGCAGCTCGGGTTCGGTTTCGTTCGCTGTTTCCAATGTCAAACTGTCCGTGTGTTCAGAACACCCTGTCAGCTCCGCCAAACGCAAATCGGCCTGTTCGCGTGTGAAGCTGAGCAGTTTGACCTTGGGAAAGCCTGCCGATTTGAGTGCGGACAAAAGCGCCGGGTAGTCGAATATGCTTGCTTGGTCTGAGGCAAGAAACGCTTCGAAGCTCACAAGAGGGCGAGTTTCCTGTCGGTAGTATATCTCTGTGTAAAACGATTTTAACGCGGAAACCGGCTCACGCAAGGTGAGGATTAAGCGCGTATCGGTCCCTTTGAGCAGTTGTGCCAGCCGACTAAGTTTATCGACGTAAGTTGCACCTTGTTGGGAGATAAGCAGCATTTCTTCGGATACGATAATATATTGTTTTACCGAAATAATTTTACCGATACGGCGTTTTATAGCGCGTTGTTCTGCGGGCGTAGTTTCCGAGCGAACCGCGTAGCTCAGGTCGGCAAAAAGCGTGTTTGGTTCGTTTGTGTTTCGCGGTTGTTTCGTACCAAGGTAGTGAATGTCCGAAGCGTTGAGGTTTTGCAGCGCCTTCTGAACCGACGTCGTTCCAGTTTTTGGGGGGCCGATATGGCAGATGAACCGGCCCTTGCGAGCCGGTCCAAAGTTGAACTTAGTCAGCCAACCGCCAAGCACAGCGTTTCCCTCATCCCGTCAAAGCCGCGTTACAGCGCGCACAGGTGCCGGGAAATGCGTGCAGCCCGACATCCGGAAGGATCTTCCAGCAGCGTTGGCATTTCGCGCCTTCAGCCTTCTCGAACACCACGCCGATGCCATCGGTTTCGGGCAAACGAAAAGCATCGGATGGAGCGGGGTCGTTTGTGAGCGCAATTCCGGAGGTGATGCAGATATCGGCAAAACCGACCGTCTTGAGGGTCTCGATCATATGGGCGTCTTCGACATGTACGACCGGCGCGGCTTCAAGCGATGCGCCGATGACTTTGTCTCGACGTTGCACTTCAAGGGCTGCTGTTACCACACGGCGCGCGCGCCGGATGCCTTCCCACTTCTGAGCCAACGCGTCGTCGCGCCAGTCTTGTGGTGTGTCGGGGATATCTTGCAGATGGACCGATCCTGCGTCCTCCGGGAAGCGGGAGAGCCAGACATCCTCCATCGTGAAGACAAGCACCGGGGCAAGCCACGCTGTCAGGCGGTGGAACAAGATGTCGAGCACCGTGCGGGCCGCGTTACGGCGTACAGATGGGCCGTCGCAGTAGAGCGCGTCTTTCCGAACGTCGAAATAAAAGGAGGAGAGATCGACCGTTGCAAATTCGAAGATCGCGCGGAAAACACCTTGGAAGTCATAGGCAGTGTAACCCGTTCTGACCTTCTCATCGAGTTCCGCAAGACGATGCAGGACCCAGCGTTCCAATTCGGGCATTTCCGCCGGTGCGACCCGTTCCGCTTCAGTGAAGCCGGAGAGGTTGCCGAGGATGAAACGGAGGGTATTCCGCAATCGGCGATAGCTATCCGCCACATTTTTCAGGATTTCCGGTCCAATGCGGTGATCGTGGGTATAGTCGACCTGCGCCACCCAGAGGCGCAAGATATCGGCACCGTATTGTTTGACGACCTCGTCCGGCACGATGGTATTGCCGAGCGATTTCGACATCTTCTCGCCCTTCTCATCAAGCGTAAAGCCGTGGGTCAGCACACCGCGATATGGCGCGCGTCCGTTCGTACCGCAGCTTTGTAGCAAGGACGAATGAAACCAACCACGGTGCTGGTCGGTGCCTTCGAGGTAGAGGTCCGCGATGCCGTCTTCGCTGCCGTCCTCACGGTCGCGAAGGACAAAGGCGTGGGTCGAACCGCTGTCAAACCAAACATCGAGAATGTCGAACACCTGTTCATAGTCTTCGTGGCTGACCTCGTTTCCAAGGAAATGTTCTTTAGCACCGGGCTGGTACCAGGCATCTGCGCCCTCTTGTTCGAATGCGTCAAGGATCCGGGCGTTTACGGCCTCATTCCGAAGCAAAAAGTCGGAATCGGTGGGCATGGCGCCCTTTTTGGTGAAGCATGTCAGCGGCACGCCCCAGGCGCGTTGGCGGGACAAAACCCAGTCTGGACGGTTCTCCATCATGGGGTGCAGACGATTGCGCCCGGTCTTTGGGGTCCACTGCACGTTGTCGATTTCGGTTAGAGCCCGTTCGCGGATGGTGGTGCCGAACTGGTCCTGTCCGTCGCCCACGGGCTTGTCGATGGCGGCAAACCACTGCGGAGTATTTCGATAGATGACGGGGGCCTTGGAGCGCCAGCTATGGGGGTAGCTGTGCTTGATCTTGCCGCGCGCCAGGAGGCCGCCGACCTCCACAAGTTTGTCGATGACGGCTTTGTTAGCGTCACCTTCGCCACCCTTGCGGGAAAGGATGTATTTGCCGCCGAAGAAGGGCAGGTCGGCGCGGAAAGACCCGTCATCCATCACGTTATAGGTGATGACCTGATCGAGCATGGCGAGGTCGCGGTAAAGCTCGTATTCCTCCATCCCGTGGGAGGGGGCGCAATGGACGAACCCGGTGCCTTCCTCGTCGGTGACGAAATCGGCGGCGCGGAAATCGCGAATATCGTCCCAGACGCCTTCGCTGCCTTCGACGCCGTTGAGCGGGTGCTTGAGGCCGGAGATTTGGCTACAGTCCACGTCACCAAGACGGCGGTACATCGTTTCATCAAGGCGGGCACGGCCCAGCACTTCGGCTGCGAGTTTATCGGCGAGGATGTAGCGGTCACCGATGCGCGCCCAACATTCCTCGGGGCGACCAGTAATTTCGTAGAGGCCGTAGGAGAAGTCTTTTCCATAAACGACCGCCTTGTTCGAAGGAAGCGTCCAAGGTGTGGTTGTCCAGATGACGACGTAGGCGTCGTTAAGACCACGGTGTTCAATGGCATCGTCGCCTTCTAAGCGACCGTAGGTTTTCACGCCAACCTTCACTGGTCTCGGGGAAGTTTGAATCGGTTTTACACCGGCGACCTTGAATTTCACCCAAATCGTAAAGCTCTCCTTGTTGTGGTACTCGACCTCGGCTTCGGCGAGCGCGGTTTGCTCAATGGGTGACCACATGACGGGTTTGGAGCCTTGGTAGAGCGTGCCGTTCATCAGGAATTTCTGGAACTCCTCCGCGATCACGCGTTCGGCGTGGAAATCCATCGTAAGATAGGGCCTGTCCCAGGTGCCAGTAACACCCAACCGCTTGAATTCCTTGCGTTGGATGTCGATCCAACCTTCGGCGAAGGCGCGGCACTCCTGGCGGAATTCGACGATATCGACCGCATCCTTGTTTTTACCTTTCTTGCGGTACTGCTCCTCGATCTTCCACTCGATGGGCAGACCGTGACAGTCCCACCCCGGGATATAGCGCGCGTCGCGGCCCATCATCTGTTGGGAGCGGACGACCATGTCCTTTAGGATTTTGTTCAATCCGTGACCGATATGCAGGTGACCGTTCGCGTAAGGAGGTCCATCATGAAGCGTGAACGGGGTACGTCCGACGGCTTTTTCGCGGAGTTTCTCGTATACGCTGATCTTGGCCCAGCGGTCGAGCCAACCGGGCTCACGGTTCGGAAGGCCCGCGCGCATCGGGAAGTCGGTTTCTGGCAGATTCAGGGTGTCTTTGTAATCAGGGGTGTCGGCACACATTTGCTTTGTGTCCTTCGTGGTCGGATTTTCGATTGGGGTGGCGGAGGTGTCTCAACGCCTTTGTCCCGGAGCTCATGGGTTAGAGCGCCGGGCCTATAATTCGGATTATCGATCGGATCGAAAACATATCGCGCTATATACGCTGACGGCACAAAGCCGACAAGCGCCGTTTCAGTCCAAATCAGGCATGGCCGTGTCTTCGAGAAAGCGTAAGATCATGGCGCAAAGACCGATCGCGATGAAGAAGATCTGGATAAGGACCGATGCGAGGTTGAACTCACCAAAATTCGACATCAGCACAAGTGTGGCCGCAACGGTGTTTCCCGCAAAGAAGGCAAGGCTGTCGCCGGACAAGACGCGGACGCTGACAAGAGCATATGTCGCCACATAGACGGAAAATCCAAAGACGCCGACAACTCGGAACAGGCTTACAGGTTCTATTTCACTCAGCACTTAAACGGCCCTTTGATAGAGTAGCGGCTAAGCATGAAATGCTTGGACCCCTACACATGCGCGCTTCGGGATGAAGCGCGCTATGGGCAAAATGTCTGAGTGTCCGCTAAACCACGATCCTGAAATCGACAATTTCACGGTGCGTTCGCGGATTGTTAGCCATTTCCGACGTTTCGCTGGCTTCGCGACCATTCCTTGGCGCGATACATGTCTTTATCGGACGCACGATATAGGTCGTCGACGTTTTCCATGGCCTTCGTTTGTTTCGCTTGGCCGATAGCCGCGCTGACGGACAGAGACAAACCTTCGTGTAGGATCGGTTCTTTCACCACCCTGTCAAGTTCAGCAACGAGTGCTTCAACGGTGGACTTATCCGCGGGATCACGCACGAGGATCATGAACTCGTCGCCTCCAACGCGGGCGGCGATATGGCCCCGGGCGACCTCGGCTATGCGTCGTGCGACCTCCACCAAAACAGCATCGCCTGCTGCGTGGCCATGTGCATCGTTGATCGGCTTAAAGCCGTTAAGGTCCAGGCTGATGAGGGCTGAGGCATCCCCGAATTGAACGGCGTCTTCTCCCGCTTCGTCCAGAGCGCGTCTGTTCATGAGACCGGTAAGGGCGTCATGGGACGCAAGGTATTCTAGCCGTTCCAACCGTTCTTCAGCCTTGCGACGCGCCTCTGTAAAGGCCGTCCGATTGCTGCCCTGAATTTTAGTGCTTTGGATAAGGTTGCCGACCCAAAGAAATATGACCAAGCCGAATAATGTCCCGTCCCAGTTTCCCCGTTCCAAGAATATGGGCGGCGACCATTGCACTGCGGCCAAAAGCACGGCAAGCGCGACGGAAGTCACAGTAAGCCAACTGAGCGTGGAGATCATCGTGTTCACGCTTATGGTGTGAATGGCGATCGCCGACATCCAGAACACACCAAAAACTTGTGCAGTCGCGTACGGCATCTGCAAGAACACGCTGCCGATCGAACAGTAGAAGAATGTGGAAGCGCAGTAGATTAGGGTGAAGAGCGTTGCGTGGATGCGCGAAATTTCTCCCGTCGGAGAGCGCGTTTCGCGAGATGCGTATAACCGAAGCGATTCAAACAGGAGGATAAGCGCGAGAAGGGTAACGCTGATCGAAACCGCCCCGAAATAGTACAATATGCCACAGGCAATCGAAGACGTTCCCACCCGTTTGGGTGCATCCCGCAACGAAAACGACATTGCAAAGCGTATTTGCAAGCTGAGGTTCTCAAAAATGCGATCCAAGGCAAGTCCACCTGCACTATATCCTTTTGCAATAGGGGGTTGGACTAAATATGACGTTAAGAGACGCGAGCCACTCGATAAGTTGGAAGCGGGAATTTCCAGTTTTTCTCAAGTCCCGGATGTGTCAGTTTAGGCTGACACAGGATGGAAGCCATGACAGAACAGTTTAACGATCAAAAAACCAGGGCAAGCGGTTGGTTTCGGAGCTTGCGTGACGAAATTGTTGCAGCGTTTGAGGCATTAGAAGACAGCCAAGTTGACGGGCAAATGGCGTCACTGTCACCGGGTCGATTTGATGTGTCTGAAACGAAGCGCTCTGCGGAGGACGGCTCTGACGCCGGTGGCGGGCTGATGAGCGTTATGCGTGGTGGCAAAGTGTTTGAAAAAGTCGGGGTAAATGTGTCCACAGTATACGGCACATTGGGCACGCGCGCACAAAAGGCGATGGCTGCGCGCGGCGTGCCCGGCATGAAAGACGACCCCCGGTTCTGGGCGAGCGGGATATCACTCGTTGCCCACATGCAGAACCCGCACGTACCTGCTGTTCATATGAACACCCGCATGTTCTGGACGCCCCATGCCTGGTGGTTTGGTGGCGGGTCGGATCTGAACCCTAGTATCGAATATGAGGATGACACAAGGGATTTTCACGCTGTACAAAAGACCCATTGCGACCTGCACGGCGCGGAACTCTATCCAAAGCTAAAGGCTTGGGCCGATGACTACTTTTTCGTTCCCCACCGGGGACGCGCGCGCGGCGTGGGTGGTATATTTTACGATGATCGCAATACCGGAGATTGGGAGGCAGACTTCGCCTTCACTCAAGATGTCGGGCGCGCCTTCCTAAAGGCGTACCTGCCCCTTGTGGAGCGCCGCCGTAACACGCCTTGGAATGAGGAAGACAAGGATATCCAACTTGTGCACCGCGGCCTCTATGCGGAATATAACCTTGTCTATGACCGTGGGACGAAGTTCGGTTT
>JBCCPJ010000028.1:0-40153 GCA_039024895.1 Pseudomonadota bacterium | reverse complement strand
CGGCCTCCGCATCGTCGAAACCGCCCCAGACGTCACAGAAGACCAAATCCGAAACGCAACAGAAGCAACACTGGTTTGACTTCAGGTTTGTCCAGAAATTGTCATTAAATGGTCCCGGGATTGTTCCCAAAGAAGAAACAGTACCATAATATCGCCTAAATCGCTTTGTACACCATGTGCAATGGCTTTGAATGATATGCCAAATTTTTCCCCTCGTGTACCCAACGCCGCGACCCAGTCGCGGCGTTGGCGCGATTTGGCACTGCCGATCATCCTCATTGTTCTGGTTATTGTTGGTCTGGCCGGACTTGCCATGGCGACCGGCTGGGAAGAAACGCTTGGGGCTCTCCGCGCGCTGAACGCATTTGAAATTGCGATCCTTCTCGTGCTGAGCTTGGTGAATTACCTCTGCCGCAGTGTGCGTTGGCACGTCTTTGCCACCCGGCTAGGCGTTGCAACCACGCTGCACCAAAATACCCGGCACTTTCTTGGCGGCTTCGCCATGTCTGTAACCCCAGGACGCGTCGGTGAACTCGTCAGGATGCGGTGGCTCCGACGCGAAACCGGATGGTCATTTGAGCGGACAGCCCCCTTGGTGCTCGTCGATCGCGCGGCAGATCTAACCGCCATGGCCATGCTCCTCGCCCTCGCTGTGGCGCTGTCTGCGACAGGACTGGTTGGCGCGGTTCCCGTTGTCTTCCTTGCAGTGATTGCAGCCATCATTGCAACAAGACCGAAGCTTTTGCGCGCTGCTGGCGACTTCGGTCATGTTGCGTCGCACCGCTCGTTTCCCCGACTTTTCGTGCGCGTCCGTCGCGCCGCGGCATCGCTTTCCGCCTTCTCCGGCGCCGGTCTCACGCTCATGGCCGGCATATTGGGCGTGTTGGGCTGGCTTGCCGAAGGCTACGCGTTTTACATCCTTCTGGACTGGATGGGCGCTGAGGTTGGTTTTTGGACAGCTATCGGCATTTTCATCTTTGCCACCTTGGCCGGCGGTCTGACAGGTGCCCCCGGCGGGCTGGGCGGCGCCGAAGCCGCCATGGTGGCGCTTCTTCTGCTCGACGGCGTACCGGCGGAAATTGCTGTGCCCGCAACGCTGGTCATTCGCGTCACCACCCTGTGGTTCGCCATCCTCATCGGCATTCTCGTGTTCCCCACAGCGGAACGCGCATCAAAAAGGGCTGAATATGCGCTGGAAAACAGTTGAGTATGCCGGCTGGGGCCGGGTGCATCGCGCGACGGGGGAGTTGGCGCGTCCGGAACGGGCGTCCGCGCTTGCTGCCTTGACGACAGAGGAACCTGCTCCTGCACTTGGCAAGCTACGCAGCTACGGGGATGCCTGCCTAAACGATGGGGGCCGCGCGGTTGATATGAGCCGCCTTGACCGCATTCTCTCCTTCGACACCAAAACCGGGCTAGTCCATGTTGAGGCCGGGTGCCAGATCGGCCAGCTTCTGAAGATTTTTGCCCCAAAAGGCTGGCTACCGCCCGTGATGCCGGGGACCGGGTTCGCCACCATCGGGGGCGGCATCGCCATGGATGTGCACGGCAAAAACCACCACGGCGCCGGGAGTTTCGGCCAGCATATCACTGAAATGACGTTGATCACCCCAAGCGGTCCGCAGGTGGTCACGCCCACAAAGCCCGCGAGCCTGTTCAAAGCGACCGTGGGGGGGTTGGGTCAAACCGGTCCGATCCTGTCCGCTAAGTTCAAAATGCTCAAAGCGAAGGGCGACGTCATGGTCGTTACGGAGCGCAGAATAGCAAATTGGGACGAGTTTCTGCCGCTACTCGACGCGTCAGAGGCCACATATACCGTGGGCTGGATTGATGCGACGGCGCGGGGCGATGATTTGGGTCGCGGTATTCTGGAAGAGGCTGAAACCGGCGGTGGCCTGGTTAAACCGGCTAAGCGCGGCAAACGCATCCCGCTCGACGCGCCACGCGTGGCCCTCTCGCCGCCGATTGTGAAGGCTTTCAACACCGCGTATTGGCGCCGCGTGCCATCGAAGGGACGGACGGTCGTCAAACCGATAGATGACTTTTTCTTCCCGCTCGACAAACTTCACGATTGGAACCGGCTTTACGGCAAAGCGGGCTTTCATCAATTTCAATGCGTTGTGCCAATCGCCCAAGCGGACGCCCTGCGCGAGATGGTCGCAAAAATCGCCGACGCTGGCCTTGCCTCTCCCCTTGCCGTGCTGAAACGGATGGGGCCTGGGCGTGCCGGGTACATGTCGTTTCCCATGGAAGGCTACACACTGGCGCTTGATTTCCGTGCTAGTAGCGAAGCTGAGCGGCTCATACTGGAACTCGAAGACATGACAGTTGCCGCAGATGGGCGCATTTATCTTGCGAAGGATGCGCTCAGTCGGCCGCGTAGTATCGCACCAATGTACCCCGAACACAGCGCCTGGCTGAAAGCCGTCACCAAGATCGACCCGGACGGCGCCTTTGCCACCGATCTGGTTGATCGCCTCAACCTCAGAGGGTCAGGTTCATGAGCGATACATGGATAATTCTTGGCGCAACCTCCACCATTGCCCGCGCCTTTGCCCGTCAGGTGGCTGCGAGAGGTGATAACCTCTTGCTGGCAGGGCGCGACATGGAAGAGTTGCAGCATATTGCGGCCGATTGCAGCTTTCGGGGATCGCCCTCCGCAGAGGCTTTCGCCTTTGACGCCCGTGACCCCACAACTTTTGCAAGCATTATCGAACGTGCCGAAGCAACCGAGGGCACCGTCAATGCAGCCGTGTTCGTTGGTTCAATGCCTGAGCAAGCTGAAATCGACAAGGACCCGGCGTTGGTCGATGGCACAATCGTCGATAGCTTCACCGGTCCAGCCCGACTTCTTACAATGATCGCCCCCGTGATGGAGGCCCGCAAAGCAGGGACAATCGCAGGTGTCGGCTCGGTCGCAGGCGATCGGGGGCGTCTCGGCAACTACGTCTATGGCGCTTCAAAGGCTGGATTTCACGCGTATCTCTCGGGTTTGCGCAACCGCTTGGGGCGTTCCGGTGTGCATGTGATCACGGTCAAGCCCGGCACAGTAGACACGGCGATGACATGGGGCATGGACAAGTTACCCTTCGTCGCGTCACCGGAGAAAATTGCGACCGATATCCTCCGAGCGGCGGATCGGAAGAAAGACATTATATATACACCTGCAATTTGGTGGCCCATCATGACGATTATTCGGGCAATCCCGGAACGTGTGTTCAAAAAGATGGAGATTTGACCACCACCAACGGTTGAAATCAATTCTCGGCGCGTTTTCGGACAAAAACGCAGCCGTCGCTGATGAGTTGTGGCGGCGTCAAGCACAAGCCGCGCGCCACGTTCCATGTCGCCAACACTTTCGGCACATAGGCGCGCGTCTCGGAAAAAGGCGGCACTCCCTGATGTTCCCGCACAGCGCCCTCGCCCGCGTTATAACCCGCCAGTGCTAGGACCGGGTCGCGACCAAACTCGTTCATCAACCAGTTCAAATACGTGACCCCCCCTTTGATATTGGCCTTGGGGTCCATGCTGTCTGCCACGCCAAACCGTTCCGCCGTCGCGGGAATGAGCTGCATCAGCCCCTCCGCCCCTGCGGAGCTCACCGCATCGACGCGACCCGCGCTCTCGATAGCGATAACGGCCAGGACAAGGGCCGGGGAAACCTGCGTCCCCACTGTGGACCCAAGGATTTCGGCCCCATGGGCCTCCACAATACGCTGGAGCGTCTCAAGCCGTGGCGTATCGATCCGTAGCGCGTTCTTACGGATAGCACCAATCGCGGTCTCGAAGCGCAGCGCAGCGTCCTGACCGATTGCAGGGGATACTTCGGCCCAATACCAGTCAAACGCGCTCGGAGCGGCAGGCACGAGGCCCGGCGGCGTCTCCGTGGCCCCATCGGGGCGTGGATCGCCTGGCCGACGCGCCTCGGAGCCAGGCGTAATCCTGAAAACCTCCGCCTCCGGGTCGATTTGCACATTTATGCGCTTACCGGACCCTGCGGTTGGAGGTGCGACGCGTTTGAATGTAAAGTCACCTCCCTCCTGAGCGGTAGAGGGCGTTTGGCCAGCCAAAGGAACGGCAAAAAGCAGCAAAACTAGGCTCAGGGAAACGACGCGAGACGCGATCTCCATCGGACATTAAATCTCTTTTAGTGATCTGGGCAGAAACTTTGCAGATGTGACGAGCGGAGACCAGCGGGAAATAGGCGCATTGTTCAGAGATCGCGAAAAGTCGCCCTCTTATCCCGGGAATTGGCGATAAGGCTGATGTGATGAAAAGGGATTTTAGTTTTTATAATCAATATCTTGAATGCGAAATACCGCTTAACTACGAAGGCTTGAAAATAGTCCGACCGACGTCAAACTCTCGCCCAATTTAACTGGCCATATAGCGTCATACCAAACGCGACATACGGCCGAAAGTGAGAGGTCGGCCGTCGCCTTGGTTTGATGAAACTGAGCGTGCTCAATGGAGGGACATATGAAACTGTTCGACGCTTTTCTTAAAGACGAATCCGGCGCAGTCACCGTTGACTGGGTCGTGCTGACCGCGGCTATCGTTGGCCTCGGCATTGCTGTTCTGACTTCGGTCGGCAACGGTACAACAAGCCTTGCTGACAAGATCTCGAGCAACCTGGCAAACGCCACGGTTCGTTCGCTCGACGATCTGGACGATGCTTTCGGCTCGTCTTCGTCTTCGGACTAAGGCTGCCAGCCTGAACTTGCGAAGGCCGGGCTACCGGCCTTCGCAACACCAGTAAAGACCAGTACCGGCGAACGTGTGCCAGAACGAAGCCGGTGGCTTCGAAGGGGATGCGTGATGGTCAACTTAACTAATTTCATTGAGTCAGAAGATGGTGCCGTCACTGTCGAGTGGGTTGTTCTGACTGCAGCTATCGTCGGTCTAGGTATCGCTGTGATCGGCTCCGTCGGTGCGGGTGCCACGGATGTCTCTAGCAGCCTTGGCGCAACACTGGAGGACGCAGAACCTCCAGAAGCCGATCTGCCAGTCTTCTAAGGCTTGGCGCGTGAACGGTTCTTCACATTTTCGGATTTCGTCCACGGTTTCGCCATAATGATGCGAAACAATGCCTCGAACTATGGGCTTAGGGGGCCATCACGGGACCCTTTTGAAACCAGAGAGGACATGTGATGAGATTGGTGTTTGGACTTGTTCTGCTCGTTGGGGTGGCGTTGGCAGGTGCAGCCGTTTACATGGCGCGAGACTTTTTCGCTCAACAGCAGGCACAGCTTGCGGAAGCGGAATTGGCGAAATCGGCCATCGTTCCAACGACCGACGTTATGGTCGTGAACAAACGCATGCGCTACGGGCAGCGACTGACAAAAAGCGATGTCGGTCTCGTCCGCTGGCCAACCGCCGCGATCCCAAAGGGTGCCTTTACATCTGTAGAAGAGCTCTTCCCCAACGGCGGGGAAGAACTTCGTTCGATCCTGCGGACAATGGAGCCCGACGAAGCGATCTTACAGGTCAAAGTGACGGAGCCCGGCGAAGACGCGGGCGTTTCCTCAAAACTGGGCGCGGGCAAGCGGGCGTTTACAATTCGCACAGACGCGACAAGCGGTGTCTCTGGCTTCTTGCGTCCGGGTGACCGTGCTGACGTCTATTGGACCGGCACCCTAAATGGCGGAAACGTCACACAACTTATTCAGGCCGATGTCCGTTTGATCGCGATCAACCAGTCGGCTGACGAAGACAGCAACCAAACAGTCGTCGCGCGAACCGTCACGGTGGAGGTCAATCCAACCGAGGTGGCACGTTTGGCGCAGGCACAAGCCACCGGCCGTTTGTCCTTGTCCCTGGTCGGTGCCGACGACCAGTTTGTGTCGCAGGATGTTTCCGTGGACCAACGCGAACTATTGGGCATCCAGGTTCAACAAAAAGAAGAGGTCAAACGCTGCTTCATAACGGAGCGTGTCGGGGGCGAACGTCAGCAGATCGAAATCCCCTGCACTTAACCTTTCTGCGCCTTGACGACATCACGCACACGCCACCGAATATGGTGGCGTGTTGCCGTTTGGGCGCTAGTCCTGCGATTGTGTTGCTTTCCATCCACATAAGAAAAGCCATTCAAACCGCTGATTGTTGAAAATTTTTCAACATTAGCCCATCGTCCGCGTTATAAAGGTATCAAACCTGAAACTGAGGCGTGATCGGAAAGGCAGGTCACATGACATTGAATAGCGTTATCAGGGCGGCGCTCGTGGGGCTCGCCGTCACAGCCGCGTCTGTTCCCCAAGCCGGGGCACAGTCGCTAACCATTATGCAGGGAGAAGTCTCGACCGCGCTTCAGGTTCCAATGAACCGCGCTGTTGTGGTTGAAGCCGAAAACCCCTTTGCAGAACTCAGCATCGCAAACCCCGGCATCGCTGACATCTCCACACTGTCAGATCGGACGATCTACGTGCTTGGTAAAGCACCGGGTCGCACGACCTTGACACTCCTTGGTCCGGATGGCCGCTTGATCACCAATGTCGAGGTTCAAGTGACCCCTGACGTGGCCGAGTTCAAAGAGCGCTTGCGTCAAATCCTTCCAGGCGAAGGCATTGAAGTACGCACGGCGAATGACGGCATCGTCCTTTCGGGCGTGGTCTCGTCGATTGAGAAACTCGACCGGGCCCTCGATCTCGCCAACCGCTACGCGCCAGATCGTGTAGCGAACCTGATGTCGGTCGGCGGCACACAGCAGGTTATGCTGAAAGTGCGTTTTGCCGAAGTTAACCGCTCCGTAACGAAGAGCCTCTCCGGCGGTATTACTGCGCAGGCGCAGTCAGCTGTCCCAGGGTTCGGCGCAGCATCGGGCACAGGTAACTTGACCACAGGCGGCAACTTCCTCGGTGGCGCTGAACAGATCACGACGGCACAGTTCGGCGGCACGGCAGTCGGTGTCCAGGGCACGGTCGGCGGCTTGTTCATGTCGGCCTATCTTGAAGCGCTCGAATCTAAGAACCTGGTGCGGACCCTTGCTGAACCAAACCTCGTTGCTCTTAGCGGCCAGGAAGCAAGCTTTCTTGCTGGTGGAGAGTATCCGATCCCAGTTAGCGACAATGACGGCATCACGATCGAGTACCGACCCTTCGGTGTTCAACTCACGTTTATTCCGCGCGTCGTCGATGGCAACCGGATCAACCTTGAGCTCAACGCGGCGGTGTCGGCAATCGACGACTCGATCACCGTCACGTCGAACGTGGTTAGCGTAAATGCGTTCAGCCGCCGGGAGGCCCAGACCACCGTTGAAATGCTCGATGGTCAAAGCTTTGCGATTGCTGGACTTTTGCAAGATGACTTCTCGGATGCCGCAACTCAAACCCCATGGCTTGGCGACGTGCCGATCTTGGGAGCGTTGTTCCGCAGCGCAAGCTACCAGCGGGATCAGTCTGAACTGGTCATCATCGTGACACCACATCTGGTGACACCGGTTCGCGGCGAAGCGCTGGCTCTGCCAACCGACCGTATTCGCCCACCGACCGAGAGCGAACTGTTCCTCTTCGGCCGCGTGGCACGCCCGGCAGGGGCACCAACCTCGGGCGCCGCAGCCGAAGTCGCAAAGCAAGACTTCGGTGGTTCCTACGGCTACGTGATGGAGTGAGACCCATGAATATCAAACATACTTCCATCTTGGCTGGCCTCGGGTTGATTGCCCTGTCAGCCTGCGGCGAGGGCTTCAACAAAGAAGCGGGTTCGTTCCTCGATGAAGGTGGTTTCGGCAACCCAACGATGAACAACATGCTTGCGCAGATGTGTACCGGTCAGGCGAAGGGCCATATCGTGCCCGACCCGGTCGTCGCACTCGACGGAACGACAGACGCCAAAGGCGCTCCACGTTACCGCCACGCCCATGTCATGTGTTCGGGCAACCTGAACGGTAAATATGCGCAGGTCATTTGGGGCGAATATGTCGACTCCGCGACTGCCATCTCACCGCTCGGCGGTGGCATCCAGGAAATCGAAGCCACCGGCGGCTAACAAAACAGAATATCACCACAAAGGGCGGTCAATTTGGCCGCCCTTTTGCTTTTTTGGATCGTTGTTGAATACCGAATAATTATGATCTTTTAGCCTCAATGTCGCCAATATTGCCCGTCACTCCTGATCCTTAGGGAGGCGTGCGTGGGATTCACGCATGCCCACCTTGTCCGACCCCGCCTGTTGCGGGGCCAAGAGCAGAAGGACGTGAGGGATATGAGTAGCAACGCGGCTTTGCAGGAAGAACCGGCACCCATTGTTGCCTGCACAATCAGCCGGGATGTACAGAATTTCGACCTGCTTATCGAAGACATGGAACAGGAGTGCGGCGAAAACTGGGGCGACCTTTCGCTCGAAGACGCCGGTGTTTTCTTCGACCAACCCGAAGCGGATCATCTGGAGTTCGTCGCCCTCGCCATCGATCAATCGGATGAAGAGTCAATCGACCTGATCGCTGACCTTGTTCGCCGGGCTCATTCCCAAAAGATCAAAGTGCTTGTCATTGCTGAGGAAGTCAGCCCGATCATCCTCCACAAGCTTCTCAAATTCGGTGCCGAAGAGTTTGTGCCCTACCCCCTGCCCGATGGCGCGTTACGCGATGCGATCCAGCGCATGCGGGACAAGGCAGAGCAGGCCCAGATGGTGGCCGCCAATATCGCAAGCAACCTCAAAGCGACGGGCGACCGCGATGGTGTGGTACTCCCGGTGCACGGGCTGGCAGGCGGCACAGGGTCGACGACCTTCGCGGTGAACCTCGCCTGGGAACTGGCGAACATCGATGAAGGCGACGACGCGCTCCGCGTATGCCTTCTGGACCTCGACCTGCAATTCGGATCGGCCTCAACCTATCTTGACTTGCCGCGACGTGAGGCGGTCTTCGAACTGCTTCAGGATACCGATCAGGCGGACAGTGACAGCTTCATGCAGGCGTTGCTGGCCTATCAAGAGAAACTCCACGTTCTGACGGCACCGAGCGAATTGATACCGCTCGATATTATCGAACCGAAGGACGTCAAGAAGATCATCGAGATCGCGAAGACCAACTTCGACTATGTGGTCATCGACATGCCAAGCACCTTTGTTCAATGGACGGAGACGGTGCTGACGGAGGCGCATGTCTACTTTGCCATGACCGAATTGGACATGCGTTCGGCCCAGAACACGCTCCGTGTGTTGCGGGCTTTCAAGGGCGAAGACCTGCCTTACGAAAAACTGCGCTACGTCCTGAACCGCGCGCCAGGCTTCACCGATCTGAACGGCAAGAGCCGCATCAAACGAATGGCGGAGAGCCTCGACATCAAAATCGAGGTGCTCATGCCTGACGGTGGCAAGCAGGTCGTCCAGTCGAACGACCACGGTGTCCCGCTTTCGGATGTCGCCGCCAAAAACCCGCTGCGCAAAGAAATTCAGAAATTGGCAGCTTCTGTTCATGAAACCAACGTTTCAGCCGCCGAAGGCAGCTGAGTGACGAAGGAGCGAGACTGTGTTTTCCAAGTATAAAAAAGGTGATCAGGGGTCGCCCGATCTGAAATCGATCCCCGGCGGTCAAGACAAACAGCGTCCCACCTCCGCGCCGGCTCCCAAATCGACTGCGGTCGAAGTCAAGCGCCGTACGGTCAGCCGTAGCCCGGCCCAGGCACCTGCCGCCGATAAGGAAAAGAAGCGCAAGGAACGTTTGGGCGAGATCAAGCTCGAACTGCATAAAGAGCTTCTCGACAACCTGAACCTGTCAGCCCTTGAGAACGCTTCCGAAAGCGACCTGCGCGCGGAAATCGTCGCCATCTCGGGGGAAGCGCTCGACAATATGGGCGTCGTGCTGAACCGCGAAGAGCGGCAGACCCTGAACCAGGATCTCTACGACGAAGTGACGGGCCTCGGCCCTCTCGAACCGCTTCTCAAAGACGACACCGTGAACGATATTCTCGTAAACGGCCCACAGCAGGTCTTCGTGGAACGCGCCGGTAAGCTTGAACTTACCGATACAGCTTTCAAAGACGAAAAGCACCTCCTGCGGATCATCGACAAGATCGTCTCCGCGGTCGGTCGTCGTGTCGATGAATCAAACCCTTACGTTGACGCCCGTCTCGCAGATGGCTCCCGTTTCAACGCCATGGTCCCGCCCATCGCGGTGGACGGATCGCTGGTTTCCATTCGTAAGTTTAAGAAGGAAAAGCTCGCGATTGACGACCTCGTCAATTTCGGCGCCTTTACCGAAGAAATGGCAGCCTACCTACAAGCCGCCGTTGCCACACGCCTCAACGTCATCGTCTCGGGCGGTACGGGTTCCGGTAAAACGACGACGCTCAACGCACTATCATCCTTCATCGACAACGATGAACGCATCCTGACGATTGAGGATACGGCGGAACTTCAGCTCCAGCAGACCCATGTGGGCCGGATGGAAAGCCGCCCACCGAACGTGGAAGGCAAAGGGGCCGTCACCCAGCGCGACTGTCTCCGAAACGCCC
The DNA here is from genome assembly GCA_039024895.1 of Pseudomonadota bacterium. GTDB lineage: Bacteria > Pseudomonadota > Alphaproteobacteria > Rhodobacterales > Rhodobacteraceae > JAJDOD01. The sequence continues at coordinate 29,702 of JBCCPJ010000028.1, read as the reverse complement.
TGCGTATGCGTCCCGACCGCATTATCGTGGGGGAGACGCGTGGCGAGGAAGTCATCGACATGCTCCAGGCCATGAACACTGGCCACGATGGCTCGATGACCACGATCCACGCCAACAGCGCGCGCGACGGTGTCAGCCGTCTCGAAAACATGATCGCGATGGCAGGTATCGAAATGCCGATCAAAGCCACGCGCTCGCAAATCTCTTCGGCTGTGAACCTCATCGTTCAGGCCTCGCGTCTGCAAGACGGCTCGCGCCGCATGGTCTCGATCACGGAAGTGACCGGGATGGAAGGCGAAGTGATCTCGATGCAGGAAGTCTTCCGCTACCAGCGCGTTGGACTGACCCCTGACAACAAGATCATCGGCCATTTCACCGCGACCGGTGTGCGCAGCCACTATTCAGAACGTTTCAAGATGTGGGGCTACGATCTGCCATCGGCGATCTTCGAACCCTTCGCGGCGGAGTAACGCGACATGGTAATTTCTGCAGAACCGCTCATTTACGGTCTGATCTTTCTTGCTGTTCTCGCCCTCGTACAGGGCATCTACCTGACGGTATTCGGCAAATCGATCTCGCTGAACAACCGGGTCAACCGCCGCCTCGAAATGCTCGAAAAGGGTGCCGGCCGCGAACAGGTGTTGGAACAACTCCGCAAGGAGATGAGCCAACACATGAGCTCGCGCTCAATCCCGCTCTATGCGATCCTCGCCGACAAGGCGCAAAAGGCCAATATCGCCTTTACCCCCGGCCAGCTCATCATGGTGATGGCCGTTTTGACGGTGGTGGCGTTCTTCCTCCTGACCTTCGGGACAGGTGCATCCCTCGTAATCCGCCTCGTGATTTCGGTCGCGATGGGCGTGGGCGCCGTGTACATCTGGGTCAACAACACTGCCAAGAAGCGTCTTGGCATGATCGAAGAACAACTGCCCGAAGCGGTTGAATTGATGGTCCGCTCTCTCCGCGTTGGTCACCCATTCTCCTCCGCCCTTCAAATCGTTGCGAAAGAAGTCCCCGACCCGCTTGGCACGGAAATGGGCGTCATTTCCGATGAGGCCGCCTATGGTCGCGACGTTGGCGAAGCGCTCAAGCACATGGCGGAACGCATCGACATGCAGGATTTGCGCTTCCTGGCTGTTGCGGTGACCATTCAGCAGACTTCGGGTGGTAACCTCGCGGAAATCCTCGACGGATTGGCCAAGGTGGTGCGCTCGCGCTTCAAGCTCTTCCGCCGCGTCAAGGCCATCACCGCTGAAGCAAAATGGTCGGGCATGTTCCTCTCGATCTTTCCGATCCTCGCGCTTGTGATGATCAACGTGATCCAGCCCAACTACTATGACGATGTGAAAGAGACGGCTTACTTCATCCCCGCCTGTCTCATCGTGGCCGCCTTTCTGGTCGCCAACATTTTTGTCATGCGCATGCTTGTGAACATCAAGGTCTGAGCCGATGGAATTTGCCACAAATCTCTTCAACACGGCCAATACCTGGCTGACGGACAATTTCGGCGATCTGGGCCCTCTCCTGATCATCGGCGTCTTGGGTATGTTCTTGATATTGCTGACCTTACCGGTCATGCTGAAGAAGGAAAAGGACCCCTTCGATCAACTTAAGAACGATGCCCGTGCCGGTGCAAAAGACGACGCCGATGGTCCACGCCTACGCCGCGGGGGCAAGCGCGGCAACAAGCTCGACAAGTACTCCAGCTTCCTCGAACCGCAGGACGAAAAGCAATATTCCGAAACGCGCCTGAAGCTCTTGCAGGCGGGGTATCGCGGCAAGGATGCCGTGCGCACATACCACTTCCTTCAGTTCTTGCTCGGCATCGCTTTCCTCATTCTTGGGGCGCTCTACGCGATCTACAACAGCGTGACCGGCGAACCCTCCATGCAGGCCATGATTGGCAGCGTGCTGGTGCCGGGCCTTGTGGGCTATATGCTGCCGAAATACTGGGTCACAAAACGTCAGCAGTCCCGGCAGGAAGAAATCACCAACGGCTTCCCCGATAGCCTCGACATGATGCTTGTCTGCGTCGAAGCTGGCCAGTCGCTCGATCAAGCCATCATTCGCGTCAGCGGTGAAATCAAGGCGGGCTACCCCGCCCTCGCGGAAGAATACGAACTCGTCGCAAACGAAATGAAGGCCGGTAAAGACAAAACCAGCGTCCTTCGCGACATGTCCGAACGCGCTGGCGTCCCGGATGTGGCCAGCTTCGTGACAGTTCTGATCCAATCGGCCAGCTTCGGTACCTCCATCTCCGAAGCGTTGCGGGTTTTCTCGGCGGAAATGCGCGATAAACGCATCATGCGCGCTGAGGAAAAAGCAAACACCTTGCCCACCAAACTGACCCTTGCCACAATGATGCTAACGGTGCCGCCGCTTTTGATCATTCTGATCGGGCCTTCGATCTATGATATTGCGGTGACGCTTGGGAGTATCAGCTTCTAACGGGAGCACATGGCACGCATAACGCTGACCTCTTTGGGTCTGTCCATTCTAGCTCTGGCCGCTTGCGATGCAGGCGGCCTTGCCCCATTGGAAGGGGGCTCCCTCGCCCCAAGCGGCGTCGCGCGGGATGGGCAATCGATTGATGGTCTGATCGTCGGCCACCGGTTGATGAAAGCGGGCGAATATGAGCTTGCGCTCGATGCCTATTACCGCGCCGCTTCCGAGCAAGGTTTCAACGTCGATGTCCTGTCGGCCATTGGCTCGGCAAATTTGCAACTCGGACGTCTGGGTCAAGCAGAACAAATTCTGCGGCGCGCAACCGAGATCGACGAGACCTTTCCCCCTGCCTGGAACAACCTTGGCGTGGTGCTGATGGAGCGCGGTCGCTACGGCGAAGCAAGCCGCGTTTTCCAACTCGCCTTCGCGCTCGACAGCGGCCAAAGCGCGGAAATTCGCGAAAACCTGTCCTTGGCACTCGCAAAACGGGAAAATCCGACCTATTCTGACGACGAAGAATTTCGCTTGGTGCGACGGGGCCCTGGTGTGTACCGGATCCTCGAAACACCCTGAGACCCCGAAAATGGGGCCAGTCCAGTGGACATGAGCAGCTAGGGACGAAGACATGCAACGCGCGCACCTTCTATCCATTTGTTTTGGAAGTATTATTACGCTATCCGCCTGTGGTGGCGGCGGCAGCCTGAGCGACGCCGAAGTCGAACAGGCGATCAAAGACGTGAACGTCATCGACGAGACAAACCTCAACGAAGTGATGCTTCAGGTTGCGGATCCGAACGAGGCGGTGACCTATTTCCAGCGCACGATTGCGCAAAATCCTGACCGGATCGACCTACATCGCGGCCTCGCGAAATCGCTCGTGCGTGCCAAAAAACCCACAGCTGCGGCTGCCGCCTGGAAGAAGGTGACAACCATGCCGGGCTCGTCCAGCGCCGACCGGGTCGCGTATGCGGACGCCCTGATCCGTGCTAACAAGTGGGACGAAGCCGAAGCCGAACTGAACCAGATCCCGCCGACCCACGAGACCTTTCAGCGCTATCGCCTCGAGGCGATGGTGGCCGACAGCAACAAAGAGTGGACCAAAGCCGACAGCTTTTACGAGATTGCCGTCGGTTTGACCACGACACCCTCCGGCACGTTGAACAATTGGGGATTTTCCAAGCTGACACGGGGCGATTTTCAGGGGGCCGAAGACTTGTTCGCGGAAGCCCTGTCCTATGACAGCAATATGTTCACGGCAAAGAACAACCTCGTGCTCGCTCGCTCCGCCCAGCGCAAATACGATTTGCCGGTCATTCCGATGACGCAGACGGAACGCGCGCAATTGATCCACACCGCTGCCCTGTCGGCCGTCAAGCAAGGCGATGTGAACACCGGCAAAGCGCTTCTGGCCGAGGCCATCGACACACATCCGCAATATTTCGAGGCCGCCGTTCGCAGTCTAGAAGCGCTTGAGAACGGCAATAGCGGCTAGGATCAAGAACGCTCATGTCTATCGCGTGGACCACTGCGGCGTGGTTTTTGCCGTTTGTGCTGCCCATCACCATTTGGGTCGCGTGGAGCGATATGGCGTCGATGAAAATCCCCAACAAAGCTGTTCTGGCCCTACTCATCGTGTTTGTCGTCGTCGGACTGGTAGCGTTGGACTTCACTGAGTACCTCTGGCGCTACGCCCATTTCGCCGTTGTTCTTGTGGTTGGGTTTATCCTAAGTTCTATCGGTGCCATGGGGGCCGGTGACGCCAAGTACGGGGCTGCCATGGCGCCGTTTATTGCTTCCTCAGATTTTGGCCTTTTCATGCTGCTTCTGGGCGGCGTGACAACGGCTTCCCTCGTCGTGCACAGGTTTGCACGCCGCACACCCGCCATTCGCGACCGCGTGCCCGACTGGAAAAGCTGGACGGACCCGAAATTTCCCATGGGCCTCGCCCTTGCACCGGCCCTGTTCTTTTATCTGCTGCTCGGCTTCATTTACGGCTGAGTAACGCGGAATAGCGCCATGAGATCGTTATCGCGCACAAGCGTGAAACCGAAGCGCGACGCCGCCATCTCGCCCAGGATCACGTTGCGCACCTGCGTGGTGAAGGCGCATTTGGGCACCATAACGTAGTCCGCGTTCTCCAACCCAGTGAGCCTGCCATAGTACCACGGCGCGCTTCCTTCGGGCGGTAGCACGGGGGAGAAAAACCAATACGCGGTTAGGAGATCGGCGGTAAACACGCGGCTATCGCGCGGCAAATTCGCAGCGATCAGATCAGTGCCCAAAGTCTCCAGAATCGCGCGGCTTCCCGCCATGAACTCGCAGTACGGAAAGGCGACACCGCCAAACTCCGGGATCGGCGCACGGCGCACCTCCGCCGCGTAGGCGTCCCAAGCGCCGCCCTCCTGATCACGGTTGACTTGCGCTGTCATCATGTAAGCCCGGTCGCGCCGAATGAAGATGTCCTGGTGCCCCTGCTCCTCCGGCAGCATTGGCAGAAAGCGCGCCTGATCGAAGCTGACATGCTTCACCGGCGACAAGGCCACGTTGAAAAGCGAGGGAAAAATAACCACGAGCGCCGCGAGCGCCGTGCCATTCGCCACCAAACGCGCATCGAACCGAAGCACCTGCGCTGCCCCGTCCTCTGGCCTAAGCGCAAGCATGAGGACCGGAACGATCAACAGCCACAGGGGGTCGTTCCCAAAGTTCTGGTAGGTGATGTAAAAGAAACCGGGGATCATCAACAGCGCTGCCAACCCCGTCGCATCCGCGCGCACAGATCGGATCACCAGGGCGGTGGCCAACCCAACCAGCGTCGCCGCAATATATACAGGTCCGGCAACAATCTGATCGAAGCTTTGGCCGACAAACGGTCGGATCTCATTTCCAGCAACAAGGCGAAGATCGGAGAAATAGGCCAGCCAAAACCCGAACCCTTCGAGCACCGTCACGGCAAGCACGACCGCTCCACCGCCAATCACGCCAAAAAGAATGGCCCGCCGTCCGTGCATCTGTGCCAGAGCAATCACCGCCACCGGCACCAATGTGACGAAATAGGTGATCTTCAACAAAAGCAGCGATGCCGACAAGATGCCGACCAGCACGCCGTCCAAAACTGGACGTGCTGGCCCCCGCGCCGGAACCAGCGAGAGAAGCAGGATAATAAAGGAAATCGCCCAGGCCCAGCGATTGTAATGCATGGAAATGCCGACGCCGGAGCGCGCGGTACCATAGCTAAGGGCCAGGACAAGCCCGAGCACGACCAGCCCAAAATAAATCGCAGGCCCCCGCGTCAGCCGCGTGGTGACGGCATAAGACACGGCGGGCCAAAGGACGGCTGCCACCGCGAGTTGCGCCAGGATCATCGCCAACCCAGCGCTATAGCCTGCCTCCATGAACCAATGGATCGGCCAGAAGGACAGCGCGCCCAAAGGCGTGACGAAATCCAGGTGGGGCACATCACCCCGCGCCATCCGCGTCAGGATGTCGAGCAGGTGATAGGTGTCGCCTTCATGGGTGTCGAGATAGAGACCCCCCGCAAGCCAGGATAAGGCGCCGTAACCACTGGCAAAAAGAGCGAGAACACCCGCAACCAGAAAGGCTTCAGCCCTGCCCATTCCTCATCCTTTTTCCATCATTTGGCCACAATAAGCGGTCATCACCGTCTCCGAACAGGTGTGCCAAGGCTTATTGTTCAAAATCGGGCAACGGCGGGGCGCATCACCGAATTTCTTTTGTGAAGGCAGGGTTTAGCCCATGAATATGGAAACCTCGAACGTCATTGCGCCACCGGCTCCACGCTCCATTGATGGCATGAAGCTCGGCATTGTCATGATGCGCGATATTCTTCTCAAAACCATGTTCCGTATGAACCTCGACGCATGCGGCGATCTCTCCAAGGCCATGTGCCTGCCCATTCCTGTGACGCAAGAACTCATTGATCTGGCGCGGGAACAGAAATTGCTGCAGGCCACGGGGACGCTCCATGCGAATTCTGGCGGCGATATGGGCTATGAACTCACCGACGCCGGGAAGGCCCGCGCCCTCGATGCCCTGGCTCAGTCCGAATACTACGGCGCCATGCCCGTCCCACTTGAGGTCTATGCCGAACAGGTAAAGCGTCAGTCGATCCGCAATATCCAGGTGACACGCGACCAGCTTTTGGGCGCCATGGGTCACCTGATCCTGCCGGACGAGCTTCTGGACCATCTCGGGCCCGCGGTGTCCGCTGGTCGCTCGATCCTGATGTACGGCCCGCCGGGCAACGGTAAATCCTCGATCTCAAATGGTATTCGCGACGCCCTTGGCGACAAGATCTACGTTCCGCGCGCCATCGAATATTCCGGCCAGGTGATCACGGTTTATGACCCGATTGTGCACACCGCCGCAGAAGAGCAAGAAGACGACCCCAACTCGCTGCGTCGCACGTCGAACCGCTACGACACGCGCTACGTGCTGTGCGAACGCCCGACGGTGATCACCGGCGGTGAATTGTCACTCTCCATGCTCGACCTCGTCTACAACCCAACGGCGCGGACCTATCAGGCGCCACTACAGTTGAAATCCACCGGCGGCGTCTTTATCGTGGACGACCTTGGTCGTCAGGAAGAACCACCGCAGGCGCTGGTCAACCGCTGGATTGTTCCGCTCGAAGAAGCGAAAGACATCCTCGCCCTCCAGTCGGGCGAAAAGTTCGAAGTGCCGTTTGATACGCTGGTGATCTTCTCCACCAACTTCCACCCGAACGAGATTTTCGACAAAGCGGCCCTTCGCCGGATCTTCTTCAAGATCAAAATCGACGGGCCGGAGCAGGAAGATTATCTGAAGATCTTCGCCATGGTTGCGCGCAAGCGCAAAATGCCGCTGGACGAGGATACCTTGGTCTATCTGATCAAGAACAAGTACCCGACCATCGACAACATCTACGCGAACTATCAACCGATCTTCCTGATCGACCAGATGATCGCGATCTGCGAATTCGAAGGCATCCCCTATCAGATGTCGCCCGAACTGATCGACCGCGCATGGGCGAACATGTTCGTGAAAGAAGAGAAAATCGTTCACTAGTCTCTCCTCAAGCGATGCTGCTTAGCAACCACCCTTGCCCTGCCGGGCGAGGGTGTTTTTCTGTCGACGTCTACGAGAAGTTAACTTCCTGTTAATTAACTGAATCGAAACGGAAAAGTTTCGCATGCGAAACTTTTTGCCGCCACTCGCTTTGCGCCGCAGCGGGCCAGAGTGGCTTTTCCGAACCTAGGTGTTACCTTGAGCGCGAGCAGCAGCAAAAGCCGACCAATGGCCGATCCAACACTTCTGACCTTAACCGCTCCAAGATGATAGCGCGGCAACACACATCGCTTTATGCCGGTATCCCCAAACAGGTTGGTTTTGACTCCGCCGATGTCTGACGCGCTTCCAAAGAGGTTTCACGACTGGTTTGGGACACATGGGTGGGCCGCGCATCCCCATCAGCTTGAAATGGCAGCGCGGGCGAAAGACCCGTCGATGTTGCTCATAGCGCCGACGGGCGGGGGAAAAACACTCGCCGGGTTTCTGCCGACGCTCGCGGAGCTTTCAAACGGCGCACATGAGGGCCTGCACACGATTTATGTCTCCCCTCTGAAAGCCCTCGCCGCCGATATCCGGCGCAACCTTGGCACCCCGATCGAAGAAATGGAGCTGCCAATACGGGTGGAGGATCGAACAGGCGACACCTCCGCCTCGCAAAAGAAACGCCAGCGCGTGGACCCGCCGCATATCTTGCTGACGACGCCCGAAAGTCTGGCGCTGCTCCTGTCCTACGAAGACGCGCCTAAGATGTTTGCCGGGCTCAATCGCGTGATTGTCGACGAAATTCACGCGCTCGCGGAATCAAAGCGGGGCGACCAGCTGATGCTCTCCCTTGCCGAGTTGCAGGTGATGTGCCCCGGCCTCCGCCGTGTTGGCTTATCGGCCACCGTGGAGGACCCGGCGGGCATCGCACGCTTTCTCGCCCGTCACCCGGACCCCTGCCCCATCCTGCAAGCGGATCCAGGCCCTGACCCCGATATTGCCATGCTCACCACCGACGTCATGCCCCCCTGGTCGGGCGGCGGTGCCGCCTACGCCATTCCGGCGGTCCTCAATGCGGTGAAAAAGCACAAAACGACGCTGATCTTTCACAACACCCGCGCACAGGCGGAGATTTTCTTTCATGCCCTCTGGCTCGCCAATGAAGAGGCGCTGCCCATTGGCATACATCACGGTTCGCTTGCGAAAGCCCAGCGCCAGAAGGTGGAAGCCGCGATGGTGGCGGGCGAATTGCGCGCAATTGTCTGCACCGGCACGCTCGATCTCGGGATCGATTGGGGCGATGTGGACCTGATTATTCAGGTTGGTGCGCCCAAGAACGTGAAACGCCTTGTCCAACGTATCGGACGCGCGAACCACAATTACAACGCCCCATCAAAAGCCCTGATCGTCCCGGCCAACCGCTTTGAAGTGGTCGAATGCGTGGCGGCGCTACAGGCGGTGCGTGATGCTGAACTGGATGGGGACGACCGGGGGACCGGCCCGCGCGATGTCCTCTGTCAGCACATACTGATCCGCGCCTGCCGCGGCCCCTTTGATGCCACAGACCTTTTCGATACGCTCCGGACGGCGGGCGCTTACACGGACGTGACGCGCGAGGCATTTGACGAATGCCTCGATATGATGGCGACCGGCGGCTATGCGCTCCGCGCCTATGATCGATGGCAGCGCTTGAAACAAATGAAAGACGGGCGCTGGCAGCTTCGGGACCCTCGCGCCACGGCGCATATCCGGCGCAACCTCGGCACGATCCAGGACACCGAAACCCTGAAGGTGCGGCTGAAGAACCGCATGGGCGGACGGCCTTTGGGCGAAATCGAGGAAGGCTTCGCCGCAACGCTGTCGCCGGGGGATACGTTTCTGATCGGCGGTCAAATCGTGCGCTACGAGGGCCTGAAGGAAATGACGGTCGAAGTTACCCGCCGCGCCGACAAAGTGCCGAAGATTGCCACGTTCAACGGCTCGAAATTCTCCACATCCACCCGACTGACCCATCGGATCCTGCGGAGCTTTGAGACGCGGGACTGGACCGGTTTGCCACGTCACACCAGGGAATGGCTCGAGTTGCAGAACAAGCGGTCGAAACTGCCGCAATCGGACCGCATCCTGGTGGAGAGCTTCCCCCATGACGGGCGGCAAAACACCTGCATTTACGGATTCGCAGGGCGCAACGCTATGCAAACGCTGGGCCTGCTCATCACCCACCAGATGGAGGCAAAGGGGCTCGCGCCGCTCGGGTTTGTCTCCACGGATTATGCCGTTCTTATCTGGGGGCTGGAGCGCGTACCCGACCCGGCTCCGCTTTTCGAAGCGGCAGAGCTTCGTGCCGCGTTCCAGACCTGGATGTCGGGCAACGCCGTGATGAAACGCACGTTCCGAGCAACCGCAACGGTGTCGATGATGCTGGAGCGCAATTACGGCGCCCAAAGGCGGTCCGGCAGGCAGGCGACGTTTTCCTCCGACATCCTCTACGACACGCTCATCAAATATGATCCTAAACACCTGCTCCTGGAGATTACCCGCGAGGAAGCGATGCGCGGCCTGGTGGATTTTGGGCGTATCGACGAGATGCTCGAACGCTCCGGTGGGCGGGTGGACCACGTAATCCTCGACAGGGTGACACCCCTCGCTGCCCCTTTATTTCTTGAGCCAGGGCGCGTTCCTATCGTGGGCGAAGGACGCGAGCGCATCCTCGCCGCGGAAGCCGAACGCCTGATGGCCGAAGCGGGTCTTGACGCGTTCTGAATTTTTTTCGCAAAGGCGAGAATAATCTCAAAGGCCCAGGCGTAACCCTCATGAAACGCAAATCATGAGGACACCCGATGACCGCACGGCCCGAATATTCTCTTCACATGTTCGACACGGGACGGCGCGGTCGGGCGTTCATTATTGCGCTTCAGATGTCTCCCGAACGTTACGAGTGAACGTTTTCCCCGCGTAACGAGTATCTTGTTACAGCTTGTGTGCCCCGCGGCTGTCTGCCTTTGGTCCCATCCCACCCCAAGGCGGGCAGCCGCACCGCGCGTCAGTCGCAGAGACTGTCGACGACCTTTTCGAGAAATGCCTCGCCGGCTTTGAACTGCTCAATGCTGATGTATTCATTCGCCTGATGGGCCTGCTCGATATTGCCCGGCCCGCAGATCACTGAAGAGATACCTGCCGCCTGAAAATGCCCTGCTTCGGTGCCGTAGCTGACCACGTGATCGGCGTTGTCGCCGGTGATGCGCCTGACCAGGCGCTCGGCTGCGCCGTCCTCCTCGGGCACAAGACCCGGTACGTCATGTCCTTCTTCCGCGATAATCCGGGCAGATGGCGCGATCTTTTGCATATCTGCTTCGAGGGTCGCGATTTTATCCCGCAGCATGGCTTTGAAAGCCGCCGGATCATCATCGGGAACAAGCCGCATCTCCATGGCGAAGCGGCACTCCCCCGCCGTGATGTTATGGGCGGTACCGCCTTGGATTTGGCCCACATGGACGGTGGTAAATGGCGGGTTGAAGATCGCCGCCATGGCAGATGGTTCGCGCGCCTGATTTCCGGCGTTCAGGTCGTTGGCCCATTGGATGATGCGCGCCGCCTCGTGGATGGCACTCACACCGGTGTGGAGGAGCGATGAGTGCACCTCGAAACCCTTCACACGAAAGGCGAAGGCGCCGCTGCCCTTGTGCCCGGTCACGCAAGCCATCATCGAAGGTTCGCCGATGATCGCGGCTTCGGCCTTGGGTATCCCGGTTTCTGCCATCGCCTCAATCAGGGGTGGCGCGCCTGCGCAGCCAATTTCCTCATCATATGAAAACGCGATCTGCAACGGACGCTTCAGGTCACTTTTCAGAGCCCGCTGAAGGGCATGCAGTGCCAGCGCATCAAACCCTTTCATGTCGCACGTACCGCGCCCGTAGAGCTTGCCGTCACGCTCCGTCACTGTCCAGGGATCGCTATGCCAATCCTGCCCATCGACGGGAACCACGTCGGTGTGGCCCGAAAGGACCACTCCCCCCGGCACATCCGGACCGACGGAACAGAAGATCGCGTGCTTCTTCTTCTCCGTCGGTTTGACGTGGCGATACGCGGTGATGCCAAGATCGGTCAAATAGCCCTCAACCCAGTCAACCAGCGGAATATTCGTGTCGCGACTGACGGTTGGGAAAGAGACAAGCGCGTCCATGATTTCGCGCGCGGAAAGGTCAGTCACGTTCAAAACCGCCCCAATTGCCCTGCAGGACAAAATGATCCGGCGTCACTTCATCATAGGTCGATGGCTCCGGTTGATAGTCGATCGGGAAGATCGGTGAAGGGATCGGTTTGAAGTTCAAGTCGCGGTCACTCTTACGTTGCCGGGGGTCCGCAACGGGCACGGCGGACATTAGGGCTTTGGTATAGGGGTGACAGGGGTCTTCGAAGATCGCCGCGCGGGGACCCATTTCGACGATACGGCCAAGATACATCACACCGACCGCATGGCTGACCCGCTCGACGACCGCCATGTCGTGGCTGATGAACAGGATGGAGATACCCAGTTCCGCTTGCAACTCCATGAGGAGGTTCAGCACCTGCGCCTGAACGCTGACATCCAAGGCACTCACGGCTTCATCCGCGATGATGAGCTTGGGGTTCAAGGCCAGTGCCCGCGCAATGGCGATCCGTTGGCGTTGACCGCCGGAGAGTTCATGGGGGAAGCGGGTCAGAAAGCTGCGTGGCAATTCTACCCTGTCGAAGAGACGCGCGACGGTATCCGCCCGTTCCTGTGCATCACCGATGCCATAGTTGGTCAGAGGCTCGGCAACCTGGTCCTGTAACTTCATTTGCGGGTTGAGCGAGGCGAACGGGTCCTGGAAGATCATCTGCATATCACGACGGGCGCGACGCAACTCGGCCTGACTGAAATCCATGACGTTCTTGCCATCGAGCCAAATCTCGCCCGACGCCGGTTCAATAAGGCGCAAAATCGAGCGGCCGCATGACGACTTCCCGCAGCCCGATTCCCCCACGAGGCTCAGCGTTTGACCGGCCTTTACCTGGAAGGAGACGTCCTCAACCGCGTGAACCTGGGCGACCGTCCGACGAAGTAGCCCGCCTTTGACCTGGAACCGCGTTTTCAGGTTCTGCACATCGAGCAGCACCTTATCTTCTTTTGGCAGGATTGGCTCGCTGGCCTCGGCACCATCGCCCATGAGTTTCAGGCGAACCGGAGCGGTTGTGCCCTTCATTTCACCGAGCTTTGGCACCGCCGCCAGAAGCCCCTTCGTGTAGGGGTGCTGCGGGTCCTCGAATATTTGTTCGACCGGTCCTTCTTCAACCTTGTTGCCCCGGAACATGACAACGACGCGGTCGGCCATTTGGGCTACGACCGCCATGTCGTGCGTGATGAACATCACGGCTGTTCCCGTCTCCCGTTTCAAACGGTCGATGAGGGCGAGGATTTCTGCCTGGATGGTGACGTCGAGTGCTGTGGTCGGTTCATCCGCGATCAGCAATCGCGGTTCGCAGGCCAGGGCCATGGCAATCACGACCCGCTGACGCATGCCCCCCGACAGCTCGTGCGGATACTGGGCGAGGCGTCGCTCGGGTTCAGGAATGCGCACCTGCCGCAGGAGTTCGAGGGCGCGTTCTGTTGCCGCGTCTTTGGAGAGGCCTTTGTGAACCCGCAGACCTTCTGTCAATTGGCGCCCCACGGTGAAGACCGGGTTGAGCGAGGTCATCGGTTCCTGAAAGATCATGCCGATTTCATTGCCGCGAATGGTGCGCATGACACTGTCGCCAGCTTGCGCGACATCGATTTGGCCACCACTATCCGCACCGCGGTCAAACAGGAGTTGCCCGCCTGCGATTGACCCACCACCGAATTCGACCAGGCGCATCAGCGAGAGCGAGGACACCGACTTGCCGGATCCCGATTCGCCCACGATTGCCACGGTTTGCCCTGCACCAATGTCGAAACTGACGTCTTCGACACCCACGACCGGGCCGTCCTTCGTCTGAAATTCCACACGCAGATTGCGCAACGCAGCAAGGGGTTGATCGAGCATATTACCTTTCCGGACTTGGCCGTTTTGACGCTAAAGCGGCTTGGGAGCACCGTCAATCAAGGGGAATCCCACCACCGCCATTCAACTAAGCCGGTTTTCGGGGGGTGAGTTCTCCAGCGCGCGCGCTGCGGTCTTGCTCAAAATCGCGCCTGTTGTCGAAAACTTCAGCAGCTTTTTTGCCCCCATAAGGCCGCGCCACTTGCAATTTGTCGATCAACTAGTCGAAACTCGACATGTCCGTGCCTTGGGAGTGGGACGATCAAAAAAAGCAAAGTTGGATCGTAGTGAACATCACGCGGCCTAAAACAGCATTTTCGTCTTATCTGCTACAAACGGCAGCACCCTCGGCACGCCAGTCTCAACAAGGAGTGAAACTCATGAAATTGATGACAGCCCTCTTGGGTGCGTCTGCGCTGTGTGGCGTATCGACAGCAGCGCTTGCCGATGGTCATGAAGGTGAGCGCGGACGCGATGGCGAAGTCCGCATCATCTATTGGCAGGCCCCGTCGATCCTTAACCCGTTTCTGTCCGGTGGTACGAAGGACCTTGAGTCTGCGTCCCTGGCACTGGAGCCGCTGGCGCGTTATGACGAGAACGGAAACCTGACACCTTGGCTGGTGGATGAGATCCCAACCGTCGCGAATGGCGGGGTTGCCGAAGACCTGACACAGATCACCTGGAAGATCACCGATGGTATCCTGTGGTCTGACGGCACGCCGTTCACGAGCGCTGACGTGAAGTTCACCTATGACTACTGCACACATCCCGAGGGCGGCTGTGCCCAGCTTACCAAGTTTGGCGGTGTTGAGAACGTTGAGACACCGGATGCCCTGACCGTTGTCGTCAACTACACCGAACCGCAACCCAACCCCTACCTGCCGTTTGTTGGCAATGAGAGCCCAATCCTTCAGGCCGCTCAGTTTGCCGATTGCCTCGGCGCTAAGGCGCCCGAGTGTACCGAAGCAAACTTCAACCCCATCGGCACCGGTCCATTTGTGGTGACCGAATTCAAACCGAATGACGTGATCACCTTCGCGGCCAACGAGAACTACCGCGAAGAAGGGAAACCCGCGTTTGCGAGCATCACCTTCAAAGGCGGCGGCGATGCGACAGCGGCGGGCCGCGCCGTAATGGAAACAGGCGAGTTTGACTACGCCTGGAACCTGCAACTGGCGCCCGATGTGATCGCCAAAATGCAAGAAGGCGGCAAAGGCGTGCCCGTGGCAGGATTTGGTCCGCTGGTGGAGCGCATCATGCTTAACCACACCAATCCAGACCCAAGCCTTGGCCCCGATGAGCGAGCAGTGATCAAACCGCATCCGTTCCTTCAGGAACCGGCTGTCTATAAGGCGATGTCGATGGCGATTGACCGCCCGCTCCTCGTCGAAGTCGGGTATGGCGAAGCCGGCAAAGTGACCTGCAACTGGGTCCCTGCCCCGGAAATATTCGCGTCAACATCGCTGACCTGCGACACGCAGGATATCGCAGGTGCGAATGCACTGTTGGACGAAGCCGGTTTTGTCGACAGCGATGGCGATGGCGTGCGTGAGGTCAACGGTGTGCCGATGAAGCTTCTGTACCAGACATCGACAAACGCTGTGCGTCAGGATTTCCAAGCTCTTATCAAGCAGTGGTGGGCCGAGATCGGGATTGAGACCGAGCTTCGCAACGTCGATGCGTCCGTATTCTTCGGTGGCGACCCCGGTTCGCCGGACACGTTCCAGAAGTTCTACGCGGATGTTGAAATGTACGCCAACACCTTCGCGGGCACCGACCCTCAGGCCTATCTCGGCCATGGTTTGTGCGACAAAGCGCCCTCCCCCGCCGCGCAATGGCAGGGTGAGAATATCAGCCGCTTCTGCATGGAAGAGTATGACGCGCTCCATGCCGAGCTTGCCAAAACCGCTGCGATCGAAGACCGCGGACGGATTGCACAGGAGCTGAACGACATGGCCGTGAGCAACGGTATGATGATCCCGCTGGTGCACCGTGGTCGTATTTCGGCACATGCAACGACCCTGGGGGGCATCAAGCTCAACGTATGGGACAGCGAGATCTGGAACGCCGCCGATTGGTATCGGATCGGCGAGTGAGCCAATCAGCGGGCCGGGGGTGACCTCGGCCCGCCTTTCGGGGTCGCGCCATGGTGACATTCACTTTCAGACGGCTGGTTCTGAGCGTTCCAACGCTCCTTTTCATCAGCTTTGTCATTTTCATGTTGTTGGATTTGGCGCCCGGCGACCCGCTCGCGGGCATGCCGCTGACGATCCCCGATGATGTTCGCGCAAAGATGCGCGAGGCCCTTGGGGTGGGTCAGCCTTTCTATATCGCGTTCCCCAAATGGCTTTATCAGTTTTTCGTCGTTGAGCCGCTTTTCATGGCGGATGCGCTTTTCGGCACGTCATGGGCCGGAGAACAGCAACGGGTCTTGTCGTGGCAAACACGCTCGCCCGTCATGGACATCGTATTCCAGCGTCTGCCCCAAACACTGTGGGTTGTCGGAACAGCCTATGTGGTGGCGATCCTGATCGCCTTGCCCATCGGTATCTATTCGGCCTATCGGCAGTATTCGTGGTTCGACAACGCCGGGACATTCGTCACCATGGTCGGTTTTTCAGTCCCGCCGTTTTTCTCGGGCGTACTGGTCATCGTGATCTTTTCCGTTTGGCTCGGATGGTTTCCGTCGATCTATGACACGACCCACGAGGTGACCGACTGGGCGAGTTTCAAGGTGCAGCTTCAGCAAATGGTGATGCCGGTCATGGTCCTCGCCTTGCAAATCACGTCGCAACTCAGCCGGTTCATGCGCGCCAGCATGCTGGATAATCTGAACCAGGATTATGTGCGGACCGCGCGGGCAAAAGGTCTTGGCGAGAAGACCGTGGTGCTGATCCATGTATTGCGCAATTCCCTGATCCCGGTTGTCACGGTCATTGCCCTTGGCATCCCGTCGATTTTCGGCGGTGCGATTATCACAGAACAAGTCTTCAAGGTGAACGGTATCGGTCAGTTATTGATCACCGCCATCCAAGCCAATGACTTGCCGATGGTGCAGACCCTGACTTTCATCTTCGCCATTCTGATCGTGCTGTTCAATCTTATCGCGGATGTTCTCTACGGCATTCTTGATCCGAGGATCCGCTATGACTGACGCGCCACTCAGCATGGACAAGGTCGAGCCGACGGCACCGTCGCGGTCGCAATGGGCTGATATCTGGGTACAGTTCAGAAGCCATCGAGGCGCTATGTGGGGCGCTGGGATATTCATTTTCATCATTCTGATGGTGGTGGCAGGGCCCTGGGTCTATTGGAATGACCCGCAATTTGTGCCGACGGGTCGCGCGTTTCTGGACCTTCGCGACACGCGGCCGATTTACACGGCCCTTTGGGACGCCGATGCGAAAGTAAACTGGCTGTATCCTTTGGGAACTGACAATCTGGGCCGGGACATCCTGGGGCGATTGTTGATCGGTGGCCGCATATCCCTTGCGGTCGGATTGGCGGCGATGGTGCTGTCCGTGATCCTCGGCACGCTCATCGGGGTGCTGGCGGGATATTTCCGAGCGCTTGACGGTCCGCTCATGCGCCTGACAGACCTGTTTCTCGCGCTGCCGCTTTTACCGTTGCTGCTGGTCGCTGTTTTGCTCTTTCGCGACCGGTTATCGGGGATGTTTGGCCCTGAGGGCGGCACCTTTGTGCTGATCGTCACACTGGTTGGTGTCACGAGTTGGATGCAAACCGCGCGCATTGTACGAGGCGATGTGCTCGCGTTGAAAGAACGGGAGTTCATTCTGGCGGCACGCTCCATCGGGACCTCGCCTTCGAAGATGATAATGCGACATTTACTGCCAAACGTAATGAGCCCGATCATGGTATCCGCCACCCTGGGCATCGCGACCGCGATCATTACAGAGAGCTCCCTCTCGTTCTTGGGTTTTGGGTTCCCACCGGATTTTCCAACCTGGGGTAAACTGCTCTTCGATGCGGTTGATAGGATGGAGCTTTATCCCGAGCGCGTGCTGTGGCCCGGGTTGCTGATTTCACTGACCGTTCTAAGCGTCAATTATGTGGGCGACGGGCTGCGCGACGCGCTTGACCCGCGAATTCGTGGGCGGTGACCCTCTGCTGATAAGCTATGGTTAAGGTTGTGACTGTACATGCCATCTCAGGTATTCTGGATGGTGCGCATGGAAGAAATAAAAACTGAACTTCACGAAGCAACGACCGTGCTTGAGGCTCTATCAGGGGCACAAGCTGTCATATATTTCGATCCAAAGGGGTATATTCTTGAAGCCAACGAGAACTTCTGTGATGCAATGGGATATCGTGAAGATGAGATTGTGGGTAAACACCATCGCATATTTGTCCCTGTGGAGGAGGCTCGCAGTGACGAATACGCGAAATTCTGGGACAGGCTAGCCCGCGGCGATAAACATGCGGGCAGTTTGACGCGGATCGGCAAAGACGGCGAGAAACGCTATATCGAGGCGTCCTATAACGCGCTGCGCAACGAAGCTGGTGAGGTTGAACGCGTTGTGAAATTCGCGCTCGACGTGACAGCGCGGCGACGACAACAGGAAATTCTTTTAGAGCGGGTTTCCGAAACCGCTGCGTCCATTGCGGATGAATCGGCTGCCATACAATTAAAGTCCAACGAACTTTCCAAGCGCAGTGAGAAGCAGGCGTCGACGGTGGAGCAGACGTCCGCCGCGATGGAAGAAATTTCGCACACCGTGAATAGCAACGTCGCAAATGCCGAGCAAGCGAATGAGGAAGCCCGGCAAGCCAAATCGCAGGCGGAGAAGGGCAGCGAAGTTGTTGAAAACGCGATTGCGGCGATGCAAAAGATCGAGAACGGTTCGAAGGAAATTCGAAAGTTCATCGAAGTCATCGATTCTATCGCTTTTCAGACAAATCTGCTGGCTCTGAACGCTGGTGTTGAAGCGGCCCGTGCAGGGGAAGCGGGTCGCGGTTTTGCGGTTGTGGCATCGGAAGTGCGTGCCCTCGCACAGCGCGCGTCAGAATCGGCCAAGGACATCAATGCCTTGATTGACGGCAGTGCCCGGGAAGTCGAACAAGGCGCGCGTCTTGTAAACGAAACAGGGAACGTGCTGCATGAAATCACCGAAGGTGTCAAAAAGTTCGCCGAGGGGATCGAAAATATCTTCACTGCAAGCCGCGAGCAGGCAAGCGGCGTTCTGGAGATCAACCAGTCCATCAGCAATATCGATAAGGACATTCAGCTGAATGCCACGATGTCGCAAGAAACGGCCGTAAGCGCCACAACCTTGGCTCAGAATGCGGAAGAGCTGACGGAGGCTATTCGGGATTCAGGCACCTCCCATAAACGGCGCGTCTCTGCTTCGACGCAACGACCGATGGCCAAAAGTGCGCCGCGCCCCAGACCGGCAGCACCGCGCGCGACACTTCAGCCCGAAGCTACGATGCCGCCACTGGCAGAGCGCAAAATCGCTGTCAACGCGACCACGGTAAAAGAAGATCATGACGATGATGCTTGGACTGAATTCTGATGCTCTACGCTAACGCGTCGCTTGGTTCCTTTGCGAACTTCGCGAACTGCGTTCCCATGGTCTAAATTTCAAGCCGACGCGCTGACAACCGAGTTTCTTTGCGCGGGCCAGGTGAAGAATGCGAGTCTAAAAGCGCTCCTAGAAAGCAGTTTGCGTTGGGCACTGTACACTTCTGCCATTCCTATATCCGGCACCTTTGACAAGACTTGCGGTGCGTCTCTTCTAAGTTGGATAAATCCGCCGCCAATCCTGACGCCCAAGCACGAATTGCATTCCCCCAAAATATTGCCGCTCCAAAAATCGGAACGCATCCATGCGTAATATCCAGAAGACCGACCCAAAGAGCTGCTTCTTTTCTTTGCTTTCACGAGAATAGCTGATCCGAGGTAAACAATGCACCCGTTCGCGCCGAAATTCCTGCGCGAGATTCCTTTGACCCTACGCCATTAAGACATCGCGATTTATTGCACTGTCCTTCGGATTCGCTGAACAGCAAGCCACACCAAGATCAGGACAAGCGGCGTCAAAATCGCATAAGTCGCCACCTTGCCCATCCCAAGTAACTCGAACAGCGGTTGGGCAACGTAGGAAACGAGGTTCACAGCGTAATAACTGATGGCCGCAACGGAAAACCCTTCAACCGTTTTTTGCAAACGCAATTGCAGATCCGCTCGCCGGTCCATGGACGCCAGTAAGTCTTGGTTTTGTGCGGAACGTTCCACATCCACCCGCGTCCGCAAAAGGTTCGCGGCGCGCTCAGCCCGTTCGGCCATTGTACGTAACTGACCCTCAACCGATTTGACCGTTCGCATCGCGGGGTCAAACCGGCGCATCATGAATTCAGCAAAGGTCTGCCGGCCATCAAACCGCGCCTCGCGCAACACCGCAATCCGTTGATTGACAAGGGCGTCGTAGGCCCCGGTGGCGCCAAAGCGAAAAGCGGAATGTGCGAGGGTGCTTTCCAACTCTGCCGACACCTCAAGCAGCGCTTTCAACGTTTCCTCGGACCGCGTTTCGTCGCCCCTCATTTCGGCCATTAATCGCGTTAGCTTGCCGTTGATATCCCCGATCGTCGATCCGAGGCTGCGTGCCCTGGCCAATCCAAGCATGGACATCGACTTGTAGGTCTCAATTTCGCAAATCCGTTGGACCACGCGGCCAATCCGTCGCGCCCCCATATCCGGTTTCGCAAACAGCGCAAAACGCATGTGCCCCGCAGAATCGATCCGAAAATCACCGGCCATGACAGCGGTGGCATCGAGAACTGAGCTGACGGCCAAGCTTTCCGGCACAAACCACTTTTCGAGTTTTTCCGGGATTCCCTGTTCGTCCTCATGAACTTCAACACGGATGAGAGCCGAAGTTATCCTTTCGCCCGGCGCCTCCGCCAACCAATCCTCCGGGAACATGGCGAAGGTTGAGGCATCAAACGGCGTTTCCGCCAGGCCATCGCCGAACACGGTGTAGGTCACGAATTCCGTGTGGCATTCCCACTTCAGCTGGTGGCGTCCAATCTCCCCAAAGTAATGGGTCGCGCCGGGGGAAGGGTGCGGCGCGCCGTAGCGATCCAAAAGCTTGACCAAATGCGCGCGATCAAGTTCACGGTCGCGCGCGGCGGCATCCTGTGGCTGCTTGATTGCCAGATAGGCCGCGCGGCACGGAGCCGACAGCGAAGGAAATGGCCGCGCGTGAAGCTCATTTGCGAGCGGATAGCGTAAACTGTGGTCTTTAATTGCGCTCATGGAACCTGCCTTGTCGCGAAACTATATATCGCCGAAACGAGAAAGAGCCAGCTTTTTCTCTATATTTCCTATACTTAGACGTCTACGATCGTATACTGAGAAACTCATATTGGCGGAGGGCCAACGCACTCGACCTCCCAAACTATCGCGCAGAAGAAGACGAAGGGCAGCGAGGGCGAACGGCAACTTTAGCAAGCGTTGGTGGGCCGGTCCGTTTCGACAGGCAAATAGGGACCGACGGGCGGCTTGCCCCAACGAGGGCCTCGCGCTCGGATACGGGGTTAAGAACGTACTTTAGCTTTATGAACCGTTAAAAAGCATGAACTATCAGGTGCGCGGTCACGAGGAGCGCGCGCTTTCCAACAAGTAAATGCAACCGGCGGGCGCAAAATCTGTTCGCAACAAGACAAAGCGCGCGAATCTCTGGATACGATAGCCGAGGCGCTGTTGCAGTGTCCGCGCCGTCACAATAGGGTCGCGCCAAAATTTAGGGAGACTAACCATGTCCGACCGGCAACATCACTTCGATACACTTCAAATCCACGCAGGGGCTGCCCCCGATGCGGCAACCGGTGCGCGCCAGGTGCCGATCTATCAATCGACCGCCTTCGTTTTTCAGGACGCCGACCATGCAGCGCGGCTCTTTAATCTTCAGGAAGTAGGATACATCTACTCGCGCCTGACCAATCCCACGGTGGCCGCCCTGGCCGAGCGGATAACGCATTTGGAGGGCGGTGCAGGCGGCATCTGTTGTTCGTCCGGGCATGCCGCGCAGATTATGGCCTTGTTCCCGCTTATGATGCCGGGCTGCAACATTGTTGCGTCCACCCGCCTCTATGGCGGCACCTACACCCAGTTGACGCAAACCATCAAGCGTTTTGGCTGGTCTGCAAAATTGGTGGACTTTGACGATCTCGACGCGGTCAAAGCGGCCATCGACGAAAACACCCGAGCGGTTTTCTGCGAGAGCATCGCGAACCCTGGCGGCTATATCACCGATCTTGACGCGATCGCGGCGATTGCCGACGCGGCCGGTTTGCCGATGATCGTTGATAACACATCGGCCTCCCCATATCTTTGCCGCCCAATCGAACATGGGGCGACGCTTGTTGTCCATTCAACCACCAAGTACCTGACCGGCAATGGCACGGTCACCGGCGGCGCGGTGATTGACAGCGGCAAGTTCGACTGGTCCAGCAACGACAAGGTCCCATCATTGAGCCAACCCGAGCCAGCCTATCACGGGTTGAATTTCCATGAGGTCTTGGGGCCAATGGCCTTCACCTTTCACTCCATCGCGGTTGGATTGCGCGACCTGGGTATGACCATGAACCCACAAGGTGCCCATTACACCCTGATGGGCATCGAGACGCTTTCGCTTCGCATGAAGAAACATGTCGAGAATGCGCAGGCCGTCGCCAAGTGGCTGGAAGCGGATGATCGTATCGAAAGCGTGACCTATGCCGGGCTCGAAAGCTCGCCTTACTTTGACCGGGTTGCCAAGATTTGCCCCGAGGGCGCAGGCTCACTTTTCACCTTTGCGATCAAGGGTGGCTATGAAAACTGCGTGAAGCTGATCAACTCGGTCGAGCTTTTCAGCCATGTTGCCAACCTGGGCGATGCGCGATCGCTGATCATACACTCGGCCTCTACGACCCACCGTCAGCTCACCGACGAACAACGCGCCGCGGCCGGTGCGCTCGATAACGTCGTGCGTGTGTCAATCGGCACAGAGGATGCGGACGATATTATCGCCGATCTGGACCAGGCGCTGACCAAGGCGCTGGCTTAAGCGAAAGGCCGTCGCGCCCCATGGCGACGGCCCATGGAGGGGGCTTTGCCCCCTCACCCTACCCTTTAGATTTTGGCCTAGAGCATCCGGCTTTAAACCTGCACCATTTGTTTGCTGCCTCTTCCTTCGGTCGAACGCGAAAAGTGGTATTCGATGTTTCAAGTTAAAGGCCGGACGCTTTAAATCGACGCGTTGACTAGGAGCGCGCTTCGTCCATCAAACGGCGCATTTCCTTGATCGAGGCGTCGAGACCGCGAAAGATCGCTTCGCCAATCAGGTAATGGCCAATGTTCAACTCGACGAGTTCAGGCAGCGCTGCGATGGGTTGAACCGTGTCATAGGTTAAGCCGTGACCGGCATGGACTTCCAAGCCGAGGTCGCGGGCGTAGGCCGCCATCGCCGCCAAGCGATCAAGTTCTGCATCCCGCTCATCAAAATGGCCATCGGCATGGGCGTCGCAATAGGCCCCGGTATGCAGTTCCACAACCTCCGCCCCGATGCGGTGGGCCGCCTCGATTTGACGTTGATCCGCAGCGATGAAGATCGACACACGGCACCCAGCATCGCGCAAAGGCGCGATAAAATGCGCGAGGCGGTTCTCGTCTTTCGCCACTTCAAGCCCGCCTTCGGTCGTCCGCTCTTCGCGCTTTTCCGGCACGATACAGACCGCGTGAGGTTTGTGACGCAGGGCGATGGCCTGCATTTCGTCGGTCGCGGCCATCTCGAAATTCAACGGCAATGACAGCGCATCCATCAACGCTTCGATATCGGTATCGGTGATGTGCCGGCGGTCTTCGCGCAAATGCGCGGTGATGCCGTCGGCACCGGCCTCTTCCGCGATTTTAGCCGCGCGCACCGGGTCAGGCGATGCGCCGCCCCGCGCATTCCGCACGGTGGCCACATGATCGATATTCACCCCGAGGCGCAAAGCGTTGTTCATGATCCCTTCCCCCAATCATTCTGAGGACTGCTACTGCTTCTTTCCAATGGTCTCAAGGTTTTGACTTCGACAACCATGGCAAAGACGCTAACACCACGACAGTCTCATAGGAACGACCCAGTAAGGACGCATGTGGCCCGCCTCATCGCTTTGACAACCCTGACAATGGTGGCTTTTGCGGCCAATTCCCTATTGAACCGGGCCGCGTTGATCGATGGCGGCACGGGCCCCGCTGCCTTTGCAGCGCTTCGGGTCGCGTCTGGTGCTGTGTGCCTTGTCCTTCTCGTGACCATTCGGCGTGGGTTTCCGAAGATTGGCGGTGACGCGCGCGTGATCGGCGCCGGATCGTTATGCGTTTACATCCTTGGTTTCTCCTTCGCCTATGTGGCGCTTGATGCCGGGATCGGGGCTTTGATCCTGTTTGGGATGGTCCAGTTGACGATGTTCACCGGCGCGCTTCTGTCAGGGGACCGACCCGGGCGCGCGCGTTGGATCGGTGCCGTCGTTGCGCTTTTGGGCCTCGCCTGGCTGGTCTCGCCGAGCGCGGCCACGGCACCCGATCCAGCCGCCGCTTTCCTGATGGCACTCGCGGGCTTCGGTTGGGGCATTTACTCCCTCGTCGGTCGACGGGCCGCCGATCCCCTTGAAGAAACCGCTGCCAACTTCATCTGCGCCGCACCGGTCGCCCTTCTGGTTTGGCTGGTTTGGGCCGACGGAATCACCGTATCGGGTGCGCTGCTCGCTGTCTTGTCTGGGGCGGTGACGTCGGGCCTTGGCTACGCCCTTTGGTATTCCATCCTGCCGCGTCTCGATGCCAGCATTGCGGCCCTCGCTCAACTGACTGTGCCGGTGATTGCGGTCGCGGGGGGTGTAATACTTCTCTCCGAACCCGTCACCTTGCGTTTGCTTCTTGCCAGCGCCGTTATTCTTGGCGGTGTTGCCTTAGGGGTCCTCGGTCAGCGCAGGATCGGCTCCAAAGGATCATAAAACGCGGGCGCATCGCTGCCCCAAGCAACATCGGGAAGGCTGTCCGGTTTGAACCGGTGCCTTGCCAGTTCGTCGCGCGTCAACCAAAGGCGCTCGGTAACGACACCTTCGGGATCTGTCCAATCACCTGTCGGGTCACCCGAAAGAAGCGTGCAGCGAAAATACACATCCACCTGATGAAAGGGGCGATCTGGATCGTGAAATTCATTCACCAGCGCTACCTCACCCACGGCAACGGTCAGCCCGGTTTCTTCGTGCATTTCACGTTTCAGGTTATCTTCAAGCGACGCGTGGATTTCGACACCACCGCCCGGCGCGCATAGGAGGTCACTTTTGCCTCCAGGCCAGGCGTTCACCATCAAAAGCCGTTTATCGAGCAAAAGGAGGCCGCGTACGGCGAGCCGAGGGCTCATCGGTCCGAAGCCGGTCCTGTCACGCGGGTCACATGGCCCATTTTGCGGCCCGGGCGTGTTTCTGCTTTACCGTAGAGGTGAAGGCGCGCGCCGGTTTCTGTGACAATCTCCGGGACCTGACCGACATCATCGCCGATGAGGTTGGTCATCACCACATCCGAATGGCGCACGGGGTCAACCAAAGGCCAGCCGCTGATCGCGCGAATATGCTGTTCAAATTGGTCGATCACGGCCCCCGTTTCGGTCCAATGGCCCGAGTTGTGCACACGGGGCGCAATCTCGTTCACAATCAGACCCTGCGCGGTGACAAACAACTCGACGCCGAGGACGCCCACATAGTCGAGCGCTGCAAGGATGGTGCCCGCAATCCCAAAAGCGCGGTCGCGGGTCGCGCGATCGATCTTGGCGGGTACTGTGGTCGTGTGAAGAATGCCATCCTTATGGACGTTCTCACCGGGCTCGAAGCAGGCAATCCGACCGTCCAGCCCGCGCGCCGCGATCACGCTAATTTCCCGTTCGAACGTGACGAACCCTTCAAGGATCGCATCTTGTCCAGCGATGATATCAAGGGCGGTCTGGGCGTGATGCGCCTCTGAAATCCTCGCCTGGCCCTTGCCATCATAGCCGAAGCGGCGGGTTTTCAGGATGGCCGGCATGCCGGTTTCGGCCAGCGCCTGCGCCAAGCGGGCGGCGGCGTCCGGGGCAGTGGCATCAACGGGCGCAATTGGCGCCACCTCAAGTCCGATGTCTTGGAGAAAGGTCTTCTCCGTCAGCCTGTCCTGACTGACGGCCAGCGCTTTGCGGTTAGGGCGAAAGGGCACCAGTGCTTCGATACGGTCCAGCGCGTCGGCGGGTACGTTTTCGAACTCGTACGTGACCACATCGACCGACCGGGCGAAGGCTTCGAGCGCGGCAGTGTCGTCGTAAGCGGCTCGCGTCGTTGTTCCTGCGACTTCAGCGGCGGGGGCGGGACCCGGTTCGTAGATATGTGTGTGAAGCCCGAGCCGAGCTGCTGCCATCGCCAGCATGCGCCCCAACTGACCGCCGCCGAGGATGCCGATTGTCTGCCCGGGACGTAACGGATCATGCATCGCTTGGCTCTTCGGGGATCGAGGCCGAGAGATCAGCGCGCCATTGGTCAACACGCGCGGCCAGTTCGGGATCAGTCGTCGCGAGCATTTGCGCCGCCAGCAACCCCGCATTCATTGCGCCACTTGCCCCGATTGCCATGGTCGCTACAGGAAATCCGCGGGGCATCTGAAGGATGGAGTACAAGCTGTCGACACCCTTCAACGCGCGCGTCTCCACCGGCACGCCGATCACAGGCACCCGCGTCTTGGAAGCCATCATGCCGGGAAGATGCGCCGCACCACCCGCGCCTGCGATAATCACCTGAAGACCCCGGTCGACGGCTGTTTTGCCGTAGTCCCAAAGACGGTCGGGGGTCCGGTGCGCCGAAACAATCCGCGTCTCATAAGACACTTCAAGTGTGTCGAGTATCTCAGCCGCGGGCGTCATCGTGGGCCAGTCGGACTGGCTGCCCATGATAATTCCGACTTTTGGCGCCATGTCACCCTCCAGCTTCACCCGTCCTAGTTACCGGTCAGGTCGCAGGGCCTCAAGCGATGATATCAGGGGTCAGGCGGTCTTCGAGCAGGGCGATCCGATCTTTGAGGGACAGCTTCTGTTTTTTCAGACGCCGTACGGCAAACGGGTCAGTCCCCTTCTCCTCAAGCGCCTGGATTGCCGCGTCCAGGTCCCGGTGCTCGCTCCGCAGCGCTTCCAGTTTGATACGGAGGACTTCCTCCGCTTCCATTTGTTTAGGTGCGCTCGTCATCGTGCCCAACGCCTGAGAATTACCACTAATTTAAGAGGAAACCCGCATGGCGCAAAGCGCTATTCCTCTTGTAGAGCGCTGTTTTCTTCCCATATCGTTATCAAAGGGTTGCTTTCGGGGACCCATATTTCGTCGCTTGAAGGAAAAGGACGGACATGAGCAAATTGACATTGGGCACCCACCCTTTCCTGCTGGGCTTTGACCAATTGGAACGGCTTGTCGAGCGTACGGCCAAGTCAGAAAATGGTTACCCTCCTTACAATATAGAGCAAGTCGACGAGCACGCGTTTCGCATTACGCTCGCGGTGGCTGGTTTTGCCGAAGATGATCTGTCGCTGACAATCGAGGATCGCCAACTGGTCGTGCGCGGCAAACAGGTCGATGACAGCGATGAGCGCGTTTTTCTGCATCGCGGCATTGCCGCGCGCCAGTTTCAGCGTACCTTTTTGCTTGCGGACGGCGTGGAAGTATCGGGCGCCGCTTTGTCCAACGGGTTGCTTCATATCGAGCTGCGTCGCGCTGAACCGGAGCGCATCGTGCAATCGATCGAAATAAAGAAGGGGTAAGGCAATGAATACGAAGTACGACTTCAAACGCGATGCCAGCCAACGCATGGTCTATATCCGGCCCGTTACGGTGGCTGACCTGCCCGACGAAATGCAAGAACAGGCCGAAGGCCGCGAGCATATATACGGTGTCCACTCGTCCGATGGGCTTTGTCTTGCACTCGTGAAGGATAGAACGCTCGCCTTTGCACTCGCGCGGCAGAACGATTTTTCGCCGGTTGAGGTGCATTGATGGTTTTCCGGTCCCAAGATGATGGGACCGGAACACACTCTTATGAGCTAAGCGAACGCAGATATTCCTTACTGGATTGTTGTGTCGTCGGGCCTGTGCATATACCGACCAGACGCCAAATCACCTGATCGCCTTCCTGCAATGCTGTCTTACTTTTGCGAAACGGAATTTCACTGCCCCGCTCTTCCTGGCGCTGATCGTCTTTCGAAAATATGTAGTATTGCCATATAAGAGCAGGGTTCCCCCGCGCTGCATCATCCGTAAACGAATACGTCCCCTTATCGTAGGTCCGCTTGGAGTTCCGTGATTTGGCGCGCTCTTTATGCAGCACGGTTACCATTGAAAGAAACCCGTAAGCGTCTGCGCTAAAGACCATTTCAGCATTGGTGCCGAGTGAGGCAACGGAGGCGGCATCCATTGCATCAGAGATCGTCGCCCCTTCCTTGAGATCGACGTCAATTTCAAAATAAAACCCCACGATACTTACTTTAACTTTCATAATATTCTCCAATAATTACAGTTTGTTGCGCATTTAAATATTCGAAGAAAAAGAATGCCTAATTCAGCCTAAACATGTCAAGCCAAGCTAACACTTCAACCGTAAATTGTATGGAGCAAATAGCAATGAAAAAGGCGCCCCAGTGGGACGCCCTTTCCTTTTTGCTTTGGCGTTCGCCGTCGCGCCCGCAATCGGGCACAAACGGTCTTACATCATGCCGCCCATGCCGCCCATGTCGGGCATGCCGCCGCCGGGGGCTGCGCCTTCCTTGGCAGGCTTGTCAGCAACCATGGCTTCGGTTGTGATGAGAAGGCCCGCGATGGACGCTGCGTCTTCGAGAGCAGTCCGCACAACCTTGGCCGGATCAATCACACCAAAGGCGAAGAGGTCGCCGTATTCTTCGGTCTGAGCGTTGAAGCCATAGGAAGTATCGTTGCTTTCGCGCACTTTGCCAGAAACCACGGCGCCGTCGACGCCCGAGTTCTCCGCGATCTGGCGAAGCGGTGATTCCAAGGCGCGGCGCACGATGGCGATGCCGGCTTCCTGGTCGCTGTTCTCGCCTTTGACGCTGTCGAGACCCTTAGCGGCTTGCACAAGCGACACACCGCCGCCAACGACGATGCCTTCCTGAACGGCAGCGCGGGTTGCGTTCAGCGCGTCGTCCACACGGTCCTTACGCTCTTTCACTTCGACTTCGGTCATGCCGCCGACGCGTATGACGGCGACGCCGCCCGCCAGCTTGGCCACACGTTCCTGAAGCTTCTCGCGGTCGTAGTCGCTCGACGTTTCTTCGATCTGGCCGCGGATTTGAGCCACGCGTGCTTCAATCTCTGCCTTCTCGCCAGCGCCATCAACGATGGTGGTTTCGTCCTTCGTGATCGAAACGCGCTTGGCGGTGCCGAGCATGTCCATGGTCACGCTTTCGAGCTTCATGCCGAGATCTTCGGAGATCACCTGGCCACCGGTGAGGATCGCGATGTCCTGCAGCATAGCTTTGCGGCGGTCGCCGAAGCCCGGTGCCTTGACAGCGGCGATTTTCAGACCGCCGCGCAGCTTGTTGACCACGAGCGTTGCAAGAGCTTCGCCTTCAACGTCTTCGGCAACGATGATGAGCGGCTTTTGCGACTGGATGACCGACTCGAGGAGCGGCACCATCGGCTGCAGCGACGAGAGCTTCTTCTCGTGCAGCAGGATCATCGCGTCTTCCAGCTCGGTCGTCATTTTGTCCGGGTTGGTCACGAAGTAAGGCGACAGATAACCGCGGTCGAACTGCATGCCTTCGACGACTTCGGTTTCGGTCTCAAGACCCTTGTTTTCTTCAACGGTGATGACGCCGTCATTGCCAACTTTTTGCATCGCGTCGGCAATCTGGTTGCCGATTTCAGCTTCGCCGTTGGCGGAGATGGTGCCGACCTGCGCGACCTCTGCCGAGTCTTTCACATCGCGCGATGCCGCTTTGATGGCCTCAACCACGTTGGACACTGCGAGGTCGATGCCGCGCTTGAGGTCCATTGGGTTCATGCCAGCGGCAACGGACTTCATGCCCTCTTTAACGATGGCTTGGGCCAGAACGGTTGCCGTCGTGGTGCCGTCACCAGCGACGTCGTTCGTCTTCGAGGCAACTT
>JBCCPJ010000027.1:0-41706 GCA_039024895.1 Pseudomonadota bacterium | reverse complement strand
CTCGGTGTCCTCACTATACGCGGCGGCATGACGAGCCACGCCGCTATGGTGGCGCGCGGTCTTGGGTTGCCTGGTATCGTCGGCGCATCGGAAATACACTATAACCGGCGGAAACGCACGATCACTGTTCCCGACGGGCGTGAGTTTACCGAAGATGACATCGTCACTATCGACGGCACGACCGGCACTGTGCTGGCCGGGTCGGTGGACCTTTTGGAGCCGTCCCTCGACGACATGTTTCAAACACTCCTGAGTTGGGCCGATGAGGCGCGCGACATCGGTGTGCGCGCCAATGCCGACACGGTGGAGGAGGCGCAGGTCGCACTCACCTTCGCAGCCGAAGGCATTGGGCTCTGCCGCACGGAGCACATGTTCTTCGAAGAAGATCGATTGACCGTGATGCGGGAAATGATCTTCGCAGAAACTCCAAAGGGCAGGGCAGCGGCACTGGAACGGCTGGTGCCGATGCAATTGTCGGACTTTACGCGCCTGTTTAAGCTGCTCGATGGCAAGCCGGTCTGTATCCGGCTGTTCGATCCACCGCTCCACGAGTTTCTACCGCACACCCGGGAGGGGATGCGCGAGCTATCCGATGCGATGGGTTTGCCGCTTTCCCAAGTGGAGCGGCGCATCGATGCTTTGGCGGAGTTCAATCCAATGCTCGGGTTGCGGGGTGTTCGCCTTGGTGTCACGCTGCCGGAGATCTATGACGCGCAAGCGCGTGCCATTTTCATGGCGACGGTCCAGGCGATCGGCGAAGATAACCACGTAACGCCAGAGATTATGATACCGTTGGTCTCTGCCCGCCGCGAAGTCGAACTCGTGCAGGGGAAGATCGAAGCTGTTGCCGCCGAAATCCGTACAAAGACCGGCGTGGACTTCAGCTACAAGCTCGGTGTGATGGTGGAGACACCGCGCGCAGCGTTGCGCGCCGGTGATATCGCCGATCATGCCTCTTTTCTAAGCGTTGGGACGAACGACCTGACCCAGATGACCTACGGCTTGAGCCGGGATGATGCGGGTCGGTTCATGACAGATTACGTGCATCAGGGGGTCTATGCGGAAGATCCGTTCCACCGGCTCGATATAGACGGTGTCGGTGAGCTCCTGAAGCTTGGGGCAGAACGCGGACGTGCAGCGCGGCCCGACGTGACGCTTTCCATCTGTGGCGAACATGGGGGCGATGCGGATTCCATTGCTTTCTGCCGCGAAGCAGGATTTCACTACGTAAGCTGTTCGCCCTTCCGTGTGCCTGTGGCCCGTCTTGCGGCAGCGCAGATTGCCATCAAGGCGCGCAACCCGCATCGCTGACGAATTTCTCCACCGTTGGTAGGAACGAGCAAGTCTCGGCAAAAAACTGCCGAGAATGTTGCCTAAGGCGAAGGAATTATCACATTTCGAACTCTGGTCTTCCCGCCGTGTGACTTGTATCCGACGGCGGTATTAGCCGTTCTTTTCGGCTTTGAGATTACGCCGAAGGGGGCGAAACACATGCGGCCTATTTTGGGGTCACTCACGTTCGCGTTGTTTGCAATATTAATGAGCAGCGTGGCGCAGGCAGACGTGGCGGTAACGACATCGACGAACCCGGCGGCGGAGCTCGGCTCGCGAATGCAATCGGTATTTCGGGCGGAGAGCGAGGCCATGCGCCGCATGAACCGGTCTTCCATGAAGCGTCTTATCGATCCGCCAAAAGGCGTTGCCGGCGGCCTTTACAACCGCAAAGCACTGGACGCTTTGGCCGCCAAGAAGGGCGGTCCTCAATGGAGCTGTTTGACGGAAGCGCTTTATTTTGAAGCGCGTGGTGAAACAGTCAAAGGCATGTTCGGTGTTGCAGAAGTCATCCTCAACCGGGTCGACGATGCGCGCTATCCGGAGACGGTGTGCAAAGTCGTCAATCAAGGGACGGGCGAACGATACCGCTGCCAGTTCACCTACACCTGCGATGGACGGCCCGAGACCATGACCGACGATCGCGCCTATGAGCGCGTAGGCAAGGTGGCGCGCCTTATGCTGGGCGGCATGGAGCGACGCTTGACCAAAGGCGCCACCCACTACCACACGAAATCGGTGAAACCGCGCTGGAGCAAAGTGTTCCCGCGAACCACGACCATCGGCTACCACCACTTCTACCGCGAACCATCGCGCGTGGCGTCCCGCTAGAGCCGTTTGAAACACCTGACGCAAACCGTGAACGGCAATGGATTGGTTACCCTAGCCCTGCTATAGTCTGCCGAAAAACAGGGGCAGCAGTTATGGCAAGAACTCTTTTCGGAACGGACGGTGTCAGGGGGCGCGCCAATATCCCGCCTATGACGCCGGAGATCGTGATGCGCCTCGGCGCAGCGGCGGGGCGCTACTTTCGCAAAGACAAATCGGCGGCGCACCGTGTGGTGATCGGCAAAGACACCCGCCTTTCGGGCTATATGTTCGAGAATGCTCTAACGGCCGGTTTCACTTCCACCGGGATGAATGTGCTCTTGCTCGGCCCGGTGCCAACGCCGGCGGTTGGCCAGATGGTTACATCCATGCGCGCCGATGTGGGCGTGATGATTTCCGCGAGCCACAATGCGCATCAAGATAACGGCATTAAGTTCTTTGGTCCGGACGGGTTTAAGCTCTCCGACGAAGCGGAAGCCGAAATTGAGCGTATCATGCAGGGGGAAATTGCGCTCGCCGAAGCTGGGAATATCGGTCGCGCAAAGCGGATCGATGATGGCCTTTTCCGCTATGTGGAACGGGTAAAGTCGACCCTCGGCACGCTGAAGCTTGACGGGTTGAAGGTCGTTGTCGACTGCGCCAATGGCGCCGCCTATCGCGCGGCCCCACAAGTGCTTTGGGAACTCGGCGCAGAAGTGGTGGAGGTGGGGGTAAGCCCCGATGGCACCAATATTAACCTGGGTTGCGGGTCAACGGCGACGGACCTTGCATCGAAACGCGTGCGCGAAACCAGCGCGGATGTGGGACTTTGCCTCGACGGGGATGCGGATCGGATCATGATCCTGGACCAGGACGGCAACGTGGCTGACGGCGATCAAATCATGGGCCTGTTTGCCGCGCGTTGGGCGGAGGAGCAGATGTTGCGCGGCAACGCCCTCGTGGCGACCGTGATGTCCAACCTTGGGCTGGAGAAGTTTCTCTCGGCAAAAGGCATCAGTTTGCGCCGAACCGCCGTGGGTG
Source organism: Pseudomonadota bacterium (assembly GCA_039024895.1). Lineage (GTDB taxonomy): Bacteria > Pseudomonadota > Alphaproteobacteria > Rhodobacterales > Rhodobacteraceae > JAJDOD01. The sequence goes on along the minus strand of JBCCPJ010000027.1, from coordinate 38,526 downwards.
ATCGATACGTGGTCGAGGCGATGCGCGCGGGCGGCTACAATTTGGGGGGGGAGCAATCGGGCCATATTGTGATGACCGATTACGCCACAACCGGCGATGGCCTTTTGGCGGGGCTTCAGTTCCTCGCCGAGATGAAGCGCACCGGTCGCACAGCCCGTGAATTGCGCCGGGTTTTTGATCCAGTTCCCCAGCTTTTGCAGAATGTGCGCTTCGATGTGGGCCAGACCCCCTTGGATACCTCCGTCGTGAAAGAGGCGATCGCTGATGCCGAAGCCCGACTGAACGGGTCAGGCCGCTTGCTTATCCGCAAATCCGGCACGGAACCCCTGATCCGCGTCATGGCAGAATGCGACGATGAAGGACTTCTGACCCAGGTCGTCGGTGATGTTGTACGCGCCGTAGAAGCGGCGTGATCCATGGCCCGTAAACCGGCCTGGGTGGTCGAAAAGGAACGCGCCGAGAATGCGTCTGTTTGGCTTTTTGGGTTGCATGCGGTTCGGGACGCGCTCGCCAATCCGGCGCGCCGCAAATTGCGGCTGATCCTGACTAAGAACGCGGCCGATCGGTTGAGCGATGTTCTGGCGACCTGCGACATTCCCGTGGAACAGGCCGACGCGCGCAAGTTTCCGGCACCTCTGGATCCGGGTTCCGTTCACCAGGGGGCCGCACTTGAGGTGCGTCCGCTTGCCTGGGGTGGGCTTGAGCAAGTCGTACCAGAAACGGGCCCTTCCTTGGTTTTGCTGCTCGACAGGGTGACCGATCCCCATAACGTGGGGGCCATTCTCCGCTCCGCTGAGGTTTTTGGCGCCTCCGCTGTCATCGCGCCTGCGCGCCATTCGGCCCCGGAAACTGGCGCGCTCGCCAAAACAGCGTCTGGTGCTTTGGAGCGACAGCCGTATATTCGTGTGAAGAACCTCTCTCAAACAATTGAAGAAATGAAGAAACGCGGGTTTCAAGTCATTGGACTGGATGGACAGGCGGATGTGTCGTTGGAGATCTCTCTGACAACTGCTGGCAATCGCGTTGCCCTTGTCCTTGGCGCGGAAGGTCCGGGGCTTCGGGAAAAGACCCGCGATACCTGCGACAGACTGGCTCGAATTCCCTCTGCTGGCGCATTTGGATCGCTAAACGTTTCAAATGCGGCCGCTGTCTCCCTATATGCAGTAGCGAGACAGGAGACATCATGACGCCGAAAATCGCCACTTGCTGTTATTGTGGGACCCGTGCTGCCCTGACGCTGCGCGGGGATGAGCGTCATGAATTGGCCTGTTCCAACTGCGGCGCCCCTTTGCATGAGATGAAGATGTTTCGCCGAGACAGCGATGCGTTTCGCCCGGTCAAAGGAATGCCCACCCGAGGCAAACCGACGAACCAAGATCTTCGTAAGCGTAAAAAGAAAAAGAAATCAAAGGGTTTCAAGCGTCGCTTTATGGAAGAAATGTTCGATGCGGCGGAAGACCTGTTCGATATCTTCGATTAATGCCATCCCTTAGGGGGCGTCGTGGGTATTAAGGTTTTGTTCACTTTTTTGCGAAAACCTCTTTGATATCGACGTGTCACTCCCATTTCACAAATATGGGTCGGGTTCGGAACACCCGGCTTTAATCACTGTCCCTCGTTCCGAAACTAAGCGCCCGTTCTATGAGCGGGCGTTTTTTTGTGGTGTCGTCACAGCCTGGTCACTTGTGGGAGAAGGCGGTTAACTCCTGCAAAAAAGATCCGTAAGCTGACGAACAGAAAAACGACATCAAAGCGAGCAGATGGGAAAAGTCAGGTGATCACACGGAGAAACTTTGTGCTTGGGATGGCTGCAATGCCCCTCACAGCTTGCGGAGCAGCACCGGAAAAGCGCGCCCTTGCGCCCGATAGTGAGATCGAGCGGCTTCAGTCGATGATCCTCGCATTGCGGCCGGACATAATGCCCGAAGAAGCGGATCGTGCGGCACGTGTCGCGTTCTCGGAAACGCGTTCCCTTGCGATCCGCTACCAAATCACCGACCCGCCATTGATCCACAACACGAAGGTCAATCTTGGCCTGAAACCGCGCGGCCTCTGCTGGCACTGGGCCGAAGATATCGAGCGGCGTCTCGATGCTGAGGGTTTTGAAACGCTGGAGATGAACCGCGCTATAGCGGAAGGGCGCGGTGTTCGGATCGACCATTCCACCGCGATCATCAGCGCAAAGGGGGATGGGTTCGCCAACGGCATCGTTCTTGATCCCTGGCGGACGGGCGGGGAGCTTTTCTTTGCACCGGTTGTCGAGGATACGCGGTACAGATGGGAAGCGCGCGAAGCTGTGCTTGGACGCCGTCGGGACCTGCAAGAGATCGCCGGGTGAACGCGCGCCACTGACATCTTTACAGCACCCTTGTCGTCTGCGACGCTTATTGTGCGTAAGCCGGGCTGCGGGGTGTCTACCGGACCCGCCCGGGCGCCATTTGGTGCGCGAAATCCCTGCTTGATGCGCCTAAGGCGCAAAAAAGGGGAGGATGCCCATGAAAACGGGTGTGATCGGTCTCGGCGATATGGGCTCCGGGCTTGCAAAAAATCTGTTGGCGCATGGTTTTGAGGTGGCGGGTCTCGACCTTTTGCCGGAAAGAATGGCGGCGTTTGAGGCCATGGGTGGACGCCTCGCCACCACGCCAGCCGACGTCGGCGAAAGCACCGATGCCGTGTTCATCATGGTGATGAAGGGAACCGAGGTTTCGGACGTTCTATTCGGCGAGGATGGGCTGACATCGACCCTCGCACCGGGTGCCGCTGTCATTCTGTCCGCCACGATCAAGCCCCATGAAGCGCGCGAAATCGGCGCGCATTTGGCGCAACTGGGCATCCATATGATCGATACGCCGGTTTCAGGCGGGTATCCCGGCGCACAAAGCGGCACACTCACGATGATGGCCGCCGCGCCCGACGCCGTTCTGGATCGCTTCGCCCCTGTCATGGAAGCCGTTTCGGCAGATATTCATCGCGTGGGAACCGAGCCGGGGGACGGGCAAACGGTGAAAGCCTGCCTGCAATCGCTGATCGGCGCGCAATTCTCGGCCACCTTCGAAGCGGCGGCGCTTGCAGCGAAGGCCGGTGTGCCGGGGCAGGTCATTCTCGATGTGTTTTCCACATCCTCTGCGGGATGCGGCGTCGTGAACAATGCGCTTGAAAAGATCATCGACCGCCAGTTTCAAGGCACGGGCAGCCATATCAACACCATGCACAAGGACCTCACCATCTCCATGGGGCTGGGTGAGGAGTTGGGCGTGCCGCTTCACACCGCCGCCGCCGCGATGCAGGTCTTTCACGCGGGCAAAACAAAGTATCCAGACGGCGATAATTGGGTCTGCACCCGCGTGATTGAGGACATCATTGGCGCAGAACTTCATCGAGCGGCGGCAAAACCGACCTGACCGGCAAGAAATTGGGAGGCAAGTCGAGCATATGAAACTCGGGGTGATTTGCGACGGTATCAGCCGCGATCTGGCGCATGCGGTCGATGTGATGGATGAATATGCGCTCGACTACGCCGAGCTTCAGTTTGTCGGCGAAAAGGAGGTGGGCGACCACACCGCCGCCGAAATCCGGGAGATCGACACGCTGCTCCGTGATCGCGGCAAGCATGTGTCCTGTCTCAGCCGTCATATCTTCGCCGGCCTCACCAGCGCAAACATCGCTGGTGATGAGACGCATACCCGCCACATGGATGCGCTCAAGCGGGTGATTGACATGGCTCATATCGTGGGTTCCCCGCTCGTCCGGATCATGACCAACAAGAAGGAACAAATCCTCTGGGGCTATGGTGGCGCCGAAAGATGGAACGTGGCCCACGGCGCGTGGGATAAGACCCTTGATTTGATCGCCCCCGCCGTGGTCGTGGCGCGCACTGCCGGGGTGACATTGGCCGTCGAAACCGGGAATGGCACCATGGTCAATTCAAACGCCACCGCGCGCCGCCTGATTGATGATCTGGACGCGAAAGATGTGCTGAAGGTCCTGTGGGACCCAGCGAACAACTGTTGGTGCCATGAACGCGCCTATCCGGACGGTTATGCCGAGGTGAGGGATGGCTACCTCGGTCACATCCATATCAAGGACGTGATTGTCGACACGCCTCGCGCGACACTCACCGTGACCCAAATGGGGGAAGGGCAGCTCGCCGATCAATTCCAGCCACTGGCAGATGCGTTGCGGGAAGATGGCTACGCTGGCGTGATCTCTTTCGAGAGCGTCTTTCACCCCGGAAATGGCGACTTTGAGGCTGGCTTTCGCGCATGTATGGGGCGCTTCCTCCAGCACTTCTTGGAAAATTCTGTATGATTTGAGCATAAGATCGCTTACACAAGGACGGGGACACAATGCTTGGGGGGCATCGGAATGGCTGAGATAAATCCAGTGCGATTTGTATTTTCCGTGTTGTTCGGTCGCAAAAAGCCTGTCCACACGCCGGACTGGCTACGCAGCTGAGCGCATAACTCGGCGCATTACGAGTGGCGTCAGGTACATCGGGATCTGATAACACCCGATAAAAAGCAGCAAATCGTCAATCAAGCTGGGCGGCAGCGCCACGAGGAAGAGGGCAATATTTCGATTGCCCGCAACAATCGCGACCCCGACATCCCGGACAGGGTCGGCACGGTATGCCAGAACCTGTAATCCGAAGTTCAGGCCCAATGCGAAGGCAAGCCATCCGAAAAGCCGGAGCGGATCCTCCTTCAGCGCCGGTCCCAGGGCTGACATGAGCCCGATGACCAATACGCCAAGCAGGAGCGCCGCAACTCCATCCAATGCCTGCGCTTTTTCCGTGGTGAGGGGAGTGCCGCGCCGCAGGATAAAACCGCCCGCAACGGCGACCGCGATCACGGCAAATAGCTTGATGGCGCTGTCAACGACCTCAGAAAGAGCGCTCACCGCGGGCAGGGCGAGCAACACCGGGATCACCGTTAGGGGGAAGACGGCGGTACCAAGGATCAACAGGCGCATAGCTCTAGACGGATCGCATCCCATCATAATGGCAAAGTTGGGCGCGCCCGATATTGACGGTGCCGCCAGGGTCAGAACGATCGCAATCCCGACCGCCGTATCGGCAAGGCCAAGCGTCAAGAGGACGACAAGCACCAACAAAGGTGCCGCAAGCTGATAAATCAGAACGCGCAACCCACTGGCGGCAACATCGCGGCGCTCGCCAAGCGTCGCGCGCGGCCCGATCCGAAAGGCGCTGACCAAAAGAAGGAGGAATATCATCTGCGGCAGCATGGCTTTCAGAACGAGGGCAAGCTCCGGCAAGGTTACGCCTGCCACGAGGCCAGCAATCAGGCTCCAACGCCCGAAGCGCCCCACAAACGCGAACAAACGGATCAGTCCATCGACCACGCCGACGTCGCTTTCTCCGCCTCTGCCTCACCCCGGCCCTTGCCTGATGTTATCGGGCAGCCATGTCGCAAGCTCTGGGAAGGCGATTAGCACAAAGACCATCACCACCATAATGAGGAACATCGGCAACGCCGCCTTGGCGATGTAGCCCATTTCATGCTGCGTCATCCCTTGAAGGACGAAGAGGTTGAACCCGATGGGCGGCGTGATCTGCGCCATCTCAACGACGACGACGACAAAGATGCCGAACCAAATCATATCGATGCCTGCCTCGCGCACCATTGGCTCGACAACCGCCATGGTCAGGACGACGGAAGATATACCGTCGAGGAACATGCCGAGGATGATGTAAAACACCAAGAGCACCATCAGCAGTTCAAACCGGCTCAATTCCAGTGTGGCGATGCCGTCCGCCAGGGCGCGGGGCAGGCCAGTGAAGCCCATGGCAAGCGACAGAAAGGCCGCGCCCGCGAGAATAAGCGCGATCATGGCGGAGGTTTTTGTCGCCCCGATCAGGCTTTCGGAAAAGCTCTTCCAGTTGAGCGACCCCTGTCCAAGCGCGAGGACAAGTGCGCCGATCACACCGAAGGCCGCCGCTTCCGTCGCCGTCGCATAGCCGCCATACATGGATCCGATCACCACGAAAATCAGGATGAAGACGGGGATCAGAAACCGTGAGTTTTTAATCTTCTCCGCGAGGCTCATCATCGGGTCAGCTATAGGAGCCCAATTCTTCGAGATCGCCGCATAGGCTGCGACATAGGTCATGAACATGAGCGCCAGAACGAGGCCAGGCAGTATCCCGGCGAAGAACAGTTTCGTAATCGACAGATTGAGCGTCACGCCGAAGACAATCAGCACCAGCGACGGTGGGATCATAAGCCCCAAGGTGGCAGCACCCGCAAGGGAACCAATGACAAGATGCTCCGGGTAGTTGCGCTTTTTGAGCTCCGGGATGGACATCTTCCCCACGGTCGTCAGCGTGGCGGCAGAGGAGCCGGAGACAGCTGCGAAGACCGTACAACCGACGATATTGGTGTGCACCAATCCGCCCGGCAGCCGGGCCATCCAGGGCGAAAGGCCTCGGAACATGTCTTCCGATAGCCGCGTGCGATAGAGGATCTCCCCCATCCAGATGAACATCGGCAAAGCCGTGAGCGTCCAGCTCGATGACGCCGCCCAGATTGTCGTGGCCATACGGTCGCCGGTTGGCCCACTGGCAAAGAGTTCCAGGGCAAACATAGCCACGCCCATAAGCGCCAAGCCAACCCATACGCCCGTGCCCAGCAACGTGAACAGAACAAACAGAAAAACGATGATGATATATAGTTCGTTCATTCTGCGCTCGCCTCCCGCACAATGCGGTGGTTTCCGCTGAAGAGTAGCGAAACCAGATTATCCGTCAGCGCGATCGCAAGCACCACGGCCCCAAGGAACATGGGACTTTGTGCGATCCACATGGGCGTGGCGTCCTGACCTTGGCTGACGTCGTTGAATTTGATGGCGAAGCCGAGCATTCGGTAGATGTAATAGACCACGTACCAGCCAACGGCGGTTGCGATACCGAAACACCAAATGTTGAGCCAGCGCTGCCCCGACGGTCCAAGCGCATTCAGCAAGAGCGAGACGCGGATATGGGTGCCTGAGTTAAGGGCACCGGCAAACGCGAGAAACGAGGCCGAGGCCATCGCATAGCCCGCATAATCGGGCGCGCCCGGAAAGACCTCGCCGGTCCAACGGGCCAGCATCTGCGCTACGATCAGCCCAAGAATGGCGATCATGCAAAGCGCGGCGGCAATCGTGGAAAGGTGATAGAGGCCATCAAGGAGTTTTCGAAGCGCGCGCATAGGTCATACCTTCAGCGAAAAGGGGACAGCTCTGTCCCTCGCCACCTGTTGCGGCATCTCCGGGGACACCTTTCCTAGGTCTAAGGACGAAGTGAGCTAAGGCTTTGTGAGAGCGGGGGGCGCAAGTATCAGCGCCCCCCAGATGTGTTTACTGCGACGCTTTGAAGGCATCGACGATAGCGCTGCCGTCATCGCCGGCGGCGTCGAGCCACTCTGCCGTCATCGTTTCGCCCACGGACTTCAGGCCTTCCACCATGGCGTCAGACGCTTTGTCGACGGTCATGCCGCCCTCGCGAAGACCATCCAGCGTGAAGTTGGTGTAGGCGATGGAGGCCGCGAGGCCGTCAGCTTCTGCGGTCGCTGCGCAGTCGGTAAAGACAGCTTGCGTATCGGCATCAAGACCATTCCACGCGTCCGAGTTCACCATGACATAATTGCGGGGCAACCAAGCATCGACCTCGTAGAAGTAACCGAGCGATTCCCAGACTTTCCGGTCATACCCCGTGGCGCCCGATGAGATCATGGCATCCGCGACACCGGTGGCGAACGCTTGGCTGATCTCGGCGGCTTCGATCGTCACTGGCAGCATACCGGTCAATTCCGCAAGCCGCGATGTCGCGTTGTTGTAGGAGCGGAACTTGATGCCTTCCATTTCTTCCACCGAAGTCACCTCGTCGCGGAAGTAGAGACCTTGCGGCGGCCATGGGACAGCGTAGAGCAGCGTCAGGTTCTGGTCCGCAAGAACCTCTTCGATCTTGGGCTTGGCAGCTTCGTAGAGCTTGCCGGACGCATCAAAGGATGTCGCAAGGAACGGCACGCTATCATATCCAAAGAGCGCGTTCTCGTTCTGATGCCCGGAAAGCAGCCGTTCACCGATATTAACTTGACCGGTCTGAACGGCGCGCTTGATATCTGCCCCCTTAAAGAGCGAACCCGACGGATGCGTGACAATCTCGATGGCCCCGTCGGTCCCCGCGGTGACGCACTCACCGAACTTTGCAGCGTTCTCGGAGTGGAAATTCGTGGCGGAATACGCCAGCGGCATATCCCACGTTTCCGCCAGCGCAGGCACGGCGGCGGTGGTGGCAACGGCGGCAGTTGCCAGGAGTGTTGCAAGTGTTTTCATGTCTATCTTCCTGTTGGTCGTTTTTATGTGGCGAAGCGTGCCGGGGAATATGCCCCGAGGTCAAGGTTTGGCGTGCGGCCGGAGATCAGTTGTGCCAGCAAGCGCCCGGTTTTTGGGCCGGAAGTCAGTCCGATATGGTGGTGTCCGAACGCGGTGTAGGCACCGCTGAGACCAGGAACCGCGCCCAAGACGGGGATCGAATCCGCTGGTGCCGGGCGATGGCCCATCCATTCCGTTTCGGAACTCCACGTTAAACCTGGCATCGCGGCCTTCGCGGCAGACCGTAACAGCTCAAAAGGTGCGCGTGAGAGCGGCGCGTGAAGCCCGCCCAACTCGACGATCCCCGCAAGGCGCAGACGCCCCTCCATCGGTGTCGCGACGAATTTACCGGACGCGATCATTACTGGCGCGCGCGGCATGAGCGATGGCTCCCACAGTTCCAGATGATAGCCGCGCTCGCTCTCCAACGGCACCTTCAGGCCAAGCGCGCGGGCCAGTGGACCGGACCACGCCCCGGTCGCCAAAACGGCCGCATCGCAAGCTATCGTCTCACCACCTGTTCGAACGCCTGTCAGCACATCGCCGTCACGGTCAAAGCCGGTGACGGTGCCGCGCCGGATGTTCCCACCCTTGCTTTCAACATGCGCGGCCAAGGCTTTGACGTACTTTCCCGGGTCGGAGATGCGCCCATGCCCACCGAGCCGAACACCGAACCGCTGGTTCTCGGCGAAAACACTGTCGTACTGACGAAGATCCCCATCCTCCAACTCATCCCACGCGATACCGTGGGACTTCCGAATGTCCCAGGCGAGCGCATCCGCTTCAAAGGCGGCGCGGTCGCGATACACATAAAGGTAATCCGACGGCACGATCCATTGTTCGGCCGGTGTACCTCGCGCCAAAGCCTGATGCTCTTCGAGACTATCGGCGACAACGCCGCCAATCGCTTGGGATATCCGGCGTGTATCGGCCTCATTTGCGTGGGACAAGTATTTACGCAGCCACGGCAGCAGTTTTGGCAAATAGCGCCATTTCAAAAACAAAGGCTGGTTTCGGTCCAGCAACATGCCCGGCGCTTTTCGCAAAAGGCCGGGACCGGTGACCGGCACCATCGCGCAGGTTGCAAGAACCCCGCCATTGCCGTGACTCGCCCCTTCGCCGGGTGCCAACCTGTCGATCAACGTGACCGCGTGCCCGTCCCTTTGCAGCCAAAGCGCTGTTGAAACGCCGACGATGCCCGCGCCAATGACGGCAATGTGGCGCGGCGACAAAGGGTCATCGTTCATAGGATGAAATTGGGCAAAAGTGGTGTCATACCCATCAAGTTGGCAGAGAAAGGCGAGCTCGGAAACTCAATAAAGCAATCGCTCGACCAACGTGGTCGTAGGGCAGGGGCAATACCCGCTCGACCGGGGTCTTCACACGGCATAATGCTCAAGCTTTGCGCGATCCGGTGATCGGCCTAAACCCGGTTCGGCGGGGACGTGGATATGACCATCTTTATAGTCGATCGGCGTCTCAAGAATGTCCTCCTCAAGGTAGTATTTCGCCTGATAGAACTCGCACCCAAGTGAAATTTCCGGTGTTGCCGCAATCATGTGGGCGCCTGCGAGATGCGCGATCCCCGCCTCAAACATATCCCCGCCATAGGCCATGAGGCCATGGCAGGCGGCCATGCGTGCGACTTCTTGCGCGCGCGACAGGCCTCCGGCTTTCATGATCTTAACCGAGACACCGTCGCAAATACTCTCGCGTGCGGCGCGGAGCATATCCTCCGGTCCAAAGACGCTTTCGTCGGCGAGGAGCGGCACGTCGATGCTCCGCCGAAGCTGCGCCATCAGATCATACTGCGGGGCGGCGACCGGTTGCTCGATGAAGTCCAGTTTGAAGCTTGCGACATCGCGCGTGCGGCTCAGGGCTTCATGAATGCTGAGACCCTGATTGTAATCGACGCGCAGGCCAAACTCCGGGAACGCCGTTGCAAGTGCTTCCAGTCGCATCACGTCGAAAGCATGGTCGTTAAAGCCCGTTTTAAGTTTCACCAAACGCACGCCGTCCGCGCGCAGCCGGTCGAGGAGCGCAATATCGGCACTCCAATCTGGATTAGCGAGCGACACGGAAAGGGGCAAGGAAACCGCGTTTTGCCCACTACCTACCGCCCCGCCAAGAAGCTCATATATCGGGACACCAAGCAGGCGCCCGGTGAGGTCGAGCAGGGCGGTCTCAAGCGCCGCCTTGGCCTCCGTGCAATGGGCCACGGCGCGCCTTGCGATCTCTAGAATCGCGGCGCGGTCCTGCAACGGTCGCCCGATGACATGCGGTTTGATGTAACGTTCGAGAGCTGTCCGACTTGCTTCAGGCGTGCCCGTAAAGACTGCCCAGGGGGAGGCTTCTCCCCACCCGACCGTGCCATCCTCCAAGGTCAAGGCGAGGAAAACGATTTCGCAGGATCCACTCACGCGCCCGATCCCGTGGTCACGGGTTGACCGCACTGGCAGGGCGAGGTGCCAGGTTTCAAACCCCGTGATCTTCTGTTCTAAGGCGCTCATTTTCCCTCGCAGTCTTCGCATCTTGGAAACCGACGACGCGTCGGTCAATACTACACCTAAAGGAGGCGGCAGGCATGCGAGCGACAGGCGGCAAGGCAATCTACGGCGCGCGCGTCGGCATTCTAATGCTAGAGGCGCGTTTTCCGCGTATTCCGGGCGACATGGGGAACGCCACAACTTGGCCATTCCCCGTGCATTACAAAATCGTGCGCGGCGCCTCCCCGGACCTCGTTGTCCGTCAGGGAGCACCAGGTTTGCTGCCGCATTTCATCGACGCTGCCCGCGAATTGGTGGCAGAGGGTGTCGACGGCATCACCACAAATTGCGGTTTTCTTTCCTTGATGCAGGCCGAATTGCAAGGGGCAGTACCGGTGCCAGTAGCGACGTCCTCGCTGATGCAAGTGTCCTTAGTCAACGCCACATTGCCCCCCGACCAACGTACCGGTGTCCTGACAATCAGCGCCGCGAGCTTAACGCCCGAACATCTCGATGCGGCGGGCGTCCCGGCTGATACGCCCATCGGGTCCACGGAGAATGGCGCAGAATTCACACGCGCCATTCTCGGGAATGAAGACACTCTCGACGTGGCCTTGGCGCGCGCCGACAATGTGAGCGCCGCCCTCGCCATGAAAGACGCTCATCCCGACCTCGGCGCCATTGTGTTGGAATGCACAAATATGGTGCCCTATGCCGCCGATATTCGCAAAGCGACCAGCCTTCCGGTGTTCAGTATCGCGAGCTTTATCACCTGGTTCCAGTCGGGGCTCGCCCCCCTCCGCTATCCCGACCCCGAATAGGACATGACATTGTGCAAAGAACTATTGCCGGAATTCCCAAGCCCGTTCTGATCCGATCCCTCAAGGTAAGCGCTATCGTGGGCACCATACTTAACCTCATAAACCAGCCAGAAGCGCTTTTCGGCGACGCTCCCTTGGTCCTTTGGAAGGTACTCCTGACCTATAGCGTCCCGTTTCTCGTCGCCACGTACGGCGCCATGACCGCGCTCGCGGCGCAAAACCAAGAGGCGAAACCCGATCCTTGATACCTAGAGCATCCGGCCTTAAGCCTGCACCACTTGTTCGCTGCCTCTCCCTTCGGTCGAACGCGAAAAGTGTTATGCGATGTTTCAGGTTAAAGGCCGGATGCTTTAACCCGGCTGTCGTTCCGCCCACCCGGCGAAAATCTTTTCCAACGCCACCACAACATAATAGAGAACGATCCCCAAAAACGCCAAAGCGATGAGAACAGCGAACATCAGCGGATAGTCCGAGTTGGTCTTACCACTATCGAACAAAGCGCCGAGGCCCCGCCCGTGGGGGCTGACAATCTCCATTAGATTGGTGCCGATAAAGGCAAGCGTAACCGCCACTTTCAACGCCCCAAAAAACTCGGGCAAGGTCTTCGGCAACGCGATCTTCCAAAAAATCGTCGCTTGGCTCGCCCCGAGGGAGCGCAGAATATCGCGGTATTCAGGCTCCAGGGTGGAAAGGCCAATCGACACCGAAACGGCAATCGGGAAGAAGCTGATCATAAAGGCGATAAGCACCGTGTTGAAGTCGTGGGCGCCCACAAACATCAGCGCCACAATCGGCACCACCGTCGCTTTCGGGATCGCGTTGAACCCGACAAGCAACGGGTACAGCGCATCGCGCATGGTGCGGGAAAAGCCCATGATCATGCCAATGGCAACGCCGACGACAATCGCAATAACCAAGCCCAGAACGGTACGCCACAAGGTCTGCCAACTCATTACCAGGAACAGGTCCCAGAAGCGGATATAGGATGCTGGCAAATCCGACGGCGACGCCATGATATAGTTCGGCCAGCCATTGGCCCAAACCAACAGTTCCCACAGGAGAAGGAACACGATGCAGGCAATAAGGGGCACCGCGATCTTACGCAGCATTGCTGGCCTCCGGCGCCCGACCCTGGGCAATTTCGATCTGGCGACGTAGCGTGTTGAGCATCTCTGCCGCTTGCGGTGTATAAAGGTGGTCGATTTTACTTGGAGCCGGAAAGCCAACATCAAGCACGAACTGCGTGCGCGCGGGACGGCCCGACAAAACGACAACCTGATCGGCCAGGAAAATGCTCTCCCGCAGGTCGTGGGTGATCAACACCGCCGTGAACGGTTCTTCGGCCTTGAGGTCATGCATGATCTGCCAAAGGTCTTCCCGCGTGAACGCATCCAGCGCGCCGAAGGGCTCATCGAGAATAAGAACCTCTGGCTGATGGATCAGCGCCCGACAAAGCGACGCCCGCTGTCGCATGCCGCCCGAAAGCTCCGACGGTCGCTTGTCCTCAAACCCCGTCAGTCCAACAAGCGCCAGGAGACGCCGGGCGCGCGCTTCGGCCTCGGCTTTCGACAGTTTTGTCGGCACAATCTCAAGCGGCAAAAGGACGTTTTTCAGGATTGTGCGCCATTCCAGTAAAACCGGGTTCTGGAACGCCATCCCGACGGTGGAGCGCGGCGAGGTCACCCGGGATCCATGCAACCAAACTTCGCCCTCATCGGGTTTCATCAGTCCCGCAACCAACCGTGTGAGCGTCGACTTCCCACAGCCCGAAGGCCCGACCACGGCAACAAAGCCCCCCTCGGGTACCGATATATCCAACCCATCCAGTACAGGCAGCGGCCCGGTTGCCGTCTGATAGGCGTGTCGAACGGCTTTGATTTCTATAAGCGCGTCACCCATTCTCTTCTTCTGTCCAAAAATACCTTCGGGGGGTCTGGGGGGCAGAATGCCCCCAGCGGAGCGACGCGCGATAGCGCGGCGCAATCAGTTTACGCTAAAGCCGCCCTCGGGCAGATAGGCATCCGTGAAATAAAGCGACGCGTCCGGCGTTCCCTGGAACTCGTATGTCTGGCCAAGCTGCGCCAAGGCGGCTTCCATGCGCGCCGCATCGATGCCGCCCATGCCGTTCGACTTTACATAATCGGTCAGGACGTTCTGATCGATGGCCATTTGCAGACGCTCCTGTTCCAGTGCTGGATCGGCGGCCGGGTTGCGCTCGATCAGACTGGCGATCCCGGCAGCGGGATCGGCAACAACATCCATCCATCCCTTGGCGACCGCGCGCAGGAATGCCTCAACCGTCTCGCCGTTTTCGGCGGCCCAGTCCGTGTTGACAAGGATCGCATTGCCATAGAGCTGCAGCCCGTGATCGGCCATCAAGATATTGGAAATATCATCGGCTTCGACACCGAGCCGTTTCAGGTTCACCACGGATGAGAATGAAAAACCGGTGATGGCAGCCACATTCCCTTCGGCCAACATGGGCTCGCGGGTGGGGAAACCCACCGGTTCCACCGTAACCGTGCTTGCGTCAATCCCGGTCTCATCGACAAAAACAGGCCACTGGGCCCAAGCTCCATCCGGTGGCGGTGCGCCGAGGATCTTGCCTTCCAGATCGGCCGGTTCCGACACGCCGAGGGATTTGCGCCCAACGATGGCGAAAGGCGGCTTGTCATAGACCATCATGACCGCCGTCACAGGCGCGCCCGGATTCTGGTCAAGAAACTTGATGACCGAGTTGATATCTCCAAAGCCAATGGGGAACGCGCCTGTCGCGATTTTCGGGATGGTCTGCACCGAACCGGAGCCCGCCTCGATCGTGACGTCCAAGCCTTCCGCTTCGAAATGCCCATTGTCGATGGCGGCGAAATAGGGCGCGGAGGGCCCCTCGAATTTCCAGTCGAGCGCGAAAGGAACCTTGGTCTGCGCAGAGGCCATGGTGGCCGCAAAGATACCGGCAGCGGCCAAAAGTGAACGGGTAAGCAAGAGCGTATCTCCTCAGTTGAACTCTTTTTATCAACGGGGGATCATCCGGGTCCCCATCCCAAGGTCAAACCCGTCCCCCCACGCATTGGTTTGAACCTTACCATTGCTCGTCGGATTGGCAATCTGGGAAGGTGTTGCCTAGAAATACAGCAGATCTCGGTTCAGTAGATGCAAAATGCGCATGGTTAGCACTCGGAGCGCCAAACAGGCACCGTTGATTTTGGGGCTTCACGCACCGGGCACTTTACGGGGCTCAAGGCCTGTATAGCGCCAAAGCTGATCGCGTGGCAGCGGACCCTTGTTGCGCCCGCCTTGCTGCGTTTGTTCCCAGGCATGGGCCAATAATCCGACTGAGCGCGACAGGCAAAACAACCCGCGCGCCAACGGGCCAGGGAAGCCCAATTCAGCGAATATAATCGCCGTGGCCCCGTCTATGTTCATTGGGATCAACTTGCCTTTGCGCGCCTGAAGCTCGGCCTCCACCGCTTGGGCCGCCGCAAGGAACTTGCCGGTGACGGAGCCTGCGGAAACAGCCTCTGAAGTCACTTCGATAAGTCGCGGCGCACGCGGGTCAACGGGATGAAAACGATGCCCGAAGCCCGGCACAAAATGCTCCCCGCTGGCAAAGAACCGGTCCAGTTCCGTTTTGGCACCGGCTTCCATCGTTTCATGGGCCGCCACAGCTTCGTACAGGCCGACGGCCGCTTCACCCGCACCGCCATGCACATCGCCAAGAACATTGAGACCGGAAGCCATAGCGCTCTGCAAACCGACCCCGCATGTGGCCGCCATGCGGGCAATCGCAATCGACGGCGCTTGCGGCCCGTGATCCACCGCCGACATCAAAGCGACCTCAAGCAACGCTGCTTCGCTTTTCGTGGGAAGCGAGCCGCGCAGCATCAACCACACCATTTCGGCAAACCCGACACGCCCGATCAGTTCCTCGATCGGATAGCCCCGATAGCGGATTTCACCGGGGGACATGTCGATGATCTCCGTCGCCCACCAATCGCCGTTGCTGTCGCTCATAGGGCGCCGTCCTTTCGCAGTGCTGCAATCTCCGTATCGTCCAATCCCATCTCGCGCAGGATTTCATCCGTATGCGACCCCAAAGCGGGCGGCGGCGTGTCCGTTGCCGGGCGTGCGCCATCAAGCCGGAACCCGGGTCGCACCACACGCACCGACCGCCCCATGTCGGGCGGATCGAACGTAGCGATCAAATCGCGCTCTCGCACCTGATCCTGCGCGAGCGCCTGCGGCAAGGTCAGGATCTCACCCGCCGGAATACCCGCCGCCATGAACACTGCGACCCAGTCTGCCGCATCGCGGGTCACGAGCGCTTCTTCGATGGCCGTTTTCAAGGCGGCGCGGTTCTCGATACGCCCCTTCCGTTCGGAAAATCGCGGATCACGTACCAGTTCGGGCCGGTCAATCAGCCGAGCGAGCACTTCAAACTGTTCCTGTTTATTGGCCGCAATATTGAAACGTGTATCCCGCGCCTGAAACACACCTGACGGGCTGGCGGCGATGTTCTCGTTGCCGGCCCGGTGCGGTGCCCATCCGGCAATCAGATGGTTCGAGACGACCCAGCCCATGGTCGACAGCATCGCCTCCAACATCGAGACATCGATGACCGTCCCGCGCCCCGGTTTCGGGCGGGCGAGCGCCGCCGTGATAGCAAACGCCGCCGTCAAACCGCCCACGGTGTCCGCCACGGGATAGCCGACGCGCATCGGCGCCCCGTCCGGTTCGCCGGTCACGCTCATCACACCCGAGACGCCTTGCACGATCTGGTCATAGGCTGGAAAGCCCGCCATGGGGCCGTCCGCGCCGAAGCCCGAGATCGCGCAATAGACAAGCTCAGGGTTTACGTCCGAGAGTACCTCCGGCCCGACACCGAGTCGCGCCATGACACCGGGGCGAAAATTCTCGACCAGCACATCCGCTGTCGCGACCAGCTTACGCAGCAGCGCCTTCCCCGCCTCGTTTTTGAGGTTGAGCGTGATCGAGCGCTTGCCGCTGTTTTGGGCAAGAAAGGAAACCCCCATGCCTGCGGCGTTCAAATCATGATCGCCTCCCAGTTGCCGCGCAAGATCGCCGCTGCCCGGCACCTCGACCTTGATCACATCTGCCCCGAGATGCGCCAGTTGATGGCAACAGAACGGTCCAGCCAGAACGTTTGTCAGGTCGAGAACCCGGATACCCGCTAGCGGCATCATCCAGTCCGGCACCCGTCCGCCAGCACAAGTTGCGCCGCCGACAATGCCGCAATGCCGCCGATGAATTCGATCATGCGATCCTCCCCCAATTGGTGCGACGCTAACGCATCCAGCCCCGAACATGTATCGTTTCTTTGCCGGTTTTGGGATGCGGCGCAAACCCGAAAGCACATTGTGACCGGTGCGGACTTCGGACAATAGCGCGCCGCGTGACAAACCTTCCCCAATCAGGCAGAGACGCGGCATGAACGACCCCCATACACGACTGGAACATTCCCTCCTCGAGGACGCGCAAGCATTTACGCTGGGCACCGCGCTCTGTGCCTTCGCGGTCGTTCTCCTGACCCATCTCGGTCTCATCACCGGGCAAACCGCCGGGCTTGGGGTTCTTTTGTCCTATGTCTCGGGCCTGAGTTTCGGGCTCGTGTTCTTTCTGGTGAACTTGCCGTTCTACCTCTTCGCTTGGGCGCGCATGGGGCCGCGTTTCACGATCAAGAGCTTCATCGCCGTAGCTATGGTTTCGCTTCTCGCGGAGATTTTTGCGCAGACCATTACATTCGACACACTAAATCCCATCGTCGGCGCGCTATTGGCGGGAGCCACGGCAGGCATGGGCCTGATCGTCCTGTTTCGACACGGTGCCTCCTTGGGAGGTGTCGGTGTCGTGGGCCTTTGGTTGCAGGACAAAGCAGGTATCCAGGCGGGCTGGGTACAACTTGGCTTTGACATCTTGCTATTTGCCATCGCGCTTTTCGTCTTGCCGGACCTCGCACTTGTGGCTTGGTCCTTGTTAGGTGCTGTCGTGGTGAACCTCATCATCGCGGTAAATCATCGGAAAGACCGTTACGTCGGGCGGTGAGGTCCTAAATCTGGCCGTTTAGCAACGCGTCGATCTCCGCACGATGAGGCATGGACGGCGCCGTTCCCGGGCGTGTCACGGAAAAGCCCGCTGTTGCTGCACCAAAGCGCACCGCTTCGGCGGGCGCCATGCCCTCCGCCAGTGCCACCGCAAAGCCACCATTGAAGGCATCCCCTGCACCAGTCGTCTCAACTACCGGTCCCGCGGAGATTGCAGGGACATGGTGCGTCTCGTTCCCGGAACACAGAAGCGCGCCATTCTCCCCGAGTGTTATCAAGGCCGCACCCACGCCTTTTTGAAGAAATACGCGTGCGGCCGCCTCGGCGGAAGCGGCGTCGGTCACGGACCCCCCTGTCAGCGCCTCGGCCTCGCTCTCATTAGGCGTTACGTAGTCACAAAGCGGATAAATGCTATCGGGCAGCGCGGCGGCCGGGGCAGGGTTCAGGATTGTTGTCGCGCCACCATGTCGAGCAATTTCAAGGGCGCGATGGGCAGCCTCGATAGGTTGTTCCAACTGGGTGATAAAAACCGAGGCAGATGCAATCAAGTCAGCCTTAGCCTCAACATCGGTGGCAGAAATCGTCGCAGCCACACCGGGGCAGATGATGATAGCGTTATTGCCGCTTGCTTCTTCGACAAAGATATAGGCCGCGCCGGTTGCGGCCCCCTCGGGTTGTGCAACAGCAGGGGTCACCCCCGCATCTTGCCAGATGCTAAAGGCCATATCGGCAAAGACGTCCTTCCCCAGTTTTGAGATGAAATGAACGTCACCACCCGCCCGCGCCGCCGCGACAGCTTGATTGGACCCTTTACCGCCGGGGCCGAGCGCAAAACTATTGCCGAGGATCGTCTCACCCAGCTTGGGCGCGCGGTCTGCGCGGTAGGTTGTGTCCGCAACAAATACCCCCAGGATCGCGATATGGCCCACCACTTAATCCTCCGGCCCGATCACGCCCTTCCGGAACATGAAACACCCGTAGAACCGGCGCTCACCAGTCTGGATCACCGCATAGCTGGATTTGGCAAGATCATAAAACGCGAACCGTTCAACGCTGACCATGGGGCGCGGCTTGCCCTCTACGGCATCCACCGCCGCTTGCACTTCCGCCTGCGTGGGCTCCACTTGGTCAGGGGCGCCAACGACCTCCATTCGGGCGGCGAAATCATCGACGAACGTGTCGAGCGGGAAGACACTTAGCACCGCTTCCGCCGCCTCCGCTGCCGTCAGGTTCTCCATGCGCAGCAGCGACCCATGGGTGGTCTCTTGCGCAATACTGTCCGCCGGGAAGTTTGTATCCGAAAGGATAAGTGTATCGCCGTGCCCCATGGCGCGAAGCACATAGAGCACGTCGGCGTTCAGTCGCGGATCAATCCCCTTCAACATACTGTCTACCCCATTACCAAGATAGGCTCGAAGCCGCCAAAAATCATGCGCGTCCCGTCAAACGGCATGTTCTCAGGGGGCGTGTCATCTTCCATCATCTTGGCCCAGGCCGCGTCGCGGGTCGCCTTGTCCGGCCAGATCGTCCAGGAAAACACAACGGTTTCGTCCTCCCTCAAATCAACGGCACGCTGGAAGTCCGTCACTTTGCCGGGCGGGACATCATCGCCCCAGCATTCATAGATTTGAAGCGCGCCAAGCTCTTTGAAAAAGGGTGCCCAAGTCTCAGCAAAGGCTTGATACGCCGACTTTGACGATGTCGGGACAGGCACCAGAAAACCGTCCACATATGCCATAGTGTCCTCCTGAGTTTTATGCGGTACCCTATGCGAAGACCGTCGGAACTGTCGAGCGGAGGGTGACATGGATCGCGACGCCTTATTCAAGGAAGCCAAGACGCTTGCGCAGACCCGCGTGACCGACGACATGGACCTCGATCAAAAAGTGGACGTTTTGGAGCACGCCATGGCCGAGGTGCTGGACATTCAGGTCATGAAACCGTTCCCGGGCCGCGTCTCCGCGACGGTCACCGGTTCGATGGAACGCGCCTCCGGCCGCTGGCTTATGGGCGACGACCCACGCCTAGAGCCGATGCCCGAGAAGCCGACGCTCGAGGATTTCTTTCGCCACCGTTTCCTGAAGGACAAGGTCGGCGGCACACATCTGCTGCAAAGCGCCAAGCTCGCACAGGACAAGGGCCTCTCCGACAATATCGTCCTCGCATGCCTTCTCCATGACATCTCCGTTGTCGGGCTGATCCGCAACGATCACGGCCATTGGGCAGCACAGATGGTGGCACCCTATGTCGATGAGGAGGTGGCCTGGGCGATCAAGCACCATCAAGCGCTCCGCTTCCGAGCCGATCCGGAGTACGGCTACGAGTATCCGGCCTTTTACACGGAAGTCTTCGGGGAGGATTACGATCCCCCGGCATATATCAAGGCGGAGTGGGACTACTGCCGCGGGCACAAATGGTTCGACACGGCGATGCAGGTCGTCGTCAATGACCTCTACGCGTTTGACCCCAACGTGCAGGTCACCATTGACATGTTCAGCCCCGTGATCTCCCGTGCGTTTCGACAACCGGAGGAGGGGCTCGGCTTCGACGGCAGCCCGGTCGCGCATATGTGGCGGACGGTCATCTGGCCGAACAACTTTCTCTGAACCAAACGCCTAGTCGCTTAGCGGCATTCTCGCATCTTTTACCCGGTCGACGCAGCGCCACTCTTCATTCGAACTTCTATCAACGCCGTGGCCCGAAATCAGGTTCGCTTCACTCCTTCTAATGCAGAGGGCGCGGTAATCAACCTCAATAATGGTAGGTAAATCACTGATATAAAGACAAGATAATTTTTGACAGGTATCTACTAAAAAATTAGTTTGACATGCGCGCCAAACGGTCGCTAGCGTCTAACCATGCTGGAGAAACCGGCATGAACAATGTTTTGGGAGGAGACAGGATGCGCAAGTGTCTTTTCTCCGCGACAGCGGTAATTGCCGTCATCGCGGGGTCTGGAGCTGTATTTGCCGACGCGGCAGCGGCTCAGAAATGGATTGATCAGGAATTCCAACCATCGACGCTCAGCAAAGATGAGCAGATGTCCGAAATGGAGTGGTTTATTCAAGCCGCCGAGCCGTTCTCGGGCATGGAAATCAACGTGCTGTCGGAAGGCATTCCGACCCACGGCTACGAATCGGAGGTGCTGACGAACGCGTTTGAGGAAATCACCGGCATCAAAGTAAACCACCAAATCCTCGGTGAGGGTGAAGTGGTGCAGGCCGTGCAAACGCAAATGCAAACACAGCGCAACCTCTATGATGGTTACGTCAATGACAGCGATCTGATCGGCACGCATTCGCGGCTGCAACTGGCCTATAACCTGACCGAGATGATGGCAGGCGATTGGGCGGCGACCACGAGCCCGACACTCGATCTTGATGACTTCATGGGGATCCAGTTCACAACGGGTCCCGACGGCAACCTCTACCAACTGCCAGACCAGCAGTTTGCGAACCTCTACTGGTTCCGCAAAGACTGGTTCGACAACCCTGACCTGCAAGCGCAGTTCAAGGAGAAGTACGGCTACGATCTGGGCGTCCCGGTTAACTGGTCAGCCTACGAGGATATCGCCGAATTCTTCACCAACGATGTGCAGGAAATCGACGGCACCCGTATCTATGGTCATATGGACTACGGCAAGCGCGCGCCTGACCTCGGCTGGCGCATGACCGACGCCTGGCTTTCCATGGCCGGTGCCGGTGATGTGGGCGAGCCAAACGGCATCCCGGTTGACGAATGGGGCATCCGGATGGAACCCGGGTCCTGTAACCCGACCGGCGCGTCGGTGTCTCGCGGTGGGGCCGCCAACGGTCCGGCAGCGGTTTACGCGATCCGCAAATGGGACGAATGGCTGCGCAACTATGCGCCTCCGGGTTCGGCAAGCTATGACTTTTACCAGTCACTGCCTGCATTGTCCCAAGGCAACGTGGCCCAACAGATATTCTGGTACACGGCCTTTACCGCCGATATGGTGAAGCCCCAGTCCGAAGGAAACAACACCGTTGACGGCGACGGCAATCCACTTTGGCGGATGGCACCTTCGCCCCATGGTCCCTATTGGACCGAAGGCCAGAAGGTCGGCTATCAGGACGTGGGTTCCTGGACATTCCTTAAGTCCACCCCATCGGACCGTGCGCAAGCTGCGTGGCTCTATGCGCAATTCGTGACGTCCAAAACGGTGGATGTGAAGAAGTCCCATGTGGGTCTGACCTTCATCCGTGATAGCTCGGTCAACCACGAAAGCTTCACTGAACGTGCGCCAAAGCTCGGCGGCCTGGTCGAGTTCTATCGCTCGCCTGACCGCGTGGCATGGTCGCCAACGGGCATCAACGTTCCGGACTATCCGAAGCTCGCTCAAATCTGGTGGCAGCAGATCGGTGACGTGAACTCCGGCGCCTTTACGCCCCAGGAAGCTATGGACCGTCTCGCCGAAGAGATGGACATCACCATGGCACGGATGCAAGCGGCGGACGAAGGGGCCAATGTTTACGGCGGTTGCGGCCCACGTCTGAATGAGGAGCAGGACGCCGAGTTCTGGCTGAGCCAGCCCGGTGCGCCGAAAGCCAAGCTGGAGAACGAGAAGCCGCAGGGCGAGACCGTCAACTATGACGACCTCGTCGCGCGCTGGAGCCAGTAAATGAACAGGGTCCCCGCAGTTTGGACGGGGACCCATCGCACCCATCATTGGGATAAATTTAGTAAATGTTGTCAGCGAGTTAAGTTTCGCATGCGAAACTTTTCAGGCGGCTGTGACGGGATAACGGGCAGATGACGATCGAGTTGAAATCGGCGAGCAAAGTGGTGCGGGGCATCACGCATATCAAGCCGACGACGCTGAAGCTGGAAACCGGGCACTTCAATGTGCTGTTGGGCCAGACCGGGGCAGGGAAGACATCGCTTATTAAGCTTATGGCAGGTCTCGACCCATTGGCCTCGGGACAGATTTTCATGGATGGCGATGATGTCTCGAAGCTCAACACACAGAAACGAAATATCAGCCTCGTGCACCAGTTCTTCGTGAACTACCCCCATATGACAGTTTTTGAGAATATCGCGTCCCCGCTGCGTGTCGCAGGCATGGACCAGTCTGAGATTGAGGGGCGTGTTCAGGAAGCTGCGGATATCTTGCAACTCGGCCCCATGCTCAAACGCCGCCCCCAGGAACTGTCCGGCGGGCAACAACAGCGCACGGCACTGGCGAGGGCGATTGCGAAAGAAAGCCGCGCAGTGTTTCTCGATGAACCGCTTGCCAACCTCGATTACAAACTCCGGGAAGAACTGCGCGAGCAGTTACCGGAACTCTTCGCCGGGCGCGGCGCCGTCGTGGTCTATGCCACATCCGAACCGGAAGAAGCACTGCTCCTTGGCGGCTACACAGGCCTCATGGATGACGGCGTGGTCACGCAATTCGGGCGCACCGCAGAGATTTACCGAAAGCCGTCTTCGCTAACAGCGGCGCGTGTGTTTTCCGACCCGCCAATCAACGCCGCTGAGGTCACCGTATCCGGGGATAAGGTGCAACTCGGCACCGATGTCTCCTGGACGATAGAAGGGGCCGCAGCCTCGCTGGCCGATGGCACCTATACCGTCGCCATCCGGCCCCACCACGTCCTTCCAGTTCAAAGCGGACCGAATGACGTGGCGCTGAAAGGCATCGTGCAAGTGACCGAACTCTCAGGGTCGGAATCGAGCGCGCATTTTCAAATGGGCGAAAACGGCTGGGTCTCCCTGTCACACGGTGTGCACCCCTACGAGGTCGGTGAGGATCATCGGTTCTACATGGACCCGCGCCACGCATACTATTTTGCGCCAGACGGGAGGCTCGCGGCCTAGTGGCAAAGATCACGCTCTCAAATCTGAAGCATTCGTACTATCCGAACCCAGCTTCGCCCGAGGACTACGCTCTGAAGGAAATCGACCTCGATTGGCAGGACGGCGGTGCCTACGCGTTGCTCGGCCCATCCGGTTGCGGAAAGTCGACGCTTTTGAACATCATCTCCGGCCTCCTCGCTCCGTCCGAGGGGCGTATCCTGTTTGATGACAAAGACGTTACCGACCTGCCGCCGGACCAACGCAATATTGCGCAGGTGTTTCAGTTCCCGGTGATCTACGACACGATGACCGTCCGCGAGAACCTCGCCTTTCCGCTCAAGAACCGGGGCGTATCCGCCGATAAGATTGCTGAGCGCGTGAGCGAGATCGCCACCATGCTTGAGGTGGAAGAGATGCTCGATGTACGCGCCGCCCATCTCTCACCGGACAACAAGCAAAAGATCTCCATGGGCCGAGGTCTGGTGCGCGATGATGTGAATGTCGTGATGTTCGACGAGCCGCTCACCGTCATCGATCCGCATCTGAAGTGGAAGCTCCGCTCAAAGCTGAAAGAACTCCACCAACGCGTGCGCGCGACGATGATCTACGTCACCCATGACCAGACGGAAGCCCTGACCTTTGCCGATCAGGTCGTGGTGATGCAGGAGGGCGAGGTCGTCCAGATTGGCACGCCCGTTGAACTCTTCGAGCGTCCGCAGCACACGTTTGTCGGCCACTTCATTGGTTCGCCCGGTATGAATATTCTGCCAGCGGTGGTCGAGAACGGGCGCGCCACGCTTCACGGCCAGGACGTGCCCCTTGAGGGCGCGATCAAAGGCGAGGGCGGCACGACGGAGCTTGGCATTCGCCCGGAATATATTTCGCTTGCGCAAACCGGCATTCCAGCGCGGGTCCGCAAAGTGTCCGATGTGGGACGCCATGCGGTGGTCGAGGCAATGGTCGGCGACACACCGGTCAAAGCTGTCGTGGACCAGGCGGACAACCAGCAAGGGGATGAGGTCAACCTCGCATTCCGTAGCGATCAAACGCGGCTCTACCGCGACGGTTGGATTGCAACGGAGGTGGCAGAATGAAGCGCATCGAGGCCAAGGGGCACCGGATCACGTCCGGAGCAGGGCGGGACATGAAAGCGCACCCGCTATGAGAACCGAAAACCAAAACGCCTGGTTCTTTGTGCTGCCCGTTCTTTTGCTGGTCGCCTTTAACGCGCTGATCCCGATTATGACGGTGGTCAATTACTCGGTGCAGGAGACCTTCGGAAACAATGTCTTCTTCTGGCAGGGCCTTGATTGGTTCCAGCAAATCCTTACCTCGGAGCGCTTTCACGCCGCCCTCGGCCGTCAGTTTTTGTTTACCTTCCTGATCCTCATCATCGAGGTACCCCTTGGTATCATCGTGGCACTTGCCATGCCGCGCAAAGGGTTTTGGGTGCCGGTGTGTCTGGTTCTGATGGCACTGCCGATGCTCATCCCGTGGAATGTTGTGGGCTCCATGTGGAATATCTTCGCGCTGCCGAAAATCGGGCTGCTTGGCTACTTCATGAACGATGTGCTGGGCATCAATTATGACATGACCCAACAGCCGCTCTCCGCCTGGATCACGATCATTGTGATGGACGTTTGGCATTGGACGTCGCTCGTTGTGCTACTCGCCTATGCGGGGCTGGTTTCTATCCCCGACGCCTATTACCAGGCGGCGAAGATCGACGGTGCCAGCCCCTGGAAAGTGTTCCGCTATATCCAGTTGCCAAAGATGAAAACCGTGCTGACCATCGCGATCCTCTTGCGGTTTATGGACAGCTTCAACATCTATACGGAGCCTTTCGTGCTTACGGGCGGCGGCCCTGGCAATTCGACGACGCTTCTTTCTATAGATCTGGTGAAGATTGCGCTCGGCCAGTTCGACCTTGGTCCCGCTGCCGCGATGAGCCTCATCTATTTTGCCATTACGCTGCTTGTCTCCTGGCTCTTTTATACCCTGATGACGAAGGATGATCCGAAATGAGCGCCATTCTGATATGTGCCACACGGCGTTGCTTAGGGCTTAAACAAGGGACAAAGGACCATGCGTAAACGCGCGCTTATCCCGATCCTCTATATCGCGTTCCTGATGCTGCCGATCTACTGGCTCGTTGCCATGAGTTTCAAAACGACGGGCGAAATCCTCTCTGGGTTCAGCTTATTCCCGCAAACATTCACGCTAGAAAACTACCGCGTCATCTTCACCGATCCCACGTGGTACTGGGGCTATATCAACTCGATCATATATGTGTCGCTCAACACACTGATCTCCATCGCGGTGGCGCTGCCCGCGGCGTATGCGTTTTCGCGCTACCGTTTTCTGGGCGATAAACAATTGTTCTTCTGGCTCCTGACCAACCGGATGGCACCGGCGGCGGTTTTTGCCTTACCGTTTTTCCAACTCTATTCGTCGGTCGGGCTTTTCGACACCCATTTGGCGGTGGCGCTGGCGCATTGCCTTTTCAACATCCCGCTGGCGGTATGGATACTCGAAGGCTTTATGCGCGGCATACCAAAAGAACTGGACGAGACAGCCTATGTGGACGGCTATTCGTTTCCCCGCTTTTTCGTCACCATCTTCCTGCCGAGCATTAAGGCAGGCGTCGGGGTCGCTGCCTTCTTCTGTTTCATGTTTTCCTGGGTGGAGATGTTGCTGGCCAAAACGCTCACGGCGGTGGAGGCTAAACCCATTGCCGCGACAATGACCCGTACGGCGTCTTCCGCCGGATACGAGCTTGGCCTTCTAGCGGCGGCAGGCACGCTGACGATTATCCCTGGGGCCATCGTGATCTACTTCGTGCGGAATTACATCGCCAAGGGCTTTGCCCTGGGGAGGGTGTGATGAGGCATGTTTTAATCGGTCTTGCCATGCTCACGGGCTCACCCGCTTTTGCCCAAGGCTGGGGCAACGTTGCCAAACAAGAAGAGGAAACCGGGTTTTCCTGGACTGCCCCCCTTTGGCCGTCGTTCTGGATGGCGTGGACCCCGGCGACCTTTGCCGTGTTCTGCGCCATCTTCGGGGCCATCGCGATCATCGGGCTTTTCGAAGGCTTCAGGTACCGCGATGGCCTTGAGCGCAAAGGCATCCTTGGGCTGACAACAACTTTGGGTGATCGGCTTTTCATCACACTTCTTGGAACAGCCTATATTTTCCTCGCTTGGCTCGGCTTCGTTGGTCAACCCGTCTGGTGGCCGCTGGCGATCAGTATCGTCTGGGGCATCTTTGTTTTCAGGAAAGTGTGAGATTCCGCTTTGGAAATTGGATGCCATAAGTTTTACTCGCCCCGTGTAGCGAGTGAGCGTGTTTACAGGCTGGGACAGCGATGAAAAAGAAAAAGAACGATCTGCTGACCGAAGTGGAATTGGAGTTCATGACCGAACTCTGGGCCTTGGGGGAGGGAACTGTGCGTGATGTGTTGGAACGATTGCCGGATGACCGCAATCTTGCCTATACCTCGGGCGCAACGATCCTGCGCATTCTCGAACAAAAGGACTTCGTGACCAGCCGCAAGGAAGGCAAGCGTCATGTTTATGTTCCGGCGCTGGCCAAGGACGCTTACCAAATTCGCTCACTCAAACATTTATCTGCGAAGCTCTTCGATGACACACCCGCCTCGCTCGTCGCGCGGCTCGTCAATGATGAGGAACTCACAGATGAAGCGTTGGGGCAAATCCGAGCACTCGTTGATCGGAGGTTGAAAGATGATAGCGGTTGAAGGTCTGCTGGACGCGTTCATTAACGCCAACATTCTGTTTGTGCTTTGTTATTTGCTCTGGTTTGCGGTGCGGGCCGTGCTGCGCGGTCTGGGGTTGAGCCACACGTATGGCACGCAGCTCAGGCTGCTGAACGTGGCGTTTATTGCCATCGTTTGCTCCCCGATCATTTCGCTCGTTTTTCGGTCGATGCAGACTTCCGGCTATGCCCGGGGTGTAAACGTCAACCTTTCCGATGCGGTGGTCGCCTATTACTTGAACGGTGGCTTTCAGATGGAAGCCTCGAAGTTTGAGACGCTCGTGTTGATGCGTGATCAGTTCACGCTGAACCTGTTGAATGCCGATGGCTTGGGGGCACAGGCTTTGCTCGTCATCTTGGCGCTCGGGTCCGCCTTGGGCGTTTTACGACTTTTCATGTCTGTGCTGTCTCTGCGCTGCATTGTCCGGAGCAGCTATGCTTGGCGCGACTTTGGCAGGGTACAACTCCGGGTCTCCGACCGAACGCTGGTCCCGTTCAGCACGCGCGGATGGCGGACGTATTTCGTGGTGATCCCGTCGCATATGCTGGGCAACGGGCGCGAAGTGAGTGTCGCGCTGGCCCATGAGTTTCAACATATTCGCCAGGGCGATCTGGAATGGGAGATATTGCTGGAGGCGCTGAAGCCAATCTTCTTCCTGAACCCGGCTTACCGTGCTTGGAAAAGTCAGGTTGAGCATCTGCGTGAGCTGAATTGCGACCGTGAGGTTCTGTCGCAAGGGCGGATCGAGGTGAAAGCCTATTGCGAAACGTTGCTTTCGGTGTGCCAGCAGTCATTGCGGAAGGACCGCGCCTTCAGCCTTGCGGTGCCGAAAGTGACGCTTGTGACGGCGGACCGGTTTTCCCTCGTTGACTGGAACCGGGGATTTTTGGAGCGAAGAATTCACTCCGCTCTGGACGGCAAGCGCACGCGCTACCAGCGCCTGTTGTTTGCGGCCATCGCTGTCCCGTTGTTGGTAGCAATTGCGTTCGCCACATTGGCGATCCAGAGGCCCGGCGACTGGAGCCATGATCGCCTGATGTTGTCCACGGTCGTCAATTTGGATCGTCTCGATAAGATCAACCGGCTCTCAACCTTCGGGCGCTTGCCGAATTAGGTTTTGACGAGGATTTTGCGGGGCTTCAATCGCCTCGTTCGCACGCATGGCATCGCGTTTCACGCCATTAGGGACGAGGGCCGCGTTTTGTCGCGAGCTGTGAATATCGGTTGTTGACGCTTCCTTCTCCACGTCTTTCCATGTGTGAAGGCAGGGAGCCGTTTAGAATCACGGAACGCCCGCAACTTTGAGATGGGACCGATCATGCTGCTACGTAACTTTCCGATGGTTTTTGGACTGGTGGCGCTTGCTGCAGGGCCTTTGGTCGCTCAAGAAGAACCTCGGCTCGCGAAAATTGTAGAAGTCGATGTGTTCGACGGTAGCATCGACCGGCGTTTCTTTGGGCGCGTCACAGCGAAAGAGACGGTCGATCTCGCGTTTCAAGTGAGCGGCCAGGTTATGGAGTTCCCCGCTGTCGAAGGGGAACCTATCCCCGAAGGCGGTCTGATCGCAAAACTCGATCTGGAGCCGTTTGAACTGGCGCTTGAGCAGGCGCGCACCCAGCAAATTCAGGCGGATCGGAATTTGCAGCGATTTCAACGCTTGGAAGGCAGCGCGGTCAGCCAGGTATCCGTTGATGATGCCACCACCCAGGCTGAGCTAGCGTCGATCGCCGTTAGGAATGCGGAGCGGTCCTTGCGGCAGGCCACCCTTGCCGCGCCGTTCACCGCGTTGGTCGCCAGTCGCAATGTCGCAAACTTCTCTACAATCAACGCCGGAACTCCCGTTGTGCGTATCCACGATATGTCGGAGTTGAGAATTGAGATCGATGTGCCCGAAATCATCTTTCAAACAGCTGGCGAAGACCCGGATGTGGAATTGAGCGCACGTTTTCCGGCGATTGACGAAGATTTCGCCCTCGGGGTTCGTGAATTTAACGCGGAGACGTCCTCTATCGGGCAGACCTTTCGCATCACGCTCGGGATGCCGCCCCCTAATGGGCAAGTTATTTTGCCCGGTTCGTCGGTTACGGTGACGGCGATCCTGAAGCTCGGCGAACCACGGGTCGTTATCCCGGCATCGTCCGTTCTGACAGCCAATGACGGTAGTGCGGAAGTCCTGCTGTTTGAGCCAGCGGGGGCCGAGGAAGGAACCGTCAAGCGTGTGCCGATTGAGATTGAACCGACACCGGAAGGCGAAGTGCAAGTGCTTTCGGGGCTGAGCGAAGGTCAGGAGATCGTGGCCAGTGGGGCGGCGCTCCTCGCCGATGGGGCGCAAGTTCGCCGTTTCACCGGTTTTGCGCGCTAGGGGGCCGAAATGAATATTGCACGCCTTTCTATTGAACGGCCCATTTACACCTGGATTGTCATCCTGCTTTGCCTCGGTGGTGGATTTTGGGGGTTCAATTCCCTGGGGCGTCTTGAAGACCCGGCCTTTACCATCAAATCTGCGGTAATCGTCACGCAATATGCCGGAGCCTCGGCGGAAGAAGTTGCCCGCGAAGTCTCCGAACCAATCGAATCCGAAATTCAAAAGATGGCTGAGGTTAAAGAGATCCGCTCGATGAACCAGCCTGGCCTTTCATGGATCACCGTCGACATGCAGGATCAGTATGACGGGACCGAATTGCCGGAGATCTGGACGAAGCTGCGCACCCGTGTTGGCGATGCGCGTTTGCCGAACGGGGCATCTCCGCCTTTTGTGAACGACAGTTTCGGTGACGTGTTCGGCCTTTATTATGCGGTGACGGCAGAGGGGTTTGATGATCGCGAGATCTATGAATTGGCGACCTTTTTGCGACTGGAGTTATTGACGGTCTCCGGGGTTGCCGATGCCAGTATTCAGGCTGTGCCGGAAGAGATCATCTATGTGGAGCCCAACGCGGCCTTGGCGAGCAACCTCAATGTACCGCCTAACGCCTTGCAGGGCGCATTGGCCACCGCAGACTCGATCACCGATGGCGGCTCAATCCAGTCTCCAAATGGGCGCACCTTGATCCAGGGGCCGGAGGGCAGCGATACCGTTGACGAGATCGCGGGTCTCACCGTGGGTATTGCGGGCCGGCTCTTGAACCTCGCCGATTTTGCACGGGTATATCGCGGGCGCGATGACACGCCCGACATCATTGTGCGCCACAACGGTGTGGAGGCTTTCACACTTGGCGTTGCGGGTATTGGGACGGAGAATATCGTCGATATCGGACACCGGGTGGATGCCAAGCTTGCGGAGCTTGAGCCGCAGATCCCCGCCGGGATCGAGATCCATCCGATTTATCAACAACATCTGGTCGTGGAAAAGTCGTCCAATGACTTCCTCGTCAACCTCGCCATGTCGGTCAGCATCGTCGTAGTTGTATTGGCGCTTTTCATGGGGTGGCGCGCGGCGTTGGTTGTGGGGTCTACGCTTTTGCTGACCGTCGTGGGCACACTGCTTTTCATGGCGCTGTTTTCAATCGAAATGGAACGGATTTCATTGGGGGCGCTGATTATCGCCATGGGAATGCTTGTCGACAACGCCATTGTGGTGGCGGAAGGCATGCAAATCTCAATGAGACGGGGACGAACGTCGCGGGAGGCGGCGGACGAAGCGGCAGCGAAAACGCAAATCCCCCTTCTGGGCGCAACGGTTATCGGGATTATGGCATTTGCGGGGATTGGTCTTAGTCCCGATGCGACCGGGGAATTCCTGTTCTCACTGTTCGCGGTGATCGGTATTTCGCTCTTGTTGTCCTGGGTTCTCGCGCTCACGGTGACGCCTTTGTTGGGGCATTACTTGTTTGTCACAGGAGACGGAACATCGGACGATGCCTATGGCGGTGCGATGTTCCGGCTCTACTGCGGCTTTTTGCGGGCGTGTTTGCGGTTTTGGTGGCTGGTGACGGCAGCGTTGATCGCCGTTACCGTGGCTTGCTTCATGCTCTTTGGGCAGATCAAGCAGCAGTTCTTTCCTGACAGTAATACGCCGCTGTTCTTTGTTGATTACAAGCTCGCCCAAGGCGCGTCCATTCAAGAGACGTCGCGCGATCTTGCTGTTCTGGAGGCGTGGCTGGCCGATCAGCCCGAGGTCGTCTCCAACACCGCTTTCGCCGGGCAGGGTGCGGCGCGTTTCATGCTGACCTATCAGTCGGAAGACCCCAATCCGTCCTATGGTCATATCATCGTTCGGACTGAGACGATTGAACCGATTGAGGCGTTGATCTCGCGGTTGAAAGAGTTCGCCGCCGAGGCGTTGCCGCAAGCCGAGCTTCGCGCCAACCGCCTCGCCTTTGGGCCGGGAGGCGGGGACCCGATCCAAGTGCGGTTCTCCGGCAATGATCCCGCCGTATTGCGCGCTTTGGCGGAAGTGGCAGCGGCGCGTCTGGTTGAAGCATCGCCAAATATTGTCGCGCCGCGCGTTGACTGGCGCGAAATGGAGCAAGTCCTGCGCCCCGTCTATGCCACGGATCGCGCGCAGGAGGCGGGGATTTCCCGCGACGACATTACGCAGACCTTGCTCTATGCCACGGAAGGGTTTCCGGCTGGTGTTTACCGGGAAGGGGAGCGGCAGATCCCAATCGTGGTGCGATCCAGTCGACAGGAGAACATCGCGCTGACGGATCATGTGATCTATTCTGACGCCGCAGAAGCGCTGGTCCCGTTTGAGCAGGTAACCAACGGGCTCGCCTTTGAAGGGCAAAACACGCTCATGATGCGCCGTGACCGGGTTTATACCATCACCGTTGGCGCGGACATCACCGAAGGGCTTGTTGCGGCGCAGGTGCAAGCTGAGGTTCAGGATACGATTGACGCCATGCCGGTTCCCGAAGGCTACAAGAAGGAGTGGGGTGGCGAATATGAAAGCTCGCGCGATGCGCAGGCCTCGCTGGCGACGCAGCTGCCGGTCAGCTTCCTCATCATGGTCCTGATCTCTGTGTTGTTGTTCAATGCGGTGCGTCAGCCGCTGATCATTTGGCTGCTGGTCCCCATGTCGGTCTGTGGTGTGGCGCTCGCACTTTTGGGGACTGGATTGCCGTTTACCTTCACGGCGTTGCTCGGTCTTTTGTCGCTGTCGGGGATGCTCATCAAGAACGGCATCGTTCTGGTGGAGGAGATCGATATCGTGCGGCGCGAAAACGGCGACTGGCCCTTGGCGGACGCCATCGTGACGGCATCGACATCGCGTCTGCGCCCGGTTTTGCTGGCGGCGGCCACCACGATCCTCGGCATGACGCCGTTGATCTCAGACGCGTTTTTCCAGTCTATGGCTGTCACCATTATGGGCGGGCTTGCCTTCGCATCGATCCTGACGCTGATTGCGGCACCGGTCTTTTACTATATGGCATTCGGGTTTGGTTCGTCGAAGCGGGAGATGGAGCCGGTGCCGGTCTGAAAGCTGAGTGACGTTGGGTCGAATTGGCGCTGACCACGGGCAAGTGCCAAAATCACCCAGTGTGATCCGCTGCCTGCTCTGCTACCAAACGGAGCAATCGAGTGGCCGGGTGAAAAGGACCCAAAGGAGGGCTTAATGCTTCGCTTCGTTTTCCGTCTTGTGGGGCTCTTGTTTATCCTGCTGATTGTTCTTGTGGGCGGCATTTTTCTACTGTCCGGTGAACGACTTGCGCGTCTGGCCAGTGACCAAATCACGGCGACGCTCGGCCGGGAAGTGGTGATTTCGGATGAATTACGACCGCAGCTTTTTCCCGCACTTGGCGTGCGAACCGGCGCTTTTTCGGTAGCGGGCACACGGGGAGACGCGCCGCTGGCGACGGGCGAAGGGCTGAGCGTCGGTGTTGATCTGCTTGGCCTCTTGTCGCGCCGAGTTGATGTGAAGGACGTGACGTTGATCGCGCCTCGATTGACCTTAATCAAATACGCAGATGGACAAACCAATTGGAGCACGGAGACCGAAGCCGGTAGGGCAGAAAGCGCCGGTGCTGGCGGAGCGTCAGCGCCGCAAAGAGAGCTTTCGCTCGCCGGTTTGTCGGTCCAGGACGGCACAATACACTATCAGGACGCTGCGGCGGGACTTGATCTGTTGTTTGAGGCAATCGATCTGACAGCATCGATGCCAAGCGCCGATGGCCCTCTTACGGCAAGTTTTGCCCTTGTGACCAATGGTCAAGCGGCTTCGGGGGATGTGGAGCTTGCCGCCCTTGCTCCCCTGCTTGCGGGCGAGAGTACGGATGTTTCTATTGCCGCCCAAATCGGCAAGAACTCCGTCAGTTTTCTCGGATTTGTGGCCACGTCCGGCGCCGTGACCGGTGAATTTGATGTGTCCCTGCCGACGCCAGATACCTTGCTTGCCCTGACCGGTGGCGGGTCAGCGGCAGTGCCAACCGAGGTTTTGCCCATTGAAGCGAAAGGTTCGGTCGATGCGACCGCCGAAAACGTTGCTGTAAGTGGCAGCTATGGTTTTGGGACGAACCGTTTACAAGGTCCCCTATCGGTCGCCTTGGGGGACGTGCCCTTTCTGAGTGCGCAACTCGCTGGAGGTGATCTGGACCTGTCCTTCCTTAGTGCGGAGGAGGGCAGTGCCACGAATGATGCGCCTGCTGCGGAAGGGAAAGGATGGTCCACCGATCCCATTGATGCGAGCGGATTGGGTTTGCTAGATGCCGATATACGACTTGAGGCCACGTCCATCGATTTGGGTACGACGGCGATGCAAAACGTTGTTGCCGCCGTCACCATCGATAATGCACGCGCGGTTGCGAGAATTCTACAAGCGGAGGCGTTCGGGGGGGCTTTGGTGGGGCAGTTCGTGGCGAACAACCGGAACGGGTTGAGCGTTGCGGGGGAAATGGACGGCAAGACCGTTGCGATCCAGTCGCTTCTGACCGATGTTGCCGGGTTTGACAGGATGCGCGGCGCAGGGAATACGCAGCTGTCATTCCTTGGGGTTGGCCAGTCGATTGATCAAATCATGCGATCCCTGTCGGGCAACGGTGCGCTCGATATAGGCCAAGGCGACATCACGGGGTTCGATCTCGCCTCCCTCTTTGGCGGGAGCGGGGCGGCAGATGCCGTGGGGGAGCGGGCGACAACGATTTTCCAATCACTCAGCGCCAGTTTCACTATAGAAAACGGGGTGATGCGGAATGACGACCTGCTGATTAGCGCCAATCTGTTCGAAGCACGCGGCCGCGGAGATGTTGATTTGGGAGCGCAGCGGCTCGATTATACGATACGTCCCGAAGTGTTCGAAAATGACCTCACCGGCGGCTTGACGATCCCGGTTCGGATCGAGGGGCCCTGGGCTAACCTGCGTATCTATCCGGATTTGGAGGCAGTTGCACGGGAACGCCTCAAGGTCGAGGAAGAGAAAATTCGCGCCGAAGCCGAAGCACGCTTGGAAGCGGAACGGCAGAAGGCGGAAGACCGGGCAAACGCGCGGCTCGAAAAGGAGAGGCAGAAGCTGGAGAACAAGCTCGAAAACGAGTTACGCAAGGGGCTGGGCAATCTGTTTGATTAGACTGCGTTGAGTTTTCTTCCAAGCCGAGATGATGCGGCGGCTTTGCTTAAGGAGCAGGGGCAATCCGAACAAGGTGGTTGTCGAAGGCGAGATCGTAGCGCGCCAGCCGTCCAAATGTTTGTTCCGTGCAATCGTATACGTGGCCCGTTCCGTCGGTAATCAGGCTCCGTGTGGAGCTTGCCGGGGTAACACCGCACACGTCGCTGGCCCGATGGGTGGCCGAGATGTTTCCGTCCAGATCGATGATGCAAAAGCGACCGCCACGCGGGGACGAAGCCATGAACCCCGATGGTCCATGGGCGCCAACGCTGCCGATATACCCGTCAAGCGACCGGAGTAGCGTGTCTTCCATAGACACGTCGTGCTGCAAACCTTCGCCGTCGTAAATGGCAATGAGCGGCGGCACGGCGTAGGGGTCGCCTTGCCACTGAAAGCCACAGGCTATCCGACCGTCCGCTTGGACTGCGATGTGGCGGAGCGAGTTGTGATGCCGATCTGGCGGCACCTCCACATGGTCAATCAGGCTTCCCCGGGCCGAAAGAACTGTCAGATTGGCCCGCATGGTGTCGAGGTTGAGCTTGTCACGCCCGCTACCGGGATGCGTGCGAATGCCGCCATTGGCGATGGCGAGGCTGCCATCCGGGCGCCGGAGTATCTCATGGGGTCCGATGCCATGGGAGGGAAGTTCTTCGATGCGCTGGTAGCCGAGCGATCTATCCCAAACGCCGACACGTCCCGCGCCGGAGGAGACATGGTTCTCCGTTGTGAACAGCAAAGTTCCATCCGCCGAGAAGGCGCCGTGACCATAAAAGTGACGGCCTTCTGGCGCCTCAAGCGTCTGGCGGACGAGACCGGTTGTACAGTCGATGACCTTTGCAAAGGTGCCGGGGCGGCGGGCAATGGCGACCACTTCCGCCAGATGGGGATGCGCCGCCGCCGCATGGCCACGGGCGGGGAGGGGGATCTGGAAGGTGATCGCACCCGCAGCGCTTAAGCCGACCAAAATGAACGCGCCGCCTGATGTTTTGGCAGCGCTGACCGCCACGGGGTTGCCGACGGCCGCCCAACCCAGCGAGGGCGCAAAGCTCGCAGCGAGGCCGGCGATCAGGGCGCGGCGCGACGGCACTTAGTCGCCATCCAGCGCGTTGAAACCGGCAGTGATGCCGAGCGGTTTGCCAATCTCGGTATTTACAGCGTTCCGGATATCATTGACCGCGCGTTGCAGAACCTCGACCTTGAAGCGCTTGGCGGGGTCGGCCACACCCGCGAGGGCCGGGTCATCCAATTCCGCCACACGGGCGGAGGCTTCGGCAAACGCGGTGCGGGTTTCGGTAAGATCGCCTTCGTACATCGCTGTGGCAAGGTCTTCGAGTGCGATTAGGCTCAGCTCAATATGGCGCAAGCTGCGCTCGGAACGCCGCGCTTCGGCACGTCGTGGGCGCGGGCGGTCGAATGTGCCAAGCGGGCGCGCCAATCGCTGATCGTGGAGAAACTCGAGCCCCGTCGACAGCGCCGTATAGAGCGCTCGTTGCGCTTCGGCCGGGCTTTGATAGCGATCGTTATTACCCGCATCGAGCATGAGTGAAGCATGGGTCTCCCAGCCCTCGGCTAAGGCCAATGCCTTTCGGGCGAGCCCGGTGGCGACGGCTTGGGTGAGGCGGCAGGCGTAATCCGCATCAGTCTGATCGTCGTAGAGCAAGCGCTCAAGGGCAGTGAAGCCCTGCGCGGCAGCGGAAACCTCCCCGAACTCTGTGGGATCGTCCACAATCGGGTCTTCGGCGCGTGTGAGCCTGCCAATGGCCTTGCCGGTCGAGTCTTTGGGATCAGGCCAAAATGCCATGGCGAGCGATAGGCCCTGATCCTCAATCGGACCGAACTGGATGTGGCTTATGCCGATCCAGGCGTCGTAGGCCGTCTGAAAGGCCGGGCGTACCGCCTCGGGTGAACAATCCGCCTCAGCGTCGGCGGCAAGGGCGGTGGTGGTTGTAACGAGCTCTGCATGGCCGGGCAGGATATGCCGGTCGAGGGCTTGATTGATGTCCGCAACGGCGGGGCTGGCAATTAACGTGAGGGCGAGGGTCAGGCGCATATCAGAGACTTTCGAGAAAACGGATGAGGGCGTTGCGATCTTCGGGCGGCATGGTGATGACTTCTTGCTTTTGCGCTTCCGCCTCGCCGCCGTGCCAAAGAACAGCTTCAAGGAGTGAACGCGCGCGCCCATCATGGAGGAAATACGTGTGGCCCGACACTTGTTCTGTGAGACCAATGCCCCAAAGCGGCGGGGTGCGCCATTCCTGCCCGTTGGCCCGCGCCTCCGGTCTGTTGTCGGCGAGGCCGGGCCCCATATCGTGCAATAGCAGGTCGGTGTACGGCCAGATGAGTTGGAAGCTCTGCTCGTTCTGATCTTCTAGGCGATGGGTCACAAACTTCGGCGTGTGGCAGGCAATACAGCCGGTTTCGTAAAAGACCTGCTTGCCTTTGAGCACTTCGGGATCGTCCACATAACGGCGGGCCGGCACCCCGAGGTTCGATGAATAGAAGGTCACAAACTCCAACGCTTCATCCCCGATCTCCGCATTGTCGTGGATCGCCGTGTTACCATGGGGGGCGGTTTGGCACTTTGTCTGCGCGGCAGTGCAATCGCCGTAGCCCGCCGGATGCAGCGTCGTCGAGATACCGATATCGCCCTTGAAAGCGTCGGCCGATTGTTCCCAAACCGACGGTTGGCCCGCTTTCAGGCCAAACCGTCCGAGCATGGGGACGCCGTATTCCGCGGACATAACGATTTGCGCGCGCCCCGAAATACCATTGCCATCGGCATCGTCCGGGTCGGCATTGGCAAGGATGTCGCCAGCGGGGATTGCGTCGAGCAGGCCGAGGCCAATCATCTGCGGAGCGACCCGCGGTGACAGCATCGCATCGGGGTGGAGGGCACCGTAGCCTGTATTTTCAATCGTATAGGTCGGGTGTCGGAGGCTGACGACCTCGCCGCCGGACAGGGTGATTTCTTCTTCCGTGTAGGTTATCGCCAGCTTTCCTTCGGCGTTATGTCCGGCGACGGTCAGGTCCTGTATCTGTCCGCCGTAATTTGGATCGGGGAGCGTCGCGAGGTAGTCTTCGATTTCGGCGGGAGCATCGCCGCCGGGAATGGAAATGCGCATCAACATTGAGACCGTACTGTCGTCCGCGTCTTCCGGTGGATGGCCGCGCCCATCTTTGAGGTGGCAGCGCTGGCAGGAGCGCGCGTTGTATAGCGGCCCCAGACCATCGGAAGCCAAGGTCGAGGAGGGCGAGGATACCCAAAGCTTCTTGAACAGGCCATTGCCGACTTTGAAGTCCAATTCGCGTTCGAAACTGATATTGCCCGACGGTTGGCTGAAAGCGCTCTTGGTATTGGATATGCGGACGGTTGCGGCGCCAGCTTGGTTTGCTTCGAATTGTTCTGGTTTCAGGAACTGTTTTGTCGGCTCGGTGACATTGTCTATTCGGTTTGCCTCGTCTTGCGTTCTTGGGAGTGCGTTAAGGTGGAGATCGCGCAGTTCTGTTGCTCTAGCATCGCTGTATGCGATGGAGATTGCTATTATGATTGTTATGGCGCTTGAGACTTTTTTCATGTCCTATAAATATAGTCGGGAACTTGGTATGACGAGTGTGAATGCGCTTGTTTTATGGATGTGTGCTGCGACAAATG
>JBCCPJ010000026.1:0-47787 GCA_039024895.1 Pseudomonadota bacterium | reverse complement strand
GGAGCTTTGACGGACCGCCTCATTTTGAGTTTGTCGAGGCCGTACCAAACTCGCCGCTTCAATCGACCGGTGTAAACCATGTGGCGTTTTGGACAGATGACTTGAACCAAGCAGTCCGTGATTTCGAAACGGACGGATACAAACTTGTCCTGACCCGCATGGACGAAAACGGGACGGCGCCCTTTCGATTTGCATATATGGAAAGTTCAGCGGGCATCATCATCGAACTGATGGACAGTGCTTTTCAGCACTTTTTCGAAGACTACTTGGGGTACCGAGAACGCGGCAAATCGACTTGGACTGACACCGCTCCGCGCTGAAGCGAAGTCGGCGCGCTTTCAACATGACAGCCTTAGGTGACGTCCAAAAAATGGCACCCTTCGTTCGGAAAGAAGAATGCGTCACAGGCCAGCTAAGCGAAGCCGAAGTGGCAAGGTGACTTAAGAATATCCCTGCGAAACAAACTGTTTACGGCCTACACAGATTGTGCGCCTGACCCGCTCTTGGTACCGTTAACACGTGTGGTTGTAACGAGTGGGGCTGGCTATGGCGATTTCGTCGACTTCTGGGGCATGGCAAATTACCGTGCGCGAGGCGGATGGTTTAGCATCGTTGGACGAGGTTGACTTTGCTTCCGACGTCATGTTGTCCGGCACCGTTTCAGGAAGCATAGATCAAGCGTTGGCGCAGTTTGATGCGCCCACATCCGGGAACCCTTACGCAGCCTCTTTGACCGCATCGGTCACACTGGATCAGGCCGAAGATATTGGCTTCTATCTGTTCGCCGCCGGCCACGCGCGCCTCTTTATCGATGGAGAAATGGTCGGAGAGGTCTCCGTCGCTGATCAGCCAGGCGCCGGGCCTGGACCCTGCCCGGCCAATGGCGGCGCAGTTTGCCTTTGCCAAGCCGACAACACGGTGGTGCAAGACAAAATCTCCGCCCTTGTCAGCGAGGGCACCCACGAGCTTCGTATCGAATACCTCAACCTCGATCCAACAGACGCTTTCAACGCCGAATGGGCCGTGGGCGATATTGGGCGGCGCACCCTCGATCTCTCAATCCCCGAGGCATACATTGACGAAGATCCCGAAGGCGACGGCGCTTGGGGGGACCTGAAGGATTGGCCACTGGTCTCAATCCACATGGCGGTTCTGGATGACGGTCGCGTGCTGACCTATGGCGGCGAATCTGGTTCTGCCGGTAACTTCGTTTTGAACTACGACGTCTGGGACCCGGTGACGGATACCCACACCACTTACAACGTCGAAACTAAGACAGACCTGTTCTGTGCGGCCATGGTGGCCATTCCCGGCACGTCGAAAGTAATCATCGTTGGCGGCGACGCGCTGCCGGATGAGCCCTTTGTGACCCGCGGTGACATTGAGAACGCCTATATCTCCTGGAGCGGCACGACCAAGATCAACATCTTTGACGCCGATACCGGGGCGATCACCGAAGCGCCCGGGGGTGAGATGGCGCAACCCCGCTGGTATCCGACGGTCGTGACGCTTGATACCGGGCAGGTTGTTGTCATCGGAGGACACGGCGGCGTCTACAGCCACAGAGCGACGGTGCCCGAGATCTATACCTAAGGCGAAGGCTGGCGCACGCTTGATGGGGCATTTGACACCCAGATCAACGGTGCATGGTACTATCCCAAGGTCTTTGCCCGCGATGACGGCAGCATTATCTACTTTGGTGGCAACAAGCAGGTCAAACTGCTGGATGTGACCGGAGATGGCTCGCTTGAAACGGTGGCGACTCTGCCGTTCGATATGAGTGTCGCCATGCCATCGACCGTCTACAAGGCCGGGCACGCACTCATCATGTCGAACGATGGCGGGCTCTGGTCGGTCGATTTCAACGCGGATGTCCCGACATTCGAGCTTATGGCAACGCTGCCGGAAGTTCGGAGGGACGCAAACTTTACCGTCCTTGCTGACGGACGGGTCGCCATAAGCGGCGGCACGAACGATGGGCGGAAGACCGGCGCAGAGTACACAACGACAATCTGGGATCCGTCCGATAACAGCCTGACCAATACCGAAGATGAGGCGACGTTCCGCATTTATCATTCGTCAACAGTCCTGTTGCGCGATGGGACAATCCTCAGTTCCGGTGGTACCACCGATGGCGCCCAATACAGCGGGCAGGTTTATCGGCCCGATTACCTTTATGATGATAACGGCCAGCCTGCCGAGCGACCGGAGATCACCGACGCACCGCTGAATGCCAATGCGGGTCAAACCATTGTAGTTACGGTTGATGATGCGACCAACATTTCAAAGATCACGCTGGTTAGCGGCCAGGCAAGCACCCATTCGAACCAGATGTCCGGCGGATTTTTTGAAGTTGGGTTTACCGTTCTAAACGCCACACAGATCGAGTTTACCATTCCCAAGATGGACGCTGGCATGTCGCCGGGCAACTGGATGCTGTTCGCCTGGGACAGTGCCGGGACACCGTCCATGGCGCCGATCATGCGGGTCAACCCGGAGCTGCCGACCGACACCGATGACGCCAACCTGCTGTTGAACGGCGGCTTCGATGTGGGCGGTGCCGACGCACTCGGCTGGACCCAGGACGGCGATGCAGGCCGCGCGGCGCCGATTGCCACCGACGGCGACACGGCGCTCGTGCTGGAAAGCGGCGCGGCTACGCAGACCGTGGCGACCAAAGCGGGGCAAGTCTACAAGATCGCCTTTGATCTGGCGCT
Organism: Pseudomonadota bacterium; assembly: GCA_039024895.1. Lineage (GTDB taxonomy): Bacteria > Pseudomonadota > Alphaproteobacteria > Rhodobacterales > Rhodobacteraceae > JAJDOD01. The sequence goes on along the minus strand of JBCCPJ010000026.1, from coordinate 45,070 downwards.
GGTCGGTCTCCATGAAGACGAACTCATGCGGGTGGAAGCCTTGGATGGCAGCACCGCGCTTTTGAACCAGACCGTGTCCGTGGGGGCAGATGGCTCGAAAACCCAGCGGGTCGAGATGACCTTTGTGGCAACCGGCGAGGAAACCACGCTAAAGCTTTCAAACTACGAGGGCAACGCGGTAAGTGTCGATAACGTCTCGCTTTCGACCAATTTGATCGAGAACGGTTCGTTCGAAGAAGGGGGCTACGGGCCCGGCGCAAGCGTGCCGGACTGGCTGTCCCTCGGGAGAGGCGGACGGAACGACAACACGTCCTTCTCGTCCGATGGCGAGGGGTATTTCGCACTCGGCGGCTGGTCGAGCGGTTATTACGGCGATCTGGTACAGCAAATCGCAACTGTCGTTGGCCAGACCTATTCAGTGTCGCTCAACGCGCGCCAGTCCAACGGGCGCGAGGGCAACAAACTGACAGTCGAGGCGTTTTCCGGCGACGACGTGAATTTGTCGAAGACTGTCGATATGGCGACCGGCAACCGCAGCTACGAGACCTATACTTTCACGTTCACGGCGACCCAAGCGCAGACCACGCTCCGGATTAATAACCTGGCATCGGAAGGCCAAACCACTTGGGATTCGGTTTCGATTGACAAAGTCATGATCAGTGGCTCGCCAAATCTGATTACAAACGGTTCATTCGACGACGGTGTCATTGGGCTGGGCCTGGATGTGCCGGGCTGGGAAACCTCCGGTGCAGGTGGCCGCAGCGAAAGCGCTACCCGCGCGACAGACGGCACCGGTTACTATGCCATCGGTGGTTGGAGCGATGTCAACAACGGCGTCATTGAACAAACGGTGGAAACGGAGGCGGGCAAGACCTATACGCTCGGATTTTCTGCTGGAGGCGGCTGGGGGAGTCTCGGCGACGGCCGCATACTCACGGCGGAGGCCTTGGCGGGCACTGCCGTGGATGGAACGACAACCGTCGAAGTGGCATCGCGCCAGAAAGATAGCCACTTTCTGACCTTCACGGCGAGTTCCGACAGTACGACCATCCGTTTCTCCGACGCGACCGATGCCCCCGGGTCCTATGACATCGACCTAGACCAGATCGTTTTGGTGGAAACCGCCAGTGTGGACAGCGCAGTGCTGATTAACGGGACGTTCGCCGGCACTGACAGCTGGACGTTCGAAGCGGATGCCCGCATTGCTGACCTCGCGGCCTCCGATGACGAATACATGATTATCCGCAACGGCGACGGCACCATCCACCAGACCATCGCCACAAGGCCGGGGGAGGTCTACACGCTGACCTTCGACATCGATGAAATCGGCTTCTCGGAATACGACACAGTTCTTCAGGTCGAGGCGTTGAACAACACCGTGGCGGATATGTCGGAACTTGTGACGGCGAACGATGGCCGAACTGTTTCACTAACCTTCACGGCGACGGGGCTGAACACCACGATCCGCTTCTCCGACGCCTCGCAAGGCGGGTTCTACGGCCGCGATCTGAAGATCGACAAAGTATCGCTCGAAGCGTGCGACACGGCTGCGGGTTTTGTCCAAGGCGGAGATGGCAACGACCTATTACGCGCGCCGACGGCAACACTTCTTGGCGGCGCTGGAGATGATCGCCTGCATCTGCAAAACTACGGTCGCGGTCCGGAAGCCTATGGCGGCGCAGGCGACGATTACATGTGGGGCCGCAACGGCTGGCAGGCCTATTACGGTGAAGGCGGCAACGACACCCTGACGGGTGGCGGCGAGTACGGCACCGCCGAACACGATACGCTGGATGGCGGCGATGGCGACGATCTGATTATCGGCGGCACGGACGCTAGCACGAACCGCGACTGGGGCGACCTTTTGATCGGCGGCGCTGGCAATGACACGATCGAAAGTGGCGTAACGAGCGACACCATCGACGGCGGAATCGGAGATGATGTCATGTCCGGTGCCGGTGGCAGCGATCTGTTCATTTTCCGCGATGACTTCGGCGTTGATCAGGTCACCGGCGGGGAGGCTTTGGGCGCGACTACGGCGGAAAACGACGTCCTCGATCTATCGGCGGTAACCGATGGAACCCGGACGATCTTCTCGGCCGACGAAGGCGGGACGCTGACATCAGGGCCGAACAGCATCACCTTCTCGGAGATCGAGACTTTTCTCCTCGGGGACGGGGCGGATTTCTTCAGTGCGTGGGGCCGCACCGCATCGGTCAATGTCTCGGGCGGGGCTGGCAACGATGACATCCGTGGCAGTCACCGCGACGACACCATTAATGGCGGCGATGGCGATGACGTGATCCGCAACGGAAATGGACAAGACCTGGTCCATGCAGGTGCAGGCGATGACACGGTCTACACGAGCTACAACAATAATCGCCCCGATACAGTTTATGGCGAAGCAGGCAATGACCGCCTTGTTGGCGTAAATGGCGAGCAACACCTCTATGGCGGCGAAGGCAACGACACGCTAAGCGGTGGAAGCGAGTTTAGCACCCCTGATGTGGACATTCTCGATGGTGGCGCAGGCGACGACTACCTTGTTTCGGGCATGAACCGGAAACCCGCCAACGATTGGTGGGCGCGGCGCGGCGACGATATGCGCGGCGGCACGGGCGACGACACATTGAAAGGCGGCGCGGCAAATGACCGGATCGACGGCGGCGACGGGATTGACCTGCTCCTGCTGACCGGCGCCTTCGCCGATTACGTGATTACCCAGACGGGCGGCACGTTTACATTCGCCGATCAACGCGATGGCCTGAACGACGGTATAGACGCAATAACAGGCATCGAGGTTTTCCGCTTCGGCGACGAAGAAGTGGCAATGGCAACTCTAATGGAGTGGATAGCGTAATGAACATTCAAGAACTCAGATCAAGTTCCATACTGGCAGGGTTTGCTCTTATGATCTTCGGGACGCTCCAAGCCATCCCCCACATGGCTCACGCCCTCGAAATGGGTGCAGACCTTTGTCTCAATGGAAGCAAACTGGACGCCGCCCGCATAGTTCTTTTGCAAGGTCATTGCTGGGGGTGCGCCGTGGCATTGATCGGCGCAACTCTCGTGTTCTTGCCCTTAATCCGGGCGAGGCGGAACAAAACTGAGGCCGGCCACACTGTTTTACGAGTACGACCAAGGAACCTTACCGCTTTCTCATAAGCACATGAGGTTCGATGCGCGGCTCGTGAGCGATACACCGATAAAGGTGCATTAACCTTCTGTTAAAGGTCAGCGGTAAGCGCTTACGCGTCCGTGACAGCTCGCCAGTTCTATCTGTTGCATAAGCGGAGTTTTCCCGATCCATCAATGAGTCTGAGAATACTGGAGGCGTAGGACGCCTCCTGCATATCAAATGCTTGAGCTACTTGTTGCAGCACAAAATCCCAAAGTGCGCTGGCCGCATCGCCGTAGCCACCTTAACTCCCCCAAAAATCCAAGAGCGCTGTCGCCGCCGGTGTCGCCCTGTCCGCAAATACGAGGACACTCAGGGATTCTTGGCCCAAAGCGCTCGCAAGGGAAACCAGGTTGCCCGATGCGATTTCCCGATGCGCCATGCTGTAGGGCAACCAACCGATACCGATCCCTTTCAGCACAAGCTCCAATGTGCCACTGGAGAAGGCGGTTACGCAGACAGGGTTGTCCGTAAAGCTTGGGGTCGAAAACGCTCGGCCACCGCGCTTGAGCACCTGGCCAAAGTAGCTTTCTTCCGGATAGACCACCGCAGGCGTATCCGCGGATAAGGTGCTGTTGGCGTTGACAGTGTACCTAAGGCCACCACCCACAACGGGAACCAAATAGTCACTGCCCCAAATACCCTGCTTAACGCCGGCCCCAAAGTCCATCTGCCGGGTACCCTCAGCCGCGTAGCACAGAAACAGACTCGCATCGCCGCGCAGAAACACCGAAATACAGTCATCAAGATTTCCAGCCCTGAGACGTATTCTGAGGTTTGGAAAGGCGTGTCGTGCACGCAGGGCCATATCGGGGAAGCTCGAGCAAATCGACGCGTGTTGTGCCGCGATTGTCACGTCGGTCCGATCCGCTTCATAATTTGCTATATTTGTACGCATCTCGCGTATTCTTGCGACCAAAGCCCGAATTTCGGCCTCGTTCGAGGCCAAGCTCGCGCCGATCTCAACACGGTTGGAGCGGCGATCCAAAATGGGTTTTCCCAGCCAGTCCTCGAAACTCCGAATTCGACGGGAGAACGCTGGTTGCGTTATGTTTCTTCGTTCCGCCGCGCGCGTCATATTGCCTTCTTCGAGAAGCACAAGGACGTCGTCGAGCCAGTTTAGATCCATCTTAGCATCCCCTCACCCATACATTTAGTATGGGCAGACAAAGAAATAGGCATTTTTTTTCGGCGCCACCAGCGGAAATTCTTTGAGTCGTCGGTCAAAGAGGAGGAACGACCCTTGGGACAACTTGATCATCTGGAAGGTCGCAGTGAGCCGCACATCACAGACATGACACTCAGTCTAACGAAAGAACTGGCGGTATCATTGGCGCGCTTTCCTCGTGTGAAGCTCGGACATTTGCCCACTCCGTTAGAACCCATGGACCGACTGAGCGAGGCTTTAGGTGGGCCGCGTCTCTGGGTAAAAAGGGACGACTGCACTGGTCTTTCCACCGGCGGCAACAAGACCCGTAAACTAGAGTTTCTGATGGCTGACGCACAGCGGGAAGGCGCAGATGTAATTATTACGCAGGGTGCTACGCAATCAAATCACGCCCGCCAAACCGCCGCGGCGGCAGCTAAACTTGGTTTGGGCTGTCAAATTCTGCTCGAAGACCGAACAGGCTCGGTGGATGAAAACTATGTCTTGGGCGGCAATGTGCTCCTTGATCGGCTGCACGGTTCACCAGTGTCGAAACGCCCTGGCGGTGCCGACATGGCCGCTGAAATGGAAGAACTGGCAAACGATCTAAAAGCAAACGGCCACAAACCCTACATCATTCCCGGCGGTGGCTCGAACGCGGTTGGAGCGCTTGGCTATGTTAATTGCGCGCGGGAACTCATCGAACAGGCGGCTCAAACAGGGCTGCAGATTGACGCTCTTGTGCACGCCACCGGCTCTTCAGGCACCCAAGCCGGATTGGTGGCAGGGCTCGCGGCGCTTCAAAGCGATATTCATCTCCTCGGCATCGGTGTCCGCGCGCCCCGAGAAAAGCAAGAACAGATGGTTTATGACCTCGCCTGCAAGACCGCCACACATATGGGTCTTAAGAGCGAAATCGCCCGTTCAGCGGTTCGGGCAGACTGCAACTATGTGGGTCCTGGCTACGGCATGCCGACGCAGGGTATGGTCGACGCGATCAAACTTCTTGCCGAAACCGAAGGGCTTCTTTTCGATCCCGTCTATTCCGGCAAAGGTCTCGACGGGATGATTTCGCTCATTCGCAAAGGCTACTTCGACGGTATGGAGAATGTCGTTTTTCTTCATACCGGCGGCAGCGCCGCATTGTTCGGTTATGCTGACATCTTCGGACTACCCGGATACCAAAACTAATCAAAAACTCAAAAGTTCAACAAGGAGACTAACAAATGAAGAAGACAAGAACGATCATCAGCGCTGCGGTTCTCAGCGCCATGGCTATGCCGGCCGCGGCAGAGAAAGTGGCGATCGGCGTTCCTTCTTGGACCGGCGCACAGGCCATTGCTCATGTCTTGGGTGAAATCGTGACCTCGCGCATCGGCGGGGAAGTGGAATACGTCCCCGGCAACAACGCGACGATCTTTCAAGCGATGGACCAGGGCAACGGCGACATTGACGTTCATCCCGACGTATGGCTGCCCAACCAAGAGAGCTTCACCAATAAATATGTTGAAGACGCGGGAACGGTGACGCTGTCCTCAAACCCCTATGAGGGCAACCAGGGCTTTTGCGTCACCAAGGACTTCGGTGAAACGAACAACATTACAGACATTGCCGATCTCGGCCGTCCCGATGTCGCTGCACTCATGGACAGCGATGGTAATGGCCTCGGCGAAATGTGGATCGGCGCCCCCGGTTGGGCTTCGGCTAACGTGAATGAGGTTAAAACGCGCGACTACGGCTTGCTTGACTTTGTTGAGCCGGTTCGCGCCGAAGAAAGCGTAAAAACCGCCCGCATTAAGGACAGTATCGCCAAGGGTGAGGGCTATGCCTTTTACTGCTACACGCCGCACGCCGTATGGTTCCAGTTCGACGTCCAGATGCTCACTGAGCCAACATATGATCCGGCGAAGTATGTGATGGTGCAGCCTTCCGACGATGCCGACTGGTATGAAAAATCGTCCGTAGCCACCAAGGACGCCCTCAAAGAAGTGCAAATCGCCTGGTCGAATTCGCTCGTCGACCGGTCGCCAGCAATTGCCGAGTTCTTTGCCAACTTTGCGCTGGAAGCCAATGATGTGAGCGGCCTGGCCTATGAGATCAGCAACGGAATGGAAGCTTCCGATGCCGCGAAAGCCTGGGTCGAAGCGAACTCTGATCGCGTCGATGCTATGTTGGGCCTCTAGGCAACCAAAACCGGCGGCACCGGGAAGACCGGTGCTGCCACAACCCCGGGGGGTGCACCCATGTCGAACGACACGGTTATAGAGATTTCCAACGTCTGGAAGATTTTTGGGGCCAAACCCGAAGCGGCGCTGGCGGCGATACGCGAGCGCGGTCTAACCAAGGCGCAGGTGCTGAGCGAGTATAACGCCGTTGTGGGCGTTGCCGATGTCAGCCTCAGCGTCAATCGTGGCGAGATCTTCTGCATCATGGGGTTGTCTGGCAGCGGCAAATCCACGCTTGTGCGCCATTTCAACCGCCTTTTGGAACCGACGGCCGGCAAGATAGAAATTGAAGGCACGGACGTGATGGCCTTGGCGCCGAAGGCACTTCAGGAGTTTCGGAACCGCAAGATCGGCATGGTCTTCCAGAACTTCGCACTGATGCCCCACCGTTCGGTGCTGGATAATGTCGCCATGCCCCTTGAAATTCGCCAGGTTGCCAAAAACGAGCGTATGCGTCAGGCAGCGGCGATCTTAGACATTGTTGAGCTTGGTGCCTGGGGGGCAAAATTTGCCCACGAGCTATCGGGCGGCATGCAGCAGCGGGTCGGCTTGGCACGCGCGCTGGCGGCAAATCCCGACGTTCTTTTGATGGACGAGCCGTTTTCTGCGCTCGACCCCCTGATCCGGCGTCAGTTGCAGGACGAGTTCATTCGCCTGTCAAAAATCCTGAAAAAGACGACGGTATTCATCACCCATGACTTGGATGAGGCCGTGCGGATCGGCGACAGGATCGCCATCATGCGCGACGGTGCGATGGTGCAAATGGGCACTGCCGAAGATATCGTGATGAACCCCGCTGATGATTATGTGGCCGACTTTGTGGCGGGGATATCCCGCCTGAAGGTCGTTCATGCCCGCGCCGTTATGCAGCCCGTGGATGCCTACGTCTCGGCTGAAGGTGCAATCCCCGCTGACGCCGTGCGTGTTGGCGACGAAGAGACACTGAGCAACCTCATCAATCTGGCAATCGACGATAGCAAACCGATCCTTGTCGCTGAGGGTGGGGCTGACGTCGGCGTCATAACCCGTGCGGACCTCTTACGCACAGTCATCGAAGGGACGGAAGTGTCATGAGAGACGAAGCCATTAACCCACTCGAAGACACCGAAAGCGAGGCGGCCGTTGCCTATGCCGAAGAACGGCGAGCTAACATTCGCACCTTCGTGCGCACCAATCCGGACTATTACATTGCCAACTTTGATCGTGTTGGTGCGTCCGCGCGTTTCACGCCAACCTTCAACCTCATGGCCGGGCTATTTGGCCCGATCTGGTTTGGCGCGCGCGGGCTTTGGTCTTGGGCACTCACATTCCTGATTGTCGAGGCACTTGCCCTCGTTCAGATCGCGCGGGGCCTCTTCGGTGACCTCGCCGCCGACGCCATGGCGCGGATCGCGTCCATTGAGGGGACGCTTGAACTGCGCCGCCAACAACTCGCTGCTGCCATAGAAAGCGGATCGGACCGGGTTGACGCCTTCCAACGTGCCGTGGACGGGCTGGAGGCGAATATCGGTGGCATCCGCGCCGAGGCTGAGGCGCTGTCTGCCGAGGGACCTTCCATCGCACTCACGGGCCTCGTCATCCTCATTATCGCCAAAGCGGTTCAGGCGACGGTTGCTAATTGGGCGCTTGAGGCACGTTTCTCCGACTGGCTTTCGGACCGTTCTGTCCGTTCGGGCATGCCTCAGTCACAGATAATTTTCAGTGCTGCATTCATGATATTTATCGTGGCGGTAGCCATGGTGCATTACAGTTTCCCCGACCGTTTTAGCTTGCTCAGCGCCTTTCCCACAGACCCTGATATCCGCCTCGTTAGCATCGATGGCGTAGAGGCGTTCTTCAACTGGGCCGTCGTCAATGGCGACGCACTTTTTGACGGGATCACTTACGGCATTCGGCTTATGCTAGATGCGCTTGAACTGATCTTTGTGAGTACGCCCTGGATCGTCATCGCCTCGCTAATCATCCTATTGACCTGGCTGACGGCGGGCGTTCGGATGGCAATCTACTCCGGCGCTTTCCTGGCATACATGGGGCTTCTCGGTTTCTGGGAGAAAGCCATGACAACCTTGGCGCTTTTGGGAACTGCGGCGTGTCTTTCGATCATCATTGGAATACCGCTGGGCATGTTCGCCGCCCGTCGTCCACGTTTTTACCGCGCAATCCAGCCGATTATGGACTTCATGCAGACGATGCCCGCCTTCGTCTTTATGATCCCGGTCATTGCCTTCTTCGGCACCGGCAAGCCTGCTGCCGTTGTCACAACGATGATCTTTGGTGGCACGCCGGTTGTCCGCCTGACCGTTCTCGGTCTACGCGGTGTCCCGGAAAGCGTGCGCGAAGCTGCCATCAGTTTTGGTGCCAACAAGTGGTATCTTTTGACGAAGGTCGATCTGCCGCTTGCCAGCCCATCTATCCGGGCTGGCATCAATCAGACGATCATGCTCTCCCTCGCCATGGTTGTGGTGGCTTCGCTCATCGGCGCGAAAGGGCTAGGCGAAGATGTCCTCGAAGCCCTGCAATACGCCAATGTTGGCCAAGGCATCCTTGCCGGGTTCTCGATCCTGTTCTGCGCGATGATCCTCGACCGGATCGTTCAAGGCCAAAAGGGGTGACCCCCCTTGTTCTCGTCCATGGGTTCATGGGCGGTAGCCGGCAATGGGACAGCCTATCAGCGCATATGAGCGACGATAGAGAAGTGCTCCCGCTTGACCTGCCGGGCTTCGGCGCGAATGCACATCTGGACCCATTCGATCGGATTGAAGTTTACGCCGAATGGGTCATCCAGCAGGTCCGACAGCGCGGTATCGACCGTTATACGCTGCTCGGCCACTCCATGGGCGGAATGATTGCGCAAGAAGTGGCCGCCCGTGATACAAAGGCGCTGGATGGGTTGATACTCTATGGAACGGGTCCGCTAGGTGACATCCCAGGGCGGTTTGAGACCATAGCGGAAAGTCGGCGGCGGGCCAAGGCAGACGGCGCAGAAGCAACGGCGACACGGATCGTCGCGACTTGGCTGATGAAACAAACCGACAGCCCGGCATTTCCCCAGGTCGCAAGACTGGCTTGTTCTGCGCGTCTCCCAGCACTCCTCGCCGGGCTCGAAGCGATGGAGCATTGGTCGGGCGTATCGGCATTGAAATCTATCACGACGCCTACGCTCATTATCTGGGGAGATCGCGACCGTAGCTACAACTGGCCGCAAATCGAGGAGCTTTGGCGCTCTATTCCAAAGTCGTCTTTGTGCGTGCTGCCGAACTGCTCCCATTTAGCGCATCTGGAAGAACCCAAGATTTTCGAGAGAGTGCTGTCGAAGTTTCTGCAAACAAACAGCGAAACAGAGGCGCTTTGTACGTTGCCATGAACCAGAATGCCTTCGTCCGCCTTTGAAGTTTTGAGTCAGGTCACTAAACAACTTCAGTACTTGGTGTGCCGGAGGATGCGGACCGAGAAGATTTGATCAAGGAAGGTCTTCGGCTGGGAGCGACCGTAATAATCGCGTGCACATGGCTTCACGCGCTGCTGCGACTTCTTTTACGCGAATACCCCAAATGCGCGTTGAAGGGAGTGTCTACCGACTTTCAGATCGAGAAACACTATGTTTGGATTGCCAACACGAAACTTGCGAACGCGCTTGCAAATGGGTCATCAGTCGAGCGTCTCACCGTCAAGGCTTGCGACATCGCAGTATTCGTTCGAGTGACCGCCGCATCGGAGAAATTGAATTTATCAGGCGTTGAAAATCGATTAAATTGCTTTCTGCTCGCGGTCGGGACCTATTGACCTGAATGCCGGTGCCGCAGGGGAGATGGTAATGAAGGTCGATTCAATTCGCATGGGCGTTGACATTGGCGGTACCTTTACAGACGTCGTTTTAGAGAAAGGCCTAGAGCAGCACTCAATCAAAGTACTGACGACCTATGCTGCGCCTGAAAATGCAATCATCGACGGGATGCATCAGGTCTGCGCTAAAGCGGGTATTGAGCCGCCCCAGATCGACCAGATCATTCACGGCACGACCCTCGCGACCAATGCGCTGATCGAGCGGCGCGGCGCAAAAACTGCTTTTATTACAACCGAGGGCTTTCGCGATGTCATCGAAATGCGGACCGAAAGCCGGTTTGAACAATATGACCTCAACCTGATTTTGCCCGACCCCCTTCTGCCTCGGCAAATGCGGTTCACGGTTCCCGGCCGGGTGAACGCGAAGGGTGAAATCCTCGTTGAACTTGATCGCGGGAATGTTGAGGCAGTTGTGAACCGGATCGCAGAAGCTGGGTTTGAAAGTGTCGCGGTGGGTTTGATCCATTCGTACCTGAACCCCGCCCATGAAGAACTGGTGCGCGAGGTGATGACGGAGAAACTGCCCGATGTTTCGGTATCGATTTCTTCCGAAGTATCGCCCCAGATGCGGGAATATGAGCGCTTCAATACGGTCGTCGCGAACGCCTATATCAAGCCTTTGATGGCCTCGTATCTCGGACGGCTGGAAGACCGATTGCGTCGCGAGAGTGTGAACTGCCCTATCTTCTTGATGCATTCGGGTGGCGGCATCATCTCTCTCCAGAACGCCGCCGATTTCCCCGTCCGCCTGGTGGAAAGTGGTCCGGCGGGTGGCGCGGTTTTTGCCGCGCATATCGCCGCGCGTTATGGCTTGGACAAGGTGCTGTCTTTCGACATGGGCGGCACGACGGCTAAGATTTGCTTGATCAAAAACCAGACCCCAAAGACCAGCAGGGTATTTGAGGTGGCCCGCACCTATCGCTTCAAGAAAGGCTCGGGCATGCCGATCTCGATCCCGGTGATTGACATGGTGGAAATCGGCGCTGGCGGCGGATCGTTGGCCCATGTGGACGGCATGCGGCAAATCCGCGTCGGGCCAGAAAGTGCAGGGTCAGAGCCTGGGCCTGCTTGCTACGGCCGAGGTGGAAAACATCCGGGCGTGACGGACGCCGATTTGGTTTTGGGTAAACTCGACCCAAACAATTTTGCCGGTGGCTCGATCAAGCTGCATCCCGAAAACGCCAAAACAGCGCTTACAGCACATGTGGGTGACACACTGGGTATGGACGCGGTTGAGGCAGCGTTCGGCGTGGCGGAAGTCGTTGATGAGAATATGGCCAACGCCGCACGCGTTCATGCTGTCGAAAACGGCGAAGACCTCAGCGAGTATACGATGATTGCGTTTGGCGGCGCGGCACCGCTTCATGCCGGTCGTCTTTGCGAGAAACTGAGTGTTGAGCGCTTGTTAGTGCCACCCGGGGCTGGTGTTGGGTCAGCTATCGGTTTCTTGCGCGCGCCCTTCAGCTTTGAAGCCAACCGTTCCGTCTATATTAAGCTGAGCGACTTTGATGGGGAGAAGATCAAAGGCCTGCTCGCTGAGCTTGAGACAGAGGCCACCGGGTTTGTGCGTACCTGTGACGAAGTCAGCCCGATTTTATCGGAGTTCAAAGTGTACATGCGCTATGCTGGTCAGGGCTGGGAGATCCCGATTGGTCTCACAGAGGAGCAAGCGATGGACCCTGATGCTGCAACATTTGAAGCACGTTTCGAAGAAGATTACACCAAACTTTTCGGTCGTCCGGTCGCTGGGATGGATATTGAAATCACAGTGTGGTCCGTGAACGCGACGACGCCGCCTGAAGAAGTGTCCAGAATTTCCGAGACCGACGGCAGCGCGCCGGCGATCTTGAACGGCACCCGGCCACTTTTCGATGCTGCGTCCAGTGCGTATCTCGACGCACAAGTCATAGATCGCAACACGATGACGTCCGGGCAACGTGTCACAGGACCCGCCGCAGTGACCGAAGCCGAGACGACAATCATTGTGCCCGCAAGCAGAGACGCCATTTGCCAGCCAGATGGCTGCATCGACGTGGTGACGAAAGAAGCGGCCTCATGACAAGTTCCCGCGCCAAAGTGGCCTACCAGGTCATGTGGAACCGCCTGATCTCCGTCGTTGAAGAGCAGGCACAAGCCCTCGTTCGCACAGCGTTCTCAACGTCTGTTCGCGAGGCCGGGGATTTATCCGCAGGCGTTTATGACACCCACGGCAATATGCTTGCCCAAGCCGTCACTGGCACGCCGGGTCATGTGAACGCCATGGCGGACGCTGTCGCGCATTTCATCCGCCGGATCGGGCGGGAGAACATGTTTGAGAGCGATGTCTACATCACCAATGACCCCTGGGAAGGCACCGGCCACCTGCACGATATAACGATGGTAACACCGTCCTTCCATAAGGGCGTTCTCGTCGGTTTCTTTGCCTGCACGGCGCATATCGTGGACATTGGTGGACGGGGTTTCGGAGCGGATGCGCAAAGCGTCTACGAAGAAGGTCTCTACATCCCAATTATGAAATTCTCGCACCAAGGCGTTGTTGATGAGACGTTGGTGCGGATCATCCGTGGCAATGTCCGCGAGCCGGATCAATTGATCGGCGACATCTACGCGCTCACCACGTGTAACGAGATTGGCCACCGTCGTCTGGTTGATATGATGGAAGAGTTCGACCTCGACCATCTGGACGACATTGCCGAGTTCATTCTGGAGAACTCCCGCCGCGCAACGATTGAAGCGATAGCTTCATTGCCTCAAATCTCAGCCACGGGCGAAATGACGATGGACGGGTTCGACGCGCCGATCACGCTGAAGGTCAAGGTCACTGTCAAAGGGGAGCGGATTGTCACAGACTTCGCTGGCACATCCGGTGTCGACAAAAAGGGCATCAATTGCCCGCTTGTCTACACAAAAGCCTATGCTTGTTACGCGCTCAAGGTGGCGATTGCGCCGGAAATCCCGAACAATGCGGCGTCATTGGCACCGTTCGAGATCAGGGCTCCAGAAAACACGATCGTCAACGCTTTGCATCCAGCTCCCGTCGCCCTTCGCCATATCGTCGGGCATTTCGTGCCGGACGCGGTTTATGACGCCTTTGACAAGATCGTACCGGGCCTCGTCCCAGCCGAAGGCGCTGGATGCCTCTGCAACTTTCAGGTTAGCTTGCGTCCGCGCAGCGATGCCCCGGCACCGGCAGATGCGCGCCGTACGGAGGTTCTGACGTTCAATTCCGGTGGTTCAGGCGCGAGACCTGAACATGACGGCATGAACGCAACCGCCTTCCCGTCCGGTGTCATGACCATGCCCATCGAAGCTACTGAACACGCAGGCCCTGTCATAATCTGGCGAAAGGAACTGCGACCCGACAGCGGCGGTGCCGGGAAGACGCGTGGCGGTCTTGGACAATTCATGGTGGTCGGTGCGCAAGAGGGGCATGAGTTTGACATTCAAGCGATGTTTGACCGCGCCGAGCATCCGGCGCGAGGACGCCGAGGTGGTCAAAACGGTGCACCGACAACAATTGCTCAAGATGATGGCACAGCCATGCGGGTCAAAGGCAAACAGTTTGTGCCCCATGGTCGCAAAGTCGTCATGGCCTTTCCCGGTGGTGCTGGCTACGGCGATCCGTCCGAGCGCCCCAAGGAGCTTGTGAAGCGCGATCTGGCACGCGGATACATCTCGGTTGAGACGGCGCAGCGGGATTACGGGCTTTCGGAAGACGATATCTCGGCGGTTCAGGCGGCGGTCGCAAGGGGAGAGAACATATGAGCAATCAAAGCCCAGCGCAAAATAGCTACGACATCGTAATCGTAGGAGGCGCCATCATGGGCGCCTCGACGGCTTGGTTCCTGTCTGAAAACAAGGATTTCGATGGCTCAGTCCTCGTCGTTGAGCGGGATATGACGTATGAGTACTGCTCGACAACCCACACGAATTCCTGCATGCGCCAGCAGTTCTCGACCAAGCTCAATGTCCGGATCAGTCAGTTTGCCGCCGACTTCGTGAAGAACATCCGCAGCTATATGGGCGGCGACGAGCGGGTGCCGGAACTCAGCATTCGTTCCTTTGGCTACATGTATTTCGCGGATAACGAAGCCTTCGGCGATGTGCTGCGTGCAAACCAACAGGTGCAACTGAAAGCGGGCGCTGCGACCCAGTTGATGACGCCCGAAGAGATCAAGGCAGCTTATCCGTTCTACAATGTCGACGACATTGTGCTTGGGTCGATCAACCTGCTGGATGAAGGGTACTGGGACGGAGCGACGGTCAACGACTGGTGGCGCAGACAAAGCCGAGAACGCGGTGTCGAATGGATCCAGAATGAAGTGGTCGCCATGACCCGCGACGCGTCCGGAACCAAGGTGGAAAGCGTCACGCTTGCTTCCGGCGACGTTATTGCCTGCGGTCAGGTCGTAAATGCGTCGGGCCCGCGCGCTGATCGTACCGCAAAAATGGCCGGAATTGACGTCCCGGTGGAACCCCGCAAACGCTACACATGGGTGTTCAAAGCGGAGCAGCCATTGGATCAGGACTTGCCGCTTACCATTGACCCGTCTGGCATCCATGTGCGCGAACATGGCGGCGGGACGTACCAGTGCGGCGGACATTCCGACGAAGACCCGGCCGTCGACTATGACGACCACGCCATGGACCATGCCATGTGGGAAAGCCACGTCTGGCCGATCCTCGCGACCCGTATCCCTCAGTTTGAGGCCATCAAAGTGCAGTCCAGTTGGGCCGGGCACTACGCGATGAACACCTTTGATCACAATGCGATCATGGGGCCACACACCGAGGTATCGAACTTCATCTTCCTCAACGGCTTCTCTGGGCACGGACTACAGCAATCTCCGGCCATGGGACGCGGCACCGCCGAATGGCTGACCTATGGCGAGTACCGCGCGCTCGACATGAGCCCTTTCAAATTCGAGAGGATCCCGGCCCAGCGCCCTATCATCGAGAAGGCGGTTATCTGACAGAGCGCGCGGCGAGGACGTCAGCGAAATCCTTATGATCCGGCAAACACACAACTTGGCGGCCCGTTTACAGCTATCGATTTGGATAACAGTGGTCTGCGTTTTTTGGATCTGCACACGGTGCACCCGTGGCGCAAATACCTGCTCTACATCTAGTTGATCACCCGGGGAACAGTCGCTTAGGTTCGATGATTAGCTGCAAGAGTTTTTGCGAATGCCTCGCAATTTCATTGACGTTGCGAATGGTTCGCAATATTATACAATCGTGTTACGTGCTCGGTCACGGGCTAGTCGTCGAAAAAATTTCAAGGGACTGCGATCATGAAGCTAAAGAATAGTGCCCTCTTCGCCGCAGCCGCGGTCACAATAGCATTTCAGACCACGTCGGCTTTTGCTGATATCACCGTCTATGCCACGACCGGTTATCTCGGTGATGCGGTATCCAAAATTGCGCCTGACGCTGAAGTTATCACGATGGTTGGGCCCGGTGGCGATCCACACACCTACCAGCCCTCAACGCAAGATATCCAAACCATTCAATCAGCGGACGCGGTTGTCTGGAACGGTCTTTTCCTTGAAGCGCGTATGGAAGATCTGCTCGTTAGCCTTGGAGGCAAGTCGCTTGCAACTGCAGAACTCCTGCCTCGTGCCATGCTTCTGCCTTGGGAAGACGATTTGAATGATCCACATGTTTGGAACAGCCCCGTCGCATGGGCGGCAATCGTTGGGTTTGTCGCTGACCACCTTGGCGAGATAGATTCTGAAAACGCTGCCACCTATGTGGCGAATGCAAAGGCCTATATAGAGGAAATTCGTGCCGCTGATGCAGAAGCAACGCGATTGCTGTCAGCTATCCCCGAAGAGAACCGGATTTTGATTACCGGCCACGACGCCTTTGAGTATTTTGGTGCCATTTATGGGCTGGAGGTTCAGGCGACCGATTTTGTGTCAACGGAAGCGGAGATGAGCCCGGCAGAGTTGGCAGAGTTGGCGCAGTTCATCGCAGACAACAAAATTCCCGTGATCTTTCAAGATAACCAAGCGAACCCACAGGCAATTGTGAGTTTACAAGAAGCCGTCGAAGCACTCGGTTGGAACGTCGAGATTTCGGCTGACGCGTTGTTTGCAGACAGCCTCGGTGCGGAAGAAGATGTAGACGAATACATAGAAGTATTTCTACATAATGCCAGAGCGGTTGCGTCAGCCTTGGGCGGCGGCTCTTGAACTCAGCGCCCCTTGCCTGCGAGACGCGAGGGCTTTCGTTCGCCTACCGCGAAAACCCAGTCCTTCGGCACGTGGATTTCCGCGTGCCGACTGGCAGCGTGATGGGCATCGTCGGCCCGAATGGAGCCGGGAAGTCGACATTGATCAAGGCCATGCTTGGCCTTGTCACACCCTTGACGGGCACAGCCCAATTCTTTGGTCAGGCTCTCGATGAGGTGCGCAACCGCGTAGGCTACATGCCGCAATCAGCGAGCGTGGACTGGGACTTTCCAACAACCGTTATCGATCTGGCTATCATGGGCACGTATGGCGAGTTGGGTTGGCTTCGCCATCCGGGAAAATCTGAACGGGCACGTGCAAGGGCCGCGCTTGAACAAACGGGCATCGGCGATCTGGCAAGCCGCCAAATCGGCGAGCTTTCCGGCGGACAACGGCAGCGGGCGTTCCTTGCCCGCGCGCTTGTCCAATCTCCTGATCTCTACTTTATGGATGAGCCTTTTCAAGGCATCGATGCGAAAAGTCAGCAGGCCATGATCGAGGTGCTGAAAGCACTCAGCGCGCAAGGCAAGACCATCGTGATTGTTCACCATCACTTGGCCAGTGTTCTCGACTTCTGTGACCACGTGACACTGCTCAACAAGAGCATCATCGCCTCGGGCCCGGGGCCAGAGATATTTACCAAAGAGAATATTCGCATCGCCTATGAAGCGAGCAATGGGGCCGAGACCTTCCTCGCCGATGCAGGCTAGCGACAGGATGGACCTCGTAGATTTCTTCGGCAATCACATCTTTCGAATGGTGTTCTTCGGCACTACGGCCATCGGTGTTGTGGCAGGCGCGCTTGGCGCATTTGCCTATCTGCGCAAGCAGTCGCTCATCAGCGATGTTATCGGCCATGCCGCATTGCCGGGGGCACTCTTAGCCTTCCTGTTGGCTGTCACCGTATTTGACGTAAACGGCCGCAACATGCTGCTTCTTGTTCCCGGTGCCGTCATCACTGGCACTCTTGCCGCCATGTTCGCAAACATGATCGCCGAAAGGACCAAGATTGCAATCGATACGGCTATGGCAATATCGCTCACGACCTTCTTCGGCTTGGGCATGTTGCTACTGCGGATCATTGCGAACAATTCGTTCCCCGGCAAAGGCGGCATTCAGGATTACCTCTTCGGGAACGCAGCAAGCATTACGCGCGCTGACCTGATAACGAGTATCGCTATTGGGGCGTTTGCCTTGACGCTCATGATGGTGTTTTGGAAGGAATTCACCTTACGAACCTTCGATCCGGTATTGTCGACCATGTTGGGGTTCAAAGCGCGGATTATCGATACGCTAATGTTCACCACCATCGTTATTGCCATCGTCATCGGTGTTAAAGCGGTCGGGTTTGTTCTCATGGTGGCTTTCGTTGTGACCCCACCTGCGGCGGCTCGGCAATGGACCAATACACTTTCCGGAATGGTCTTGCTCTCAGCCCTTTTTGGTGGGGTTGGCAGTGGAGTTGGGGCCTATCTCTCAATCTCAATGGGCAACTTCCCAACGGGGCCAGTCATTGTCCTTGTGCTTTTCGCAATCTTCTTGGCGTCACTGGTGGCGTCGCCGAAACGGAGTATTGTTGTCACAGCAATACGTCGCGCCCAAGCGCGGCGCGCATTGCGCCAACGCTTCACATCGGAGGGAGAAACGCCGTGAGCTATGTCGTTGGCGTTATGCTTTTGGCGTGTGTCACGGCGCTCGCCTGCGCGCTTCCCGGTGTTTTTGTGGTGTTGCGCAAGAATTCGATGATCGTGGATGGCATTGCGCACGCCGTGCTTCCCGGCATCATTGTTGGCTTCGCACTCACCCACGACCTCGACTCACCTATCCTCATCCTTGGTGCAGCTTTGGCTGGACTGGTGGTTGTCCTTGGCAACGAATGGCTGTCCGACACCGGGCTTTTGGCGGGAGACGCGCCCCAAGGGCTAATCTTTCCCGCCCTGTTTGCTGCAGGCATCATCCTTGTCAGCATGGATTTGCAGCATGTCCACCTTGACACAAATGCCGTTTTGGTTGGCGACCTGAACCTCGCGGCTTTTCCCGCGTTGATCGTTAACGACATCAACATTGGTCCCGAATACTTGTATGTGATGCTCGCGGTTCTCGGCGTGAACGCCGTCTTTATCACGATCTTCTTCAACAGCCTTAAAATCACAACTTTTGACAGGCAGTTTTCGGAAACCCTCGGTATCCGGACGCGTCTGCTGAACATGGTTTTCATGTTTCTTGTATCGGTTACGGTCGTCGCGGCATTCAAAGCCGTCGGCGCAATTCTTGTGATCTCGCTTCTGGTTGTGCCCGCCGCAACAGCACAACTAATTAGTAGTCGCCTTTTGGTGATGATGGTTCTCGCGGCTTTTTTTGCAGTTACTGGTGCGCTGGCAGGGTTTTGGGTTGCTTACTTCCTAAACGCCGGCACCTCAGCTGCGATGGCTGTGGTCTATGGCTTAATATTTGTGGCGGTTGCGGTCATAAGCAAATCATCGATCCATGTCCGCCGCAGGCTACGGTCGAAAGCTGATGAGGCAGAACACAAAGCGAATGCCAATTTGAAACTGGCAAGATCAGAGCCGGTGCGATAGGCCAGCACCGACGGCATGAAGCCCGCACAGATTAACAATTTACCAACCCGTATACGCCCAAATGTCTGAGACCTTCGCAGCGACACATCCAGATGATCCTCATCGCCTTGGGCGCAGTCACTGGTTGCGTGCCGCTGTGCTTGGCGCAACGGATGGGATTGTCTCCATCTCCTCGCTTTTAATCGGCGTCGCTGCGGCGGTTTCGTCATCTGATGTGGTGCTGGCGACTGGCGTGGCGGGTCTGGTTGCTGGAGCAATGTCTATCGCCGCGAGTGAATACATCTCCGTTTCGTCCCAGGCGGATATCGAGCGATCTGAAATTGAACGTGAAAAACGTGCGCTTGCAGACGATCCGGAAGGGGAGCTTGCAGAAATGGCGGCGATCTGGCGCAAACGCGGGTTGAGCCCCGAAACCGCCGAGCAAGTCGCCAATGAATTGACGCAAAGCGGAGAACTCGAAGCACATCTCCGGGACGAAGTCGGCCTGCTTGATTTGCATTCCGCAAGCCCGAAACGAGCCGCACTTGCTTCCGGGTTGGCCTTTGCTTGCGCAGCGCTTCTGCCGTTGGCCGCGGCACTATTCGCACCTGTCGGATCTATTGTCGCCAGCGTTTTGGTAGCGACACTCATTGCGCTCCTTGCCCTCGGCGCCCTTGGAGCACGAACGGGCGGAGCCCCGGCAATCCCGGCAATGGCGCGAACGGTTCTTTGGGGCGCAATCGCTATGGCGGCCACATTTGCGGCTGGATCACTCGTCGGAAGTTTCGTTGGATAGCCGCACATCCCTGATATTCACTCACCAACCATCGTTCTGGATTTGCCGGATGCATGGCCTTGGTTCGCTTCGACTTTCCGAACTTGGCGCTCGCAGCTAACAGGGCCGCGGACAGTTTGATCCCTTACACAAAAGTAGCGCCCGGCCTGCTGGCCGCTCTTGTTGATTACCCCTACAACACAACATATCGAGACCGCTCGTTCGCGGGGCATCAAGTGGAATGAGCGCCTAGAAAACTATCTGAAGCACCACCGTTTTTAGCGCTCATCGCTCGCCAAACGCCGATGATACCGAGCGCTCAATTGGCTTAAGGATATAGGCGAGCATTGAACGCTCCCGCGTGACGATTTCCGCCGTCAATGCCATCCCGGCGCCTAAACGGTGCTTAAGAGCTTTGAAAGACGCGTTCTCTTGATCAAGGTCTACCGTCGCCCGAAAATAGTCTTCGCCCAGGTCTCGGTCAAAGACCCGGTTCGGTGAGATACTTCGGATTTGCCCGTTAAGAGGCTCTGTTGACCGCGCATCAAAGGTCTCAAGGCGCATTTTGACGGTCATCCCGGCAGAGATGTGCCCAATGTCCCGTGTGGGCAGGCGCAGAACTGCGACCAGCGCTTCGCCGGTTGGCAACAATTCGAACAGCGTTTCGCCGCGTTCGATGACTTCGCCTTGGTTTGGAAAGGCAACCGAGTGAATACGACCGTCAGTCGGCGCGGTGATTTTTAGGGCCGCCATCCTCTTCTTCAAAGTGCTCTGCTCCGTCACATTGAGGGAAATCTGTTGCTCCGCCTCGAATTTCTTTTCGACGTGCTTTTCGCGCAGTTCGAGGCGTTCCCGGTTTTGCTTTGCCCGCAGCTCAGCCATTTCCTTTTCAGTGGAGAATAGATTGATTTCCAAAGCATGGATTTGATCTTCAAGTTCCGACAACGCGTCTTCACGCGCGGTCAAATTCGACCGCGTACTTAATCCCTTTTCGAACAGGGACATCGCGTCTTCTACTTCCGACGCCTTATCAACCACTCTTTTTTGCAATCGCGACAGCGCCGTCCGATGCCTCTGTACTTCCTCAGCTAGTCTTTCGATGCTCTCCTGATCGCTGGAGCGCCGTGCATTGAATGCGTTTAGTGTCGAGATAGCGTAAGATAGCTCCTCTGCTTCATCAGCGGGTTGCACCCGGTCTAACGCGCTTCTGTTCAACGCTTGCAGAATGAAAGCATGGTTGCGCTGCCGTTCGCGTAACGCATCCAATTCCGCGGTGAGGGACACCATCTGTTGCGAGAGTTCCGTGGATGCGATCGTCGCCAAGACCTGACCTTCAGCTACCCAATCGCCTTCGCGCGCAGCAACGGAAAGGACGGTGCCCAGGTCTGGCGCTTCAACCTGCCGGAAGTCGCCTGTTGGCATAGTCTCACCCGGGGCGCGCACAACTTCGGGAACCGGCGTCCACGCGGCAACCGCCATGGCAAACCCGACAAACATGGTTAGCGTAATGACGATCATACTAGCGACAAACGGCGGGCGGTTTCGCGATCGCAGATCGGCTTTGCGGAAAACCCCGAGGCGCGTATGATTTTGGCGCGAAAACATCCTACTAGCTCCTGTTTCTCGCCAAGATGGCTTTGACTTTTCTCAAACCGCCTGGTCCGTGATCATCTATGACGATCTGACCCTGTTGCATAAAGACGAACCGTTTTGCCAATGGCATCAAGTCTTCGTCGTTCGTGGCAAGAATGACGGTCTTTTGGGCGGCATGCAGATCAGCGAGGCAAGACTTCAAAGCCGCTCGACGGCGTATATCCAGGCCGACGCTCGGATTGTTGAACATGTAGAGCGACGACCCGCGGGCAAATGAACGGGCAAGGGCGAGCGCGCGCAACGTTGAGTCGGACATGGAAGCACGAAAAGCTTCGGTCAACCGGGTGTGGATGCCCGCCTCCATGGCATCGAGCTCGCGTTTCAACCCCATGTTGTAAATGGCATCGATCGTTTCCTCTTCGGTGATGTCAGGTGCGGCAAGCCGGAAGTTTTGGTAGATCGTGCCGTAAAAATGCGCGCTGGCGCCATTGGCATAGGTGACAGACTGGCGGAGATCGTCGATGGCGATTTGGCGGATGTCGATGCCATCGAGAGAAATAGAGCCGACACTGGTCTGGTAAAGTCCCGCGACGAGCGACATGAGGGTCGATTTGCCACTATTAGTTTCGCCCGCAAGGCAAACAAACTCTTCGGCTTCGACGTCGAAATTGACCTGCGACAAAGCGATGGCACCCGAAGAACTGTACCGGAATGTGACATTGGAAACCGAGATCTGGCCTTTCAGTTTCTTTTGATGAGATTGGCCGGCACCCCGAACACGCTCTTCTGGAAGCGCCAACACCCGGTCGACCTGCTTCCGGCTTTGCATGTAGCCGAAAAACTGAGGCGCGCCCGAATAAAGCGACACAATGGGCGTCAGAACTTTCCAGACGAGTGCCATCACGGCAATAAGCGCGCCAAATGTCATGCTACCTTCGATGGCCAACACTGTGCTGATAGCTATGGAACCAACACCCGCGACCGCCATGAGGCTTTGGGACAGTCCCTGACCAACCATTTGAAACTGTCTTGCCTTCCGGCCCGAGCTTGCCGCGCGCGTGGCGAGCCGTTCGTTACGCTGGCCCCAGGTCGGTACCAAGCCTAGGCGTTGAATGTCCTTCTGGTGTTGGGTTGTCTCAAAAACATGGGCCTGTAGCGCGGCTTTGTCGCGGGCCGCCTCGTTATTGAGAAACTGCTGCTTCGGAAATGAAGCGACGGCAACGACGGTAAAAATCACGATCAATGCGGTGATCAACAGGAATATCGGCGGCGCAATCCACGCGATGACGGCCAAGAAAATAAGCACAAACGGAAGATCGAGCAGGGAGCCGAGCACTTGGCCGGTGAAAGCCTCCCGAAGCGCTTCAAACTGTTTGAACCTGGCGAGCTGACGCTCCACATCGGTCTTTTCGATTTGGCTGATCTGTAGCGACATGATTTTGCGCACGAGGGCGTGGCTGAGCTTGCGTTCGGTTTCGCTGCCGATATGCGCAATCGTTCTGGCGCGGGCCATGCGAAAGGCGAAATCAGCCATCAGTGCAGCGGCCATGAAGAACGCAAGCGCGATAGCTAAATGAACCGAACCGGACGGAATGACCTGGTCATAGATCACCATGATCAGCAACGGCGACGCCAAACCCATGACGTTCGTCAGCAGAGACGCAACGAACAACCATGGGAACATGCCGCTGAATTCGCGCACAAACTCAAACACATTTTGCGGGTTGATATCCGCAACCTCGACATCGAACCGTTC
The DNA here is from genome assembly GCA_039024895.1 of Pseudomonadota bacterium. Lineage (GTDB taxonomy): Bacteria > Pseudomonadota > Alphaproteobacteria > Rhodobacterales > Rhodobacteraceae > JAJDOD01. Next base: position 21,759 of record JBCCPJ010000026.1, on the reverse strand, counting down.
CAGCCGGATCATGTTACCGCGCGCCCGCCATGTTGGCTTCCATACAGCGTCGGGCTTGCCCGGTTCCGCGACCAAGAGGCCGTTCTCGCCAACCTCAAGGATTGCAAACATTCTCTGTTTGCCGTCAATGAACAGAAGCGGCGTATCTTCCGCGGTTAGATTGTGAAGGCTGCCAATGGAGTGCGACGTTGGTATTTCGAGGTTGTCGAGCGTATTTAGAACGTCAATGACCGAAAGATCGCCGGACATGTGCGGCACAGCTTCAAACACGCGCCGATTGCTGCCGTGCCAACCGGCGGCAGACAAAAGATTGGTGAGCATAGGGAGTGCAACGTTGGATGCGGCGGTCATGACGCCATGCTCGTCTGTTGTGCGCTCAAAGCTTCTGCGCGCAAGTCGTCATGCCAGTCTTCTTGCGCACTGTTTTGCAACAGAAGAGTATCTGCAGATGCGCCAATCAGTAGATCGTCATGGGTGGCGGCCACCACTGTCGTGTTATCGAGACCCTGGGAAATATGGGTGGCGAGTTTCAGTCTCGAGCAGAGGTCGATGCCTCTGGTCGGGTCCTGAAGCAAAAGTACTTTCGGCTTGACCACAAAAGCGCGTACGAGCGTGACAAGTTTCAATGAGGATGCATCAAGAACGAAGCGGCTGTTTTCGCCGAGGCTGGTGTTGTAGCCCATGGGCAAGCGATGCACGCGGTCCTCAAGCCCGAAAACATGCGATAATTCAAGGGCGTGTTCAATGTTGTCGCCGTCTCCGAAGGCGCTGATATTCTGAAGGATGGTGCCGTTGAAGATGACCGGATGCATCCCAACCATGGCAATCCCATCCTTCCCGCGTGGGGGCCAAACTGGGCTTACGGGTTGCCCGTCAATCAGCACTTCCCCAGCTTCGGGCACGACTTCGCCCATGATTGTTTTCAACAGGGTCGACTTGCCGTTATCGTCTTCGCCGATGATGGACATGCAGTCCCCGGCGTGAACTGCTACGTTCAAGCGGTCGAATACGGGCGATGCGGCCTCGCCTTCGCTCACCGTTAGTCCTATGATATCAATACGACCGGTCTCGAGGCTGCTCGCGGGCCCTTTAACGAGCGCCGGAGTGGGCACGGTCAGCGCCGCAGAAAGCTTCTTGTTTGACGCAGCAATGCTCTCTGACTGGGCCCAAACACCCAGCATCTTAACAAAGGGCTGAATCGTGCGCCCATTGAGAAGCATGCAGGCTGCTAGTTCTGCCATTCCGATATTACCACGAATGACCAGAAAACCGCCAAATAGGCCCATGGCAATAAGGGCCGCCTGTGCATAAACAGCACCAAAAGACTGCGACAGGCCAGAAAAGAGAATGGCCCAGCGGCTATTCTCAATGGCCTTGCTTTGCATCATCTCAAAGCGGCGAAGCATCTGCTTTTCCATCGTGTTCAGTTTGATCGAACCAATCTGCGAGAGAATCTCGATTAGAAAGGCGTAGCGCCGCGCATCTAACGTGTTGCGTTCCTCGAAGATTGGCTCCTGGTAGCGCACCAGAATGGTCATGAACCACAAAAGCAGAATTACACCAATGATCGGCACGACGATAAGCCACCCGCCGATCAGACCGATCATGGCGATGAATAGGACGGCAAATGGCAATTCGAGGTTCGCAAGCCTGCCTTGCCCGGCATAGAAGTCGCGCAAGCGGCCGATGGCGGCGAAGCGTTCAAGATGCTCAGCCTCGGTGGTCTTGGCATAAACGCTGGGATCTGCCGCCAGTGTCCGGCCGACAAATTTGGCCGTGAGGTCGAGTTCGTACGTTTCGGATACCGAAGAAAGCAAAACCACCCGCGCCGTTCGCAGGATTGTTTCGAACCCGATCACTATCAGAAGACCAAGAACCAAGAGCGCCAAGGTCTGTGTTGAGCTGTTGGAAATAACACGATCAAAGATTTGCAGGATGACCAATGGCATTGCCAAGGCAAGGATGTTTAACGACAGCGTCGCAAGCACAACCGTAGTACCGACGCGAGGTCGTTCAGTGGAGCGATGCCCTTTCATTGCTGCGCCAATCCTCTTCGTGTGCCACCCGCACCAAACAAAAACACGCGACACTCATAAGTGATTAATGTGCAGATTTAATTGCAAAGAAAGCTCAGAAAATTTTAGTCAAAACCAGTCCTTAAATATCTGAAATATTTTGGCATTTATGGCATACCCCTCCGCGGGGCATGTGAGTGGTGTTAGTATGGACGATCAAGAGTTTCTGCCGACCGAAGGTTCCGAAGCAGACGCTAAAACAGACGTGGCGCGGAATATCGCTAAGTCGGGGGACAAGCCGCAGGAAGATCCGTCGCGTGCAACGCTCCACTACGGGGAGGAGGCGCGCCCCGAATTGGGTGGCACCAACAGCAACCACGCTCCCCCTGCGGCTAAGGAAAGCGACCTGTTTCAGGCTGACACACCATCATTTGATGCTGCAACGCCGTCGGCCACTGCAGAGATACGCCCGTTCGAGGCGCATGCACCAAGCGCGACGACAACACTAGCCCCGGACACAGGTCGGAGCGAGCAGCAGCCCGACATACAGTCGGCTCCTGTGCTTGAGGCAGCCGACCAAAAAGCTTCGCCCGAGCTGGACTTTAGCCAAAGCCCCTCGTCGATAACCGTCTCTGAAGGCAATTTCGCGAGCGATGTTCCCACAGCTGAAAAACAATCGGACGGCCCGATCAATGCCGCGCCGACGGAAATTCATCTTGAAAGTGTTGAAGTGGCGGAGAACGCAGAGGGCGCTGCAATCGGTAGGCTTTCCGTCGTGGATGCCAACAGCAGTGATACCCACATCTTCACCTTGTCAGATGATCGTTTTGAGGTTGTTGACGGCGAAGTTCGCTTACGACCCGGCGTCACGCTTGATCATGAAGCGGCGGCGACCGTTCAACTAGAAGTCACTGCCACAGATAGCGGCGGGCTCTCGGTTACGCAGTCCTTTGAAATCAATGTTTTGGACGTGAATGAGGGACCAAACTCCATTGGCTTTGAGGCAAGCAAGATCACCGAAAATGAAAGCGGCGCCCTCGTTGGCCGTCTGACGGTTGTCGATCCGGATGCCGGTGATACCCACAGCTATTCAGTGTCAGATGAGCGGTTCGAAGTCGTTGACGGCGAAGTGCGCCTGAAACCAGACGTGGCGCTCGACTTTGAAGACGCATCGATGATTTCGATTGAGGTTACGGCCACTGACAGCGGCGGGCTGAGCGTGTCCGAGAGCTTCCACGTAAATGTGAGCGATGTGAACGAAGGTCCCGAGAGCGTTTCTCTGGCTGCATCGCCCGTAATAGAAAACGAGGAAGGCGCGGTGGTGGGACGGGTTTCGGTTGTCGATCCTGACGCCGGTGACACCCACACTTTTCAAGTCTCCGATGACCGGTTTGAGATCGTCAATGGCGAAGTGCGCCTGAAGCCTGGCATCGCCTTGGACCATGAAGAAGCAAGTTCGATCACGCTCGAAGTCGCGGCAATCGATAGTGGCGGCCTGAGTGTGTCGGAGCGCTTTGAAATCACAATAGCCGATTTGAACGAAGGTCCGTCTTCGGTCAGCCTGGAAAGCTCCGGTGTTGCAGAGAACACTGTAGGTGCTGTTGTCGGACGACTGACAACAGTCGATCCCGATGCGGGAGACAACCACAGCTATTCTGTCTCTGATGACCGTTTTGAGGTCGTTGACGGCGAAGTGCGCCTGAAACCGGGTGTCTCGCTCGACCATGAGGAGGCTGCGTCAATCGCGCTGGAGGTCACGGCCACTGACAGCGGCGGGCTCAGCTTTTCCGAGACCTTCGACGTATTCGTCAGCGACCTTAATGAAGGCCCGACGCGCGTGTCGTTGGATGCGCAAACCGTCGCTGAAAACGAGGCAGGAGCGGTCGTGGGGCGCCTATCCGCAGTCGATCCCGATGCGAGCGATATGCACGTCTTCACTGTCTCGGACGAACGGTTCGAGGTCGTCGGCGGAGAGGTTCGTCTGAAACCGGGGGTATCACTCGACCATGAAGAGGCCGCATCAATTACCCTGGATGTGACCGCAACCGACAGCGGCGGCCTCAGTGTCACCGAACAGTTTTCAATAGATGTGAGCAATGTCAACGAAGGGCCGACGTCCGTCTCGCTTGATGGCGGCACCGTGTCGGAAAACGCAGAGGGTGCCGTGATTGGACATCTGTCCGTGATCGACCCTGATGCTGGCGACAGCCATAGTTTCGCCCTGTCCGACGAACGATTTGAAATTGTCGATGGAGCAATTCGCCTGAAACCTGGCATTGCGCTTGACCACGAAGATGAAGCCGCTATCCGACTAGAAGTGACAGCAACCGATGCCAGCGGGCTTTCGGTAAAAGAAAACTTCGAAGTTGCTGTTTCAGACGTGAATGAAGGTCCGCAAGCCATTTCGCTCGACAGTAAAATGCTTGCTGAGAACGAAAGCGGTGCCGTTGTCGGCCGTCTGACCACCATTGATGCCGATGCAAGCGACATCCACACTTACACGGTTTCCGATGATCGGTTCGAAGTGCTCGGCAACGAAGTAAGCCTGAAGCAAGGCGTCTCGCTCGATCACGAGGAGGCGGCATCGATTACACTGGAAGTTACAGCCACCGACAATGGCGGATTGAGCGTTACTGAGAGTTTTAATGTTTCAGTCACTGATGTGAATGAAGCACCGGAACGCATTGACTTCGAAGGCCACACGCTGATCGCCGGACAAGAAGGCATGGTTGTGGGACGGATCGAAGGTATCGACGCGGATGCGGGTGACACACTCAGCTACACCGTCTCTGACGACCGCTTCGAAGTCGTTGACGGCGACGTGCGCCTGAAATCCGGCAATGCGGTATCGCCCGACCAGGAAACCATCGAATTTGTCGTTACCGCCACGGATAGTGGTGGCCTCAGCGTCTCGGAAACCATTTCACTTAACGTCTTTGACCCGCCGGTAGTTTCCGTAGATTCCGGTTTCACGGCAGATTATTTCGACGTGGACAAAAGCCTCAGCAGGATTTCGGACATCGATTGGGAAGCCAATCCAACTCATTCTGAGACCACCCAGGATATCAATTACGCAAACGGTCGGGGTTCATTCTGGGAAGGCGGCGATACAGACACGTTCGGTGTCCGGGTTAAGGGCAATATTGAGGTCGATGAAGGTGGTACGTTCAAGTTCCACCTCGGCGGCGATGATGGTGCTATGCTGTACGTGAATGGTCAGCCGGTGATCGACAATGACGGTTTGCACGGCTTCCGCACGCGCACTGGTGAGGTCGAATTGCCGGAGGGCAACCACCACATAGAAGTCCGCTACTTCGAGAATTACGGTCACGCCGGTCTGCGCCTGGAATGGGAAGGACCGGGCATCGACGGGCGCCAATTGGTGGACGCGTCGACGGATAGTGATGCGATCGGCATTGAAGGTGTACCGACGCCCTTAAATCTGGATATCGCGAATGTTGGGGAAGATGCCGTTTACCGCCTCGATGGGGTGCCTGAGGGAACGATTGTCCAAAGCGGAAATAGTGCCCTAATGGCCGATGAGGACGGCAGCATAGATCTGACCGGCATAGATCTGACAGACCTTACATTGACGCCGCCCATTGGTTCTGCTGGTACGTTCGAACCGAGCTTCTTCGTCGTGCAAAATGGTCCTGACGGCGAGAGCATCGAGACTTCTTCGCCGATTGAAATCGAAGTGACGCCCGCGCACCTTATGACGGACGATGTCGATATTTTTGGCGGGTTTCACGCAAGCTACTTCGACGTCGATCACAGTTTATCGAGATTGGATCAGATCGATTGGGACGGCAAACCAACCCATGAAGAGATTGTCACAGACGTGAATTACACCAACAGTCGCGGCTCCTTTTGGGAAGGCGGATCGACAGACACATTCGGTGCTCGGATCGAAGGCGAAATAGAAGTGACGGAGGGAGGGACTTACAAGTTCTTCCTTGGCGGTGACGACGGTGCAATGCTTTTCATCAATGGTGAGCCGGTCATAGATAATGACGGTTTGCATGGCTTCCGCACGCGTGACGGTAAGATTGAACTGGAGCCGGGCGACTATTCCATCGAAGTTCGCTATTTCGAAAACTACGGCCATGCGGGTCTGAAACTGGAATGGCAAGGGCCCGGAACAGACGGTCGCGAACTAGTGACTGCCAAACCGGACCTCGACATCGAACAGAACGGCTCAACACAACTTGCTATCGACGTGGGCAACCCCAACGCGATGGAGGCTGTGACGATCGATGGACTGCCCGCCGACACTGTGCTTTTTTTGGGGGACGAGACGCTGATAACGGACGGCGGTCCGCTCGATGTCGGCGGACATGACCTCAGCCTGATGGAAGTATCGCCACCTGCCGGATTTGTTGGGACAATCGAAGGTGAAGTGTCCACGCTGTCGCGGGGTTTTAACGGCCAACTCACCAAAGGGGGAACAAGCTTCGAGCTCTCCGTCGGTGAAGACGCCTCGGCCCGCGCGCTCACAACCAATGAGGACAGCAGCCTCATGATGGTCGACAGCATGCAGGAAAAGCCTGAGGCCACGGCGTGGACTCAGGATGACAAAGCTGACCAAGACAGTGCAAACGACGCCGATGATGTGATGTCCGAGGAGATATCTGAATTTCAGATTTCTGAGATTTCAGAAGGTCAGGTGGATACGTACGAGCGCTACGACTGGTGAAATTTTTTGGTATCACAAATGCTAGCCGAGAGTGATTTTTCTAGTAGTTCACCCCCTCGGTCTGTTCCACACCGGGGCGAAGCCAAACAGTGTTTTAAGCGTAGGCGGACATCATTTCCGATGGTGACCGAACCGGGATGGGCTTGTCACAAACCCACAATGTCTGGCGCTATCTTGTGAGTTGGACTTGATCGACAGCCAAATCGTGACGCTCGCCCACCAGCTGCCCACTTTGCGAGAAATCGAACGACACGCCCTGAACGAGGTCTCCGCTGGACACACCAAGTTGAGACAACCGAACCCGATAGGTCCTCATGGCATTCTTCGTGGCGTCCACCCGTTCGCCCGTTTGCGCGACGACGATCTCGTTCACAATCGGGAAAGGCAGGGTGCGCGTCACGCACCGTTCGCCGCCCGAAAAAACACAAACGTCGAAAATCAGTGCTTCGCCGGACTGTGCGCGCTCGGGACGGTACTCTTGCGCCATGCGGAAGCTGAGATGTGTCATGCCCGTTGCCTCGACGCCGGGCTCAAACAGCCGAATAGCCAAGCGGTGCTCGTCTTCCGTCAAAGCATTGAAATGAAAGCGAAGGACGCCCAGGTCATGAGGGGAGAACGGATCGCTGAAGGCGAAGATTGCGGGCGGAAAGGCCGTCACACCCTCGGTGCGCAAACCGTTGAACGGCGTTGGCGCGGGGCCACTTTCCTCGAAATTCGCAAACATGATACGGGTGGGTTCCTCATGCTGCTGAAGGACAGGATGGTTTGCCGGATCAAGTCCTTCAGGCGGCGTAATTCCCTTTAGGAACCGATCTTGCAAGAAGTCGCCAAGGAGGTAGCGCCTCAGAAACGCCGTTGTATAGGCCGTGATCTCGGGGTCCGCTTGCGTGAAGTGCAATCCAAGATCGAAGAAGACGAAGTGCTTGGTCAACCCAAGCTGATCGGGCGCATCGAAATCAACGCCCGCTCGATCATAGATACGGAACACCGACGTGCGCACCCCACCGGCATTCAGGCTCGGCTTTCCCCACGTTGCGGAATCGTTGTCGCCCGTCCAATGAAGGCCTAAGAAGCTCTCAACACCCGTCAACTCATATTGCGGAACAAGGGGTTGCTCCGACACACGGGGCGCCATCAACACCATCGCAGCAACACGTTTGCCAAGGGGGATGGGTTGTCTGCGTCGCTCGACCATGAGATCCCCTCCGCGGCTGTGCCCAATGAGAGCAACATCGTCGGAAAGAAAGGCCCCAATCTCTTCATCGAGTGCGGTGATCGCCTCGGTGAGGTCATCGGAAAACTCAAGGCTCGCAACGACCATGCCATGGGATGCCAGCCGGCGCCCAAGCACCTCGTAGTCCTCCGGACCTGCGCCTAACGCGTGGTAGATCAAGACGAGCGGTCGCTCCGGTCCGGTGAGCACACAATTCGCCCCGGCGTCGGGCGCTTGGGGGAAGAACGCGCGCGCGGCGAATTGAACCAATTCGACACCTCCCACGTCTACCGTCTGGGTAATGTCGGTGACGCAAGAGCCGAACGGCCCAGCTTGCGACGGATCGCGGACGATAAGCGTCCCGCCGAACACCGTGTCTACGCCGTCGGCCTGTGCCATCGGCGCCAAGAAAAGCGCACAAGCGACCCACCGGGCAATGGTCAGCATGAGTTGGTCTCCCGCCAGGCAGCGCAATTGACACGATAACGCGGCGAGGACACCGGGAAGGTGACAGGGCGCACATTGTGACCCCCACAATCAACGTTTCCATCAATCTCAATCCGTAGCTCAACCCAGACGTCGCGTGCGTTACGGCTGCGTGCTGCGCAGCAAGCGCCGCGTTCCAGATCAGCCTTTATGTCGTTTAGGGGATAGCCGGTTATCCCCTCGGCTGACGTGCAGTGAGACGGGCGACGGCGATCACGCCAACGGGTGTCCCAATGGACCTCCACACATTTCTTGATGGCCGAGGTGGCCCGCCGCCGACAGCGGTTGGGAACGGCGTTCCCGCAACCGCGTCTAGCGGTCCAAGATGCACCCAGCAAGCGTCGCTCGAACTCACTAACCGTATCGCGCTGTTTGATATCGATGACGTATTGCGCATCGCAGCTTCGATGCGTGCGGGCCTCGGTTGAACCGGCGAACAGGGCGATCATCAACGCAGCAAGAACAACTCGATAGATCATGGGGCGCTCAAACATCGACTTTATAGCAAAAAAGATCTCGCGAAGACGAACGCGTCCGCCAGCGGGTCTGAAGCGAAAATGGTTGTCGTTCGTGAAGCTCGCGTTGGGAAGTGAGAAGATTCCACGCACTTCTCCCATGAAGGGTTTCGTCAGGCCAAATTCCAGGACCTTTCCTTCGATCTTTGAAATAACCAGCCTCGTGTCTTCGATGACTGTGGCTTCAAATGACAGGATGGGTTGCGCTCGATTAGTCCCGTTGACGAAGTTCGTCGGTATATTCCAGCCCAACTCAAGCTCACGTTCGTTTCCTTGGTTAGGCGGGTCAGCGAGAAAGATGGTGCTGTCGAACAAAACAGAATAGTCGGCAACGCTGGGCATAAATAATTGATCCTTCTGTTAAAACGGGAACTCCTCGGCGAAAGAACGGCCTCCCCTGTAATCGGGCAGCAGATCATCGAGGATACGCTTGAGAGCGTTTGCTGCTGCGTCCAAATCGTTCGCTTCAAAGGAAGTCAGCACTTCAACACCTTCGGGCATTGTCCTCGCTACGCGTGCCAAAGCAGCGCGGTCCAGGTCTCCGGATGCGGTGCGGAAGGCAGGTCCCAGGAGTTTCAACGTGGCCGCATGATCCCGCCAAAGAGACGCGGATGCAGACAGGGCGCTGGCATTTGAAGATTGTGGTGCGCTGTCGCGAATGGCAATCGCCACCTGTCCAAAGACGCTGCTGGCATCTGACGCCGGCGTGCGCGTCGCTGGCCCCGAGTTGCAGGCCATGGCCAGACCGACGTCACCATCGAGTTGGACGGCTACATCGGTCTGAAAGTTACCGATTGTGCCACCGTGACCAACAGCGGGTGCTCCCAAGAGCCCCCATGTGTAGGTCCCAAGTCCGTAAGATGTGTTGGTCCTTGGCAGGAAGTTGACATGTGTTTCTCGCATCTGGGCACCGAGTCCCGCACTGATGCGCATGTCTTGCGCCAATAGGAGGCCAAATCGCGCCATGTCAGCTATCGTCATCGACCACCCGCCCGATGGGCCTTCCCAACCCCACAGCCGGTTGGCTTCTGGACCCCAAGTTGAAGAAAGAGGCCGGAAGGTCAGGGTGTTACCAATGACGCGAGCTTGGCTGCTCAGCCCTTCGATGTCCCGATCCCAATAGGTGTGCAAACACATCGTGATCGGGGCGACAGATGTGAACGGATTGTCGTTCTTCAGTGCGACGTACCGATAGACGTAGTCCTCGTACCCTGAGGCGATCCCAGCTTGCTGAACCACGACGTCGATTACGGCACCAAGGAGTGAATACCCGGCGTTCGAGTAAAGACCTTGTGGGATCCGAAAAGGACCTGTGCTTGAGGTGCCGGGGATCGGCATGCGCTGCGTGCCGTCGCGACCAGCGACGCTCATGGCTGCGGCGGTGAGTTCGGGGCGAATACTCGCAAACGGCCCATAGGCGAGAGACAGAATGTTCGCATTGTTAATCGGACCGGCGAATAGGGTGCCGTCAATACCTGATGCATGCGCCAAAAGCTGTCGCAGCGTAATGCCACCCCAGCCGGGTCTCACGGCAGGAATGAAATCGAGGTACTTTTCGATTGGGTCGTCCAAGTCGTCGATGTGCCCCGCCTCAACAAGGGTCAACAGCGCGAGCGCCGTGATCGGCTTGGAAACAGAACCTACCGGAAAGACGGTATCGAATTTAACGCCCACGTCACCGGGAGGGGCTGAGGCCAGACCATAGGCACCGATGTAGCGAAGCTGCCCATTCTTGATCGCTGCAACAGCGCACCCGGCCACGTCATTGCGTGCCACATGCTCTTCCATCAAGGCGTCCACTTCAGGCCAGGTCTGATTGGCCAGTGGCTCATCCTTTGCCCGGGTCAACTCGTAGTTAAACGGATGGCATTGGGGACCATCGGTGCGAATTGTCGGCGCACACCCTGCCAGAAGAACGACGCTCAACGCCGCGACGACAGATAGGTAAACGATGCGTTCAGTAAGCATGCAAAACGTCCATAAAATAAGCCGTATCCCGCCTATAGCTTTGGCAGGCACGCAAAGTGCGTTCGAACGAATCCAGGTTGAGGTTAGAGTGTTGGCGCGATCAAATTTTATCGCCATCCCTCAAAATTAGGGGATGCATCGACTTTCAAATGAACTTTGACAACTGGAGGCTGCCGCCGTGACAACCCAGGTCACCCCATTATCCATTGCAAGTGCTTTCGAAAACTTCTCCGCATGCAAGCAACAGGAAGACGTTTGGGACGCCTTCCTCGAGATGGTTGAGCCGCTTGGCATCAAAAGCGCCATGTATATGTTCGGAGAAGTGCCAACTCAGACAAACGAGAAGTGCTTGGAGGCTCAATTCGCAAGCGATACGTTTTTTGGCTCGCTCGTCAGTGACAACTTTGTCCAAACCGTTCTCGCAGATGAGAAGCTCAGCCGCATCGACCATTTCTCAAAGCACTGGAAGCAGACGCTTGAGCCGCTGCTCTTCGATTGCCGAGCAAGGGCCGAGGTTCCGGGCGAGGTTGTCCCGCTGCTGGAGGTCTTGGAGGATTTCGGCGTATCCGGCGGATTGATGATTCCGCTGCGCAGCTTTGACGGGCAGCACTATGGAAACTGCTGTCTCACCTTTGATGCAAAACACGTAAACGATCTCGGATCGATTCCAGTGGCGACGGCAACGGCGCTCGCGCATATCTTGCACGGGCACTTCGAGCGTCGCTCAGAGTGTAGCGACGCGCCTGCGCTGTCCCCCCGCGAAATGGAGTGCCTGAAATGGGTGGCTGAAGGGCACAGCTCCAAAATGATTGCCGAGCGGATGGGTCTGAAAACGCACACGACGAATGAGTATATCGCAAATGCCCGCAAGAAATTGGGCGCCGCTTCCCGATCAGAAGCAGCTGCACGTGCGGTCCGCTTTGGTCTCATTTCCATTTAGTTCCTTTCGCCCGCGGCTAGCCGCACGTTATGGTACCAGTGTGTACCAACCGGATGCGGTTCCTACCAATTCAACAAGCTCAACAACATGGGCGCGGCAGAACGCGTCTAACGCCTGAAGGGCAACCAGACATCATCCTCCTTGAGAACACTCTAACGCTCGCCAGGAACCTTTGGAACATACCGCACATTAAAGCGTGCAGATACTGCTTGCCTATGGCTTATCCTTTGGGCTGGACGCGCAATCGGCCTTGAGATTAGGTATATTGCAACGTCTCACTACAATTTCGCTTCCGTATTTTTGGAACGGAAATACCGCGAGGCTTAAGAGGTTGGTCGCTCATGGTATGCAATACCGCTTGTAAGGTTGAACGAATTCTAGGCGTAGCCATGGGCAAGGCTAAACTGCGGCGCCATGTGAAGGGCCTGCCAAGGCGCAAAAAGGATAAGGGTCTCACATGAGCCTCGCGAGCATCAGTGAAGACATCGGAAGCTCTGCTGTCGAGATCGTTCATAGTCCCGAAGGCCTCGGCGCTATTCATGAAAGGGGATGTTCGGCGGCCATCTGGCAGCGCCCTGCATTGCCGCAGTTTCAAAACTGGATCGACACAGTTGCGGTCCCGCAGCTGCCGACCATCCGCACCATTCTGCAGCCGGGCGCGGTGCGTCGTGCAATCCACGCGCTCTGCCAATCAAAAGGTCTTCCTGACTGTGAAGAGCGATCGATGTTCGTCGACGATGTTGCCGCATTGGTGGGCATTTTTGCCAGTTTGATGCAGTCGCCGTACCTACGTTTGCGCCTTGACGTCATCAAGACGAATGCATGTCGCAAATTTCACGTTGATACTCTCACGACGCGGCTGATCTGCACTTACCGCGGAACTGGGACGCAATATGGAATTGCCCGAGATGGGCGGGAGGTTGAGACAATCCAAACTGTCGGCACTGGCTCTCCAATCCTTTTGCGGGGCTCCTTGTGGCCTGTTGTGCCGAAATCCGGGCTGTTACATCGATCACCCCCCATTGAAGGCACCGGAGAGACAAGGCTCGTGCTGGTGCTGGACCCAATTGACGGTCCCGCACAGGACGATGCCCGTCACATTTTACACTGAAGAAATAACAGACCAGGGAGAGAGATATGAAAACACGCGCAGCAATTGCCTGGGGACCAAACCAACCTCTGGAAATCGAGGAGATTGACCTCGAGGGTCCCAAGGACGGGGAAGTCCTCGTTCGCATCGTAACCACCAGCCTGTGCCATACGGACGTATTCACACTGTCTGGCGAGGATCCGGAGGGGCTTTTCCCGTGCATCCTTGGCCATGAGGGATGCGGGGTCGTTGAAGAGGTCGGAAAAGGTGTCACTTCAGTTCAGCCCGGTGATCATGTTATCCCGCTTTACGTGCCCGAGGACCCGGACTGTCCTTACATCAAGTCGGGGAAGACAAATCTATGCCAGACGATCCGGGCCACGCAAGGCGCGGGATTGATGCCGGATGGGACGTCGCGGTTTTCCTATAAGGGTAAACAGATCCTTCACTACATGGGGACAAGCACGTTCAGCGAGTACACGGTTCTGCCCGAAATCTCGGTGGCCAAAATCTCCAAAGACGCACCACTATCCAAGGCCTCTGTTATGGGCTGCGCTGTGCCAACGGGCATTGGCGCGGTCCGCAACACGGCAAATGTAGAGGCAGGGGCAACGGTGGCGGTGTTCGGCCTCGGTGCCGTAGGCATGGCCGTTATCCAAGGTGCCGTTTTGCGAGGTGCCTCGCGGATCATTGGCATCGACATCAATCCAAACAAGTTTCCGCTGGCCAAGTCGCTTGGGGCAACCGAATGCTTGAACCCGAAGGATCATGCATCGCCTATCCACGAGGTTCTGGTTGAAATGACCAATGGCGGTTTGGATTATACATTCGAAGCCGTCGGCAATGTGGGTCTTATGCGTTCTGCGCTAGAAGCCTGCCATAAGGGCTGGGGTGAATGTACGGTCATCGGCGTCGCCGGCGCGGGGCAGGAAATTTCTACGCGACCGTTCCAACTTGTGACCGGGCGCGTCTGGCGCGGCACGGCGTTTGGTGGCGTCTTGGGCCGTAGCCAGCTTCCCGGTATGGTCGATGAGTGGTTGAACGGTGATTTCAGTGTCGATCCCTATATCACGCACCACATGCACCACGACCAGATCAATACAGCCTTTGATCTGCTTCATCGCGGCGAATCCATCCGGTCCGTCATTCACTTTCAGCCAGACGCGACCATGACTGTGAATTCTCTTCCCGGCGAAATCGTCGCGAGGTAAAGCGCCGAACGTTCGATAGGCCATCCCCGCAAGGTTGGCCTATCGTCTCGACTTGCCGTCATGGTTTAAGATCAAGTTCTCTGGACCGCGCTACCCTGAAGTGAGAATCCTATTATTAAACAATACGTTGTCTAATAGGAGATCATGGCATGGGAGCCGTTTATACGCAGCTTTGACAGCGAGAACCCCGTAGAATTGAGACCTGGTGGCATGCAAAGATGCCCGCCCAAGAGATGACGCGTGTGCTGAAGCATTCGAAGCCGGAGATCTTCCGAGAGATCAAACGCAACTTCTGGGCGGATGATGGCTTCCCGAAGAAGTATGCAGGCTACTTCGGTTACGCAGCTCAATTGCAGACCAACAAGCGCCGATCTGTGCAGCGCAAACTGATCCGCATCCATCCGGGCTCACCCTGGGAGAACGGCTACGATGAGCGGTTCAATGGCACACTGCGCCGCGAGGTTCTCAATGCGGCGTGGTTCACGACGACCGGACAGGCGCAGATCGTCATCAAACACTGGCTCAGACAGTACAACCACACCCGGCCGCATCAGGCACTCAACATGCGTCCGCGCGTTCCAGAAACCATTTTAGAGAAGTCAACGATTAGTGGCACAGGGATAGGGGGGCTAGACACTTGATCTGCCCCACGCTGCGCGTCGTTCGATCACGTTCGACCGCGGCACCGAGTTCGTCAGCTGGCCGCACCTGCAGGCCGAGATCGGAACCGATAGCTGGTTCTGTGATCCGTCATCGCCCTAGCTAAAAGGCACCGTGGAAAACACCAACCGACGAGCCCGAAAATGGCTTCCGAGAACGCGCGACATCACGTCGGTCCAAGATCATGAATTGAAGATGATCTGCGACCGCCTCAACGCGACACCCCGAAAGTGCCTCGGACGGAAGACACCTGCCGCAGTCTTCCGCCAAAAGATAAGGGAGGAAATGGCTCAACGCCCCTACCCTCAACGCCAATAGGAGTCGCGGTTCAAATATCGCGCACGCTGATAAAGAGCAGCGACGTCCTCAGATAAGATACCCTTCATCGGCTTATGGACGCGCCAATCTGCGATTTTCCCATCGGCGCTGCGCGCAGTGACCACCGTTTCGATGGGTGGACAGCCGGGTTCATGACAACGAAGTTCGGCCACGCTAAGCATTGTGTCTTCCGAAAGCTCAAACTCCGCCACGAACATCGCCTTGACGCGGTCGATAACGACTGGATCAGGTCGCTCATTGTCAAACATTCCGCGCATAACGCTCTCCTGCTTTCAAAGGCGCCCAAAGCACGCTGCCATTGGCGTCGCCCACCAACAAATGGAGCCCCACCAATGCAATGGCCGTCACTTCCGCACCGGTGGCGCTGGAAATGACAAATGCCGATTTGGATTGATCGAGCTCAGCCAACAGAACCGTGCCGTCGCGAAAACCTGCGAAGATGGCCTCTTCTCCAGGCAAGGGACAAAGAGCGGCAACAAGCTCACCGTCGTTGTAGGCAACACAAACTGGCTTCCGGTCCGATGGGCCTTCTTTGCCATCAAAGGGCCAGGCAATTGCTTCGTCTTCGCCCGAGGTGACCAAATGCGGCGCCGCGCCAACCCAAACAAGGCTTTTGATCTTGGATTTGTAGCCGGGCATCGTAAAGCCGCCTTTACCGCGGAGGCTCCAAGCATGCAGCGTGTTTTCTTGCATAGCGGTGACGAGGAACTTGCCATCCTGGCTGAAGGTTGTTTGCCCGTGAAAACCTTTCCAAAAGAGCTTCTTCGACTTCCACCGCTTCTCCCGCGCCCAAATGGTTGCGCCGCCGTAGTGGGCGACTGCCAGCCGTTTGCCTTTGCCATCGAAGGCAAGCCCACCCACGGTGCTCGGATGTTCGAGAACGACAGTTTTACTGTCGCCCGTCGCCCAGAGATGCACGGTGCGACCTGAAGAGCACGCACGATGTCCGTGGCTTGCTGCAACGCAATCCACCCAACGGGTGCCAAAAGTTGCAAGTTCCTCAATGAGGCCCTCCGGCGAAATGCGCAAACAACGCCCGTCATCGCCGCCGGTCAGCACATGCTCACCATCGGCTGCGATGCAAAGCACCACGCCTCGATGTGCCTGCACCTCCAATGGCTTTGCATCCGGTCGGAAGAAGCGAACCATCCCATCGCCGAAACAGACGACAGCGGCGTGTTCCGTGGTCACAGCTCCCGTGACTGGCGCGCCAAAAGCAAATCGCTTGCCACGCCGTTCAAGCTCGGTCGGCTGAGCGTTTGGCTTCAAGGGCAACTCTGCTGTCAGGCCGCCTTGCACGCCTCAAATCCTTCTTCGAGCCCCATGTCATCAAGGTTGCGACCAATAAAAACGACGCGCGAACTGCGCGGCTTTCCTTCTGGCCACTCACCCATGGGCGAACCGCTCATCAGCATATGGACCCCTTGGAAAACGTAGCGTTCGTCCTCACCTTCGAATTCCAGGATGCCTTTGGATCGCAGGATATCCTGGCCTTTGCTTTGCAAAAGCTCGCCAAACCACGTCTGAAACTTGTCGAGGTCAAGCGGCGTCTCTGAAGTGAAGGACACGCTGGTCACGTCGTCGTCGTGTTCATGGTCGTGGTCTGAAGTCAAAAAGTCAGGCTCGACCTCGAGTACACGATCCAGACTAAAGGCATTCAGCCCGACAACCTCGTCTAAAGGCGCTGTGCAGTGTGCGGTATGGATGATCTTGGCGTAGGGGTTGATCTTGCGGATGCGCGCTTCGATGTCGCCAAGGCTCTCGCCTTCGACAAGATCAGTCTTGTTGAGTAGCAGAACATCTGCGAAAGCCACCTGTTCTTCTGCTTCATGATGTTCGCCCAGCTGACCGTCAAGATGCACTGAGTCAGCCACAGTCACAACCGCGTCCAGCTTGGTCCGACTTGCGACGTCGGCATCGACAAAGAACGTCTGAATAACCGGAGCGGGATCAGCGAGACCCGTGGTTTCCACGATGATGGCATCGAGTTGGTCGGCTCGCTTCATCAGCCCGCTGAGTATGCGGATCAGATCGCCGCGCACCGTGCAGCAAATGCAGCCGTTGTTCATTTCAAAAACTTCTTCATCGGCATCAACGACCAAGTCATTATCTATGCCCTCTTCGCCAAACTCGTTGACGATGACCGCATATTTCTTGCCGTGGCGCTCAGTGAGAATTCGATTGAGAAGTGTCGTTTTCCCAGCACCGAGAAAACCAGTGAGGACCGTAACGGGCACGCGTTGGGACTGTTCCATGCTTTGTCCTTTCATTGATGTGGCGTCCCGGCGTTGCGCGCGCTGCATCGGGCAGTCGTCAAGCGTCTGTCTATCCATAAGAATAACGCGAGTGTAACGAGGTTACTGTATAACACTCCTGACGACAACTTAGGAGGACTAAGGCAAAGGGCACCGAGCGAGCTAAAGGGTGCCTATCGCGACTACTTGAAATACGTAACAGCTTTCAAGGTCGGCCCAACGCTACCGTTGCCCCGAGTGCGAACTCTGCGTGCTGGCAGCACTCCTTGTTGCGAGACTGCATTTTGGGGATCTGCTCCCGTGCTAAAGTCAGTCGCCGACACCTAAGAGCGCCACAATTGGCATCTATCCATGCGAATTGGATCTCTGTGATGCTGACTGGACGAACTTTCAATGAAAGCATCTATGCTGCCGTCATTTCCAAGGCGGCTAGTAAGGCAATGGCGCGGAGTTATTCAGGACCGAATGTTATCTTGATCCGCTTCGGGGGCGGTGTCCGGCGATTTGAGACCATCGATCCTGAGGCACGTATGCGCGTTCGTGTTGAAACGTTTTGCCCAAAGCGGGGTCTTGAAACTGGATATGTCTATCGATCAACTCAAAGGCGGTGATACCTCCCATGCCGAGGGGAACCTTAATCTACTGACCGGGCGCTGCAAAGCCTACAGAGATTTCAGCCAAGGCTTGCAGCTTGATCGGTTAAAACCCACCTCGCCTGAGCTATCTTAGCACTTCCGCAAAGCCTTCTATATCCCGTCAAATCAGGTCCTTTTGATCAATGGTGAAGACCTGTAGATATGTACGGTCTCTCGGGACACTTCCTGTAATTTCCCCGATTTGGGGTGGAGCAAGTTTTCACGACGAATGAAGAACGCGACATTCAACGCAAGCTCCGAGTTCTCCAGCGCGCCGAGAAGATCGTCCATGTCCGCAAAGCATGCGGGTATTTTGGGGTTGGGAGATCGAGCTTCTATAGATGGCGGGACGCATACCAAAAACATATTGAAGCAGGCCTGAAGAACGTCAAATCTATTCCGAAGAATCCTGCCAATCAGACGCCTGTCCAGATTGTCTAGAAGGTCCTGTATCTGCGCCGCAAGTATCACTTGGGCCCTATCCGGATCGTCTGGTACCTGGCACGCTATCACGGCATCAAGATCTCAGATGCCGGCGATTATCGGATTCTCAAAAGCAACGGCCTCAATCGAATTCCCAGAGGCACGCGCATGCCGAAGTCACACACCAAGCGCTATCAAAAGCAGGTCCCAGGTCATTACATCCAGGTAGACGTCAAGTTTCTGACGTTTAAGGGGAAACGCGGCGAGAAGGTGCAACGGTTCCAATACAAAGCGATCAACGATGCGACACGTGTCAGGGCTCTGAAAATCTATGACAAGCACACACAGGCAAACGCAATCGACTTCATTGATCATATCATTGAGAAGTTCCCGTTCCGCATTCGAGAGGTTCGGACCTGTCACGTTTCGTGCCGCCCCAAGTGCTAGTTTAGGCCACTTTTCGTTCGAATGAGACGGGGCTTTTCCAGCCCAATGCTGAGTGCCGTCGGCGCGGATTGCAGAAGCCGTTGATGTACTGGAAGATTGCCGCAATCGCAAAATCTGGGGGTCAGCGAACTCACAGATTGCGGGAAAAACTGTTCATTGACCTAAATTGAATGAACGGCAGCTAATAAAAAACGGCCGCCCACTTTGGACGGCCATCAGCTATTTTTTTGCCATCTACTCGGCTGGGACAGCGACGGTACGCGATGTGCGGATCATCAGTGATATGATGGCAGCGACAACCAGTCCAACAATACCGATCATCGCATTTGCTGATCCAAGAGCGGCCAACCCTTGCGCGTCAATCACTAGACCACCGATCAGAGCGCCCAGGCCAATCCCGACTTGTGCGATTGTCACGCTAAGGGCCGATGCGAACTCCTGCGCTTCAGGAGCCTCCTTCATCACACGTAACTGGTTGCCGATGAAACCTGCTGATTGCGCAGCGCCCCAGATCGCCAGTGGGATCAGGAACAGGCTGCCTTGCCCGGTCAGAGAGACCGTCGCGAAGGACGATACGGCAAGGGAGGCGAGCGATACCACTGTTACACCCATTGGGCTGCGGTCAACGTACTGACCGGCGATCCAGTTTCCTAATAGGCCGACGATGCCGAAGCCCATCAAGACCCACGCGACTTGACTTGCAGGCACAGATGCCAGCGATTGCAGGATGTCAGCCAGATACGTGTAGGCTAAGAACATCGACGTAAACGCGAACGCGGTCAGTACCAAATGGCCGAGAAACATTGAGCGTTTCAAGATTGACGCCTGTTTCAGCAGCGAGGGAGCAACCTCAGGCTTATTGGTAGGGAAGAATGCCAGTAGCGCCAGCGACATGATTGCCGCCAGTACACCGATTGCTCCAAACATAACGCGCCATCCCATCAGATCAGCCAAGAGTGTCCCAAGCGGAATGCCGATGACCGTCCCTGCCGAGATACTGGCATAAAGGATGGCCAGGGATTTACCGCCAGCTTCTGGTCCTCCGAGTTGTGCTGCTGAAGCGGTGCCAACGGCCCAGAAGACAGGAAGTGCCAAAGCGCCTATGACCCGGGCGGCGGCAAGCGTTTCAAAAGTGGGTGCAAAAGCTGTCAGGACGTTAGACACGGCGATCATTGCCAGCAGCGTGACGAACAGTTTTTTCCGTTCGATCTGCGCCACCAGAGCCGTCAGAAACGGAGCCGCAATGGCGACAGTGAAGGCGAAGATCGTCGCCAAAAGACCAGCTTGGGCAATGGTGACGCCAAGATCGGCTGCGAGTTGCGGCAGGACGCCGATAATCACGAACTCTGTCGTGACGACGGCGAACCCTGCCGCCGCAAGTGTGAGGATGGGAAGTTTCATTGGGATGCCTCCTTCGGGCAAAAGCGAACCAGTCCGCTTGCGTGAAGCGAATCCGGGAAGTTGTGGTTTGAGGTGAAGTCAGCGCGGCCTACAGGCCGGAGCGCAGGTGTTTACTTTCAAGGTGTCCGACGAAGCGATTCAGGGCTGGCACAACCATCATAGTCATCAGCGGGACCATCAGACCTGTCAGAACCAATGTCCTGGCCGCCAGCGGCCATTGCCCGACCGCTCCGTCCATGAGCAACAGCAGGACCGTAATCGTCGGCCATGCCGCTGCCCACGTGATCAGCAGATCACGCATGTTGCGTTTCCAACGCTGAAGCGTTGTCTTCCAGATGGGCGATGGTTGTCGTGCCAGGAATGGCGAGTACATTTGGCGATCGGGCGAGCAACTGCCGCAATGCTTCCCCCGGATCGACAGTGGCACCCTGCCTCATTGGGTTTGCCCCGAGCGGGCCGTGCGGCACAAAGGCTATGCCTTGATCATTCAGCCAGTCGATCATGTCTTCTAACTCGACATCACGCACATCAGCGGGAGAATATCGGTTTTGGACAGCTGCAATCGGCGCGACCTTTAGGGCCTCCTCGATTTGTGAGCGGGAGACGTTGGACAACCCGATCATGTCGATTTTCCCAGCTTGTCGCACCTCTTCAAGGGCGGCAACGCTTTCAGCTATTGGTGTCACGCCATCAGGTGAGTGGATGTAATAGAGGTCGATCTTGTCCGTCCGCAGACTGGCAAGGCTTTCTTCCAGATGCCGTTTCATCGTCGCAGCGGATGTATCGCGGCTGATGCTTGTTGCGCTTTTTTCCACACCGCCTTTGGAGGCAATGAACATATCGCCATAAGTGCCATCGTCAGACAGAAGCGCGTCCGCGATCAGCTTTTCATTCTCGTGGGGGCCATAAGCGCGGGCTGTGTCGATATGGGCAACGCCAAGATCACGGGCGCGGCGCAGAAGATCAATGCCACCCTGCCAATCAGCATAGGGGCCGAAGTTGCGGGGCTGGCCGGTCAGGCGCATCGCACCGTAGCCAATGCGATTGACTGTGTGTCCATTAAGGAAGGTGAAAGTAGTGTTCAAACCGTTGGTCATGTCGTGTTCCTTTCGTTTCGATTGAGATGAACATACGGACCTGACGATTTAACGGTAGCGGCATGGAGCGTAAGACTGCTATACGTCTAGCGTATGAACCAACGCTTTGATCGTCTCGCTCTGCTGGAAACTTTCGTGCGCATTGCCGAGCGGAGTTCGCTTTCGGAAGCCGCCCGTGACTTGGGCACCTCGCAGCCGTCGATCTCCAGGCAGCTTGCGGCGCTGGAAACCCGTCTGGGTGTCGTACTGGCGCGGCGCACGACCCATAGTGTTACCCTGACGCCGGATGGCCTGGCTCTTTTGGAAGACGCGCGGCGTATGTTGGGGGAGTGGGAGGCAATCGAGGAACGGCATTCAGAAGACGACGC
>JBCCPJ010000025.1:0-51750 GCA_039024895.1 Pseudomonadota bacterium | reverse complement strand
GTCCCTCGCCGAGTTGCAGTCCGTCTATCCCGGCACGACCGCAAACGACCTGCGCGTCTTCGACGTGAACCGCGACGGCCGCATCGCCTTCAACGAGTTCTACGCTCCCCTCGCCGTCGAAACACTCGGAAAAAATAAGTAGAAGTTGAAGAGCTACACGAAACGAACGGCCATTGCAGCGCGCGGTGGCCGTTTTTTCTTGCTTTATGTTTCCCTTTTGTTCACTCTCTCATTATGGAAGAAGTCACTCTTAACGTTTTGAAACCTGGGCAATTGCTGGCGCGTGGCGTGTGCCGTCACCTTGCAAGTCTTGACTTTGTTACGGTGGAAGAATTGGTTCCAGCGTCCGGGCTGCGCGTGGATGTTATGGCGCTTGGTCCGAAAGGCGAGGTCTGGATCATTGAGTGCAAATCAAGCCGGGCAGATTTTCAGTCGGATCATAAGTGGGAAAATTATCTTGAGTGGTGCGACCGGTATTTTTGGGCCGTGGATGAGGCTTTTCCAACGGAGCTTTTGCCTTTGGAAACCGGTTTGGTGATTGCTGACGCCTACGACGCGGACATATTGCGCATGGGGGCTGAAAGCAAGTTGGCACCGGCGCGTCGGAAGGCAATTGTGCAGAAATTTGCCCGCCACGCTGCGTTGCGCTGGCACGCGGCGCGCGACCCGGGGCTGGCCGTCGCTTTGGTGTAGCTGATCAGCTCTTTCGGCTGCCCTTCATGGTGACGGCGCGCGCACGGCCTGCGGCTGCGCGAATTTCTTCAGCAATTTCTTCTGCTTCTTCGGGTTCGAAGTCCATCGGTATTTCGATACCATTTCCTTCGACATAGATGCGAACCATGCCCAGATTGGTCGGGCCGATTTGAAGGTTCGCGGTGATATTGCTTTCGCTGTCGATGCCCATAGGCCGCCCCTTTCGATGAAGGCGCCCATTTACTGAGATGTGGAACGCTTGACAAGCATCGGGGCGACGTCGATGCGGGGTGAAGGCCAATCGGGAGGAACAAGCGATGTCAGCACCATTGGCGGGACTGCGGGTCCTTGAGCTTGCGCGCATTTTGGCAGGTCCTTGGGTGGGGCAAACACTTGCTGATTTGGGGGCAGAAGTCATCAAGGTCGAAAGCCCGGCTGGCGACGATACGCGGCGATGGGGTCCACCGTTTTATAAAGGTGAGGACGGTGAGACTGCCGCTTACTTTTTTGGCTGCAACCGGGGCAAATCGAGTGTTGTGGCAGATTTGAAGAATGCGGAGGACTGCGCCCGGGTTGCCGAGTTGGCGCGAAACGCCGATGTCCTCGTGGAGAATTTCAAGGTCGGCGACCTCGCGCGCTATGGCCTCGACTACGCGCGCGTTGCCGCAGAGAACCCCGGTATTGTTTACTGTTCAATCACTGGTTTCGGGCAGACCGGCCCCCGAGCGAAAGAACCGGGCTACGACCTCTTGATGCAGGCAATGTCGGGGATCATGGATGTCACGGGGGCGGCTGACGGGCCGCCGACGAAAATGGGCGTCGCCTTCGCCGATATTTTCAGCGGCCTTTACGCTACCATTGCCATTCAGGCTGCATTGGCCGAGCGTGTGCGGAGCGGGCAGGGGCAGTTTATCGATATGGCATTGTTTGATTGCATGGTGAGCGTCCTTGCAAATCAAGCGCAAAACCATTTCACGACCGGTCAAACACCGAAGCGCAAGGGCAATGCGCATCCCAACCTGATGCCGTACGAGGTGTTCGAGGCAGGTGACGGTCACATGGTGGTCGCTGTTGGTAATGACGCCCAGTACGAAAGGCTGTGTGAGGTGCTTGGCATGGAAGCCGAAGACCGATTTGCTAGAAATGCCGATCGCGTCGAGTGCCGGGATGAGCTTTACCCGCGTATTGCGTCGGCGATCCGGCAGTGGGACAGGGGGGAGTTGATCGCGGCGTTGACGCAAACAGGTGTCCCTGCTGGGCCGATCAATAGCGTTGCGGAGGCTTTGCGTGACCCACAAATTGCGGCGCGGCAGATGGTCATCGCGCCCGAGGGCCACAAGGGTCTCAGTACACCCATTGCTTTTTCGCGATCAACACTGAACCTTGAACGTGGCGTCCCGGGTCTCGGGACGACTGAGTTGTCCGAAGCCCGTTGGAGGTCGTGATGAACGAGCAGCCGAAACTGCCCAATGATCTGGATGCATTCTGGATGCCCTTTACCTCGTCGCGAGCCTTTGCCGCGCACCCGCGCATGGTCGTGGGGGCAGAGGGATGCCACTATATCGGGAGCGATGGAAAAAGGCGTATCGACGGTACAGGGGGGCTGTGGTGCTCGAATGCTGGTCACGGCCATCCAAAGATCACGGAGGCTATTCAGAAACAGGCGGCCCAACTCGATTTTGCCCATTCCTTTGGGCAAGGGCACCCGATTGCTTTCGAAGCGGCGTCCCGGCTGGTGGCACTTGCACCAGGGTTTGACCAAGTATTTCTCACTAATTCAGGGTCAGAAGCTGTTGATACGGCGTTGAAAATTGCCTTGGCCTACCACGCCGCGCGCGGCGAAGGGACACGTCGTATCCTTGTTGGTCGACAAAAGGCGTATCACGGGATCAATTTTGGCGGGGTGTCTGTTGGCGGGATCGGGCTGAACAAAAGCCAGTTCGGCACGCTTTATCCAGATACCCAACATATGCGGCATACCGGCCTGCCAGAGAACGCGTTCTCAAAGGGGCAACCGGAGTTGGGTGCAGAATTGGCGGATGACTTGCAAAGAATAGTCGAAACCTACGGCGCTCATCGCGTCGCGGCTGTGATTGTCGAGCCAGTGATCGGCGCTGGTGGTGTGATGCCACCGCCGGTGGGGTATTTGCAGCGTCTGCGCGAGATTTGCGACACCCATGGGATTCTGTTGATTTTTGATGAAGTGATCACCGGCTTTGGCCGCCTTGGAACAGCGTTCGGTCATCAATATTTTGGCGTAATGCCTGATCTCTTTACCGTCGCGAAAGGGGTGACAAACGCCACGGTGCCCATGGGGGGCGTGTTTGCGCAAGGCAAAATACGCGAGGCGATGCTGACTGGGCCGATGGCGATGCCGGACCTCTTCCATGGGTATACCTATTCGGGTCACCCGCTGGCGGCTGCCGCCTGTATTGCGACGCTCGATGTGTATCGTGATGAGGGTATCTTTGAGAACGCCGCGCGTATGGCGCCCCTTTGGCAAGAGATGTTGCATGGTCTCAAGGGCGCGCCGGGCGTGGTGGACATTCGCAACCTTGGCCTCATGGGGGCGGTGGAGTTCGAGCCAAGTGGCGCCGTTGGGGATCGGGCGCGTGCTGTCTACGCCGCGCTTTGGGAGGCCGGGCTGATTGTGCGCCCCATTGGGGAGAGCATTGCTATGTCGCCGCCACTCACGATTACCGAAGCCATAATTGATGACATCGGCGCGCTGATCGGTGAGGCTGTTGACGCGTGACGGCCATGGCAATCGGCGCGTGCGCCGCGCTCATCGGATAAGTTGAGGTCGATACCGTATTTTCTTTCGGCTTTCCGGCATGTGACGCGTTAGCCGGGCGTTTATGCGCGAGAAAATTCCGATGACGGTCAGGGTCAGAAGAATGAAGTAAAAGGCAACAATGGGGTAGGGTACGAATGGGTTGAAGGTCTTATCTGCAAAGTAGTTTGCATAGTACAAAGCATCACCGCTTTGTTGCCAGGCGGGAAAGCCAGAAAAGAAAACCAGCGTTGTCGCGTGAAACAGAAAGATCGCCTCGTTTGTATAGGCGGGCCAGGCAAGGCGGAGCATTGTCGGCCAGGTCACGTGTTTGAATTTTGTCCAGCCTGTTAATCCGTAAGCATCAGCCGCTTCCAGATCGCCTTTTGGGACGGACTGTAACGCGCCGTAAAAGATCTCTGCCGCGTAGGCGGACGTGTTCAGGAACAGCACAACAAGGGCTCCGGCCCAGGCTCGAGTCAACCATCGCGTTTCAGCGGTTATCCCAAAGATTTCAATTCCTTCGCGGGGTAGGAGGACGAAAAGTTCGTAGGCGAAGAAAAACTGAATAAAGAGTGGTGAGCCGCGGAACAGGAATATAAACCACTCGCACGGTTTGCGAAGAAGTCGATTGGGCGAGGCTTTGCCAAGGGCAAGGGCTGTTGCGAGGAAAAATCCGGCCGCCATGGCCAGAACACCGAAATAGATGTTCCAGATCATGCCCGACCCGATCAGTGTGAATTGCTGGCACAAGGTGAAGTCAGAGCGCGGCAACAAGCGTTCGCCATAGCCGATTGATCGAAAGGCGTAATCGGCAATGGTTTCCCAGCAACTCATGCGCGGTGTGCCTCGCCGCGAAGCGTGGCTTGTCCGCGCGAAAGACGCTGGCTCAAGCGTGTAAGCACAATCTCGGAGACCTTGGTGAGGCCGAGATAGAAAACCAGCAGACCGGTAAAGTACCAAATGCGCCAATCGGGATGTGGGTAGTCGAAAATGGGGCCTTTTGAGCCGCCTAATTCGCGAGCCCAGTAGACAATGTCTTCCACGCCCAAAAGGAAAAGAAGCGGGGTCGCTTTGCAGAGGATCATCCAAAGGTTCGAAAGGCCGGGCAGGGCATAAACCCACATTTGTGGAATGAGCACGCGCCAGAAGGCTTGGCGCCCGATCATGCCGTAGGCTTCGGCGGTCTCCATCTGCGCCACGGGCACCGCGCGCATCGCCCCGAACAGGATGTTTGCTACGAACGCACCAAAGACAATTGAAAAAGTGAGTACCGCAAGCGAGAAACCGTAGATTTCATGCACCCATTGCGGGGCATTGGAACGCGGCAGCTTGGCGTCAGCACAAACGACAAAGTCATTGCCTTGGCGGATGGCATCCGTCCAGTCGGGGCACAGTACCTGATGGCGTATCCACTCGAAGCCCTGATCGAGTGCAATGACAAAAAACAGGAAAAAGACGATGTCGGGCACGCCGCGGACGATTGACGTGTACCCTTTGCCCAACCAGCGGAGCGGTGCGATGGGGCTGCGGGCCGCCGTTGCACCCGCGAAGCCGAAGGCGAGGGAAACTGGTGCCGTAATGGCGAGAAGCAGGAGAACCGTTCCAAAAGACAAATAAGCCGTCAGATGTTTGCCATTCGTCAGGTAGCACGCCACCCAGGCGAAGCCTTCGAGTACGCTTGGATCGGTGCAGTAGGAAAAGATGGGATCGTCTCCGGCATAGGCGCCGGGGCACGCGATGCGCCCCGGCTCAGCTCAGATTACCACTGGGACGAGACTTCCCACTTGGCGATCAGCTCGTTCAGTGTGCCATCATCTTTCATCGACTGGATGGCTGTATCGAACTTGGCTTTAAGATCGCCATCGCTCTCGCGGATGCCCATGCCGACGCCGCCGCCCAGTGCCACGGGTTCGCCCACAACCATCAAATCGCCATTGGCGGCAATAGCCGTCTGGATGAAGCTGTCATCGGCAAGAATAGCATCGGCTTCGCCGTTCACCACGGCCGCGATTGTTTCATCAGGTGTCGCATATTCTACGAGTTGCGCGCCGCTTTCCGCCACATACCCGGCTTGGATGGTGCCGGTTTGTGCGGCTATGACGCCACCGCTAAGATCGACCTCGTCCGAAAGAGCGGCATAGGTTGACGGATCGGGTGGTGTATAGGCCTGCGTGAAGTCAATGACCTCGTCGCGTTCGTCCGTGATCGACATGCCCGCGATGATGACGTCATAGTTGCCGGAAACGAGGTTCGGAATGATCGAATCCCATTCGTTGGTGACCCACTCGCAGGTCAACTCGGCCCGGTCGCAAAGCTCGTCCCCCAATTCGCGCTCGAACCCATCGACTTCGCCGTTGTCGTTTATGAGGTTCCATGGAGGGTAGGCGCCTTCGGTGCCCATACGCACGACGGAGTGCCCGTCGGCGTAAGTCATACCCGAAGTGAAAGCGAGTACAGCGGCGAATAGGATGAGTTTTTTCATTTTCTTTCTCCCCTTAAGTTTAAGCAGCAACGGCAGAGAGAAACTGCCGCAACCTTTCCGATTTCGGCGCACCAAAGAGCGTTTCGGGCGCGCCGTCTTCTTCGATCCGGCCTTTGTGCAGGAAAACCACATGGTCGCTGACATCGCGGGCCAAATTCATGTCATGGGTAACGATGATCATCGTTCGGCCTTCTTCGGCGAGGGCTTTGATGACACGGACTACCTCTTGTTCAAGCTCAGGATCAAGGGCGCTGGTCGGTTCATCAAAGAGAAGCGCGCGCGGTTCCATGCAAAGGGCACGGGCAATGGCCGCGCGCTGTTGCTGGCCTCCAGAGAGTTGTGCCGGCCAAGCATCGCACTTGTCGCTAATGCCGACCTTGGCGAGATAGGCGCGCGCTTTTGCGTCCACCTCCTGGCGGTCGCGTTTCAAGACGGTGACTGGGGCCTCCATCACATTTTGCAAGATCGTCATGTGAGACCAAAGGTTAAATTGCTGAAACACCATCGAAAGGTTCGTTCGCATCCGCGCGACCTGAACCTTGTCGACGGGCTGGCGAGTGTTTCCGGCCCCACGCCAGCGTACCGCTTCGCCTTCGAAAATAATGTCGCCGGTCTGGCTTACTTCCAGAAGATTGATACAGCGCAGCAAAGTCGACTTTCCTGAGCCGGAAGAACCGATCAGTGACACCACGTGACCCTTTGAGGCGGATAAGCTGACGCCTTTCAAGACCTCAAGCTCTCCATAGCTCTTGTGGAGGTTCCGCACTTCTATGACAGGCGCTTCGGGGTTTGGCACTTTGGATGAACCAGACAGATTGGACTTCTCAGAAAGAGAACCTTCAAAACTCAAGGATTGCAACGGGTAACACAGCGTAAGCAAGGCATGTGATGAGGCTTTTCATTGATCTGCCTGCATGCTAGGCGAGCCGCGAAATTAAGGCGGATGTGCATGGGGCGCATGCCGCTGAGAAAAAAGGCAATGCCATGGCGATCGAACGCACACTTTCCATCATCAAACCCGATGCGACAAAGCGCAATTTGACGGGCAAAATCAATGCAAAATTCGAAGATGCGGGGCTCAGCATCGTCGCGCAGAAACGTATTCACCTGACAAAGGCGCAGGCGGGCAAGTTTTATGAGGTGCATGCCGAGCGTCCTTTCTACGACGAACTCTGCGAATTCATGGCGTCTGCGCCGGTCGTGGTGCAGGTCTTGGAAGGTGAAGGTGCCATTGCCAAAAACCGTGAAGTGATGGGCGCAACCAACCCTGCGGATGCAGCACCCGGCACAGTGCGGGCTGAGTTTGCAGAAAGTGTCGGCGAAAACTCCGTCCATGGTTCGGATGCGCCTGAAACTGCGGCTGTTGAGATCGCTTACTTCTTCTCAGGGCTCGAATTGGTGGGTTAATCCTTACAGGACAGGCGGTGGTCCGCCTGTCCTGCCACTCCATGTCGGCATTTTGTTGCAATTGTGAACGCCGACCATCGATTGTTTCCAAATCAGCGCTTGTTTGATCGCGTAATCGATTGATAACCAATGTGTGGGGGCACGGTTAGGGAACGTGCTGTATGTGCCACGCACATTTGCCATTTGGATTTAAGGGGTTCGTCTCCGGGGGAGCATCTTAATGCCAAGCTATCTTTTTCTTGTCATTCTCGGTGCTTTGGCTGCTTTAGGCGGCGGTGGCGGCGGTTCTAGCTCAAGCGGCGGATCGGCTTCTGGGCGTGTGGACGACACCGATGACACGCCTGCGGCGCCGGATGCGCCTACCGCTGCAGGAAACACGCCGCCCGCACCGGCGGCCAACAACGGCACCCCAATTACCGTGGTCGAGACACCGTCCGACACGCCCAACCTTCCGGCCAGTGAATATGACATCGGTTGGCCGGGCCTGTCCGCAGAGGAACAGTTGACGGTCGAACTGGTCAACCGCGCCAGGCTGGACCCGCTCGGTGAACTGGGTCGGCAAGACGATGGGTTTGCTGCAGGTGTTACAACAGCGTCGAAAGAAGCCCTTGCGGTGGTGCAGTCGCTCAGCGACGCGTCGGACGCTCATTCGCAAGACATGGATAATCGCGACTTCTTCGCGCACACCAATCTGAATGGCGAAACGCCTTCAGATCGGGCAATTGAAGCTGGTCATGGATCGCGGTTTGTGGGCGAGAACATTGGCTGGATAGGGTCGACGCGCACGACATTTGATGAACAGGCGCGCGTTCAGTCGCATCATGATAATCTTTGGGACTCAGATGGTCACCAGCAGAACTTCATGTCCAATAATTGGAGTGAAATTGGCGTTGGCTATTATTACGGCGACTATCGCGGCTATGAAGGGTCAACCTTTGTCACCGAAATGTTTGGGGACCGTGGCGAGACATATCTGACGGGCGTTGTGATCGACGATAAGGATGACGACCAGTTCTATGACATCGGCGAAGGTCAGGGCGGGGTTAAGATCACAGCCTATGACGGCGATGAGGCCTATGGCACTGCGACTTGGGACTCTGGAGGCTATACACTGGCTTTGCCGGCGGGCACATACCGCGTCGTATTTGAAGGTGGCGATTTGGATGCGGCCTATGAGACCGAAGTGACGATCGGAAACGAGAACGTGAAACTCGACCTGATCGATGATGGCGGTGCTGCTGTTGCGTCGGTCAGCGCAGGCGCGGTCCCGGAACCAGCGCTGATCCCGATGGTCGATAAGATTGCAAACGAGTCTTTGGTCAGCATTGAAGCACTGGAAGATGAAGACGGCATGACGACGATCTTCTAAGGATGAGAATGTCCCCGTGAAAGAGGTCCTTTCTTGGAAAGGGCCTTTTTCATTTTTTGTCGGAGGGGCTTAGCGGCGCGTCTATGCGGATGCCAAGCGCATCAAGCTCACGCGCGATGTCCGACTTTGGAGTGGCTTTGGTCGTGCTTACAAGGCTGTCGAAGCGGGCACGAAGCTCCTCCTTCTCCTTGCCCTGGCAATCATTCCATGGCCGACCCTGCATGCCCATAACGAGTGCATAGAACGCAATGAAATGTGGACGGTGACCGGATTGCAGCAATGCCTTGTATGCCGCATCGGGTCCCGCAGCGCGAAGGTCCTCCGCGGAATTGAAACCTGCCGCGTGAAAGGCCGTTTCCATGGCCGGGCCAATATTGCGAATGCTGCTGACAGGCGTGGGCATGGGCCGCACGCTAAGGCGTCAACTGCAGAACCGCAATTTGGGTTCCAGCAATTCCGTTAGATTGCGGCCCAGTCTTTGTATTGGACGGGTGGCTGTGGCTGCGGCGCCGGTTGCTCGGTCTTTACTGGGGGTGTTTTTGTGTCACTCATAACAAATCCCTCTGAAACGTATTCTTAAATCATGGCACAGTGTGTCGTTGGTTTCATGTCGCGCTGGTGCCGGGGTTTTGTTCATTTCATGCCTGTGGCAAATCTGCCTCGCGTGCTCAGCCCACGGAAATGGGCATGGCGGGGCGTGTATGATGTATGAGCGGTGGGCTGGTGAAGCCTTTGATCCCGCATTATATTTTGAGTGAAGAAGACTCGTTTCGCTGGCAAAAACCGAGCGCATCGAAGGTGTTAAAGGAGATTCGCTGCCTGCCATATTTGGGAGGAAGTAGGGCAGATTTTTCTAAAATTCGTCACATAAACGGCGGACTTGAGCTCAAATACAACTCTAGGTTGTTTTTTTCACTGGTCTGGACGATGTCGAGCATTAACGAAATGTTTATCGTTTTCCAGCGCGTGCAACGGGGACAGATGTTGCGCGCGTTGTAGGGTAATCGGTTCAAGTCTCAGATGCTCTACACTGGAAAGCGTATGTGAGGAGTAAAGAGATGCGCGTGCTTTTGAGCAATTTTCGTAAGTCGGAAGCTGGTGCTTCCTTGGTTGAATATGCCGTCGCGCTGATCGTTGTGACGATCATTGGCGGCGCAGGCGTGATCGCCCTCGGACAGAATGCTGGCGGTGTTACTGAAGCAGCCTGTGATACCACATCAACTGCATTGACAGCCGCGCAGAATGCTGGCGCGACTATTTCCATCCAGCCGGGCACATGCGCTGGCCAAGGTGGTGGCACCGACTAAGGCGCGCTTTTAGCGGTCCGGCAAACTTTAGAGCCCGTCCAACCTGAATTTCTGGGTGGGCTCATATTTAATGTAAGGAGGTTAGGGGTGTGCATGTCACAGCTTCGAATATCACTTGCTAAGTTCGCCAAAGAGGCCGCTGGAGCGACCATCGTCGAGTACGCCGTCGCGCTGATTGTTGTTACAATTGTCGGCGCGGTGGTGCTAGCTCTCGGCGGTAATGTGGCTGGTATCGTCGATGCATCGGCAGGCGCTTTCTAATACGTCCCGATCGCACGACGGTACTTGTGGAGAGTATCTATGCGTATTCGGTCTTTGTTAATCACGATGCTTGGGATCGCCGTTGCTGCGGCGTCTATCTATGCGTCGAAGGAATTTTTGGCTGTCGATCCAGCAACGGCGTCAGTGGAGAACTCGACGCCCGCCTTGGTGAGCGTGGTTGTGACGGGGCAGGACATTCCCTTTGGCACGACCATCGAAGCGCATAAGCTAACGACAATACAATGGCCTGCCGAAGCCGTGCCGTCCGGCGTGTTTACGGATTACTCCGTGCTTATCCCGGCAGCCGGAGAGGAGCCTCGGCGCGCGAAACGAGCCATGGTCAAGGGCGAATTAGTCCTACCGGCCAAGCTTTCAGACTTCGGTGAGAAAGTGACAATCGGCCAGACCTTGGCACCGGGCAACCGCGCCATGGCGATCAGTGTGAACGCGACCACCTCAGTGGGCGGATTTGTTACCCCGGGCGACTTCGTGGACATCGTGTTGACCAGCCGCGACCAACGTGGGCTGCGTGCCGTGACAATTCTACAGAACGTGCGCATCGTCGGCGTTGACCAAAAGGCGGACGTTCTAAACGAGCAGGCGCAAGTCGCGCGTACGGTTACCGTAGAGGTTACGCCGATTCAGGGCCAGAAGCTGGCACTCGCCCAACGGGCGGGCACGCTCAGCCTGACCCTCCGCAACATCGGATCCCAAGATGAGGTCGAACAAGATCTCCGCAGTATTCGCCTGAGCGACATCATCCCCAACGACGCGCCCGTCATCCAAGCGCCTGCCCCGAAGCCAACCGTCAAAGTGCGTCGCGGCAGCGCAATCGAAGAGGTCGAGTTGGAAGGCGCGGACGAAGAGCTTCAGGGCAACAGCAGGTAACCCCGGGATAAAGTCCATGCGGCTTAAGCTAACGATTTCCCGGTATTTTCATCAAGAGGACGGGTCGCTTCTCGTCTTTTTCATGATCAGCATTCTGACCATACTCGGGATCATCGCGCTCTCTTTTGATCTCGGTCGCCGCGCTGCCACGCAAACCGATATGCAGTCCTTCGTTGATAACGTCGTCCTTGCCGCGGCAGGAGAACTAGACGGGTCGCCCGCGGCGATCATAAATGCAACGACGGCAGCCAACACGGTGATCAATGCGGCGAATGAAACGCTAAAAGCGGGCACGGCCGGGCAAAACTTCACCATTGCTCTGAACCAGATCGTTTTCTACGAAGACTTGCCCGTCACCGATGCACCGGCCTCGCTGGATGCGGCACAACTTTCAAACCCGTCGTCTGCGAGCTACAAATATGCGCTTCCCGCCAGCGATTTGGGGACGCCACCAGACCCCGCGCTCGCGCGGTACGTCGGTGTGCGTCTTGCGACGGTGGACGTGTCATGGATATTCGCGGGCGTCTTCAGTGCCAGCGATTTGCCCGATCAAGCAATTGGCGCGGTTGCCATAGCGGGGGCTGCCGACTGGGCGTGCGATGTGGCGCCGCTGCTATTCTGCTTGCCGGTCAGCGGCGGCACACCGCAAACCCTTATCCCGGGACAGGCCATTAATTTGCGCACAGCGCGCCAGGGCCTGCGTTGGCGTGAGGGTGAGTTCGGCTTTGTGAATGTTGACATCGATCCAAGCGGCGCCTGCGCCGGTTTGACTGACGATGCGGGCCGTCAGGCATGTCTCGTCACCGCCCGCAGCCAATTTGCAAGCTGTTTTCGGCCGGGGCGGAGCGACGTACAAACAGGTCAACGGGCGGCACAAGAAAGTGCGGCATTCGATATGCCTTTTGACATTTATGACCAGTCGATGATCCAGTTTTTCAACAACGTCCTGTACGCGCCGGGTCCCCATTCGGTGCGCGGTCGGGTACCCGACGCAAGTGGAGATGTGTGCGTCCCCGGCGATCCGTCGCCCGACACGATGACCTTCCCACTCGACGATTGCCATGCAACGGCGAGCTGTACGGATGACCGGTTTGGTGATGGCGACTGGTCGAATGGGCGCGACGAATATGTCGAAACCAACTACACGCTATATGAGCAGCCCTACGACCCTAGCTCCGACGTTTCCAGCCGGACCGTGGCGCTGAATGGCAGTTTCTTTGACTTTCCGGAAGCAGATCTGACGCGTTATGACTTTTATCTCCGCGAGATCGAACGGGCATCGAACGGCGGCGTGATGAGTGCGTTTTACAGCGGTGCAGATTATGCGGTTGATAATGACGGCGTGGGCGAGGTCCCGCCCAACGATCCCAGTGCCACGGGGCCTTTTTACTCAACTTGGGATGATTACTGGCCGGATACTCCATCGCCCCCCAACCCGTTCAACCCGATAATCCCGGACGCACATACGCGGACAGATAATGGTTTGCCGGTTTGCAACACGAATACCCCCTCACCGCCAGACCCGGAACGGCGGGTTCTTTTCGCGGGCGGCATCCAATGCGGCGGCGGAACGACGGTGGTCGGGGCCGATACCGACGTGCCGATCATAGACTATTACCGGGTCTTCCAGTTGAGCCCGACCGACAACGTCGCCGGTTTCCCCGAGCGCTTCGATCTGAATGTTGAGGTGATCGAACAGCTTGACGTGCCCTCGACCCGGCGCGTGGTGCAACTTTACAGATGATGACACTGCTCGGACATATCCTTAGCCGGTTCCGACGCGGCGAACGTGGCGCTACAGCAGTCGAATTCGCGATCCTGATGCCTGTGATGCTTGTGGTGTTCGGCGCAATTGTCGAAGGCGCGCGCATCTATTGGAATTATCAGGCCGCTGTTAGCGGTGTGCGAGATGCAACAAGATATCTTGCGCGTGTTCGACCTGCGGATTCGTGCGTTGGTCGCACGCCTGTAGTCTCACTTCCCGGACACCCTCTGACCGGAAACCTAATTGCACGGCAGCGGATCGAAGCGCACATGGGTACGGGCAACTTAAATCTGTTTCCCGTAGGCGTCTCAATCGCTTGGACCCAGACGACCCTACCTGATGGAACGGTGGTCCCTGGTCTTACGACGCAACTTCTCTGCATACCAACCCCTGGGCACACACAAGAGCTAACTCCCGTTGTCTATGTGAGAGCGAGTGTTGTAATCGAACTCCCTTTCGGTGAAGTATTTGAGTTCTTTGGCAATCGAGGTAACGCACAGACTGTGGCGCTAATCACCGATCAAGCCCGGATCTATGGCGTATGAAGATACAGCTTCATAAGCGCTTCCTGCAAAGTGAAAGCGGCGCGTCGCTGATTGAGTACGCAATTGTCATTTCTCTGTTTTTATTGGTGTTTTTTGCCATTCTCGATTTTGGCCGTCTTGGATTCAACTGGGTCATGACCGAGAAAGCCATGCAACGCGCCGCTCGTATCGCTGTCTCCCGCCCGCCAATCTGCGCTGGCGTGCCCGACATCAATGTGCGCGGCACCAATAATGGTGTGCCCTACGGTGCCATGTGTCGCGATGATGCAGGGATATGCGCCAATGCCGGTCAACAGATCTGTGTTTTGAGTGCCGCGCCTATCGCCTGTGATACAGCTAACCCGTCGACGGCTACCGAAATCTGGTGCATCATCAATCCGATCCTGCCGAGTAACGCCACACCACAGAATATCCGGGTGAGCTACACCTTTGATTCGAACCTTGGTTTCCTGGGTGGCCCGTATACGCCAATGGTTGAGCTTGCGGTGGTGACTGCTGCAGATGTGGCCGGGATCGACGGAAGCGCTGAGTTGCGGTTTGATTTCATCACGCCGCTCCCCGGCTTGGCGGCACTTGTGGGCGGAGGAACGCCGACAAACCTCGCCGATAGTGACGGTGGTGGGCAAGCGGATATACCGTTTCCCGATTTGTCTGTTTCGATGCCAGCGGAAGATCTGGCGCAAGGGAATAACGGTTGATGGGAATGAGACGACAAGAGGTGCGTCATGGCTAAGTCAACATCGGTGCTTTTGGTCTCCGATGACAAAGGCGTATCAAACGCGGTTACCGTCGCGCTCACGGACAAGCCGCGTGTGCGTTTGACGGCGGAGAACCGGTCTGTGGCCAGTCTCAACGGGGCGGCGGTAAAGATGGCGGCCGAAAACGACATCGTCGTCTTTGCAACCGATCCGGGCAACAAAGAGGATTTGTCCGCCATCGAGGCACTTCATGCCGAACGCGGTGAGCACTCGATCTTTCTGGCGCTCGCTGACCGTGACATTTCGCTCGCGCGCGCCCGAGCGCTGACCGATGCAGGCGTAGATGACGTTCTGCCCTTCCCGGTAACAGGCGACGAGCTTGCTCGGCAGATGGAAAAGTGGCTGCAAAAGGCGGCCGGGAGCCGCTCCAATAGCGGCAAGGAAGGGGCAGTCATCGTCGTTGCCCAGGCGCGCGGCGGTATAGGTGCGACGACTGTTGCCGTGAACTTGGCTGACCAGATGTTGGTCCGGAAGAACCGCTTCCGGCGCGACCCGTCAAACAGTGTTGCGATCGTGGACCTCGATCTTCAGTTCGGCGCCGTGGGCGACTTCCTGGATGTCGAGGCGCAAGAAGGTCTCATGCAACTGGCGACCGGCGATCTGATGCCGGATCAAATGTGGGTAGAGCAATCGCTCACGGAGACGCCGGGCGGATTGAGCGTGTTAACGGCACCCGCCGATTTCATGCCTTTGGATGCTATCAACGCAAAGCAGATTGAAACGCTGGTAAATGCCTTGCGGACAACCCATGACTACGTGGTGATCGACATGCCGCGTGCTCTTGTCGACTGGATCGAACCGGTCATCGGCGGGGCCGATCAGGTCGTGATCGTGACCGACACAACCGTGCCATCGATACGTGCCACCCAGCGTTTAATGGACTTCTACCTGGCAGATAATCCAGGTCTTGATATCGAAGTCGTCATTAATCACGAAAAACGCCCAATGATGCTTGCTGCCCACCACAAGGAGGCCGCGAAGGTCCTTGAGAAGAAGTTCGAGCATTGGCTGGCCCATGATGTGAAGGCAGCGCGCTCGGCTGTCGACTATGGAAAGCCCTTGTCAGAGGTTGCGCCGCGCTCCGACCTGACCAAAGGCATCGGGGGGCTGGCGCGTGCCCTGGCTAAGCGCATGCCGCTTGGCGAACGCGCCAATGTGTAGGGGGGAGATCGGTTAAATGTTCAAAGGTTTTGGAAAGACGGGCGAGAAAACACAGGTTGATGCCTCTGGAATAGCGCCACCTTCGGTCGCCGCGCAGGCAGAAGTAGCCGAACGCGCGCTGCGTTCCATGAACGCGCCCGATGCCAAATTGACGGAACGGCTCGAGCTGAAGAACCGGCTTCACACAGCCCTCCTTGAGCGGCTGAACTTGAGCGTTATCGACAAGGTTCAAACCGAAGAGTTACGCCGTGAGGTCGCGAACCTCGTGCAACAGGTCTTGGCTGAAGAAAAGCGTCCGATGCGGACGGAGGACTTTAAGCAGATCGTCGACGAACTGATGGATGAGGTGCTTGGCTTCGGTCCACTGGAACCGCTCCTCGCTGATCCATCGGTAAACGACATTCTCGTCAATGGTCACGAGCGGGTCTATGTAGAGCGCTACGGCATCTTGGAACAGACACAGGTGCGGTTCAGGGATGAGCGGCACCTCCTTAGGATCATTGATAAAATCGTCTCCTCCATCGGGCGCCGAATCGATGAAAGCCACCCTTACGTCGATGCCCG
Organism: Pseudomonadota bacterium; assembly: GCA_039024895.1. GTDB lineage: Bacteria > Pseudomonadota > Alphaproteobacteria > Rhodobacterales > Rhodobacteraceae > JAJDOD01. Next base: position 35,774 of record JBCCPJ010000025.1, on the reverse strand, counting down.
CCTTGCCGATGGGAGCCGGGTGAACGCGATTATTCGACCGTGTGCCATCGACGGGCCTTCACTCTCGATCCGCAAATTCTCCACCCATGCGATCCTGTTGGAGAAGATGATCGAGCTTGGTTCCCTAACACAGGGCGCCGTGGATTTTCTGCAGGCCCTTGTGCAAGCACGGATGAACATCTTGATCTCCGGCGGTACCGGGTCGGGCAAGACAACGCTTTTGAACGCAATGAGCCGAGCCATCGAGCCGCGAGAGCGCATTGTCACCATTGAAGATGCTGCGGAATTGCAACTTCAACAGGATCATGTTGTCCGTCTCGAAACGCGACCGCCAACACCGGCGGGTACCGGGGCCATTGCGCAGCGAGACCTGGTGAAAAATGCGCTTCGGATGCGCCCCGACCGAATTATCGTCGGCGAGGTTCGCGGCGCCGAGACCTTTGATATGTTGCAGGCCATGAACACGGGCCACGATGGCTCGATGACGACGGTGCACGCCAACACGGCGCGCGATGCGCTCAGCCGGCTTGAACAGATGGTGACCATGATCGGGATCGACCTGCCGTTATCCGCGATCCGAAGCCAGATTTCGAGCGGACTGAATTTCGTAATCCAGCTGAACCGCCTCAGCGACGGTAACCGTAAAGTCATGTCGATCAGCGAGATCACTGGCATGGAAGGCGATATGATCACTATGCAGGACATTTTCGTGTTCAGACGCCAAGGTGTGGACGATCACGGCAAAGTGCTGGGTAATTTGATTGCAACAGGCATGCGTCCCCAGAGTGCCGAACAACTCGCGGCAGCGGGTATCGACCTCAAGCCACTGCAGATGGTCGGGGAGTGAGCGCCGATGCAACTGCCTGATTGGCTCGTTACGAACCTCAACGCCCAGCTTGTTCTCTACATTGGTGTCGTCGTGGGTGTGTTGCTTGCGTTCGAAGGGGTGCGCCAGGCCTTCTCGTCGCGGGTGCGCCGGGAAGAGGCACGCAGCCGTCGCTTGCAGATGATTGCCAAGGGCGCCACGACGGAAGAAATACTCGCGATCCTGAAGCCCGAGGAAAAACAATCCTTTGCCAGCCGCATTCCGCTCGTGGGCGACCTGCCGAGCGTTTTGCTTCAAGCCGGGGTCATGATGTCATCCGGGGCATTTGTGACGACTTGTTTTGCAGGGTTTCTCATCGCTTTTGTGGTCTTTTCTCAACTGCTTAACCCGGTCATTGCAGCGGTTGCCGCCTTCTTTCTCTGCATGGTGGTGCCCATCCTCGCCGTGCGGCTGCAGCGGACGCAACGGGTCAATGAGTTGGTGCGACAGCTGCCGGACGCGCTCGACATGATGGCGCGCGGTTTGAAGGTAGGCCATCCACTCCAAATCTCGCTTTCGTCCGTTGCCAATGAAATGCCGGACCCAATCGGCACAGAATTCGGACTTGTGGTGGATCAGGTGGCATTCGGCGACGATCTGGTGGACGCCTTCAACGAGTTTGCGGACAGGTTAAACCAAGAAGACGTGCACTACCTCGCCACCGCAATTGCAATCCAGCACGGTACCGGCGGGGATTTAGCGCGCGTTCTGACTGTGCTGTCGAAAGTGATCCGCGAGCGGCTAACCATGCGTCGAAAGGTGAAAGCAGTTTCCGCAGAGGGTCGCCTTTCGGCGGCAATCCTGAGCGTTGTTCCCGTCATTATCTTTGTCGGCCTCAACATTATGTCGCCGTCTTACTACGGGGACATTTCCGACGAGCCCTTGGCCAAGCCCCTTGTGTTCATGGTGATTGGCCTTGTGATCCTGAACGCGCTCATCTTGCGCCGCCTTGTGGCAATCAGGTTCTGATCGCCCATGATGGATTGGCTTCTCGATATCTTCCCGGCGCTGGACAGCAATGCCAACCTGATCCTCATGGTGGGCGTTGGCATTGGGATGATGCTTTTCGTCTACGGTGCCTTTGATGCACTGACGCCTGCTAATCCCGCGGCGCGTCGGTATCGGCGGAGCGATGGACGGGACCGCCGAAGCGGTTTCGATGCGGGTATTCTCTATAACCCTGAGGTTGATCCGAAGGGTCTTATGAAGGCGCTCATGCCGGTGGACCGCAACGAGCGCTCGCGCCTCAAGCGGGACCTCCGCAATGCCGGGTTTCTCGGTCAAAATGCGATCATTCGGTTTTTTGCGATCCGAGTATTACTGGCATTGGGTCTTCCACTCGTCTTTGTCTTCATTATCTTCCTCCGGCGCAGCGGTGTCTGGATGCCGGAAAATGTCGCATGGCTGATCGACTCTGCGCCGCGATTTGTGCTGCTTCAGATCATTACAGCGCTGGTGGGCATTGGGTTTTTCGGCCCCGCGTGGTGGTTGAAGCGGAAGGTCAACGCACGCATGCGAGAAATCGAAGAGAGTTTCCCCAACGCGCTCGACCTGATCCAAATTTCTGTGGAAGCGGGGCTCGGTTTTGACGCTGCCATGACGCGCGTCGCAAATGAGATGATCCATTCGGCACCCGCGCTCTGCCAGGAATTTCGAATGGTTCAACTGGAAATTTCAGCCGGTGGTGAGCGTGAGAAAGCGCTTATGGACCTCGCCGCACGAACCGGTGTGGACGAGGTGAATTCCTTTGCAAATGTTGTTTTGCAGTCCGTCCGGTTTGGGACATCCATGTCGGATGCTTTACAGATTTATGCCAACGAAATGCGGACCTCCCGGGAACTCCGGGCACAGGAACAAGCCAACAAACTGCCGGTCAAAATGTCGGCGGTGATGTCGGCCCTTATGCTTCCCGCAATGATCCTGTTGATTGTTGGTCCTGTCGTTATCCGCTGGATGAATACATTCGGCTAGAGCGATTCGGCCTAACGAAAAGGCACCAGGCGAACCCAGGGCATGGGGACATTGGTTCGATTATGTGAACTTTGCTTCACTTTTTTGATTAATTGTTTCACAATTGTGGCCAAAGCGACGTAAACTCACGGAATGATCGGTGCCCGCCTTTCGCTGGATTGACGACGCTCCCGTTGTTCGGGCTTAATTGTCCACAGGGTCGTCAGAACTCGGTTCGAGGTTTAGAGCTTTTCCGATCACCGTTTGATCGTGTCGTGTGTTGTTGTTGTTTTTGGGGAAGATTTGAGTTCGATGCGGCCTTCTTTAGAAGACCCAAATTTAGCACCTGACCTTCGGGTATTGGATGGCATTGCAAGCTGGTGCGGTGGCCTGCACGGTGCCATGCCACTTGGGGATGCGTTGAACGCGCTGGCCTCCGGGCTCGGTGCCAGCGCAGCAGCGATCTCACGTCATCACCATCGATCAGAGGAACGTCCTCGCCTTGTCGCTTTGGTGACAGGTAACCTTCCGGTCCCATTGCCGCGAGCCTATTGCTGTGATGTGCTTGGCAATCACTTTGGCTACGCGCGTGCGGGAAGCGTCTGGGTTTTGTCGGATATGCGGAACGACCCGGGTTGGACGCTTTCCCATGAGCTTCAGTCGTGGCTGAGTGTCGATACGGTTCGAGATATCGTTGCCATCCCGATCTCTGTCACCCACCAGCACGTCGATTACCTCGAGTTTCATTTCATGGATGTGCTCACCGGGGCGGAACAGAAGGATATTGAGGCGCTCGTGCCGACCATCGAACGTTCGTGGAATGGTCGAAAACCGGGACTTGTCGCACAGGCAACGACGGACAGTCGCGCGGTCCTGGTGCACCGCTCCACCGAGAGCGATCGCCTGCAATGGACGGTACCAATTTTGGGCATGTCAAACCCAGCTGGCCTCAGCCGCGCCGAGTTCCGGGTGTGTGTGCTGCTCTCCCGTGGGTTGTCGGTGAAAGCGGTTTCAAGTGAGTTGGGTCTGTCCGACAATACGGTTCGATCTCACCTCCGCGCGATTTACGCCAAGACGGAAACGACAAGCCTCCCCGAACTGATCTATTTGATTATGTCCGTGACAGAAGACGACACGTCGCAAACCGTTGTCGCGCATCGCGCTTGAAGTAAAACCACACGTCATTCTCTATACGGGCTAGCGCATCGGTGCGCGTCCGCCCCCCGCCAACGCAATGTGCTTTGGCCCCGTGACATGCGAACGAAACGCGCCTTTCACGATCAGTCGCAATAACGCGGCACCGCGCATCAATGAGCTTACCAATGGGGCACGGTTCCATGCCGCGACCCTTTTGTTGGATACCTAGCGGAAGCCGTTCTTCAACTCTGCGCTAGTCGTTTGCCATAGCGCAGGCGCGTGCTAGCCTTGAATGAAAATCTTGCGGAGAATTTGCATGCGCGTATCTGGCCTCACCGTTGCTCTGATGCTTTGGGCAACGACCGGACTTTCCGAAAGCCATGAAGAAAAGACGATCAGCCACGGGATATCGGCCTTTGGTGCCTTAAAATATCAGGAGGGTTTCGCGCATTTCGACTATGTGAATCCCGATGCGCCGAAAGGGGGCACGATGAGCTTCCGGGGTACGGCGGCGAGTTCAACATTCGACAGCTTGAATGCCTTCATCCTGGCTGGGGAACCAGCGCAGGGACTGCGCCATATCTACGACTCGCTGATGGTCCGGGCCTATGATGAACCGGACGCCGTTTACGGCCTTTTGGCGGAGCGCATCGAATACCCGGCAGACCGCTCATGGGTCATATACACCCTGCGCGACGGCGCCACCTTCGCCGATGGACACCCGGTCCAGGCCGAGGATGTCAAATTCACCATTGATATCCTCAAGGAAGAGGGCAACCCGCGTTTCCAAATTCAGTTGGAAGATGTGGTGAGCGCGGAGGTTCTGTCCGAAAGCGAGGTCAAAGTCACCTTCGCCGAAGATGCGCAAACACGTGATCTCATCTCGACGGTTGGCCAGTTGTCCGTGCTCCCCCGGCATTACTACGAAACCGTGGCTTTCGATCGCTCCACGCTGGAGGCGCCGCTCGGCTCCGGGCCGTATGTCGTGTCCGATGTCGATGCTGGGCGCAATATCACCTATTGCAGGAATGAAGATTACTGGGCCGCCGATTTGAATGTAAACATGGGCACCTGGAACTTCGACTGCTTCCGGTACGAGTATTTCACTGACACGACAGCGGCCTTCGAAGCGCTCAAGGCGGGTATCTATCTTTTCCACGAGGAGTTTTTCTCCGCACTTTGGGCCACGGGTTACGACTTTCCGGCCTTGGATAACGGCTGGGTCAAGCGGGAAACGATTGGTGATGATCGCGCGTCCGGTGCGCAGGGGTTTTGGCTCAACCTACGGCGCGAGAAATTTCAGGATCGACGCGTGCGCGAGGCCATTGGCATGATGTTCAACTTCGAATGGTCGAACGAAACGCTGTTTTACGGCCTCTATGAACGAACCGACAGCTTTTGGGAGAACTCGGATTTGCAAGCCTCCGGCCTGCCAGAAGGCGAAGAATTGACGATCCTCGAACCGTTCCGCGCCGATTTGCCGGAGACTGTTTTTACTGAGGAAGCCTTCGCGCCGCCGGTGAGTACGAACCGCAAGACGGACCGGGGTTTGGTGCGTCGCGCCAATGCGTTGCTGGAGGAGGCGGGCTGGATCATCGGTGATGACGGCCTGCGGCGGAACGCAGATGGCGACGTTCTCACCCTGGAAATTCTCGATGACGGGCCGGCTTTTGAGCGGATCGCTTTGCCGTTCATCGAAAACATGCGCCTGCTGGGTATCGATGCGAGCTGGGAACTGATCGATCCGGCGCAATACGAACAGCGCCAGGAGGACTTTGACTACGACGTGGTCATCGGGCGTTTCGCGCTCTCCGTCTCCCCGTCCGTCGAACTCAATACGCTCTTCGGGAGCGAAAGTGCCGACCGTCCGGGCACATTCAATCTCTCCGGGCTAAAAGACCCTGTGGTGGATGAATTAATCGAACAGGTGATTGCGGCCGAAGACCGGGAAACGCTGAAGACCCGCGTCCAAGCGCTCGACCGTGTCCTCCGCGACCGCCTGATCTGGGTGCCCAACTGGTACAAAGGCAGCCACTGGATCGCCTATTGGGATGTGTTTGGCTTCCCGCCGGAAAAACCTCCTTTCGACCGAGGCACTGACTATTGGTGGTTCGAGCAGGAGAAATATGACGCGCTGATCGCTGCGGGCGCGCTCCGCTGATCACGCCCTGTCAGATGCAGTGATTTGCCGAGCCAAGCACTCTCCGATAGTGAGGTGTCGATGACGTGAGGAGTGGCGACATGGCAGACGCGGATATCGGCCTAGTGGGTCTTGGTACGATGGGGGCTATGCTTGCCCTCAATATGGCCGAGAAAGGGTACCGCGTCGCGGTGTTTAACCGCACCAAGACCGTCACGACCGATTTCGTAGCAGGGGCAGGTGACCTCGCCCACAACCTCGTGCCCTGCGATAGCTATGACGCACTCGCGACGGCCATCCGGCAGCCGCGTGCCATTGTGCTGATGGTCCCTGCAGGCAAACCGGTTGATGCCGTCAGCGCTGATCTCGCCGCCGTGCTGGAAGACGGCGACATGATTGTTGATGCCGGGAATGCAAATTTTCACGACACAAACCGGCGCGCGGAGGAAGCCGGGCCGATCAAGGTGATGGGCATTGGTGTCTCCGGTGGTGCGGAAGGCGCACGGCACGGCCCGTCCATCATGGCCGGTGGCGCCCCCGAAGCATGGGAACGGATGAAACCCATCTTGACCGATATCGCTGCGCAATATGATGGCAAGCCTTGTGCCACCTATATGGGCCCTGCCGGTGCCGGGCACTTCGTCAAGGCCGTGCATAATGGTATCGAATATGCCGATATGCAGATCATCGCGGAAGCCTACGGGCTAATGCGCGATGGTCTCAAGATGAATGCCGCAGAAATCGGTGCCGTTTTCACGCGCTGGAATGAAGGTCCCCTTGCGTCTTACCTGACAGAGATTTCGGGCAAGGTCGCCGCCGCGACAGACCCAGAGAGCGGTGCGCCCATGCTGGATGTTATCCAGGACCGTGCGGGCCAGAAGGGGACCGGGCGCTGGACCGCGATTGAGGCTCAGCATCTTGCAGCTCCCGTCAGTGTCATCGAAGCGGCCGTGGCGGCGCGGAACGTCTCTGCCATGAAAGAACTGCGCCAAACAGGGGAGGCGCTGTTCGGCGCGGCGCCCGAGCCTCTTTCGCTCAAAACCGATCTGATCGAAGGCGCGCTGATCGCGGGCAAGGTCATCTGCTACACGCAGGGATTTGAGATGTTGCACCGGGCAAGCGAGGCGTTTTCCTGGGACATGCCTTTACCCGACATTGCAGAGGTATGGCGGGCGGGCTGTATTATCCGTTCTGACATGCTGAACGATATGGCAAGCGCGCTCCGGGAAGCGCCGGACCGACTGCTGATGTTCGCGCCTTACTTTTCCGACATATTGCAAACCCACGTGCCAGCCCTGCGCTGGGTCGTGGGCGCCAGCCTTGGGGCAGGGCACCCTGTGTCCGCGCTTGCGGCGGCTCTCGGCTATTTCGACGCTATGCGCACCGGGCGCGGCACCGCAAACATGATCCAGGGACAACGGGATTTCTTTGGTGAGCATGGGTTTGAGCGCAACGATCAAGAAGGGAAGGACTTCCACGGGCCGTGGGCCGCGAAGCGGTGAGATTTATCTCGGTCCGGGCTTCTTCTGTCCGAAAATACTCCGGGGGGTGAGGATCGGTCCGCAAAGCGGCGAAAGGTCCCCTCAAGGGACCTTTCGAGTGCCGAACTGGGCGGAGCCCCCCGGGGCGCTACGGTAACAGTATTTCGACAATCGGCGGCCAAATCAGCATCACCGTCAGCGCACAAAGTTGGATGCCGATAAAGGGCAGGAAGCCTTTGAAGATATCTGTCAGCGAGATATGCGGCGGTGCGACCGATTTCAGGTAGAACGCCGCCGGGCCAAAGGGCGGCGACAGGAAACTGACCTGCATATTCATACAGAACAGTACTCCAAACCATACGGCGAGGTATTTCGGCTGAAGCTCTCCAATGAGGCCGATCTCTTCGATGGGCAAGCGCTGTACGATGGGCAGGAAGACCGGGATAATGAGCAAAACGATCCCGACCCAATCCATGAATGCGCCCATGAAGAGCAGCATCACCATCATCACAAGGATAATGCCCATCGTCGGAAATTCGGCGCCGAGGATCAGGTTCGCAACATAGGTCGGGCCGCCCGCAATCGTATAGGCGCCCGCCAACGCGGTCGCCCCGATGGTTACCCAGATGATTGTTCCCGTCGACTTGAGTGTCCGCATCAGGCTGTCCCAAAGCAGATCGAAGCTGAATTCACCCCGGAAAATAGCAAGGACCAGCACGGCAACCGCGCCCATGCCAGCAGCTTCGGTGATCCCGGTGATCCCGCCGTAGATCGACCCCATGACCACGCCAATCACCACAATCGGGGCTACAAGCCCTTTGCCCATCGACCAGCCCAAGGCCGTCCGCGCGCGACCGAACACAAAGAAGATCAACCCGAGGCTCACCGCTATAAGACCCGCAAACCAAGGCACGAAATCCGGCGTGCCCCAGAAAATCGGATCCGTTCCATCGCCCAGATCCGCGTTCTGCCCTGTCACGGTAAAGAACAAGGCCCGGGCAAACAGGACCACCGAAAAGCCCCCGAGAAGTAGTGTGAGAAAGGAAAAGAACAGCATCGTCTTTTCTCTGCCTTCTGGCTCGCCTTCCACGGGCTCGGGCAGGGGCGCGTCTTCGGGATGCAGCTGCGTCCGGATAATGATGTAGATAATGATGAAGCTCGCCAGCATGAAACCGGGGATGAAAGCTGCCGTAAAGAGCGCCTTGATCGACGTCTCAGTGATCAGCCCGTAGATGATCAGAACGATAGACGGCGGGATCATTGTCCCCAAGGAGCCAGAGGCGCATATTGTTCCGATTGCGAGGTTCTGGTTGTACCCAAGCCGCAGCATCTGGGGGAGGGCGATCAGACCCAACAGCACAACCTCGCCGCCGATGATCCCCGACATGGCGGCCATGATGACGGCCATGATTGACGTCACGATAGCAATCCCGCCCCGTGTTCTGTTCAGCCAGACATTGAGCGACGAGTACATATCTTTCGCAATACCGGACCGTTCCAGTAACGCGGCCATAAAGATGAAAAGCGGTATGGATATGAGGACATAGTCCGTTAAGAGCCCGTATATTCGTTGCGCGATTATGTTTAACGGTCCCGATCCCGGTCGGCCGGTCAGCATCCCATCCCCGAAACTGAACGGGTTGGTCAGAAGGGACGGCTCAAACCGCATGACCAGCACAAGTACCGCGAGCACAGCGGAGGCCATGCCCAGCGGCATGCCAATCGCCAGAAGGATGATCAGCCCGAGCATCAGGACAAGCGAAATGGTTCCGATATCAAGTCCCATTACTTCTGCCCCGTCTGATTGCCCTGGATCGACCCGTGGGTCACGTCCAGATCGCCCGTGCCTTCAGCGCCCACGCTTGCGCGGAGCCGCTCCAGTTCGTCGTCGTCAATGTCATCGGCGGCTGTGTGGATCACAGGTTCCGCGTTCCAATCGGAGATGAGGTTTACGACCGCCTGCACTGCCACAAGCGCGATGATGATCAAAACCGCCGGTTTCAGCGTGGCCGGTATCGGCGGGTCGAAAGCCGTGCCGAATGTCTCCCAACGGTGCAGCTTGTCAAACGCCTCGCCGTAGCCGCCGTAAATCAGGAAGAAGGCGAAGACGACAATCAATAGGGTCGAGATGCAATCGAAGGTGCGCTGCAACCAACGCGGACACACATCATAGAGCAGGAAGATGCGAATATGGCTGCGCTGTTGCATGGCGTATAGCCCGGCGCAGAGGAAGATAAACCCGGCCAGCCAAAGCGAAAGCTCATTCGCCCAAAGGGTGGGGGCCTCGAATACGTATCGGAGAACCACTTCGTAAATCATGACGGAGGTCAGCAGCACCACCAACATCATGGTTACCCGTCCGATGAAAACAGCAGCGCGGTCCGCAGCGCGCCATGCTTCGAATTCCATCGGCGCGCGCCGTACCGTGCGGATGCCGATGATTAGGAAAAGAGGCAGACCGATCAGGGCGGCATAGTCGACCCAGTCGGCCTCTCCTCCAAAGGGACCCGCCATGCCGGGCGTCACGTCATTGCGATGATGCAGTCCACGCAGGTTGTCGACCTGGCTCGCATCGGGCGGCACCCAATCCAGAGTGAAGGCGGGAAGGTGCCAGACCATCCAACCGGCGCAGAGAATAAAGCAGAAGGGGATTACCCATTCGATCAGGCTGCCTGATTTTTCGTGCATGTGTCCCCTCCCACGGTAGAATGTCTACCGCCTGCAAGCCGTTGACCGGATTGTCGAAAATTAAGCTTGGGGCCCCGCGATGTCGCGAGGCCCCGGTCTTTTGAGGTCTTAGTTTGACACGAGGCCAAGCTGCGACAGATAGGCCATATGCGCGTCCACAAGAGCCTTGGCTTCAGGTGTTGTCGCAAACTCTGGCCATGTAGCCTGAGCAGCAGCGCGGAACTTGGCGAGCTCTTCCGGTGCCCACTGCGACAGGGTGACACCTTGCTCGCGCAGTTGTGCGGCAGCTTCTGCGTTGGCCTTTTCAAAGGTCAGCGCGGTGCGCAGTGCGAGGGCTTCCATGGCGACCTTCATGATCGTCTGGTGATGCGCTGGCATCGCGTCGAAGACGGCTTTGTTGCAAGCCAGGTGATCCGACGGCATCGAGTGGAAGCCGGGGAAGTTGGCGTATTTCACGATGTCATACAGACCCAAGCCCACATTGTTGGCGAGGCCAGACGCGTCGGCGCCGTCGATGATGCCTGTTTCAAGGGCGGTAAAGATCTCGGTAAAGTCCATCACGATTGGCGATGCGCCGAGCTTCTCGAAGATCTTGGTTTCCATGCCCGGGGGCGAACGGAATTTCCAGTCTTTGAAGTCTTCAACCTTGGTAATCGGCTTCGAAGATGCAAAGCTCTCCTGACCGTACACCCACCATCCGATCAGCTCCATGCCGTACTTGTTGTAGAGCGGAGCCGCAGCTTCTTTGCCCCCACCGAAATACAGCCAGGACAGCTGCTGATAGGGGGTTTCATACCCACCCATGATGTCGCCAACGAACTGGAAGGCCGGGTTCTTACCGGTTTGGTAACCGCCGCCCGTCATGTCGCAGTCGAGAATACCCGTGGCTGCAGCGTCGAAGGTCTCAACCGATTTGACGACCGAGGAAGAGTAGAACATCTCAACCTGAATTTCGCCGTTCGACATGGCAACGATGTCATCGATGTACTGCTGTGCCAGCTTGCCCGACACAGTTTCAGGCGCATAGTGCGTCTGGATGCGAAGTGTGCTGGTTTGCGCCGATGCAACGGTCGCGGTCAGAGCGAGTGCCGAAGCAGCGACGCTCAGTTTCTTGATCAGGTCCATAAATTCCTCCCTAGTCCTGATGGTCCGGCGTTGCCGGTATGTTGTGGATTGCTCCCTTTTCGTATTGTCACGCTAGCAACCCGATTTCGACCAGTCTATCCCAAAAACACATTTAATGTATACATTAATGCATTTTTTAAAGAAGGGTCAAACACGTGAACACTCGGTTTCTCTTTCTATCGTCCCATCTCGCTATCGACCCATCCAACCCCCGTCGACGGTCAGTATCTCTCCGTGCACATAGGCCGCGGCATCGGAGGCGAGAAAAATCGCTGGCCCGGCAAAGTCCTCCGGGTTTCCCCACCGGCCGGCAGGGATGCGCTCAAGTATCGCTTTTTGGCGTGCGGCATCATTCCGAAGCGCTTCCGTATTGTCGGTCGCGATGTAACCCGGCGCGATGGCGTTGACGTTGACGCCTTTCGACGCCCACTCGTTTGATAGCGCCTTTGTCAGCTGCCCGATGCCGCCTTTCGACGCGGCATAGCCGGGCACGGTGATCCCTCCCTGGAACGTCAACAGTGAAGCGGTGAAAATGATCTTTCCTCCGCCGCGCTCAATCATGCCACGCCCGATCTCCCGGGACAGGACAAATTGCGCATTCAAATTGACCTCTATCACCAAATCCCAATCTTCATCCGGGTGTTCTGCCGCGGGTGTCCGCAAAATTGTCCCCGCATTGTTGATCAGGATGTCAGGCCGAACGCCTTCATTGCCGAGCGTTTTCACCAAGTCATACAAGGCGGCGCGATTGGAGAAATCGCACGCGTATCCCTTGAAGGACCTGCCGAGCGCCGTGACGCTTCGCTCCACCTCGCTATCCGGCCCCAACGTCGCGCTGACGCCGACAATATTAGCACCGGCAGCGGCTAACCCCTCAGCGATCCCCCTGCCAATCCCGCGTTTCGCCCCTGTCACAAGGGCGGTCTTTCCGGAAAGGTCAAACATTTTCATAGGGCTACTCATTGATTTTTAGCAGGCTTTTCATTGCCGTAGGGTTGCGTCCCAGCTCTTCGAAGGCATCACCTATCTCTTCAAGCGGGCGAATATCCGTGATCATCGCGTCGGCATCAATTTCGCCTGCCGAGATGGAGGAGATGGCTTTTTCATAATCCTCAGGCTCGTACACACGGGCACCGATAAGCTGAAGTTCCCGCCAAAAGAACTGGAACAAGTCAATCTGCGGCTTTTGGGCGTGGATGGCGACCATGACAATCCGCGCACGTGTCGCGCCGACGGCCGTCATTAGATCAACGGCGGGCTGCACGCCCGAGACCTCGAAGATGACATCCGCGCCCTTATCGCCTGTCTTTGCCATAATCTCCGCAACGGGATCGATCTCATTGGGGTTCATGGTGTCAAAACCAAGCTGTTCCGCGAGCGCCAGCCGGTACGCGTTTATTTCCGAGATGGTCACCTTGCCGCCAGCAGCCTTTGCCACCATTGCCACGAGCATCCCGATGGGACCGCCGCCAATAACCAGAACATCTTCGCCCGCTTGCAAACCGGACAACCTCACGTCGTGACAGGCCACGGCCAATGGCTCGATCAAAGCAGCGTCGCGCAGACTGACATTTTCGGGCACGCGGTGCAGCGTGAAGGCGGGGACATTCCAGAGCTGTTGCATTGCACCCTGGGAGTCGAGGCCGAGGAACTTCAGGTTGTGGCTAATATGGCTGTGACCCCGCTGGATCGCCGGATTATCCGCGCCAGGATCAAGCGGGCGAACCACTACCCGGTCGCCAATCGACCAGTCGGCAACGCCGTCACCAACCGCCGAGATCGTACCAGACATTTCGTGACCAAGGATGCGTTCGAACCCAATGCGCTGATCCATGTGACCGAGATAAGCGTGCAGATCGGTGCCGCAAATGCCGCAATAGGCGACTTCGATTTGTACTTCGCCCGCCTCCGGGGGCTCGGGCTGTATTTTATGAACCTCGAATGTCTTGTTGCCACGATAAAAAGCGGCAGTGATCTGGTCGGTCATGGTCAAGTCCCTTGGTGGACGGCGTTCAGTTTGTTCCAGTCGAAAACGACGCCCGTTCCTGGTGTGTCTGGCGCGACGGCCATATGGTCTTCGACAACGAGCGGGCGGGTGGTGTAGCGATCAATTGGAAAGCTGTGCACCTCCAGCCACCCTGCGTTGGGTTGGGCGGATACGAGGCTCACTTGCAATTCTTGCATCCCGTGCGAACAGACAGGGATGCCATGGGCGCGCGCCCGTTCAGCGACCCTCAAGAACCCTGTCACGCCCCCGCAATTCGAGGCATCGGGCTGAATATATGACAGCTTGGCATCCGCGAAGGCATACTCAAACTCGTGGATCGTGTGCAGGTTCTCTCCCATCGCAAGCGGCATACCAGTCGCATCCGCAATGCGTCCGAATCCTTTGTAATCGTCGGGTATCGTCGGCTCTTCGAACCAGGTAATGTCGTAAGGCGCCATGGCGCGCGCGGCGGCAATCGCTTCGTCCACGCTCATGGCGTAATTCGCATCGACCATGAAGGTGACGTCCGGCCCAATAAGGTCACGTACCGCCGCGATCCGTTCGATATCCTCCGCCAGTTCCGGCTTTCCGATCTTGATCTTTACCGCGTTGAACCCGCGCGCCAGATACCCTTCGATGGAGGCCAAAAGCTTTGGCAACGGAAAGTTCAAGTCAATGCCGCCGGCGTAAGCACGGCAGCGGTCCGAGGCGGCCCCGGCCATTTTCCACAACGGCTCGCCACGGGTTTGGCCCCGGATGTCCCACAATGCAATATCGACCGCAGAGATCGCAAAACTCGCGATCCCGCCGCGCGCCACGTAATGCACATGCCACTGCATCGCGTCGTAAAGCGCCTCGATATCATCCGCGTTTTGTCCAACCAAAAACGGGGCCAAGTCCTGTTCAACCATCGCCAGAATCGCGTGGCCACCTTTGCCCCCTGTGTAGGTATATCCCGTGCCGCTACGACCGTCTTCGAGGTGAATACTTACCGTTATCAATTCAAAATGCGTGTGATCTCCGTGTTTTGCATCGGTCAGAACTTCATCCAACGGCACTTGAAATCGTTGTGCTGTGACGCTGTCGATCACTGAACGGCCCATGCATCCCCCGTAACGTCACGCTTGTCACTCAAGCGTCACTCTGTTTTGGTATGACCAAATAAGAGGCGCCGTCAATGGCCAAAGATCAAATCTCAGACACAAAACAAAGCGACCGGGAGCGTGCGGCCGATAGGTTGTTTCTAACTTTGATGGAAATGATCGAGCAGGGGCAGCTCAAAGAAGGCGACGCCTTGCCGCCTGAGCGCGAGATCGTGGCGACCTACGGTGTAAGCCGAACAGTCGCACGCGAAGCTGTCCAGGCGCTGGCCAATCGGGGCCTCGTCGACGCGCGTCCGCGCTTCCGCCCGGTCGTGAAGCGGCCCAGCTATGAGAACGCGCTCGAAACCGTCGGTGATGTGATCGCGCGATTGCTGCAAGGGGAGAGCGGCGTCAGAAACCTGTTCGAAGCGCGGATGTTGGTGGAAGGCGCTCTCGTCCGAAAGGCCGCCTCACGGGCAACCCCAGCGGAGGTTTCAAAACTGGCGCGCGCGCTTCACGCCAACAAAAGCGCCGTAAATGACAGTCCGCAGTTTTATCATACGGATCAAGCGTTCCACCGCATCCTCTACGAGATTACGCAAAACCCTGTCTTGCTTGCGACCCATAAGGCATTCGTCGATTGGCTGTCGCCCCATTGGGTGCAAATGCCGCCCGCCACGGAACGAAATCAGGCAAACTATGAAGCCCATGCTGCCATTTTTGATGCGATCCAGGATGGTGACGCGGATAGGGCGGAAGACACGCTCAATGCACATCTAGAGGAAGCTTGGGATCAGGTTCGAGGCACATTCAACAAGCTGTAGAGCTTGGCCTGTTACTTTGCTTTCAAGACAAAAATCGTATATTTTACAGACGCTTGAGCACCAATGCTAAAGTTATGTGTTTGGCATCGCCGACATCTCCGATTGCGCGGCGACCAGCGCGGCAACTGCGTCTGGCTCGGCACGCTTTAACTGCCGCTCGGGCTTACCGTTCAGCATGGCGCCAACGTCATGGAGGATCATGTCGCCGATCAGGCGCCGCCCGCCAGGGACCGCAGCGGCACGGTGCGGTGACAGGATGACGTTTTGACTTCGCCTCACGGCGTGGTCCTCTGCCAGGGGTTCGTCGGGAAAAACGTCCGTCGCGACACGAATACGCCCTGCCTCCGCAGCGCTGACAAGAGCGGGAAAGTCAACGCACCACGCGCGGGAAATCACCACGACAAGCGCACCCAGTTGCATCTCGGCAATCATCGCGGCGTTGACTAATTCGCGGGACGTTTCGGTGGGCACGGCGGCAACAATAATCGTGCGGCAGGTCCTTGCAAGCGTCGTCAAATCCGTCAGTTCCACGTCGTGAGGCCCGCTCTTCAGATGGGGATCATAAGCCATGATCCGGGTCCCAAAGGGCTTCATGAGCCGGTGCGTTTCACGGGCAATCTCGCCATAGCCGATAAAGCCAACGGTTTGCCCATAAAGCGTGGCATCCGTGTCCTCCCGGTCGTCTAGCCAGCGCTCCGTGCCATTCCGAAAAGCTTCGTGCTCCGCAATCAGACTGCGTCCGCCCGCAAGCGTCATGGCAAGCGCCATCTCAGCGACGGCGTTCCGGAAACCGGGCGAGCAGGACAGCACCTCAATCCCGCGATTGAAACACGCGTCATAATCCAGCCCGTCTCGGAACGCGCCGGACACTTCTATGGTCGCTTTTAGGTTTGGCGCACTTGCTATCTCGGCCCGGCTCAAGCTCGGGTGCGAGGCCACATAGAACATTGCATCCGGCAGCAGTTCCTCAATCAGGTGGCGCGGCATGGGCGCGTTTTCCCCGCCGCGCACATCGCAAAGCGCATTTAGTGCGGTAAAGCTCGCCTCGCTAAACAGCTCATCGCGTTTCCGGAAGTGATTGTCGAGGATCAGAAGCGGTTTCATAAGACGTCCGATGCGGTAACCGCTATTGGGGCTTGCCCAATGCGTCGGCGGTTGCGAAAATTTGGATAGGGACAGTACGCGCGGCGCATTATGTTTGGCAAGTCACGCAAAAGGGGCGACCCAATCGTTGCTTGAGCATGGATAGGAAATTTGGCTCCGGCGGTAGGGATCGAACCTACGACCAATTGATTAACAGTCAACTGCTCTACCGCTGAGCTACGCCGGAACACGAGGCGGGGATATAGCAACGGCTCCAACGCGCGTCTAGAGAAAAAGTTGCCTCAACGGGCGAGCCGGTATCCCGCATGTAGACCAAGCTGTGGATCAGCGGAAACCATGCCGCGCTCGGTCAGGTCAATCAAATGCGCAAACACATTGCGTTCGGCCGCAGGGAGCATGGCTTCAGGCAGATCGGTGTAGACAGTGCGGGTGAGTGTCGGCACATTTTGCGGCTTGTTTGTTAAGGCCGTCAGGATGGCCGTTTCGCGCGCTTCCCGATGCTTAATTAGCCAATCGAGCCGATCAGCTGGGTCCGAGATCGGACCGCCATGGGCGGGGTAGAAAATCGTATCCTCCAACAAGCGCAACTTGCGGCTCGTCGCCATAAAATCGGACAGATTGCCGTCGGGAGGGGAAACCAAAGACGAAGACCAATCCATGACATGGTCGCCCGTGAGCACTATATCGTCCCATCGCAGCGCGATATGTCCCGCGAAATGTCCCGGCGTGTGCAAAACATCGAGGTGCCATCCATTTCCATCGATGCGATACCCGTCGCTCACTGCCTGGTCCGGGGAGAAATGCATGTCGACCCCTTCGCCACCGCCTGCGAGACCTTCCGCAACCAGCATTTTCATAACAGGCCTTTGCCCGGCCGTTGCGTCGCCAAAGGCAAGCACAGGTGCGCCGGTTAGCTGTGCAAGTCGGGGAGCAAGCGGGCTGTGATCGAGATGTGCATGGGTCACGATGATATGGCTGACCTCCGCCCCGTCGACGGCGGATAACAGGGCAGCGAGGTGCTGCGGGTTGTCCGGCCCCGGATCGATTATCGCAAGCTCGCGATCGCCGATCAGAAACGTGTTCGTGCCCCAATGGGTCATAGGTCCCGGGTTCGGTGCGAGCATCCCGCGCAGCCCCGGGGCAAGCTCTTGAACAACACCGGCCGCTTCATGTCGCATTGGGGTTTCTCTCCGTGATGCGCTTGCCTAGGGTCTTGGCATGGTTGCGCGCAGACTAAAAGACTGGATGCCACGCTCGCTCTACTGGCGGGCGACGCTGATCCTTTTGGTTCCGGTGCTCACCATCCTGCTTGTCGTGACGGTCGTGTTCTTCCAGCGTTTCTACGAAGATGTGACGCGGCAAATGACGCTTTCGGTCGTTCAGGAAGTGCGGCTTGTGCTGGACCGGATGGAAAACGCGGCCGATGCGGCAAGTGCGCTGGAGATTGCCACACCGCTCGGGATTGAACTGTCTCAAGGCGATACGGTCGACGAAGACCAGCGTAACTGGAGCGATATCTCCGGCTTGACGATCATCGATGAAATGCACGCAGGCTTACCCGAGATGAAAGCGGTCGATCTTGTGACCCGTCGCGGCTTTGCGCGCCTTCAGGTTGAGACCAGCTCCGGTCCGATGCTCCTCGATGTGCCGCGCGGCAGGTTGTCGGCGCGCAACCCCCATCAGTTTCTCGTTCTGATTGGTTTTACCGCTCTACTCATGTCGGGTATTGCGCTGATCTATTTGCGAAATCAAATGCGGCCCATCCGCCGTCTGGCCCGGGCCGCAGAAGCCTTTGGCAAGGGTCGCGTCGTGCCTTACCGGCCCGCTGGAGCGAGCGAAGTACGATCTGCGGGCACGGCATTTCTCGATATGCGCGACAGGATCGAACGCCAGATCGATCAACGGACAATGATGCTGTCGGGCGTCAGTCATGACTTAAAAACGCCGCTTACCCGCATGAAACTCGCGCTGTCGCTTATGGAAGACGACGAAGACACGCGCGCCATGCTGCGGGACGTGTCAGATATGGAAAGTATGTTGGAGGCGTTTCTTGCCTTCGCACGCGGTGATGCGCTGGACGCCCCAACCCGTACTGACCCAATCGACTTGGGCCGTGAGGTCTTGGCACAAATGGCGAGATCTTATCCCGTTTCCGAAGGCCGTTTTAGCGGCCAAGGTACCGCGATGTTGCGCCCCATTGCCTTGAAACGTGCTTTGGAAAACCTGATTACCAACGCAATTCGGTATGGAAACGAAGCGCGGTTAAGTGCGGAAATTTCCGATAGCTCTATTGAATTCACGGTAGAAGATAGTGGTCCGGGCATTCCACCCGATAAGCGCGAGCACGTTTTAAAACCATTCGTCCGACTGGATGCTGCACGGAATCAAAATACCGGTTCTGGCGTTGGCCTCGGGCTTTCCATTGCAGCCGATATTGCACGGCAACATGGTGGCGCGCTTCTTATTGGGGATAGCAAAGATTTGGGCGGTGCAGAGATCAGGATTTCTATCCCCAGGTAATACGCGGCGCCAATCCTAATCAGCGCCACGCATTAAACTCAGATTTCCATCGACTGCGGCTTTTTCCCGGCAGAAACGGCTTCCTTGAACCATGCGGGCTGACGGCCGCGTCCAGACCATTCCTGGCTGGCATCTTTTGGATTGCGATACTTGGCCGGCGCTTTGGCTTTTCGGCCCTTTGCTTTTCCACCCACAATGTCGTCTACCGACAAGCCATGCTTTTTGGCGACGGCCTGAATTTCCTTCATTGCTTCGCCGCGTTTGCGTTTCTTAAAATCGCCAATTGCGCGTTCCACGTCTTTTTGAAGCGTTTTCAGCTCATCCAGTGAAAGCTTATCGAGAGCAAGTTTCTTAACGGCCATGCGGCCCTCCATTTAGTTTTATAGGCGTTTGTCGCCTTTGGTTGTGTGCACGCGTATTCGTAATCGCCCTACTACTTCACGAGTTACTTTTGTGTTTAACGTCGCGTGAAGATTTCCTCCGCCGCATCACTAATACGGAAATCCAATATTGAAAACCCATTGTATGGGTCACGATTTTTAATGTGTATGGGTCACGATTTAAAAATGTGTTCTGGTAGGCCCGGAGGGACTTGAACCCCCAACCAAAGCGTTATGAGCGCTCTGCTCTAACCAATTGAGCTACAGGCCCAGCTCGCGACAGGGGATAGCAGAGACTGGGCATCGGTCAAGCCCGGTTCAGTCCCAGCGTGGCGCGCGCCACCCCTCGGCGATGGCTTCCGCTTCGTCGCAAAACCAGCGCTCACCTTTCTCCGGCGAAATGAGCGTTCGGCGATAATTCCGCGACCACGGCATATGGTAAATGCGCGCCCCGCTTTTCACTGAGATATTACCCTTGATCGGACACCCTTCAGGTGCCTTTTGTTCTTCGGCCTCGGCGCGCTTCCAGCGCAGCGCCCGAAACTCCCATGGCGGCAAAAATACGCCAGAAAAAACCCCAGCGGCTTTGGACCTGCTCACCAGTTCTTCCGGCACATAGACATCCGTGAACTTTACAAAAGCCCAAGCGAGCCCCTTGTCGATCATTGCGGCACTCAGGTCGCGCCCATCGGCAAAGCAGGTCGAGACCCAGCGACCATAGGTATCGCGCTCGATTATCTCGCAGGAAACGGAAGCCCCCGAAAGCAACTCTGCCAGTGCTCTTGTGGCGGCTGTTCCGCAGGCCCAGTCATCACATTTCTGACCCTGTTCTGGTGCGTCGATCCCGTTCAGACGATAGATATCGCCGTTCCATTCAAAGGTATCGCCATCGATCACGCGAATATCGACACGCGCCGTGAACGGGCAGAAATACATCAGAAAAGCAATGAGAACATATTGCAAGATAAAAACTCCCACGCGCTGTTTAATCAATGTTAACAGCGCTGCCAATTCGCGCCAATCGCGTCTGCGTGGACTCTCGATCGCGCTTCCGTTACCTCGCCTCCAAAAGCGCGCGAGGAAAACATGGCAAAGAACGGGCTGACTTATGCGGAAGCAGGGGTCGATATCGACGCGGGCAACGAGTTGGTCGAGCGGATCAAACCCGCAGCCAAGCGGACGAACCGTCCGGGAGTTTTGGCCGGACTCGGTGGTTTTGGTGGTTTGTTCGATCTCAAAGCGGCCGGTTACGCCGATCCAATTTTGGTCGCGGCGACCGATGGTGTTGGCACCAAACTTAAAGTCGCGATTGAGACGGGCCATATTGGCGGCGTCGGCATCGATCTTGTCGCCATGTGTGTGAACGACCTCGTATGCCAAGGGGCGCAGCCGCTGTTCTTTTTGGACTATTTCGCAACCGGCATTCTTAACGTCGACCAAGCGACCCAGGTAGTGGACGGCATTGCAACGGGATGTCAGCGTTCGGGCGCCGCGCTTATCGGTGGTGAAACGGCGGAGATGCCCGGCATGTATGCTCCCGGCGACTTTGATTTGGCGGGGTTTGCGGTGGGCGCAATGGAGCGCGGAACCGCCCTGCCGGCGGGGGTTGCGGAGGGGGACATCCTGCTTGGTCTTGCCAGCGACGGCGTCCATTCCAACGGCTATTCTCTGGTGAGAAAGGTTGTCGAGTTAACCGGGGCAGGGTGGGATGCGCTGTGCCCATGGGAGGCGCGCACGCTTGGTGAAGCACTGCTCACCCCAACACGGCTCTATGTCATGCCCTGTCTCGAGGCGATCCGCCTTGGCCATGTCCATGGCTTGGCCCACATCACAGGCGGCGGTTTGACGGAAAACCTGCCGCGCGTATTGCCGGAAGGGCTCGGGGTTGAGATCGACCTTTCCGCTTGGGACTTGCCACCTGTTTTCCGTTGGCTTGCGGAACAAGGCGGCGTCCGCGAAGCAGAAATGCTCAAGACCTTTAACTGCGGTATCGGCATGGCGATCGTGGTCGATAAATCCGGTGCAGCGGACCAGATCGCATTGCTCCAAAAGGCAGGGGAAACGGTGAGCGTTTTGGGCTCTGTCGGCGGCCCGGCGGGGGTACGATATTCGGGAACGCTTCTTTGAAGCGTGTTGCCATTCTGATCTCTGGAAGTGGTTCGAATATGGTGTCGCTTGTGGAGAGCATGACCGAAGATCACCCGGCGCGACCGGTGTTGGTGCTCTCCAATCAGCCAAGCGCGGCAGGTCTCGACAAGGCGCGCCGGCGCGGCGTCGAGACGGCAGTGATAGATCATCGCACTTTCGAAACGCGCGAGGCGTTCGATGCGGCGGTGAATACGCGGCTCGAAACCGCGGCACCGGATATCCTTTGCCTGGCGGGGTTCATGCGTATTCTGACGCCCGTGTTTACCGAGCGTTGGGCCGGGAAAGCGCTGAATATTCATCCGTCATTGCTGCCGAAATACCCGGGGTTGCACACCCACCGGCGCGCCTTGGAGGCAGGCGACGCGGAGGCTGGTTGCACCGTGCATCTGGTGACATCAGTGCTTGATGACGGCCCAATCCTAGGGCAGGCGCGGGTGCCTATTCGCGCAGGCGATACCGCTGAGATGCTCGCGGAGCGTGTATTGCCGCTGGAGCACAGGCTCTACCCCGCAGTGTTACGCCGCTTTGCAAGTGGCGAAACGGCGCCGCTTTACTTGCAGTAGGGCCTCGAAGGGCCTATGACCAGTAGACTTTCTGACTAAAGACACGAGCAGTATATGATAACAATTACCACGACCGAGGGGCTGGCGGCTTTCTGCGAAATGGCCGCAACCGCCCCCTACGTCACCGTGGATACTGAGTTTCTTCGAGAACGGACTTACTACTCCAAGTTGTGTCTGGTGCAGCTCGCGGTGCCAGGTGACGGGGAAGGGGACGCCGTCCTGGTGGACCCGCTTGCGTCCGGGATGTCGCTTGAGCCGCTCTATGATCTCTTTCGCAACGAAGCTGTGGTGAAAGTGTTCCATGCTGCGCGTCAGGATTTGGAGATTTTCTTCATTGAGGGAGACGTGATCCCGAAACCGCTTTTCGACACCCAGGTGGCCGCCATGGTGGCGGGGTATGGCGAACAGGTTGGCTATGAAACACTGGTGCGAAAAATCGCAAAGTCGCCCCTCGACAAGTCCTCGCGCTTCACCGACTGGTCGCGGCGCCCGCTTACGGATGCGCAACAGACCTATGCGCTCGCGGATGTCACGCATCTGCGCGTGATCTACGAAAGCCTTTCTGACACGTTGAACGCCTCTGGTCGCCGCCCTTGGGTGGAGGAGGAGCTGTCGATCCTGACGGACCCAGCGACTTATGTTGTAGAACCTGAGGAGGCGTGGAAGCGCGTCAAGACGCGAACGCATTCAGGCCGCTTCCTCGCGATTGTGCGTGAACTGGCTAAGTTCCGTGAGAGTTACGCGCAAACCAAGAACATCCCACGCAGCCGTGTCATGAAGGATGATGCGCTGCTGGAACTTGCCTCGACAAAGCCGAAGTCGGTGAAGGACCTAGGCCGATCCCGTTTGTTGCTGCGAGACGCGCGAAAGGGAGAAATTGCCGACGGCATTTTAGCCGCGGTGCAGGTCGGACTGAACGCGCCCGCCGAAGACTTGCCGGTACCCGACCGATCTCGCGACAAACTCCAGGTCAATCCCGCCCTGGCGGATTTGCTTCGTGTTTTGCTCAAGGCGAAGTCGGAAGAGCTTGGCGTGGCACAGAAGTTGATTGCGACCGCTGCGGAGCTGGACGAAATCGCTGCTGGATTGCGTGAGGTGCCTGCCCTGAAGGGCTGGCGCAAGACAGCTTTTGGGGCGGATGCGCTGAAACTCTGCGACGGGAAGTTGGCGATCCGCGCCAACGGACAACGGGTCGAGGTGTTTGCGGTTTAGTCCTCAAAAGTTTCGCATGCGAAACTTTTCCTTTTACAAACAATTGTTTGAAGTAAATTTTTCGTTTCTACAGCGCACGTCGCTCTGGCGATCTGGCGCGGCCCGCTAGGTTTTGTCCCTCAGCGCTGCCCGATTGATTTCCGCCTAAAACCAGTTTTCAACGGCGCACGGATAGCCTAAGCGTGCAACTCATGTCTCGCATCACGAAAATCGACATTGACGACAGCGCCTTGCCGCCGCCCACAGCCGAGATTGAGCAGGAACGGAGGGTGGCCGTTTTCGACTTGTTGGAAGACAATTCCTTCGCGTTGAAGCGCGACGAAGCGGCGGCCGGTCCTTATGAATTGCTTCTGGCAATTCGGGAAAAACGCCTGGTTTTCGAAATTAAGACCGAAAATCAGGAGCCTGCGGCGGAGTTTCATCTCTCCCTTGCCCCGTTTCGTCAGGTCGTCAAAGACTACTTCCAGATTTGCGAAAGCTATTTCGAAGCCGTCAAACGGTTGCCGCCCGCGCAGATCGAAGCCATCGACATGGCACGACGGGGTATTCACAACGAAGGTGCCCGGGTGCTGGAAGAGCGGCTGGATGACAAGGTCGAGCTGGATATCGATACAGCGCGGCGCCTTTTCACGCTGATTTGCGTTTTGCATTTCGGAGGCTAGGGTGGCCGACATTCCTCAATCGGTCCTGTTCTGTTGCGATCACAATGCCATCCGCTCGCCCATGGCAGAAGGGATGATGAAGAAGTTCTACGGTCACGACAGCTATGTGCAGTCTGCGGGCGTTTATAACGATATGGAAATTGACGGCTTTTCCGTCGCTGTCTGTCATGAGTTGGGAATTGAATTGGCGCGGCACCGGTCGCGGTCTTTCGATGAGATGCAGGAATGGGGCGACGATCTTTCGGGCTTTGACCTCGTGGTGGCACTCTCCCCGGGGGCGCAACGTAAGGCGTTGGACCTGACGCGGTACTTCCATCTCGATGTTGAGTATTGGCCGATTATGGATCCCTCTGGCATCGGCGAAACGCGAGAGGCGAAACTCGATCAGTACCGGCAGGCGCGCGATCAGATCCGCAATCGCATGGTAGACCGGTTTGGAGCGCCGGCCGCCGAGTGATCCGTGGGGTGGAGTAAGATCACGTGCGACTTACCGTGGAACAGGTTTTTATTGGGCGGCGCGGCGAGGTTCATCGGAGAGCATCGCAAAAAATGCCTGTTCGGAAAGAGCGCGGGCAAAGTAAAACCCTTGCTGCACATAGCAGCCACAGTCGAGAAGAAGGCGCATATGCTCTTCTGTTTCGACGCCCTCTGCAATGACTGAAATGTCAAGTCTTTCAGCCAATTGCAGGATGCAGTCCACGGTTCGACGGTATTTTGCTGACTGCGGCATGGGAAATACCAGCTCTTGCGCGATTTTGATCCTGTCGGGGGCGATGCAGTGCAGGGCAACAATCGATGCCTTGGATGTACCAAAATCGTCTATTTCGACGTCGATTCCGGCGTCGCGCAGACATTCCAATCCCCACAAAGCTTCCTCATCGAGCGTCTCGCTTGACCACATTTCCAAAAGCTCAACGGCGATTTTCGTCTCGCATTGGGATTGGAGGTCAGTGAAATCGCGCATGGTATCTTTGTTGCGCAGATAGCTTGGATGCATGTTGAAAGAGAGACGCGGTACGGCATGGCCCCAGTGACTTGCGCGCGCCAACATATGTCGTGTCTTGTCGAGGATGAGCCGGTCCAGTTCCGCCAGCGCGCCACTCTCGGTGATCTTGGGGATGAACGCCTGCGGAGCTAATATGGTGTCATCCTCCAAACGCAGGCGCGCGAGCGTTTCCGCGCCGACGATTTCGCCGGTTCTGGCGTCGATTTGCGGCTGGAAGAAGGGCTCGTAGCGTTGCTCGCGCAGGGCTTGCATCACATCGGTGTCTGACCGGCGTTTATGCCCAAGTGGAATGGCGTCCTCGGGTGTGGCGCGCGCGGTGCGGTTTCGGCCAAGCTTCTTGGCATCATAGAGCGCCCGGTCGGCTTCCCCGATCAGGTTGTCGAGGGTGCGTTCGCGGTTCTCGACGGCGGAAACACCGATGCTCACCGTAACGCGGCGCGTTTGTGGGGCGCTTGAATGGGGAATGTCGAGTTCTTTGATGGCGGCATGAACTTCTGCGGCGATATCAGACATTTGTGAAAGGTCTATGCCGTTTCCGCCGAGGCAGAATTCTTCGCCCCCGTAGCGCCCTAATATGCAGCCATGCGCCTTCGCAGTGTTGGCCAACACGCCCGCAATTGAGACAAGACAGGCGTCGCCAATTTGGTGGCCATAGGTGTCATTGAGCAATTTGAAATGGTCGACATCGAGAAGGGCGATTGCAAAGGCCAGGTCGTTTTCGAGTGCCTCTTCAAAACTACTTGCCAATTCTCTGTCTAAAGCGCCTCTGTTTAGAAGTTGCGTCAACGCATCGGAATCGGCGACGAGCTTGAGTTTTTCGTTTGCGGTTTCCAATTCGCTCGTGCGCCGCTGGACCATTTCTTCCAATTCGATGGAGCGTTGCGAAAGCTCCTTCTCGCTTTCAGATTTGAGGCGGATTACTTCCAATGCGCTTTCGCTGAGGTTTTCGATGCGTTTGCCCAACACGTCAATTTCTGTGCCTGCCAGAAAGGCAGGCGGGCGCGGGACAAGCAATTGATCATGATCGGGTTTCCAGCTTGCGGCAATATCCGCCAATTTCACCAAATGCCGGGCCAATGTGCCGTAAACGACAAAAACCAACGCCAAGCCAAAGGCTACGTTTTTAAGTAGAGCCAACACGAAGTAGGACATCATCCGGTCAACGATGGAGGGCGAAACGATGGACCGGTCGACGACAATTTGAATTGTACCGATCTTTGTCCCGCTTTGTGAGTTGGGCCGGATTAAATCACGGCTTAGGGTCACCTTGTCTTCATCTGTAAGTTGCATAAGACGCGGCAATGTTGGTTCGATTTCCCGGGAGGCGTCGACCATGACCTCGCCATCATTGACGATGATGACCTGTTTTATGGCGCGCTGTGAAAAGAGGCCCCGGGCCACTTCTTTGGCAGCGTCGTATTGGTAGTTATAAGCCGCCGATGCCGCCGATGGCACCACGCCGACGAGAAACTCTTCCGCCGCGATTTCAACCGCGCTTTTCTGTTGTTTGAGGTCGAGAATGAGCTGCAAGATTGCAGCGACCAGCCCCAGCAACAAAGCGAGCGAAAGCGTAATTTTGAGCAAAACGCGGGTCAGGCTATGCGGGCTGGGTGGGCTGCTCCGAGTATCTCGCAAAAGCGGTCCTGGCGATGCGTAGCGTTTCATCATTGAGAAAACGGGGGTCAATCCGCGTGTTCCACGGGCGTTGCGCTCGCTTGTTTCTCTGCGCCATCGATGACGGCTTGTAGTCTGGCGGCGATCTCTTCGGCGCCGTCCGTGGCCCGCGAAACAAGGAGAAAGCCCTGGGTCGTTGATAGTGGTTTGCCGAGAACGGAAAACGTGGCAACCTGATCGGCGTCAAAGCTCTCTTTGATCATATGCCAACCTGCTTCTTCGCTGAGCGGCACGAGATCGATCCGACCCGCAAGGAGCTTGCGCAGATTTGCCATGTCGTTCGGCCCCTCGGAAACTTTCAAGGCGCCGCTTTCAACAAGCTCCCAAAATTCCGTTGTGTAGGTATAGCCCGGGACAATGCCGACCGTCAGGTCGCCAAGGGAGGTGAGATCGCCCGGGGCCACAATCACGGTGTCCGATCGGCCAAACAACACCAGTCGGTCTTGCACAAGCGGTCCCACATGGATGAAATCAGCTTGCCTGTCTTCGCTGAAGTACCAGTAAGACGTGGCCACAAAATGCCCGCGCCGCGTTGACTCGAGCGCCCGCATCCAAGGCATGAATTCGAAAATCAATTCGAGTCCGGCAGTATCTGCGTAATCCGACAGGCGTTCATTAACCGACCCGAAACCGTCAAGCTCTTCGCTTGAGAAAGGCGCGTACTCGCCCGTGGCAATGGTGACCTCCATCGCGGAACCGGCTGACGCGGCACCCATGACGGCAACGAAAACAGCAACAAACCTTGTGAATAGCATTCCGACCTCAACCGCTATTGCCCCAAACGGCACCGTTACGCGTCGCGCGCTAATTAAGAGTGAACTGAGGCGAGAAACCTGAACAGGTTGGCGCTTTCGTTGCCTGCCAGCCGCGTGCAAAACGACTGGACCAAATGGTAAAATTCATACAAAGTTCGAGCGAATACGATGACGACGGATAAGAAGCACTTGCCTCACCGCCCTAGTTTCCCTCGACGCCGCAAGTGTTGTGACGCGTGCAGCAAATAGACTTTGTCTGGGTTCTGATTTGCGCGTTTCTCGTGTTTGTTATGCAAGCGGGGTTCATGTGCGTTGAGGCGGGGATCACCCGGTCCAAAAACAATATCTCCGTTGCCATCAAGAATATCACTGACCTATCGCTTTCGATCCTTAGCTACTGGCTCATCGGGTTCGGCATTATGTTCGGGACCACCGCTGGCGGTTGGTTTGGTACCGATGGCTTTGCGATCAATCAGCTTACTGATCCGGAGTTTTCCACGAAACTCTTGTTTCAAAGCATGTTTTGCGGCACCGCCGCAACAATCCTGTCTGGTGCAGTCGCGGAACGCGGGGCCTTCCACGGGTATATCATCATCACCCTCGTGACGGTCATTTTGATCTATCCCCTCTATGGCCATTGGGCCTGGGCGACCGACGCCAATGGGCTACCAGTTGGCTGGCTGGGTCAAATGGGCTTCGTTGATTTTGCCGGTTCGTCCGTTGTCCATGCCGTGGGCGGCGGGGTGGCACTGGCTGCAATCCTTGTGATTGGGCCACGCCAAGGGCGGTTCCTGACGACGCGTCTCGCGCGCCGTTTCAACGGGTCAAATCTGCCCCTGTCCATGCTCGGTGTTCTGCTCCTGTGGCTTGGATGGTTCGGCTTCAACGGGGGAAGCGCGCTTGGGTGGACCTCGGACGTGCCATCGATCCTTTTCAATACCCTCGCGGCTGGTACCACGGGCGTTTTGGCGGCACTGCTGATCAGTTTTGTTATTGACCGAAAACCGAGCGTGTTCTTCGGCATGAACGGTGCACTCGGCGGGTTGGTCGCCGTAACGGCAGGGTGCCATGTCTATAGCCCATCGGCTGCATTTATCGTCGGCGCCTTGGGGGGGGCGACGGTCTTTTTTGGCGACAAGCTTTTGGAGCGTCTGCGTATTGATGACGTCGTGGGCGCGGTGCCGGTGCATCTGATGTCCGGCCTTGTGGGCATCCTCGTGCTGCCGGTGTTTGCACGCACGGCAGCTTTCGGCGCGGAGACAAGTTTTGCGCAGGCCTTCGGTATCCAGGCTACCGCCGGCCTGACGATCTGCGTTTTCGCGGTTGGCTTGCCTTATGTTCTTCTCCGTCTGATCAATACAGTCATCCCATTGCGGGTGAGCCACCATGTGGAAGAAATTGGACTGAACGTCGGTGAGCACGCCGCCAATACCGACCTGAACGAGCTATTCGACGTCATGCAAAGACAAACGCGTGATCGCGATTTCTCGATGCGGGCGCCACAATCGCCGTTCACCGAAGTCGGGCAAATCGGTCTTTTCTATAATTCGGTCATGTTTGAGTTGGAGCGATCCTTTAACCGCGTGTCCGACCAGGAAAAGGAGTTGCGAAAAGTTGGAGACCAACGCAGCAAGCTATTGGCCAGCATGTTGCCCCCATCGATTGTTGACCGCATGGAACGGGGTGAAAGCCGGATTGTGGATCAATTCTCCGACGCTACCGTGGTTTTCGCCGACATTTGTGACTTTACGCAATTCTCTATGGAGGCCCACGCTGGGGAGAGCATCAGCCTGCTGAGCGAACTGTTCGGTGCATTCGACGAGGTGATCTCGGCCTATGGGCTTGAGAAGATCAAAACCATCGGCGACTGCTACATGTTTGTGTCAGGCGTGCCCGAAGCGCGGGCAGACCAATGCGAACGGGCCGTTGATGCCGCTCTGGACCTCCTGTTTGCGACGCAACAATTGTCAACGAAGTTGGGGCGAGAGGTCAATGTACGGGTTGGCGTGCACAGCGGCCCGTTGGTCGCAGGTGTCGTGGGGGATCTGCGTTTTGTTTACGACGTCTGGGGCAGCACAGTGAACATCGCCTCGCGTATTGAAGAGGCGAGCGATCCCGGCAAAGTGACTGTGTCGCAGGCGGTGATCGACCGCGTGGGGACCGAGTTCAAGTGGCAGCGCATGGGGCGCAGACGACTGAGCGGTGTCGGAAACACGATCCTCTACACAATCGAAGGGCGGAAGGCATCACAGTCCGCGCCGCGTCCGACTGTCTCAGTCAAATGACGCGCTGGCTGTCCCCTTGCAATTCGGCCCGTCAGCCGAAGGTATCGTAACCAGCACTGCCTCGGGCCAGCTAACAGCAAGTTTGCGCGCTAAGTCCTTGTTAAAGAGGGCAACAATTGCATTTGAGATCGTGGGAGAGCGGTCCATGATTTTTCTCAATTGAGCCTGATCCCAGGCGATCACTTCCGCGCCATTATCGGCGATAACGGAGGCTGACGCAGCACTGTTCGTAAGGAAAGCCAGTTCGCCCAGAAAATGGCCGGGCCCGAGGGAAGACACCTTGTTCCCTCGTTTCAATTGCACGCTGCCTGATTGCACGAAGTAAAGTTTCTCGACCGAGCCGCCCTCCTCCAGAAGGACCGTATCGGCATCTATCCTGATCCAATCGGCTTTGCGCATGATGCGGCGGAAGTGACCGGGCCTTAAGGTCGTAAAATGGGCGTAAAGCTGAAGCTCCTTCTGGCTCATGCCGAAGGTGGAGCGTTCGCGCATAATGACGATGGACGAATAGATGTTCGCAGCACCGATCGCAACGCTGCCAAGAATAGCCTCCCAAAGCGGAACAGGCGCAATGAAGAAATAGTAAAGTCCGTAGAACACTGTCCCGACCAGCACTTGGACGCGCAAGATAAGTTCATCGCGCGTCAAAAAGCCGATAACATAAAACAAAAGCGCGAGATGCACATAAACCCGCGGCGGGGAAAGCTGCTCGGCAACAGTTGCCCCAAAAACGTCCGTCATCATTCTACGTATTACCCCATCATATGCACCCGCCATGATCCAGGCGGAAGCAACGCGCGCAGTGTGAACGAGACAAACGCGTCAAGCAAACATTGATTTGCTGGAGTGCCAAAGTTCTCTTTATTTTGGGATGTCTTACGTGGAACGATCCCTCAGGCGATCTGCGTGACCGCGTGTCTTTACGTCTTAATTACGCATGGGCCGTAAAGTACCGACATGGTCCGCACTGTGTGTTGTCTCGTTTTACCGGTAGTTCTTGCGGTGATCGCCGGTCCACTCAGCCTTGCCGCCAGCAGCAAATCTAAACCCGATGTTTCGCATGTATACCTTGTCGTCGGGTCACGACACATGATGGACGAAATCACCGCGCAGCCCGGCACGCGCGAAATTGGCCCGTATCGGGCGCCGTTTGCGCGGCTTTTGCAAACGAACTCGGATATTCATTCTTCCTTAGTTGACGAAGGCTATTGGCTTTTTCCGGCAACTGACTTGGCGCGTCTATGTGGCGTAAAACTGTAGAGATGGATTTATCAGATGAAGCGTTTTCTGTCTGAGGACCCGATTAAACTCATTATGGTTTTTGCAACCGTCCTTGCGGTTGCCGTCTTGCTCGCGAAGGCCGTCATCGGCGCTAACCTGTTGGCGACTGCACTGGTATCCTTCGGATTTCTCGCGGCGGGTCTTTTGCTTGGTTTAGCCAAGCCCCAGTTTCGCGATGTCGGCGCCGCTACGGCATTGATCGGTCAGGCCATTGCTTTGACGGGCGCCTTTCAAGGGCATCCTTGGCAGGTCGATACGCATATGTTGTTCTTCGCACTTCTCGCGTGCTTGATCTTACTCAGAAGTATCCCAGCAATCTTGATGGCGACCGTGATTACGGCGGTCCATCATCTGTCGCTTTCCATTTTCATGCCGGCTTTGGTCTATCCGGGCGGCGTCTTGGTCGAAAACTTGGCGCGGACGACACTCCACGCAGTGATTGTCTTGATGGAAACAGGGGTGTTGGTAGCAACCGTACTCATCTTGAAGCGGATGGACGAACAAGCGGCGCGAAGAACTGCAGAGCTTGAGACGACCCTAGCGGACGCACACAAGGCGCGCAGTGAAGCCGAAAACGCGCGAAATTCGGCCGAACTGAGCAAAGAACAGGCGACTGCAGCGCAGGCAAGGGCAGAGGAATTACTTCGAGATGCCCATGATGCCGAAAAGCTGCGCGAAGAAGCGGAAGCAGAGCGGAACGCAGCGCGGTCTGATGCCGAGCAACGGACGAAGTTGCAGGCTGAGGAGCAGGATCAGGTCGTTCAATGTATTCGCCTTGCGATGCAAGGACTTAAGGACGGCAACTTGACCACAAGGATCGATCAAACCTTGCCGGCATCCTTTCGCGATATCGGGGTCTCGTTTAATGAAGCTGTCGCTGTTTTGGATGCAACGGTGGGCCGCGTAACGGTTCAATCCGAAGAAATGCTGGCACAAGTGCAAGAGATCGCGTCAGCGACGGCAGACCTTGCCGGAAAAACCGAACGGCAGGTGCGGATGTTGGCCGAAAGCTCCGAAGGTCTTCAGGAACTGACCGCAGTGGTCTCCAAAACCGAAATTACGGTTCGGGAGGCAGACAAATCCGTCCAAACAGCACAAGAGAGTGCGATGTCGAGCGAAACGGTGGTCTCGGAGACATCGCGCGCCATGCACGCAATCCAGACCGAGGCAGAAGAAATTTCCCAGATTGTGAAGGTCATCGACGAAATCGCCTTTCAGACCAACCTCCTGGCGTTGAATGCGGGCGTTGAGGCAGCGCGCGCAGGCGAGGCGGGGAGGGGCTTCGCCGTCGTCGCCTCCGAAGTGCGCGGATTGGCCCAACGATCTTCCGAAAGCGCCACCAATATCCGCAGTCTGATTGAGCGTTCCGGGGATCAGGTACGGACCGGGTCGGCAAAAATTGAAGAAACCGTTTCCGCCCTGAATGGCGTGCTGTCCGCCGTCGTTGAAATTTCAACTAAGACGGGAAAGATCGCCGAAGGCGCGCAAGAACAGACCGCAGGCATTTCGGAGCTGACTAACCGGGTCGTCAAGCTCGATGCCGCGACACAACAGAATGCGGAGGTTTTCAACCAGACCTCGCTGGCCTGTTCTAGCCTCGAGAAGTCTGCTGCAATTTTGATGGACCTCACGCGCGGTTTTGAAGTTTCTTCCCCAGAGAAGGTTGCGGATGCCGCGTGACCGTCGAGTTGCGCCGTTTCATATACGAAACTGCGAGACTTTCGCTCTTTAGCCTGCGTGCCAGAGTGGTGATGCTCCTTTCTTGCCGCATCGCCACTGCCGGAGCGCCCCAAACATAGCGATTTTATGGGATGGACTGAAGTCGAAGCGTCCCTGGCCGCATGGGGTGCAACGGACACGCCCCCGCAAGATCTTTTGAGGCTGGGGGACATCCGTTCGCTTGGCTGGCTTGCCCGTTTTCGACCAACCCGTTACGTTTGGCCAACCTAGCCTGAGAAAAGCCGTGCCCCGCGACACAAATCTGATCCTTTGTCCTGTTAATCTTCGCCACGCAAAGATCGACACTTTGCCGTACCGCGAGGCCATTGCGATGGCGCGACGTCGGGCGGCCAAGCTATTGGTCACGACCGTTGCGCCGGAAATGGAACGCAATCTGAATATAAAGGATTCCCGCGCATTCTGGAGCGAAGGTTTGGAGAACTTCGTGGCCGCGGTCCCTGCAGAGGGGGTCGACGTTGAGCAGGTCGTGCGGCTTGGAGCGGTCCATCGGCAAATCGTGAAACTTGCTGACGAAAGAAATGTCGATGTGATCGTGATGGGCTCGGCCAACCCAAAAATCCAAGACTATATCCTCGGCACGACAGCGAGCCACGTTGTCGCCCATGCCAAATGTTCGGTTTATGTGGTTCGCCAGTGAATTGTGGGAAGTCCTGTTGGATGGCCGCGATCGCCATTCACGGCGCAAATGGACGCAATTACATAACTTTGCCCTTGATTTGCTGTCCATTCCCCCCCATTTTCGCGGCGCCCGGAACGACCGGGCGATAATAGTGGAGAGACCATGGCCAAGGAAGAATTGCTCGAATTCCCCGGTGTTGTGAAGGAACTCCTGCCGAACGCCACATTCCGGGTCGAGCTTGAAAACGGCCATGAGATCATCGCGCATACGGCAGGCAAGATGCGGAAGAACCGTATTCGCGTTCTTGCGGGCGACAAAGTCCAGGTTGAAATGACGCCGTACGACCTTACGAAGGGTCGGATTAACTATCGGTTCAAGTGACGCCGCGCCTAATTTTGGGCTCCGCCAGCCCGCGTCGGCTTGATTTGCTGGCAGGGCTAGGCCTGACACCCGATGACGTGCGGCCAGCAGAAATTGATGAAAGTCCATTGGAAGGTGAGTTGCCCCGCGACTATTGCCGCCGGGTCACTTGCGGCAAGCTTCGTGCCGTGCGACGGAACGTGGGCGAGGTTGTTTTGGCGGCCGACACGACTGTTGCCGTTGGACGCCGCATCCTTGGCAAACCTGCCTCGGCTACCGAAGCGCGTCGCTATTTGGCTTTGCTGTCCGGCAGGCGTCACCGCGTGATTACTGTCGTTGGTGTCCTGGACGATACGCGCGAGCGGATGCGGGAAGTCGTGACCCAGGTACGCATGGCGCGTCTGACCGATCACGACATTGCCGATTACATCGCGACAGGCGATTGGCAAGGCAAAGCCGGCGGCTACGCAATCCAGGGCCCCGCTGGCCAGTTTATCTCTAAGATATCAGGCTCTTATACCGGTGTTATGGGGCTGCCGGTCCATGAAACTGCGCGGCTTTTGGCGTCTGCAGGCATTCGGGCACCGCTGTGAAGGGGTCGCTCGCTGTATTCGGCGCGTTGGCCGGACGCCCGGCGGCAGCGCGAATTCTCGACGGCCAGCTAGAAGACCTTTTGATCGATCCACCGGACGGTCAAATCCGCCCCGGTGCAATCTATCGAGGCAAGGTGGGGCGTCCGATGAAAGGGCTGGGCGGCTTACTTGTCGAAACGCCGGATGGGCCACTCTTCCTCCGCCAGGGCAAGGGATTGAGTGCGGGCGACACTGTAATCGTCCAAGTGACCACTTATGCCGAACTGGGCAAAGCCGCGCCGTGTACCGCGCGTTTGTTATTCAAAAGTCGGTTTGCCATGGTCACGCCCGGCGCCGTCGGGCGCAACATTTCGAAGGCGATCCGGGACGAGGAACGCCGGGTCGCGTTACGGGAGCTTTTGGAAGAGCTGGCGGTTCCCGAAAATGTTGGTCTTGTGCTGCGGACGGTTGCGCAAGATTCTGATAATGCCGCCATCGCGGCAGACGCGCGCGGCATGCTTGACCTCGCAAAGGCTGTCCTCTCCGAACCGCTCCAAGGCGCGCCCGAAAAGTTGGTTGAAGGCCCCGGCGCGATCGAATTGGCGGTGCGCGACTGGCCTACGCCGGATGTGACCGAGGACGGCGTCCATGTTTTCTACCACACGGGCGTTGCGGATATGCTGGGCGATATCATGTCTTCGCGGGTGCCTCTCCCAAGCGGCGGTTTCATGTTCGTCGAACCCACAAGGGCATTGGTGGCGGTTGATGTGAATACGGGGCCGGATACCTCCCCTGCGGCAAGTCTGAAGGCGAATATTGAGGCGTTGCGCGCGTTACCTCGTGCGATGAGGCTGCGCGGTTATGGCGGGCAAGTCGTGGTCGATTTAGCCCCTTTGTCCAAACGGGACCGTAAGCAGATCGAAAGCGTCGCGCGCGCGGCATTCCGGGCCGATCCGATTGAGACGACCCTTGTCGATTGGACCCCGCTTGGCCATCTTGAACTGGTGAGAAAACGCGAACGCCTTCCGGTAAGTGACTTGCTTAAATGACGTGTCCCATCTGCCTGAAACCCAGCGAGAAAGCTTACCGTCCGTTTTGTTCGAAGCGGTGTGCGGATGTTGATTTGGGGCGCTGGCTGAATGGCAGTTACGCGCTTCCTATGGAGGAAGAGCCGGTCGATAAAACCACGCCGGACCCCGACCCTGATCGGCATTGATTTTTTGTGCTATGGCTCTGGACAGCCCCCAACGCTGACACTAGAACACACCGACCCGAGTGAGGCGCTGCCCGCTCACCCGTGCCCGGGTAGCTCAGGGGTAGAGCAGTGGATTGAAAATCCTCGTGTCGGTGGTTCGATTCCGCCCCCGGGCACCATTTAACACTCTCATCGATGAACATAGACGCTCAAAAACATTGATTTTTCAGTGCCTTCAAGTGTACCCTATGAACATTGATGAACATGCCGAACCACCATTTCTCACCTCATTGGGGGTATCAGCAAGGGGTGTCGCCCCATCGTAGGGAGTGAGGTACCCCCAGATGCCACTAACCGACCTGAAGATACGCAAAGCGAAACCCCGCCAGCGTCAGCCATCTTGTATGGTTTTGGGCGGG
>JBCCPJ010000024.1:0-54126 GCA_039024895.1 Pseudomonadota bacterium | reverse complement strand
CGGGTTGCGGGCGATTTGATTTCGGAAGATGCGCTGCTTGCCCTTCTCGAAGATGTGTATGACGCGAATGGCGGCGAAACGATCACCTATTTCGAGATCACAACGGTCGCGGCCTTTCTGGCCTTTGCCCGTACGCAGGCCGATTGGACATTGCTGGAAGTTGGGCTTGGGGGGCGCCACGACGCGACAAACGTCATCGATGATCCGCGGCTGACGGTAATCACCCAGATCGACCTAGATCACCAACAGTTCCTCGGTGATACCATCCGGGAGATCGCTTTTCAAAAGGCGGGCATCATCAAGCGGAACGTTCCTGTGATCGTTGGGCCGCAACATGAAGATGCCTTGAACGTTATCGAAGGGGAGGCGGCAAAATGCGGCGCGCCCGTGCTTGCTTTTGGTCAGCACTGGCATGTCGCGGAGAAGCGGGGGCGACTGGTCTATCAGGATGAAAACGGGCTCCTCGACTTGCCGAGACCCAATCTCCGCGGACCGCATCAGCTTTCAAATGCGGGCATGGCGATTGCGGCATTGCGGCGGCTCGGCTTCGGTGAAACTGCCTGTGAGGCGGCTGTGACCAAAGCTTATTGGCCCGCGCGCATGCAACGGCTTGAGGCAGGACCGTTGGTGGATATGGCGCCGGATGCGGAGCTTTGGCTCGATGGTGGACATAATCCCGCCGCCGGCGCGGCCCTGGCACAAACGTTAGCTGAATTGTCACCCCGACCGACACACGCCATTTGCGGGATGCTTTCCACGAAAGATGTGACTGGGTATATGCGCCAGTTGGTCAGCGCGGTAAGCGATCTTCGTGCCGTGGCTATTCCCGGCGAAACAGCGACGTTACCGGCGGCGGAGACTGCCGCCGCCGCAACACGGGTGGGCTTGTCGGCCGTGGTCGCCTCATCGGTGGAGGACGCGTTGTCTGACATCATCGAACATGATCCTACGGCGCGCGTCCTGATTTGCGGCTCACTTTATCTCGCAGGGGTCGTGCTTCGCGAAAATACGTGATTTTTCAAAGTGCTATGGATGGACTGGCTTCCGCGAGCGCAGGTCAATCGTGACACGCGCTAGGCTGCGACGAGATTGATACCGGCAAGAAAAGCGCCCGCCACGGCGGCACCGAGACCGCCCACGAGGCCCAGATCCAAACCGGCGGCAGGCAGCAATCCAAACATACCCGAGACAACGCGCCGCCGATGTAAGGCAAGCGCCGCAGCTTTCAAGAAAGCCACAGCTGCCCAAGGCCAGTAGCCGGATGCAAGAAAAAGCGTTCCACTGAAACCCAGCAGCACAACCGCAAAAAGGCAAAAGTCTAGCGCCGGATTTTCCTTGTCGGCGGATGTGCGGGCTTCGATGAAACACAGCGTTGATGCAACTAACGTCATGAAAAATATGCTGAACGAAAAACCCGCCAACGGAAGATATGGACGGTCATCCCATATCCACATGGTAAAAAGGAGTATCGCCACCATGCCCAATAAGGACTTAGCCGCCTCTCTGGGGGCGATGTCACTTATCTCGGGGGTTGAGACAGTCATGGTGTACCTCATTGGTTCCGCGCGCTTCAGGCTCGGATCATCTTGGCGGGCAACCATGAAAAAAAGGTAATCCGGTAGGCGATTTGATCAAACCGAGCCGGATGAGTGGGCGGCTAGCCGCGTACATGCGGCAAAAAACAGGCCCTCAGACGAAGAGAGTTTCTCAGGAGCGAAAAGACTGGCCTGCTTCAGGCGTCTGACAATCCATCTGTCCTCACCAATTTCATCATGTACGGACGTGTAACGCTACACACCTACAGCGACAATCGCTTCCGCGAGTACGGGCACCGTTTCGCTGTTAAGACCGGCGATGTTCATGCGGCTGTCGCCAATCATGTAGATGCCGTGTTCTTCGCGAAGCTGAGTAACCTTGTCTTCGCTGATCCCGAGGCGCGAGAACATACCACGGTGCTTGGCGATGAAATCGAACTGGTCCGAGTTGGTTCGTTGACGCAATTCCCCAGCAAGTTGCTCGCGCAACTTTAACATACCAAGGCGAACATCTTCGAGTTCAGCCTGCCAATCGGCGCGCAGATCAGCGTCGTCGAGGATCATCTGCACGACGCGCGCGCCGTGGTCCGGTGGAAAGGAGTAGTTCTGCCGGTTGAGGAAGTTCAGGGTTGCTTGCGTCTGAGCTTTGGCGTCGCTGTTTGGAGCTAGCGCCATTAAAAGGCCCGTACGTTCGCGATAGACGCCAAAGTTCTTGGAACAACTCGCGGCCACGATCATCTCCGGCATCCGACCTGCCAAAAGGCGCGGACCGTAGGCGTCCGCCTCTAACCCATCCCCAAAACCCTGGTAGGCGATATCCACGAACGGCACGGCGCCCGTTTTTTCCAGCAGTTCCGCAACTTGGCCCCACTGCTCATTAGTGAGGTTGGCGCCGGTCGGGTTGTGGCAACATCCGTGTAAAAGGATCAAGTCACCAGCTTTTGCTTCCGCCAAATCCGTCAGCATCCCTGCGAAGTCGACGCTTCGGGTCGCGTTGTCGAAATACCGATAGGGTTTCATCGGGATGTCGAGATATTTCACAATGGACGGGTGATTTGGCCATGTGGGGGTCGATAGCCAAATGGTTGCGGCCTTGTCGGCATAGCGCATCAATTCAAGGCCTTGGCGAATGGCTCCTGTACCGCCGGGTGTCGCGATAGCTGCCAGCCGATCCCCTTCGACCGTGTTCCCTAGGATGAGCCCGCCCATCGCCTTGGCAAAGGCCGGATCACCTGCAAGCCCTGTATAGGCCTTAGTGCCTTGTGTCTCTACCAGCCTGCGCTCAGCGGCTTTGACAGCGCGCATGACAGGCGTCACGCCCTCGGCATTACGGTAGACGCCGACGCCGAGGTCAATCTTCGCCTCGCGCGGGTCTTCGCGGAACATCTGCATCAACGCCAGGATTTTGTCGGCGGGCTGCGGTGTCAGATTGGTGAGCATGTCGGTCCCCTCAGGACGGGATACGGGTCAGGTCGCGGTCGCGGGTCAGGATTCGAGTTTTCTCTTCCCGCCGCACGGGGTCAAACCCGTTTTTCTGATAAAGCGCAAGGGCACGCGGATGATCAAGCGTGCAGGTATTGACCGTCATGCGCTCGGTTCCGGCAATCTCCCACCCGGTGAGGATTGCGGTTTGCAGAAGCCATTTGCCAAGCCCGCTGCCAACCGCCTCCGGCACAAGGCCGAAATAGGCGAGATCGACCGTGTGCGCGTCTTTGGGCTCAAGCAAGAAGAAGCCGTGCGGCCACCCCTTTTCGGTCAGCGTGTACAGCACAGACCGGCTTAATTGATCGGCCACCTCACCGGGCGGTAGCTCGTGCAGGTCTTCCCAAGCGTAATCTCGCCCCACCGCATCGTAGAGCGCAAAGAGGTACCATAGCGGCGGGTCTTCCGCCTTGAGGAGAGCGGCGGTGGAGGCAATCGGAAGCGGCGGGTAGCTAAAGTTTGGGCGCGTCCCCATCTCAAGATAGGTGATCGTATAGGCGACTTCGGTCCCGGCCTTTTGTAGCGTCATCCGGTCTCGACCTTCAGATCGTCATACATGCCCCATTCTGCCCAGGACCCATCGTAAACGGCGTGACGACGGTGCCCGATGCGCTCCAAGGCAAGGCTGAGGATTGCGGCCGTCACACCGGAACCGCAGGAGGTAATCGTTGGTTTTTCCAGGTCCACCCCTGCTGCCTCGAAAGCCTGACGTAGCTCGGCTGGTGCGCGCATGGTGCCATCTGTGTTCAAGAGGTGTTTATAATGCAGGTTTTTGCTGCCGGGGATGTGGCCGGAACGCAGGCCCGCGCGGGGTTCCGGCTCCTCTCCTTTAAAGCGCGCAGGCGAGCGGGCATCGACGATTTCCCAATCCTTGAGCTTCGCGGCGGCGGCGACCTGCGTCACGTCTTTGACCATATGGTTTTGGACGCTCACGGTCATATGTCGGTCGCGCAGCACGGGTGGCAGATCCTCGACCTCCCGACCTTCCGCTTTCCATTTGGGAAAGCCGCCATCGAGCACGGCAACATTGCTTTGACCCATCAAGCGAAACAGCCACCAAACGCGCGCCGCCGAGAAGAGCCCAACCCCATCGTAGACAACAACTTGGTGACCGTCGCCAACACCCATCGCACGCATCCGGCTCATGAATTTCTCAACGGGTGGCACCATATGCGGCAACGCTGATCGGGTGTCGCTTATCTCGTCAATATCGAAGAAACGCGCGCCCAGGATGTGAGCCTCGTCGTATTCCGTCTTTGGGTCCCGCCCCATGTCCGGCAAGTACCAGGATGCATCGATTATCCTAAGGTCGGGCATGGACATATGCCGCGCCAACCAATCGGTTGAAACCAGTGTTTTCGGATCGTCGGACATGCGCCAGCTCCTGCAACGTTACATTGGCTTAATCCTGACAAACGGAGGACGCAAGTTAAGGCGGGCAAGGCAAATCGGGCAAGCCATCATTTAGGTGGTGAGGTTTGGCGCGATTGGCTAGTGTGCCGAATTAAAGACGGGGGCACATTGGGCGGACAGTGACAGTTCTGGCCGAATATCAGCGACTGGAGGCCGAAGGGCTTTGGCGCGCGTCCACCGACGCACAGCGCCGGGACGTGATCGTCTCCATCGGCAAAGCAACACTCACAATCACCGCGCCGAACGGAACCGCCTTGACCCATTGGTCCTTGCCCGCAGTCATCCGCGTAAACCCGGGAGAAATGCCGGCCCTGTTTAGGCCTGGAACCGATGCCGGGGAAACGCTCGAACTTGACGATACCGAAATGGTCGAGGGCATTGACCGCGTGCTGGCTGCCCTCCCGCGCGGCCGGCGTCGGGCTCGCTGGCTTGGGCGCGGCGCGAGGTTGATTATCTTTGCGGCGGCCGCGGCTGGTCTGGTCTTTTGGCTGCCGCCCGCCATCACGGCTTACACCGCGCGCTTGGTGCCAGATGTGGTGCAGGCTCAGATCGGCGCAAAGCTACTTGGTGAGACCGAACGCCTCACCGGCGCGCCCTGCAGATCGCCCGCCGGTCTGCGTGCGCTCAATAAGTTGACCGATCGGCTATTTCCGGACGGCGATGCCACACTGGTGGTGTTACCAACCACTTTGAAGTCGACGGCGCATCTTCCGGGGGGAACGATCTTGTTGAGCCATACCCTTGTTGAGGATCACGAAACGGTCGACGTCGTCGCGGGTTACGCCCTCGCCGAATACCTTCGGGCAGCGTCGGGCAAAACGTTGGGAAGTCTGCTCGAGGCCAGCCCGTTTCGGGCATCACTTGCCCTGTTGTCGACCGGTTCATTAAGAGACGTTGATTTGCAGCGTATGGCGGAGTGGTTGGTCATAAAGCCCGCGGAGCCTGTGCCGGAAGATCGGCTCGTCGCGGCGATGAATGCCCGCAATGTCGCCACCGCCCCTTACGGCTTTGCGGTTGATATATCGGGGGAAACGACCGCCACCCTTGTCGCCAATGGCCCCCTGCAATCAGACGTGATCCTCGACGACACCGACTGGATTGCTTTGCAGGCCATCTGTTCAGAGTGAGACCTATTTCGTACCGAACATCCGATCACCAGCATCCCCGAGACCCGGCACGATGTAACCCAGTTCATTGAGCTTTTCGTCCAATGCCGCCGTCACAATAGGCACATCGGGATGCGCTTCCTTCATACGGGCGACGCCTTCCGGCGCGGCGAGTAGGCAGAGGAACCGAATGTCCGTTGCGCCTGCCTCCTTGAGCAAGTCAATCGCCGCCGCTGAGCTGTTGCCGGTCGCCAGCATCGGGTCAACGGCGATGACAAGTCGGCTGTCGATCTCACCCGGCAATTTGCAATAATACTGCACCGGCTGAAGTGTTTCTTCGTCACGGTACAAACCAACGAAGCCAACACGGGCTGAAGGGATCAGATCGAGCATGCCATCGAGCAAGCCGTTTCCTGCCCTCAATATCGAAACCAGCGCCAATTTCCGTCCATCGAGAACCGGGGCGTCCATGGACGTCAGCGGCGTTTCGATACTGCGTGTTGTCATCGCCAGTTCGCGGGTGACTTCATAGGCGATGAGCGTGCTGATTTCCCTCAGAAGCTGGCGAAACACCGCCGTTGGCGTGTCTTTGTCGCGCATGAGCGTGAGTTTGTGTTGCACAAGCGGATGATCGACAACCGTGAGATGCTGCTTCATGGCGGGTCCTTTCAGAGAAACGACTTGCCCGGACCTTCTGCCGGGACGTTGAGATGATGAGCAATTGTTGCGCCGATATCGGCAAACTCTACGTGACCGATAGAACGTTTCCCCGCGCCCATGGCGAGCACTGGGACGCGTTCGCGGGTGTGATCTGTGCCGGGCCACGTGGGATCGTTGCCGTGATCGGCGGTGAAGATCATAAGGTCATCGGCGCGTAGGTTCTCGAAAAGGCGCGGCAATTGACTGTCGAACCACTCAAGATGCCGGGCATATCCTGGCACATCACGGCGATGGCCGTACTGGCTATCGAACTCGACGAAGTTGGCGAAGGTCAGACTGCCCTCCTCCGCCGTCTTTGTGAGCGTCACCAGATGCTCCATTAATTGGTGGTCGCTGCCTTTGACCACGTCATCGATCCCCCGCATTGAGAAGATGTCACCAACCTTCCCAACGGCGTATACCTTGCGACCTGACCCATGCACCCAATCGCAGAGTGTTGGGCTTGGCGGCGGTATGGCGTAGTCCCTGCGGTTGCTGGTGCGCGTAAAGGCGCCGGGGCTGCCAATAAACGGCCTTGCGATCACGCGACCGACACGCATGGCATGGAGCGACGGCGCAAGTTCTTCGCATAGGGTGAGCAGACGCTTGAGACCGAACACTTCCTCATGCGCCGCAATCTGAACGACGCTATCTACGGAGGTGTACGCGATAGGCTTGCCGGACCGGATATGTTCTTCGCCTAACCGGTCTATGATCTCTGTACCAGAGGCATGGATATTGCCAAGTGTGCCGTCTGTGCCCGCCTTCGTCGCCATTTCAGCCATGATGTCCGGCGGAAAGGCAGGGTCAGTGTTTGGAAAATAATGCCAATCGAAGGGCACAGGCACACCTGCAATCTCCCAATGACCGGATGGGGTGTCTTTGCCCTTTGAAACCTCCGTTGCCGCGCCCCAAAGACCTTGCGGCTTGTTAGCTTGCGGCGCGTCCGGCTGGTCGTTTGCCAACCTCACAGCAGCGCTGAGGCCCAGTTTTTCAAGGTTTGGCAATTGCAAGGCACCGCCCAGGGCATCGGCCATGTTCCCGACCGTGTTTGCCCCCGTATCGGGAATTTCACCGTTGAAGTAATCGGCCGCATCGGGCGCACCGCCGATCCCGACGCTGTCCATCACAATCAAGAAGGCGCGTGGCATCACCCGATCCGATCAATAAGCAACGGGACCGGTGTCGCCTCATCGGCGATGGTCAACGCAGATAGGAAAGCCCGCTCGGCACGTTGCGCCGCTTTCTCGCTGGCTGCGTGCAATCGAGCTACCGGTGTACCGATGCTGACCTCGGACCCAATCGGCAGAATGTCCGAGTAGCCAACCGAGGGGTCGATGCGGTCCGTTTCTGTCAGTCGGCCTCCCCCCAAGTGAACAACGCCCATACCGATGGCATAGCCGTCAAGCGTCGCGATTTTCCCGGCGCGCGGAGCGGCGATCTCACGGATAACGTTCGCTTCCGGCAGGCGTTGACGCCACGTGTCGCTGAATCCAGGCGGGCCGCCGAGCGCGACGACCATCGCGTCAAAGGTCTGGCGCGCCATCCCGTTTGTAAGGGTGTCCCGAAGTTTAACGGCGGCGACCTCTGGCGCGGTATCATACCCTGCGAGCACCATAACCTCCGCGCCTAAAGCGAGTGTTAGGTCGACGAGGCGCGAGTTCTTCGGCGCCGTCAGCGCCTCCATCACCACCGCGACTTCAAGGGCATTTCCCGTCGCAGGCGCCAAAGGCTGGCCCATGTCGGTGATCAGCGCCGCAGTTCGACAGCCTGCACCACTAGCCGTCTTGACCAAAGACTTTGCAAGTGCCCGCGCATCGTCTTCCGTTTCCATGAAGGCACCCGAACCGCACTTGACGTCGAGGATCAGCGCATCAAGACCAGCCGCGAGCTTTTTGGAGAGAATGGACGCCGTTATCAGGTCGACACTGGGCACTGTCCCCGTGACATCGCGCACGGCATAGAGACGTTTGTCCGCAGGGGCCATTTTGCGATCAGCGGAGACGATGGCGCACCCAATGTCATCCATCATGGCACGAAAGCGGCTTTCGCCTACATCGGTCTGAACGCCGGGGATGGCCTCAAGCTTGTCGAGCGTGCCGCCCGTATGCCCCAGGCCCCGACCGGAAATCATTGGTACGGGAACACCCGCCGCCGCAAGCATCGGCGCGAGGAGAAGCGATACACAATCCCCGAGACCGCCGGTCGAGTGTTTATCGACGACTGGCTTACCAAGGTCCCAACTCAGCACATCGCCGCTGTCACGCATGGCGAGTGTCAGCGCGACGCGGCCTTCTTCACTGAGACCTTTGAGCAGCACAGCCATGGCAAACGCCCC
Source organism: Pseudomonadota bacterium (assembly GCA_039024895.1). Taxonomy (GTDB): domain Bacteria; phylum Pseudomonadota; class Alphaproteobacteria; order Rhodobacterales; family Rhodobacteraceae; genus JAJDOD01. The sequence continues at coordinate 45,553 of JBCCPJ010000024.1, read as the reverse complement.
CGCCTGGGCGTCCGTCACGCGCCCCGAGGCCATGCCGCCTGCGAACCAGTTTAACTCGCTCTGCGAAGGTTCTTCACCGTCCCGAACTTTCGAGATTATCGTGACGGCATCCATCAGACGTTGCCCATCTGCGCCTTGATGAAGGCGCCCGGCAAAAGATCGGAAACAGGCAATGAGGTTCTTTCCCCGTCAGTGGTCGCCATTGTGATTGTGGCTTCTGGACAAGCGAATTCAAACAGCTTCTGACGACAGCCCCCACAGGGCGTGACCGGCACCGGGCTATCCGCAATCACCACGATCTCGTTGAAACTGGTTTGACCAGCCGCGACCATCGCGGCGATGGCCCCCGCTTCCGCACAGGTGCCTTCAGGGTATGCGACGTTCTCAACATTACACCCCACAAATACTGTGCCGTCCGGTGTCCGCAGTGCGGCGCCCACACGAAAGCCAGAATAGGGCGCATATGCGTTGCCTCGCACAGTCTCAGCAGCTTGCAGCAGTAGTTCGGTGTCAGACATTGAAACGGCGCCCTTTCCTTTGCAAAGTGGCGCGCCCGTTTTCCGAGTGCAAGCGACAAGCGGCTTGATCTCACTGAACGGTTGACAGATGAGTGTGAACGCGTACCGAATGGGGGTCCGCAAATTGGCTATGACAGATAGTTTAGCGTTAAACTATCTTTGGGAGGATGGCATATGACGGGCGACGCACGCGAGACCGCGCTCAAAATGGCGGCGCTCGATTACCACGAGTTTCCGAAACCCGGCAAGCTGGAGGTTCGCGCGACAAAACCGCTTGCGAACGGGCGCGATCTTGCGCGCGCCTACAGCCCCGGTGTTGCGGCGGCCTGCCTCGCCATCAAAGACGACCCCATGGCGGCAAGCCGCCTGACGTCGCGCGGCAACCTTGTGGCTGTTGTGTCAAATGGGTCGGCTGTGCTTGGCCTGGGCAACATTGGCGGGCTTGCCTCGAAGCCGGTGATGGAAGGCAAGGCCGTTCTGTTCAAGAAATTCGGAAACATCGATTGCTTCGACATTGAGGTAAACGAAAGCGATCCCAAAAAACTGGCGGATATTGTTTGCGCGCTTGAGCCCACCTTCGGTGCGATCAATTTGGAAGACATCAAAGCACCGGATTGCTTCATCGTTGAAAAGCTTTGCCGGGAACGCATGAACATCCCGGTTTTCCACGATGATCAGCACGGGACGGCGATTGTGGTCGGTGCCGCAGCGACCAATGCGTTGCGCGTCTCGGAACGTCGCTTTGACGAAATCAAAGTCGTCTCGACGGGCGGAGGCGCGGCCGGTATCGCCTGTCTGAACATGCTATTGAAGCTGGGTGTCAAACGGGAAAACGTCTTTCTCTGCGATCTTTCCGGTGTCGTCTACGAAGGGCGTACGGAAGAGATGACGCCACAAAAGGCCGAATTTGCCCAGCCAGGGGGGCCGCGCAGTCTGGATGATGTCATCGAGGGGGCGGATCTATTCCTCGGCCTCTCAGGCCCCGGGGTTCTGAAGCCGGAGATGGTCAAGAAGATGAGCGACCGGCCGGTGATTTTTGCCCTTGCGAATCCGGACCCCGAAATCGACCCGGAAGCCGCGCGGGCTGTCGCGCCAGAAGCGATTATTGCCACCGGACGCTCGGACTTTCCGAACCAGGTCAATAACGTGCTCTGCTTTCCGTTTATCTTTAGGGGCGCTTTGGATGTCGGCGCAACGGCCATCAATGACGAGATGGAGATCGCCTGCGTCGAGGCGATTGCCAAACTGGCGCGAGCGACGACAAGTGCAGAGGCCGCCGCTGCCTATACGGGCGAAGAACTCACCTTCGGCGCGAATTACCTTATCCCAAAGCCGTTTGACCCACGCTTGACAAGCATCGTGGCGACGGCTGTGGCCAAGGCAGCTATGGAAACCGGCGTCGCGACCCGCCAAATCGACGATCTGGACGCCTATAAGCGCAAACTCGATGCAACCGTGTTCAAATCCTCCTTGATTATGCGTCCGGTCTTTGAAGCTGCCGCCAGTGTGAGCCGACGTATTGTTTTCGCTGAAGGCGAGAACGAACGTGTGTTGCGCGCAGCGACCGCGATGATCGAGGAGACCACGGAAAACGCGATCCTGATTGGGCGACCCGAGGTCGTCGAAACGCGAATTGAGCGTTTGGGTCTCCCGATCAAGCCGGGGCGTGACTTCGAGCTGGTAAACCCGGAGAACGACCCAAGGTACCGCGAATATTGGGAAACCTACCACACACTCATGGAGCGCAAGGGGGTTACGCCCGAACTGGCCCGTGCCATCATGCGGACAAACACGACCGCCATTGGCGCCGTTATGGTTCACCGAAACGAGGCTGACAGTCTCATTTGCGGGATGTTCGGCCAATATTTGTGGCACTTGCGGTATGTGACAGAAGTCCTCGCCCGCGACGGCATGCACCCCGTTGGCGCGCTGAGCCTCGTGATCCTCGAAGACGGCCCGCTTTTCATCGCGGATACCCATGTTCATCCCGAGCCCACCCCCGAGCAGATCGCGGAAACGGTCGTTGGCGCTGCGCGACACGTTCGCCGTTTCGGGATCGAGCCGAAGATCGCACTTTGCAGTCACAGTCAGTTCGGAAATCTGGACATCGGCACTGGAAAACGCATGCGAGGCGCGTTGGAGATACTCGATGGGGAACCGCGTGACTTTGCCTATGAAGGCGAAATGCACACCGATACTGCCCTTGATATGACGGTCCGCGAACGGATTATGCCCAATGCCAGATTTGAAGGCCCGGCAAACGTGCTCGTTTTCGCGAATTCCGACGCAGCGTCCGCGGTGCGCAACATCCTCAAGATGAAAGCAGGCGGCCTTGAGGTCGGACCGATCTTGATGGGCATGGGCAACCGCGCGCATATCGTAACGCCGTCCATCACGGCGCGCGGGCTCTTGAACATATCAGCGCTGGCTGGCACGCCGGTCGCCCATTACGGATGAGTGTTGCGGCAACTTGACACCGTGGGCGGTAACATTGCTTGTGAGGGGTGAGCTTCGGCGCTACGGCGCATCTGGGTGTGGAGGGAGACGACAATGAATTACAGCGACGTATACGAGGCGTGGCGCGCGAATCCTGAGCAATTCTGGATGGACGCAGCCCAAGCCATCGATTGGGAGCGCGCACCGACGCATGCCCTAAACGACAGCCGCGCGCCGCTGTATGAGTGGTTCACCGATGGGCTGGTCAACACCTGTTACAATGCTGTGGATCGCCATGTCGAGGCAGGGCGAGGCGATCAGACCGCCATTATCTACGACAGCCCAATCACGCAAACGAAACAAGAGATCAGCTATGGGGCTCTTAAAGACCGCGTGGCCACGCTCGCCGGGGCGCTACAGGCGCGCGGCGTCGAAAAGGGCGACCGGGTCATCATCTACATGCCGATGGTGCCTGAAGCTTTAGAGGCTATGCTGGCCTGCGCGCGGATTGGCGCAGTGCATTCTGTGGTTTTCGGCGGTTTTGCTGCCAACGAACTTGCCGTTCGCATAGATGATTGCGCGCCGAAATGCATCATCGCAGCCTCTTGTGGCTTGGAACCGGGTCGTGTCGTGCACTACAAACCGCTGCTCGACGGGGCCATCGAAATCGCTGAGGAAAAACCGGAGTTCTGTGTTATTTTCCAAAGGGAACAGGAAGTTGCAGAACTCATTGAGGGCCGCGATGTCGACTGGCACAGCTTCCAAGCGGGCGTGGCGCCCGCAGACTGCGTGCCTGTTGAAGGCTCCCATCCGGCCTACATTCTCTACACGTCGGGCACCACTGGGCAGCCGAAGGGCGTCGTGCGGCCCACCGCTGGGCATTTGGTGGCGTTGAATTGGACGATGAAGGCGATCTACGACATGGACCTCGGCGAGGTTTTCTGGGCGGCGTCTGATGTGGGCTGGGTCGTTGGCCACAGTTATATTTGCTACGCTCCTCTGATCGCTGGCAACACGACCATTGTCTTCGAAGGAAAACCCGTCGGTACGCCGGATGCGGGGACATTCTGGCGCGTGATTGCGGAACACAAAGTAAAGGCGCTCTTCACCGCACCGACGGCCTTTCGTGCTATCAAACGCGAAGATCCTGCAGGCGAACTGATCGGCAAATACGACCTGTCTTCTTTCGAGACGCTGTTCCTTGCAGGCGAGCGGGCCGATCCAGACACCATCGAATGGGCCCAGACGAAGCTCGGCGTCCCCGTCATCGATCACTGGTGGCAAACAGAGACGGGCTATGCAATTGCTGCAAACCCGATGGGTATCGAAAAACTGCCCGTGAAAATCGGCTCTCCATCGGTTGCGATGCCAGGCTATGATGTCCAGGTCCTGGGGGAGGACGGCCATCCGCTACCCGCCGGAGAACTCGGCGCTATCGCGGTCAAGCTTCCGTTGCCCCCGGGTACCTTGCCCACGCTCTGGAACGCGGAAGAACGCTTTAAGTCGAGCTATCTGTCCACGTTCCCGGGTTACTACGAAACCGGGGATGCTGGCATGATTGACGCGGATGGATATCTGTACATCATGGCGCGGACCGATGACGTGATTAACGTCGCCGGGCACAGGCTGTCCACCGGGGCCATGGAGGAAATCCTGGCAAGCCACCCGGACGTCGCCGAATGCGCCGTCATCGGAGCGACAGACACCTTGAAGGGGCAACTGCCGGTCGGATTTCTCTGCACAAACTCGGGCACCAATCGGCCAGATGCAGAGATTGTCTCCGAATGCGTGTCATTGGTCCGCGAGAAAATTGGACCGGTTGCCGCCTTTAAGCACGGCGTCGTGGTCGACCGGCTCCCCAAAACGAGATCGGGCAAGATCCTGCGCGGTACCATGGTCAAGATTGCAGATAACCAGGACTACAAATTGCCAGCAACAATCGACGATCCCGCGATCCTCGACGAAATCAAAGCCGCTCTGCAAACGATCGGATATGCCAAGGTTTGACTGGTCGCGTCGCCTAATGGGGCTTTGCGCTGCTGCACGAATTTCTAAAGGAACTGCTCTCGAATGAGCCTTTCTTCGAGGCCGTGCCCAGGGTCGAATAGAATGCGATGTTCTACCGCCGGTTCGCTCTGGACCTCCACCCAAAGCACATCCTCAACAGGGTTGCCATCGGCATCTGCCATCACGGGGCGCTTATGCGGCTCAAGAATATCAAAACGAACTGCCGCCGACTTTGGGAGCAGCGCACCGCGCCATCTGCGAGGTCTAAAGGGGGCGACTGCGGTGAGCGCCAGAACTTCCGAACCAATCGGCAAAATCGGGCCGTGTGCTGAATAATTGTAGGCAGTTGAGCCCGCGGGCGTCGCCAAAAGCGCGCCGTCGCACACCAGTTCCTCCAAGCGCGACCGTCCATCCACGGAGATCTTCAGCCTTGATGCCTGAGGTCCCTGGCGCAATAGGGACACTTCGTTGATCGCCAACCCTTCCACGACGCGACCGTCCTCTTGCCCGGCGCGCATCCGGAGCGGGTTGATGACGGCTTCCTCCGCGTCCGCAAGACGCTCCCTGAGCGCGTCTTCGCTGTACTCGTTCATGAGAAACCCGACGGTTCCCCGGTTCATGCCATAGACCGGTTTACCGAGCGGCTGGGCCAATTTGAGCGTTTCGAGCATGAAACCATCGCCGCCAAGCGCAACGACGACATCCGCGTCCACGACATCAACTTGCCCATAATGGGCTTGCAAAGCGCCCATGGCAGCCTGCGCAACGGCGGACTGGCTCGCCCGGAAAGCGATCGAATTTGACGGACGCATGATGTCTCCCTTCGCCGGTGGTGGAGAATTGCGCGGGCGCTTCGGAAACTCAAGGTTTCCGTTTTCGAGAAATCGTTCTAGATACCCGATGTGACAGTTCGACTTTTCGGAGAAAACCTATGAATGCGCCACAAAGGACCCAGAATTTCTTCACCGAAAGCCTCGCGGACACCGATCCGGAGATTTTCGGCGCGATAGGCAAGGAACTCGGCCGTCAACGGGAAGAAATCGAATTGATTGCCTCCGAAAATATCGTGAGCCGTGCCGTGATGGAGGCACAAGGCTCCGTCATGACCAATAAATACGCCGAAGGCTATCCCGGACGGCGCTACTATGGCGGCTGCCAATATGTAGATATCGCCGAAGACATCGCTATTGATCGCGCTAAGAAGCTATTCGATTGCGAATTTGCCAATGTGCAACCGAATTCGGGAAGCCAAGCCAACCAGGGGGTGTTTACCGCCCTTCTGAAACCTGGCGACACTATTTTGGGCATGAGCCTCGACGCAGGTGGGCATCTTACCCACGGCGCGCGCCCGAACCAATCGGGCAAGTGGTTCAACGCGGTGCAATACGGTGTGCGCAAAGACACTCTAGAAATCGACTACGACCAAATCGAAGCGCTTGCGAAAGAGCACAAACCGCAAATGATTATTGCCGGTGGTTCGGCGATCCCCCGTGTCATTGACTTCAAGCGGATGCGCAAGATTGCGGACATGGTTGGCGCCTATCTCCTGGCCGATGTTGCGCATTTTGCCGGATTGATTGCAGCGGGCCATTATCCCTCGCCCTTCCCACACAGCCACGTTGCGACCACCACAACCCATAAAACACTGAGGGGCCCTCGGGGCGGGTTGATGCTCACGAACGACGCCGATATCGCCAAAAAGCTGAATTCCGCGATTTTCCCCGGTATCCAAGGCGGTCCGTTGATGCATGTGATTGCTGCAAAGGCTGTTGCATTTGGTGAGGCACTGGAGCCGGGCTTTAAGGAATACCAGGCGCAGGTCATCAGAAACGCCAAAGCTTTGGCGGATGAACTTCAGAAAGGTGGCCTGGACATCGTGACCGGTGGGACGGACACCCATGTGATGTTGGTCGATCTCCGCCCCAAGGGCGTGAAGGGCAACGCGACGGAAAAAGCCCTCGGTCGCGCTCACATTACAGTAAACAAAAACGGTATACCGTTCGATACTGAAAAGCCGATGATCACCAGCGGCGTACGCCTTGGAACTCCCGCGGGTACAACACGCGGCTTCGGTGAAGAAGAGTTCCGTGAAATCGCCCGCTGGATCTCGCGGGTGACAGACGGGCTCGCAGCCAATGGCGAGGATGATAACGCGGCTGTCGAAAACGCGGTCAAAGATGAAGTTATCGAACTGTGCCGCCGCTTCCCGATTTACGAAGGTCTCTGATCACTCAAACGCGCCGCGCCATACAGCGAAAAGAAATACAGCAACAATCGCTGAAAACACGACAAAGACATAAAAGGCGAGCCGGTCGAGAAACTCGGCCCGTCTTTCTGCTTTCGGGTCTTTCTTGTTGAGGAAGTGGTGCAGCTTTCGCTCAGCCTTCCTCAGTCGTTTTATGTCAACACGGTGTGATAATTTAGGATGCGCGGCCAAGGTTTCCGCTTCCGTGATTGCGATTACTTCTTTGCGCAAGTGGTTTGGCAATTTGCGCCCGGCGCGTGCCGCTACATCTGCCAACGGGCCAGCGCGTACACGGAGTTGTCGCGCCATCAATTCTGACAAATCTGCCGCGAGTTCAGATACATCCATGGCACTGGCGATACAGCGGTCAAGCCGGTAAGAAAAGCCCATGTTGAACAGCATAATCCATGGCCAATCATCAACGATAACGCCGGTCCTTATCGCCCACGGGCTGTACGGGTCAGCGCGGAATTGGGGAGCGATTGCAAAGCGTCTTTCGTCTGACCGCACGGTCACTGCTGTCGACATGCGCAATCATGGCGAGAGCCCGTGGTACAACCGTCATGGCTACGAAGATATGGCGGCGGACCTCGCAGCCGTACTCGAAACGCCTCATGACGTTGTCGGCCATTCCATGGGTGGCAAGGCTGTCATGGCCCTGGCGCTTACCGAACCGGACCGCGTGAGGCGGCTTGTGGTGGCGGATATCGCACCTGTTACCTATGACCACACGCAAATGCCGATGATCGAGGCGATGCGAGGCGTTGACCTTAGCCAAATTGTCACCCGCCGGGATGCGGATGAACAATTGGCGACGGCCATAGATGATGCCTCTGTCCGGGCTTTTCTGCTACAGTCGCTGGATGTTCAGGCCAAGCGATGGCGGCTCAACCTTGATGTGCTGGCCGACGAAATGCCCAAAATCATCGGATTTCCTACCGTCAACGGCCAGTTTGAAGGGCCAGCCCTGTTTCTGTCCGGGGCGGAGAGTGACTATGTTATGCCGGAACACCGCGCGGCGATAAAGAACCTGTTTCCCAAGGCGCGCTTTGCCAAAATCCCAGGCGCCGGGCATTGGCTGCATGCGGATCAGCCGCGGGCGTTTGAAGCGGCGCTGCTGGCATTTCTGGACGCCGACATCTGAGATTACCGCTCGGGAAACGACCCCGCATCCCTACGATTTCTGTTTTGAAAAGACCTGTGTGTCTGATTTGGCGGTCGCCTAGGATCGGCCCGAGCGCGCAAACTTCATCATATGCAACAGAAAACGGCGCCAGGTACACAGGAGTGAACTCCCACGAACTCTGACGCCGTCCTGAGCTTCCCCCCAGAGGGCTAGGCCCAGCTGGCTTCCAGCGTTGCCACCTTCCGCCGACGCTCCGGTTGCCCGTCACGCCACAAAAAACCCGCGTTTCAAGACCTTGCTGCTTTGCCTCCGGAGAGCCGCCACCGCTTTCTGGCCCTGCCCCGCAATCCTTCGCTTCCTACCCAGACACATGTTCTGAATGTTCCGCTCCGCACCCGAGGGGTCCTTTGCTCCGACCCGTTGCTTGCGCTCTTGGCCGATGAGTTGAGGATGACGCGGGTTTCGGGGTGCTTCAAGAAAAAAGCACTGCAGCATGGAAATTAGGTGGGGATAACACGCTGGATTTGCTGGGGAAATTCCTGGGGATAAGTCAGATTTTCCTGACGTCACAGAAAGATGACACATGGGGTGCCGCCAAAACGCGCTTCAGGGCGAAAAATGCAAATTCTGCACCTGCAAACGCGGAAATGTGACCATTCGGGGCAAATTAGCCCCCTTTTCTGCGACTCACTGCCGTGCGATAGAGGGAGAAACGAGGAGAGCAGATATGAAACTGATCCTGGCCTTTACCCTCTTGTCGAGCGCGTTTGTTTTGTCGGGCTGTGTCCCGGTAGCCATCGGCGCGGGCGGCGCTATTGCGGCCGATACCATTGCGGAAGATAACGGGCGCGACCTGTTCTAAACCGCTTGCGGTATCGCGTCGGTAAGACGTCGGTATCACGTCGGTGCCTTTCGGTGCCCTATAGCGTCCCGCCTTTAACTTGAGACATCTCGTATCGCTTTTCGCGTTCGACCAAAGGGAGAGGCAGCGAACAAGCGATCCAGGTTTAAGGCGGGTTGCTTTAGCCGCCTGTGAGACCACCAAGCGCACGCTTGGCAGCACCGCTATAGGTGCCCACGCTGCCAATCCCCGGACTGGAAGAATTGGCCTGCGGCAAACCTCCTGAATTCATAACATATCCCGCAAGAACCAGGAGGCTGGTTATGGCGAGTATCCTCATCATGGGGTCGTGGTTAACGGAGGAATGTGGCGTGGGTTGGGTTCGATTGGGGCGGTTGGGGCGGTTGGGGGCGATTGGTTAACGGTGGGTGGGCGATTGTTAACTGGGGCGTGCCGTTGATTAGTTGTTTTCATCGATCCATCGGAATGTATGTATTCGCCTGGTTAAGCCGGGATGGTCAGGTGCCGCGCGTGACGGCGAGTATGGAGAGTAGGGTGGCAGATACTCACCGTTTGTACGGTTGGATGCGGGGTTTGTTAGCTTGGCAAACACCTGACGCTTGCTGGTCAGGTCGGGCGCACTCTCAACATTATGGCGTTATTGCGCATACATTTACTATATATTGACAATGAATCTAAATGTGGTAAATTTCTTTTCCTAGGAGGTAAACTTAGGTCTGGAGGACGCAATGAAACGCACCGATCTGGGAAAATGGAGTATTAACTTCAGAACAGACAGAGACATGCTGCACAAAGAGATGGCCGACGCGCTTGGACTGAGCGCATCGTATCTCTCGAGTATTGAGCACGGTCGTAAACCAATACCTGAGGACTGGTGGGATAAGGTTTGTAGGACCTTTGAGCTTACTTTGCCTGAGGCAAGCAGCTTAAAGATTGCAATCATGCGCTCAAAGAAGAGTGTCACACTGCCAATTGAAAATGAGTATGAGGCAAGGCTACTTGTAGCATACCAAGACCACCGCTCAAATTTAACCGACAAAACAACCAGAGAGATAGAGAACCTAATATCTTGTCAAGAAAATAAGGCGGGAGCATATGGGACAGAAAAACAAAAAGCAGCTGATCCCTAATCGTCGACGACTGACGATTTTGGAAGTTGCACAGTTAAAAAGGGAAAAGCAGGCTCCATTCACGTCTGTGTTTGATCCAATCAAATACATTGAACAGACTTTGCCAAAAGAAATCAAAGGATTCGACTTTGATTATTGGAGTGAGCATCCTGAGTTCCAAAAGAGACCCGAGAGAAGGGCATTCGTTCATTTTGCTGAAGATGGCACCATCGAGCTGGTCGTGCGAGAGGAGGTAATGGAGGGAGCATATCGAGGTGACAACGAATACCGTTTTGCCTTAGCACACGAAATTGGCCATGTTTATCTCCATAGAACCAAAGCAAGGAACATACTCTCAAGGCACTCCGTTGGTTCGAGCGATCAATATGCCGATGATCCAATACTTGAGTACGAAGCAAATCTCTTCGGCGGAGCACTAATCGCGCCGCCGATGGGGATTGGAGTAAACTCTACTTTGTTCGACGTCCGGACACGATTTCGTTGTTCAAATGACGTCGCCAATAAGGCTTTGATAGATGCTGACTTCTGGCGAAAACAGGGTAAGTAAAAAAAGTCCCTTGGCACTGGCTCTTTTAATTGGTGTTTTGATTGCGACACCAGTTGTTCTCGCTATTGCTTTTGGAAGGCACGTTGAGTTCGCCGTTGAGCATGGAGACTCCAAAATAGATCTTAAAATCCATGGAGTGCTGCCTTACGAAACGAGATGATCTGAAAAAAATGTAAAGGGCTTTGTAGTCTCACCTACCCATCCATCTTCAGCGCATTTATAAACGCTTCCTGCGGAATCTCCACACGCCCAAACTGGCGCATCTTTTTCTTCCCCGCTTTCTGCTTCTCCAACAACTTCTTCTTCCGTGTCGCATCCCCACCGTAACACTTCGCGGTCACGTCTTTCCGCAAAGCGGATAACGTCTCCCGGGCAATCACTTTGCCGCCGATGGCCGCCTGGATGGGGATTTTGAACATGTGGCGGGGGATGAGCTCTTTGAGTTTTTCGCACATGGCGCGGCCCCGGCTCTCCGCCCGGTCACGGTGGACCATCATGGAGAGCGCGTCGACCGGCTCGTCATTCACCAGGATCGACATTTTCACCAGGTTGTCCTGCCGGTAGCCGGTCATCTGGTAGTCAAACGAGGCGTAACCTTTCGTTACGGATTTCAGCCTATCGTAGAAGTCGAACACCACCTCGTTCAGGGGCAGGTCATAAACGGCCATGGCGCGGGTGCCGGCATAGGTCAGGTCCTCCTGAATGCCGCGGCGGTCCTGACAGAGCTTGAGCACGTCGCCGAGATACTCGTCGGGCACCAGGATCGTCGCCTTGATGCGCGGCTCTTCCAGATGGTCGACATAGGTGACGTCGGGCATGTCGGCGGGGTTGTGCAGTTCCTGCATCGTCCCGTCCTTCATGTAGATGTGATAGATCACCGAGGGCGCGGTGGTGATAAGGTCGATGTCGTACTCGCGTTCAATCCGGTCGCGGATCACTTCGAGGTGGAGGAGGCCGAGGAACCCGCAGCGGAAGCCAAAGCCGAGGGCGGCGGAGGTTTCCATCTCGGACGTAAAGCTCGCGTCGTTGAGAGCGAGTTTCTCGATGGCGTCGCGGAGGTCTTCGAAGTCGTTGGTGTCGACGGGGAAGAGGCCACAGAAGACGACCGGCACAGATGGCGCAAAGCCCGGGAGCGGGTCGGCGGTGGGTTTCTTCTCGTGGGTGATGGTGTCGCCGACCTTGGTGTCGCGCACCTGTTTGATGCTTGCGGTGAGGATGCCGATCTCGCCGGGCCCAAGCTCGGGGATGTCGACCATCTGGGGTTTGAGGACGGCGAGTTTGTCGATGCGGTATTTGGCGCCGGTTTGCATCATGGCGATCTGGTCGCCTTTCTTGATGGTGCCGTCGATGACGCGGATCATCACGACGACGCCCAGATAGGGGTCGTACCAGCTGTCCACGAGCATCGCCTTGAGGGGGGCGTCGCGATTGCCTTGGGGCGCGGGGAGTCGCTGCACGATGGCCTCCAGCACGTCGGGGATGCCGAGGCCGGTTTTGGCGCTGATCTGCACGGCGTCGGTGGCGTCGATGCCGATGACGTCCTCGATCTGTTCCGACACGCGGTCGACATCGGCGGCGGGCAGGTCGATCTTGTTGAGGACAGGGACAATTTCGTGGTCGGCGTCGATGGCCTGATAGACGTTGGCGAGCGTCTGCGCCTCGACCCCTTGGGAGGCGTCTACGACCAGCAGTGAGCCCTCGACGGCCTGCATGGACCGGCTAACCTCATAGGCGAAATCGACGTGACCGGGCGTGTCGATTAGGTTGAGGATATAGGTTTCGCCATCCTGCGCGGGGTATTCGATGCGGACGGTGTTGGCCTTGATGGTGATGCCGCGTTCCCGCTCGATATCCATACTGTCGAGGAGCTGCTCCTGCATATCGCGGTCTGCCACGGTGCCGGTGCCTTGAATGAGCCGGTCAGCGAGCGTGGATTTCCCATGGTCGATATGGGCGACAATGGAGAAATTGCGGATGTGTTTCAGGTCGGTCATGGTGTTGGGATATGGTTTGGTTTTAGGGGTTTGGCAAGCTTGGAACTGGCGTACTACGATAACCCAGGCAGCGATGTAAAAGCGGGTGCATACTTTAACTTTAGGGCTATCTTGCGCCAGTGGCCGGCAAGCTTCCATATGGCGTTTCACCGACAACAACGTATTGACGACGGCAAGTTGGACGATATTGACCCGAAAGACCCAATTGGATGGCTTCTAGGGCATTGCCGCTATTTGTTGAGTGTCGGTGTTTGTCTCCACTATGAGAGCAAGAACACCGTCGCTCTTTCGATTGAGGACATTCCGATGTCACCAGCGGACGATGATTTTGAAGCGGAGGCCTATATAGCATCGTTCTACAGGAAATTTATCGAAAGCAAGGACGATACAGGATCTTTAGATGCCTTCCAGCTAAGCAGCATGTTTCATATGTTCGGCTACCCTTCGATTGACGGCGACGTCGCTGACGTCCCGCCGTTTCGTCCAGACATATTCACGATACCACTCTTTGTTGGAGATGGGCGTATTGAGAAAATGGACTCATTCTTCAAAAACGTGCATCGGCACGTCAAGAAAGCACCGGAGTTTGAGTTCTGGCAGCGCTGGTTCCAAGGGTTTGTGGATGGACAGCCTCTGGATTGGGAGTTGCAGAGGCGTATTGCAACCGAATTGCCCGACGAAGTTTGGCAAGCGGGACCGGAAGCAGTTGCGCGGGAAATCACGAAAATTGAGGCTCTTCACGAACTAAACAAACGCATCGAGAAATTGGAGAATGCAGCCGCCGTTTCGCCAAACCGGCTTGGCATGGGTGGGAACCTACCTCCCGAAGCGATTGACGAGAAATTGCCTTCGGAAACCAAGGAAGTTCTCGAGCGCATTGTGGTGGTTTGGGATGCGGTTGACACACTTAGCCAGGAAGCTGGCAAGGACGCGCCCGATCCTGAACGGTTCAAGGCGGCAATGTCCGCTATTGGCACGGCGCTCAAGGCCATCTCTTCATGGGCGGCAAGCAAAGCGGACCTGTCCGTCGATACTCTTATCAAGTGGGGTATACCGTCGGGTTGCGGTTACTTCGTTCTAGACCCGGACAAATTGCAGGCAGTTTTCAATGCAGCAAAAGCGTTCGCGACAGTCTGGTTTTAACAAAGGTGGGCTGAAAGCCCACCCTACATTTAGCTCGGCCGTCTACGCGTCAGAGATTAGGGCAGCGCTCGGACCGCGGGTGGGCGTGAAGCGCCCGCGTGGAACCGGAGGTTCGCCTTCGGCGAAACGGAGCGGGTATTCGTCGGGAGAAACGTCCACCGGACGTTTCTCTGATCCTCCTCATCGCTGCCCGGCGTGCCGCTGGGCGATGTGTGGGGACCTTTTGCTGAGCCTATGATGGTAGGGCGACGGCCAGACTGGTTGGTAGAGTGACCCCGCTCTGCATCATGTCCTCACATCAGGCCTCTGTTAAGAAAGTTGCTGCCCGTTGCTTGCGTTGGGCGAAACGGCAAGGTCGCGAAACGCCCGGCAACTATCGCCAATCGATGTGAGGGAAGCTAGTACCCAAGCTTTGATTGTATGGCGGTTCCGAGTTGTGTTGGCGGGGTGAACCCCGCGCTACCGTAAAACGGCTACGTGACGCCGATGTCGAGTACATCGGCGAAGGTCTCGATTGAGGCTGTCTCAAGCGCTTCATACCTGCCCGCGGCCTCGATCTGGCGGCGGCGCTGGCCAGGGGGCCAGGTCAGGGTGAGATGGGCGGTGGTTTTACCATCGGATTGCGTCAGGTTTGTTACTTTGAACGCGGCGTCCTGGATCAGCGCGTTTAAACGCGTCTCGAGACGCGGGCCCCAATCCTCCTGCGCCTGCGCCACCAGGGGCACGGCGGCCAGTGCGGCACTGCTGAGCGCGAGTTTGGCGATGTCCCGACGTGTATAGATCATGCAAGCAGCCTGCCCGAATGGCGGCGTTTCGGCAAGGCTCACGCCGCCTCGGGCGCCATCACATCGACGAGCGCCTCTACCAAAGCGTCGTTGCGGGCGCGCTGCGGCGCATTGAGCGCATCGGCCATCGCCATGCGGAGGATCAGGCCCAACAGCGCCGTGTGGATCGCAGCAGCGGCGCTCCGTGCCCCGGCGATGTGATGGTACCGTCCGCCCTCCACCAGTCGGATGGCGAGCGTGTCATACATATCCGTGGTCGCGGGATGGATGCGACCCAACGTGGTCAGCATCTGCCCATTGCGCCCGGGCCGCCGCCCAATCTGCGGGGTGACATACATGAGACGAAACCGGTCGAGATCTGAGGTGTGAAAGACGGCCAAAGCGCTGATGAAGGAGCGAATGGCCTCTGGCGCAGTTGCCCCATCGGCAATGGCGCTTTGACCGGCGAGGCTCTCGGCTTCGAGCGCCGGGCGCACCAAGGCTTCGACGAGGCGCGCTTTGTTCGGATACCAGTAGAGCACCGCCTGTTTGGAGACGCCAACCCGGGCGGCAACCGCGTCGAATGTCAGCGCATCGGGCCCGGAGGACCGAACGATTTCGCGGGCAGCAGCGAGAATACGGGCTGCGGTCTCTCCCTTTCTGGGCATTGGCTCACCTTCACTTACCAGGGGCAAGTCTATTTTGATTTCAGTGAGTTGGGAAAGGGCGCACTCGGAAACCGAGCGTTTCCGAAAGGGAGATAGTCGCCGGATTTTCCCGTTGATTTCACTCTGCCTTCACAGAACATGCGCCGCGGCGCCGCCAGGGCGTTGACAGATGGCCAATGTAAAAGCCAGCATCTCGCCACTTATTCATCGAAGGCTGCGCGCTCGCATTTTCGCTATTTGGTCCGTTCTGCTTTTTGTCATTGGGCCCGCGCATTTTAGTACAAGGGAGATTTTCCAATGCCAAACGACCGAATTGAGTCCTCTTACCGGCTGCGCGTTGAGGCGGCGGCCATGGCAAAAAACCGGGCGCCTGTGGCGCATGAGGCCAACGCCGATGAGGCGCGTTACGGGACTGCGTGTTACCCGATGAGCTTCACCAAGGGTCTGGATCATGACCAGCACACGGGCCTGGTGGCCGATACCGCAGATTTTGAAGTATTCCGTACCGCGATCGACAACGCGTTTGCGGAGCCGTTCACCAGCCATGTCCCCGTCCCTGCCCCACCCGCGGGTATTAGCAGAAGGAAATGGGAGGCGCCAACGGCGGGTGTTGTCTATGACCTGGAAGGCCCGGATGCGCAGGCTGTCACCATGCCCCCTGCGCCGGAACTCGGCAGCGCCGAACTGACGTTCGAAATGGCCGAAGTATATGAACTGGCGCTGGTGCGCGACGAACCCTTCACCGCGTTTCAGAAGCAGCACGGGACAGCGTCGCCGAAATTGGATGCCTCAATCGAACGGTTGAATGATCTGGACTTTGCCGAACAGAATTTCCCGGGCACGCGCGGCCGGAAGACGACGTTCGAGTACAAATTCGATGTGCAGACCGCCTTTCGCGGGTCGAGCCCCGGGGTGGAGAAAGGGCCGTATCTTTCGCAGTTCATGCTGATTGGCACCAAAGGTGATCCAAAGCATGGGTTGATTGGTTACGGCGCACAGGTCATCGACCAGCGTGTTTTGCAGGCAAAAAAAGACGACGATTATATGATGAAATGGGACGACTGGATGTTCGTCCAGCGCGGCTTTGCGCCACAACTGCCAGGCGGCATCGGGCAAGACCTCGTAGACGGTGCCGAAGGAAAGCCAGCATCGCGCTTCATTTGCACCCCGCGCGATCTGGCAACCTACGTCCATGTCGATCAACTTTACCAAGCCTATCTCAACGCGGCCCTGATCCTTTTGGGACAAGGCGCGCCTTTCGATCCTGGCTTTGATCTGCTGTCCGGCATGGGGGGCGGCATGCTCAAATCGCCCGGCGCCACCGAATATGTTGACTACAACGCGGGCGGCTTTGCGCTTTGGGGCGGCCCCCATATTCTGAGCCTCGTCACCGAAGTTGCTACGCGCGGGCTGAAGGCCGTGCGCTTTCAGAAGTTCAACGTGCATCTTCGCCTCCGCCCGGAAGCGCTGGGCGCGCGGATGGAGAGGGTTACGGAAATTGGTAAATCCAGCCCGAGCCTTTGCGGCGCCTTTGACCAAATGCACAGCGATCTGGCGGACGTACTGGCGGCCGTGGAAACGCACAATGAAGGCCTGACCGGCAGCAAGTCGAAACTGCTGCCGATGGCGTTTGCCGAAGGCTCACCGATGCATCCGACCTATGGGGCTGGACATGCAACGGTTGCAGGGGCCTGTGTGACCATGCTGAAGGCGTTCTTTGATACGTCCGCCGTTTCCGTGAAAGTGATCGATCCTGACGACAACGTTTCCGCGCATTTTTGGAACAAGGCCCAGATATTCAACGCCCTCGACAAGGAAGATAAACGGGTTATCGCCGGTGCCTATCAGCCCCACTGCGACGGCACACCCGGCCACAGTGAGCTAAAGTTCCATAGTTATGGAGAGTACAAGTTGACCGGTTCGGGCGCGAAGAAGAAAGTCGTGTATCATCCGGACGACATGTATTCAGACGATCATGTTCCCTGCCCGCTTACGCTGGAAGGCGAGTTGAATAAACTGGCGGCCAATATCTCTATTGGTCGGAACATGGCCGGGGTCCACTATTACTCCGATTACTATGACAGTGCTCGCATGGGCGAGGAGATTGCCCTCGGTATTCTGGAAGAACAAGCGCTTTGTTATCCCACCGATAAGTTCGTTGTGTCGGTTCCGACATTCGATGGCGACGCGGTGCGGATAGGTCGCCGGTAAGCCGGAATACGCAATAAAAAAGCCCCGCTCGCTGGCGGGGCTTTTTTTGTTTTTGTTGACGTTGGTTAGTCGTCTTTGTTGAGCGCTGCACCCAGGATATCGCCAAGAGACGCACCAGAATCCGAGGAGCCGTACTGTTCCACGGCCTCTTTTTCCTCTGCGATCTCACGCGCCTTGATCGAAAGACCGAGGCGTCGCGTTTTGGCATCCACATTGGTGACGCGCACATCGACCTTGTCTCCGACGGAGAAACGGTCGGGACGCTGTTCGCCACGGTCGCGGCTGAGGTCAGAACGGCGAATGAAAGACTTCATGCTTTCATACTCGACTTCGATGCCGCCATCCTCGATAGCTGTAACGACAACGGTGATGATCGACCCACGCTTCACACCGTCAACGACGTCAGAGAAGCTGTCATCAAGCGCCTTGATCGAAAGCGAAATACGCTCTTTCTCAACATCCACTTCGGTGACGGCGGCCTTGACCTCATCCCCTTTGCGGAAGTCTTGAATGGCGTCTTCACC
This sequence comes from Pseudomonadota bacterium, assembly GCA_039024895.1. Taxonomy (GTDB): domain Bacteria; phylum Pseudomonadota; class Alphaproteobacteria; order Rhodobacterales; family Rhodobacteraceae; genus JAJDOD01. Next base: position 27,378 of record JBCCPJ010000024.1, on the reverse strand, counting down.
GCGCTGATCCCAGGAAATATCGCTGAGGTGGACCATCCCGTCGATGTCGTTGTCGAGACCCACAAACAAACCGAATTCTGTGATGTTCTTGACCTCGCCCTCAACATGGGTGCCGACCGGGAACTGCTCTTCGAAGACTTCCCATGGGTTGCGCTGGGTCTGCTTGAGACCCAAGGATACACGACGCTTGGAGCTGTCGATTTCGAGGACCATGACGTCGACTTCCTGAGAGGTGGAGACGATCTTGCCAGGGTGCACGTTCTTTTTGGTCCAGGACATTTCCGAGACGTGAACGAGACCTTCGACACCGGCTTCGAGTTCCACGAACGCACCGTAGTCGGTGATGTTCGTGACGCGGCCCTGATGGACCGAGCCGAGCGGGAACTTGGCTTCGACAGCATCCCAGGGGTCTTCCTGAAGCTGCTTCATGCCAAGGCTGATGCGGTGGGTTTCCTTGTTGATCTTGACGATCTGGACCTTCACCGTCTCGCCAATGCTGACGATTTCCGACGGGTGGTTTACGCGGCGCCACGCCATGTCGGTGACGTGCAACAGGCCGTCGACACCGCCCAAGTCAACGAACGCGCCGTATTCGGTAATGTTCTTGACCACGCCGTCCACTGCATCGCCTTCAGCAATGTTCGAGATAACCTCGGCCCGCTGTTCGGCACGGCTTTCTTCTAGGATTGCACGGCGGGAGACAACGATGTTGCCCCGGCGACGGTCCATTTTGAGGATTTGGAACGGTTGCTTCATGCCCATCAGCGGGCCAGCGTCGCGCACGGGGCGCACATCGACCTGAGATCCGGGCAAGAAAGCCACGGCACCGCCGAGATCGACAGTGAAGCCACCTTTGACCCGACCGAAGATCGCGCCTTCGACGCGGGCTTCGTCTGCATAGTCTTTTTCGAGCTTGTCCCAGGCAGCTTCGCGGCGGGCTTTATCACGAGAGATGACCGCTTCGCCGCGCGCGTTCTCGACGCGATCAAGATAGACTTCCACTTCATCGCCAACTGCGATTTCGGGAGCTTCACCGGGATTTGCGAATTCTTTGAGTTCGACGCGGCCTTCCATTTTGTAGCCGACATCGATGATGGCTTGTCCCGCTTCGATTGCGATGACTTTGCCTTTGACAACCGAGCCCTCGTCGGGCGTGTCAATCTCGAGGCTGTCGTTCAGGAGGGCCTCGAACTCCTCCATGGTTGCGTTTTGCGCCATGTGGCTTCTGTTTCCTATCAATTTCGTTTCGCTGGCCGAGCGGTTGTCTCCGCCGGTCTTGGTTCAAATTTGGTCACAAACGAGGTCTCGCAAACGCAAATAAGAAGGGTCGGCGGTTGACCGACCCTGCTCAAGTCACACGTTCACGGCTGTTCTCGCCGTTTCGACAGCGCCGCTCATATCGAACGGGCCTATGTTACGCAAGTAATTTTGGAGTTTCGGTTTTTCAGCCCGCGTATCGATTGACGATGTTGGAGGCGATGAAAGCAAGGTAGAGCAACGCGAAGATCCACGGCACTGCCGTTTCAAAAGCGGACAAATCACGCCGACGATCAGCCATGTAGGCGGCTTCCTCATCTTTGAAGAGTTGGTTGGGAAGCTCCTCCTCAAGCGTCCGAAGCACTGTGAACTTGGCACGGTTCAATTTCCTGTAGCTCGAAAGGAGCGACATCCACGTAAACGCGGTCGCAAGGCCAGCAATCGGGATTGCCCACCGCCAAATCTCCAACATATCTTCTCCACCCACGGCGCGACTGGCGGATATGTAGCCATAGAGCCCGACAATCGCGCTATTGACGCTGAGCAGCCATTGGTTGGCACTGCTGCGTCGATCACTGATCTTTTCAATCGTCGAGAGATAAAGCTCGTAGAGTTCAAAAGTGCTGGGCGCTTTGGCGTCGCTCATTGCCTATTCCCCCGGTACCGTTTCCCCCGGCTTTAGGGTCGAAACAACGGCTATATCGAATTCGTAGGCGCCGTCGGGAAATTTTGCATGCTCAATGACGAGGGGGAAAAGCCAATCCTGGTCGGAAACGCCAAGGAAAGGCTCCCAAGTGAGCTTGGGCCTGTAATCGTTACAGATACGCCAAAGCTCTTCGACAACGATCACGGTCCATGGGCGCGTCTCGCACGTGGCGATCCCGGTTTCGGCGCGGTCGAGTTCCCAGCTTGCGCGCATTTTGGCCAATGTCGTGTGCTCGGCAACTTCCGCCATACCGAAATGCCGACTGACCTGAGGGCTTGGGGTAATGATTTGCGCTGCGGCCAGTATCTGTTCCATCGCCTCGGCTCCGGGCATTGCCTTTGTGTTGGACTGAAGCAGTTCCACCGCTTCCACCTCAAGGCGCAGCAGGAAACGGTCACAACGACGGAAACGCTGTATGCCCGCGGGGGAGATTTCAGCCAACACTTTATGCAGCTTATCCGCCTGTTCCTCGATCCAATTGTCCTCGCGACGCGTAAGGGCGCAATTGAGACCGGGGAAAAAGTTCGGGTCCGTGCATAGTTGCTTGAAGAAAGTTCGCATGGACTCCTGCGACTGGGCGTCCACAACCAGCTTGCCTTCGAAAACCCTTGGGACAGCGCCTGTTAAGCTGATTGGAATGATGCGCGTTTTTTCTGGGTTACGTGGGTCAGTTGCGACGCCTGTTTCCCACATCACCCAAGACCAATCCTCGTCCTCGTGGGTGTAGAGTATCAGCACCACTTCCGTTTCATCGAGAACGCTAGCAATGTCATCTTTCAGAGTGCTGCCAAACTCGGAGTTTCGGTGCTTACTGTTGCCAGCGAGGTATAGCTCGATATCCTGCGAAAGGTCTTTGAGCGCGGCGCTTACTGCCTTCGCAATCTCCGCATCTTCGAGACGATGGCTGATGAACACTGTCGTCTTGTTATTCGGATCCAACCGCTGTTGCGAGCCGCCCGATTGATCGGTTTCGTCGGACACGAGTACCCTCCATTAAAACAAAAAAATAACTGTTCTGAATAGGCACAACAGTGGGTGACAGGGATAGAAGCTGTCAATCCCAGGGGTCATTTTGCCGTGAAAATCGCCTGAAGCGGTTAACTGTACCGCTCCGGACCTTCCCATTGGCTTTCGTTGTAGCGGTCACCATGCGCCCAGCCGACGGGCAAGGCTGTTTCGATCCGAAGGAGGTCGTCTTCACTGAGCGTGATTTCCGTGCCGCGGATCAATTCGGCGAGATGCGTGAGGTTCTTTGTGCCTGGGATCGGGATGACGTGGTCACCTTGCGCAATTGTCCAGGCAATCGCGAGCGCTGCCGTGGGCTCCCCCATATCTGCGGCGAGGGTGCGAAGGCGATCTGTGGCGGCGATGTTGGCGGCATAGTTCGGCGCCATGAAACGTGGGTTATTCGCAGTGAATGGCATGGACTGAGCGCGTTCAAACGAAAAGGGCGCATCTGTCAGAAATGCGCGTCCAACGGGCGAGAAAGCAACCAGCGCCGATCCGAGTTCGGCGCAGGCCTGTATCAGACCCAGTTCCGGCGCCCGGGTGGAAAGGGAGTACTCGGACTGGACGGCAGCCACTGGGCATTCCGAGGCCACCCGACGCAACGTGCTGGGTGCGATCTCCGACAGGCCGACGGCACGGGTTTTCCCGCTATCGATGAGACCCTTGAGCGTGCCGCCGAGTTCCTCGGGACTATGGGTCCGGTCGTAACGGTGCACATAGAATAGATCGACATGATCCGTGCCAAGTCGCGAAAGGGTCTTATCAAGCTCGGCGGCCATATAGTCGGGATCATTGTTGAAACGTCGTGGCGACTGGCCGGTGATGCCCGCTTTACTTGCAATCACCATTTCTTCGCGCGCACCCGGGTTCGCTGCCAACCATGCGCCAATGATCTCTTCCGAGCGCCCTTTGCCATAGACATTTGCTGTGTCGATATGGGTCACACCTGCTATTCGGCAGGCATCAAGTATGGCGTGGCTTTCTGCCTCTGTCGCATCCCCGTAAATGCCCGCAAAGGACATCGCACCGAGGCCGAACTGTGAGATCGTTGGGCCGTACCGCCCGAGGGTTGTCATTTTCATTCTTCACGCACCGCCATTTTGGGCCGCTTCGATAGCGGCCGCCACCTTTTCGGTTGCGGCCGCTATCGACAAGCGAGTTGTATCCAGAAGTATTGCGTCAGCACTTGCAAGTAAGGGGGCATTGCTGCGCTGCGAGTCCCTATCGTCCCGAAGTTTCAGGTCTTCATACACGCGTTCATAGCTGGCCGTTTCGCCAAGTGCTGTGAGTTGTTCTGTTCTGCGTTGCGCCCGAACTTCGAGTTCTGCGGTCACAAAAACCTTCACTGTCGCATCGGGTAGCACGACCGTGCCGATATCGCGCCCGTCAAGAAGTGCGCCAAGGCAGCCGTCAACTTGCTCACAAGCAAAGTCTTTCTGATACTTGAGCAGTAAGCGGCGGACCCAGGCCTCGCGGGCGTATTCCGGCGTGTGCCGCGATATGAAATCAGATTGCAGGTCTGCGTCGCTCGGTCGTTGTTCGACCAGAAAGCGGAAAAAAGCATCGTGGTCCCGTATCGTTAGCTTTTTGCGCCCCTTTTTGATCATGTAATATGTCAGCGCGCGGTATAGCTTACCCGTGTCGAGATACCGCAAATCAAACCGTTCAGCGATCAACCGTGAAATGGTCCCCTTTCCCGATGCCGCCTGACCGTCAACGGCAACCTTGATCCAATCGCCCTTGTCCCGAGACCCCTCGTGGTTCAGATTGTCTGTATATTGCATGGAGTTACAGATGATTGCCGGAGAGGACCTTAAAGCGCTGAGGCAGGACATCTGCCCGGGTACGGAACACACTAAGTCAGCATCACTGGAATTGAAAGTGGGCAAAATTTACAGCCCGCCCATCGGTGAAGACCAAGAGGTCAAGGACTATCAGAGCTATTCGTTGAAAGTCGGCGGCACGGTCGTGGTCGAAACGCTCGAGGAAATTACCATGCCCACATCGAAGGCGGGCTTGATGTTTCCAAAATCGTCCGCCTTGGCGGAACAGGGTATTCTGATTACGAATTTCGGTTTGGTGGACCCGGGCTATAGCGGCAAGCTGCGCTATGCGATTATCAACCTCGGCAGCTCGGACTATTTCCTCAAGAAAGGTGCGGTTTTTGTGCACCTGACGGTTTTTGACCTGGGGCGGCACGTTGAACCGTTCAAAGGCGGGGACAAGCTGTCGGCAGAAGTGACGGCGCGCAGGCTTGGGCGCGACTTCGTCAATGTGAGCGAGCGCGCTGAGCAGGTTGCCAAGAAGCACATTCAGGAAAGTGTGTTCAGCATCAGTGTTGTCCTGGCCTTGGTGTTGATCGTGCCGTCAATCTTCCTGGCGCTCGCACCGCCATTCCTCGACCGCTGGTGGGGATATTCCGGGGGGATCACTGAACAATTGACTGAAAGCAACGCTACGGTGACCGAGTTGCAATCGCAGATAGGGGCCTTGGAAGAACGCGTTGCATGTTTGGTTGAGGGAACAGATCCGAATGGCTGCTAACGGGACTGTTCTGGAGATTTGCGGGAACGTTGCTTCCGGCAAATCAACGCTCGCCACCCATTTGCGAGACGCCCTTGGCGCGCAAACTGTGTTGGAGCGACCGGACCGGCTTTCGCTCTTTGAGAGTTACATCCGCGACCCCAAGAACTGGGCCTATCAAATGCAGTTGCAGTTCCTCAGCGACAAGTTCAGCCGATACCAGGCGCTGCAACTTGCCAAACTCGGGGTGCTTGATCGATCATTTGAGGAAGATGCAACAATTTTCGCAAGGCTCCATTTCGAGTTGGGCAATATTACGGAAGAGCGGTTTGCGCGATATACGGACGTTTACAATGCGATGATGTCTACGCGTCCGTCGAGCACGCTGAAACTACTGGTTGCGTGCTCGCCTCAGACGGTTCTCGCGCGTATCGAACAGCGCAGCCCAAAGGAGCGAAAGATGCTGCGCGGCTCGTACTTTGAGCGGCTCATTGAGCTTTATGCGGAGTTCACGTCGCAAACGTCTTTCGACATTGTCTACGATTCAGAAACTGAAACACTTGCGTCGGTGACGGAGCGGATACAGGCGAAGCTTGGTTAGATTTCTGCTTTGAGTGCGTCCACCAAATCCGTGCGTTCCCAGGAAAACCCGCCATCGGTATCGGTCGCGCGGCCGAAATGACCGTAGGCGGCAGTACGTTCGTAGATCGGACGGTTCATCTCAAGCTGCTCCCGGATGCCGCGGGGGCTCAAGTCCATGACCTTGTTGATGGCAGCTTCAATTCTGTCTTCTGGCGCTTGTCCCGTGCCGAAGGTGTCCACGTAAATCGACAGGGGCTTTGATACACCAATCGCATAGGAAAGCTGGATCAGGCAGCGCTCTGCGATACCGGCTGCGACCACGTTCTTAGCCAGATAACGCGCCGCATAAGCCGCAGAACGGTCGACCTTAGTCGGGTCCTTGCCGGAAAACGCCCCGCCCCCATGCGGTGCGGCCCCCCCATAGGTATCGACGATAATCTTGCGTCCCGTCAGTCCTGCATCACCATCAGGGCCACCGATTACGAAGGTGCCGGTTGGGTTTACCCACCACTCGGTCGCATCGGTGATCCAGCCCGAGGGGAGCACTTCACGAATATAAGGCTCAACAATACCGCGAATTTCACCAGAGTTTTGATCGACACTTTGATGCTGTGTCGACAAAACAATTGAGGTCACGCCGACCGGTTTGCCGTCTTCGTACTTGATCGAAAGCTGTGACTTGGCGTCCGGGCGCAGCGTTGGTTCCGTACCGTTCTTTCTGACCTCCGCGAGGCGGCGAAGGATGGCATGGGCGTATAGGATTGGTGCGGGCATCAAGGCATCGGTCTCTGTGGTGGCGTACCCGAACATGATGCCCTGATCTCCGGCCCCTTCATCCTTGTTGCCGGACGCATCAACGCCTTGTGCGATATGGGCGGATTGCGCATGAAGATAGGTATCCACGGACATGTTGGCCCAATGGAAGCCCTTTTGTTCATAGCCAATGTCGCGAACGCACTCCCGGGCAATGTCCTCAACGCGCTTCATCACGGACCCAGGCCCGCGCACTTCGCCGCCAATCACAACTCGCTCTGTTGTTGCGAAGGTCTCACAGGCGACGCGCGATTGCGGGTTTTCCATCAGAAACGCATCGAGGACGGCATCAGAGATGCGGTCGCACACCTTGTCCGGATGCCCCTCAGAGACACTCTCCGAGGTGAATATGTAGTTCTGACGATTCATGAAGTGCTCCGATGCCGTTTGCTGCCTCGCGTCAGGAAGCCGTTGCGAGGTTTCATTGGCGTTAAACCGAAGACGATTGCTTTGCAACGCTGTTGCGGCTTTTGGTCATGGTGAGTGCGCCGAGTGTTAATACAAGAAGAATGTAGAGAGGCAGATCACCGGTGCGGGCATAAAGCGTTGGCGGCCCGGTCACCACAGGTTGAGAAAGACTGCCAATATCGTTGAGACCGAGCGATTGGGAATAATTTCCATATCGGTCAATGACGGTCGACACGCCGGCATTGGCCGCCCGGACAACCGGCAATCCTTGCTCCGCTGCCCGAAACCGGGCTTGGTCCAAGTGCTGGAAGGGTCCTGCGAAGGTGCCGAACCAAGCATCGTTGGTCACCAACAAAATATAGTCTGCCCGGGCTTTTGCTTGGAACACATGCCCGGGAAAGATGCCCTCGTAGCAGATCAAAGGAAGCGCTTTCCCCAATGGCGTGTCCAGAAGCCGCACAGCTTCCCCGGCGGAAAAGCCGTTCGAAGACGTCGCCGCCATGGCGCGTAGGAACCCGAGGCGGAACGGAATGTACTCGCCAAAGGGGACCAAATGCACCTTGTCATAGGTCTCAACAACGGACCCATCGCCATCCAATTCGATGAGAGCATTGTACCAATCCTCGTCTTCCCGGCGGTTTATGCCGAGCATTACGGGTATTTCTTGCGCCGCCGCCGACGCCGCGGTCAGAACCGGTCCTGCAGTGTCGAGCGGATAGACAACTGAAACCTCGGGCCAAACGATCATATCAACATCTTCATCGGGTTCAGCGAGGGACCGCGTGAGGGTCAGCATCCGGTCGATATGCTCAGGCACTTCTGTGCGCACCCATTTCTCGGTTTGCGGCACGTTTGGATGAACAATGCCCACGCGCCCGAGTTCCGTCTGGACAGAGCCGTCTGTCGTGCGGAATTGGCCCGCACCGAACAGCGCGACAATGGCGACCAGCGCGACCGCACCGTTTAACCGTCGTGTGCGCGCCGTGGCGACGGAAGCGGCGCAGAGCAATGTGGCAAAGGTCAAGCCATAGGTGCCAAGATAAGCCGACGCCATGCGAACTGGTGTCTCTGTCCAGATGTAGGCAGGCGTCGCCCAAGGAAAGCCGGTAAATGCATGACCTCGCAAAAGCTCACATGCGACCAGCGTCACGGCAAAGCTAAAGGCCGCGCGCGAAGTCGATCGACCGACGACCAAGTAGGCAGACCAACCAGCCAAACCCCAGAACAACGCCAACCCACCTGCCAGAAGGACCAACGCGCCGGGCGCCATCCAACCGTGGGTGGCGGCATCGACCAGAAAGGGCTCGACGATCCAGTGGAGTGCTACAGCGAAATAGGCGACGCCAGCGAGCCACCCAAGGCGAAAGGCGTGACCGCGCGAACCCGCTTGGGACACTGCCCAAAAAACAGCGGCAAAACCGGCGAAGGCGACATACCAAAGATGAAAGGGGGCGTGTCCCAGCGCGGCCAACAGACCCCCGACTAGGGCGACGCACCAGGGACGACGGAGCACCGGCCCTTATTCGGCGGCTTGAGGACGCTGGTTAGCGCCCGTACGAACACGGAGGCGCTTGATCCGACGCGGGTCTGCATCCACGACTTCGAAATCGAGGCCAACCGGGTGCTTCACCACCTCCCCGCGCGCCGGAACGCGACCGGCAATACGGAATACCAGACCGCCGAGCGTATCAATTTCTTCGCTGTCTTCTTCCAAATTCAGCGATTGACCCAAAAGCCCTTCGAAATCCTCAATCGGGATGCGCGCTTGAACCACGTAGCAGCCCGGAGCTTCCTCGACCCAAAACTCGCCTTCAGCAACGTCGTGTTCATCCTCGATTTCACCGATCACCTGTTCAATCAGGTCTTCAATCGTGACAAGTCCATCAACGCCGCCATATTCATCAATCACGAGCGCCATATGAATGCGATCGGTTTGCATTTTCTGGAGGAGTACCCCGATCGGCATAGAAGGCGGTGCAAAAAGGAGTGGGCGCATCATCGCTTCAAGCTCAAAGTCGGCGCTGCGGCCCCCATTGAACCCATAGCGAAGCGCAAAATCCTTGAGATGCACCAGCCCCATAGGCGTATCCAACGTTTCTTGATAGATGGGCAAGCGCGTCAAACCGCTTTGACGAAACTGCTCAAGCAATTCGTCCTTCCCGATATCCAACGGCACGGAGACGATTTCCACGCGTGGGATCATCACGTCTTCAACCCTCAGGCGCGTCAGATTGGCAAGCCCGCGTATGGCGCCGGTTGGCGCTGACCGAGGGTCCGGCACAATCGCTTCTTCGGTGGTATCAGAACCAGTTCCAAGGGCGCGCCACATGCGCAAAAGTAACCCCTTGGATGTATCGTCTTCTACTTGCGCGCCCTGCGCTGCACTAGAAGAGCCGTCGGTATCGCTCATCAATCCTTCTCATCAAGCCCGGACTTCTGTCCACTTCACATATGGGTCACAGGTAAGGATCTGGAACCCCAAGTTGAGCGAGTATTGCGATTTCATGCGATTCCATCAAGTCGCCATCCTCGCTTCTTACATGGTCGTAGCCCAAAAGATGCAACACTCCGTGAACAATTAGATGAAGAATATGTTGCTCAATGGGTTTTCCTTGATCGGCGGCTTCCCGCTGACACGTCTCATATGCCATTGCTATATCACCAAGTTCGCCAGGTTCACGGGGAATTTCCGGGGTCTCACCTGCGATCGCTGCGCCGCGTTCGGCAGATGGCCACGATAAAACGTTTGTGGCGCGCGCTGTCTCTCGAAAGCTGGCATTTAGCGCCGAAATGCGCGCATCGTCACAACCAAGAACCGTGACCTCAAAGTCCGGCTGAGCCATGTCGAAATGGGTCAAGACTTCTGCCACGGCACGGGTGGCGAGGTCGCTGAGGTGCAACTCTGCCCAGCGCTCATCCTCCAATATAACGTCGACGCTCATAGGCGCCGCCTCTACACCCCAGACGCATAAGACGCTAGCCTCGCGAGATGACTAGCAACATCGAACTCAAGAGAACCGCCTATCGCGCTTGCGGCGGTTTCCCATGGCAGTTTCTCGACACGATCCCCTTGCACTTACGGTCGTTTCGCTATTGATCCATAAGCATGCGTGAAATGACATCATACGCCGACTGGATCGCTGTCGATTGGGGCACGTCCAATTTGCGCGCATGGGCGATGCGCGGCACGGATATCGCGGCAGAGGCTGGGTCCGAGAAAGGTATGGGCCAACTTGAGCCCCATCAGTTTGAAGCCGCTCTTTTGGACATCATCGATCCATGGCTTGGATCGGCGGCAACGCCAGTGGTGGCGTGCGGCATGGTTGGTGCGCGCCAGGGCTGGATAGAAGCGCCATATGCGACGGTGCCGTGTCCGCCAGTGAGCGCTTCACATGTTCTCGCGTCCACCACGGACCCTAGGCTGACCGTCACAATCCTCCCCGGGCTGTGCCAGTCGGAGCCGCCGGACGTCATGCGCGGGGAAGAGACGCAGATTGCAGGCTTTCTCGCCGAAGACCCGGGCTTTGACGGCATTTTGTGTATGCCAGGCACGCATACCAAATGGGTCCAGATCTCCGTCGGCGAAGTCGTGAGCTTCCGCACTTTCATGACCGGCGAGCTCTTCGCCTTGATATCCGAACAGTCAGTCCTGCGCCACTCCATGGATGGCGACTTCGATGACGACGCCTTCGCGGCGGCAGTCAGGGACGGCTTGAACGATCCACACATGTTGGCGGGCCGTTTTTTCGCGCTGCGGGCCGATGGGTTGTTGGGATCACCCGAACCGGGCACCGCGCGCGCGCGCCTCTCTGGCCTTTTAATCGGGGCTGAGCTTGCGGCGGCCAAGCCGTACTGGCTGGGGCAGCGGGTCGCCCTTCTCGGGGCTGGCAAACTTACTGAGCTTTATGCGCGTGCGCTTGCACGAGAAGGCGTCATCGCGGAAACAGCTGATGTAACCCGCTCGACATTGGCGGGCCTGACTGCCGCCTATTTTAAGCTGAAAGAGACAATATGAGCCTTCCTTTGATCGCCATTCTTCGTGGCATTGACCCGGATGAAGCCGTTGCCGTTGCAGAGGCACTTGTGAGCGCCGGTTTGACCCGCATTGAGGTACCGCTTAACTCGCCCTCGCCGTTCTCTTCTATCGCTCGAATGGTTGAGGCGGTTGGCGGAGCGGCTACAGTAGGGGCAGGCACCGTTTTGAGTGTAGAGGACGTTCAAAAGGTCAAAGCAGCCGACGGATCACTTGTTGTGTCGCCGAATTGCGATCAAGACGTCATACGCGAGACCAAAGCGCTCGGCATGCAGAGCTTTCCGGGTGTTTTGACGCCCAGCGAGTGCTTCGCGGCACTTCAAGCGGGCGCGGACGGTTTGAAAGTGTTCCCGGCATTTCAGATGGGGCTTGAGGGCTTGAAAGCAGTTCGCGCGGTGCTCCCTGCCACCACGGAAGTTTACATGGTTGGTGGCGTCGGACCAGAGAACTTCGCGGAGTGGCGAAAAGCGGGGGCAAGCGGGTTCGGTCTGGGAAGTTGGCTCTACAAGCCCGGTGATGACGTCGCCGGTATTGCCAGCAGGGCAGCGGATGCCGTGGCGGCCTGGACAGGCACAGACCAATGAGTGAGATTTTCGATACGACAGCTTGCGTTTTAGGCGAGGGTCCCCTGTGGCACCCGGAGCGCGCGGAGCTTCTTTGGTTCGACATCAATCGCTACCAACTGCTGCGACGCGAAGGCGCGAAGACGCGGGTCGTCCAGTTTGATGAGCACGTCTCTGCTGCGGGATGGGTGGATGACAGTTCGATATTGATCGCATCGGAGTCACGTCTGTTTTTGTTCGACTTGGAACGGGAACGCTCTGAAGATGTGGAAGGGCTTGAGCCGGACAATAACAGCACAAGGTCCAATGATGGGCGCGCGGACCCGTGGGGTGGGTTCTGGATTGGGACAATGGCGAAGGATCACGCCGAAAAGGCTGGCGCGATTTACCGATACTACAAAGGCGAACTGCGCAAACTTTACCCGAATATCTCGATCCCAAATGCCATGTGTTTTTCTCCCGACCGAAAACACGCTTATTTCACTGACACCGCTACAATGCAGATCATGCGCCAGAAGCTTGAGGCAGATCGGGGCTGGCCGGTTGGCGCGCCGGAAGTGTTTGTCGATACCAACGAAGCCGGTTTGCACCCCGATGGTGCCGTGGTCGACGCGACTGGCACCCTCTGGTGCGCGATGTTTGGTGCTGGGAAGGTTGTCGCCTATGACCCAGAAGGTACAGCGGTTCGAGAGATCGAATTTGCCGCACCGCAAACAACATGCCCCGCATTTGGCGGATCAGATTTGACGACGTTATATTGCACAAGCGCCGGACGCGACATGCCGACAGATGATGGACAGCCCCATGGCGCTGTCTTCGTGGCCCATGACGTGGCGCGAGGACAGTTGGAGCATCGGGTCAAACTCTGACCCGTGGCCGTCGCACGAGCGGTAGCTGCAAAACTATTGATGCCGTCTACATGTGTCGACAGACCAAAGACCTAAGGCATTTACCACCTCACAGAACCTCTACCCGGTCCAAGGTCGCGATCTGTGCCACATCCTCCTCAAACCGCTGCTGTAACAAAATACCGGTGAGCCTATCGATACCGAGTTTGTCTCGTATGGTTTCTTGGCTGGGCTTGAGAGCAAAGGAGGCGAGTAGCTCAGTCACAACCGGCCCATCGAGCTTACCATGCGCGACAATGCGATCTAGGACCGCGCCGCCGGTTTCGGAAATCAAATGTCGCAGAAGTGTAAAGCGACGTGGAAAAAGATCAGCTTGAGACCCAAAAAGCCGTTTCTCAAGTTGAAAAATGTCAGTCGTGGCCTTGGGGCCAGACAAGACAAGAAACGAGGCGGAAGGCAGGAGCGCGACAAGCTCGGAGACCAGATCAAACCAGCTTAGTTCGAATAGCACCTCCCAGGATGTGCGGCGCACCCGTGCTTCCAGCATGGGGGACTCCATCGCCAAAAATAGGGCGGGCAAAACGTCGATTGAAAGTACGATGCGGGCCTCGCCAATTATTGGGTCAAGGCCAGCCAGCGTCACCTCAGCATCGGGAAACAACTCGCCCAATGCCAGCCCCTCCTGCGGAGAGCCAAACATGTTGATCGCGGACAGAAAGGCGGGTCCGTTGCCGACAGCGGCGTGAAATTCCTTCATCCGCTCATCAAGCGGACGGTGATCCAGAGCGCGGCGCACCAGGGGAGAGGCCAGCCTGCTGGGCATCGCCGCAGTGCATTGCGCCCTCAGAAACTCCCGGTTTTCGCGCAGGTGGGCATTGATTGCGAGCGCCAGCGGCGTCTGTGGACCGAGCAGCAGCGTCAATGCTGTTCCGGCGCTCATCCGTCCCGAAAAACGCTGTCGAATTCTGATCGCGCGGCTTCCAGATCGGCAAGGCGGCCAATATCGCGCCAATAGTCCCGAAGTGGGAATACACCCACGCTTTGCCCGTGATGCACAATCGACGACAGAAGGTCCGGCATATCCAAAGGGACATCAGGAACAATGCGCCCAAACGCGTCAGGCGACAGCACATAAATACCGGCGTTTACGAAGTAGCGTTCGACCGGCTTTTCCTCGATCCCGGTCATCAGACCACCGGAGGATCGGACGACGCCGTAGGGTACCTGTTGCTCGAACCCCCTCACAACCAGACTGCCCACGGCTTTCTTCTCGCGGTGAAATGACAGCAAATCCGGAAAGTGAAGGGCAACCAAGACGTCACCATTCATGACGATGAAGGGTGCCTCAGGTCGATCTTTAAGAAGCGACAAGGCCCCGGCGGTACCCATCGCCTTTTCTTCTTCGATGTAATCTATTTCAACGCCAAAGCTCTCGCCATTGCCGAAATAGTCCCGGACCATCTCGGCGCGGTAATTCACTGAAATTGAAATGCGCCAAAACCCCTGATCGGCGAAAAGGCCGATGATTTGTTCAAGTATGGGTTTACCACCAACCGGCAGCATCGGTTTGGGCACCGTTTCGGTCAACGGGCGAAGCCGCGTGCCAAGCCCGCCCGCCATGAGCACCACACGCGTATCATTCGGCGTGACCCCGAAGAGGTCCTGAACAGTTGCTAAGTCGACGAGATACCCTGCCGCATCCAGAACCGGCACATGTTGGAGTTTGCGCTCACGGATCAGGCGACGGGTTTCCGCATCGGTCGCGCCAGCTGTGATGGTGGTTGGGTTGCGATGCATGACCTGGTCAACAGGGCCATCAAGATCGACGCCGCGCAAAATGCCGCGCCGGACATCGCCGTCCGTCACCGTTGCGACAAGACGGTCGTTCGTATCGACCACGAGGGCAATCTGTCTTTTCGAGCGGTCTATGGCCTCAATGGCGGCACGCAGGCTGGCATCAGGGCCCACGACCAACTTTTTCAACTCGTCGCTCTTCATGGACGCCATCCTGTCGCGAAAGGTTGCTCGCGTCCAGCGGAGTGCGGACGTTTGAGCCTCGCACCGGTGTTACGGGGAAACGATCTCGACCAGTTCAATCTGGAACGTCAGATCCTTTCCGGCCAAAGGATGGTTGGCGTCTAGAATGACCTCCGTCTCCGTCACTTCAGCCACTGTCACCATGATGGGCTGCCCTTGCGCGCCCGAAAGCTGTAGTTTTGTACCAATCTCAAGCGGTACATCTGCGGGCACTTTATCACGAGGAAACGGCTGGCGAGCATTAGGATCAAGAGCGCCGTATGCCTCCGCTGCGGGTATTTCAACTTTCTGAGCCTCACCGACCGACATGCCGCTCACTGCTTGATCGAATCCGGGGATGACCTGGCCGGTGCCAAGCTTGAATTCGAGTGGTTCGCGCCCGTCTGAACTGTCGAATGTAGACCCATCCGACAACGTGCCGGTGTAGTGAATGCGCACAGTATCGCCTGATTTGGCTACCGTCATACTGCCATCTTTCCTTATGTGCTTTCGGGCGACAACGGATCATGAAGCTGTTCAAGAGTAAACCGGCTTTCCAGCCTGTCTGAGCCGTGTAGACTTCTGCCCAAAGGAGACACGCTCATGCCGATCAAAACCTGTGTTTTCGATGCTTATGGCACATTGTTCGACGTCGCCGCCGCTGCGCGGGTGCTGGCTCAACAGCCTGGTCAGTCCGCACTTGCTGAGGTCTGGCCGAAACTCGCCGCTGATTGGCGTACCAAACAATTGCAATACACGTGGCTCAGGGCGATCACCGGCGATCATACGACATTCTGGGAAGTGACGAAGGACGGCCTCGACTGGGCGATGGAAGCCAACGCCCTCACCGACCCGGAGTTGCGGGAGATGTTGCTCGCGCTTTATTGGGAACTGCCTGCGTATCAGGAAGTGCCCGAAATGCTGGCGCTATTAAAAACAGCAGGGTTTCAAACGGCGATCCTGTCCAACGGATCGCCCGATATGCTGGATGGGGCGGTCGATTTCGCTGGCGTCGGAGGCTGGCTCGACGCTGTGCTGTCGGTGGAAGACGTCGGTATCTTCAAACCTGCGCGCGCGGTGTACGATATGGTGGCAGACCGGTTTCAAACCGAGCTGGAAGAAGTTCTGTTTGTGTCTTCCAACGGCTGGGACGCTGCATCTGCGGCGGCCTATGGTTTCCACACGGTTTGGGTCAATCGGGCGGGTGAACCAATGGACAGGCTTCCCGCGAAACCATCCCACGTCCTTCCCGATCTGACGGAGATACCATCACTCGCCGGGTCGCTTTGATGCCCGAATTCAACGCACCCGATGGCACCCGTTTGCATTACACCGATGAGGGCACTGGACGTCCTGTGCTCGCCTTGTCTGGGCTCACACGAAATGGCAGCGATTTTGATTATGTGGCACCGCATCTAAGCGATGTGAGACTTGTACGGCTCGATTATCGGGGGCGGGGCAAGTCGGCGTGGTCCGGGGCCGATACCTACTCAATACCAACTGAGGCTGGGGACGCGGTCGCTCTATTGGATCATCTGAAGATCGAGCAAGTAGCGGTGCTGGGCACTTCGCGCGGTGGGCTTATCGCAATGCTCTTGGCGCTTACCGCAAAGGCGCGGCTCAGTGGCGTGTGTTTGGTGGATATAGGCCCCGAACTTATGTCGGACGGGCTGGATGTGATCAAAGACTATATCGGTCGCAACCCCGCACAGAAGACATACGCGGAAGCGGCGGCGATGCGCGCAAAGCTGATGCCTGGATTTGAGAGTTTGCCCTATGACCGGTGGGAACAGGAAGTTCGGAGGCACTATGCCGAGACACTTGACGGGTTAGTCATCAACTACGACCCCGCCTTGCGCGACGCGGTGTTCGCGGCGGGCACGCAACCGGTGCCCGACCTTTGGCCGATGTTCGATGCGTTGAAGGGCTTGCCGCTGGCGTTGATCCGGGGGGAGAACTCAAACCTGTTGTCTGAAGAGACCACCGCAGAGATGGCCCGACGCCGCCCCGACATGATCTGGACCAATGTGCCGGATCGCGGGCACGTGCCGTTTCTCGATGAACCGGAGGCATTGGGCGTTCTGAGACAGTGGATCGCCTCGCTAAGCTAGGGGTTTCACTGGCGTTTCTGCGATCAAGAGGGCAAGGTCGCCTGCATGAGTGCGGGGGCGAGGGATCATTTTACTGCGAAGGTCGGAAGCGGGCTACCGCTGACGGCGCTCGGCCTTGTTATCGCGGCCCTGACAGCCTTAATGGCTGCGCAGGGGGCGGCCTGGTGGGTTTGGACCGTGTCGTTTACATGGTTTGCTTTGTCCTTCATGGCCGCTTTGGGGCAAGCCGATGCCCCGTCGCGCAGGTTCATTACGGGCACGCTGAAACACTCGCGGTTCATGCAGGTTTACGACGCCCGGGTGCCCCGCTGGCACGGGCCGATTTGGGAGCGGTTCTGTGATCCGGTGCCAAAGGATGCGGGGTTTCGGGAGACATTCTGGGGCGCGCTCACCTGGCGGCTTTATGACCGGGCGTTGCTGATTGCGGTGGTGTATCCGATTATTCTGTTGGTCGGCTGGTGGATCGTGACGGGCGAAGCGCGGCTTGGCGGGGAACCCATTCTGGGTTTTGCGCCCTTTTGGTGGGAGCGTGCTGCGACCTTATTCGCACTTGCATTGATGATTAGCGCAAGACCAGCTGAAAAAATGGCGGCAGCCAGCCGGAAAGTTTTTCTCCAAAAGGTTTCCGGCTGGCTGCCGATTGTACTCTTTTTAGTCGCATTCGCAGGCGTATTCGCAGTCGCAGTCGCAGGCGAAGGCGCATTCGCAGGCGAAGGCGTATTCGCAGTCGCAGTCGCAGTCGCATTCGCAGGCGCAGGCGCATTCGCAGGCGTATTCGCAGTCGCATTCGCAGGCGAAGGCGTATTCGCAGTCGCAGTCGCAGTCGCAGTCGCAGTCGCAGGCGCAGTCGCAGTCGCAGTCGCATTCGCAGTCGCAGTCGCAGTTGAGGATTTGGACAGTCGCGGTTTTCGCAGAACGGCCAGGTTAATTGTGACCACCGCGATACCCTCCATGGCCGCAGTCCTACTCGTCCTGCTGGATTGGCAAGACGTTCCCTCAGAGGTCCGCACCATCTTCCTTTTCCTCGGCGTCCTGCCCCTTATCAACGCGCTCTTTGACGTGATCTCTTACGCCGCTACGCTGACCTGCATGCGGCTTGGCCTGAGCCGCCAACCGCTCCTCTACGGTGCGCTGGATCTGGCCGTCGCGCTGGTTCTTTTCCTTGCGCTTGGCGCCACGCTGACGCTGGTTATCGCTGGCATGAACCGGTTGGCAGGAATCGATTTCATTGACTTCGGCGCGCTTTTCGCCGGGCTGCGTGAGAGCCCGCACGACTATTGGTGGCTCTATGCCATGGTATTTTCCACCATCCTGCCGACGCTGATCCATGCCCTTATCGCTCTGCTCGGCGCGCAAGGTCTTGTGCCGCAAATACTGCGCCGCCCGGTTGCCAATCTCATGCAAAGCGCGCCTACCGCTGATTGGCGGGCCGCACTCGCCCCGTTGGCTGTCGGCGCGATCTGGACTCTGCCGCTCGCCGCTATCGGTGCAGTCTTTGTCGCGGGTTGGCATCTTCTGGGAGACGCGCTAGCCCGGATCGGGAGCTTCTATCTGACGACGCTCCTCGACCTTGCCATCTGGATCGGAGCACTCTGATGGACATTACAACAATTGAGGCCGCCGCCGCCCGCATCAAGGGCCATGCCGTGCGGACACCCTTGTTGAATGCGCCCCTTCTCGATCAAGAGGTCGGGCGGCGGATCTTCGTCAAAGCTGAATGCCTCCAGAAAACTGGATCATTCAAATATCGCGGGGCACGCTCCGCGCTCTCCGCCCTCGACAACGACCAACGCGCGCGGGGCGTCGTCGCCTTTTCGTCGGGCAACCATGCCCAAGGGGTCGCTTGTGCGGCCGGCGAACTTGGCGTGCCCGCGACTATCGTTATGCCAGCAGACGCACCTGATCTAAAAATAGCGAACACACGCGCCTATGGGGCGGAGGTGATCTTATATGATCGAGAAAAGGAGGATCGGGACGAGATTGGCGCCGATTTGGCCAACGCAAGGGGCCTAACGCTCATCAAGCCCTTTGATAACGAACAGGTCATGGCCGGTCAGGGAACAACCGGTCTGGAGATTGCCGAACAAGCGGCCAAGGCGGGCGTAAGCGAGGCGCAGGTATTCGTATGCTGCGGCGGCGGCGGCCTGACGGCCGGTATTTCGGTGGCACTGGCTGACCGCGCGCCAAATTTTCGCGTCCATCCCGTGGAGCCGGAAGGGTTTGACGATGTTGCACGCTCCCTCGCCGCGGGTGCGCGACACACGAACAACCGGATGGGAGGATCGATTTGCGATGCCATACTGACGCCTGCCCCAGGTGAACTGACCTTTCCGCATCTCCGTGCCCATTGCGGGCCGGGCCTCGTGGTTTCGGATGACGACGCCTTGCGCGCCATGGCCGTTGCCGCGAACCGCCTCAAGATCACGCTTGAACCTGGCGGAGCGGTCGCTCTCGCGGCAGCGCTGTTTCACGCCGAGGGAGATGGCGATTTGATAGTCGTCGCCTCCGGCGGAAACGTTGACCCTGCAATGCTCTCCCGCGCCCTGCGCTTGACCAATGCGACAGCATAGCGCTTCACTGTCATCGGACCCTACATGGGGCGTTGAGATACCGCGCTCCTTCCTCATTTGACTTGGAAGACCCAACATGCACGTCGCCGATCTTCAAAACATATCCCTGAACTACCGGATTGACGGCGCCGAGAACGGTGCGCCCGTCGTCTTCGTGAACTCGCTCGGAACCGACTACCGGCTTTGGGATAAGATCCTGCCGCTGCTCCCGATGGGCTTGCGCTTCATCAGGTACGACAAGCGGGGACATGGGCTCTCGGGCTGTCCGGAAGCCCCCTATTCAATGGGCACGCTGGTTGGCGACTTGGCTAAATTGCTCGATCATCTTGAGATACGCGATGCCGTGGTCGTGGGTTGCTCAATTGGTGGCTTGATTGCCCAGGGTCTGGCTGTGAAACGCATGGATCAGGTGCGGGCCATGGTGCTTTCGAACACTGGCGCAAAAATCGGTACGAAGGAAATGTGGGCGGACCGCATCGAAGCCGTGAAGGCTGGTGGGATAGAAGCCTTAGCGCCCGCAACGTTGGAACGTTGGTTTTCGGCGAAGTTTCGTTCAAAGCCGGAACTTGTTGCGTGGAATGCGATGCTGACGCGGACACCTAGCGAGGGTTACATTGGCTGCTCGTCGGCAATTGCGAACACGGATTTCTATGAAACAACAGCATCACTTACCCTTCCCACACTTGCCATAGCCGGGAGCGAGGATGGTTCGACACCACCGGACCTTGTGCGGGAAACGGCTGCTCTTGTGAAAGGCTCAAAATTTGAACTTATCCGCGGCGCGGGCCACCTTCCGATGGTCGAAGCGCCTGAACGTTTCGCCGAAATCCTGACTGATTTCCTGAATGCGAATGGTCATTCACGTCCGTAAAACAGGTCTTTGCAAACGTATGCAAAAAAGGTACGCATACGTCTGACATGGCGCATTTTCTTCTGATACACGGCGCGTCCCATGGGGCGTGGTGTTGGGCAAAAATCGAACATTTGCTGCAAGCCAAGGGACACGAGGTTAGTGCCATCGACCTGCCGGGACATGGCGCCGATGAGACACCGCGTGCGGATGTCCAATTGGCAGACTACGTGGCCCGCGTCCAAGAATACATCCGACCCGATACCATCCTGCTTGGCCATTCCTTCGGCGGATTTCCCATCACCTTGGCCGCGAGCGAAGCACCCAAGGGACCGCGCGCTTTGGTGTATCTCTGCGCCTTACTGCCACGTCCAAACCAAGCCTTTACCGACTTTAGAGCTGAGGCCATAAGCCCCGAGGTGTCGGCAGCGCAGACGGTCGACCGTCCAGCAGGCGTCACACATGTCGTACCGGAGAAGGCCGGACCCATTTTTTACTCGGACTGTTCAGCCGAGGATCAGTCATGGGCCCTTGCGCGGCTCACGCCGCAACCGATCGCCGTCATGACAGAGGTAATGGAATTCATCCCACCAGAGATTGAGCGACACTATATCCGGTGCACGAACGACCGCGTCATATTTCCCGACTATCAAAGACGTGTTTCGGCAGGGTGGTCGCACATACACGAGATGGCAACCGGACACTCACCGTTTCTGTCGGACCCACAAGGGCTTGCAGACATCTTGGATGGCATCGCGTATCCATAGACGCTACCCGGCTTAAATTGCTTAAGCCCCCTATCGCGCCTGCTGAAGCCGCTTTATGCGTTATCCATGCGGCTTACACTTGGATTTATCCTGACAACGGTGGTCATCGACTCCATGGGCATTGGGCTCATCTTGCCCGTCATGCCCGCTCTTTTGCAGGAGATTGGCGACATTCCACTGTCGCAAGCGGCATTATGGGGCGGAGCGCTGACAACGGTGTTTGCTGTCATGCAGTTCGTTTTCAGTCCAATCATTGGCGCTTTGTCTGACCGGTTCGGGCGGCGACCGGTTCTTTTGATCTCACTTCTGGTGATGGCGCTTGATTACTTCGTGATGGCACTGGCACAGGCGTTTTGGCTCTTATTCCTCGCGCGGATTGTGGCCGGTATCACAGCGGCAACTCAATCCGCTGCAACCGCTGCAATTGCAGATATCTCTAAGCCGGAAGAGAAAGCGGCACGTTTCGGTCTGGTGGGGGCAGCTTTCGGCATTGGCTTTGTCTTGGGCCCAGTGATTGGCGGCGTTCTTGGCGAATATGGGACACGCGCACCGTTCTATGCGGCTGCAGCCCTCGCTGCCCTAAACATGGTACTCGGCTATTTTGTCATGCCGGAAACCGTGACGGACCGAACGCGGCGGCCATTGACCTGGGCGCGCACAAACCCCTTTGGTGCCTTTAGCAATGTCGGGCGGAACCCTGCCCTGCAACGCCCACTCGCGTTGTTCTTTCTCTATCAAGTCGCCTTTTTCGTATACCCGGCTGTTTGGGCCTATTTCACAACGGCACGGTTCGGCTGGAGTGAAGGCATGATAGGTTTATCTCTTGCCGCATTCGGGGTCTCCATGGCGATTGTGCAAGGCGGCTTGATCCGTGTGATCCTTCGTTTCCTTGGCGAACGAGGAACGGTGATCTACGGTCTGATTTTCAATACTTTCGCATTTCTGGCCTTAGCGCTCGTGACGAATGCAGCGCTTGCCCTGATCCTGACGCCGTTGACAGCTCTCGGCGCAGTGGTCACCCCTGCAATACAGGGGATAATGTCGCGCCAAGCGCCAGATGACAGCCAAGGCGAGCTTCAAGGTGTGCTTGCGTCCGCCGGGGCAGTAGCGACCATTATTTCACCGTTGATGATGACTTACGTCTTCGCCCGCTTTACGGAGGAAGGCGCACCCGTCTTCCTTCCGGGTGCCCCATTTCTTGTGTCGATGGTACTCATGTTGGCGTGCATGATTGTATTCTTGTCGCCTGAGCGGTCAAAAGCGACCTGAGTGCCGCTTCAGACGCGGACATCCCTTAAGGATCGTGTTTGACAGTACGAAGTTCGATCAAAATAGTCATCGCATGAAACTTGCCGATCTAGATGTCATCATCGTCTCTCCGCCAGCGCCCGGTTGGGGCGGTCGTTATTGGGTCCTCGTAAAACTCACCACAGACACCGGGATAATCGGCTGGGGAGAGTGCTATGCCTCAAGCGTCGGACCTAAGGCGATGCAAGCGGTGATACGCGACGTGTTCGAGCGTCACATGGCAGGCGAGAACCCCGAAAATTTAGAGTTGATGTTTCGGCGCGCCTATTCCAGCGGATTCACACAGCGCCCCGATCTTACTGTCATGGGTGCCTTTTCGGGCCTTGAGATCGCGTGCTGGGACATTCTCGGAAAGGACCGTGATCGGCCTGTCTGGGCCTTGCTCGGTGGGCAGATGAACGACCGCATCCGCTGCTATTCCTATTTGTATCCCATGGAACATCACGCGCTACCTGCTTTCTGGGGTGATGCAGATATGGCGGCGGAAGCAGCGCTCGATTTAGTGAACCGCGGGTATACAGGCGTGAAATTCGACCCGGCCGGGCCTTACACAATCCGCGGCGGACATCAGCCGTCCGGCTTTGATTTGGACGCCTCCAGGCGATTTTGCGACACCCTGCGCAAGGCGGTTGGCCCGCGCGCAGATCTCCTTTTCGGAACCCACGGCCAATTCACTGCCGCTGGCGCAATCCGAATGGCAGAAGTCATCGCACCCTACGATCCGCTGTGGTTCGAAGAGCCCGTACCACCGGACGATCTGACAGGGCTGGCGCGGGTGGCATCCGCCTCCTCCGTGCCCATTGCAACCGGCGAACGGCTCACAACAAAAGCTGAATTTGCAGCGGCGTTGGCGGCAGGCGCAACGATCCTTCAGCCTGCTTTAGGACGCGCGGGAGGCATTTGGGAAGCTCGAAAAATTGCTGTCCTCGCAGAAGCCAAGGGTGCGCAACTGGCCCCGCATCTCTATGCCGGGCCCGTCGAATGGGCGGCCAATATCCAACTCGCCGTTGCGATACCCAATCTGTTGATTGCGGAAACGATTGAAACGCCTTTCCACGCCAAGCTGATCAATCACTCGATACAGGTGGAAGATGGCTACGTCACTGCACCGACGTCGCCCGGCCTTGGTATCGAAGTGGACGAAGAGTTTGCGCGGGCGCACCCACTGACCAGCGACCGCCTGCACCTCGAAATGCAAGAGGAACCACCAAGATACGACAAGCCGCATCTTTTTGAAGGTGGCGCACCCGCGAAATCATAGTTCAATCTACAAACGGGGAAGCCTAGGCCATGGCCGCATGATGCGCTTCGATGGCGTCCTCAATCGAATTGAACCAAGCGGCGCGCCCATCCTCGATCACAACGCCCGCGTCGCACACACGTCGTAAAAACCCGGGTGAATGGGAAACGATCACAGCGCCCCGAGTTGCTAGACGCTCGGAAAGTGCGGCCTCACACGTCCTCCGAAAAGCCTCATCGCCTACTGCCGTCACCTCGTCGATCAAGTAGGTATCGAAGCCAATCCCCATCGAAAGCGCAAAACCAAGCCTTGCCCGCATGCCTTGGCTATAGGTCCGAAACGGCAGGAAGAAATGATCCCTTAACTCGGAAAAGTCACACACGAATTCAACCAGCTGGTCGCTATTGACCCCAAAAATCCGCGCCACAAATCGGGTATTCTGAAGGCCCGTCAAATCAGGGTGAAAACTCTGCGACAAACCGACGGGCCAGCTCACTGTCCCAGTGATCTCGATCTCGCCGCTATCCGGCTGCAACGTACCGGCGATCATCTTTAGAAGCGTCGACTTACCGGCACCGTTCCGACCGAGGATTGCTACTGCGGCCCCACGGGGAAAGTTCATCGTGATCCTATCGGCAACGAGCGTTTCAACCCCAGCCGACCGGAATAGCTTAGAGACGTTCTTGAGACGGATCATCGCCTGTCCCGTACGCTGTAATAGATGAGGATCGCGATGGCCCAGGTTGTTAGCAGGAAGAAGGCCACTAGCCCTAAAAGAACCTCTTTTCTGGGAAATTCAGAGGCTTCCGCGAGCGTTGGCTTGATATATGCAGCAAGATAGCGGCTTTTCCGCCGGGCTTCGGCAAGCGCTTGGTCGTAAGTTGCAAGGGCCGCTGTGTAAGCTTGCTCTGCAAACTCTCGCTCCACCGAAAGCCGCTCGTACTCTGCCAACTTGGTTGCATAGTCATCGCCCTCACCGCCGCGGCCTAACTTGCGTCGCTCATCGGCAATCCGTGCTTGGATAACGTCGATACGCAGCTCGGCTTGTGTGATGCGTGGATCATCAAGGCGCGTGCTTTCTTTAAGCAGATCCGCTTGGATCAATGCTTCGGCCAATTGTCCCTCAAGTGTGGACAGCAACCCCATTTGCCCTTGCAAGTCTGCTGTTGGATCGACGATCTGCGTCCGTGAGCGAAATGCCGTTACGGCCTGACGGGCTGTTTTCAACCTCTCGACAGACCGCTCCACTTCAGCGGCCGCAAAAGCAATTGTGTCGTCCTGCGCAATGGCCGAGAGTTCCTCTACGAGGCGCACGCTTTCTTCGAATATACCGATGGCAATAGTTTGAGCGTCCTCTGCGGTGAACGCTAAAGTGCGCACTTCGATGAGTTCCGTCGAATTATCGTAAGTGACCCGGACCATCCTGTGCCAATAGTCTAGCAGGTCTTCAATCGTTCCCTCCGGGTCGTAAGCGAAAACCGGGTCATTGGTCGGCTTCGCAAAGAGGGACGAAAGTCCCAAGCGTTGCTCAAGCGATGTCACCATTTCCTGGCTTCGAATGAACGCATGCAGGATATCCGCATCAGAGCTGCCGCTCGTCGCTACATCGGCAATGCCGCCAAACAGTTCGACCGGCGAAGCGATTTCCTCTTTCCGAACAGAGAAACCGACGGTGGAGGCATATTGCTCTGCTGCAACTCCATAGAGATACCAGCCTGAGACGGAGACGGGCACGACAAGCCAAAGGAGCGCAGACAGGGCAATCCAACTATGCCGCCTCGGTTTTCGGACCGTTTTTGATACCGGAATCGGCGTAATTCGCGCAGACCGAATGCGTGGCTCAGAAACGGCCATAACGCCCCCATTCACAAGATGGAAAGAACTTTAGTCTATTTCGACCAAGGTATTTTCGGGGGGCGTACTGATCGCTCAGATAACCACGCATAACATGCTTTCGCCGCGGCCTTCGCGCGCATGGCGAACAATCTCGGCACTTATCTTGCGGGAAATGACGACAACTTACGGGCGTTCCCCCGGCGGTTACCTTTGGGCGGTCGTAGAGCCTTTGGCAGTGATTGCTTTGCTGTCCTTCGCCTTTTCGCTCGCTTTCAAGGCGCCATCGCTCGGCAGCAGTTTCCCGCTCTTTTATGCCACCGGATATCTGCCCTACATGGTATTTCAAGACGTGTCCTCCAAAACAGCGCAGTCGTTTCGGTTTTCTCGTCCTTTGCTGAGTTTTAGCGCAGTAACCTGGCTGGACGTGATCGCCGCTAGATATGTCTTGAATCTGTTTACCCAGATCGCCGTTGGGGCACTGGTTTTGGGTATGATGTTGGTTGCCATTGACACGCAGCCCTTGCCAGACATTAGCGCCGTCCTGCGTGCCCTCGGTATGGTCGCGCTACTTGCGCTTTCGGTTGGCACTTTGAACGCGTTTCTATTTCTGGCCTTTCCCGCTTGGGAACGCGTTTGGCTTATAGCTTCCCGGCCGTTGTTCATCATATCAGGCGTGTTTTTCCTATTCGAAGATGTACCCAGCGGTGTCCGCAGCATTCTTTGGTTCAATCCTCTGTTTCATGCCACCGGGGAGATGCGTCACGCCTTCTACGACACGTATACTGCGAGCTATGTGTCTCCCACGTTCGTTTTCGGTGTCAGCCTCGCACTTCTCTGTTTCGCTCTATTGCTGCTATCCCGCCATGCAGATGGATTGCTGCACAAATGAACCGCAAACTTAAGGAATTCGTTAACCACAACGTCGGCGTCGGCCCGGTTTTCGATACCTATGACGGAGATCATGTCGCAATCCTGCTGGCGCACTACAACGGAGCTGAGTTTCTTGGTGAGCAACTGCAGAGCTTGTCTGCACAAACCCACCGAGACTGGTCACTAATCCTTTCGGATGACGGAAGCTCCGATGGCTGGCTGAAAGTGGCGGCTGACTTCACAAAAAGTGAACAAGACAAACGGATTTGGTTGGTGAACGGTCCAAGACTTGGCTTTGCGCAGAACTTCTTGTCACTTGTTGCAATGGCAGGACCCTCTGTCCCCTACGCCGCCTTTTGTGACCAAGATGATGTCTGGTATCCCAAAAAGCTGGAAGTTGCATTGGACGCTTTACGTACGGTGCGCCCTGGAAAGCCCGCACTCTATTGCGCACGCACAATGGTCTGCGACCACCGGCTGCGGGCAAGCGGAACATCTCCAACATTTGTAGCGCCCCCCAGTTTCAAAAATGCGATCGTACAGAATGTCGGTGGTGGTAATACTATGGTATTTAACCGACAAGCACTCGATCTTTTGCAAGACACTCTTCATCACGCATCCAGTGCCGTCGCGCACGACTGGTGGGCATACCAAATCATCTCCGGCGCGGGAGGACGCGTTATCTTCGATCAGGAACCTCAGGTTTTGTATCGCCAACATTCCCGCAATCTCATTGGCTCAAATGGCGGCTGGAAGCCGCGCGCAAAGCGACTTAGCGCTCTGTTATCTGGACAGTTTCGCCGCTGGAACCAGGCAAATATAGCGTGTCTAAGGCACTCAAAACACTGGCTCACCACAGACGCGCATCAAACACTCGCTGATTTTGAAACTATGCAGAACGGTACCCTATTCGCTCGGGCCGTTGCTTTGTATAGATCTGGGATCTACCGCCAAACCTTAAGGGGCCAGGCAGCGCTGTGGGTCGCCGCCATACTTAATAAAATATAGGTTATTTAATTTCTTATTATTTTCATTAATGAAAATAATTACGATGGGTAATTTCCATATT
>JBCCPJ010000023.1:0-54794 GCA_039024895.1 Pseudomonadota bacterium | reverse complement strand
AGGCCGTTTATCCTCGCGGCTTTCAACCTGACGCGACAATTGCGACAGGGCAATCACCGGGATATCCAGCTCTTTGGCGATGGCTTTCAGCCCTTGCGTAATTTCGGATACTTCGTTCACCCGGCTGTCTTTTGCTGACGCGGGACGCACGAGTTGCAAATAGTCGACGATCAAAACATCTAGCCCGTGCTCGCGCTTTAACCGGCGCGCGCGGGCGGCCAATTGGCTGATCGGCAGGGCCGGCGTATCGTCGATGAACAACGGACAAGCTTCAAGCGTTTTGGCCGCGTCGACAAAGCGCCGGAACTCCGGCTCGGTCATGTCGCCACGGCGGATTTGCTCCGACGGCACTTCGGCTGCTTCTGACAAAACGCGGGCCGCAAGCTGTTCGGCGCTCATTTCCAACGAATAGAAACCCACCACGCCGCCATCGACCGCCCCTTCCTGTCCGTCGGAGAGCTTGCCTTTGCGGTACGCCTTGGCGATGTTAAACGCGATGTTGGTGGCCAGCGACGTTTTCCCCATGGACGGGCGCCCGGCGAGGATCAGTAGGTCCGATTTGTGGAGCCCCCCAAGTTTTTTGTCCATGTCGGTCAAGCCGGTCGCGATCCCCGCCAAGCCGCCATCCCGCTGATAGGCCGCGTTCGCCACATGCACCGCATCGGTCACGGCCTTCAGAAAGCTCTGAAACCCGGATGAGGTCGTGCCGGTTTCGCCAAGCTTGTATAGCGCTTGTTCCGCCTCGACGATCTGCTCCTTGGGCTCGTTGGCGACCTCCACTTTGGCGGCGCGGCTCACGATATCCCGGCCGAGGTCAATCAGCTTTCGCCGGACTGCCAGATCATAGATCATCTGCGCGTAATCGCGCGCCGCAAACGAACTGATCGCCGCCCCTGCCAAGCGCACCAGATACGCGGGACCGCCCAGCTCTTTCAGCCCGGGGTCGTCCTCCAGAAATGCTTTCAGCGTGACCGGCGACGCCAGTTGGTTCTTGGCGATCCGGCCTGCGGCAACCTCGTAGATGCGCGCATGAACGGGGTCGTAGAAATGGCTTTCATTGATGACGCTTGCGACCCGGTCATAGGTGTCGTTGTTGGTCAGAATGGCCCCAAGCAACTGCTGTTCGGCCTCGATGTTATGGGGGAGCGCTTCTGCGTCGCCTTCCTGTCCCACGGCTCTAATCTGAGCGATCTCGCTCATGCCTGTCCCTCTTTTTTGTTCTTCAACCCGATAACCCATGGCATAGGCCAAACAGATGCCGCGGGTCTATGTGGAAATTTCTGTGGACGATCTGTGTAAACCGTGCTGGCCGCTTCATATTGCGGCTTTGATCAGGCGTTCGTCAACATGTTGTGCCATATGGCAGGAATTATTTTTTACGCGCGTCTTGCCAAGCGCGTGGCGCTCGCAGGAAACTTTCGACCTCTTTTAGGGTCTCACGGTCGAATTTTTCGCCGTCCCGAGCGACCTCCAGAACGTCCCACCACGTACATAAATGATGCAGGCTAACGCCATGGCCTTTCAGGGTTTCGATGGTTTCGGGAAAGATGCCGTAATAGAAGATTACGGCGGTGTGTCCGCATGTCGCACCTGTCTCACGAATGGCCTCAACGAAGGAAATTTTGCTGCCACCATCCGTCGTCAGGTCTTCGACCAAAAGCACCCGTTCGCCTTCTGACATGGCCCCTTCGATTCGCGCATTGCGGCCGTAGCCCTTCGGCTTCTTCCGGACATAGGTCATCGGCAGGGCCATCCGCTCAGCGACGAGCGCCGCAAATGGAATGCCCGCCGTTTCACCACCCGCAACGTTGTCGAACGCCTCGAACCCCGCATCCCGCATCACCGTGACGGTGAGAAAATCCATCAGAGTCGATCGGATGCGCGGGAAGGAAATCAGTTTGCGACAATCGATATAAACCGGCGAGGGCAGGCCGGAGGCAAAGACAAATGGCTCGTCGGCACTGAAATGCACCGCCTCGATTTCCAGCAACATCGATGCGGTTAAACGGGCGATTTCCTCGCGGTTCGGGAAACTGGTCGGGATCATGGCGCAACCCTTCTCTTTGTGTCTTGTGATACTGTTCTTCGGTCGGGCGCATTGAAGCCGCGGCACCACGTAACGGCCCCTCGCTCCAACAATCCTGACGACACGGCGGTCAAACGACGCGCCAATGCACAGGACGGCCCGGATCGAACACCGTGACGGGGCCAGCATCGGTCGCAATCGACTTGGGAAAGTCGACGGGCGCTCCTTTCTTCAGGGTAAGCGTCCCTTCGTTCAGGGGCAGGCCATAGAACTTGGGGCCATGCTCGCTGACAAAACCCTCAAGCGCT
Source organism: Pseudomonadota bacterium (assembly GCA_039024895.1). Classification (GTDB taxonomy): domain Bacteria; phylum Pseudomonadota; class Alphaproteobacteria; order Rhodobacterales; family Rhodobacteraceae; genus JAJDOD01. The sequence continues at coordinate 52,460 of JBCCPJ010000023.1, read as the reverse complement.
TGAAGCGCACCGGCTTCCTCAAAAACCTCCGCCAAACAGGCAAGTGCAACCGGCGCGGTAAAGCACCCGGCCGCACAGCATTCGGCTTCCTTTTTGTGCTGCGGATGCGGCGCGCTGTCGGTGCCCAGGAAAAAACGCGGTGACGCGCTTGTGGCGGCCTCCACCAATTTCGGGCGATGCGTCCCGCGCTTCAAAATGGGCAGGCAATAGAGATGGGGCCGCATCCCACCCACGAGCATGTCATTCCGGTCGAGCATCAGGTGCTGCACGGTGATCGTCGCCGCAAGGGTGTCGTCACCATCCGCTGCATAGGCCGCCGCCTCGGCGGTGGTGATATGTTCCATCACCACGCGCAAACCGGGAATGGCGCGGCGGAGGGGGTCCAAAACTTCGTCAATAAACACGGCTTCGCGGTCGAAAATGTCAACCTCCGGGCGGGTAACCTCGCCATGCACGCAAAGCGGGAGGCCGATCTCGGCCATCGTTTCAAGAACGGGGCGCACGCGATCGATATTACGGACGCCACTCGCCGAATTCGTTGTGGCACCGGCGGGATAGAGCTTCACAGCTTTCACGATGCCCGACGCTGCCGCGGCGCGAACATCGCTCGGATCGGTCGTCTCGGTCAGGTACAACGTCATCAAGGGCTCGAAGGTCATCCCTTCCGGCAGCGCCGCCAGTATCCGGTCGCGATAGGCGGCGGCGTCATCGCCCGTCACCACAGGGGGCACCAGGTTGGGCATGATGATGGCGCGCGCGAAATCCTGAGCCGAGTGCGGCAGCACCCCCTCCATCATCGCGCCGTCGCGTAGATGCAGGTGCCAGTCATCGGGCCAACGCAAGGTGAGTTCCGTTGTCATGCTACGCGTCTAACCCAAGGCTGTGACCGGGACCAGAGGGACTGCACGCGGTTTCCGAATCTGCTATGCACGTGCCGGGTGGACGCGAGGGAGTAGAGCCATGATCTGGACCATTCTATTGGGCATTGCAGCAGGGTGGGGCGCCGCGGGTATCGAGCCGCAGCTTCGTCCTTTGCTCGAGAAATACCTACCCGCCCCGGCACCGACGCCGGTCGAAATGCGGGCGATCACACTCAGTCTCTGCCTGCTTATCGCAGCCATCGTCGCGGTGCTCACCGGGGGCGGCGGCGTCATATGGCTAAGCATCGGTTTCGTGCTCGGGGTGCTTGGACCACGGCTCTACGGCAAGTTCAGAGCAATGAGCGCGCCCGACTACGACTGAGACGTGGACGGCTGGATGTCGGCGTTGCGTGCCGTGTTTTGTGCGCCCAACTGCTCTTCCGCCCGCTCAAGGTGGTGACGGAAGCGAGGCAGCGGCTGTTTTGCCAGTACCGCGCGGCATAGCCAAACTGTGAGTTTAGGGCGTTCCTCCGAAAGGACGCGCGATAACAGCGCCCTCAGATAGGGCACATGCCGTCGGCGGGCGCGCAGCGCGGTTGCGACGCGCGCGGCACTCAATTGGCCATCTGCCGCGAGTTCCGCGAGTCTGGCGATCAGGGAAAGCGATCTCAGATCGGTTTCAATCGCGCCGGCGCTCCCCCGGCGATACCGGTGGCGAATAACGTTATCGCTGCGAAACAGACTGGCATGCATGGCGTCTTCGGTTTCGTCAGGATCATACAGGACCACGGCTGTCTCAGCCGCGCTGACCAAGTGGGAAGCGTCGCTATAGCGCCGCCCAAAGCTGATGCGGCGCGCCGACGGAAACCGAGCATCCCACCCGGTGACCGACCGGCTCAACGTGGCTTGTGGCGCGACCATCAGAACCGTCGCACCCGGCGCGGCCACGGAAAAGGCACCCGCTGCATAGCCGCACATGCCCGCACCATAGAAAATCACCCGATCAAACTGATCGAAAAACCCGTAATCGATCAACCGATCAACGAAGCCGAAGACACTTTTGTCGCGAAACCAGCTTTGAGTATGGGCAATCAGTGTCATATGGGACCAGTCGCGGCGCTCACAAAGGTCAAACGCGAGCGGCAAGCCAGTTTCGCTAGCCGAACGGATACCAAAAATGGTCTCGAACGCCACGAACAACACCTTGTGCTGTTTTTCCACGAAAACCGCGCTGTGCGCGTCGCCTAATTCGGAAAAGGAGCCGTGTGCATCACCGAGGTGACGCAGCGCTTCGAGCCATTCCCGCTCGGAGAGTTCTGCAGATATCGAAGCCCCCGCTACCATAAGCACTCGTTCCCACTGACCGGGCTATTATGCTGCTCCCGACAACTGTGGCAAGTTTGAGGCGACAAACGTTGATTTCTGTTTCACAATTCGAAACAGATTTGATCTGGCTGCACGACTATTTTTCGTTAACGAACAAGCAGCTGGACGAAGGGGGGCGGGAGCCTGCGTTGATTACTTCGACGGTCCGATCATCATAACCATCTGTCGGCCTTCCATTTTCGGCATGTTTTCGACCTTGCCGATCTCTTCAATGTCTTTGGCGACACGTTGAAGCAAATCACGTCCCAAATTCTGGTGCGCCATTTCCCGGCCTCGGAATCGGAGCGTGACTTTTACCTTGTCACCCGCCTCAAGGAACCGCGTCACGTTGCGCATTTTGACATCGTAATCATGGGTATCGGTATTGGGTCGAAACTTTACTTCTTTGACTTCAATAGTTTTTTGTTTCTTACGAGCCTCGCTTTCGCGCTTTTGTTGCTCGTATTTGAACTTACCGAAGTCCATGATCTTGCAGACGGGGGGCGCGGCGTTTGGAGAGATTTCAACGAGGTCTAGCCCCGCCTCATCCGCCATTTGCATGGCACGTTCGGGTGATACAACCCCTACATTCTCTCCCTCGGCTCCGATGAGCCGGATTTCAGGTGCGCGGATACGATCATTTACCCGGGGGCCTGTTTCACGCACGGGTGGTGCGTTGTGTGGTCTGCGAGCGATGGTGGTCTTTCCTTTGTAAATTCCAATCGAAGTTTGAAAAATAAGGGGGAATCGCCGCGTCTTCAACCGTTTTTGGCGGGAGTTTACCGAATAATCGCTGCGGTTGGGCCAACCTCCGCTGGTGAGGCGCAATCGCTAATCTTCCCCCTAGACCTTCCTTTGCTGTCAACCCACATATCGCGGGAACTGAAAAGGGGATTCATCATGAGACCATTTCTCATACTAGCCGTCATTGTCGTCCTGGGTGCCGCCGCGTGGTTTTTCACCCAAGGCGGGGGCGAAGATACGCCCGTCGCCACAACCGCTGAAGAAGCGGGCGACGCCGCTGAAGAAGTGACCGAAGAGGCCGCCGAAGGGGCGGCGGATGCGGTTGAAGAAGCCGAAAGCGCAGTGGAAGAAGCCGTCACGGATGTTGAAGAAGCGGTGGAAGACGCTGTCGACCAAGCCAGCGATGCCGTGCAAGACGCAGTCGACGGTGCAGAAGACGCGGTTGAGGGTGTTCTGGAGGGTGCCAGCGAAGCTGCTAGTGACGCTCTTGGTCTGACCGAAGGCGCGACCGATGCTGTGGGCGATGCCGTTGAAGGCGCCGTCGATGCGGCCGGTGACGCTGGTGACGGCGCGGCCGACGCCGCGGGGGATGCGGTTGATGCTGCAACAGACGCGGCGACGGAAACGGCCACGGATGCCGTCGAAGGCGCCACAGACGCCGCAGGCGATGCGGTTGATGCGGCGACCGACACAGCAACGGATGCGACGGATGCGGTGACGGATACTGCTACGGACGCGGCCGGCGCGGCCGCGGATGCAACGGACGCGGCAACCGACACAGCGACTGACGCTGCAGACGCTGCGACCGATACGGCAGGTGATGCCGCCGACGCCGCAACGGATGCTGCAGGGGATGCAGTCGATGCCGCGACGGACGCAACGACGGATGCGGCAACCGACACAGCCGCCGACGCGGCAGATGCAGCGACAGATTCGGGGGGCGACATCATGAGCGCGCTGACGCCCGACGGGTTCGACGCGGAGGCCATACGGAACTTCTTGGCCGACTCAGACCTCAACGCGCTGCAAAAGCAGGCGGCGGAGGCACTTGTTTCGCAGGCGGAACAAAACCCGGATCAAATTCAAGCGATTATGGGTCAGCTCCGTGAGGCGCTCGGCCTCTGATAAAACCGACTGCGCCGTGCATCCGCGGCGCAGTCGCACTTCTGAGCTGTTGCAGAACTGTCATGCTCCAGCAAAAAAGTTCTTCCCCGAAGCCCATACACTGAAATCCGCCGACGCGTTCAGCGGCGATGCGCTGCCTTTGGCCGATGGTTTACAGCGCTGCCCAAAGCACCTTTCTTCGCCCAAATGAGCCTTTAAAAGAACGCTTGTGGTACGAGCAATAAGGACACCTTAAATGGGGCGTGTAGTATTAATTTTCGGGATTACCCTGACCCTGACAATCGCCGTCGCGCTTGGCGTGACGGTGCAGTTGGATCGCGCGGGCGATGTGGAGCCATTGGCGGCTTTGGATCGCAGTGTAAGTGCGCGCGGTGGTGCTAAAGAAAACATGGAAATCAGCCAGCCGGTACAGGTTGGATCGACCGGATCAGCATTGGCAACGGCCGCGTTTGGCCTGTCGGCGCTTCAGCCGGAGACGTTCAACAGTCAAATCGTGCGCGACATCATTGAAGCTTCGCCGCTTGCCTATGGCGAAAAGGACCGGTTAACGGCGAAACTCGCCGCTGCCGAAGCGGGTCGCGGCGAGCTGCCCCGCGTTCTTGCCGATATTCGAGTGTCGCTGGCGGTCGAGTGACACCCACATCCAGAACAGGAAAAGTTTCGCATGCAAAACTTTTCCGATCCTTAACAAATAGTTAAGCGATTTTCCGCCCGGTACGTCGCCCTTTTGTGCAAGTGCTTATTCGGGCGGCGGTTGATTAGATGCCGTCCCCCACGAAGGCTTTTTCGACCACATATTGCTTGGGGTCGGAATTTGCGCCTTCTTCAAGGCCGAACTTCTCCAGCACGTCTTTCATATCCGTGTTGAACGCAAGCGAGCCACAGACCATGCCGCGATCTTCTTCCGGGTTAATGCCCTCGATACCAAGGTCTGCGAAGGCCTTGCCCGACAAGAGATTGTCCGTGATCCGACCCATGGTCGGGCTCTCTTCCCGGGTGGTGGTCGGGTAGTAGAGGAGCTTGTCGGCGAAGCCTTCGCCCATCAACTCGGCCAGCATTTCGTCGCTACGGATATTGTCGACCAACTCGCGACCGTAATCGAGTTCGGACACGTCGCGGCAGGTGTGCATCATGATGATCTGCTCGTAGCGCTCATAGGTGTCCGGATCACGCATCAGCGACGCAAAAGGGGCGAGTCCAGTACCCGTGGCGAAGAACCAGAGACGTTTGCCGGGCAGCAGTGCATCGAGGACCAGTGTGCCTACCGGTTTAGGGCGCAGGATGATCTGATCGCCGACAGTGATATGTTGCAGTTTCGATGTCAGGGGGCCGTCGGGCACCTTGATCGAATAGAATTCGAGTTCTTCATCCCATGCAGGAGATGCGATGGAATAAGCGCGCAGGAGCGGTTTGCCGTTATCGCCGAGGAGGCCAATCATCACGAACTCGCCGGAGCGAAAGCGAAGCGATTGGGGGCGGGTCACCCGAAAGGAAAACAGCCGGTCCGTCCAATGCTGAACGGAGGTCACGGTTTGCGCGTCCGGCAGGGTTACGGGCTTGGCGGTTGATGTATCTGTCACTGCGATTTGATCGTTCATGAATATAAGCGGTCTCTCCACGAGGCCGCATTCCTCTTAGTCGTTGATGTGTTTCAAGGGAAGCGTCTTAACCGCGCAATCGCGCTTGGTAATCATGCGCTTCCCAGTCGGCGCGAGCTTGCCACTGTTCTTCGGGCTGGCGGGCTGCGAGATCTTGATCAATCTCTACCTCGTCAAAGCCGGCGCGTCGAGCCATGGCGTATTGATCCGCCAGAACATGTCCCTTTGCGCGCAGGCGCCCGGCGAAGCCCATGCGGCGCAGGTTTCTCGCCAGTGAAAAGCCGCGCCCATCGGCGAAGCTTGGAAAGTCGATGCGGATCAGATCGATGCGGTCCAGGTCGTCTTGGAGCACCATGACATCGGCGTCTGGTCTCAGGTCAATTGCCCGCACCGGGTCGTCGTCATTGGCCGCAAGCTGGTCGAGTGGAACAAACCCGTGGCTCCATTGGTCAGGCGTAAAGCCCGTGTCGGTGACAATGATATTCATGGGTGTGCCCTTTCCGCCCGAAGCGACTTGCCGTTGACAAAGTGGATGCCGCATTCAGTTTTTTCCTGGCCGCGCCAACGTCCTGCGCGCGCATCTTCATTTTCTGCCACGCGCGTCGTGCAGGGCGCGCATCCAATCGAAGGATAGCCTTTCGCCAAAAGCGGATGGCGTGGCAGGCGGTTGTTGAGAATGTAATCGCCCACGTCCGACGGCGTCCAATAGGCGAGCGGGTTGATTTTGATCTTGCCGTTCGTGTCGACTTCAAAGAAATCGAGCCGCGTGCGCTGGCCACCTTGGAACCGCTTGCGTCCGGTGATCCATGCATCGTGCGGGGCAAGGGCCTTTTCGAGGGGCGCGTTCTTGCGGATGGCGCAGCACGCATCCGGGTTGTGGAGGTGCAGATTGTTCTGTGGGTCGTGGAGAAATGTCTCATCCCGATCCGGCCTGATGACCTGAACTTTCAGCTTGAGCCGCTCGGCAACGTCACGTTGATAGGCCAGTGTTTCCGGGAACAGCATTTCCGTGTCGAGGAACAGAACCGGCGTTGTCCGGTCAATGACGGAGACCATGTGCAACAGGACAACGCTCTCCGCGCCGAAGGAGGATACCAAGGCGGTTTGTCCGACCAACGGGTCGAAAAGGGCATTCTCCAGAACCCGCGTGGCCGAGCCATGGGCATGGCGCGCGTTCAACTCGGCAACGCGCTCCGCCAGCCCTGCTAGTGGTGCCTCAAGCGGCATGGGCCTTTTCCTTTTCAGGATAGAGCGCGGCTTTGAAGGGTGCCATGCCGAGGCGACGATAGGCCATCAAGAACGTTTCTTCCGGCGTGTCGCGATGGGCCAGATAGGCATCGACGAGCCGTTCTATCGCTGGGATGATATCGTCGGCTGAGAAACCGGGCCCGGCGCGTTCGCCGATGCTTGCGGTCTCGGTCCCGTCGCCGCCGAGGGTGATCTGGTAGTTTTCAACCCCCGCCCGGTCGAGGCCGAGGATCCCGATATGGCCCACGTGGTGGTGGCCGCAGGCGTTGATGCAGCCCGAAATCTTGATCTTGAGTTGGCCGATTTCGTGTTCGAGTTTCAATTCGTCAAACCGTGTCGCGATTTCCTGCGCAATGGGAATGGAGCGCGCCGTCGCCAACGCGCAGTAATCCATGCCGGGGCAGGCGATGATGTCGGAAATCAGCCCGACATTCGCGGTGGCCAGCCCGTGATTGCGGAGGGTGGCATAGACCTCCGGCAGGTCGGACTTGTGGACATGGGGCAGGATCACGTTTTGCTCGTGGCTGATCCGCAATTCATCATAGCCTAGCCGTTCGGCCAGGTCGGCGAGCGCGCGCATCTGGTCGGAAGTGGCATCGCCCGGCGTGGCGCCGTGCTTTTTGATCGACACGGTGACAATGGCGTGGTCGGGGTCGCGATGCGCGCTCAGGTTGGTGTCGCTCCAGGCGCGGAAAGCCGGGTTGGCGTCGCGGTGTGCCGCGAACTTGTCGACAGCAGCTGACTTGAAGACGGGCGGTGCGAAGGCTTGTTCGATTTCGGCAAGCAATGCCTGGTCAAACCCCGTCCATTCGCGTTTCAAAAGTTCGAATTGTGCTTCGACCTTTTCGCGGATCACGTCGATCCCGTTCTCCTGAACGGTGATTTTGATGCGAGCCTTGTATTTGTTATCGCGCCGTCCAAGGAGGTTGTAGACATGGACGATGGCCTCAAGATAGGGCAGCAAATCGGCCTGCGGGATGAAGTCCCGGATCACTTTGCCGATAAGTGGTGTCCGTCCGAGGCCGCCGCCCACGAGCACCTCAAAGCCCGGCTCGCCCGCGTCGTTGCGCACCATGCGAAGGCCAATGTCGTGGGCCTTGGTCACGGCCCGGTCATTGGGTGAGCCGGTGACAGCGATCTTGAACTTGCGCGGGAGGAACTGGAACTCCGGATGGTCCGTGGACCACTGGCGCACAAGCTCCGCAATGGGGCGCGGGTCGGCGATCTCGTCGGCTGCGGCACCTGCGAAGTGGTCCGCGGTTACGTTGCGGATGGTGTTGCCGCTGGTTTGGATGGCGTGCATTTCGACATCGGCCAGCGCTTCTAGCATGTCGGGTACATCCTGCAACTTCGGCCAGTTGTATTGGATGTTCTGACGCGTGGTGAAATGCCCGTAGCCCTTGTCCCAGCGGTCGGCGATCATCGCCAACTGACGCATCTGGCGGCTGTTGAGGGTGCCATAGGGGATGGCGACGCGCAGCATATAGGCGTGGAGTTGCAGATAGAGGCCGTTCATCAAACGCAGGGGCTTGAACTCGTCCTCGGTCAGGGACCCGTCAATACGCCGCTCTACTTGCGCGCGGAACTGGGCCACGCGCTCGCGGACGAAAGCTTCATCGAAATCGTTGTAATGATACATCTTTTCAGCTCTCTACTTGCTTGCCATGGGCATAGTTGGAAGGGCCGCGCGTGCGGAAGGCCTCGCGGAAATGGACGGGTTCCGGGCCCTTGTCCCCGTGTTTCGCATCGACCAGATAAGCGCCGACCACAGCGTGCGGCTGCGCAATCGCAAAAAGCAGGCGATCGTCGGCGACGGCTTCATCCTCGATCAATTCTGCTTCCGCCATATCCCGGGTCCAGCGATCATCGTCGGTTAGCCAGACGGCGTCGCCTTCGAGGAGGTCGTTTGCGGCGACGACCTTCGGCGTGAAGGGGCGGCGGCTCATAGAGCAATCTCCTCGGTCAGGGTTGCCAGGGTCTCTGCCGCCTTACGCGGTGCGAGGCCGAACAGGATAAGGCAGGGGCCGTCCATCTTGGCAGCGTCAAGATCGGCGGCCAATGTGGCGAGGCTTGTCTCGACAATGCGTTGGTCAGGTCGTGAGGCGTTCTCGACCAGTGTGATCGGAGTTGCGCTGTCAGTGCCGTGCATCAGCAAGCGCCCTTGGACGTAGCGTGCAGCGCGTTTGCCCATATAGATTGCGGCAACCTCGCCGGGACGGCTCAGCGCGCGCCAATCGTGATCGGCAAAGCCTTTCACGTCATGGCCCGTGAGGAAGCGCACAGAGCCGTTTCGACCGCGCCGCGTCAGGCTCTGACCGATGGTCGCAACAGCGGCGGAAGCGGATGTGATGCCCGGGATGATCGTGAAGGCGACATCAGCGGCTATGCAGGCTTCGATTTCTTCGTCGAGGCGGCCGAATATCGTGGTGTCGCCCGATTTCAAACGGACCACATGGGCGCCCTCAGCTGCATGGGCGACGATGGCCGCGTCAATTTCGGCCTGCGGTGTCGATGGCCCGAAGCCAATTTTTCCCATGTCGAGAATCGTTGCTTCGCGGCGCGCAAGCTCAAGGATCGCCTGGGGCACAAGCCGGTCGTGGATAACCACATCGGCCTCATGCAGCGTTTTGCGCGCTTTGACGGTCAACAACTCCGGATCGCCGGGGCCGGCGCCCACAAAGGTGACATGTCCGGGCTGGTCTTCCTTACGCTGATGGGCATCGAGAAGCGAGGCGAGCGTATCGGGCAAGGCTGTTTCGCCGCCCTCGTCGAAGACGCGGGGTCCGGCGCGGAAGTAATAGTCCGACCAGAACACACGCCGTTTCGCGCCAAACGGCAATACCTCGACCGCTTTGCGGAAGCCTTTCCCGATGCGGGCCAGCGTCCCGAGCGAGCGGGGCAGCTTTTCTTCGAGATCGGCCTTGATGGCCCGCGCCAGGACCGGGGCCGCGCCTTCGGTGCCGATGGCCACGGTGACAGGGTCGCGGTCAACGATGGCGGGCGTGATGAATTGCGATTGGCCCAGATTGTCGACCCAATTGGTGAGTGCGCCATCGGCCTGGGCGAGTTTTGTCACCCGCGAATCCTCTTCCCGGTCGTCGTGGGCGGCGTAGAATAGCGCGGCGCAGAGCGCATCGCCGGGTTCCTGGGCGCGGCGAATAACCTTGAGTTTGCCCTCCCTTTCCCAAGCGGCAATTTCGGGGGCGACGGTTTCGGCGATCACCGTGAGGTGCGCTTCCGTCTTCAGCAAGAGGCGCAGCTTGGCGATGGCAGCTTCGCCGCCGCCGCTGACGACGATGCGCCGCCCTTCGATGGCGAGGAATATGGGAAAGTGCTTCATATGACATAGCTCTCTGGTTTGTTCCGAATATAGAACAATTTCCTGCCTTGTTGCAGGATGGCCTTGCAGATAAGGACAAATGTTCCCCATAAGCCGGGAGACAGAACAGAATCCTGTAAATCCTGCGAGGCTCGGAATGGAAGTGCGACTTGACGATCTAGACCGGAAAATCCTGCGCGAGTTGCAATCGGATGCAAGCCAGTCGCTTGACGATATCGCGAAGATTGTCGGCTCCTCGAAGACCCCGGTCTGGAATCGTATCCGAAAAATGCGCGAAGGCGGTGTAATCGGTCACCAAACCGTTGTTCTTGATGCGGAAAAGCTTGGTTTTGAGGCCTGTTTTTTCGTGCTCATCCGCACGTCGGAACATGAGGCGGAGTGGCAAGCGCGGTTTCTCAAAGCGTTGCGCGCACGTCCGGAAGTGCTGGAAGCGCACCGGCTGGCGGGGGATATCGATTACATCCTAAAAGTGCGGGTCCGCAATGCACGCGCCTATGACGAATTCTATCAAGCGCTTATTTCCGAGGTGAATATCTACAACGTGACCGCACTCCTCTCCATGGAGGAGCTCAAATCGACGCTGGCCCTGCCTTTGTAGTTTTGACCATCAGTTTTTCGTAACCGTGGAAATGGTACTTGTTGGCGATCCTGGGTGGCTCAGTCATCTGGAGGTCGCCACAGCGCGAGAACAGGAGCGGCAGGCCAATCTTCATTTCCAGACGCGCAAGGGTTGCACCAACGCAGGAGTGCAGCCCGGACCCGAACGCAAGGTGGCGCACTAGCGGTCGGAATGGGTCGAACACCTCGCCATCGGGCCAAACAGCATCGTCGTGGCTCGCGGAGGCCAGAAGGCAGGCAACCTCGTCATTCTCATCGAAAGTGACGTCATCCACGTTGGTCGATTTGTAGACATAGCGCTTGAACAGGTGGAGCGGTGGTTTGTATCGCAAACATTCCTCCACCGTGCCTGTGATGCCGTCGATGCTGAGCGCGTCCGCCCGGTTCTCAAAATCGATCAACAAAGGAACTGCGTTGCCCACCGCGTGGACAGTTGCCTCATGACCAGCGTTCAGGAGCAGAATTGCCGTCGAGATAAGTTCCTCAATGGACAGACCGCCCGTACTTTGGACGGTAACCATTTCGGACAGGAAGTCCTGTTGGGGCGCGCGCCGCCGCGTTTCGACTAAATTCGCCATGAACCGCGTAAAGTCCTCGGCGGCCGCGTTGGCATCCGCTTCAACGGTGGCATCGCGCCGCGCTTGATACATCGCGACCATGCGGGTCGACCAGTCCTGAAGCTGTGGCGCTGAGCCGGTGTCCACGCCGAGGAACTCGGTGACGGTCAAAGCAGCCAAAGGCTTGGAAAAGTGCTCGATAAGGTCGAAGGGGCCATCGGGAAACGCGTCGATCAACTGGTCGGCGAACTGACTGATCTTGGGTGCCATCATCGCGATCAGCGGACCGGTGAACGCTTTGAGCGCCAAGCGGCGAAGACGGGTGTGATCGGGAGGTTCGAGTTCCAGAAGCGAGTGGCGTTCGAGGGCCTCGAATGGCGAAAGGCTGTCATTCGCCGAAAGGGACATGGCCCCGGGCCGGGCGCGTCCCATGGCAGGGTGTCGCAACGTTTGTGTTACCGCGGAATGCGTAGTGGCAACCGGGAGACCATATTCGGCCCAAAAGACGAAATCCCCCTTTGCCCGCCAATCGGCGTAGCGCGGAAAGGGATTTGCGACGAAGTCCGGCTCAAGCGGGTCCTGTTCAACAGTAGGTATCAATCGAGTATCAATCAAACACAGTCTTCCATACCCAAAAGAACGCCATTTTTCGGTGTCGCAGCAACTGTCTTTTTAGGCAGTAACTTCGGCGGTTTATGGCGGGAACTGTGTGTAAAATGACCTGTGCATACCGAAACACCACGTTATTTTCAGTATGGTCCGAGAATTCGAATTGGCAGCGGGGAGGAGATGGGTCCAAACGCCCAGGGACTTGTGCGCCAGTGTTTGCTGTGCGAAGCCTCTAGCCCAACGGTTTTTGAGGGCGGAGCACCCATGAGCGGTTTGTTGGCACTTCTGGACGATGTCGCGGCTATTGTCCGTCTGACGGCGACGCAAATCGACGATATTGCCGCCCAAGCGACAAAGGTCGGGGCCAAGGTCGGTGCGACGGTTCTGGACGACGCCGCGAAAGCTGGCGCTAAGGCGGCTGGCGTCGTTATCGATGATGCGGCCGTCACCCCGAAATACGTGACAGGTTTGCCCGCTGCGCGCGAATTGCCCATCGTATGGAAAATTGCCCGCGCGTCCTTTTTCAACAAACTGGTCATTCTGCTGCCCGCAGCGCTATTGCTGGACATGTTCCTGCCGTGGTTGGTGACGCCGCTTTTGATGTTGGGGGGCTGCTACCTCTGTTTCGAAGGGGCTGAAAAGGTCGTCCATTGGATCAAACCCCATGCCGAGAGCCATGCTCAGGAAGCGGAACATTTGGACGCGGCCCATTTGGAGGAGACCCGCGTCAAGGGTGCTATCAAAACCGATTTCATCCTTTCCGCCGAGATCATGACGATTTCCCTCGCCGCCATTGAAACCGACAACCGGTTGAACCAAGGCCTTGTGCTCGCGGTCGTGGCTATCGGCATTACAGCGCTGGTTTATGGGGCTGTGGCGCTACTGGTTAAGATGGACGATGTGGGTTTGCGGCTTAGCCAGGTCGGCAGTTCTGCTGTCATTCGCCAGTTTGGCCGTGGCATGGTGCGTTTCATGCCGACATTAATGGGCATTATCGCGACAATTGGGACGGCGGCGATGCTTTGGGTCGGTGGCAATATCATCGTGCATGGCCTCCACGACCTTGGTTGGTATGGGCCGTATGATGCCATCAAGAGCGTTGCGTCCTCCATCGGTGGCGATAGTGGCTTCCTGAAGTGGCTTGTCACCGCGACGCTGGACGGCATTCTCGGATTGGCGTTGGGTCTTCTGTTGATCCCTTTTGTTACCCGCGCGTTGATCCCCGTTTTCTCGGTCTTCTTTCCGGAGAAAAAAGTCGCAGCCAACCACTGAGCCAATGGATGCTCACTGCCGCCCGCGCTTTTCAAATCGGGGCAGCATGGCGGAAAAGTCGCGGCCTTTGCCATCCTCTGTTTCGACGAACTCGGCGTAGAGTTCGGTCGCCCGCGTGCCCATCGGCGTGTCTGCATCGGCTGATGTCGCGGCTTGTTGCGACAGGCGAAGGTCTTTCAACATGAGTTCTGCCGCAAAACCAGGGGTGTAGCCGTTATCGGCAGGGGAGGTCGGCCCGATGCCCGGCGCAGGGCAATAGGCGTTCATCGTCCAGCTGTACCCGGAGGAGGTCGAGACGACGTCAAACATGGCTTGGCGATCCAACCCGAGCTTGTCGGCGAGAGCGAAGGCCTCGCAGGTCCCTATCATCGTTACACCGAGGATCATGTTGTTGCAGATTTTCGCGGCCTGGCCATTGCCTGCCGGACCGCAATGTACCGCCTTTTGTCCCATGATTTCGAAGAGCGGCGCGACGGTGGAAAGCGCCGCGTCACTGCCGCCGACCATGAAGGTGAGCGTTCCGGCCTCCGCTCCGCCGATGCCGCCAGACACCGGCGCGTCGAGCGCGTCGAGGCCAGCGGCGCGCGCCTGATCGGCCACATCACGTGCGCTGTCGACATCAACGGTGGAACAGTCGAGCAACACGGCGCCCGTTCGCATGGCCGGGATAACGTCCTTGGCAACCTGGCGCAGGATGGGGCCATCGGGCAGCATCGTGATCACGACGTCGGCGTCCGTGGCAGCCTCCTTGCCGGTTGCCCCTGTAACGACGCCCTCGGGACATGGCGCAACCGTATCGAACCCCGTCACCGTATGGCCTGCTGCGGCGAGATTGCGGGCCATGGGCGCCCCCATGTTTCCCAGACCTATGAAAGCGATTTTCACTTGGCATCCTCCAAATTCAGTTCCTCCGGACCGAGGGGCATGAGCATCGCGGCGACCTCTGCTTGCGAGGCGCTTTCGGGGGCGTCCGCCCCCCAACTTGGCCGTTTGTCCTTATCGACGATCAATGCGCGGATGCCTTCCTGAAAGTCGCCCGCCGCCGCAATCCGGTGGTTGAACCGATATTCCCGGGTCAATGCCGCTTCGATATTGTCCCGTGCGCGGGCGCGGTGGACCAGTTCGATGGCAGCGGCCATGGCGCGGGGCGCGTTCCGGTCCATGGCTTTGAGCGTGTCTTGTGCCCAATCGCTTTCGTCGGCGCGCAAAACGTTGACGATATCGCGCAGCGTTTCGCCGCCGAAAGTCGCGTCTATGCGCGCTTGCATGTCCGCGAGCGGCGCGTCCGGCACGGGGTCTCTGGCGTCATCAATCTTGGTCCAGTCGCCACTGTCTTCCAGGGTAGCGATCAGCTCAGGCCATTTCGATTGGTCAATGTAGTAATCCGCGAAACCGGCAAAGATCGCATCGCCCGGACCCATGCGATAGGCTGTTGTCCCGAGGTATTCGCCCAGACGACCGGGCGCGCGGGCAAGGAGGAGCGTGCCACCCACATCGGGGGCCAACCCAATGCCGCATTCGGGCATGGCGATGCGGCTGGTGTCCCCGACGATCCGGTGCGAGCCGTGGCAGCCGACGCCAACGCCGCCGCCCATCGTGAAGCCCTGTAGGAACGTGGCCACCGGTTTCGGGAAATGGAAAAGCGCGGCATTCATGGCGTATTCGTCGCGCCAGAACTGTCGTGCCCGGTCGTAATCGCCCGCCACCATAGCGTCATAGATGCCCATGAGGTCACCGCCAGCGGAGAACGCCCGGTCGCCGGTCGCATCGATCACCAGCATGCGGATATCGTCATCCCCGGCCCATCGGGGCAAAATGTCAAGGATTTTGCGCACTTGTTCGTGGGTGACCGCGTTGAGCGCGTCCGGCCGGTTCAAAGTGATCCGGCCGGTTTTGCCCACCTTTTGCAGGGTCAGATCGCTCATGCGAGAAGGCTCCGCGCCACGATCAGGCGCATGATCTCGTTGGTGCCTTCCAGAATGCGGTGTACCCTGAGGTCACGGACGATCTTCTCAACGCCGTAATCCGCCAGATACCCGTAGCCGCCATGGAGTTGCAGGCAGGTATCTGCGGCGCGGGACGCCGCTTCGGTGACGAAGGCTTTCGCCATGGCGCTCCGCTTGCTGGCGTCCGCTTGGCCGGTATCATTGGCCCACGCCGCATGTCGGAGGAACGTCCTTGCGGCCTGAAGTTCGATCTCGCACTCGGCAAGCTTGAACTGAAGCGCTTGAAATTGGTCAAGGGTGCGCCCGAAGGCCTTGCGTTCCTTGACATATGCCGTGGCTTTATTGAGCGCCGATTGCGCCGCGCCGAGGGAGCAGGCAGCGATGTTCAACCGCCCGCCGTCCAGTCCCGCCATCGCGTATTTGAACCCGTCACCTTCCTGGCCAAGGAGGTTTTCGCTCGGAATTTGACAGGCATCGAGTTGTACCTGCCGCGTCGGTTGGCTGCGCCAACCCATTTTGTCCTCCAGCCCGCCAAAAGACAGCCCGTCCGAGCCGTCTTCCACAAGGAGGGCAGAAATGCCGGCGGGCGTATCGTCGCCTGTGCGGGCCATGATGATATAGGCGTCGGAATAACCGCCGCCTGAGATAAACGCCTTGGTGCCGGTGAGGGCCCAGCCTTGATTGGTGCGTGCCGCCTTGGTCTTGAGGGCGGCCGAATCGGAACCAGAGCCAGGTTCGGTGAGGCAATAGGACAGGATACAGTCCATCGCGAGCACCTCAGGCAGAAGGCGGTCTTTCACCGCGTCAGTGCCGTGCTGGTCAAGCATGCGCGCGCACATATTGTGGATCGACAGAAAGGCCGCAACGGAGGCGCAGCTTTCCGAAAGCGCTTCGAAAATGAGACTGGCGTCGAGGCGCGACAACTCGGCACCGCCCGAGGCCTCCGGCACATTGATGCCGCCAAAGCCAAGTGCGGCAATCTCTCGCCACAGTGATTTCGGGATGGTGCCGTCCTTGTCCCAGGTCTGTGCATGGGGGGCGATGTGCTCTGCGCCGAAAGCGCGAGCCGTGTCGTAAATGGCCGATTGTTCTTCTGTGAGCGCGAAATCCATCAGACCTCCGACCTGAACGCTCGTTCACTTAAACCCGCGCGGTCAGGCGGTTTCAAGTGGAAACGGTCTCTGCATTGGCAATGTGCGGCCTCAGCCGAAGGGCGACCGCACGCTAACCGACGCTGTCCACGTCGAACGCAGCGGCCATCAAGGTGCGGGTATATTCGGACGAAGGATTTCCAAACACCTGCGCCGCCTCGCCCTGCTCCACCACATCGCCGCGTTTCATCACGATGACCTTGTGGCTCAACGCGCGCACGACTTTGAGGTCGTGGCTGATAAACAGATAGGCCAGCCCGTATTTCTTCTGAAGGTTCCGCAGCAACTCCACGATCTGGACCTGCACGGTCATATCGAGGGCGCTGGTTGGTTCATCCAGCACCACCAGTTTCGGGCGCAGGATCATTGCCC
Organism: Pseudomonadota bacterium; assembly: GCA_039024895.1. Lineage (GTDB taxonomy): Bacteria > Pseudomonadota > Alphaproteobacteria > Rhodobacterales > Rhodobacteraceae > JAJDOD01. The sequence goes on along the minus strand of JBCCPJ010000023.1, from coordinate 35,655 downwards.
GTGCAATCGCGATGCGCTGCCGCTGGCCGCCGGAGAACTCATGGGGGTAACGGTGCATCGTGGCCGGGTCGAGGCCCACTTCAGCCATGATTTCCGCCACCAGTTCGCGCGGCGCTCGCGACGCGTCTACCTTGTGGATCGTCAACCCCTCGGAGATGATCTCCTCAACCGTCATGCGCGGGCTAAGCGAGCCATAGGGGTCCTGGAAGACAATCTGCATTTCTGCCCTTATGGGGCGTAACGCGCGTGATTGCAGTCCTTGGATATTGCGCCCCTGGAATACTACCGTCCCCTCTGAGGAGATCAGCCGCATGATGGCTAGCGCGAGGGTGGTCTTCCCAGACCCGCTTTCGCCAACAATGCCCACCGTTTCGCCCGCGCGCACCCTCAATGTGGCGGCGTTCACTGCTTTCACATGACCAACGGTGCGTTTCAGCAGACCGCGCTGGATCGGGAACCAGATGCGCAGCGCGTCGGTTTCGGCGATGGTCTCCGCTTCTTCGGGGACCGGGTCGGGAATGCCGCTCGATTCCGCCGAAAGGAGCTTTTGCGTATAGGGATGCGCCGGTGCGCCGAAGATTTTCTGCGTCTCGCCATGTTCGACGATCTCCCCGTCTTTCATGACGTTGACCCGGTTGGCGAATTTGCGGACGATGCCGAGGTCATGGGTGATAAAGAGCATCGACATGCCCCGCTCTTTCTGGATGCGGGCCAGGAGTTCCAGAATCTGCGCCTGGATGGTGACATCAAGGGCGGTGGTCGGTTCATCGGCAATCAGAAGCTTGGGGTTATTGGCGAGCGCCATGGCAATCATCACGCGCTGGCGTTGACCGCCTGACAATTGGTGTGGATAGCTTTTGAGGCGGCTTTCGGGATCGATGATGCCCACTTCGTGCAGCAATTCGAGGATGCGCGCCTCCGCCGCCGTGCCGGTCAGACCTTGGTGGATCAGAAGCGACTCACCCAATTGCTTGTCGAGCGTATGCAACGGGTTGAGCGAGGTCATCGGCTCCTGAAAAATGAAGCTGATGTCATTGCCTCGCACCTTGCGGAGGGCCGCATCGGAGGCACCAACCATCTCCGCACCGTCGTAGGTAACGGAGCCATCGATTTCAGCGCTTGCCGCAAGAAGATCGACGGTCGAAAGCGCGGTTACCGACTTGCCGGAGCCGCTTTCCCCTACAAGGGCCACCGTTTCGCCTTGGGTGACGTCAAAGCTCACGCCTTTGACGGCATGGGTTACGGCGCCGTCCTGGCGGAACCGGACATGGAGGTCCCGGACCTTTAGAATGATGCTCATGTCGTCCCCGTTTCCTTGGCCAAGAAAGACCGTGCGGGGCTCCGGGAGAGCAAAGCTCGCTCGGTGGATGGGCAGACGCCATCCGACGATACGGATATGCCGCGCATCATTGGAAGGTCTTTCTTGGATCGAACGCGTCGCGGACACCTTCGAAGATGAAGACCAGTAGCGACAACATGATCGCGAAGGTGAAGAACGCGGTAAAGGCCAGCCATGGGGCTTGCAGGTTCTGTTTTGCTTGCAACGTCATCTCACCCAGCGACGGTGCCGAAGACGGCAGGCCGTAGCCAAGGAAATCGAGCCCCGCCAATGTGCCGATGGTGCCGGTGATGATGAATGGCAAGAGCGTCAGGGTGGCCACCATCGCATTGGGCAACATGTGGCGGAACATGATCGTGGTGTTAGACACGCCAAGCGCGCGGGCAGCACGGACATATTCAAAGTTTCGGGCGCGCAGGAACTCGGCGCGCACGACGCCGACCAAAGCAGGCCAGCCGAAGAGGATCATGATAAAGACCAATAACCAGAAACTTCGCCCGAGGATCGCGAACAGGATAATGATGATGTAAAGTTGCGGCGTTGAGCTCCAAATTTCCAGAATGCGCTGAAAAATCAGATCGAGCCACCCACCGAAATAGCCTTGCACAGCCCCTGCCGCGATCCCGATGATGGAGGTCGCCACGGTGACCATGATCGCAAACAGGATAGACAGGCGAAACCCATAGATCACCCGCGCAAGCACATCGCGTTTCGTGTCGTCGGTCCCGAGGAGATTGTTTGCATCCGGCGCGCTCGGCGCGGCGCCCTGGATATCAACAATCGTGTCGAATTTGTAGGGGATCGGCGGCCAGATGACCCAGCCTTTGTTGACCTCTTCACCGAGAGCGGTGCCACTTGTCCGGACCTCTTCAAGGATGCCTTCGGGGTCGTCATAACAATCAATGACACCACCGGTGACGATAAGGCACTCGATATCTTCGTATTGATATTGCGCCTCGATAGGTAGGTCGCCACCAAAGGTCGTCTCCGGGTAGAAGTTGAAGATCGGCATGTAGTAGGCGCCGTTGTGCTTCACCACGATGGGTTTGTCATTGGCGATGAACTCAGCGAACAGGCTCAAACCGAACAGCACGGCGAAGATGATCAGCGACCAGAAGGCGCGGCGGTTTTTGCGAAAGTTCCGCCAACGACGCTGGTTCAGGGGTGAAAGCCACATGCGTTCCTTTTCAGGGACGACAACCGGGATCGGCTTGTGGGTGATCGGTGGCTCGGCGATGTCTTCACGAAGGGCCATGGCTCAAACCTCCCGCTTTTCAAAGTCGATCCGGGGATCAACGAAGACATACATGAGGTCGGAGATAATACCGACCAGCAACCCCATAAGGCCAAAGGCGAAAAGCGTGCCAAAGATCACTGGATAATCGCGCGCAACAGCAGCTTCGAAGCCGAGGCGACCGAGACCATCGAGGGAGAATATCGTCTCGATGATGAGCGAGCCGCCGAAGAAAATGCCGATGAAGGCCGCCGGAAAACCAGCGATAACGATCAACATCGCGTTCCGGAACACATGCCCGTAGAGCACCCGCGCTTCGCTCAAGCCTTTGGACCGTGCGGTGACGACATATTGCTTCGATATCTCATCGAGGAAACTGTTCTTCGTCAGCAGGGTTGAGAAGGTGAAAGCGGAGATGCTGAGCGCCGCGAGTGGCAAGGCGAGGTGCCAGAAGTAGTCAAGCACCTTGCCGATGAGGGAAAGCTCCTCCCAATTGTCCGACGTCAAACCACGCAATGGGAAAATTTGGTAATAGGACCCCCCCGCGAACAGCACCAGCAACATGATCGCAAACAGAAACCCCGGGATTGCGTAGGCAGCGATCAAGACACCGGAGGTCCAGGTATCGAAAGTAGAGCCGTCGCGGACAGCCTTTCGAATGCCCAGCGGGATTGAGATAAGATAGGCCAGCAATGTGGACCAGAGACCCAGCGATATGGATACCGGCATCTTTTCCAACACCAGATCGACCACGCTGATGGAGCGGAAATAACTCTCCCCGAAGTCGAAGCGCAGATAATTCCACATCATCTCGAAAAAGCGTTGATAGGCGGGTTTATCAAAACCAAACTCGCGTTCGAGTTCCTCGATAAACTCCTTTGGCAGACCGCGCGCGCCGACATAGCCGCTGTCATTTCCATCGAGCGATTCCGTTTCCACATCGCCGCTACCGCCCGCGATATTCTCGAAAACGTCTCCTGACCCGTCGAGCCGCGCCAGGATTTGCTCAATCGGCCCACCGGGCACAAATTGCGTGAGCGCGAAGTTGATCAGCATGATCCCGAACAAGGTCGGGATGATCAGCAGCAAGCGTCTGAGGATATATGCGCCCATATCAGTTGAGCGCCCCATCCGCCTTCAACGCCGCTTCCTTTTCGGGATTGATCCACCAGAAATCGAGGAAACCGGTTGAGTATGGCGGTAACGCCGCCGGGTATTCATACATGTCGAAATAGGCGAGCCAGCTTTCCGACAAGTACCAGACCGGAATGACGAAGTAGTCGTATCGCATGATGCGGTCGATGGCACGGATATGCGCGGCCATTTCGTCGTATGTTTCAACGTTTTGCAGGGACTTCGCCAGTTCGTCCACAACCGGGTTGCAGTAGCCGGCGGGGTTGAAGATGTCGTCGCGATCCTTGCAGGAAAACCGTTGTTCCAGCCCGGAGCTTTCCACCAAAGCGACCCCGTACACCGCGTCCCGCATCTCAAAATCCTTGTTTTGCGTGCGGTCTTGGTATTGGGCGGGGTCGATCCGGTTATACGACACATCCACCCCAAGGGCTTTCAGGTTCTCCATATAGGGAAGGATGATCCGGTCCATGGATTGGGTGTCTTCGATGAACTCGATGGACAGGACCCTGCCGTTTTCGTCACGGAGCAAGCCATCATCGCCGGGCGCGTAGCCCGCCTCCTGCATGAGCGCGAGCGCGGCCCTCAGGTTTCGACGGTCCAATGGTCGGCTGCCACTTTCATGGGGCAGGAAAGCCTCTTCGGTGAAGATCGCCTCCGGCAGTCGATCACGGAACGGTTCAAGCAATTCAAGTTCCCGCCCTTCCGGGAGACCGACCGCTTTCAGGCGATCATTTTCCCAGAACGCTTCACGCTGCGAAAACAGGCCGTATTGCAGGTTTTCATTGGTCCAGGTGAAGTTGAACATGCGCCCAATGGCGAGCCGCACATTGCGGTCGGCCAGCTTTTCATTGGTCATGTTGAAGATGAAGCCGCGCGCGGAGGGGAGGGCGCCGCTCGGCAGCGCCTCCTTTTTGACCCAGCCCTTTTCGAGCGCGGGAAATTCGTAGGCCGTTGACCAATTGAGCGAGCTGTTTTCGCGCCGCATCGTCACTTCCCCTGCCTTAAACCCTTCGAAGGCAGCGATTGTGTCGCCGAAATATTCGAAACGGACCGTATCAAAGTTGGCGCGACCCACCTGTAAATAGTGGTCCTTGCCCCAATAGTCGGGGTTGCGTTTGTAGCTGATGCTGCGCCCCACATCCATTTCATCGAGCACGTAAGGCCCGGTGCCCGGTCCGATTTCGAGACGGCTTTCGTCAAGCCGCGCGCCGGTTTCCTCGAACCAGTGCTTCGGAAAGGCCGGCAAAGACCCTATGGTGGTCAAAAGCCCACGCCTCGGTGCTTCGTCCTTGAATGTGAACTTGAGCGTGTATGGATCGACAAGTTCCGAGGTTTCCACATTGGCTTGCACAAAAGCGGCGTAGGACGGGGTGCCTTGTTCCTGAAGCAGTTCGAAGGCGAAGAGGATGTCCTCTCCATTCATGGGGTGTCCATCGGAGAATGTCACATCTTCGCGCAGCTTGAACTCAACCCAATCAAGGCTCTCGGGATACTCGATGGACGTGCAGAGGAGGCAATAGTAGGAGCCAACCTCGTCGGCGGTGGTGATCATCATGTCTTCGTAGCCGATAGACGACCAGACGCCCGGTGTGCCAATGCCGGTCGCAAAAGGGTTCATGCTGTCGAATGTGCCAACCACGGCGAAGCTGAACTCGCCGCCTTTGGGTGCATCGGGATTGACATAGGCCAGGTGCAAATCGTCCGGGGAGTATTTCAGCTCATCGTATTCGTTGTAGCCATGGCTCACGATAATCGTTTCATGACCCTCAGCTTTGGCGACGTCCGGTGCCGCGAGAGCGGCTACAAGACCGATGAGACCCGCAGCGGGGAGGTGGTACCAAGCGAGATAACGGTCAGAAACGCGGGCCGCGGGTGATGGCATCGATGGGCTCCTTATCCGATCCGGCGCGTTTTACGCCGTTGACGTTAAAATTGTACCTACTTTTCGATTTGTCGACCGTCCAGCATTCTGACCGATTGGTGAAGTCCTTGTGAACCAAAAGCACAAGACCCGCCGCAGATATACGACGGGTCCATCAAAACTGCTGAAAGCTTATTTATTCGGTTTGCGTCGCGAGCCACGCAATGAGGTTTGCGCGGTCTTCGACATCATCGAACCCGGCGAAGTTCATGGTGGTTCCGCTCGCAAAACCTTTTGGGTTTTCGAGGAAGGCGTTGAGGTTCTCGGGTGTCCAGACATCGGCAACTTCGCTCAATGCGCCGGAATATGCGCTAAACCCCGAGGCACCACCCACGTCACGCCCGACGACGTTGTGAAGATACGGTCCTGCGCCATTTGCGCCCGCTTCCACTTTATGACAGGCGGAACACTTGCGGAACAAAGTGGGGCCTTCGCTCACATCTGCTGCGGCGTAGACATCGGCAAAGGCGACTTCGATCGTCTCTTCCTCTGCTTCATCATCGCCACCGGTGTCGATTGTGTAGGCCTGATGGTGATCATCGCCGTGATGGTCGTTCGCGTGATAGATAAACTCAGCACCGAAACCGCCTAGCAAAAAGATCAAGAAGGCGCCGCAAAAGCCACCCGTCAGCTTGGTCAGGGTCATTGTGTCGAACATGCGCGTGTCCAGTTACTCTCAATTATGCTGCTATGTATCCGCTTCCATTGCCGGGCTTCAAGGGATAAGAGGCGCGACCAATCGCCCTTGTTGCCGCTGGATGGGAGGGGAGGAGAAATGGGAAAAATCGCGTTCCAGGGGGAACTTGGCGCCTATTCGCACCAGGCGTGCCAGGAAACCCGTCCAGATATGGAGCCTCTTCCCTGCCGCACGTTTGAAGATGTCATCGCCGCTGTCCGGGAAAGCAAGGCTGATTTGGCGATGTTACCGGTCGAAAACACGACCTATGGCCGAGTTGCGGATATCCATCGTCTGTTGCCGGAAAGCGGATTGCATATCATCGATGAGGCCTTTGTGCGCGTGCACATCAACCTTCTGGGAGTGCCCGGGGCGTCAATTGGCGATGTTAAAGAAGCGTTCAGCCATCTTGTACTTTTGCCACAATGCGCGGCCTTTCTTGCGGCGCATAAAATCACAGGCCGGGTAAGCTCCGACAACGCCCGCGCGGCGCGCGAAGTTGCCGAGGCAGGCGATCCGACCCGTGCCGCTTTGGCGTCGGAACTGGCGGGAGAGGTCTACGGTCTCAATGTGCTGGCCCGCCATATCGAGGATGCCGACCACAACACGACGCGTTTTCTTGTGATGTCTCGCGAACCCGACCTCTCGCGCCGGGGGGATCGCATGATGACGACTTTCGTCTTTCGTGTGCGCAACATCCCTGCGGCACTCTACAAGGCCATGGGCGGATTTGCGACGAATGGTGTCAATATGACCAAGCTAGAGAGCTATATGGTCGATGGTTCGTTCACCGCCACGCAGTTTTATTCCGACATTGACGGTCATCCGGACGACCACGCCGTGCAGCTTGCCCTTGAAGAATTGCGGTATTTCACTTCGGAACTCCGAATTCTCGGGACCTATCCCGCCGCCCAAAAACGTTAGTCTTGTCGCAGATGTTGGAGCGCCTACCTCTGCCACAGCAAAATTAAGGAAGATGGCCCATGCCGCAGCTATTGATGATCTCCGGTTCGCTCCGCGCCAACTCGCTAAATACGAAGCTGGTGCGCGAAGCCGGTCGGCTGTGGTCCGGTGAGGCCGTGATGGCTGACATTGCCATGCCGCTCTACAATGGCGACGACGAGGAGGCGACGGGCCTTCCCCCGGCCACGCTTGCTTTGACCGAACAAATAAAGGCGGCAGACGCCGTTGCCATTTCGACACCGGAATATAACCAGTCCCTTCCCGGTGGACTGAAGAATGCGCTGGATTGGGTCAGCCGCACGCCGGACAAACCTTGGCAGGACAAACCGGTGGCGATCATGTCAGCCGCCGCCGGTCGCGCCGGTGGCGCGCGCGCGCTTTATGCTTTGCGGCTTGCGATGAATGCGTTTCAGCCGCGGCTGATAACGGGCCCCGAAATGATGGTTGCGGGCGCGGCCAAGGAATTTGATGAGGCAGGCGAACTGACAGGTGAGCTTTATCTGAAAACGCTGACGAGCGTGATGGACAAGCTTGCGGGGATGGTCGATGCCGCGTGACGGCGAAGGCCCATGTGTTCTTTGAGTGACAACATGCCTCTCGCCGCTTGTAACGGCGTGTCGAGTGACTAAAATAGAGGTCTAGCAGCAAACGGCGGTATTTTTATGTCTTGGACGGACGAACGGGTCGAAACTCTTAAGAAGATGTGGTCGGAAGGCCAATCGGCGAGCCAGATCGCCAAAGAACTGGGGGGCGTGACCCGGAACGCGGTGATCGGTAAGGTGCATCGCCTCGGTCTGTCGAACAGGGCCGGGTCGTCGGCCCCCGCGCCGGAGAAGAAACCCGCGAAAGCAGCCCCAAAGAAAGCGTCGCCAAAGCCCACGGAAAAGGTGGTTGAAGTTACAGTTGCGCCGCGAAAGCCCATTGTCCCGGCAGGTCAGCCGCTGCCGCCGCAACCTTCTGCAAATGAAATTAGCCCGGAAGCCCTTGCAACTGTGCGCGAAGTTGAAAAAGGGGCCAAGCGCATCAGCCTGATGGAGTTGACCGAGCGAACCTGCAAGTGGCCCATTGGAGATCCAGCGACGGAAGATTTCTGGTTCTGCGGTTTAGCCGTCCAGCAGGGCAAGCCCTATTGCGAGGCCCATGTGGGGGTTGCTTTCCAGCCCATGTCGAACCGACGTGATCGGCGGCGCTGAGACCGTGTCGTCCGCGCGGCGCGCAAACACATTCGTTTGATGAAGGGCTCAGCCCTTGCCATTTGCGACTGCCCGCATGATGTGCTTTGCCATGTCGACAGGGCATAAATGAGCGTTAACCCTCCCGATCTTCGACCGGATCTGGCGCAGGCCTCTCTGCCCGACATGCACCGTGCCGGTCAGCCAACCATCGGAATGGTGTCCCTTGGGTGTCCCAAAGCGCTCGTGGACAGCGAACGAATTTTGACGCGGCTCCGGGCCGAGGGCTATGCGATCAGCCCGGACTACAGCGGGGCGGACGCAGTGATCGTCAACACCTGCGGGTTTTTGGACAGCGCAAAGGCGGAAAGTCTGGAGGCGATTGGCGAAGCGGTTCAGGAAAACGGCAAAGTTATTGTCACGGGCTGCCTCGGGGCCGAGCCCGACTTTATCACTGGTGAGCATCCTAAAGTGCTCGCGGTGACGGGCCCGCAGCAATATGAGCAAGTGCTTGATGCGGTACATCAAACGGTGCCGCCTGCGCCCGATCCGTTTGTGGATTTGCTACCGGCCGCTGGTGTGAAGCTGACGCCAAGGCATTATAGTTATTTAAAAATTTCGGAAGGCTGCAACCATAGCTGCAAGTTCTGCATCATTCCCGATATGCGCGGCAAACTCGCGTCCCGCCCTGAGCGCGCCGTTGTGCGCGAAGCGGAAAAGCTGGTGGAAGCGGGGGTGAAAGAGCTTTTGGTCATCAGTCAGGACACGTCCGCCTATGGCACTGACATCCGGGAGCGTGAGGCGAAATTCCCGATCCTGCCCTTGGCGCGCGCCTTGGGGAAGTTGGGCGCGTGGGTTCGGATGCATTACATCTATCCCTACCCGCATATCAGGGACCTTGTGCCCTATATGGCGGAGGGTTTGGTGCTTCCCTATCTCGACGTGCCGTTTCAGCATGCCCACCCTGCCACGTTGAAACGTATGGCGCGGCCTGCCGCGGCGGAGAAGACGTTGACAGAGATTGCCGCCTGGCGCCGCATCTGTCCGGAGATCGCCCTGCGATCCACCTTCATCGTGGGCTACCCTGGCGAGACGGAAGAAGAGTTTGAGGTGTTGCTCGACTGGCTCGATGAGGCGCAGTTGGACCGGGTTGGTTGTTTTCAATACGAAAACGTCGCGGGCGCGCGGTCAAATGCGTTGCCCGACCATGTGCCAGCCGAGATCAAGGAAGAGCGTTGGCACCGCTTCATGGAGAAAGCTCAGGCGATCAGTGCCGCCAAGCTGGCGGCCAAAGTGGGCACGACCCTTGAGGTGATCGTGGACGAAGTCGACGGCGAAGCCGCGACCTGCCGGACGAAAGCGGACGCGCCGGAGATTGATGGCAACCTCTTTATTGATGAGAGGTTTCAAGAACTTGCGCCCGGTGACATCGTTTCTGTCGAGGTCGATGAGGCGAGCGACTACGATCTGTGGGGCCGGGCGGTTTGAACCGGGAGTTGCGGCCACGGCGTTCAAAAGAGTAAACCGAGCCCATGCCCTTTGAGAAAATTCAATCCGAAAAAGTCAGCGATGCGGTGGTGCGGCAGATTGAGTTGCTTATCTTGCGCGGCATATTGCGGCCGGGAGAGCGCTTGCCGTCGGAGCGGGAATTGTCGGAGCGGTTGGGCGTGTCCCGACCCTCACTACGGGAGGCCGTGTCTGCCTTGCAAAATGCCGGATTGTTGGTAGCGCGCGCAAATGCCGGTATTTTCATTGCCGATGTGCTTGGCTCCGCTTTCTCCCCGGGGCTGACCCGGCTTTTCAGCACCCATGACGAAGCGGTGTTCGACTATCTCGATTTTCGGCGCGATATGGAGGGGCTGGCCGCAGAACGGGCAGCGCAGCTTGGGTCCGACACCGATTTAGCGGTGGTCAACGAGGCATTTCTGCGCATGGAGGCGGTATCCGACAAGCGCAACGGGGCGGAAGAAGCGGAGCTCGATGCCGCCTTCCACCTCGCCATCATCGAAGCCAGCCATAACGTGGTCATGTTGCACATGATGCGCTCGATGTTCGAGTTGTTACAGGAAGGCGTGTTCTACAATCGCAAGGTGATGTTTCAGCAAAAGACCCGGCGTTCCGCGTTGTTGGATCAGCACCGAGCAATCAATGCAGCTTTACTAGCGCGGGATCCGGCTGCGGCGCGCCAGGCAATCGAGGATCACATCGACTTTGTGCGCAGTGCCCTAGCCGATCATCAGAAGTCCGAAAAGAATGAGGCGATTGCCCGCCAAAGGCTCGCCTTTGAGAAAGAACGATAGAGCCAACGCGCAAAACACTTGCGATGGGCGGGAAAACCGCCTATCGCGCCCCCATGACGTTTACTGCGCACATATCGCTCCGACGCCGACGCTGATCCAGCGTACGCTTTCGCACGTCTTTTCCCAACTCCCGTTGACTTGACCGGCCCCGGCTGGCACCTCTTGGCTCTCAAAAAGGATGACCCGATGATCCCGTCCATTCTGCCCACCTATTCCCGCGCGCCCATGAATTTCGTGAAGGGCGAAGGTTGCTGGCTGATCGAGGCTGACGGGCGACGCTTTTTGGACCTCGGAGCGGGAATTGCCGTTAATGTCCTAGGACATGCGCATCCCGATCTCACGGCGGCGCTGACGAAGCAGGCGGAAACGCTTTGGCATGTCTCGAACCTGTACAACATCGAGCAGCAACAGGAACTGGCGGATCGCCTGACGGAAGCAAGCTTCGCGGATACGGTCTTTTTCACCAATTCCGGCACCGAATCCTGCGAATTGGCGGTGAAGATGGCGCGGAAATATTGGTCGGATAAGGGCGAAGATCGCGCCGAGATCATCGCCTTCACCGGCGCGTTCCACGGCCGGTCCACCGCCGCAATTGCCGCGTCAGGTGCGGAAAAAATGGTGAAGGGGTTTGGGCCGCTTTTGCCGGGGTTCACCCAAGTCCCTTTTGGCGATCTCGACGCGCTGCGCGAGGCGATCACCGAAAAGACCGGCGCCGTGATGATAGAGCCCGTGCAAGGGGAAGGGGGCATCCTCCCCGTTCCCGACCAGTATTTGAAGGCGCTTCGCGAGCTTTGCGACGAAACCGGAACGCTTTTGGTCTTTGACGAGGTGCAATGCGGCGTTGGTCGTACGGGCAGGCTCTTTGCCCATGAATGGGCAGGCGTGACGCCGGACATCATGCTTATTGCCAAAGGCATTGGCGGTGGGTTTCCGCTCGGCGCCGTGCTTGCCACGGAGGAGGCGGCATCCGGCATGACGCTTGGCACCCATGGCTCCACCTATGGGGGCAACCCGCTGGCCTGCGCAGTTGGCAATGCGGTTTTGCGCATTGTCGCCGAGCCCGCCTTCCTCGCCGAGGTCAACCGAAAGGCCGGTGCCCTGCGCCAAAAGCTTGAGGGTCTCGTCGCGGCGCATCCCGAGGTGTTCGAACTTGTCCGCGGCAGCGGGCTAATGATTGGGCTCAAATGCAAAGTGCCCAACGCAGAGGTCGTTCAGGCGGGATTTGCCAACGAGGTGATTGTGGTGCCTGCCGCCGATAATGTTGTGCGTCTTTTGCCGCCGCTTAACATCACGGATGAGGAAATCTCCGAAGCGTTGAGCCGATTGGATCGGACGGCTGCCAGTTTGAAGGCGGCCTGATCGTCATCCCTGACATGATACCGATACATCTTTGCCGATAAAGGCCTGCCCCATGAGCCATTTTCTCGACATTCATAAGACCGAACTCGCGGATCTGCGGGCCATTTTCGACCAAGCGCACCGCATGAAAGCGGCCCGTGCAGGACGCCCCAAGGGCGCGAAGGATGACAGTCTGCCGCTTGACGGGCGGATGGTGGCGCTCATCTTTGAAAAGCCGTCGACGCGTACGCGGGTTTCCTTCGATGTAGGCGTTCGTCAGATGGGTGGCGACACGCTTGTTCTTACCGGTTCGGAAATGCAGCTTGGCCATGGCGAGACCATCGCTGACACGGCGCGCGTTTTGTCCCGGTATGTCGATCTGATCATGATCCGAACCTATGAGGAGGAGGCTCTTCTTGAACTGGCGGAACATGCCACCGTGCCGGTTATCAATGGCCTCACCAACCGGTCGCATCCCTGCCAGATCATGGCGGACCTGATGACCTTCGAAGAAAACCGGGGGCCGATTGCCAATAAAAAGGTAGTCTGGTGCGGCGACGGCAATAACGTCTTTGCCAGTTTCGCCCATGCTGCGGGACAAATCGGCTTCGATCTGGTCTTTTCGGGCCCTGAAACGCTGGACCCGGAGGCGGCCGTTCTTGAATACGCCGCAGCGAAAGGGCGCACCATTACCATTGAGCGCGACCCCAATGCGGCTGTGAGCGGGGCTGATCTCGTTGTAACGGACACATGGATTTCGATGCATGACAGTCAGACCGCGAAGGAACGGCGCCACAACCAGTTGCGACCGTACCAGGTCAACGCCACCTTGATGGCCCATGCCAAAGCGGATGCGTTGTTTATGCATTGCTTGCCCGCCCATCGCGGTGAGGAGGCCACGAACGACGTCATGGACGGGCCGAACTCGGTTATTTTCGATGAAGCCGAGAACCGGTTGCATGCACAAAAGGCAATCATGAGATGGTGCCTTGGTGTGTAGGGCGTCGGATGTAGTGTTGCGCATGTGCCTGTTATGCAACCCTTTGAAGTAAAATAGTTATTTGGAGAAGGTATCTTGGGGATTCCCTTCCGGACCCTATCGCGCGCTGACGCGCATAACGTTCTTTGGGTCAGGGGCGCTGCCCCTCGCGCTTCGCGCTCACCCCGAGGTTTTCTGGACAGAAGAAGCGCGTTTCGTGTTATGGTTCAGGGATGAGGTGGTTTATTTTGACATTCGCCCTTACCGCCATGCCGGTGACCGCTGAAGAGGATCGCGGTCGCGACTTAATGGCGGAAGCGCTGCGCTTGTTCATGCAAGGGTTCATGGCAGAGATGGAACCTGCAATAGAGGATTTGCAGGGCTTCGTGGATAATATTAACGCCTATCATCCGCCAGAGATCCTCCCCAACGGTGACATCATCATCCGCCGGAAGACCCCGGAAGAGATGGGGGCACCGGAGGGCGAGACCGAGCTTTAGAGCGAAATCGTTTTAATCTGCAACACACAGCATCAAAATCTGCGTTAGAAATCAGCATCTTGCTGATTGAGAGGCAGTGGATTTTGATTCAGGTTTAACGATTTCATCTCTAGCCTTCGGGTGCGACGGACAAGGGAGTAGGCTGGAGTTGATGCTGAGCGGCTTAGCGCCCTTTCACATCAACATTCACAGCGCCAAGCGCAGAGCCGAGGGATACCAGGCGCGCTTCGGCAACTTCGCCAAACAAATCCCGCGTGCGCCGGGAGAGGCGCAATTCCAGGGTTTGGTGCTTTCGAGAGTAGCGCAGCTTGCCCATGGATTCGTCCCGGGACGCGGTCAGCATGGCACCGAAGCGCATTGCCTTTCCGAGTATCTCTGCATGCCGGATATCGTCATCAGACAGCATGCCGAATAGCGCCTGAAACGGAGAATTGTCCCGGGAGTTCTTGTAGCGATGGAGCAGGGCCACACCCAGAAAAACGCGCTCTTCATGGGTCATGCCGCCCATATTGGCCCGGGTGACTTCATCGAAGCACACCTCGTGGCGGTAATCGGGATGCGCGCGCCAGCTCACATCGTGGAGCAGGCACGCGGCTTTGATGAGGCGTTTGGGCGGCGCGTTGCGCGCCCTGAAGAGGGGCAATACGAACTCGAACAATCGACGGCCGAAACCCGGCATGCGGGCATCCTTGCTTTCCGCAAAACGGCAGGCTTCGATCAAGGGATCGCGGTTCTTGAGTTGTTGCGGCATTTGTTCGTACAACATGCCTTCGCGAATACCGTAGCTGGAGATGATGATCTCCTTCGGTTTCAGGGCACGGACGAGTTCTTTGAGAACCTGCGCTGCGAGCGGCACCAGAGCCATACGGCTTTCGCCGATGCCCGTGCGGGCGCGCAACTCCTCTGCTGAGGTTGCCTCGATATGGTTGATGGTCGCGTAAAGGCCTTTTCGGCTCATGCGGTACTCATGGAGCACTGTGAGAGGATAGGCGCGCCGATCCATATCGATCCGGGAAATCGCCCGCCATGATCCGCCGACGAGGTACAGTCGGCCCCCTTTTCGGTCCATGTCGGTAACGAGGGTTTTCACACCGGCCTGAATGACGTCCTTCCGGCCCTTTTTGCCGCCTTTAACGGTCTTGAGGCGCTGTGGACCAAGCTTTGACGAGAGACAGGTACCGACTTCGCCCTTGGTGAGGGCCGCCAGTTCCATGGAGGAGCCGCCGACATCGCATACCAGCCCGTCAGCGCCAGGCCACCCGAGCAGGACACCTTGCGCGGAAAGACGTGCTTCTTCCTCCCCTTCGATGACCCAGAGGCTGAGACCGGTCTCGCACATGACCTCCTCGCGAAAATTGGGACCGTCCTCAGCTTCCCGCAGCGCCGCGGTGGCCACGGCCGTCAACGGCCCGATGTCCATAGTCTCGGCAAGGCGTTGAAATCGTTTGATTGCTTGTAACGCTCTGACGCGCCCCTCGGGGTTCAAGCGACCGGTTTCGGCCATGCCATTACCGAGACCCGCCATGACTTTTTCGTTGAAGAAATACGCCGGACTGCGCGCGGCGCCGTCGAACACCACCATGCGCACGGAGTTGGAGCCGACATCGACCACGCCGACACGCGACAGGGCGCGCGATGACGGATCATTGAAAAGGGGGCGACCAAACGGTCCCCAATCCTCCGTATCCGCAGAGGAATTGCCGTCCATGCCGTCTCCCCGAGGCTGCCCCGCCGAGAGATTGCATGAGCACCGTGTTCAACGCAATGGAAAGCTGTCAGGTTTCGCTATGTGTTAACGCAGGGACATCTTTCGCGCCTGCGGACCCCCGTCCTGAGAGTGACGGGTTTTCAACGAAAAACTTGTGGCAATTGAAGGCGATCTCACCTTCTGGCGCAACAGCACGCGTGTAAGTGCCATTGGGTCCAAGTATCCAGCTTTGTGCAGCGTCTGCCATATTCGCGGCCATGATCTGACTGACAATCTGTGCCTTCACGGTGGGATTGGTGCATTCCACCAGCGTTTCGACGCGTCTGTTCAGGTTGCGCCCCATCCAGTCGGCGGATGAGATATAGACCCGGGCTTTCTTGCTTGGCAGCGCATTCCCGGCGCCGAAGCAGACGATCCTTGAGTGTTCGAGAAAGCGACCGACGATGGATTTGACGCGGATGTTCTCGCTCAGCCCCTTAACGCCCGGGCGCAACCCGCAAATTCCACGGATGACGAGATCGATCTTCACGCCAGCCTGGCTTGCGAGATAGAGCGCGTCGATCACGTCCGGCTCGATGAGGGAGTTCATCTTGGCCCAGATGGCCGCCGGTTTGCCCGCGAGGGCGTTTTCAGCTTCTTCCGCGATGCGGGCGAGAAGCGTGTCTTTCAGCATCATCGGTGAGATGGCGAGGTTTTCCATCTCTTGCGGTTCGGCATAGCCCGAAAGGTAGTTGAACACCTTCGTCGCATCCCGGCCCAGTGCGGCGTCGCAAGTGAACAAGCTGAGGTCGGTGTAAAAACGCGCGGTAATAGGGTGGTAATTGCCCGTGCCGAAATGGGTGTATGTCACCAATTGCCCGTTTTCGCGACGTACCACGGTGCTGATCTTGGCATGTGTCTTGTAGTTCAGAAAACCGTAGACCACATGGGCGCCGGATCGTTCCAAGCGGCGCGACTGGCGAATGTTGGCCGCTTCATCGAAGCGCGCCTTTAGCTCGACAAGGGCAGTGACGGATTTCCCGTCTTCGGCCGCCTCGCAAAGGGCCGACACAATCGGGCTGTCGCGCGAGGTGCGATAGAGTGTTTGCTTGATCGCGAGGACGTTTGGATCATTTGCCGCTTGCCGCAAGAAGCGCACGACCATGTCGAACGTTTCATATGGATGGTGAAGCAGCATGTCTTTTTGGCGAATGGCAGCGAACATGTCGCCGTCATGGTCTTGTACCCGTTCCGGCACGCGCGGCTGAAACGGCGGCCAAAGCAGGTCGGGGCGGTCGTCGAGAACAAGTTCTGAAAGGTCAGATAGGCCAATCATACCAGGCACTTCAACGATCTCGGTTTCGTCGATATCCAGCTCTTCCATCACAACGCTGCGGAGGCCCTTTGGTGCCCCCGATGACATGGTCAGGCGGATAACCTCGCCGCGGCGGCGTCGCTTTAGGGCCACTTCGAACTCACGAACAAGGTCTTCCGCCTCTTCCTCAAGCTCCAGGTCGCTATCGCGCAGGACGCGAAAGGCGCAGAAGCCGCTCATTTGATAGCCTGGGAAAAGCCGGTCCAGGTGCAGAAGCAGAAGTTCTTCGAGCGGCAAAAACCGGTGACCGGATGAGGCGGGCAGGGCGATGAACCGATCAATCTGGTTCGGGATCGGCAAAAGAGCACGGAGGGGTCGTTTGTCCGACTTTCGGGAGAGTTCGAGTGCCAGCGAATAGCCTTCGTTCGCAATAAACGGGAACGGGTGCGCCGGATCAAAAGCAAGCGGCGACAGTACGGGAAACACCTGGCTCAGAAAAACCTGCTCCAGATGCGTTTTGTCCGATTTTGAGAGGCTTTCGCGGGTTTCGAGGACAAGCCCAACCGCGGCCATCTCCGCCTTGAGTGCGCGCCAAACGTCTTGTTGATGCGCCAGCAATCGATTTGCGTCTTCGTTGATAAGAACGAGCTGTTGCGCGGGGCTAAGACCATCGGCGGCGGGCGTTGTATTCCCGGCATCGGCCAGTTCGCGCAGACCCGCGACGCGGACGGTGAAAAACTCGTCAAGGTTGGTTGCCGAGATAGACAGGAAGCGCAACCGTTCCAGAAGCGGCACCTTGGCGTTCTGCGCCTCCTCAAGAACCCGCCAGTTGAAGGCCAGCCAGCTTAGCTCGCGGTTTATGAAGCGGTCAGGACCGCTGAAATCTTTCTCCGCCAGAGCGATGGCAGGCATCCGCTCCGCTTTTAGAAAATCGGTAACAACGGTCATGGCGTCCGTGTGGCTATCAATTATGACGTGAGAATGACGGTATGACCCGGAATATGCGGGATTGTCCAGCCTGCGCGGCTTTGATCCGGTGTCAAATTACCGTGCGATTGCCTGTCCAAGTTGCTCATGCGACAGGTCTACACCCTCTGATGTTATGCTTAGATATTTCACGATTTCAATAAGATCACCGATGGCGAAGGGTTTGCGAAACAGAAAATCGCACCCCAGCCGGTCCATACCGTAGCCGCGTGCAAATAAAGCTGAGCCCGTGATGGTGATAATCTTGGTATCAGCGTGCCTAAGACGCAGGTGTGAAGCAAGGAACAGCGACGTCTCGCCTTGCAGATAGTGGTCCAATATCGCGGCCACATAGGTTGAATGGCGCAGCAGCTCCATGGCTTCGGCGGTGCTCGACGCGGTGTCGCAAATATACCCGTGCTCCTCTATCTCAGTTGCAATTTGATGTGCGGTGACAAGATCGTCTTCAACCAACAGAATGCGCATTCCAAACTCTTCGTTAACCATATGCCAAGGGGTGCCGAACTTTGGTAAATGCAAGGTTAACGCAAACGGAACTTTGTGGGTTTGTTCGGTCTGAATTGGTCAAATTAGCGGAGTGTCGCCGGGACGGCTCAGACGTCGTCCGATTTCCGTAAGATACGTTGGGCGAGCGGTCGCGTGACGGCGCGCCCTTCCGACAGGGCTGCCTTGTCCAATTCCCGCACAATTCGCCCCGCCTCAGCAAAAGAGCGGTCCATGTTGTTCACAAGCCATTCAATCACAGATGGCGCGACCGTGAGTTGGCGATCTGCGAAGAGTTTGACAATGACGGCGGCCAAAAGCGCGTCATCCGGACCATCGATCTTCACGGTATCTGTTGCCTGCACGCGGCTTTCAAGGTCGGGCAGCGCGATCTTCCAGCGCGCAGGCGGTGTCCGCGCGACAATGAGAAACGGGAGCGCTTGTGTGCCGAGATGGTTGTGAAGGTGGAATACAGCTTCCTCTACCGTCGTCTCAAGCCCATCACCAAGATCGAGTGCAACGGGTTGAGCGATGCCGGGAATGTCCAGCGCACTCAGGTCCGCTTGCTGGCTCAGGATCGCCCCGGTCTGGTCGGCCCAGACATGGGCAAGGTGACTCTTACCGGCTCCGGCTGGTCCCACAAGCACAAGTTTGCGATTAGGCCAGGTGGCGGGGTCGTCTAGCCGTGCCACCGCCAGCGCATTCGCGTCGGAGACGAAAAAATCGCCGCGGTCCCGGCTTTCGCGCACCGGAAGGTCAAATGTCAATTGTCGTGCCATGCCTTAGCTCTCGCAAATGCGCGACCGGGCAATCATTTTTGCGGTCGGCAAAATTACTCGGCGTCTTTTTCTGCCAAACCTTTATATAGGCGGCTGTGCTTATATTGCTCTATCGCGAAGCGGACCAAGACGCCAATCATGGCTGCGACCGGCACCGCCACCAAGAGGCCAACAAAACCGAAAAGCGCTCCAAAGGCGGAAAGCGCAAAAATCAGCCAAACCGGGTGCAAGCCGACGGAGGAGCCAACCAAACGCGGCGTGAGTATATTGCCTTCGACAAACTGGCCGGATTGGAAGATGGCCCAGACAAGAACGATCCAAAGCCAGTCGCCCCAGAATTGAAAGAGCGCGAGCCCCAATGCCAGAACACCCCCAACGAGAGCGCCAACATAGGGAATGAACGTGAGCGCGCCCGCAATAAATCCAACGATCAGCCCAAAATTCAAGCCGACGGCCATCAGCGCAACGGCGTAGTAGATGCCAAGTATCAAGCACACGGTTCCTTGGCCTCGCACAAATCCGGCCATGGTACGGTCGATCTGACGGGCGAGCCTGCGAATAACAGGGGCGTGGTCGCGCGGCAGTAAGGCATCGAGTTTGGCGACCATATTGTCCCAGTCGTATAGCAGGTAGAACGCGACGACCGGCACGATCACAAACAACACCAGGACGTTCACGAGGCCCGAAAAACTCGCCAATACGGCGTTGAGCAGTTCCCCGCCACGGGACTGTATTGTCGTGCCGAGCGAGGCGAGCGATTTGCGCACCGTGGAGTTTGCGTCGCCCAATTCCGGGAAGCGCTCGATCAAAAACGCCTGAAGGTTCGACACCATAGCCGGTGCCGTCTCAATCAGCTCCGCCGCCTGTCCCAAAAGCATCGGCACGATGAGAAGAGCGGCCACGATGAAGATCAGCATTGCGAAAAACGTAATGGTGCCCGTTGCCCAACCTCTTGAAAAACCGTGGTTTTCCAGCCAGTCGGCAACAGGATCAAGGCAATAGGCAAGCGCCGCCCCAAGGACAAAGGGCAGGATGACATTGCCAAGGGCCCACATGATCAACACGAACACCGCCGTGGCGACGCCCCAGTACTTCACTTGTGTCTCGACGGGTAATGCCATGGGGTCTATGTCGCCTTACGTGCGGGGGGATGCAAGGGGCGTCGGTATTTTGCAGGCGACCCCGTCAGAAGAAGGAGGCTAACCATTCCGCAAATGGCTTCAAGCGTTCGGCCACCCCCTTCGCCGCCTCGTTCAGGAAAGCCTTCATCGTTTTCTCGCCCGCTTTTTCGACGATTGTCTCAAGGGCATAGGTCAACTTCTGCAAAGATCGCCGTGCGCGGCTCACATTGCGGTCTTCCGCCGCCGGGTCGTGGTTCTTGTCGGCAGCGGCGTTTGCCCCATCGTCGGCCAGATCGCTCAGATGTGCCCGCGTGCCGTCGTTCAGGCCGTCGTTTGCGTCTTGCGTTCTCAACGCGTCGCTCAGCTCGGAAAGGCGCGCTGCCACCTCCTCCAAGCGGTCGCCCGGCAGTTCCGGATCAAGCTGCACCGGTTTCGCCTGCGGCGCGTCGGGTTCCGGCTGCTCCGGGTTGAGGAACGGCTCAAGCTCTCCGACCTGTTGGATGAGACCCAATATCCCGGTTCGCAACGTGCCATTGCTTTTGTCGAGATCTGGGCATTCGGCCAGACCATCGCGCAGGCGGTCGTTGCGAAAGCTCAGAACAAACCAGTCCGGGTCGTCTCGCGCGGGTGTCGCCAAAAAATGGTCGAGCACCTGCTTGATCCGCAGCGGACACTGCCCATCTTCCTCGGCCAGATCGCGCATGCCTTGCCCATTGACCCAAAGCGCCTGCAAACGCTGCGCTTTCAAAACGGGTTCGTCGCGCGGTGGCGCAACATTCACGGGCGTATTTTTTAAGGTGATGCGCGCGCCGTCGCGAACAGCTTCCACCGCACTGCCCGCGCGGCGGCGCGCCCGTTTTTCCGCAGTACTTGGCGGGTCCAACTTGGTACGCAGAGAGAGGAGCAGTTTCTGAAAATCCGGGTGGCTCGTCTCCCCGTCCCAGCGTCGCAAATCGATCCATTGCGTTTCGCCGAACCCATAGGGCAGGGCGGCATCATTCAGCCGAGCATGGACCAGCTTGCCCGCTTTCTGCGCAATCGCCGCTTCCTCCCGCACCCCGTCCGAGGCGACGGAAGCCTCGGTCCAGACCGCCAATACGGCTTTGGCCGCGTTCAGCCGTTCCGCAATCTGATCCCGCCAGCCATCGCCAAGGATGTACTGGTCCCACCAAAAGGGCAGGCCTTGATCCTTGAGCAAGGTCAGCAAGGCCTCGGCGGCGTCGCGATCTTCCGAGGCGTAGGAGAGGAAGATGAAGGGGTCAGGCGCTGGCGCGGGTTCCGTGGGCGGCTTCGGCTTCGCGTCTTCCTGTTCCGGCGGGGCAGGATCTGGCCAATGCGGGGGATGCGCTATGCCCTTTGGCAAGAGGACGCCAGTATCGCCCACCGCCACGTTGATTTGATGTTGTTGGAGATAGAGACTGCGGCGAAGGTCCGAATACTTCGCGGTGCTGCCATCTTTTAAGCCCATCCTAAAGTACGAGGTTGTGAGGTTTGCCCCCTCGAGATCCGCGCTCAAGAGGTCAGCCGCTCTGAGGGCCGCACCCCTGAGGTCTGCCCCTGTGAATTTCGCCCCCGCGAGGACCCCCCCAGTGAGGTCCGCCCATCTTAGGTCTGCCTCTATTAGATTCGCCAATTTGAGGTCCGCCCCCCTGAGATTCGACCCCGTAAGGACTGCTCTTCCGAGGTTCGCTCCCGGGAGAACAAACCGTCCATATCTGTTCAAAAGTTCACGTCGCTCAAACGCGCTGTGAACATCCATCCCTGAAAGGTCCGGCACGAACGGCTCCTTTTCGCGCCGCGCGTTCCACGCCTCGACGCCTTCCAGAAGCCACTCCAAATGCTGTTGGTTACCCACTCCACACCCGCCGTCTCAAATCAATCGACCCATTCATACCGCCAAAACTACGCCTCTCCCCCCGTCCGCGTCCACCGCGGATGCACCGACGTGATACCGACGTAAAACCGACGCGATACCGAACGGCCAAAACACCCTGCCTTGCGGGCGCTGGGCGCATCGCCTAGACCATCCAAAACCGCCCTTGCCGTGAGCCAAACCCATGCGCCTTTCCCGCTATTTTCTGCCCGTCCTGAAGGAAACGCCTGCGGAAGCGCAGATCGTCAGCCACCGCTATATGTTGCGGGCGGGCATGATCAAACAGGCGAGCGCGGGCATCTATTCCTGGCTGCCCTTGGGCTTCAAAGTGCTGCGCAAGATCGAGCAGATCGTGCACGAAGAACAGGTGCGCGCGGGCCATATCCCGATGCTGATGCCGACCCTGCAATCGGCGGACCTTTGGCGGGAAAGCGGGCGTTATGACGACTACGGTCAGGAAATGCTGCGGATCACCGACCGGCATGATCGCGACATGCTTTATGGCCCCACGAACGAAGAGCTGATCACGGATATTTTCCGTTCTTATGTCAAGAGTTACAAGGACTTACCGCTGACGCTTTACCATATTCAGTGGAAGTTCCGCGATGAGATCCGACCACGTTTTGGCGTGATGCGCGGGCGCGAATTCCTGATGAAAGACGGTTACAATTTCGACCTCACCAAAGAGGATGCGCTGCACGCCTATAACCGGCATCTGGTGAGCTATCTCAGGACGTATGAGCGCATGGGGCTCCAGGCCATTCCCATGCGGGCGGATAGCGGTCCCATTGGCGGGGATGACACACACGAGTTTCTTGTGTTGGCGGAAACAGGCGAGTCTGAAGTATTCTATGACAGCGAGATCACCGACCTGAAATTCGGTGAGCGTGCCATCAATTACGATGATCACGCCGAATGCCGGGCCGTGCTTGAAGAGTTCACGTCGCGCTATGCACGAACCGATGAGACCCATGACGAAGCCGCGTTTAACGAGGTCCCAGAAGACCGTCGCCGGGTGGCGCGGGGCATCGAGGTGGGTCAGATTTTCTATTTCGGCACAAAGTACTCCGACACGATGGGTGCCACGGTACAGGATGCTGACGGCAATCAGGTGCCCGTGCATATGGGGTCGCATGGGATTGGCGTCTCGCGGCTTTTGGGGGCAATTATCGAAGCCAGCCACGATGATAAGGGCATTATCTGGCCGGAGGGTGTGACGCCGTTTCACGCCGGGATCCTGAACATGCGGCAAGGGGACAGCGCTTGCGATGCCGCTTGCCACGGCATTCAACTGGCGCTGCAAAAGCGCGGACTTGAACCGCTCTACGATGACCGCGACGAGCGGGCAGGCGCGAAGTTTGCGACGATGGATTTGATTGGTCTCCCCTGGCGGATCACCGTCGGGCCGCGCGGGCTGGAAAAGGGGGTGGTCGAATTGACCTCCCGCCGTACTGGCGAAAGCGAAGAAATGAGCGGCGAGGCAGCGGTCGACCGGCTGGCGCAGATTTACGGCGTTGCATAGCCGGGACTCTCGGCGAGCCGTCTCGCCCGGTTGTGAACATCACCCCATTGGGAAACGGCGGAAGAAGACTATCTATCGCCCGAAGATGCTGCACAATTTGAAATTCAGAGGACGCCGCCGTTTGCTTTCTCCTCCTATCTCTTTTTTGGGAGAGGGAGTTTGGCTGTGGTGCGGCAAACCTCAAACGGAGGACCGTCCATGATCCGAGCCTTGACCTTTCTGTTTGCCTTCAGTCTGCCTGCTACGGCGCAAGTGGCCCAAGGCCCGAAAAACGTGCCCGAATTTGCTCCGGCCTTTGAAAACCAAACGCGCGCGCCGGATATCGGCGGGGACATGGCGTTCAATGTCACACCAGTCGCGACCGGTCTCGTGCATCCATGGGGTCTCGCGATATTACCGGATGGCGGTTTTTTGGTGACCGAGCGTGTTGGTCGGTTCAACCATGTCAGCGCCTCAGGCCAAAAGACGGAGATTACGGGCCTGCCCGAGATTGCTGTGCGGGGTCAGGGCGGTTTGCTGGATGTGGCCGCGGCAGATGATTTCACCACGTCGCGCCGCGTCTTTCTAACTTTCGCGGCACCGGCAGGGCGTGGTCAAGCCACGACAGCCGTGTCGGCCATTCTCTCGGCCGACAACAGCCGCTTGACAGATGTGCGCGAAATCTTCGTTCAACGGCCCGCGGTGAGTTCCGGTCAGCACTTCGGATCACGGATCGTGATCGATGGCGCGCAGGCATACATCACCATCGGCGACCGTGGCACGCCTGAAACCGCGCAAAACCTGTCCGCCACGATTGGCAAGGTCGTACGCGTGGGCCTTGATGGTGACATCCCGGGCAGTAACCCTTTCGCTCAAGACAGTGATGCGTTGAATGACATTTGGAGCTACGGCCACCGAAATCCGCAAGGGGCAGCGCTACACCCGGGCACAGGCGACCTTTGGGCGTTGGAGCACGGACCCAAGGGCGGTGACGAATTGAACCGGGTCGAAGCCGGTGCGAACTACGGGTGGCCGGTCATTAGCTACGGCGAGAACTATAACGGCTCGCCAGTGCAGGCCGGGCGCACCGCGGCGGAAGGGATGGAGCAGCCGCGATACTACTGGGATCCGGTAATCGCCCCGGGCGACTTCACCTTTTATCAGGGTGACCTCTTCGCAGGATGGGAAGGCGATGTGATCGCGGCGTCCCTTAGACCGGGCGGGCTTGTTCGGCTGACGATGGACGGTGATCGCGTGACCGGTGAGGCGCGGTACCTTGGCGAGCTTGGACGTGTCCGAGATGTGGACGTGGATCGCGACGGGTCACTCCTGGTTTTGACCGACGATCCGAACGGTGGGCTGTTTCGCATTACTCCGCGCTAGGTTCGCCGCTGATTCTTGTTTCGCGCGACTACTTCCGTTGAGGCTTGTTGTTCCTGGGGAAACGCGACAGGCTTTCTGCCATGTATTCTGATATCGATTTCGCGAATGTTGACTTCATCCCCGATGGCGCGGCTTACCCCGATATTTGGGCCAATGAGGGCCGCGCCTTTCGGGAGCAATATGCCGCCATTGGACGGGCCAGATTGAACCTGGCCTACGGGCAAGGTGAACGCCAGAAGATGGATATCTTCTACCCGGCAGGAAAACCTGAGGGCCTAGCGATGTTCGTACATGGTGGGTATTGGCACCGCTTTGATCGAGCGACCTGGTCTCACTTTGCACAAGGTTTGACTGATATCGGCTGGGCCGTTGCGCTGCCCTCCTATACCCTCGCGCCTGAGGCGCGCATTCGCGACATGACACGTGAGATTGCGCGGGCGACGGAGATTGCCGGTCAAATGATCGCCGGTCCGATTTGTCTAACGGGGCATTCGGCTGGTGGGCATCTTGTGGCGCGGCTGGCCTGTCGGGATGTGGTGCTGGATGCGGGTATCCGTGAGAGGATCGGGCATATCGTGCCAATCTCACCGCTCACTGATCTGCGCCCGTTCCTCGAGATCGGTATGAATGAGACGCTCCAAGTAGACGAGGCGGAGGCGGCAGCGGAAAGCCCTATCTTGCACGAAGCGCCCGACATACCTGTCACAGTTTGGGTTGGCGCCGAAGAACGCCCTGTTTTTCTCGACCAAGCTATGGCTCTTCGCGATGCCTGGGCATGCAACCTGCGCATTGATCCGGGGCGACACCATTTCGATGTCATTGATGGTTTGAGAAGCGCAGGTTCGCCCTTGGTGACCTGCATTTTGCGGCGCTAAAGCCTTTCAGTCGTTGCCAAATTTGCTTTGCCAGGTCGGCTGGATGTCGCCTTTTGCTGCGCTTGCGTGGAACACACCACGGGCCACGGCCCGCGCCAGCGTTGTGGCGGCCACATGGCCCAAGAATAACAGGTCATCGCCATGCACGGCGCGATGGCCGGTTGCTGCGCTGAAAACCAGATCGCCATCCATGGGCGTGTGTGATGGCACAATGGCCCGCGCCAGCCCGTCATGGGCGGCGATGGCCATACGGGTCGCCATTGCCTTATCAAGCATCAGGTCAGTTGCCACAATCGCCAAGGTCGTATTGCCGCCACCGTCGAGCTTGATGCGCACTGGCGGTGCGATCTCTGTCGATACACCGCGACCGCCGAACTCATCGCCTTGCTCGAAAGGGGCTGCCCAGAACTCAGGACCGTCGCTCACAGTCACCTGCCCAAGCGCATTGACGACAACGAGAGCTGCAACTGTGGCCCCAGAGGCCATCACGGCGCTCGCAGAGCCAAGCCCGCCCTTAAGATCAGCAACCGTGGCACCAGTGCCTGCGCCCACGGTGCCAAGTTGCATTTCCTGACCGCGTGCATCATAGGCCCTGCGCCCTATTGTCGAGTAGGGGGAGGCGCACCACGTTTTGTCGCCGCCATTGGCTAGATCAAAAAGGATAGCAGCGGGAACAATTGGCACACGGTGCCCCGCTGCTTCAAAACCACGCCCCTCCGCCCGCAAACCTTCGACCACGCCATCCGCCGCAGCGAGGCCAAAGGCGGAACCACCGGACAGAACAAGGGCATCTACGGTCGGCACTATAGCGCTGGGGGCCAATAAGTCGGTCTCACGCGTGCCAGGTGCGCCGCCCATCACATGGACGCCCGCAACGAATGGCGTGTCGCCGACCACAACGGTCACGCCGCTTTTGAGAGTTTCGTCCTGTGCTTGACCTATACTCAAACCGGCAACGTCCAGAAGCGAGTTTGTTGGGCCGGGTCTCACAGCGGATGCTCCACCAATCCGGCAAAGCGCCCAACGAGCCGCATCTCACTTTGCTCCACCGGAAAAGTTGGCAGCGCGGTCAAGGGCGACGGAAACAGCAGGATGGTCGTGTTATCCTCCGCCATCGCCTCTTGAATTTTTGCAACGATGGCCGGTCGGAAGTAATGCGCCAAACGCACTTCGGGCGCTTCCCTGATCACGTCGGTCTCCCGAGGGTCGAGATCAATGCCAAGACGCGCCGCCTCCGATTTGAGGACAAAGAAGGCTGCGGCCTGATTGGTAAACGTACCTGCCAAGACCGTCACAAGGACCGGTAATGCCTTCTCGCGCATCGCGATCGACGCCTCAAATCACCCCGATGGAACCGTAGCGCTGTTTCTGCTGATTTGTGAAGCCCTTGCGTTTGGGTGGGGCGAGCGCCTATCTCCGTCACAGGACAAGAGAGGCCTGCTATGGCGTATATGCGTTGGACCATACGGATTGTGCTGCTTTTGATGTTGGGGGCGTTTCTGCATTACACCCTGCCGCAACGCGATGTTGTGCGCATTGTCAGCACTTACGAAGAACGTCAGGATTTTGGCGGTATGGGCGACCTATTTTGGAAGAACACGCGCGGGGCCACCGCCGATTCACCGGCGACGCGGGATGTTCTCTTCATCCAGACGGTCAAGGCAGACGGCGAAGTCATGGTCTACCGCAATCAGGATACCGGATTGGGTTGGCCGCCGTATCTGAAATTCGACACGGCCAATCTGCAGACGGAAGCTGCGGATTCCTTATCGACTGAGGCGAACCCGGAGTGGATGGCACTTCGGCATTATGGATGGCGGAACACCTGGCTCTTTGGCGGTATCTTCCCGAATGCCCTGTCCATGCGCCCGGTCGACAGCACCGATGTGCGGCTGATCCCCTGGTTCAACATCGTGTTCCTGACCGTACTTGCGGTGATCTGCATCACCATCTGGCGGCTCTGGCGCAACTTCCGAATGCGCCGTATCGACCCTGTGCTCGAGGATATCGATGAAGCGGGCGATGCGGCGCGGAAAAGTGTCTCCGGTGTTTTCGGGCGCCTTTTCGGTCGGAAATGATCGAACGCCATATTGGTTGATCAGAAAGAGCTGAAACTTTCACTGCCAATTCCGTTGCGCGCCCAGTGCTCTAAGCCTAGGGCGTGTCCGCCGAGAGCTGCCCTATTTACGTCGTGACAGTGGGAAATAGAAAACGACCCGGCCGTGTCACGGACCGGGTCGCTCAAAAGACGAAGGATGATCGTCTTAGCTCTTAGCCCTTGCGGCGACGCATTGCAGCAAGGCCCCCGAGGCCTCCCAACAGGAACAAAGCTGATGCCGGCAGCGGTACAGCGCTGACCGTGATATCATCGACGGAAAAGCCGTCGTTTGTCCGTGGGTTGTTGCCCTTGAAGTGGCCGAGTGTAATTTTAGCCGAAGAGACGGCTTTACCGAAATCAATCTCGACCAGGCGCTTTTTGCTGCCGCCCGAGCTTGAAATGGTTGTCGTACCGTAGGCTGTCGTGATCTCCATCGTGTTGCCGAATTCTGCGGCATCCGTAACAGTAAACACGAGACGGTTGAACATGGACTGACCGGCGAGCATGACGTTCCAAACGATCCCTTTGGTGTCATTACTATCGAGGTACATATCGTCCGCAGCGTTCCCGGTCAGGTCCTTTGTCGTGCTGACACGGCCATAGACGTTGCCATCGCGCAGCGCGAGCTTGGTGCCGTCGTTGTTTGGAAAGTCGGCCTTGGTGACGGTGCCACCCGAACCTACGCCGCCGAGCGACGAGAACGTGCCGACATTGGTCGAGAAACCGTCAGAGACGTTGCCTTCGCTGTAGTTTTCAAAGCCCTGGTACACACCATCGGCAATTGAACTGGTGGACGCCAGATATGCGTCCTTGCTGAACTTCGTGACATTCACTGTTGCCGCTAGTAGCGGCGTCGCGAAAACGCAAAGAGCAGCAGTTGTAAGAAGGGTCTTCATTTTACTCACTTCTGTTACATGTTTAACGCTCAGTAACATAGCAAAACGCGCAAAAAACCTCGACTGCACCACTTGGAAACAATTGGTTTACATATCGTTAAGAGTGGGCTGCGAGGCACCATTGCAACAGTTCCCTTGGGTGGAGTATCTTGGAGAAAATCAACGAAAAGAGCAGACCATGGCGGACGATCTTCTGACCGAAAAAGCCAGTAAAACTTATGACGCGACGTCTATTCAGGTGTTGGAAGACATGGAGCATGTCCGCTTGCGGCCGGGCATGTATATTGGCGGAACGGATGATCGGGCGCTGCACCATATGGTGGCGGAAATCATCGACAATGCCATGGACGAGGCGGTGGCGGGCCATGCCAATTGGATCGAAATCGAGCTCCACGGCGATCATAGTGTCACAATCGTGGACAATGGCCGGGGAATCCCTACGGATCCGCACCCCAAAGACCCGACGAAATCGGCGCTCGAGATCATCTTTTGCACCCTGAACGCGGGCGGGAAATTTACCGGTGAGAACTACGAGACCTCCGGCGGCCTCAACGGCGTTGGGTCCTCTGTGGTTAATGCGCTTTCTGACCATCTCCGGGTCGAAGTTGCGCGGAACAAGGAGCTCGTCGCGATGGAGTTCGCGCGCGGCGTGCCCCAGACGAAGTTGCAAAAAGTAGGCGCGGCGCCAAACCGACGCGGTACATCGGTGACCTTCCATCCAGACCCGGAGATTTTCGGCTCTCTCAAGCTCAAACCCGCGCGTCTGTTTACAATGGCGCGGTCGAAAGCGTACCTGTTCTCAGGCGTCGAGATCCGCTGGAAAAGCGCGGTTGAGGACGGTGATACGCCAGTGGCGGCCAAGTTCCATTTTCCGGGCGGTCTTTCGGAGTATCTCGGCGCGAGGATGGAGGGGGCAACGACCTATGCCGATACGCCGTTCTCGGGCACGGTAGATTTCAAAGAGAAATTCGGTGAACCCGGTAAGATTGATTGGGCGATCAACTGGACCCCCTCCCGCGATGGCTTCATCCAAAGTTACTGTAACACGGTGCCCACGCCGGAGGGTGGCACACATGAAGGGGGGTTTTGGTCCGCGATCCTGAAGGGCATTCGCGACTATGGTGAACGCGTTGCCAACAAAAAGGCCAAGCAGATCACCCGCGACGATCTAATGGGCGGAGCAAGGGCCCTGGTGAGCGTTTTCATCCGCGATCCGCAATATGTTGGTCAGACCAAGGACCGGCTATCGAATGAGAATGCGCAAAAGATGGTCGAAGGCGCCGTACGGGACCATTTCGACAACTGGCTCGCATCGGATACCAAATCGGCCGGTGCCATCCTCGACTTTCTGGTGCTCCGGGCCGAAGAACGCCTCCGCCGCAAGCAGGAGAAGGAAACCGCGCGAAAGTCGGCCACCAAGAAGCTGCGGCTTCCTGGCAAGCTGACCGATTGCACCGCCAAGACCCGGGACGGCACGGAGATTTTTCTGGTGGAGGGCGACAGCGCTGGCGGTTCGGCCAAGGCCGCGCGCAATCGGGAGAACCAGGCGCTCCTCCCCTTGCGCGGTAAGATCCTGAACGTGCTGGGTGCGGCGTCTTCGAAGCTCACCCAAAATCAGGAAATTAATGACCTGTGCGAGGCGTTGGGCGTGGGCATGGGCACCAAGTTCAACGTGGATGACCTGCGCTATGACAAGGTCATTATCATGACCGATGCCGATGTGGATGGTGCCCATATCGCATCGCTATTGATGACGTTTTTCTTCGCCCAGATGCGCCCCCTAATTGACCACGGCCATTTGTATTTGGCGTGCCCGCCTTTGTATCGGCTGACCCAAGGCGCGAAACGGATTTACGTCGCCGATGATGCAGAGAAAGACCGCATGATGGAAAAGGGCCTCGGCGGGAAGGGCAAGATCGACGTTCAGCGGTTCAAAGGGCTTGGCGAAATGGACGCCAAGGATTTGAAAGAAACGACAATGGACCCGAAATCACGGACTCTCATTCGCGTGACAATTGATGAGGATTCTCCAGGGGAAACGGGCGATTTGGTCGAGCGCCTGATGGGCAAAAAGCCGGAATTGCGGTTCCAGTATATTCAGGAAAACGCGCGATTTGTTGAGGAGTTAGATGTTTAGATGGTATCTATGTGCCATCTGCAAAGTGTCCCACATGTCCCATGACATCCAGAGTAATGTTGATTGGCTTCGAGTAGAAAAGAACCGACTCGTTAGACCGTAAGGCTGGTTCAATGGGATAGTAGGAAATGAGGAATATTCCGAGAAGATCAACGACTCCTTTTCTGGAAATGCTATTGCAAACTTTGGAATCTTCTCTGCGCAACTGATCCTGTTAGGTGTAAATAGAATTTGGGATAACGATGGAAGACGAGTTTGTGGCGCCATTGAAAGCATTGCCGAGAATGTCCCAAGAATTGAGATAGCGAGAAGAGCAGCGCATCCTGATTGGGAAGATGACTGGTTGCAAATTAGTAGCTTCGGCAAAGCAGTTTCTGAAACGATGGAGCTTTCGCAAAAACTACTTGCGTCAAAAGAATTTGCTGAAGCGCGCGTTTTGCGGACAGAGTTTCTGGCTCATTCGCTGCCGGAGAATAGTAGAGATAGGAAGAAGTTCAATTTAGTGGGAGTGAAGGTCGCGCCATCGCTAGACACTGTTGACAAAATTGCCAAAGACACAATTGAAGTAGTTGATCGAATAATTTCGCATTGGGAGTTTCATATTGAGAACTCAATGCAGTCAGTGAAGCTGCAAGAGGGCTATACACGTCTATTTTGGAATTCGGTACCTAAACTCGCAGATTCTGAAAACTATAGCTTTCTGGACGACTTCTTTTGGCAAGTTCGATGCACTTTTGTGCGTGTCGTCTCACGGCTTACCACCACACCATAATGCGCGGAACAAGGCGAAGCCGCCGCGCCATCGCCGGACCGGCCCGCGGTCTGGCGATTGGTCCCCACAAGCGCACAGCTCCGGCAAACACTGTGTCTTGGCTACCATTAAGTGCATAGCTCAAAGCGGGGATCGCCAGACCCCGCTCCGGCGATGGCGCGCTCTTTATTCTGATCATGCGTATGGTGGGGTTCGTCCCGCCGCGCGACCCCAACAAGCACCATCCCGCCAATGTCCCGCGCCCTCCCGTGACAACCCGGCCCTTCCCGCCTACGCTTACACCCACAAGTCTGGGAGGCAGTTATGAAATACCCGTTGGCCGCTGCGGCCGTTTTGGCGCTTACCGCCTGCGTTACTGTGACCGAGGTGCCGGCGGAGATACCGTCGCTCAAACTAGTGCCGGAAAGCGGTGTGCCCGGCGACTATTGCAAGCGGCGGAATTCAGGTGCCGTCAATGTGTTGGACATCACGTTCCTCAATGATGGCACGGCCGCCTATGAGGGCGGGGACGCGCTACGCGTGACCTTTGGCACCGGTGACGAACGCGCCGTCTCGCGGGGCACCATCCCGGCCATTGGGCGCGGAGAGATGGGCACAGTAGCCGTTCCCGTCCCGCTTGCCTGTTTTGTTCCGGATTGCCCCTTTACCATAACTTGGGCGAACCAGCCTGAGGTTGAGGGATTCTGCCAAGGCTGAAAATTAAGGGAGTCAAAGGCGGTCGGACGCGTTGATCAGAGGCGATGTGGGGTGGATTTTTCGGAGGAGCACGTAGACACGACGCGCTTCCGTTCCCTATTTGCCACATTTGCGTCGTGGAGCACTCTGTCGGGCGCGGATGCCCAATTTCGAGCGCCAAGACTGGAAGTCATTTACCGCCGTACATGGTATTTGGGTTTTCTTACAAAGGGATACTCTTCGGCCTCGCTTTAGAGTATGCTAGTGGACCCGAAGCGCAAAACACCCTATCAGTGCGACTTATGGTAATTTAGCGGTTGCTTATGGGCTACAGTGCCACGGTTGCGAGCTCTTTAGCGCTAATGTTGCGAACAATCCGGCCCAAAATATGAAAAAATGCTTAATTTTTACCAAAATTTCAGGTAGGTTAACGTCGGGTGAGAGTTTTTTACCCGTGTAATACTGTTCAAGGGGAATATTATGAAGTTCCATAAACTTAAGGTCGGTGCGGTTCTCGCAGCGACTCTTACGATGTTGGGTGGTGCCGCGCATGCGGTCACAGTCAACCTCGTGACGGACGATTCAAACGTCCTGACAACTGACTCGTTAACCGGTTTCGCAACAGATGGCGCGGATATGGTTGGCATGGTTGTCACAGCCAACGGTTCGAGCTCCGCAACATGGGCCGCGACCGGCGGTTCTAGCGGTGCGGCCAACAACTCGGACTTCCGGGTAGGTTTGGGTGGTGACTCTTTCAACACCTCGTGGTCGCTGCGCGTGAAGCAAGGTGCCTTCCTGACATCTCTGATGCTCGACGGCGTACCTGGCAACACCGTGTTCGACCTGTCGACATCGACTGCAGGCGGAAGCACTTCCGGTAGTGCAGCAGGTCTCGACTTTGCGGCACCCGGTTCGGGCACCGTCACAGCGACATACTCGAATATTGTTGCTCTGACAGGTGACAGCCCGGTTGGCGACATCTTCGCTAAGCTGACGCTGGACTTCACCGGTCTTGCCGGTGGCGGTTTGGGCCGTGGTCTGTACTCCTTTACTCAGGACACAGACAACGCTTCCACGAAGCTGGTTCCGGTCAACCCCGTACCACTTCCAGCCGCTGGTTGGATGCTGCTTGCGGGTCTTGGCGGCATTGCAGCAATGAAGCGTCGCAAGAAGGCCTAATCGGTCAAGAAATTTTGAGAAGGGCGGGGCTTTTTGTGCCGCCCTTTTTTATGCGCGCGTGTCCAAGGCATCAGGTGGACGAACCAAGACAGAAAAGGCGACCTAACGACCCGGGTCTTTGCGCTTCGGCGAATGTCTTTAGTCTCAGGTGCCTTGTTCGACGCCCTTGGCATCCAGAATTTGTCCGCGCTCCAATCTCACAATGCGGTCCATGCGCGCTGCGAGCTCGGGGTTATGCGTTGCTATTAAGGCGGCTAATCCGGTTTCCCGCACAAGGTCCATGAGAGCAGCGAAAACCGTATCCGAGGTTGCCGGGTCGAGGTTTCCGGTGGGTTCATCCGCGAGGAGGAGTTTGGGCCGGTTCGCCAACGCTCGGCAAAACGCAACCCGTTGCTGTTCGCCACCGGACAGCGCAGCGGGTCGGTTCTCGGCACGGTGATCGACGCCCACGCGTGTGAGGAGGGACATGGCCTGACTGCGCGCCTCTGTTTCGGACACTGCGTTTGCCCATTGTGGCAACATCACGTTTTCAACGGCGGAGAACTCGGGCAGCAAATGGTGAAACTGATAGACGAACCCGACATCCTGACGCCGCACGCGGGTGCGCTCCGCATCACTCTTTTGGGTCATATCATCTCCGCCGATCCGCACCGTTCCCGCATCGCTGCCATCGAGAAGCCCGGCGATGTGTAACAGGGTCGATTTGCCGGCGCCCGACGGGGCGACCAGTGCCACAAGCTCACCGGCATTCAACGTGAGATCGACATTCTCCAAAACAGGCAGCGCGTTGGGCCTACCGCGGTTATAGGTTTTGGACACGGCGTCAAGACGCAAGGCCTCACTCATAACGGAGTGCCTCAACCGGGTTCATCCGCGCGGCACGGCGGGCAGGGAAAAGTGTAATTCCCCAGCTCAGGACAAGGGAAAGGGAAACTGCACTGAGCACGTCCTGCCACTCAAGGATGGCGGGTAGGCGGTAAATACCTCGCACCGAAGCGTCCCACACACCCCCTCCGGCTGCGCCATTCACCAAGGCGAGGATTGGATCGAAATAGAAAACGAAAAGACAACCGACGATCACGCCGAAGGTCGTCCCGATTGTGCCCACGAGCGCGCCGGTCAAAAAGAACACGCGCATCACGGCGCCTTCGGTCAGGCCGATGGTGCGCAGGATGCCAATATCGCGTCCCTTGTTCTTCACCAACATGACCAATCCGCTGATGATGTTCATGGAGGCCACCAGAACCAGCACGCTCATGAGCACGAACATAACGGTGTCTTCCACTTCCAAGGCCCGCAGAAATCCGCCAGCCCTTTGTTTCCAAGTCCATGACAGGCCGCGCTCGCCCACCGCTGCACGCAGGTCGGGTGTCAGGCTGTCGATGGCTTCCGGGTTCTCGACGATCACTTCGAGTTCATCGGCAACGCCGTCTGGGCCGCCGATGTCCCTATTGAAATAGACCTGGGCTTCCTTGAAAGGAAGATAAGCGCGGGTCAGGTCCACATCGTACCGCCCGGAATTGAAGATATAGACGACCCGATATTCGTTGACCCGTGGACTGGTACCGAACGCCGTTACGGTGCCATTGGGGTTGATGAGCCTCAAGACGTCGCCCACCGTTACGCCAAGCTGGCGCGCGGCCTCGCGGCCGATGGCTATCCCGTTTTCGAAATCCTGCAATGTGCCTTCAGCGGTCTCAGGATCAGCGATGCGCGGGATATCGGCGAGGTCCGATGCTTCAATACCGAAAACCTCAAGCCCGGTGTTTTTCCGTCTAAACACGCCCATCGCCTGTCCCTTTACCAAGGGCGCGGCGCGGACGACGCCGGGTACACTCGCCAGAGCTTCGGCCCAGTCCGTGTAGTCGGCGATCGCATTGGAAATGTTGCCATTCGCATCGGCATATCCGCCAGAATACACGGTGACATGGGCGTTAGCGCCGAGGATGGTATCCACAAACTCAGCCCTGAAACCGGACCGAACGGCCAAAGTAATGATCAAGGCAGCCACAGCAAGCATGATCCCGATCAGCGAAATCCACGTCATGACGCTGACGCCGCCTTCGGCGCGCTTCGCGCGTAGGTAACGCCAAGCGATCAAAAATTCATACCGCGAGAATGGCGCTGGACTGGCCATGACTGCTCCGCTTTTTCTTCTTAACTGGCCTTACAAGCAGATTGGGTCAATGCAGAAAACGGTCAAGGAGCGCCGCACCCCAAGTCAAGATAACGACGCCGGTCGCTACCAGAACCGCAAGCGAGCCCAAGTCTTTGGCCACGCGAGAGAGTTCATGCCGTTCGGGACCGATGCGATCCACGACCGCTTCAATGGCGGAGT
>JBCCPJ010000022.1:0-58892 GCA_039024895.1 Pseudomonadota bacterium | reverse complement strand
GCGCCAAGTTCACGAGCGACATTAACGGGTTGGGCGCGATGGTGAAGTCCATCCCATGATGCTCACCAGTCCAGACTGCACGCATACCGGAATCATCGGCTATTTTGCACAGTTCGATGAACTCTTCTTGCAGCGTTTCTTGGGAGCTGTCGGTGCTTTGGCGCTCCATATGGGCAAAAAGGGAAAATTCCATACAGTGCTCCTATGTCAGGCTGTCGCGTGTGCGTTTTTCAGGTTGAAATGTGTAGGAGACGCTTCGCAAGGCCGGGTGTCCTCATGTTGAGCAGAAGCAGCAACCACCATCGCATCGGTCCAGTTGCTGCTTAACGCCTCGCGACGCGTGCGTCGGGTTTGAATGCTCATTTTGCGGCCTTGTTGATGAACGCGAGCAGGGCGGCGTTTACTTCTGTTCCATGGGTCATTGGCATCATATGCGCCGCGCCTTGGATGATTTTGCATTGCCCGAGCGGCGCGCATTGAGCCATTGCTTCCGACATGGCTGGCGTTGAGTTTGGCTCTTCGCTGCCCGTCATGAAAAGGGCAGGGCATCGTAGTTCTGAAAGCTGTTTACGATCCGGTATCTTGCTATGGGCAAAAGCCATATATGCGTTCTTGTAGGCCGATGGGTCTATGTCCCCGAGCCACTTGGCACAGGCGTCACGCTCTGGCGAAGTTTCATCCCCGAACCAGCGTTTCAATGTTGATGACTGATCAGGGAGTGTCGCGCCGTCCAATGTCGCGGCGCGGTTTTGGACCGCATGCGCGGCGTCCGTCGACCGTTCGAACACGGCATTCAGCGCGGCGACTGCGCGAACCCTGCTTGGCGCGCGACAGGCCAGTTCGAGCGCCAACATGGCCCCCATTGAGTGGCCGATTAAGAAAGTGGGGGCGTCCAGTTGTGAAAGGACCTTCAAGGCCGATAGAACGAAGTCCTCCAACTGCGACTGTTCGACGTTGTGCGGGCTTTCCCCATGGCCGGGCATATCGGGTGCGGTGATTTTTAAAGGCAATCCAAGTTGCGCACCCCACGCCTCGGCCCGGAGACCAACACCATGTAACAACAGGGCGTTTGCCCCCGTACCACATGTGATTGCGGCCGCTCCACATATGTAAGACCGCGGCTGGATTGCCCATGTCATGGCCCAAACTCACGATTTTCGACGCGGTCGCAGATACGAAGCTGTCTGCCCCCTGACATCGCAGCCCAAAGGACTGCGCCGATCTCGTCGGTTTTGAGCTGCACTTTCATTCCTGGCGACACGGTAAAAGCGTAGCGAGGGCTATTGGTTTTTGACAAATGAAGGATTTGGGTGCTTATTCATTAATAAAACTAATGGGTAACTTCCCCTATGCGCCGCAGTGTCCCGCCTTTGACCTGGTTTCGTTCTTTTGAAGCCGCTGCACAAACATTGAGTTTTACGGCCGCGGCAGAAGAGATAGGCCTCACCCAATCGGCGGTTAGTCAACAGGTTAAGTCGCTGGAAGTCCGCTTGGGTGTGTCGCTCTTTGTGCGCAAGCCAAGAAGCCTTGCACTCACCGATGAAGGCCGAAAGCTGTTGCCTCAAGTGGCGGCTGCTCTTGGCGCGCTCGAAGCGGCGACAGCGACGTTTGACCGGGGCGGGAACGAAAACGTGCTAACGATTGCAACGTCGGTCAGCGTAGCCCAATGGTGCATCTCACCCCGCATGAGCGAGTTTTCCAGCCTAAACCCCGACATCGCTGTGCGTCTTCTTAGCGCAGTTTGGCCCGATGATTTCAAAACGCGTCAAGCCGATGTGGAGATAAGATTTGGAACCAAGGCACAAGCAGGCAACGACGCTTTGGAATTGCTGCCAAATCGTCTGGTTGCCGTTAAATCCCCGAAGTTGAAGGGAGGTCTCGGGCAGTTGCCACTCATCGAAACCGTTGGGACGTCCGCCGGATGGGGGGCTTGGCAACGTAAGTACGGCGCCCTGCACAAGCCCGTCCTGCTTACCGATACTTACGGCCTAGCACTGCAGTTGGCTGCAGACGGAAATGGCATTGCGCTTGTAAGTGAGCTTTTGGTCGCGAATGCTTTGAGGGCGGGCACTTTGGAAATCATAAACGACGCATTTGTCAAGGCAACGGAGGGGTATTATCTGTCTTTCGATGAAACGGCGAAGGGCGCCGCCGCGTTCGTTGAATGGTTCAAGGAAACCGCTAGTGGACAATTGACGTTATAGAGGCCCGGCGTCGGAAATGGTTTTTCGGCTTCTCGAAGGCGCGTTTGGTTATACCGTCGGTACAAACGCCCGTTATGAGTTGAGCATAACATAAGCTGAATATGGCTTAGACAGGTCGCTTCTAAAACATCCCGAGCGTCAGCAATCTCAACGCGAGCAGCACCAGCAACCCGAGGAGGACGCGGTCAAATGTCGATTTGGAGACGCGTTTTCCCACATATTCACCGATTGGCATGCCTAGTAGAAGGGGGATCACGGCGAGGCAGCTATACAGCAAGCGCTCCCAGGTCATCACCCCAAGGCCGATTTGCGTCGGCAATTGTACGAATGCCATAAGCAAAAAGTAGAGTGACATGATCGGGATGAACTGCGCGCGCGTTAACCCCACTGCGCTCATGAACGTGACGGATATCGGCGCGGAAAGGCCAATCGCGCCTTGGAACACACCGCCCAAAGCGCCGAAAGGGATGACGGTCCTGCGCGCGGATGCCCATGTTAGCGACCAACCGGGCGTGGTGAGCCGAAAGGCAACGTAGGCGAGAACGACAAGAGCGACCGTGGTCGTCAAAACGCCGCTGGCGAATAAGGTCAAGGCAAAGGTGCCAATGAAAGCCCCCACTGCGCCCGCGATGGCAAACTGCAAGGAAAAGCGCCATTCCGGCAGATCAGATCGATATTTGAAGACCTGCCAAGCATTCGAGACAAGGTTGGGAACCACAAAGACAGCGACGGCAAACGGCACATTCACCATGATCGCCATCAACGGCACAGCGATGAACGGTGCTCCGACGCCCGTGGCGCCCTTCAGGACGCCGCCTAGCACGAAAGCCGCGCAAACGAGGCTTAGAAGCTCGAAAGACATTGCTTGGGTCTTAATCGTGTCACGCCGTTTAAGTGATGCGAACGGGCGGTGACGACATTGAATTGTTCAGGGATCGCTATCGCTCCCCTTTGCGAGGTGCGGTGGCATCTCCAAGCCGTCCGTCACCAGTTCTTCTTCGTCCCAATAGGCGATGTATATGCCTTGCGGTTCGCGCTCATCGGTCATTTTCTCAATGATTTCGGTGGGTCTGGTAATGCGTGTGTGGTGCTGTCTTGCCCAATCAAAATGGAGCGATCTCATCCGGTCAATCTGTGCAGCATAGGCAGGGTCGGCGCCGAGATCGCGAAGCTCATCCGGATCCGTTTCCAAATCAAAAAGGAGCGGACGCATCGTCTCCACGTGGATGTATTTCCACCTGCCGTCAAAAACCATAACAAGGCGCGCATCGTTTTGATCGACATGGGCCGCGCGGCGCGCATCTCGCGTTGCGTAATCGTATTCGGAGATGCAGTGAGTGCGCCACTCTGTCGGCTGCCCATGCAGCAACGGCGCGAGCGAGCGACCCTCGAGGATGTGCGGCTTTGGCGGGCCACCGAAGAACTCGAGAAAGGTCGGCACCAGATCGATACCCTCAACTAAATTGTCTACCGACGTGCCGCGCGTTTGATCGGCCTCTTTGCGCGGATCGTAGATTATCAAGGGCACCCGCGCCGAGCAGTCGTAAAACAGATCTTTTTCGCCAAGCCAGTGGTCGCCCATGTTGTCGCCGTGGTCGGAACAGAAGACGATCATTGTGTCATCCATCCGGCCGCTGCTTTCGAGGAAGTCAAAGAGCCGCCCCAAATTATCATCCAACTCCTTGATAAGGCCCATGTAAACCGGGGCGACAATATCGCGAACATCGTTGCGGGCGAAGCTTTTGCAAATGCGGGTGTCGGCCCATGTTTGCATCAAAGGGTGTTCGTGCTCGCCTTTGCGTCGGTTCACAGGCGGAACGTCCGAGGCGGCGTACATGTCGTTATACGGGGCCGGAGCGAGGTAGGGCCAATGGGGCTTTATATAACTCAGGTGACAAAGCCAGGGCGCATCGCCTTGTGCTTCGATGAACTCGATACCGCGCGTTGTCAGCCAGGCGGTTTCTGAATGCTCTTTCGGCACACGCGCGGGCAGGGGGGCGGTTTCCAGAAGCCAGCCTGATTTCTTTTTGCCGTCGGGGCCGATAGCTGTATTTGCCCATTCTTCCCACGGTGTGTCACCGCCCATGCCATGACTGCGCAGGTATTCTTCGTAATCTTCTGCATGTCGGTTGTGATCGGTGGCGGCATTGGTGCCATCGTCGCGGACAAACACTTCGAAACCACATTCGCTCACGAGTGCACCGATGGTGCTTTCAGGTTCAATGCCGAGACGTTTCATGCCTTCGGTATCGGGGCGCATATGGGTTTTGCCGACCAGTGTGCTGGTAACCCCGATTTCGCGCAGGTGATCCCCCAGGGTCGGCTCGCCCACGCGTAGGGGAAATCCGTTCCAAGTTGCCCCGTGGCTCCGGACATAGCGCCCGGTGTAGAAACTCATGCGGCTTTGGCCGCAAATTGGGGATTGCACATATGCGCGGTCAAAGCGCAGGCCCTGACGCGCCAAGCGGTCGATATTCGGTGTCTCAATATGGCGCGCGCCGTAGCAGCTGAGATAATCCCAACGAAGCTGATCGGCCATGATCCAGAGAACGTTCAAGTCACGTCTCGCTTAGCGCGGCGCCATGTAAAGCCCTTCGGCTTCCAGCACTTTTATGTTCTCTGCCTCACGCGCCATGGCGCGCTGGACGGCAGGGCGGTCGTTGGAGAGGTCTTGATGCCGCCGGATGTTCGGAAAGTCGTCGCTCGGGAACCCAACCCCGGTGATGCGCCCCCATGCCCAATAAAGGTAGCCGTCAACGGCCGACCACTCGCTCCCGTACCACCAGGGGCCGGTTTCTAGTCGGGTGTTGATCATCGACATGATGGGTATCATCGCTTCAATGCCTTTGGGGCGGATGATTTCGAAGGAAAGCGCTTTGTCATCAATGAACTTTATCGGCATCGCGATCCGTGTGATCGTCGGATGGACGGTGCCCGCAAAGAAGGCGAGGTCGGCTGTTTGCTTCACAGTCTCAAGCGGATCGCTTGTCGCAGGCAGCAGCTTTGCGTCCGGGTATTTGGCGTTCAGCCATGTCAGAATGGCGACGTTTTCCGTCAAAGGTGTGCCATCGATCAATAGCGCGGGCACTTTACCCTTGGGATTTATCTTGAGGAATTCGGGCGAGTTCTGCTGGTTGGCGGTCGTTCGCACGAGTTCGGTCTCAAAGGGTACACCAATCTCTTCCAACGCAATCGTTGGCACGCGTGCGCAGGTATTTGGCGCAACAAAAAGTTTCAGGTCCGGCATAAACTCCCCCAAATTTTCGAGAAACCCACGATGTGGGCAAGAAAATCCACTTTTTTGCACTCAATAAGTGACAGGCGGCAGCCATCCATGCAAGGCTCATGGACATAAAAGAAGAGCATCTATGACTAGGGAGGAAAATAGATGTCAAACAAACTGCTTACCGCGGTCCTGGCGTCATTCTGTTTTGCGTCATCGGTTCAGGCGCAGAGTATTCTCTCAGCCGAAACCGCTTCACCCAATACGACACCGGGGATCTCAATCATTTCGCTGTCGGAGGCCGCTGCGAAGGAAGGCGTCGCTGACGTCCAAGTGTCCGCTGGGCAAACCCTGACGAACTCGGTGCAAAACGTCGCTGAGGGTAAAACGGACATCGCAGCAGCGCCGTTTATCCTGCCATTCATGTTGTCGCGCGGTGTTGGCCCCTATGCGAGCGTGGGCGCGGAAGACGGGGCAAAGCTCGCGGAGAACATTCGTGCGCTCTACACCTACCGCGTCTCGGTTCAGGGGCTTTACGCCTATGACAGTTCGAATATCGGCGGATGGGATGACCTCGAAGGCAAAACAATTTATAATGGCCCGCCGCGCGGTGCAGCGCTGACGAACGCGCGTTTGCTCATCAAAGTGAATACGGGCATGGAAGAGGGTTCCGGCTACACGGGCGTGCAGGTGAATTGGGGTCAGTCGGTCAAGACCATCCAGGACGGCTCGGCGGATGCATTCGTATTGCCGATGTCCTTTCCCGACCCTCGGGTGACGGCGGCCCTGGCTTCCGGTGATATGACAATCTGGTCTGTCTCAAAGGATGTTTTCGACAGCGAAGCGTTCCAGAATGTGGGCAAGCTGCCCGGCACCGTGCCGGTTGAACTGCCTTTGTCGGACATGGGGTATGGCGACGGGGTGACCGTTGTTTCTGAGGATGACATGTTCCGTGGTCCGGGGACCGTTGGCGCCGATATCGTCAACGTCAATATGGATTTCGACATTGCCAAATCGCTGACGGCGGCCTTCATCAAGAACATTGAGCCAATCTACCACGCCAAGGCGCCGTTTATGGCGGGAACCTGGCATGGGGAGACGGACCCGGCCTTGACCGATATGTGCGGCAACAACCCGATCACGTATCATCCGGGTGCGGTCGCTGCGTGGGAAGAAGCGGGTTACACAATTCCGGACTGCGCGAAGTAACCGATATAATTGGTCAGCCGGGCGCGCGCCCGGCTGACCTTTAACGCAAGAGCAGCCATGACAGTCGAGGCCGATACCGCCAAGAAAGGGCCAAGCTTCTCGCTTCGGGTCCTTTATTGGCTGTCTGTAGCCATGGTTTTGATCGGCCTGGTAAATTCGACGCCGGGCATTCCGGGCTATGATGATTTCGTGGCATCCACAACTGGTGTTGATGGGGCGCAGTTTCGCAAGTTCGCTTTCGAGTGGTTTTACCCCGCGTTCTTTGCGCTGATGATGCTGATCGTAGCGCTCAAACACTCGATGTGGCGCGAGTGGCAGGATAAATCGCCGCTCCGGCGCCGCTTCGGTTTGTTTATGGACCTCGCTTTGGTGGCGATGGCCTTCACGATTTCGGTGACGTACTTGGTTGAGATCGAGGCCATCTGCCTAATCGATCAAATCACCGGCGACCGTGCGCGATTGATTGAGCAAAGTCTGGCCGCTGCCGCCGCATTCAACGAGAGCCTTGGCTTGTCAGCGCCCACCACGGTGGAGGACCCGCAATGCATCAACACGACGGGCGGTTGGCTCGTGCTGATTGTTGGCCTCGCGATCGTGGTTTTCCTGTCTTACAACATCAAGGTGTGGGGGTTGCCGCTGGTGCTCGTCGCGATCCTGATGGCGGCGTACACAATCGGGACGGTGCTTGTTTGGTATGTGTATGGTGTCGAAGACGTCAATAAATACCTCGTGACAAAACTGGCGGGTGAGCCGCGCATGCTCGCGGATGGCCGACCGCGCGTGCACGATGTTCTGGTGAACAATGCGTCCGGTTTGCTGGGGCGTTTCATGGATATCGTGTTGAACACGATTTTCCCCTATCTCGTTTTGGGCTCGCTTTTCGGCAGTTCAGCCGGCGGGAAGTCGTTGATCAAACTTGCCTTCCGCTGGACGCGCCATCTGCGCGGGG
Organism: Pseudomonadota bacterium; assembly: GCA_039024895.1. Lineage (GTDB taxonomy): Bacteria > Pseudomonadota > Alphaproteobacteria > Rhodobacterales > Rhodobacteraceae > JAJDOD01. The sequence continues at coordinate 51,307 of JBCCPJ010000022.1, read as the reverse complement.
GACCGGCCCATGCCGCGATTGTGTCATCCGCCATGTTTGGCACGATCTCCGGCGGTCCCATTGTGAATGTGTTGTCGACCGGCGTTCTGACCATTCCAATGATGGTCAAACGGGGCTTTTCCAAGGTGTTTGCGGGCGGTGTCGAGGCGGCGGCGTCGTCTGGTGGATCCATCATGCCGCCGGTGATGGGGGTCGCGGCCTTCGTGCTCGCGTCGCTGACGACAGTTCCCTATTCGAGCGTTATCATTGCGGCGGTCATCCCGGCAGGCGCCTATTTCTTCTGCTTGTTCCTTTCGGCTGTCTTTCAGTCACGAAAGCAAAACATCACCGCTATTGGTGAGATTACCGAGGAAATGACACTCGACAGGCAGGATTTTCTGAACCTGGCGATGATATTCGGGCCGATCCTTTTGATCCTGCTTCTCTTGCTTACCGCCAAGGATGCTGTCGGCTGTGGCGCGTTGGGCGGCGTTCTGGGGGCGGAGCGTATTTTTTCGGAAGCAGGATGCCAGGTGCAGAGCCTCAGTTGGTTTCAGCAGACTGTTCAAAACGCAGCGGGTTCGGCTGGCGCGGCAGGCTGGTGGGCGGTCATGTTGCTGATGATCCTGTTGTTCGTTGATCCGGAAGTGCGGGCCAAGCCGGGCAAGATCATCGATGCTTTGTCGAGCGCCGGCATTTTGATCTCAACGCTCTATCTGATGTTCCTTGCTGTCTCAATCATCGACTTTTGCCTGTCTTTTACGGGCTTGCCCGTGTTCCTGTCGCTCGACGTGCTGTCCTGGCTCAACAGTTTGCAGCTTGGGGATGGCGGTTCCACATTCTTCCAGTTCCTGGCGCTGCTGATGACCATGCTACTGGCCGTCCTTCTTGGGATGGGGATGCCAGCCGTGCCTGCCTATATCAATGCGGCCCTGCTGATGGGGCCGGTTTTGGCGGGACTGGGTCTTTCACTCTTCACCGCGCATATGTTCATTTTCTACTTTGCCGTGGCGAGCGCCATTACACCGCCCGTTGCCTTGGCGGCCTTTGCGGCGGCGACAATTACGAAAGCCGAGCCAATGGCCACGGGCTTTTCAGCGGTGAAATCGGGGATTGTTATCTTCATCGTGCCTTTTGTCTTTGCCTTCTATCCCGAGCTTTTGCTGATCGACGAAGCGATCCTCAATCCGCAGCCGACCGGCGGCAATCGCTACTTGCCGGGATATGATGGCGCTTTCCATCTTGGTGCGCTGACGCTTTTGTTGGGACGCCTCATCGTTGCGCTTTATCTCGTCTCTTCCGCGCTTTCGGGCTTTGATCGGTCACCTCTTGCAGCATGGGAAATTGCCCTTCGGCTTTTGCTGGCTGCCCTGATCTTTTCGTCGTTAGACGTTGTTTGGATCGCTGCGGTCTTGGCTTCCCTTGGTTTGATTTTCCTCAATTACCGCGTGCGCGCCCATGCCGAACCGGCCTAGCTTCATCCTGTTCATTACCGATCAGCACCGGGCGGATTATCTCGGCTGTACTGGCCATCCGGTCGTAAAAACGCCAAACATAGATGCTCTGGCAAAACACGGCACTCTCTGGAACCGGTTTTACGTTGCAAGCCCGGTTTGTATGCCGAACCGTGCCAGCTTGATGACCTGTCGGATGCCTTCCAGTCACGGCGTGCGGTCAAACGGTATCCCGCTCGACCGGCGCAATGTGACCTTTGTCGATCTTCTGCGCGAGGCTGGGTACAAGACGGCTTTAATCGGCAAAAGCCATCTCCAGCCGTTTTCCGGTCGCCCCGCCAGCCTTGCAAAGCCTGCAACGCGTGAGGGGTATCACCGTGCCGATGGCCCGTTGTCAGAGGCGGTCCACCATAGCCATATGTCCTATCAGGCCGAACATCCTGAACGCGAACGTTACGACACCGACTTGCCGTTTTATGGGTTTGATCACGTGGAACTGGTGACCCGCCACGGAGACCGCTGTCTCGGGAACTACCGGGAATGGGTGCTGGAGCGTGAGCCCGAGATCGACCGCTTGATTGGTGCGGACAACCAGTTGCCACACGATTATGTGTGTCCGCAGGCGATCCGCACAGCGGTACCCGAGGCGCTGTATACGACTTCCTATATCGCGGAGCGGGCGGAAGCCTGGTTGACGACACACGCGCAGTCGGATCAGCCGTTCTTTCTGATGGTGTCCTTTCCCGACCCGCATCATCCGTTCAATCCACCCGGCCGCTATTGGGACATGTATGATCCGGATGACATGACAACGCCCGTCGCGTTTGAGACCAATAGCTGGCAACCGCCAGAACATGTGGCCGCAATCTTGCGCCAGCGGGAGGCCGGTACTGCGAAGCTTAAGGCGATGGGGGCGATTGGAACCAGCGAACGCGAGGCGCGCGAAGCGCAGGCGCTGACATGCGGCATGATCTCAATGATCGATGATGCCGTCGGTCGGGTCCGCCGCGTGGCTGGCGCGAAAGACGCGGTGACGATCTTCACGACCGACCATGGCGACCATCTTGGTGACCACAGAATGCTCTTCAAGGGACCGGCGGCCTATGAAGAGGTGACGCGCGTACCGTTCATTTGGCACGATCCCGCACAATCAGAAGCCAGTACGACGGATGGTATTGGCCAGACACAGGACATCGGCGTCACGATTCTCGACCGCGCCAAGATTGAACCTGCCATCGGGATGCAAGGGCAATCCCTGTTGGATGGGGCGCGTGATGCTGCCTTTATCCAATACGATCATCAAACTACTAACCCGGGTCTGGGAAGGCCACCGCGCGTCCATACGTTGCGGACGAAACGTTGGCGTCTTTCAATGTTTGATGGGGTCCCTTGGGGCGAACTCTATGATCTTGAGCAAGATCCGAATGAGTTTGAAAACTTGTGGGATGTGCCATCCCACGCGCATCAGCGGGCGGCGATGATCGAACAGCTTGCGCGCGCCGAGATCTCACATGTTGATCGCGTGCCGTTTCCCGTCAGGCATGCGTGACGTTAGGCGCGTCGGACAAGCGCCTTCACGTCCGCCGACGCCGCGATGCTGCGGCTCTTAGAGAATTGGATGGCCCGCTGAGAAATCCTGTTCATGTCGTAAAGGTAATTGACCATAACGCCATGGGATTGGCGTCTGCCACGGTCTGAAACATCGGCGTCGTGATGAAGGGCGTGTACCTGCGCGCCATTGCCGAGATGAAACCGCGCAACGGGGTCCTGAGGCCGGTTCTTGGCGTCCTTGGCCGTCAGGAGGTATTTAGCGGCCAGTCTTTCCATTTGAGGGCCATCGGAAGTATCTGACGTCCTGCTCTCGCTTTCCAGCCACTGACGGAAGCCGGGGATTGGAGAGAGCGTCACAAATGTCTTCAAGTTAGGGAGGTCGTGCGAAAGGTCGCGCGCCACTTGTTTAATGAGGGAGTTGCCAAATGAGACACCTGCAAGACCCGGCTGACAGTTTGAAATCGAATAGAAGACAGCCGTGTCCGCCGCCCGTTCCGCCAAGGTCTGCCCAGTATCGTCAAGCAAGGTTTGGATCGAATTTGGCACACCTTTTGTTAGAGCCACTTCGACGAAGATGAGCGGTTCCGTAGGCATGGAGGGATGAAAGAAAGCAAAGCAACGTCGGTCCTCTGGCTGTAATCGTCGCCGTAGGTCGTCCCAATTCTGAATTTCATGGACTGCTTCATAGGCGATGATTTTCTCAAGGATCGTGGCGGGGCTGTCCCAACTGATTTGCTGCATCACGAGAAAGCCACGGTTGAACCAACTGCGGAGCAAATGTTGAAGATCGTAATCCGTCCGTGCGAGTTGCGGATAGTCTTCGAGCAGCGCGCGCAAATGCTCGCGCATCTGAACGATGTTGGCTGTTGCACCGGGCGCTTCGTTCAGCCGCCGGAACAGACGCTGTCGCGGAGGTTCTCCGGCATCGGCGAGCGCTCTGTAGTGTTCGGGCGTCGGCGCGTCCCGATAGGTTTCGGCCATAATGGCGATGCGAACCGGGTCGATATCAAGATCGTTGTTCAGAAAATCGAAAAAGTCGATCCGCTCTTTGGGTGAGAGCGCGGCGTATTCACCAAAAATCTTACCGGCCAGTTGCAAGCCGGAAATCTCAGCACGTTCCTCCAGCAACTTGAGACAGTCCTCACGGATGCTGTGCCGACCGCCTTGGGTCCAGCCAAACGTGGGGCGGTCAAGGAGCGTTGTGAGCAAATCGGTGAGGGGTTTCGAGGCAATCATAACATACCTATTCTAAATCACATTAGGGCAGCAGTTCCGGTAGAAAGTCCAACAGACAGCGATATGCTGCCTTCATTCACAAGCCACCGCCGCAAAACAAAGCTTCTTGCTCCTGTACTGTGCATCGGATCGTTCTCTACGAGTGATCGGGCCTGCTCCATCGATTTGGCGCGAAGAACAAGCATGCCCGCTCCTTGCATCGCTTCGCCGGTCTCATCGGAAAGCGGACCCGCCATCATCAACTGCCCCGATGTTTCCAACGATTGAATGTACGAAAGGTGTTTAGGAAGTGCCGCTTTGACTTGGTCCATCGGCCCTTTAGGCGTGCTGATCGCAACGAAAAGCTCGAACGCAAGCGCTCCTCGCTCCTGCGCAATAGCTTTGTATTCGTTCCAGTCAGCCATCTTTCTCTCCCACGTTTTCGCTCATTTTAAAATATCGATTTTATTTGACAAGAAAAAGAAACGTGGGCAAAAATTAGAAAAACGTCATCAAAGACGTTGTGGGAGGAGCGCGGCATGAAGAAGTTCGGCTATAACTATTTCGGTGAAAGTTCTCTTCGGACATGACGGGAGCGGTTGAACCCGAAGGCTTGGAAACGGTGCGCGCAGCAGCGCAACAAGCGGTCCGCGACTTACGCGACCGCAAACCGCAGCTCGACGACGACGGTATAGACCTCATTCTGCGAAGCGCACGCAGCCATTATGCGTGGAGCGACCGTACCGTTTCAAAAGAGCAGCTTGAGGCGATGTACGAAATTATGGCGGCGGGCCCCACAAGCATGAACACCTGTCCGGCGCGCGTTGTTTTCGTCACATCTGACACGGGTAAGGAGCGGCTTTGCAAGGCGCTGAAGCCGGCAAATGTCGCCAAGATGATGGGCGCGCCTGTGACGGCGATTTTGGCCCATGACCTTGAGTTCTGGACACATCTACCTTTCTTGTTTCCCCATGAGGATCGACGGCCCATGTTTGAGGGCAAGGCGGCGCATATCGAAGCAACGGCATTCCGAAATGGCACTTTGCAGGGTGCGTATCTGATGATCGCAGCGCGCGCCCTGGGGTTGGATGTGGGGGCTATGTCGGGGTTTTCGAATGAGATTGTCGATCAGGAGTTTTTTGCAGATACCAGCCTCAAGTCGAACTTTCTGATCAATATCGGGTACGCGGATGAAGGGGCACTGTTCCAGAAGCTCCCGCGTTTCTCGTTTGACGATGTCTGCTCATTCGCGTGAGGGGCTGAAATGGCAATCCGGCAGAAAACAGAGATGACGATCAAACTGTCCGGACGTGGTACAAGTCATTCGCGGAGCGAAACCGTGACAGACGGTTTGAGCATCGTGATAGATGAACCTATCGCACGCGGCGGCACCAATGAGGGACCTTCGCCCACCGCGACGGCCTACGCTGCGCTTATTGGCTGCACGAATGTGATTGGGAACAAATGCGCGGCCAAGCTTGGCGTGGATATCGGGCATCTGACCTTCGAGATGGAGGTGGATTTCGACCGGCGCGGTGTTTTGCTGATGGAGGAAGTCGACGTGCCATTCACGGCCATTCGGCTTGAGGTCACATCGGACGGGTCGGCCAGCGAAGCGGAACTGGCGGCTGTGGCAGCGGAGACCGAGAAATTCTGCCCGATCTCCAAACTTTACGAACAGTCGGGCACCGACCTGACAGTCAGATGGCGCAAATCGTAAGTGGCGCCGAACACGGGAGGAACTGCAATGATTGGAAAACTGACCCGCCGCACGGCGATGGCGCTAACACTCGGATTTGCCGCGTCGCCAGCGATTTCGGCCGAGACGATCAAGGCCGTCGTGATTGACGGCTATCCGGCCCGCGCGCTTTGGGTGAAAGAGTTCACCGAGTTTTTTATCCCCGAGGTCGACAAGCGTCTCGCGGAAACAGGCAACTATCAAATGGAGTGGCAGGAAAGTTACGGTGGCGCAATCGTCAAACCAAAGGGCGTCTTAGAAGGCGTCTCGCTCGGACTTGGCGACATCGGCATTGTCACAACGATTTTCCACAGCTCGAAACTGCCAAGCCAGGCGATCTCGGCTGTGACGCCCTTTGTCGCGCCCGATGCGCGCGCCGTGGCTAAGGCGGTTGATGAGATCGCCAAGGAATTCCCGACAATGCAGAGCGAGTTTGAAGCGCAGAACCAGGTGTATCTGGCGACCGGCGTCGTGCTCGATACCTATCAGGTATTTTCGAAAGAGCCGATCAACGCGCTGTCCGACATGGAAGGCGCGAAAGTTGCCGGTGCGGGAATGAACTTGCGCTATCTTGAAGGCATCGAAGGCGCGGCTGGTGTGCGCGGTGGACTGACCGATTTCTACAATATGCTGCAAACCGGGCTGGTCGATAAGGCGATGCTGTGGCCGGAAGCTGCCAAGACGTTTAAGATCGCTGAAGTCGCGCCCTACATGTTGCGGGCTGATCTGGGGGCGGTGAATTCAAAAACGATCACCGTGAACAAGGATTACTGGGACGGTCTGCCTGACGAGGTAAAAGGCGTTCTCCAAGAAGTAGCGGTACTCTACCGCGATCACGTTGCAGGTATTGCGATGGATCGGGCCGAAGCCAGCCGACAGGCTTTCGTTGACGGCGGAGGCACCATTGTCGAAATGGATCCAGCCGAGCGTCAAGCCTGGGCGGAAGCCATGCCTAATATCGCGGCGGAGTGGGCGGCAAACCTTGATGGCAAGGGCCAGCCCGGGACGGATATGCTGAACGCCTATCTTAGCAAGTTGGCGGATGCGGGCTATGCGCCGGTTCGCGACTGGACGGCTCCGGCCACGAACTGACGTGAGCAAATCCGCACTCTCCGCGGTGAAGAAACTGATCGACGGTGTCGCGGCTTCCGCGAATGCCGTCGGCACGCTTGTTGTGCTGGGGTTGGTGATCATCGTTAATTACGATGCCACGGCTCGCAGTCTCTTCAATAAGCCCTTCCTTGGTGCTGTCGAGGTCGTGCAGTTTTCGATGGTTCTTATTGTTTTCCTGCAATTGCCGGATGTGATCCGGGTCGGTCGCTTGACCCGATCGGACGGGTTGCTCTCGCTCCTTTTAAGGCGACGTCCTCAAGTGGGCATGCTTCTTTCCCGGGCGATTGATGTCTTTAGTCTTACCTTCATGGTGATCGTTGCCGTCGCCATATGGCCCGAGTTTCTCGACATGTGGGAGACCCAGGACTTCTTCGGGATCCCCGGTGTATTCACGGCGCCCTGGTGGCCCGTTAAACTCGTCATCTTCCTAAGTGCATCTCTGTGCGCACTGCACTTCATCTTGCATGTGATCCAAGGTCCCAAGGCAAGCGCCCGCCAGGAAGAAACGGCCGGAGACGGCACTTTATGACACCGATTGAAATTGGTCTGATTTCCATCGTGGCGATAGTGCTGCTGATCTATGTCGGCGTGTATATCGCGGTTGCCTTGGGCATGGTGAGTTTCATCGCCATTTGGCTCATGCGTGACAACATTGATCTGGCCTTTGCGCTGACAAAAATCGCCATTGGCGACAGCGCCATGGAGTACACGTTCGCGACAATTCCGCTGTTCGTGTTCATGGGGCTTGTTGTCTCAAAGGCCGGTTTGGGGGCCGATATTTATACAGTCATGAACCAGGGTTTCCGGCGGATCACCGGCGGAATTGGGATGGCAACGGTCGGTGCAAATGCTGTTTTTGCAGCGGTTACGGGATCATCGATTGCATCTGCCTCTGTATTCTCGAAAATGTCGGTGCCCGAAATGCTGCGCCACCAGTACAACCCGCGTTTTGCCGTTGGTGTGGTTGCCGGAAGCTCGGTGCTCGGCATGATTATCCCACCGTCTGCAATGCTGATCATCTACTCCTTCGTGGCCGAACAATCGGTGGGCGAGATGTTTCTGGCCGGGGTTGTGCCGGGTCTGCTGCTTGCCGTCGCCTATGTTGCGGCGATCTGGTTCATGGGGAAATTCACGCCGAACTTTGTCGGCGGTGAGTTGATCGAAGATGAAGACTTAATGAGCTGGGGTGAGATCGCCTCGAAAACGTTGCCAATCCTGTTTCTCATCGCCGTGGTATTGGGCGGACTATATGCCGGTTGGACAACACCTGTGGAGGCGGGGGCCGCCGGTTCGCTCATCGGCATCATCATCGCAGCGCTGCGCCGCAAGATCACGATGCAGAGCTTTTGGGAAACGCTGATTGAAACGGGTCACATCACGGCGGCATTGCTGTTTCTGATTACGGCGGCGTCAATGTATGCCCGGATGCTCGGGATTGCGGGGCTTCCGAACGCGCTGCAGGACATTCTCGCGCAGAACAATCTGGACTTCTTCTGGATCATGGTTTTGCTCGTAATCTTGATGCTGTTTCTCGGGACAATCCTCGACACGGCTTCAATCATCTTGATTGTGGTGCCGCTGTTCTTGCCGCTGATCGAAAGCATGGGGCTTAGCCTTGTCTGGTTCGGCATTGTCGCTGTGGTCGCAGCAGAGATAGGGCTTTTGACACCGCCGCTTGGTCTGAGTTGTTTCGTGATTAAGGCCACGCTCGATGATGATCGTATCAAACTCAAAGATGTATTTCTTGGAGCTTTGCCCTTTGCCTTTGTGATGCTTCTCGTCCTGATCCTTTTGATACGCTTCCCCGCCCTCAGCACAGCCATCTTGAATTAGGAGACAGCCCTTGCGGACCGTTACAAAAGACAACATCACCGACGTTTTCATGGGCTATTTTGGCGCTGACACCGATCCACGACTGCGCGAGATCATGGGGAGCCTCGCGCGGCATTTGCATGCTTTCGCGAAGGACGTGAAGCTTACCCACGCCGAGTGGCAAAAGGGGATCGAGTTTCTCGAATGGGCTGGCGATATTTCGGATAAGGAACGGCACGAGTTTGTTCTCTTGTCGGACGTGCTGGGCCTGTCATCCCTTGTCGATATGATCAATTCCGTGCCTAACGGTACGTCTTCCAGCGTGCTTGGCCCATTCCATATCTCGGGCGCACCAGATATTCCGTTCGGTTTTGACATGAAGCGCCACTACGAAGGCGAGGTCCTCTTGGCCCGTGGCCGGGTGACAGATCCCGATGGCGCGCCCATCGACGGCGCAAAGATAGACATTTGGCAGACAGCACCGAACGGGCTTTATTCAAGCCAGGATGAAGAGCAGGACACCTATTCTTTCCACGGGATTATCACAACCGGTGCCGATGGCGGATATGGCTTCACCACGGTGAAACCGGTGAGCTACACTGTCCCGACAGACGGCCCGGTAGGCGACATCCTCCGTGCAACGGGGCGTCATCCATGGCGGCCATCACACCTTCATTACATTGTGACTGCGGACGGATTTCGCCCGTTGGTGACGGAGATTTTCCCGGATGACGATCCCTATTTGGACCAAGATACGGTGTTTGGGGTGCGCGAAGACCTTGTGATGAACTATATCGAGCAACCGCCGGAAACGTTTCCCGATGGGTACGATCTTTCAGGAAACGTGACAGAACCTTATCTTGTCGCAGATTTCGATCTGAAGCTTGTCCCGCTCGGCTAGCCCATCTGTTCGGCAAGAAAAGCGCCAGTGCTTCGATAATGGTCCAACAGCAATGACGAGACCTTTTCCACATTACGATTCACGGCGGCATTTAGAATTTGTTCGTGCTCGGCGTCCACGTTGCGACGGCCATAGCCTTTTGATTTACCAGCCAGATACCGGTAACGCACATTCAGGTCGTAGAGTTGATTGCAGAACCGCAAAAGGATTGGCGAACGACATGCCGCGAGCAGCGCCATATGGAACGCTTTGTGGCATTCCTCAAACTCCTCGGGGCTCTTTTGTCTGGCGCGCACCATGTAATGATGCGCAAGCACAAGCGTCTCCTCCCAATGCGCTGAGCCGTTTTTGATACTCTCTTGCACAGCGAGATCTTCGAGACGGCAGCGAAGATCGAGGATTTCCTGAAACTGTTCACGGCTGGTCGACGCGACGCGAAAGCCCCTTTGGTCGATGCGGTCAACAAGTTGATCTGACGTCAAAAGGCTGAGCGCCTCCCGTACAGGCGATGCGCCTGTGTCCAGCGTTTCCTTGAGCGTATCGATCTTAAGGCGCTCGCCCGGCGCAATCCGCCCAAAGATAATATCATTACGCAACGCGAGATAGGCGCGCTGTGTCGAGGACTGCGAAGAGGTCTGTTCGACAACGGATTTATCCATACCTAAAATTGCCACCAATCTGCGTAGATTGCAATAAATATCGTTTTTCTGACACTTGCTGTTGCTCCCTCTCGTTGAACTGTCAGGCAGCATTTACAAACTAGCTTTCGGGTCTTCACGGTACTCCAAAAAGTGGGTTTTTCATTGTTGAAATGTAAAAAATGGGTATAAGTTTGGATGTGACAAGATGCTTTTGAAAGGGCGGGCTCATGCGCAATTCTCATTTCGAAGATGGAAAATACTGGGTCAGCCCGTACAACTTCGTGGATGAGGTGCGCGCGTCGCTAAATCTGCCGCCAAATGTGGAAATCCACGACGCCACGCTGCGCGATGGGGAGCAAACGCCTGGCGTTGTCTTTTCCATCGATGACAAAATTCGAATTGCGTCTAAGATGAATGAAATCGGTGTAGACCGGATTGAGGCAGGGATGCCCGCCGTCTCTCCGATGGATGCCGAAGCCATCAAGGAAATCTCTAAACTCGGGCTGAAGTCAAAAGTATACACCTTTGCCCGCGCGCTGAAGGCCGATATCGACATGGCGCTCGAGTGTGGGGCGCAGGGCGTCATCATTGAAGTGCCAATCGGATACCCAAAGCTCGTCACGCAATTTGGCTGGACTTGGCAAGATGTGTTCAAGAAGAGCCGCGATGTCATCAACTACGCAAAAGAATGTGGCCTACACGCTGTCTTCTTTCCGTACGACACTACTCGGGCGCGGCCCGAAGACCTAACGAACCTTTGCAACGCCATCATGGCGGAAAGCCCTCCCGACGCGATTGGCATTGTTGATACGATGGGGTGTGCCACGCCGGAAGCGATCAAATACATGGTGCGTTGGGTGAAGGGCATGACCGGTCTTCCCATTGAAATCCATACCCATAACGATTTTGGCATGGGCGTCGCGACCGAACTGGCCGCCGTTACGGCAGGGGCGGAATGTGTCCATTCCTGCGGCAATGGTCTTGGCGAGCGTACGGGCAATGCGGCGCTGGAAGAGCTGATGCTTGGGCTTGATCTGCTCTATGGTTATGAGACCGGGTATCGCCTCGATAAGTTGCCGGAGCTTGGTGACCTGCTCTCAGAGTTGTCGAATATTCCAGTTGCGCGGAATAAACCTGTGCTGGGCCACGGCAATTTCATCCGCGAGAGCGGCATCGGCATTCAATACGTGATGCACGACCCCCTTGTCATGTTCGGCACACATCCCGCGCTTACGGGACGCAGCGGCGAAGTTGTTTTGGGCAAGAAGAGCGGTAAAGCGTCCGTTGCCTATAAAATGGAAGAGCTGAAGCTTGGCGATCTGAGCGACGAGGAAGCGGGGGACGTACTTGCGCAAGTGAAAGCGAAAGGGATCGAGAAACGCGATATCCTGAGCGATGCCGAGTTCGAAGCGATCGTAGACGCTGTACGCACCAAAAATGCGGCCTGAGAAGGCGCCTTAGAGCTCCGTTAATGGGCATCTAGGGCTTTTGGGCACCTACATCGGAATTTCGCCCAGTCAATTGCCTGTACTCCAAGGCACTTCCTGTGATTGCCTTCGCTGTTCTTTGTCTGGCGAAGTGGTCATGTACAACGGTGCTCGATGATTTCGACGGCGCCATCAAATCTCGCCACATCGCAACTGGTCCGGGCGGCTAAGTGCGCACCCTCCAGAATAGCAAGTGTTGCCAGCGCTTCCCGCTTCGCGTCATTCGCTCGAGAGATCGAATGGTCAGCCTTTCCGAGATCAAAGACGGAAGTTAGCCAGTCGATCATCATCTCTCGGAACACTTCAATGCGCGCGATGACCTCGTCGGACAGACTCTCACGGCTGACCGAGAAGGAAACGCAAAGACACACGGTCTGTCCCGAGTTAAGCGCTTTTCGGTAATGATCGATGATCGCTTCTAATTTCTGTGCGGCGGTTTTGCAGGATTGATCGATCGTGTGACACGTGCTTTGCATCTCGGAGGTATAGCGCTCCATGAGCGCCACCGAGAGGTGTGACTTTGTGGGGAAATGGTAGTGGACGGAGGCCTTGCGGATACCAACGGCGTCCGCCAGGTCGGCATAGCTAAACCCATCCCAGCCGTGGGCGCGTGCGGCATGTTCGGCAAAATCAAGTAGGGCGGATTTGGTGTCTTTTGGCATATCCGTCAGACCGCCACATGTTGCAGTTTGCTGACGACGATCTCGGCCGCCTCCAAGGCACCTTCCAGATAGCCGCCGTAATGCGGTGCGATTTCTGTGCCGCCGAAGATCAATCGTTCTTCCCACAAATTGGACAAAGCGTCGGGCAGGCCGTAATGGGGATGCGTGTAGACAGGTTCTAGATCGGCCGCTGTTGCAGTGTGTGGATCTCGCGCCCAATCCTTGATATGCAGCGCGACCGGGTGTGCCGCGTCCTCGCCAAAGAGGCGTATGAGCTGTTGCAGAATGGCCGCCTTCAGGGCGGGTTCATCCTGGCGGCGGGATGCTGGAACGCCGATAAAGCCGAAGAGGGCAAAGGCCGTTTCATCGGCCGGTGACGCATCGTGTATTTCGGCGAGCGGCCCGAACCGGCTCATCGCATCACCAGACAACCCCGCCTCGCGCCAGAACGCGCGGTCATAGACGGCCATTGCCTTGGCCTGTCCTGCCATCCAGGTAGGAACGCTCGCCATCGCGGTTCGTGCGCCTGCAGGAAATTCCGGTGAGACGTCGAGCGTGGCCGCAATCCGAGGCGGAATTGCCATTACTGCCTTTCTGGCAGAGAAGTTTTGACCATCCGCCGTTCGAACAGTAATGCCATGATCTGTCTTGGTCATTTGCCGGATATCAGCGCCGAGGAAAATTCGGTTCGGGTCAAGCTCTGAGGCCAGGGCTTTGATCAGGGAACTCAGCCCTCCGCGCAGCCGATACGAGCCCTGCATCGACGCAAATCCTCGACCGCGCTGCGTTTGGCCGCGTTCATCCTCAAACATCAGGTCACCGGCATGGTACTGATCGAATTGCGTCAATCCGAGCTTGGTAATCAAAGCAGCAATGCGCGGTTGACCGGGCCAGAACCAGGCCGGGCCCATGTCGAACGACGCGTCGCCATGGGTCATTTCGAGAATGCGTCCGCCCAGGCGATCACGCGCCTCAAGCAACAGAAAGTCCCGCTTTTGCTCGGAAAGCGTTGCGGCAAGACTTAGGCCAGCGAGGCCGCCTCCGACGATGAGTGTTTCGGTATCGGTCATTTAGAAACTCTCAGTGCAAGGACGCAGATCAAGCTCATGCGTCCAGGTGGATTTGGGTTGTTGGGCGATCTGCCAGTAAACGTCGGCGATCTCTTCGGGTCGCATCATCTTGCTCGGATCGAGGCTGTGCCGTTCCCGCGAATTGGGCGTATCGATGATGCCGTCGAGTAAAATATGAGCCACATGGATGCCCGCGCTTTGGTATTCTCGTGCGAGCGATTGCGTGAGACCCCGCAAAGCAAACTTGGCGGAGGTAAAAGCCGAAAAACGCGCACCACCCCGGATCGACGCCGTGGCGCCCGAGACAATAAGCGCACCGCCCCCACCGCGCACCATAGGTTGAAGGACGGATTGGCTAAGCACGACCATGGAAAAAACCATGGACCGCCAGCATCGCTCATAGTCCGCCAGCGTCGTCTCGGCAAAGGGCGAAATCAGCAATTCCGCGGCGTTGTGCACGACGATTTTTGGCGGTCCATAGGTCGCGATAAGCTCCGCGTAATGGGCGCAAGTGGTCTTTTCGTCGGTGAGGTCAACTTGATGGAACAACCCGCTTGTCTCTTGCGGCCTAGTTCGGCCCAGACCTACGCCGCGCATGCCTTCGGCTTCAAAACGCGCGAGGAGGGACTGGCCAAGCCCTGCACCGGCGCCCGCCACAAGGGCAAGGGGTCTTGCTTCGGCCATGGCTTATGCCACCGGTGGTTTGGCAAAGGGTAGATGGCCTGTCTTCATCCAGACCTTGGCGCCGTCATCACCCGCTACGGCTGATAGCTTTTTGCCCTCCGGCAAGCGAAGCCAACCGTGTTGCTTTAGGACGTCGCCCTCGACATTGATCGACCCCTCGAGCACTAGAATTTCCGTGCCTCCTTCCGCGGTGGAGGTCAGCGCCGCGCCCGCATCGATATGGTGATAGCTGACCGTTTCCCGCTCGTCTTCGTGCAAAACCGCCGTGGCAACGCCGTCGATAGATGCTGCCAGTTCATCGGCCATGGCTTTGCGGAATTGCGTCCGGTCGCCCATGTCAAATTGCCAGAGCTTGACAAATATAGTGCATCCTTCGTCGGACCCGGGTGTATGGGAGGTGGTTGGCGGGTTGCGAACGTAGGTGCCCGTAGGAAAGTCGCCATGTTCATCCTGAAACACGCCGTCCAGCACGATGAACTCCTCACCGCCGGTATGCGTATGGGTTGAGAATTTACTGCCGGGTGCATAGCGCACAATAGACGTGGCCCGAGCCACTTCGTCACCGATCCGGTCGAGCATGCGCCGGTCGACACCCATCATGGGAGAAGGTTGCCAGTCTAGCCGCTCGGAATGAACGACGACGCGCCTTGTAAAGTCTGCGTTGATTTCCATCGGTTTCCCTTTGTTGCGCTCAGGCTCCAAGTGATTGTTGCGGCGGACGCTTCGCGTTTTTTTTGAAGCCAAAGCGGCTAGGTCATCAAGCAATCGTGGATCGAAGTTCTTAATACTCATCTTTACCTACTGATAGGTAGGCAAATGTCAAGCTCGCCGGGCTTTCCTCACTGGGTACCAGAAACACCGCGGGAGGCCTTGACTGCATTCGGGCCGTAGGTTTGACAATATCGAAGTTTAAATCGCAAATTACGCCTGCGTAAAAGTGACTGAGGTGACCAAAATTTGTCCCGCGCCGCCAACAAAAAAGACCTAAACCTTAAATGGCTCGAACTTTTCCAGATTACCGCTCAGAAGGGTTCGCTGCGTGCCGCCGCGAAGGAAACGGGCCTTACGATCAGCACGGTTTCCCATCACCTCCGCAGCCTGGAAGAGCATCTTGGTGTGGAACTCTTCAACCATACGCGGCGGCCCATGGTGCTCACACCGAAGGGCAGTGTGTTTCTTCGCAATATTGACGACGCGCTCTTGACGATAAGGAAGGCGAAGGCGGAAGCCTCTGCGGGTAGCTTGGCTGAAGCGAGCTTGCTGCGGATCGGCACCATCGAGGATTTCGACAGCGACATCGTCCCCGAACTGGCTGTTTATCTCTCGCAGCACATGGGTGGATGCGACTTCCTCTACCAAACGGAATCGAGCCACACGATTATCGAGATGCTCCGCGACCGGCATCTGGACCTTGGGATCACCTCAGCACCTCACGAGCATCTGCGCGACTTGCAGGATCGCCCGTTGCTGCGTGACCCCTTTGTCGTCGTGGTCCCGCGTGGTTTGCAAGGGGCGGTGCCCGATGTGGTCAAAGGGCGCGAGGACCTGCCGTTTCTGAGATTTTCCAGCAATCTTCTCATTGCCCGCCAAATTGACTCGCAGCTGCGCCGTCTTGGACTGACGTCAACTTCGAGCTTTGAATGCAGCAACAATCAAACGCTCATGGCCATGGTGGCCGCCGGGGCAGGGTGGACCATCACGACGCCCTTGTTGTTCTCGCGCGCGAAGCGGTTTCAGCCCAAGTTGGAGATGCACAAGTTTCCCGGCAAGGCATTCGCGCGCACATTATCAATCATCTC
The DNA here is from genome assembly GCA_039024895.1 of Pseudomonadota bacterium. GTDB lineage: Bacteria > Pseudomonadota > Alphaproteobacteria > Rhodobacterales > Rhodobacteraceae > JAJDOD01. The sequence continues at coordinate 35,201 of JBCCPJ010000022.1, read as the reverse complement.
GACGCCGGACTGCTCACGGTCTGTTCTGGACCTGATCGATGCGAAGATGCGAAACCTAGTCACAAAATACGCGATTTCCCCTCAAACACGGCACCAGCCATGGCTCGCCGGCAGCTTCGAACTTTTGAATTAACACGCAAGCTCAGGGTCCTTTGATCCCTCTTTACGGGTAAAGAATTTTGAAGCGTTCGCGGATTTCCCGCTCTTGATCATCGGAAAGATATTTCGGTCTATGGTCGCGCAAAATAGACTTTGCCCGGTCACGGGCGCGCGCCCAAGAGTCCTGAGACCCGTTCTGTGCCCAGGTCCGTGGCTCCTCGCGATCAGCAAGGGAGGGGTAGAAGTAATCGCGTTCCATGGCCGCGTAGGTGTGTTGACCGCCGAGAAAGTGCCCCTCCCCAAGCACGGCATCGCAGATCGCGTCGAAGCCGAGGTTGTCATCTGTCACCTCAATTCCGCGTAGTGCGCGATACGTGTTGGAATGCATCTCGTCGTCCAAAACGAAACCTTCGAAGCTGGCACCCAACAGCGATGCCGTCATGCCCGAGCTTTCGTAGATGAGGTTGCCCCCAGCCAGGGCCGCCGCCATGGAGGTGATGCCTTTTTCCATGCCATACTGTGCGTCAATCGCTTTGGCATCGGTCATTGAGCAAGCCACGCCAGAAGGCAGCCCGAGCCAGTTTGACACTTGCGCTGACGCCGCGTTGAGCACTGCTGTCTCGCCGCTGCCGCCGGAGAAAGCGCCTGTGCGCAAGTCAATCACCAAGGGCCAATTGGAGAACACCATCGGAAAGCCAGGTTGAATAGCATGAACCATGAGCAGGCTTGCCAGCGTTTCGGCGAGCGATTGGGCCAAAAACCCGGCAAGTGTGGCCGGTGCGGTCGCCCCCGCCTGAGCCGCGGTGATACATGAAATTGGGATGTTGTGGCGGATGCACTCGTAGACCACGGCAACCGCATCCTCGCCGTATCGCATGGGCGAGATCATCGGGCTGATATGCGCCTTCATGAAGGGCCGTTTGGCAAACTCACCAAGTCCACCGGCAGCGATATCGAGCATACCGACGATTGGCTCCACATGTTCGGCTATCGTGAATGAGGTTGCCGTTGGTTTGGTGGTGTTGTTGAGAAGGGCAAAGACCGTATTTACGTCCAGGTCGAAATTGTCCGGCACATCGGTCGCCACGCAGCAACGGGTGTACCAACTAACATTGGCCAGCGTGTCTTGGAGCCGCGTGAAGTTGTGCAGGTCTTCGAGTGTCGATGGCCGGTAAAGGCTCGTTTCCAAATCCAACGTTTGAACTGCGGCGCCGCCCGTTCCGAAATAGACTTTGTTGCCGCCGACTTCGATTGACCGCGCGGGGTCTCGACCATGCAGAATGAACGTCTTCGCAGCTTGATCAATTGCTTCTTCGACAAGCGCGGGCGGAAACAGAAAGCGTCCAGAACCATTGTCAATGGCTCCAATGGCAAGAAGGTCGGTTTGCAGCCTGTCAGGAACCTCACCGATCCCGAGCTTTTCCAACAGGTCCAACGCCGTGTCGTATATGCGTCTTAGGTCGGTATCGCTCAACGGTTTATAGGCACCACCAATCTGTCCGGGCGCGCAGGGATCAAAGGTGGGCTTCGCGGCACGCTTCGCTAACCGTTCACTCCGCCCCCCTCGCTTCACCCGTTGGTTGGACACTGTTTCTCCCTCTCGTGCAGAGCCTGCAAGAAATTAAGCGGACTTTGCGCACGAAACTCAATCTATCGCTCGATAAGTGTCAAAACATCGAATAATTATATCGATATTCTATGAGTATTCAGTACGTCATTGCGCACGCGCCCGAATTTGCTGTTTATTTCTGCACGGGTGCATGGAGGCCATAGTCACATGAAAAGTCGGACCAAAGTGGTCGTCATCGGCGGCGGTATTGCGGGTTGTTCAACGCTGTATCACCTTACGCGGGAAGGCTGGAGCGATGTTGTTCTGGTCGAGCGCAATGAGTTGACCAGCGGCACGACGTGGCATTCCGCCGCCCAAGTGACCAATTTTGGCATGAATCAAACGATGGTTGGGCTCAAAACGCACTCCATCAACCTGTACAAGACCCTGGCCGAGAACCCTGAGTATCCAATCAATTACCACCATGCGGATGGTGGTATACGCCTTGCAAATACCGAGGCGCAAATGCAGGGGTATCGACACTTTGCTTCCATGGCGCGCGGCATGGATGTTGAGTTCGAAGTAATCGATGCCGAAGAGTGCGCGCGACGGCACCCCCTGATCTCGACGACCAACTTGATCGGCGGTCTATGGGACCCGCTCGATGGTGATATCGATCCGGCGCAACTCTGCCAAGCGCTTGCCTTCCACGCGCGCAAGGCGGGTGCAGAAGTGTATCGCAATACGCCCGTGACAGCGTTGACCCAACACAAGGACGACACCTGGACGGTGCACACCGAAAAAGGCGACATTGATTGTGATATCGTCGTCAACGCGTGCGGCTACCGGGTGAACGAAGTCGGCGCAATGATGGGGGTGCATCACCCTGTCGCTTCGATGGAGCACCAGTATTTCCTCACTGAGGATATCCCCGCCATTGCCGAGGCAGGGCACCGCATGCCGCTACTGCGCTGCCCGATCTCCGACTATTACAGCCGTCAAGAAAAAGGCGGGCTGCTTGTCGGCTTCTACGAACAGGATTGCCGAACCTGGGGGATGGACGGGATTGACCCGAACTTTGTGAACGCCCTGTGTCCCGACGATCTGGACCGGGTGATGGATGTGCTCGCTGGCGCTTTTGAACGGATGCCCGCGCTCGAAGAAACCGGCATCCGCTCCATCGTCAACGGGCCTATCACCTACACTATCGACGGTGCTCCCCTTGTCGGTCCGATCCCTGGTAAACGCAACGCGTTTTGCATTATTGGGCTGCGGGCGGGTCTTGGCGAAGGCGGTGGACATGGATGGCTATTGGCGCAACAGATTGTCCATGGCGAGGCCTGCTATGACACTTGGGTGATCGACCCGCGGCGGTTTACAGGCCATGCCAACGTGGAACTGACATCACTCAAGGCCATTGAAGACTACCAGAACGAGTTTCGTTTCCACTTCCCCCATGAACACCGTCCCGCCGGGCGAAACGCGAAAACAACGCCGCTCACGCCGGTCCTCGCGGCAGAGGGCGCGGAGTTTACCGTCGTGAATGGATGGGAGCGCGTGGACTACATCAAACCGAGCCCTGACTTTCATCCGACGCTGAGTTTCGACTTTGATGAGGCGTTCGATGTCGTCGCGGCCGAAGTCAAGAACGTGCAAACCAATGTTGGGCTTTGCGAAGTGAACGGCTTCAACCGGTTTGAGCTTACCGGTGCCGACCGCCACAGATTTTTGGACCGCATGTTTGCGGGGAATGTGACGAAAAAAGACGGGCGTGTCGGTCTAGGATATCTGCTTAACCATCTCGGCATGGTGAAAGGTGAGGCGACGGTCGCCAATTTGCCAGCCTCTGACCGCGGCCCTGCGCGGACATGGTACGGCTCTGCGGCAGCGGCAGAATTCCACGATATAGACTGGTTGCAACAGCACCTGCATGACGACGAAGACGTTCAAATCCAAAGCCTTACGAACGACCAGACGATCCTGGTTCTGGCAGGACCCAAGGCGCGCGATGTCTTGGCCGCCTGCGCACGCGGCGATTGGTCGAAGGAGGCGTTTCCCTGGCTCTCCATCCGCGAGTGTTTCATCGGCTATGCGCCCGCCACGGTTCTTGGGGTGAGCTTTTCGGGTGAACTCGCATACGAGATACATGTGCCGAACGCATCCCTTTATGCCGCCTATCTCGCTCTACGGGAGGCGGGTGAGGCGCATGGGTTAAAATTGTTCGGTGCGCGCGCAGTTGAATCAATGCGGATGGAGAAGGGTTTCTTGCACTGGAAGGCGGACTTGTTGACTGAATTCGATCCGTTTGAAACCGGATTGGACCGCTTTGTGAAGCTGGCAAAAGGAGACTTTGTCGGCAAAAACGCCTTGGAAAAACGCCATAATATCGGGCCCAGTAAGAAGCTTGTCACGCTAAACGTCGCTGCGACCCACGCACCGGCCCATGGCGGCGCATCGCTGATGGAAGGGGACGCTGTCGTCGGTACGATCACCTCTGGGGATTGGGGGCACCGGGTGGGCCTAAATCTGGCGTATGCCTTTGTGAAGCCGGAGCTTGCCAACGTCGGCAGTGCCATGAAGCTCGACCTTTACGGGAACCTCGTGGGCGTTGAAGTGATCGCGCCGTCACCCTATGATCCCGAGTTCAAACTTCTTCGCAGCTAACATCTCACCGAGCGTAACAGAGGCATTATTTTTCAATGTGTGAAGAGCGGGAAAGTCCGTCGGTGTCTCTGCCTGCACGACCCAGCAAAACCGTTACAACGCGGCTAGTGCGTTGCTAGGTCACTCGCGCCCACCCAAACGTGCCTATTAGAGGGATTTTAGGCGGCCAGATAACGCTCCAGCGCCGCCGCCGTGCCCCCTGCCCAAACCACTCTGAGCCACGCCGAGAACGCATCTTGAAAGGCATCAGAGCGCCCAAGCTCCCCGTAAAGCAGTTCCTGTTGCACCCAGGCCTCCGGTTGGTCGCGTGCGACCATGGCAACAGCGTTAAGCTTGTCCCACGTTGGATCATTGGGCTCAATTTCTGAGCCGTCTTCCCGTGTCCCTGCGCACATCCGGCACCACAAAGCTTCCGCGAGCGCCAAGCCCTCGATTTCGGTCCCCACCATCAGCGCGGCGCGAACGATCGGTAACAAGAAACCGGTATGGCGCGATGCACCGTCAAAGGCCACGCGGCGGGTCGTGTCAATGATCCGGGGGTTTGAGAAACGGGCATCGATAAGATCGACATAGGCTTCTGGCGTTATACCAGGGACCGCTGTGACATGGGGCACAATTTCAGTCCGTGCGACCTTTCGAAAAAAACCGCCGACCAAGGGGTGGCTGGTACAGGCGCCAATGGTCTCGAGGGCAAGTAACTCGCCTGCGTTCGCCAAAAGTTGGTGGCCGCCGTTCAGAAGGCGGATTTTCATCGTCTCGTAATCATGGACGCGATCCGAAAATACGGCGCCAACGCTGTCCCAATCCGGCCGTCCTGCGCAGAAGTCATCTTCGATAACCCATTGTCGGAACGGTTCGTGTGTGACGGGTGCGTGATCTTCGACCCCGAAGCTGCGCGCAAGTCCGATCTCTTGAGCGCCTGTGGCGGGTACGATGCAATCCACCATGGAATTGGGAAAGCTGCTCTCGGCATTAATCCACGCCGCCAGCGCCGGATCGATTAGCTCGGCAAGCGACGTGACCGTCTGGCGCAAGATTTGCCCATTGCCTTGCAGGTTGTCGCAGCTTTGCAGCGTGAACGCACCGTGTCCGGCAACGCGCCGGCGCGCAAGGGCGGCGATGATGGCGCCGAAAGCCGTGCGCGGCGTGTCTGGGTGTGCAGCATCATGTTGGATATCGGGGTGCTGGGCATCAAACCCGTTGGTGGCAGGGTCCACAAAATACCCGCCCTCGGTCACAGTCAGCGAGACGATCCGTATGGCTGGTTCCGCCATCTGTGCGATCAGCGGCGCGTTTCCTTCTTCGACAGGAATGTAGTCGATCATGGACCCGATCACCTCCGCTGAGGCAGTGTTTGGGTCGAGCATGATGAGCGTGGTCAGATAGTCTTGGGCTTCCAGCAATTTTCGCTGCGCCTCGTCATAGGATTTAACGCCCGCGCCGATAATGGCCCAGTCATGGGCTTGTCCGTCCTGCATGAGCCGGTGCAGATACCACGCTTGGTGGGCGCGGTGAAAATTTCCAAGGCCAATGTGAACGATACCGGCGCGCAGGGCGCTGCGATCATATCTCGGTACGTCAATATCTTCCGGTAATGAGGCAAGCGTTGCGTCCGTCAGCGGAATGAGGGTCTTGCCTTGATCTTTCATCAGACCAGCCATAGCCCGCGATGCACATTGTAGCACTGTACCGCTACGTGACTGGCATTCTCCATGGCGAGAAAAACGGCCGTGCCGTTCACACTGTTCACGCGCCCCATCCTGCCATAAGGGACCCGTTCGCGAACTTCGCGTTTCTTTTGCCCGGGTTCCCTACCGTCCAGTCGCTTCATTCGATCCGCAATCCTTCGGCATTAAACTTGTGCAATACGTCGTCGCGCGGCGTCATGTGAATGCGGTCCCCATGGCGAAACCCGACTTCCCCGTCGGCCCGCACGGTAATCGTCTCGGCAAGCCCCGTCTCGTGTACGTGGAAAAATGTGTCCGAACCCAGATGCTCAGCCACGCCGACAACACCGGTCCAGGTGCCTGCGCTGTCACTGACTTCGATATGCTCGGGGCGAACACCAACCGTGTGGGCATTGTGGCGCTTGGCTTCGTCTCCGTCGATCAGGTTCATCTTGGGGGAACCGATGAACCCAGCGACGAATGTATTGCGCGGGCTTCGGTAGAGTTCTAGCGGTGAGCCAACCTGCTCTATATTGCCCGCCCGCAAAACGACGATCTTATCGGCCATGGTCATCGCCTCTACTTGGTCGTGCGTGACGTAGATCATGGTAGTCTCAAGCTTTGTATGAAGCTCGCTGATTTCCATCCGCATGCCGACGCGGAGGGCGGCATCGAGGTTGGACAGAGGCTCGTCAAAAAGGAACGCTGCCGGTTCCCGCACAATTGCGCGACCGATGGCAACGCGCTGACGCTGACCGCCCGACAACTGCCCGGGGCGACGGTCGAGATAGTCCGACAGGTTGAGGACCGAGGCCGCGCCGTCAACGCGTTTGTCAATCTCGGCCTGATCCATCTTTGCCATCCGTAGGGGGAAGGCGATGTTCTTGCGCACACTCATATGGGGATAGAGCGCGTAGGACTGAAAGACCATCGCAAGGCCGCGCTTGGCAGGCGGGATCATCGTCGCATCGGTGCCATCGATCTTTATTGAACCGCTCGTGACGTCCTCCAGCCCTGCAATCAGGCGCAGGAGTGTGGACTTCCCGCAACCGGAAGGACCAACAAAAACAGCGAACTCGCCGTCATCAATGGTTAGATCCAAAGGCGGGATAACCTCTACATCGCCGAAGCTCTTGGTGACTTTTTCCAGAACAATACGTCCCATGGGTCGGGCTCCTTATTTAACTGCGCCGAAGGTCAAGCCTCGGACGAGTTGTTTCTGGCTGAACCAGCCAAGGATGAGGATTGGTGCGATAGCCATGGTCGAGGCCGCACTCAGCTTTGCGAAGAATAGCCCTTCGGGGCTGGAGTAGCTGGCGATGAACGCCGTGAGCGGCGCGGCATTTGCCGCTGTTAGGTTCAGCGTCCAAAAGGCTTCGTTCCAGGCCAGAATGACGTTCAGCAGGATGGTAGAGGCGATGCCCGGGATGGCCATCGGTGTCAGGACGTAGATGATCTCTTCCCTAAGGGTTGCCCCATCCATCCGCGCCGCTTCAAGGATTTCGCCGGGGATCTCTTTGAAGTAGGTGTAGAGCATCCAGACAATGATCGGCAGGTTGATTAACATGATCACGATTGTGAGGCCAACGCGCGTGTCAAGGATGCCAAGTTCGATAAAGATCAAATAGATCGGGTAAAGCACGCCAACGGCTGGAAGCATTTTTGTGGACAGCATCCAGAGCAAGATGTCCTTCGTGCGTTTCGACGGAACAAAAGCCATGGACCAGGCCGCTGGGACCGCAATGATCACGCCCAGAAGGGTGGAGCCACCGGCAATGATCACCGAATTCCAGAGGAACTTCATATAGTCTGAACGCTCTTGCACGACGGCGTAGTTCTCCAGCGTCCAATCAAAGAAGAACCAGATCGGAGGATCGTTGATCGCCTGTGCTTCGGTTTTGAAGCTGGTCAAGATGGTCCAGAGGATCGGAAAGAAGATGATCAGTCCGATTGTCCAGGCAATCGCGGTATTCAGTGCCTTGCGTTGCGATGTGACTGCGCGTGCCATGTGCTGTCCTCCCTCAGGCGTCCAGGTTCTTGCCAACGATGCGCATCAGGAAGATGGCAACGATATTGGCGAGAATGATTGCATAGACACCACCGGCAGAGCCGAGACCCACATTCTGGCTTTCCAGCACGCGCTGGAAGATGAGGTAGGTCAAGGTCCGTGTGCCAAACGCGCCGCCGGTCGTCACGAAGATTTCCGCAAAGATCGACAACAAGAAAATCGTCTGGATCAGGATCACAATGGTGATTGCGCGCGAAAGATGCGGCAGGATGATGTACCAGAAGCGTTTCAAGTGGGGCGCACCGTCCATTTCGGCCGCCTCCAACTGTTCACTGTCAAGCGACTGGATTGCAGTTAACAGGATGAGCGTCGCGAAGGGGAGCCACTGCCAGGAGACGATCATCACGATGGAAAATATCGGTGCATCACTGAGCCAGACGACCGGCTCTGCGCCGAAGAAGCGCCAAAGATGCGAGAGGATGCCATTGGTCGGATCCATGAACATGTTCTTCCAAACAAGGGCGGATACGGTGGGCATCACGAAAAACGGTGCGATGACGAGAATGCGAACGACGCCTTGGCCCCAGATCGGTTGGTCCAGGAGCATGGCAAGTAAAATGCCTAGAACGACCGTAATAAACAAAACACCGCCGACGATGATCAATGTTGTTTGGACAGCGGGCCAGAACGAACTGGACGAAATGAAGCGGCTATAGTTCTCGAACCAGACAAATCCCTGGTCGCCGCCTCGAAGGGGCAGGTAACGCCGGAATGAGAACCACAATGTCATCGTGAGCGGCACTAACATCCAGGCGAGGAGCAGTACTACAGCGGGCGCCATCATGAGGCGGGCTGCTGATCGTGAGTGCTGGGTGGCCATTGCGCAGATCCTCTCGGTGCGGACACATGACGGGGTGTCCGTGACGACTGGGGTCACACTAAAGATACGATAGTCGGGGACCGGAGGGCGGTCAAAACACCGCCCTCCAGCCTTGGGAGGAAGCCCTTAGCGGTAGCCCGCTGCTTCCATGGCTTCGTTGGTGATATCTTGCGCCTTCGCCAGCGCCTCTTCTACCGTTTGCTGACCCGCATAGGCGGCGGAGAATTCCTGGCTCACTTCAGACGCGATACCGGCGAATTCAGGGATAGCCGCGAACTGAACGCCAACGTAGGGCGACGGTTCTACCGTGGAATTGTTCGGATCAGCTGAGAGGATCGAGTCCAAGGTCATCTTCGCGAAGGGGATGTCCATGTAGTTCGGGTTCTCATAAAGCGACGTCCGAGCGCCCGGCGGAACGTTTGCCCAGCCTTCATTGGCGGCGACAAGTTCGATGTAGCTGGTCGAGGTTGCCCATTCGATGAACTCTTTCGCAGCAGCTTCCTTCTGGGTACCTGCCGGGATGGCAAGAGCCCATGCCCAAAGCCAGTTCGAGCGCTTGCCGAGGCCGGTATCCGGTGCAAGTGCAAAGCTCACGCTGTCTGCAACGGTGGAGTCGTTCGGATTTGTCACGAACGACGCGGCCACCGTAGCATCGATCCACATACCGCACTTGCCTTGCTGGAAAAGCGACAGGTTTTCGTTGAAACCGTTGGTCGCGTAACCGGCGGGTCCGCTTTCGTCCATCATGCCCTTAAAGAAGTTGAGCGTGTTGGCCCATGGCTCGGTGTCGAACTGTGCGTTCCACTCCATGTCGAACCAGCGCGCCCCGAACGAATTGGACATTGCAGTAATGAAGGCACCGCCTTCGCCCCAACCGGCCTTACCGCGCAGGCAGATGCCGTTGATATCCGCATCGCGGTCGGTCATTGCCGCTGCGGCTTGGCGAATAAAGTCCCATGTGGGCGCTTCAGGCATTTCGAGGCCAGCAGCTTCCATCAGGTCGGTACGATACATGATCATCGAGCTTTCACCGTAGAACGGAGCGGCATAAAGCGTGCCATCATAGCTCAGACCGCCGGCCATTGCAGGCAGAATGTCATCGACGTCATACCCTTCAGACAGGTCGTCAAGGGGCACCAGCCAATCATTGGCACCCCAGATGGGCGTTTCGTACATGCCGATTGTCATGATATCGAACGCACCGCCTTTGGTGGTGATGTCCGTCGTTACACGCTGACGCAGGACGTTTTCTTCCAGCGTGACCCACTCGACGGTGTGGCCGGTTTTTTCAGTGAAATCATCTGTCAGACCCTGCATACGGATCATGTCGCCGTTGTTGACGGTGGCGATGACAAGGTTTTCTGCCTGAGCGGCAACAGCAGTGATAAGCGTAAGCGCCGTTGCAGCGCTAAGCGCGCTTTTCAGTGACATCCGTGTCCTCCCTAGTTGGATGTTATGTGCGAGTAACGTGCGCCGAATCTGTTGCGGCGTCAATAAAAAAGTTTACGCGCGTAAAATATTTCTTACTTATGCTGACTCTCGCATAATCAGTCTCGCCGGGAAAAGCACCTCGTTACGGTTGTTTAGGGGCGCTCCGTTCTCGATCAGTTTCATCAGGGTGGCGACACTATTGTCCGATACCGACGTGTAGTCGTGGGCGGCCGTGGTGAGACTCGGGCAAGTAAAACGCGAGAAGGGGTGGTCGTCATGGCTGGCAACCCGCAAGTCCGCACCAGCTTTCCGCCCAACAGTTAACCCCGCTTCGTAGCAGCCCGCCAAGAGACCAATCGCAAGACGATCATTGCTGCAAAGTATGGTATCGGTCTGCAGCGCCTTCTTACTAAGCAGGTCGAGTGCGCCCGCGCGTCCGATCTCTTCGAAGCCCCAACCTGTTCCGTTGATCTTGTGGACATGCGGTTCGAAGCCGAGAGACTGCATCACGTCGAGATACGCCTTTCGTCGCTTATTGGCATTTGGGTTGGCCGGATTTTTCATCTCAAAGAAGCAAGGCGGTTCGCCGGTGCGGCAAAGATAATCGACGGTTTGCGCGACAAAGCTGTGGTTGTCGGACCCGACGAAGGCTTCCCCCATGCCCTCGATGTTACTATCGAAGAGAACCGTCGGCACGTCGTCACAGAACTTCTCAAGGAGTGACCGATCGGTCAAACGTCCGAGGGGCGCAATGAGGACCCCTGCGGGTTTGATAGAGCGAAGGCTGTCGAGAATTTCAATTTCGCGAGAAGGGCTTCCGTTGGAGCTGAAGAGCGTCGGATGGTATCCCGCCTCAATACAGCGTTGCTCTAGATAGCGGGAAATCTCAGAGAAGAACGGGTCCGAAAGGAAAGGAACGACAATCCCAACATTGCGCGTGAGCTTGCGGTTTTGATTTATCGCATAGACGTTTGGGCGATAATCGTACTGACCCAGGGCTGCTTCGATCTTGGCCCTTGTCGTCGGACGCACGCTATCGGCATCATTGAAGTACTTTGACAACGTTGGGCGAGAGATGCCGCTCACTTCGGCAAACTCTTCCATGTTGCGGATCTTTCTTGAGGCGGTCATGGGGTGTTCAAAGGTGTGATCGCGACATGTCGGTTGAACCATACGGCTCCCATAGAATTTTGACAACATTTTGTCGCGCGGAAAATTTCTAATTGCCAAACCTGCTTCGAAAACTTGCCACTAGCGGCGCAAACGGAAAAAAACTATTGAGCAATCTAAAGATGTAAATAAATATTAAACTCAACTTTTGAATGTAAAGGTATTGAGGCACAGCTTTGCAGGCGTTTGAGCGGCGCAATCGAGGCACGGTTTCCGTGTCGAACGGTCTCTCCGGGCGAGGTCGACACGGCTCGATTGTGGCGGCAGTTTCCCTTTTGCCGACCACAGCACAGTCCCAAGATGGGGGGGCGAGCGCAGTTTTGAACGTGCTGTCAAATAGTTTGGTCGCTTGGACAATCGTTCTTTGCTTTTTGTTGGTCTTTGTGTTCCTGAGCTATCGGTCGCGGCTAAAGGCGGATGTCCCGCAAGGTGAGACCACAGCAAATCTTCGCCGGCTACACGGCATACTTGATGCAACTCATTCTGGTATTTTGGGGTTAAACCCAGACGCGCAGATTGTGTTTGCCAATGCCAGCGCGCGCAGATTGTTTGGCTTCGGGAACGATGGCTTTCCCTCGTTTTGGCTGGACCACGTAGATTTTCTCGATGAACACAGCTTTCAGCGTTTGTCGGACTATCAAAACCCTGTCCTGCGTGCCTGTGCCGGGGATATCGTTTTGAGAGAGATCGTGCTTATGAAGCGACGCGGTGTGCTCAATCGATTTTTATTGCGCGTGAGCAGTTCATTTTTGTCGGATACCAGCGCTGGCGACGCGATTGTCGTGTTGGTCTTTGACGATGTGACCCACCAAGAGCAAGCGCGCCAACGGGTAGAACGCTCAAGCCGATTGGATGCGCTCGGCCAGCTCACAGGGGGGATCGCCCATGATATCAACAATCTCCTCGCAGCGATAAAATACTCCATACAGCTATCCGAAGCTTCAACAGCGCCCGAGAAAACCCACGAATATAATGCCCAGGCTTTGCAATCGGTCTTAAGAAGCGCAGAGTTGACACATCGGCTCATGGCCTTTGCAAAGCGGGAGCCATGGCTCGCGAGTTCGCAGCGGGTCACCACGTTTTTAGCCGAGTTCGAAAAACTGATCCGAGCGTCGATTGATGACACCATTGTTTTGGATGTATCGGCGGACGCAGAGGACCTAATCGTCTTTACGGATGTTGCACAGCTACAAACCGCGCTCTTGAACCTTGTTCTGAATGCGTATGATGCGATTAAGCGATCTGGTGAAGGAAACCACATTGTTTTGCGCGCTTGCCGCATGTCGGATGTTGAACTGGCAGAAACACTGGAACGCAGCTCATCCGAGACCTACATCGCACCAGCCGTATTTGCAGAATATCAAAGCGACCAGCGACGCCATGATGGTAAATCCTATCGATTTGTTGAGTTCTTGGTTTCGGACAATGGTCCTGGCATGGATGCCGAGACAAAACAGAACGCCATCACACCCTTTTTTACGACAAAAGAAGGACTGTCGGGCACAGGATTGGGCCTTTCGGTTGTGTACGGTTTTGCCCAACAGGCAAAGGGCATTTTTCAGATATTGTCCGCGCCCGGTGACGGGACGACCGCGCGCGTTTGTGTGCCGCGCGGTTCGCAGCTTGGCCTAAGGGAAGCGCAGATGGCGCGGCGCGCGGTAGCCACCGGGGCTGGCCACACCGTGTTGAGTGTAGAAGATGACGCCGAATGGCCCGGGTCGATGTCGGAAACCATTGCTTCTCTGGGCTATATTGTTCTGAAAGCGTCCAACGGCAAGGACGCGGTCGATATTCTGAAGAGCGATGCTGCCGTGGACTTGCTCATCACTGATCTCGTTATGCCGGGCGACGTAGGCGGGGTAGCGTTGGCAGAACTGGCAAGAGATTATCGTCCGAGTTTACCTGTCATTTACATGACCGGATATACGGATGTCTTCCAGGGAGTGTCCGGCCAGCCGAAGATTCACACGATTCAGAAGCCATGTTCGCCCTCGAAACTTGCCGACGCGCTCGTTTCAGTGCTGTCGCCTTCCTATTGTGCCACAAGTACAGGAAAAATCACCGAGAATGGCCTTTCAGAAAGCCAGTCACAACGATTTCGTAACCCTCAATGGTGATTGTAACCTTGAGCACTTGTGGGCTCATGCGGTGCAATGGTCGACATGTCCGACGTTTTAAGACGCAAACTCGGCGTACGAAGCGCTGACCGGGCGCCAAAGGGCGTTTCGGTTGCGGCTGTCTTGCGCAAAACAATGCCGCGCGATGCAGATGCCGTGTTATCGCTTGATCTCAATGTTCTCGATGTTGCCGGGGGAAGTCGGGAAAAGGAAGATGTGCTCGGCGAAATAGGACCCAATCATCTCGCGTATCTGGCTGAGACAGAAGACCGGGCACGCGGTGTCGTGATCCTTGATCCGGCGCTCGTAGCGGGACTTGTGGAAATCCAAGTCGCTGGGCAAGTCTCTGAAAAGCCCACGCTTGAAAGGCCGCCCACCAAAACAGATGCGATCGTTGTGGGTGAGATGGTGGATGCGTGGCTTGCCACCGCAGAAAAGGCGATGGCGGAGTTAAGCCTCGACACCAGTTGGCCGATGACAGGGTTCGAGCGTGTCGAAGGTAATCTGTCCCGTCGTGAGGTGGATCTTCTTCTGGAGCCAGTGGAGTATCGGACGGCTGACATAACACTCTCCCTCGCCGGTGGTGCAAAAACGGGCGTCTTGCGCGTCGCCACACCGCGGCAAGAAGAGTCTTCGGGAGAGCGCATCTCAACGACCGCTGAACGTGTGCGTCAACATTTGCCCAACCTGCCGGTGGAACTCCACGCGATACTGACGAGGATATCGTTGGGCATGAAAGAGGTGTCTTCACTCGCACCAGATACCGTTCTGCCGCTGCCTGAAGGGTGCTTGAAGAACGTGCGGCTTGAAACTTGGGACGAACGCCTCATCCGCTCGGCCACTTTGGGACAACTCGACGGAAACAAAGCCGTCAGGTTGCAACCCGTCGCAGGGGCCACCGTCGTTGGTATGCTGGCGGCGCCCGATGCGCTTGCCCCACGGTTGGAAACGGAAGCAAGCCCGCCCGAGGCAGAGCCTCTGAGCCTGCCTGATGCTCCTAGCGAAAATCCAGCCCTTGCAGGGGGAGAAGCACTACCAGATTTGCCTGATCTTCCCGATATAGACGATCTTCCGGACTTGCCGAAGCTGCCCGACCTTCCGGCGGGGGACGGACTTCCGGATTTGCCCGATCTTCCTGAACTGCCCGAGCTTCCGGACCTCCCATAGCGCTCGTTGGGTGGATACACCAAAGACTGTGAGTAGTCGTGATCTAAGGGTGCCGCTCCCAACTCAATCCACCAAGAAAGAGTGTCTTTTGCCTTCGAAATGCTCTGGATGTTGTGAGGTCATCTAAGGTTTGAAAAGGCTCACAACCTTGTGCGATTCCGTGCGCTTGCAGTCCTTTGAGCCAGCACCCATCTCCTGTCCATCGAATAGCAATTCATGGAGAGCGGAGATGAAAACAGTTCTTCTCGCATTGGCGACAGTGCCGCTTTTCGCCACGGCTTCACTCGCTGAAACATCCGATCGAGCCGCCTTTGCGCCCATCGGAACGAACGCGGAGGTGCAGACGGCGGCGGTAAAGCGAGATCGCGTGAACGCCGGTGAAGCAATATCTAAACCGCAAGCGCCGATCCGCGTCACTGACGTCGACGCTGACAATGACGGACAGGTCAGTTTCGCTGAGCTTTTGCAGCACAGGTCAAGTTCCGGCTTCTGACGCCCCCCAAAAATCAGGAGTCGCCAGCCGCGTTCGGGCTGGAGGAAGCGGTCAGCTCGTTTAAGGGCTGGCCGCTTACTGGTTTCAGGGCCTAAAAAGCCCGTAACTAAGCACCTTTAGGCTGTAATGCCTAAGCAACGGGTCAAGGTCTAGTGACGTTTAGGCTGAGATATGCGGTCTGTAGCTTCAACGGCGAAGTCCTCAGGTGTTTGCACTCCGCGCCAAGGCGGCCACACCGGTGCGCGCAAGCTCAGAAAGGCCAAGAGGTCGCATCAAATCAGCGAAAGCATTGATTTTTTCAGATGTTCCGGTGATCTCAAAGACAAAGGCGTCAAGCGAGCTGTCCACCACGTTGGCGCGGAAGATATCAGCCAACCGAAGGGCCTCGACGCGCTTGTCGCCCTGACCCTGAACCTTAAACAGCGCGAGTTCACGCTCGACACTCGGGCCCTCCACTGTCAGGTCATGCACTTCGTGAACCGGCACAATACGCCCGAGCTGCGCTTTGATCTGTTCGATCACGCTGGGCGTCCCGGCAGTCACCACTGTAATGCGGCTTCTGTGCCCCTCTTGGTCAATCTCAGCAACGGTCAGGCTTTCGATATTGTACCCACGTCCCGAAAACAGACCAATTACACGCGCCAAGACACCTGCCTCGTTGTCTACAATGACCGCCAGAGTATGCCGCTCGATGCCGGTCTCATGGTAGTCTCGTAAATCATAGGCGGAGTGGCGTGATGTGCCCTTCTTGATCTTCAACGGCGACATGGGGTTAGCGTCCTTCTTTCGGGATTGCGAGGGAATGCGCGAGGCTGACAATGAATGCAAGCAGTAACAGCGGCGGGACCGTTAGAATGAACGGGATCGCTTCGGTTATAGTGGTTGCAACGGCCCACAATGAAACGCCGGCGCCCAGCCAGAATGCTGTGAGGACAGCGCCCATCCCGAGGCCGAAGTCAAAGTTGAGATGTCGGGCAAGAAACAGCGCCGTCAGAGCAAGAAACGCGCTGTCGTAGTGCCAAAGATAGGGTGTTGCCAGCGGAACACTCGCCGTTAGAAGTGCTACAGCTGCATCGGTTGGGGCGCCGTGGCGAAACCAGACGACGAGAACAGTCAGGGCTAGCCCCATGGTTACCCAAACGTTGATTTTAAGTGCGGCGTCCGTATCCAAACCGAACCAGGCGAGGAAGGCGGCCAAGCTTGTCATTGTCGACACGGTGCCAAGCTGCGATATGCCGTTCAGGCTATGCATGCCGTAAAGTTCGATGAGCAGGGTCCAATAGTCCGTCCCGTAAAATAGCGTGGCAGTGCCGTGGATCGCGCAGGCGGTCAGAATTGCCACGGCAATCGTGCGCCATGCGCCGAGGGCTAAAAGGGCGCCCGGTAGCAAAAGCCCAAGTGTTGGCTTCAGAGTGAGCGCCCCGATCAATAGGCCAGCAAGTGTCCATCGCTGAAGGCGCAGCGCCCAAATCGCGCCAACCAGCCCGGCCATCCACAGCGTGACAAACTGCCCCGCCAGCAGGGCGGGCAATAGAGTGGGGGCCAATACGAGGGCCAAAAGCAGCGGCGGGGCGTCTCGGGTGAAAGGAAAAAGCGCCAAAGATAAAGCGGCGACGGAGATGAGGTTGAAGGACACCCATGCCGGGATAAGCGGAAGTAATCCAAAGGGCGTCACGAAAGCGAGTGCGCCCGGCGGGTGCAACCAAGGCAACCAACCCGGCGCGCAGGCATTGAATTGGTCTTGTAGAATGCTCGGATACAGCGCGGCGAGCGGACGACCTTCCAAGGCGAGCCCGGCGGCAGACCAAAAGACGTGAAAGTCTATAATTTGTCGCGTACAGCCCTCAGCCGTCACAGAGCCGATGCCGTTCAGGGCAAAAGACCCGAGCAGCATGAGCGAGGCGACGGCGTTCAAACTTGCCAATTGCCAAAGGCGTTTGGCGTTCGGGTGATCCAATGAGAGGTTGTTTGTCATGACCTCAGAAGCGCCATAGGGCGCTGTTTTGTCATCGCCGAATACCTCTGCAATGCTCGAATGAGATCAGTGAGATAGCCTGCACAGGTTCGCCCCTCGCTCAGAATGGCCTGCGCGAAGAGCCTGTCAGCTAAACCGCCGCAGTCGCTCACACCAGCACCGCGCCGCCTTCCTTGATTGCAGTCGACGTATCTACGTTTTCACCGAGTAGCATCTTGTTATGCGGCTCGCCAGACGGGATCATCGGGAAGCAGTTCTCATGCTTTTCGACAAGGCAATCGAAGACGACCGGCCCATCATAGTCGATCATCTCCATGATCGCATCGTCGAGATCGGCAGGATCGCTGACCATAATTCCTTTGCAACCAAATGCTTCTGCGAGCTTGACGAAATCTGGCAGGGCTTCACTCCAGGAGTGCGAATAGCGTTCGCCATGCAAAAGCTCCTGCCACTGGCGCACCATGCCTAGCCGCTCATTATTCAAGATGAACTGCTTAACCGGTAGCCGGAACTGCGTTGCGGTGCCAAGCTCCTGCATGTTCATCAACCAGCTTGCCTCGCCCGCGACGTTAATCACCAGCGCATCAGGGTGCGCCATCTGCACACCGATGGAGGCCGGGAAACCGTACCCCATCGTGCCCAACCCGCCGGACGTCATCCAACGGTTGGGGTCCTCGAAACCAAGGTATTGCGCGGCCCACATCTGGTGTTGTCCCACCTCTGTGCAGATATAGCGGTCGTGGTTCTTGGTCAGGGCTTCGAGCCGCTCCAACGCATATTGCGGCTTGATGGTCTTGCCTTCTTGCTTGAACTTCAGGCAATCGACCGCGCGCCACTTTTCGATCTGTTGCCACCAAGTCGTCAGGCCCTCGCGATCCGTCTTTGCACCACGAGATTTCCAGATTTCGAGCAACTGCTCGAGAACGGTTTCCACATCTCCAATGATCGGGAAATCCACATGGATCACCTTATTGATCGAAGAGGGGTCGATATCCACATGCGCTTTGATCGAGCCAGGACTGAAATCTTGCACACGTCCGGTAATCCGATCGTCGAAGCGCGCGCCGATATTAATCATCAGATCGCAGCCGTGCATGGCGAGGTTGGCTTCATAAAGCCCGTGCATCCCCAACATGCCCAGCCAGTTTTTGCCGGAAGCGGGATAACATCCCAGCCCCATCAAAGTGGACGTGATGGGGAAGTTGGTGAGTTGCACCAGTTCACGCAACAGTTTTGAGGCGCGGGGTCCGGAGTTGATCACGCCGCCGCCTGTGTAAAGGATCGGACGTTTCGCCGTCTCCATCGCGAACGCAAGGGCTTTGATGGTTTCGGGATCGCCCTTTGTGGGCGGGTTATAGTGGCCGGTGGGCGCATCTTTTGGTCCGACATAGGTGCCTGAGGCAAATTGCACGTCCTTCGGGATGTCGACCAGTACGGGGCCCGGACGCCCGGACGTGCAAACGTGAAACGCCTCGTGGATGACCGGGGAGAGATGGTCGGTTTCCTTGACCAGCCAGTTGTGCTTGGTGCAAGGGCGGGTAATGCCAACAGTGTCCGCTTCCTGAAACGCGTCGTTGCCGATCATGAACGTGGGCACCTGACCGGTGAGGACGACAATCGGGATCGAATCCATCAGCGCGTCAGTTAACCCGGTCACGGCGTTCGTTGCCCCAGGCCCAGAGGTGACCAGCACAACGCCAGGCTTACCTGTCGAGCGGGCATAGCCTTCCGCCATGTGGACCGCCCCTTGCTCGTGACGCACGAGGACATGACGAATTTCATTCTGCTGGAAAATCTCATCATAGATCGGAAGGACAGCACCGCCCGGATAGCCGAATACCACCTCTACACCCTGATCCTTCAGGGCATTCACGACCATTGCCGCTCCCGTCATTTGCTTTGCCATCGCGCTTGTCCCTTTTTTCTTTCTCGCGCATAAAAAAAGCCCCCGATTTTCGGGGGCGCATGGTGGTCCGTTATGGAGTACCGTTACCGGCCCATGCGCCAATTTCCTACAAGTACCGCAATAAGCTGGTCCACTTGGGGCTCCTTCATCGTTGCCGAAGACACTAGCAGCGTCTTAAAAAGCGTCAACAGGGAAATTTGCGTTTCTTGCGCAAAAGCGCTCTTTTGCGAAACTTCCTAAACTCGAGGTGAGGCCGGCATGGCAAGTTCCACGACGGCAGAAACTCAATATCGCGAGAAGTTATCTTATGAAATAGCGCTTTGAATGCAGCCGGGGACAGTGCCCCGGCGGAGGTTAGACCAACGCACCCTCCGGCGTGATCTGTGACTTGCCCCCCGAGCCACGACCCGAGCGATTGCGGCAGGACGATGCCGCCCTCTTCGGTCTGGCCATTCTCCAAAACGGCAATCAGACAACGCCCGACGGCGAGGCCGGAACCGTTCAGTGTGTGGACGAATTGTGGCTTGCCGTTCTCGTCTCGGAAGCGCGCGTTCATACGGCGGGCTTGAAAGTCGCCGCAGGTCGAGACTGAACTGATCTCGCGATAGGTGTTTTGGCCTGGCAGCCAAACCTCGACATCAAAAGTCCGTCGCGCCCCAAAACCAAGATCGCCGGTGCAAAGCGACACGGTGCGATAGGGCAGGCCAAGCCGTTCAAGAATACCTTCTGCACATTTCAGCATGCGCTGTTGTTCGGCTTCGCTGTTGTTGGGGTGGGTGATCGACACCATCTCAACTTTTTCGAACTGGTGCTGACGCAGCATGCCCGAGGTGTCCTTGCCAGCGCTGCCCGCTTCCGAGCGAAAGCACGGCGTATGCGCCGTATAGCGCCGGGGCAGGTAGTCGGCGTCAAGGATATGCTCAGCCACAATGTTTGTGAGTGGCACTTCCGAAGTCGGGATAAGCCACATGCCTTCATGTGTCTGATAGCTGTCTTCCGCAAATTTGGGCAGTTGGTTGGTGCCATACATCGCTTCGTCACGGACGAGCACGGGCGGAATGACTTCGGTCAGCCCGTTCTCGGTCGTGTGAATATCGAGCATCATCTGCGCAAGCGCCCGATGCAGCCGTGCGATGGCCCCCGACAGGAGCGCAAAACGCGAACCCGACAATTTAGCCGCAGTTTCGAAATCCATTCCAGGCTTCACGCCAGCGATATCGAAATGCTCCTTCGGCGCAAACGTGAAGGCTCTCGGCGCGCCCCAGCGGTGGATTTCAAGGTTGTCGTTCTCGTCGTCGCCGTCAGGCACGTCTTCATAGGGTGCATTGGGCAAAGTCAAAAGCAAGTCGCGGAGACGCGCATCCTCCGACTTCGCCTCCTCTTCCAGTCGTGCAGTCTCGTCCTTTTTGGCCGCGACTAACGCCCTAAGCCGCTCGAACTCGGCGTCATCTCCCTTGGCCTTTGCCGCGCCAACTTCTTTCGACGCTGCGTTTCTGTCGGCTTGTGCGGTTTCGGCTGCGGCAATCTTCGCGCGGCGTGCCTCGTCAATGGCGAGCACCTCTGACGACACGCCCGACAGCCCGCGACGTGCCATTGCGGCATCAAAAGCATCGGGGTTGTCGCGGATGGCGCGAATGTCGTGCATGGGTCCTCTCCGTTGTCACGATGGCAATGTGCGGACGATATGAAGCAGGCCTTCGGAAAAGGCGAGCTGAATTTGGTCAAAGATGCTGGGCCGGCGTCGGCGGAACCTTGCCGGACACGGGCCAGCTGCACAGCAAATCCCGATTACTGCCCATCTTTGGTCTCAGTTCCGCTCTAGCGGTGGAGATGACCACACAGCACCTTGCGAGCTCGTCGCACACCGGTACACCAACTCACTCAGTACAAATCGAGGCGCCGTCAGATCAAGACGGCGCCTCTTTTTTGGTACCCATTCACTTCGTAAACCCGATCAAGTGACCCTGAGTTCTAACTTCTTACGCGCGTGTGGTTGACGCTCGAAAACTCAACCTGGGATCTTGGGCCAAAAAGAGCGGGGCATTCCGTAATTCTCTCGCCAACATTACTATCACTTATTCAACATTAGCAATATTCAAATCGGGAGGTGACGGGAGCCACAAGCAGTAAAACATGCAAAAACTACCGCTAAGGCGCTGTTATTTAGTCGTAAAAATGCAATTAGCGCGGTAGGCAGCAACACAGTGTTTTTGTGTTGCTGCTGCGCAAAGTTCATGTGTCGGACTATTCTGCCGGAACAGAGGCCATACTTGTCGTCGACCGATGCCGCACTGCGTTGTCACGTGAGGCATAAATCTCGTCGTTTGTCAGAAACGCGTGAGATGTGCCCAAGTGGCGCGCTGGTATGTGTGGGAACAGGTGATGGACAAGGTGGTAGCAATCGTTGCGCGGGAAGAAGAGCCAGCGTAGCGGTCCCGGTGCCAAGATATTGCGCGACGCCGTAAGGTCATCTCCGGTTGCGACAATCCCGGCATGGTCAAGACAATCCGCCCAGTAGTTCAAGGCAGAATATACAAATAAAAACGGTACGATAACGAACAGTAGCCCAACCAACGGGAACAACGTAGTAAACACAAGCGCAGTTCCCAGAATGCCATATTTCAGGACTTGGTAAGCGGCACCATCCTGCGCCGACATGTTCAATCCGAGGTAATAAGGCAGGTGTCGCCCCACCAACGGTGTCGCAATATGTCGGAGAACCACCAACGGTGTTAGCGGCTCGTGAAGTTTCAGGTCCTGTATGCCTTGCAGATCCAAATCGTGATCGTAATCGCCCAAATGGGCATGATGCGACAGGTGCTCATCGCGGTAAGCCGAGAATGAGCTGAACAAAAGCGCGGCGCACAGCTTACCGATACGGGCGTTGTCGGGGCGCACATCGCTGAATGTTGCATGCGAACACTCGTGAACGATGTTGTTGAGACCCCGCAGCCGGGTTCCGATGAAAACCATCAAAGCGGCGATGGAAATCCACTGCCATACTGTACCGGAAAGTCCCAGGAGTACGGCGCCAATGGCTACGGCCGCAATGATTTGAAAGAGATAACTCGCAAATATGAACCACGCCACGCTGCGCTTGTACTTTTCCAAACTACGGAACTTGCGCGTGTATTTTTTTCGCAATTGTATTGCTGACATAATTATCCCCCAGTTATAGACCCAACCTAGAAAAGTCATATTTAGGTCGCTTTTTCAACATGTTCTGGGAAGTTCTGAAGGCAAGTATCAATTGCTCTTATGGGATGTCGGAAATCGAATGTTCGAAAAGTGAAATTCTGCTTGGAACCCAACGGGGTGAGGCGATAAGATATAAGAGCTGCTAATTAGGAAAGGGGATGTTGCGTATGGATTTCGATTACGATTCCCTTGTTGTTTTGGCCGCTGTGGTGCGAACTGGCTCGTTCGACGCGGCGGCAAAGTCGCTCAACGTGACACAATCTGCTGTTTCTCAACGAATCAAACAGCTGGAAGAAAGAGTGGGGTCGATCCTCATACAACGGGGGCGACCATGCGTAGCCACGGAAGATGGCATGCTGCTGTGCCAACATCACGAACAGATCGAGCTGTTGCGCCATGAGCTAAGCGAACAACTTGCCCTGACGGGGAGCGGGCGCCGCGCTGCCGGCATAAAGGTACGGATCGCCGTTAATAGCGATAGTCTAGCAACATGGTTTCCCAGCGTCGTGAAGCGCGCGTCGGAAGAGCTGGGTCTGTGGCTCGAGGTGATACCCGACGATCAGGAGTTCACGGAGGAACGCTTGCGGTCTGGCGATGCGCTCGCAGTCGTGACGACATCCGATACGGCAATTTCGGGGTGTACCGCTATTGCCATTGGATCGATGGACTACCTTGCAGTTGCGGCGCCAGATTTCAGGGACCGGTACTTTGCCGATGGCGTATCTCGCAGGACCTTGTCAAAGGCGCCCGCAATCCGCTTTGATCGGAAGGACAGCTTGCCTCAACAGTGGATGACCCAAGTCGTCGCCGAAGAGGTAGACGCGGCCCACCATGACATCCCGTCCTATGAAGGTCACCTGTTGTGCTGCACACAATCAATCGGTTGGGCAATGACGCCGTCCATGACCGTTGGTCCGATGGTTGAACAGGGAGCCCTCGTGGAACTTGTTCCCGGACAGCGCATCACCATGCCTTTGTTTTGGCAAACGCGAAGCCAGGCGAGCACGACGTTGCGCGAGCTTAGCCATGTGGTGGCAGCTGTGGCATCCGACTGGCTGGACAGTCCAGCTCGGACCCCTGTGTCAGCGTGATTTTCTGACCGGTCCAATTGCTTTTTTTGCAGTGCCCCCTTGCTTGCCAAGGTCGGGGGGCACAGATAGGTTGCGCGCGAAATCAATAGAGGCGGTGACCGCGTTCGGGACCGGCCGCGAATAACAAGGAAGTAACCGATGCTCGTCACTCCTGCCTACGCGCAGGCAGCTGGAGCCGCAGGACCCTCGCTCCTCGCTCAGTTGCCGTTCTTCATCGCGATTTTTGCGATTTTCTATTTTCTGCTCATCCGGCCTCAGCAGAAGAAATTGAAAGAGCATCAGGCCATGGTTGAAGCTCTCCGCCGGGGAGATCAGGTTGTGACCCAAGGTGGCCTTGTGGGCAAGGTCACAAAAGTGCGCGAAGATGGTGAGGTTGAGGTCGAAATCTCGGACGGCGTGAACGTGCGCGTTGTCAAACACACCATCCAACAGGTCCGCTCCAAGACCGAACCGGCATCATAGATGCTTCAAATACCCCTCTGGAAACGTCTCATGATCCTGGCCGTTTGTCTGGCTGGGATTTTGTTTTCCTTTCCAAACTTTTTTTATTCCGCCGTTGAGCAACACAATGACGCGGTTGAGGAAATCACGCTCCTTGGATCAACGCCGGAACGAGAAGCGGCGGCGGCCGCCTGGCCGGGCGTACTTCCAAGTGCTCTGGTGAATTTGGGGCTGGACCTGCGCGGCGGTGTCCAACTTCTGGCCGAAGTGCAGGTTGAGGACGTCTACGAAGACCGGATGGACGGATACTGGCTCGGTGCGCGCGACGCACTGGTCAATATTCGCGACCAGGTGGGCTTTATTGAGCGGCTCGATGCCGCGCCAGCAGGCACGTTGCAAATCCGCATTCAAAATCAAGATGCTTTGAGTGCTGCCGTCGCCGCAGTGCGTGCCATTGCGCAACCGGTGGTTAGCTTGAGCGGCGTTGGCGCCACTGACATCGTGGTTGCAGGACAAGGAAACACACTGACGGTCGAGTTGTCCGAGGATGAAAAACTCGCCACAGATCAGCGAACGGTGCAACAGTCCGTGGAGATTATCCGCCGTCGGATCGACGAGGTGGGCACTCGGGAACCCAACATCCAGCGGCAGGGTGAAGATCGTATCTTAATTCAGGTGCCGGGCCTTGGCTCGGCGAGTGAGCTTAAGGAATTGATCGGCACCACGGCACGCCTCACATTCCACCCGGTTGTCGGCATCGTGAGCGAAGGGACGGCGGCGCGCTCTGGCAACATCGTGTTGCCCGAATTGCCCGCACCGGGCCAGCCACCGCAACAATTCTACGAGCTTGAAAGCACATCGATCCTTTCGGGCGATGACCTTGTTGATGCACAGCCGAGCTTCGATCAAAACGGACGCCCCTCTGTCAGTTTCCGGTTCAACGCGGCGGGCGCGCGGGTGTTCGGTCAATACACGTCGGAGAATGTGGGCGCACTCTTCGCCGTTGTGCTCGATGATGAAGTTATTACGGCCCCGCAAATCCAAGAAGCCATCCCGGGCGGGTCGGGACAGATCACAGGGAACTTTACTGTTGAGGAATCGGTTGATCTAGCCGTGCTCTTACGGGCAGGGGCCTTGCCCGCGGAACTGATCTTCTTACAGGAACAAACCGTCAGTCCGACGCTGGGCCAAGAAAGCATCGACGCGGGCACCATCGCCTGCCTCGTCGCATTCGGCGCGGTGATGGTGTTTATGTTCCTCTCCTACGGGCTGTTCGGTCTTTTCGCGAATGTTGCTCTCATCGTGAACGTGGCGCTTTTGTTCGCTGTCCTGTCGTCTATCGGGGCGACACTAACCTTGCCGGGCATTGCCGGGATCGTGTTGACAATTGGTATGGCGGTGGATGCGAACGTGCTTGTTTTCGAGCGAATTCGTGAGGAGCTGAAGACAGCCAAAGGCCCGAGCCGCGCGATAGAGCTTGGATACGAAAAGGCGCTGTCGGCCATCATCGACGCCAACATCACGACGTTCATAACCGCGTCGATCCTTTTCACCCTGGGTTCTGGTCCTGTGAAGGGGTTCGCGGTCACACTCGGCATCGGTATCCTGACGTCGGTCTTCACGGCGATATTTGTAACACGGCTCCTTGTCATTTTGTGGTTTGAGCGCCGCAGGCCGCGGACAATCGAGGTTTAAGACATGCGACTGAGACTTGTTCCGCAAGAAACCAACTTCGACTTCTTCCGCTTTCGGACCGTCACTTTCGGCATCTCCATAGCCGCGATCATCGCCTCGATCATTTTGTGGTTGGTCGTCGGGCTCAACTTCGGCATCGATTTCCGGGGTGGCACCTCGATCCGGACCGAAGCCGTGCAGCCCATCGACGACGGTGAATACCGCCGCGCGGTCGAAGGGCTTGAAATTGGCGAAGTCAGTGTAACACAGGTATTCGATACCAACTTTCGCGCTGACCAAAACGTGGCGCTGATCCGTATTCAGGCGCAGGACGGCGAAGAAAGCGTAACCGATGCCATCGTCGATCAGGTTCAAGCGGCGCTCACGGAGATTGATCCTTCGATCAAATTCACCAGCGTGGACAGCGTGGGGCCGAAAGTTTCGGGCGAGTTGGTGCAAACCGCTATCCTCGCCGTCATCGCGGCCCTGGTCGGTATTCTGTTCTATATTTGGCTCAGGTTTGAATGGCAGTTTTCCGTGGGTGCCGTGGCCGCGCTGTTTCACGACGTGATCATTACCATCGGGCTTTTCAGTCTACTACAAATCCGTTTCGATCTTGCGACCATCGCGGCGCTCCTGACCATTGTCGGCTATTCAATCAACGACACGGTGGTTATTTTTGACCGGCTTCGTGAGAACCTGCGCAAGTTCAAAAAGATGGCCTTGCAAGAGGTGATGAACCGCACGGTGAACGAAACGCTGAGCCGGACATTGATGACCTCTGGTACCACCTTGATCGCGCTGATTGCGCTTCTGATCTTTGGTGGCGACGTTATTCGCGGTTTTGTCTTTGCCATCACCTGGGGTGTCATCATCGGGACGTATTCATCCGTTTACGTGGCCAAGAACGTGGTGCTGATGCTGGGCGTGAAGCGCGATTGGTCAAAACCGTCGGAAGGCGGCGGTGGCGGCGGTGCGGGCACGCAGTTCGCCAACATTGATGCCTGATCCAGGCCAAGCCCTTAGGCTGGCCGAGCGCACGCAAATCTATCGTGGAGCGATTACCGAGCCTGACCGCTGGGATGCGCTGCGCCCACGGCAAGGCGATGTGATCCTTGCCACGCCCGCACAATCAGGGACAACGTGGACGCAAAGCATCATCGCCATGCTGCTAAACAGGACCGCCGATCTGCCCGAGAAACTCAGCGTCATGTCGCCTTGGATAGAAAGCAACTTTTCGACCCTCGAAGATGACCTCGCTGCCCTCGACCGCCAGCAGGGGCGCCGTGTCATCAAAACACATACGCCCGCCGATGGGTGGCCCGTTTGGCGCGATGTGCCTGTTGTTCTGGTCTTTCGACATCCGATGGAGGTGTTTTTGTCCATCCGAAAACATATCCGGAATGCAAAGGTGGTCGAAGAGCATCCTCTACTCGACCCCCTCAATGCGTCGCTGCCGTACTTCCTTGATCGGCCGTTTGATCCCGACGATATCGATCGCGATTGTCTTGAGACGATCGTCGAGTTCTTCAAGCGTAGCGTGCTGTCCGACCGGTTGGAGAGGAAACTTGTGCTGAACTACGCAAGTATCTCGCGCGATCATCGGGGCACCGTTCAACGGTTGGATGGATTTCTTGGCACTGGGGCGACGCCGGAACTCATTGACGAGATCACCCGGGCGACGGAGTTCGGATCAATGAAAGCAAAGGCGGCTGATTTTGCGCCCGAAGCGGCGAACGATCTTTGGCATGACGATCAACAGTTTTTTGCCGGTGGGCGGTCCGGCGCCTGGAGCCGAGAATTTACAGCGGACCAGATTGCGCTTTATGAGGCACGATTTGCCGAACTACTGCCCGATCCAGCGCTCCGAACGTGGATTGAAACCGGCGAGGGCGCTATATTCGACGGGACTTAGGTTCCGAAAGAGCCCGGTTTGAAGGTGTGAGATGCGACTGAACGAAGTGAACTACTCCGACGCGCTACCTGTGGAAGGCTACGGGCCCGGCTTCTTCCGCATTGGCGGCGAAGCCCATGACGCCCCTCTCGCAATCACTCCGCGCGGTGTTGTCGCTTGGCGGGGTCTGGAAGACGTTGCACCACTTGTGGCCGCTGCGAAGGATGTGGACGTTATTTTGTTTGGGATGGGACCAGAGATTGCCCATTTGCCCGCAGAACTGCGGACCACCTTAGAAGGCGCAGGTGTCGGAGCTGAGGTGATGTCTTCCCCACAGGCGTGCCGCACGTATAACGTGCTTCTCGGCGAAGGCCGCAGGGTCGGGTTGGCGGTCCTCTCTGTCTGAGCACCGATGGACTTCAGGCGCATGTTCCGCCAAGACTTGACCCCATGACAACCCCGCTCCTCAGCCTGACCTCAGTTGCCTGTGCGCGGGGCGGTGTGACGCTGATTGAGAATGTCGGTTTCCATCTCGACCCCGGTGCTGCCTTGATCCTGCGCGGCCCAAACGGGTCAGGCAAAACAACACTGCTGCGGACGGTGGCCGGGCTACAGCCGGTGGTTGAAGGGCAGATCAACGCAGCACCCGACAGCGTGGCCTACGCCGCCCATGCCGACGGGATAAAAGGTCCTCTCACGGTGTCGGAGAACCTGGATTTCTGGGCAGGGCTCTTCGGCGCGCCCGATATAAGTGACGCGATGGATGCCTTCGACCTGCGCGCGCTCCGGCACAGACGGGCGCAATCGCTCTCCGCCGGTCAAAAGCGGCGCCTTGGGCTGGCACGGTTGTTGGTAACGGAACGTGCGGTATGGGCGTTGGATGAGCCGACCGTTTCTCTCGATGCCCGTGCCGTTGACATGTTTGCAGCCGTTTTGAAGACGCATCTCGAAAAGGGTGGGGCGGCCCTCGTGGCGACGCATATCGACCTTGGCTTGGAGGCGGAAACGCTAGACGTGTCGCAATTCAAACCGAAGTCCCCGCGCCTTCAGCACTTTGACGAGAGCTTCCTGTGATCCGGCTCTTGCAACGCGATATCCGCTTGGCTGTACGCGCCGGAGGCGGTTACGGTCTTGCCTTGGCGTTCTTTCTGATCGTCGTCGTGTTGGTCCCCCTCGGTGTCGGACCGGAGCGGGAAGTTTTGGCGCGGATCGCACCGGGCGTTTTGTGGGTCGGTGCCCTTTTGGCATGTCTCTTATCGCTCGACCGCCTTTTCGCCACCGATTACGAGGATGGATCGCTGGAATTGCTCGCGACGGCCCCGATGCCCTTGGAAGCGCTGGTGTTGACCAAAGCTGTCGCCCACTGGCTTACAACGGGCCTGCCATTGACGGTGGTGGCACCCGTGCTGGCGCTATTGCTCAACTTGCCTTTCCCCGCGTTCGGCACGCTGATGCTCACCCTCGTACTCGGGACGCCAGCGCTCTCCATGTTGGGCGCATTCGGGGCGTCGCTCACGGTGGGGCTCAAGCGCGGAGGGCTCTTGTTGTCGCTTCTGGTACTCCCGCTTTATGTGCCGACGCTGATCTTTGGCGCAGACGCTGTGAGCCGAGCGGCCGGGGGGCTTGAAACAGCGACGCCGCTTTTGTTGAACGCAGCAATCACGCTCGGCACCCTGGCCATCTTGCCCTTTGCGGCGGCGGCGGCATTGCGGGTGAACCTGCGGTGAGTGCGGAATTCAACGGTTAATAGAAGCAAGTTACCATGCCCTGCGACGCAGTATCGCTTGAGAGCGCCCACCGCCCACATTAAGTTCCGCTCATGTCACTTTGGGAATATGCCAACCCTCGGAAATTTATGGAGATCACCGATCGTGTGGTGGCTCCCTTGTTCGTGTTGGCAGCGGCGGCATTGGGAATGGGGGTTGGTTGGGGATTCTTCTTCACACCGGATGATTTCCGGCAAGGTTCCACGGTCAAAATCATCTACCTGCACGTGCCGTCTGCGATGATGGCAATTAATGCCTGGGCCATGATGCTTGTGGCGTCGGTCATTTGGCTGATCCGCCGACATCACGTCAGCGCGCTAGCGGCCAAAGCAGCGGCGCCAATCGGGCTGACAATGACGCTTATGGCGCTCTTCACTGGCGCGGTCTGGGGCCAGCCCATGTGGGGAACCTGGTGGGAGTGGGATCCGCGCCTCACTTCGTTTTTGATCCTTTTCCTTTTCTACTTGGGCTATATCGCGCTCTGGGCGGCGATCGACGATCCCGACACCGCTGCAGACCTTACAAGCGTTCTTTGCCTCGTGGGATCGGTATTTGCGGTGCTCTCACGCTACGCCGTGCTCTTCTGGAACCAGGGGCTCCACCAGGGCGCGACGTTGTCACTGGATAAAGAAGAGAATATCTCGGACGTCTTTTGGGTCCCGCTTGTGATTGCCATCACGGGGTTTGTGATCCTGTTCGTCGCACTCGTCCTGGTGCGGACGCGGTCTGAAATACGTATGCGCCGCGTTCACGCCATTGAGGCGCGGGAGCGGATGGCATGAGGCCAGATCTCGGACAATATGCGCTCGAAGTGTTGCTGGCCTATGCGGGCTCGCTGGCGCTTCTTCTGGGCTTGATCTGGGTAAGTTGGCGTCAATCCCGTTTCTCGCGACGACGGCTGAACGAAGCCGAAGGACGCCGCGATGGGTAGATTCCCGTGGCTGGCCCTCGCGCCGCCTCTGATCTTTGTCGCCATCGCGGGGCTGTTTCTGGGGGGCATGTTCCGCGAAGACCCGGATGCCCTGCCATCATCGCAAGAGGGCTTGGCGGCTCCAGCGGTGGTCGAATTACCTGTCGGAGATTTGCCGAGCTTCAACCAATCGGCCTTTGCGGAACCGGGCCCTAAAGTTCTGAACTTCTGGGCAAGTTGGTGTGCACCCTGCCGGGTCGAACATCCCTTCATCATGGAAATCGCCGAGACAGTACCCGTCTACGGCGTAAACCGTGATCGGACTGTCGAACAAGCGAAAGGGTTTCTTAACGAGCTTGGCGACCCCTACACAGCGGTCGTTGCTGATCCGCAAAACCGACAGAGCATTGAGTGGGGCGTCTATGCGCTCCCGGAAACCTTCGTCATCGATGGCGACGGTAAGGTGGTCCTGCATCTCCGCGGGCCAATCAATGCACCGCTCATGGAAAACCGCATCAAACCAGCCTTAGCTGCGGCGTCAGGCGAAAAGCCAGCTGACGATTAAAAGCGCGAGAAGGCCAGCCTCCAGCGGCGGTAGAGAAAGGGGCATAGCGCGCGCCACCACTCTTAGTCGATCACTCGTACGATGCATGTTTCCCCCAGACCGTACCATTACGCCGTTAAGGTTACATCCTTTGCCGAGGTTGAAAAGTTTTTAGACAAATTTGTGATTAATTGACCGGCTTCACGAAACAATTCTGTGACTGCGGCGGCGCTGTCTACCTTTCCTTCGCGCGTTAACTGGCTGTTAATAATCAAAAAGCAACGCAAACATAACTAAAGCCGCCGTAGCGGTGTGGGCGGCTTTGTTTCATCTTTGGACGCAGTGCTCTCCGACTCAAGCGGCCTGTGCAAGATTGCGCAGCACGTAGTGGAGCACCCCGCCATGTTCGATGTACTCGATCTCAATGGCGGTATCGATCCGGCACTTCAACGCGATGTCTTTCACGCGGCCATCGGGATAGGTGATCGTACAGGGCACATTGGACAACGGTGTCAGGTCACCGTCGAGTCCGTGGATCGATATGCTCTCTTCGCCCGTCAAGCCAAGCGTCTTGCGCGTATCACCACCGGTGAACTCGAACGGGATCACGCCCATGCCCACGAGGTTCGAACGGTGGATACGCTCGAAGCTCTCCGCAATCACGGCCTTTACCCCAAGAAGCGCGGTGCCCTTTGCGGCCCAGTCACGCGAAGAGCCCGCCCCGTATTGTTCGCCGCCGATCACAACGAGCGGGATATCGAGTTCCTTATAGGCCATGGCCGCCTCGAAGATCGACGTCTGCTCGCCGTCCGGGTCTTTTGTGTACCCGCCTTCCACGCCATCCAGCATCTCATTCTTGATACGGATATTGGCAAAGGTGCCGCGCATCATAATTTCGTGGTTGCCGCGGCGGGAACCGTACGAGTTGAACTCCCGGGGCGGTACTTGCCGCTCTGTCAGGTAGGTGCCGGCGGGCGTCGTTTCCTTAAAGGATCCGGCCGGGCTGATGTGGTCGGTGGTAATCATGTCGCCCAAAAGGGCGAGGATACGGGCGCCTTCGATATTGGTGATGACGCCAGGTTCGGCACCCATGTCCTGAAAATAGGGCGGGTTTTGCACATAGGTTGATGTCGCCGGCCAGTCGTAGGTCTCCTGTTGCGGCACCTCGACGCCTCGCCATTTATCATCACCGGTGAAGACCTCCGCATATTTCTCCATGAAGGCTTGGCGTGTGACGGTTTTCTCAACCAGCGCGGCAATTTCCGACTGGCTTGGCCAGAGGTCTTTCAAGAAGACATCGTTGCCGTCCTTGTCTTGGCCGACGGGCTCTGTCGTCAAGTCGATGTCCATCGTTCCGGCGAGGGCATAAACGACTACCAGCGGCGGCGAGGCGAGGTAATTGGCGCGCACATCCGGCGATATCCGCCCCTCGAAATTACGATTACCGGATAGAACGGATGTCGCCACAAGATCGCCATCCGCAATAGCTTCGGAGATTTCGGTTTGGATAGGACCGGAGTTCCCGATGCAAGTGGTACAGCCATAGCCAACAAGGTTGAAACCGATTGCGTCAAGATCATCCTGAAGCTCTGCCGCCTCCAGATAGGCGGAGACGACCTGGCTGCCCGGTGCCAGGGACGTTTTAACCCAGGGCTTGCGGTTCATACCCAACGCGTTCGCCTTCCGGGCGACGAGACCGGCACCGATCATCACATAAGGGTTGGACGTGTTGGTGCAGGAGGTGATCGACGCAATCACCACCTTACCGGACTCCATCGTGTAATCTTCTCCTTTTACGGCGACTTCCTTACCCATGGGACGCTTGAACGTCTCTTCCATCTCTTTGTTGAAGGCAGCCTTCGCGTCGGTTAGCGCCACAAAATCCTGAGGGCGTTTAGGGCCCGAGATGGCCGGGACAATCGTTCCCATGTCGAGCTCAAGCGTGTCGGTATAAATCGGATCGTAGTCGGGACCGCGCCAAAAGCCGTTTTCCTTGGCATAAGCCTCAACCAGAGCAATGCGATCTTTGTCGCGACCTGTGTTCTCCAGATACCGTAGGGTTTCGCCATCAATCGGGAAGAACCCGCAGGTTGCGCCATATTCGGGGGCCATATTGGCGATCGTCGCGCGATCGGCGAGCGGCAGGTGGTCCAATCCAGGGCCGTAGAACTCAACAAATTTGCTCACCACGCCTTTTTCGCGCAGCATTTCCACAACCTTCAGCACAAGATCGGTGCCCGTCGTTCCTTCAAGCATCTGACCGGTCAGCTTAAAGCCGATGACTTCGGGGATGAGCATCGAGATCGGTTGCCCAAGCATCGCGGCTTCCGCTTCGATCCCGCCGACACCCCAGCCGAGCACCGCAGCGCCGTTCACCATTGTTGTGTGGCTGTCCGTTCCGACGAGTGTATCGGGATAGGCCACCGTTTTGCCGTCCTGATCGGTGTCCGTCCAAACCGTTTGTGCGAGGTACTCCAAGTTCACCTGGTGACAAATACCTGTGCCGGGTGGGACGACACGGAAGTTATTGAATGCCGATTGGCCCCATTTCAGAAACGTATAGCGCTCCATGTTGCGTTCATATTCGCGGTCGACATTCATTTGGAACGCGCGCGGATTGCCGAACTCGTCGATCATGACGGAGTGATCTATCACGAGATCCACCGGATTAAGCGGGTTGATCTTCTGAGGGTCCCCGCCGAGCGCTTTGAGGCCATCGCGCATCGCAGCAAGATCGACCACTGCTGGAACACCTGTGAAGTCCTGCATCAAAACGCGGGCAGGGCGGTACGAAATTTCGCGCGGGTTTATGCCACCCTTTTCCCCCCATTCAGCGAAAGCCTTGATGTCGTCGACCGTCACCGTCTTTCCGTCTTCAAACCGCAGCATGTTCTCCAACACCACCTTGAGCGCCGCCGGCAATTTCGCGAATGAACCCAGCCCGGCAGCTTCAGCCGCTGCAATCGAGTAGAAATCGATGGTTTGCGATCCAACGATGAGGGATTTTCTTGTTTTTGACGAATCGTGACCAACGGTAATTGGCATCTGGCTTACTCCGGCTAGGGCAATTCGAGGGTATCCTCTCTGCATACCCTTGCCACGGGGGCGCGGCAACTCTTGCAAGTATACGAAAGTATACATATAGCTTTGCTTTACTCCCAATGCGCTGCGCGCAAGGTCAGCCGTCAAGTGTTCCTGACACAATCGACAATTTGGTCTGACACAAATATTGACCGTTTAAGTTAACTCCGTATTCTGCTCCCGAAGGAATCGCCGCAGTGCAGAAACACGTTGATCTTGAACAGTTCGTTGTAATTGACGACACCGCCCCACTCGCTGCCAGCACCCATGGTGGCCGGGCAAAGTGCTTGCAACGGTTGATGCGCTTGAACCTTCCGGTGCCGCTCACCGTGGCTTTGCCCTTCACGACAGTGCGTGCAATTGCCACGGGAATGCAGGTGGATACGGAGGCCATCCTCAAGAGCTTCGGCGAAAGGCCCCTTGTATCGGTGCGGCCCTCTTCCGAAGACCCCGATTGGGGCGGACCGGGCGCCATACTCAACATTGGCATGAACAACGCGCGGCACGCGGAATACGCAAATCTGCTCGGACACGTGGCGGCAGATGAGCTTTATGCGCGTTTCGTGCAGACGTATTCCGTCGAGGTTGCCCATCTCGACCCGGACAGTTTCGAGTTTGACTTCGCCGATGCGGATGCCCTCAAAGACATGTTGGCCGCGTATGAGGACGAAGCCGAAGAACCGTTTCCGCAAGATCCCGCGCGCCAACTTCGCGATGTCCTGAAGTCCATGGCGCGCGCATGGGAGGGCACCTCGGCTCGTCTCTTGCGTCAGGCGCGGGGCGCGCCGGACAACGCCGGTCTCGGCTTGGTTGTTCAACGTATGGCGCCCGGTCTTGGACCGCGCGAAAGCGGTTCGGGCGTTATCCAGTTTGTCTCGTCTGACACGGGGAAGCCGCAAATCACCGGGCGCTACCTGAGCCAGGCGCAAGGGCGGGATGCTCTAGAAGACGATGGCGCCTATTACTTGACCGTCGATCCGCGCGGAAACTCTCTTGAGGAGATTTACCCCGAGGGCTTTGATAAGCTCGTCGAATTTGGGGCTATCTGCCGTCAGCGTCTGCGGGACGAAATGCAGATCGAGTTTACGCTGGATGGTGGCGCTTTAAGCGTTCTGGATGCTGTTCGGGTTCAGCGATCAGCACAAGCCGCTGTCCGTATTGCGGTGACGCTGGCCGAAGATGAGGTCATCAGTCGCGACGTTGCGTTACTGCGGATCCCGCCCGGCGGCCTTCAAGAGTTGATGCACCGCCGGATCGACCCAAAGGCGCGGCGGGACATTCTTGCGAAAGGTGTCGCAGCAAGCCCCGGAGCGGCGACCGGGCGTCTGAAGTTTTCCTCAGCAGCCGCCCAGGCGGCAGCAGCCCGAGGAGAACCGGCAATCTTGGTGCGCCGGGAGACCTCGCCCGAGGATATTCGCGGCATGCATGCCGCCCTCGGTGTCCTCACTATACGCGGCGGCATGACGAGCCACGCCG
>JBCCPJ010000021.1:0-60468 GCA_039024895.1 Pseudomonadota bacterium | reverse complement strand
GGGGGCGGCGTGGGGGGATTATCGTGTTGTGGGGGGTTTTTTTCTGGGTGTCTACGCTCCTTTTTCTTTTTTGCGCCACTTCGGGCCCCGCCCCGCTGGGGGAGCGCTGCTCCCCCAGACCCCCACCAGGTATTTGGAACCAGATGAAGTCAGGCGTCATCTCCGTGCTCGGGTTATGGGGTGGTCTCCAACCGGCAGTAGCGACCCCATCACTGTGCGTCTTTACTGCCCAATGCGACAACGCGAGGGTATGTGGCGAAGCGTCTTTTGAAATTCGTTGGCTTCATGCCGAGCCCCGTGAGATCTGGCTAAACGGGATGCGCTTTCAGGCAAAGCGCTACAACGATGATACCCTCTTGGACGAGACACATACGGCAGGAACGGGCGTTGAAATACGATCCGAGGGACCGATGATTATCGCTCAGAAGGGTCGCCAACTAGTGTTCGTCGTGCACAGATACCTGGGTTCGGAGATTGTCGTGACGATGTTTGAGATGCCAAAGCGTTATGTGGAGTACAAGGCTGCGATGCGCGACCGATCCGTATATCGCGGAGCTTGCGAGGGACTATTCTGATGGACCTATTGAATGCGCTCGTCGCCTTTTTAAACTTCGTTTTCGTGCCAGCCGTGGCCTATGGCAGCCAGCTGGCCCTCGGAGCTCTTGGTGTCACGCTGATCTATGGCATTTTGCGGTTCTCAAATTTCGCCCATGGCGACACGATGGCTTTTGGCGCTATGGCGACGATCCTAATGACCTGGGGGCTGCAGTCGATGGGTGTCTCCCTTGGTCCTTTGCCAACTGCCCTGCTCGCCTTGCCTGTCGGCATCGCCGCAACGGCCCTCCTGGTTCTTTTTACGGATCGCTATGTTTATCGGTTTTATCGAGATCAAAAGGCGGCTCCTGTGATCCTGGTCATTGTCTCGATGGGTGTTATGTTCATGTTGAACGGGCTCGTGCGCTTTATCATTGGTGTCGATGACCAACGCTTCGCTGACGGTGCGCGGTTTATAATCTCGGCCCGAGAGTTTCG
Organism: Pseudomonadota bacterium; assembly: GCA_039024895.1. Classification (GTDB taxonomy): domain Bacteria; phylum Pseudomonadota; class Alphaproteobacteria; order Rhodobacterales; family Rhodobacteraceae; genus JAJDOD01. The sequence goes on along the minus strand of JBCCPJ010000021.1, from coordinate 59,436 downwards.
CGAGATGACGGGACTACGCGAAGGTTTGGCCATCAAATCCACAGCGGTGCTGACAGTTGTCGTCGCCATACTTGTCGTGATCGCCTTGTTCTGGTTCCTCAACAGGACCCGCACCGGGAAATCGATGCGTGCGTTCTCCGACAACGAGGATCTCGCGCTTTTGTCCGGTATCAGCCCGGAACGTGTTGTTGCGATCACATGGATTATCGTCGCGGCACTGGCGACTATTGCAGGTGTGCTTTACGGGCTCGACAAGAGTTTCAAGCCGTTCACGTATTTCCAGCTTCTTTTACCCATATTCGCTGCCGCCATCGTGGGTGGATTGGGGAACCCCTTGGGTGCCATCGCCGGTGGGTTTGTCGTCGCTTTCAGCGAAGTTACGATCACTTACGCCTGGAAAAAGGTTGCGGGCTACATCCTGCCGGACTGGGAGCCCGAGGGCCTCGTTCAACTGCTGTCGACCGACTATAAATTCGCGGTCAGCTTCGCGATCCTGATTGTTGTTCTTCTGTTCCGACCGACCGGTTTGTTCAGGGGGAAAGCGGTATGAGCCTGACGCCGAGAGATATGCTGCTGTTTCTTGTCGTGTTCGGACTGATTGCATTGACCGGTTTCATGCAAAGCTGGAACGTCGCACTTGGCATCCTGAATATGGGTCTCATCTCTGCAATCATGGCCCTGGGCGTGAACATGCAATGGGGCTACGCCGGCCTTTTCAACGTGGGCGTGATGGGCTTTGTGGCCCTTGGTGGTCTTGGGGCGGTTCTGGTCGCCATGCCGCCCGTCAATGAGGCATGGGCGACGTCTGGCCTGCAAATCGGGTTGGCTCTCCTCTTAGGCGTTCTGACCATTGTTGCCGCCGTTTTTGCGTGGAACCGGCTGCCGCGCGGCCCGCTCCGGACGGTCGCGCTCCCGGCAATTCTGGTTGTTGGCTTTTTCGTTTTCCGCGGCGTTTTTGATCCGGCCGTTGCTCGGATCGAAGACATCAATCCCGCAACCACCGGGTATCTTGGTGGGCTTGGGCTGCCTGTCGTCTTTTCGTGGCCCATAGGCGCTGCGCTAGCCGCCGGTGCCGCCTGGGTTGTTGGTAAAACGGCGCTTGGGCTGCGGTCTGATTATCTGGCCATCGCCACACTTGGAATTGCCGAGATCATCATCGCGATCCTGAAGAACGAAGACTGGATGTCACGCGGCGTAAAGAACGTGATCGGCATTCCACGCCCGGTGCCTTACGAGATCGACCTGCAAAATAATCCCGCTTTCATCGAGCGCATGTCGAACTGGGGCTTCGACCCCGTGACCGCATCCGCCATCACGGTGAAACTTGCCTATGCTGGCCTTTTTATTGTGGTTCTTCTGGGTCTTCTTTGGTTGACGCAGTCTGCGCTCAACTCCCCCTGGGGCAGGATGATGCGCGCCATCCGCGATAATGAAGTTTCTTCCGAAGCCATGGGTAAGGATGTCAAAGGTCGCCATCTACAGATCTTCATTCTTGGATCAGCGGTCTGCGGACTGGCGGGCGCCATGATGACCACGCTCGATGGGCAGTTGACGCCCGGCACCTATCAACCGCTGCGGTTCACGTTCCTCGTCTGGGTGATGGTGATCGTCGGCGGGTCCGGCAATAACTTCGGGGCGATTCTGGGCGGTTTCCTGATCTGGTTTCTCTGGATCATGGTGGAGCCACTTGGGCTGACGATCATCGAGTTTATCACGGCAGGCATGTCCGACGGTTATTGGTTGAAGGATCACTTGCTTGAGAGTGCTGCCCATATGCGTCTTTTCACCATGGGGCTGATCCTTCTTTTGGTGCTTCGGTTCAGCCCCCGTGGGTTGATCCCGGAGCGGTGACGCCGCTCATCGTCATTCCAGCTGCGGGACAATCCTCGCGCATGCGAGGCCGTGACAAGCTGCTCGAAACGGTGGGCGGCGAGCCGCTACTGCGCCGCCAGGCAAAGGTCGCGTTAGGCGCAGGATGCCCGGTTATGGTCGCCCTGCCCGTCAAGAGCGCGCGACATGACTGCTTGGAAGATTTGCCGGTGACGCGTATCACCGTGCGCGACGCTGCCGAAGGCATCGGGGCGACATTGCGAACCGCCGCACTTTTCGCGGCACGCCATGCACCAGATCGCGCGATGATGGTGCTTTTGCCGGATGTGCCCGAGATCACGTTGTTCGATATTAAATCCGTCCTTTCGCGCTTTGAAGCGGAAGGGGGCGATACGGTGGTTCGAGCGACAGACGAGAGCGAACGGCCCGGAACACCGTTGATCGTCCCGCCGCGCTTGATCGAGAGCTTTACGACACTGACCGGCGACGAAGGTGGGCGGCGCTTGCTGGAAGGGGAAAATGTGGTTGCTGTCCCGCTATCGGGAAGACGTGCGACGCGCGATTTGGATACGCCGGAAGACTGGGCCGCATGGCGACAGGAAACAGGCGTTCCCGATTAAATCAAGGTTGACCCCTTTGCGCCGTTCAAGGTGTAACGCGTAACCAACGGACCAAGGGCAGCAGGGTTTCCGTTGTCTTCATGACCCATGGCTGCCAGGCGTCTCCAATAGCTGTGTTTTTTGGGGCGATGTTGTCACGGGTCCGCGCGACAAAGCCTTTGTAGCGCAGCAACTCCGCCGCGCGGCCTTCTGCTTCGAACCCCTTGGGCAATCGCGCAAGGTCGGGCGACCCCATGCGACATCCAATCTCCGCCGCTCGATCTAGGGCGGACATCAAGGCGGCACCGTCAGCGCCGTCGAGGATACGGTGGCGCAGCTCCTTCAAGCGCGCCGGTTCAATTCCCCATTGCCCGGCACCATAGCCGACACCCGCCCCCGACAATACAAAATGCACACCAGGCGAGCGATTTGGGTGATCGCCGATCCAAAAGACTAAATGCAGATGGGCGTTATATGGCGACTTGTCTTTCGAGAATCGGACATCGCGATTTATTCGTCGGAGCGAACCGTTCAATTTTGGTACAGCCTTCAGGGGCGGGTCCAGCGCTGCCATAGCCGTCGAAAGCTCAGCCACCGTATCGAGCGCTGCCGCTTTCCAGTACGTCTCGTAGCGCGCGCGTTCTCCGTCGAACCACGCTTTGTTATTGTTCTTCTCCAGGTCATGAAGAAAATCGAATGTCTCGTCTGAAAACGCCATCATTACTCCTCTAGCGATCCGAACCCCAAGCGCGACGCCGAAACACCTTATACCCATGGCCGCAAGCTAAATGAATTCCACGTGGACCCGGTCTTTTTTCTCTGTCACTTCTGAACCAAAGGTATGGCAAGGACGGACGACATGAACGGAGCCACGGTTCTGGTTGAGACGATGCTGGCTTCGGGTGTCAACGTTTGCTTCGCGAACCCGGGCACGTCGGAAATGCACTTTGTGGCGGCACTCGACACCCATCCTGATATGCGCTGTGTCCTGTGTCTGTTCGAGGGCGGTGTCAGCGGCGCTGCGGATGGCTATGCGCGCATGAGCGGTAATGTCGCCGGCACGCTTTTGCACCTTGGACCCGGTTTCGCCAATGCGTGGTCCAATATGCACAACGCGCGAAAGGGCTGCTCGGGCATGGTGAATGTGGTCGGGGACCACGCGGGTTACCACCTCAAACATGATGCACCCCTCCAGTCTGACCTTGATGGTGTCGCAAGATCCGTATCTCACTGGGTTGGACGTGCCGATGAAGCGGACGCCGTCGCGCAACTTGGCGCAGAGGCCATTCGGCTGGCGCGTGACGGGCAAATCGCCACTGTCATTCTCCCAGCTGACAGTGCTTGGAGTGAGAGCGCGGCCAAACCGCTACCCTCGGTCAAGTCGCCGCGCAAACACATGCCGGATACTGCTCGCATACAGGCCGCCGCCAAAGCTCTTTCCGTGCCGGGAACAGCGCTGTTGGTGGGCGGCGTCGGGCTCTATGGCGCTGACGCCGAAACCGCCGGCCGCATTGCAGCACACACCGGCGCCAGGTTGCTCGCCCCATTCTTTGCGGCGCGCATGGAAATGGGGGAAGGCGCCGTCAAGTTTGAGCAGATGTACTATCCTGCCGATTTGAACGCAGAATTTCTGGCTGGACTGAACAGGATCATTTGTGTCGGGGAAGCCCCGCCAGTCAATTTCTTTGCCTATCCAGGCAAACCGTCAACACCCGAACCTGCGGGCTGCGCGGTCGAAACGCTCTGCTACCCGGACTGGGACGTCGCGGGCACGCTCACGGCCTTGGCGGCGGCGCTTGAAGTGGATGACGCGTTGGACCCACCGCGCATCCATCGGGCATCGGTGTCGGTGGAAACCGGTCCACTTACGCCCGAAGGTATTGGCCGTGCCCTGGCAAGCGCGGCTCCCGACGGCGCGATCATGGTCAACGAAGCGGTGACGGCGGGTTTTGGCATCTGGCCCGCTGTAAACACAGCCGCCCGACATGACCGCCTGAACAACACTGGCGGCTCCATCGGGCAATGTTTGCCATTGGCCTTGGGAGCTGCGGTCGCCGCCCCGGACCGGCCAGTTTTTGCAGTATCGGGCGATGGGTCCGCGATGTACCAACTGCAAACCTTGTGGACGATGGCTCGGGAACGCTTGAATGTTACCGTCATCATAATCGCGAACCGGGGCTATCAAATCCTGCACCACGAATTGGCAGCACAAGGGGCGCCGGCACCTGGCCGTAATGCGCGGGCGATGTTTGACATTGAGGATCCGCTCCTAGATTGGGCGGCACTTGCCGCAGGCCATGGCGTTAGCGGATCGCGCGTCGATACGGAGGCCTCACTGTTAGAGACATTGAAGACGGCGGCTGCCACCGAAGGGCCGTATCTTATTGAGGCTGTGATTTGACAAAGCAGATCATTTGCATCGGTTCTGTCTTATGGGATGTCATCGGACGCTCGAACGCCGTTATGCGCCTTGGCTCGGATGTACCAGGGCGCATCACGCGATTGCCAGGCGGGGTAGCCATGAACATCGCCATGACGCTCCGCAGGTTCGGCACCGAGCCGGTACTCCTGACCGCCATAGGCCGGGACCGCGCCGGAGATACTCTAATCGACCACGCAGAGCGTTTGGGCCTGAATATGTCGATGGTCTATCGCTCTGACGATCTGCCCACAGATCAATATATGGCAATTGAGGGTGCAAACGGATTGACCGCGGCAATCGCTGACGCGCATTCCCTGGAAGCGGCTGGCGAGAAAATTCTGACGCCTCTCTTCGATGGCAAGTTGGGCTCGGAAGCCGATCCTTATCGGGGCCAGATCGCGCTGGATGGCAATCTAACGGAGACACTCCTGTCGGATATTGCCCGGCATCCTTCCTTTTCAGCCGCAGATCTTCGTGTGGCGCCCGCCTCACCAGGCAAGGCGGAGCGACTTTTGCCGCTATTGCCCCTGAAAACAGCAACGATATACGTGAACCTCGAAGAAGCGGACTTGCTTTGCAAATGCACCTTCGAAAAAGCGAGCGAAGCCGCAGAACAACTGAGAGCAAAGGGCGGCGCCAACGTTCTGGTGACCGACGGCGGACGAGAGGCGGCGCATGCCCATGCGAACGGTATTGACACAGCGGAACCGCCGCAGGTTCTCGTCACGCGCGTCACCGGTGCCGGAGATACTTTCATGGCCGCGCACATGGCGGCGGAGGCGCGCGGCGAAGATACCGAGGCGGCCTTGAAAACGGCCCTCGCGGCGGCAGCAACCTATGTATCGGGAGACGTACCCTCATGACGTTGGCAATGGATGTTGAGCCCTCTGTGGCAGACGCATTGGCGCAAGGTGCCCCTGTCGTTGCCTTGGAGTCTACGATCATCAGTCACGGGATGCCGCATCCTCAGAACGTGGAAACTGCCCTGCAAGTCGAAGCGGTCATCCGAGACGAAGGCGCAACACCTGCAACGATAGCCATTATTGCGGGTCGGCTGAAAATCGGTCTTGCGCGGGACGATTTGGAAAATCTGGCGACCGCCGGTCTTCGGAATGTCTCCAAGCTGACCCGCGCCAACCTCGCCCGATGCATGGCACAGGAAGGCACGGGCTCAACAACCGTGGCCGCCACCATGATCGGCGCGCATAAAGCGAATATCAGCGTGTTTGCCACTGGCGGCATCGGCGGCGTACATCGCGGCGCCGAGAACAGCTTCGATATATCTGCCGACCTTCAAGAACTCGCAAAGACACCCGTTATGGTGGTTTGTGCCGGTGCCAAAGCAATTCTCGATGTTCCAAAGACCTTAGAGGTTCTGGAAACGCTGGGCGTTCCCGTCCTGACCTATGGCCAACAGGAGTTTCCGGCTTTCTGGTCTCGCGCGTCGGGTCTGTCGTCGCCTTTGACGGCGGAAACGCCACTTGAGATCGCTAAGACTTGGTCTGTGCATCGCAGTCTTGGGCTGCAATCCGGTTGTTTAATTGCCAACCCGATTCCGACCGATGCAGAAATTTCGCGGGACAAGATCAATCCGATCATAGAGCAAGCACTGGCGGATGCAGAGGCTCAGCGCGTTTCGCACGGCGCGGTAACGCCATTCGTCTTGCAACGGGTCTTTGAACTCACCAAAGGCGCATCCCTTAAGGCAAATATTGCATTGGTGCTTAACAACGCGCGTCTTGCCGCAAAAATAGCCATTGACCTTTCAAACGAAGACAAGTCGGCCTGAATTTTACCGAAACCGTTGTGACGGGCGTCTGAAACGCCTAAATCTGTGGCATTGGTAGGTATGAGTGGCAAATGGCGCCAATGACTGAAGACTCCAACGCAAAGCGAAAACGCAGCATGTTCGCATGGTTGCGCGGTTCCTTTTTGACCGGTCTGGTTGTTATCGCACCGATTGGCCTGACAGTTTGGTTGATTTGGACGGTGGCTGGCTGGGTCGACAGCTGGGTTTTGCCCTTTGTGCCCGTGTGGCTCCGGCCCGACCAATACGTGGGATTGAACATCCGCGGCATTGGCGTGCTGGCTTTCTTGATCTTCACGATACTGATCGGTTGGATGGCCAAGGGGCTTATAGGCAGGTCATTAATCCGCTGGGGCGAAAGCCTTGTGGAGGGCCTTCCGGTCGTCCGTTCAGTCTACAAGGGTCTGAAACAGATTGCGGAAACGGTTTTCGCGCAATCCGACACATCCTTCGACAAGGCCTGCCTCGTCGAATACCCGCGCAAGGGGATTTGGGCGATTGCTTTCATTTCGACCTCCGCCAAGGGGGAAATTGACGCCCGTGTCCCGGTTGACGAGACAAAAACAGCCGTCTTCTTGCCCACGACACCAAACCCGACATCCGGGTTTCTTCTCTTCCTTCCGAAGTCGGACGTCGTCGAGTTGGACATGAGTGTCGAGGATGCGGCCAAATTGGTGATTTCCGCCGGGCTCGTTTATCCGAACGGGCAGGTTGCCGACAACGCGCCCACGCCAATCGGTGAAGTTCGCACCCCGAGCAGAGCAAGCGGCGGGTAAGCACAGTCAACAACGGTCGATTTAACCAAGGTTCTGTCTTATTGCTTTATCCGCGCCGCGCACAAAGCGGTCACCCATACATTTCCGGCAGATCAATACTCGAGCGTTTGCCAAGTGTCGCAAGATGCTCGCTGAGAAACTTCTCTGCCGCGTTCTGCCCGGCATCAAACAAAGCGGAAAGTGTTGCGGGCGTTGGAACCATTTTTGAGGCAACGCTAAGCTCGGTCATTAGGTCATCATCCGCCACGATGTGGATACGCGCTTCCTTCATAACTCCTTCCGGCATCCGTCCATCGGCAATCAGGCGCTGGACAAAATGGATCGCGCGCAGTTCTCGAAGCAAGGACGAGTTAAAGCTTATCTCATTGATCCGGTTCAGGATGTCGCGGGCCTCCCGCGGGGTTTCATCACGGTGCAAAGGATTGATGTTCACGATGACGATGTCGCTAGGGAGTTCGGGTCTAAACAACGGGAAAAGTGCTGGGTTACCCGTGTAGCCGCCGTCCCAATAATCTTCGCCATCAATACTCACCGCCTGAAAGATCGTCGGAAGACAAGCCGAAGCAAGGATCACATCTGTATTGATTTCATCTCCGGAGAAAACGCGGATCTTACCCGTTCTGACATTGGTGGCGGAGACAAAAAACGCCGGACCCTGGTCTGCGCACACATGGTGGAACCGAAATGAGCCGACAATGCGCGTCAGTGGATTCTGGTAAAATGGGCCGTAGGCGTACGGGCTGACCATGCGGGTCCAAGCATCGGCCAAGCTGTATTGAAGCGAGTTCTCAATGCTGTGACTGACGATACCGGGTGACGGGAAGAGCGCGCTCATCCAATGCGCCAACCGCATGTCACCGATCCCGCTCACTTGCGACCAGAGCCAATTCAGATTGTCTCTCGCCCCGTCTCGTCCGTTCTCGACAAGCCCCGCCTTAAGCGCGGCGCCGTTTAAAGCGCCTGCAGACGTGCCGGTAATTCCCGCAATTTCAATGCCTTCTTCTTGAAGCAACCGATCAACGACACCCCAGGTGAACGCCCCATGTGCGCCCCCACCTTGCAAAGCCAAATTTATTCGAACCGGTTTCTTGGCCATGTTGTCCTAAAGCGCTGTCCAGCCGCCATCCACGCTGATGGTGGTCCCAGTGATCTGCGCAGCCGCATCGGAACACAGGAATGCGCAGGTGCCGCCCATCTGCTCGACCGTCGCGAATTCCTTGGACGGCTGACGCGCCAGCATAACCTCGCGAATGACCGTCTCGCGGTCCATGTCGTACTCTGCCATTGTGTCGGGGATTTGTGCCTCAACCAGCGGTGTAAGGACGTAGCCCGGACAGACCGCGTTCGCTGTGATCGGCTCTTCCGCTGTCTCCAACGCAACGACCTTTGTCATGCCAACGATGCCGTGCTTGGCCGCGACATATGCCGATTTGTACGGCGAGGCTGTCAGGCCATGGGCGGATGCAATGTTGATAACCCGCCCCCAGCCGGCCTCTCGCATCATAGGCAGAGCCGCCGCAGTTGTATGGAAAGCGGAGTTCAGGTTAATTGCTATGATCGCATCCCATTTTTCAACGGGGAACTGATCGATGGGGTCAACGTTCTGTATGCCAGCATTGTTGATCAGGATGTCACAAGAACCCGCCTGTTCAATGAGCGCGCGGCAATCATCGCCCTTGGACATGTCAGCCTTGATGTACTGCGCAGTTACGCCTGTTTCTAATGCGATCTCGCTTGCAAGCGCGTGATCTTCGTCGCGGTCGGTGAACGAGTTCAGAACAACATTTGCGCCGGCTTTCGCAAGTTCACGCGCGATACCGAGGCCAATGCCAGAGTTCGAACCCGTGATTACAGCGGATTTACCCTTGAGTGACATGCAGATGTCTCCTTCGCAGCTGCAGCAGAATTCTGCGCTGCAACATAACGAATTCTTACGATGATGCCAGCCGATTAGATGGAAGTTGACTTGAACGTAAGGCTAAGTTTGCCACATGATATTAGTCGCGAAGAAAAGATGATTCTGGCGTGGCGACACTTTCTGCATACGACATAACGACACCCATGATCGAAGCCACGGGCGCTGCGATGCGCGATGGCGATTTTGACAAGTTCATGCATCACTTCGCCTTACCTTTCGTGATGGAAACCCACGACGGAAAGATACTCTTGAACACCAGCCACGAAATGGAAGCCCATTTCAATGGCGTCTATGCATTCCGCGCTGAGAATGGCATCGTGGATAGCTTCCGGGAGAACGTCTCGGCGGAGTTTGTTGAACCGAAAACGATTGCGCTGATACACGTTTCCCATCTGCTCTTGAAGGACGGCTCCGTTTTCGACCGACCCTACCCTACCTATTCGGTGATCCGGCAGGTGGACGGTCGCTGGCTTACCCATTACTCGCAGTATGCGGTTGGCGATCTTGATGCTTTTTCCCGTGCTTTGTTAAAGTTTCGAAACGACGAGAAGCAACTTGACTTAGCGCGGGCCGCGTATTCTGGTCATACTTGAGACGGTTCACTGGCTTGGCGCGATGCAGAACGGACAATCGGCTCTCGAAGTTTCAAATGGCTTATTGGAACAATCTGGCGCGGCAATGGAGGCAGGCGACTTCGACGCGTTTTTATCTTGCTTCAGCTTACCTTTTGTTATCGAGACCTTTGCTGGCAAACAGCTTCATCGGAACCGTTTAGAGATGAAGGCGGTGTTCGACGCTGTGCGCGACTATCGCAAAGCGCACGCAATTGTGGAAACGGTCCGCGAGAATGTGAATGCCGAATATGTGGATGAGAAGACGATTGCTGCGACCCATGTCTCGCGCATGCTTCAAGAGGGGCACATTCTATTCGGTCGCCCGTATGCGGCCTATTCGGTAGTGAAGTGGGAAGACAAAGCTTGGCGCATTCAGTACTGCCAATACGCGCTTGAAGACAACGCGCAGCTAAACGCGGCGCTGCACGCTCGAAAATAAAAGGCGCCGCGACCAATGCGGGCGCCTTCCAACAGTGCAGGCATGCTCGATATCAGAAACCGAGGCCTTCGTACTTCTTTTTGAACTTTGAGACACGGCCGCCCGTATCCATCAGACGGGTGCCCCCGCCTGTCCATGCCGGATGCACAGTCGGATCAACATCGAGGGAGAGTGTGTCACCCTCTGAACCCCATGTTGAGCGCATCTGAACGATATCGCCGTTGGTCATCTTTACGTCGATGACGTGGTACTCAGGATGAATTTCTTTTTTCATGGGATTAGGCCTCCGCCTTCTTAGGCTTATACGTCGTGTCTTCGGCGATACGAGCCGACTTACCGCGGCGGGATCGCAGGTAATATAGCTTCGCACGACGCACGCGACCTCGGCGCACAACACTGATGCTGTCTATGTTGGTTGAGTGCAGTGGAAATACCCGTTCGACGCCCTCACCAAAGGAAATCTTGCGAACGGTAAACGACCCTGAAATCCCCGCGCCATTCTTGCGCGCGATGCAAACGCCTTCATAGTTTTGCACGCGGGTCCGCGTGCCTTCCGTCACTTTGTAGCCGACGCGGATGGTGTCACCCGCTTTAAAGTCTGGAATATCCTTGCTAAGCGCGGCTACTTGCTCGGCTTCCAATTCCGCGATCAGATCCATCTGACCAACTCCTAATCTGCCTCGGGTATGTCCCGAGAGGTGTCTCGCCTCAGAGCTCTGGTTGGTCTTTTGCGCCGGTCGTACCGCGCGCCAGAGAATTCAGGTCGGCTTTTGCTTAATATTCGTCGATGCGAACTTGCGCCGTATAAGGGGCGACAGAGACTCGATCAAGGAGAATCTCGACCGGTTTCGCGCCAATTCGGACAGAGATACGTCAAATGAAGACCAATATCGCACAAGCCAAACTCATTGTCGCGCACATCGCGTCTGGCTCAACGATCCTTGTGACGCGACCAAAGGTCGGGACGACGGGATTTGGTCAATTTCTCCGCCTCACCCTGCCGCCACTCTTCTACAGCGCCGTGATCGCCGGACGTCAACACCTCTGGAATCTCGCGGCCCTCCCAAACGGCTGGCCTTGTATATTGCGGGTACTCCAAGAGGTTGTCGGAAAAGCTCTCTTGTTCGATGGAAGATGCGTTTCCCAAAACACCCGGCAAAAGACGGACGGTCGTATCAATCATTGCCTGCGCTGCAATCTCTCCCCCGGTCATCACAAAGTCACCGAGCGACACTTCAAGGATTTCGAAGTGGTCGATTACCCGCTGATCGAGCCCCTCGAACCGGCCTGCGATCATGCAGACCCCCGGGCCTTGTGACCATTCGCGCGCGAGGGATTGATCGAACATTCGGCCGCGCGGGCTCAAATAGACGAGCGGGAGGCGTCGGCGCTTCTGGGCAAATGTAATCGCTTTGCCCATGACGTCGGGACGCAACACGAGGCCTGCGCCGCCTCCAGCAGGTGTATCGTCGACCTTGCTATGGCGACCTTCGCCAAAAAAGCGCAAATCGATGGGGTCGAGCTTCCACAGACCCTGATCCAACGCCTTTCCAGTCAACGATGCCCCTAAGACACCTGGGAACACCTCGGGGAAAAGTGTGATGACCTGTGCGCACCAATTATCAGCGACCGAGGGCCGGTCCCCCATGAGATCACGCGGTGCCGTGCTCGGCGCAATGCTCAATCGTCCGTGAGATTTTGATGGTGTTTTAGGCATGTATGGCTTCAATCGACTCAGGCTCGATCACATGTAGACATGTGGAACGAGGTCCAAGAACACCACCCGTTAATGGAGGGAGCGACGTCCCCCCATTCAACCCGCCCGCGCCAGCAGGCGCCAACCTCAATTCGCTTGGCGCGCCAAGGCAGCAGCATATTCCGGGCCAAGCGCAGACAGGCCTTTGAGGATGTCGATGGCATAGGCCAACTGGTAGTCCTCGTCCCGCAGATCTGCGGCAGCCTCAGCCCGCTCCCGGTCTTCTTCGATCAACCGGCGCTCATCTTCGCTCAGGTCGCTCGACAGAGAACCGCGTAGATCGGCTTCTGACCGACCGGCGCGCGCATCCTCTTCTTCCTCTTCCTCCCGGCGTGGTGGTTGCTCGACAATGATATCCGGCGAAACCCCGAGAGCTTGGATCGAGCGGCCCGACGGCGTGTAGTAGCGTGCCGTCGTCAATCTCATGGCGCCCTCGCCACGCAACGGCATGACCGTCTGAACGGACCCTTTACCGAAGGACTTTGTGCCAACCACAATGGCCCGACGGTGATCTTGCAACGCGCCAGCGACAATCTCGGATGCAGAGGCCGAACCGCCATTGATCAAGACAACAATCGGCTTGCCATCCGCCAGATCGCCGGGCTCGGCATTGAACCGGTCACCGTCTTGCGGTTCGCGGCCACGCGTTGAAACAATCTCGCCGCTGTTGAGGAATGCGTTCGAGACACGAATGGCTTGCGTGAGCAATCCGCCCGGATTGTTGCGCAAATCAAGAACAAACCCGTTGACGTTCTCCATGCCACCCACTTCTTCAACCTTTTCGGCCAGCTGGTCGCGCATTGTCGGGAATGTCTGATCACTGAATGTGGTGAGACGCAGAACAACAGTTTCCCCAACGGTACGGCTGCGAACAGCGGTGAGCTTGATTGTGTCGCGGATGATCGAGACGTCGAAAGGCTCCGCCTCACCTTCACGCACAACGGTGATGATGATTTCAGAACCCACCGGGCCGCGCATCAGGTCAACGGCCTGATCCAGTGTAAGGCCCAGAACACTCTCGCCATCCACATGGGTGATGTAATCGCCCGCTTCCATGCCAGCCTGGTCTGCAGGTGTGTCGTCAATCGGGGAAACGACCTTCACAAAGCCCTCTTCCTGCGTGACCTCTATCCCAAGCCCACCGAACTCGCCGCGTGTCTGCACACGCATGGCCTGCGCGTCATCCGGGGACAGATACGATGAGTGAGGGTCGAGGGAGGTCAGCATGCCGTTAATGGCGGCTTCAATCAGGTCTTCGCTATCGACCTCTTCCACGTATTGACCGCGAATGCGCTCGAAAATGTCACCAAAAAGGTCGAGTTGCTCATAAATGCTTGCTTTCTTTTCGGCCTCCTGCGCGATGAGGGGCCCGGCAACCTGCGTCGTAACGACGGCGCCAAACATCACCCCCGTAATCGTGGCCAGAAAAAACTGTCGCATGCTTTATCCTTGTTCTTGTTCCAGCGTGAGGCGCGTTGCCGGGTCGACCGGTGCACCGTCTTGTCTAAGTTCTATATAAACCGTTTCTTCGAGAGCGAGACTAACGTCAGGGACGCCTGCGTTCAATTTATCTTGTGCGGCACTTTGACCGTCCCCAGCGAGCGCGACTGGATCGCCTGCCGCCACCACTTGTCCAAGTGCCACAAAACTTGTCGAAAGCCCCGCCAAAAGCAGGAGCGAAGCTGCACCTCCTTCCAGGATCACAACTTTGCCGCGACCGGGAAATTCCCCTGAAAATCTTACGGTTGCGTCCATTGGGCTGGTCAAAAGTGCGCGCGGTTCTGTCGAAACCGACCACCCGGACGCAGCGTCTTTTGGATCAAACCCGACGAGAATTTCGCCTGTGACGAGCGGCTTCCAGCCGGTCGCAGCATCCTCTCGAGCGCTCCCATCGGTTGACGCCACACTATCCGCCAAGGCGCCAAGCGTATCGGCGCTGTTCAAAAGTGCTTCCATGGCGGCGGTGTTTGTAGCGAGTCGCGGTGGCAATTCCGTGCGGTCCCGGAGGGCTTCGCCAAGGGCTGATCTTGCAGATTGAACGCTTGAAAAGCCCTCCAGAATGCTTGCCTTGGCCGCTTCGATCACAGATCGCACCTCCGTGACCGCTTTCAATTTCACTTCCAAATCAGCCGCGCGTTCGTCTAGTTGGCCCACTAGGGCACCGGCGAGTGTGCCCGCGCGCAATGTATCAGCCGCATCCCCAGGGTAGAGCAAACTTTGCGTCTCGGTCATGCGGCTGGCATTCTGCAGAAGCACGAGGAATGTCGATATATCCCCGTATTCATCGGCAAGTGACGAGCTAAGTTCTCGCTCTTGCAAAGTCAGCCGTCGTAATTCGGCGCGCGTGGCTTGCAGACCGTTTTCGTAGGCTCGCACGGCATTTGTAAGCGCGCTCACGCGGTCTACGGCGGTCTCTGCGTCTGCCAAGATTTCTGCAGCAGCCAAAAGCTGTTGCTGTGCTTCTTCTGCTGGGTCACCCACGCTAAATGATGGCAAGACCAAGAAAATAGCGAGAACTGCGCGAAAACTCATGATCGGATCAAGCTTTGGCCCGTCATTTCAGGCGGCGCTTCAAGTCCCATAAGGTCGAGAATGGTCGGCGCAAGATCGGCCAGTCGACCATTTGCGAGCGAAACTCCGGAAGGAGCCCCGATAACGATCACCGGAACCAGGTTCGTCGTATGTGCCGTGTGCGGCCCGCCTGTCTCGGGGTCTACCATGGTCTCGCAGTTCCCGTGATCTGCCGTCACAACCATCGCACCACCAAAAATTTCTAACGCGTTGACGGCAGCGCTCAGCCCTTGGTCGACAGCCTCACAGGCTTTGATCGCCGCATCCAGATCGCCCGTGTGCCCCACCATGTCGGGATTGGCGTAGTTCACAACGATCAAGTCATACCCGGCTTCGATAGCTTCGGTAAATTTCGCCGTCACCTCAGGCGCCGACATTTCTGGTTGCAGATCGTACGTCGCGACCTTGGGCGATTTCGGCATGAAACGATCTTCGCCTTCGTAGGAGCTTTCGACCCCGCCATTCAGAAAGAAGGTGACATGTGGGTATTTCTCAGTCTCAGCCAGTCTGAACTGCGTTTTTCCTTGCTTGGATACCCATTCTCCCAGCGTATTCTCAATTTTCCGTTTCGGAAAAACTGCGGCCATGAAACCGGCATGGACATCCGAGTAATCAACCATGCCCAGCACGGCTGAGAAATTGACCCGCCCGAGACCCTGGCCTTGGGTGTCAAACTCTGAGAATCCCGGCTCCGCCAGTGCACGCAAGATTTCCCGTGCCCTGTCTGCGCGAAAGTTCAGAAAAAACAGTCCATCATCGTCCCACATTCCCCTGTAGTCACCAATGTTGGTGGGCTTAACGAACTCATCGGTGACACCCTCTTCGTAAGACGCGCGGATCGCGGCATCCGCCGTCTCGGCTCTTCGCGTATCGCCATACATCATGGCGAAATATGCTTCGGAGACGCGCTCCCACCTGTTGTCGCGATCCATCGCATAATATCGACCCGACAAAGTACCGATCGACGCCCCGTCCGGCAAAGCAGCCTCGAGCGTCTTAAGATAGCCTCGCGCCGACGAAGGCGGCACGTCGCGCCCGTCTGTATAGGCGTGAATGACCACCTCAACACCGGCCTCCGCAATGATGCGGACGGCCTCAATCATATGGGAAAGGTGCGCGTGGACACCGCCATCGGACACCAAGCCCGCCAAATGCGCTCGCCCACCGGCGGCTTTGACCTTGGCAATGAAATCCTTGAGCGCTGGCATCTGCGCAAAAGAGCCATCTTCGATTGCCAGATCGATTTGGCCTAAATCCATCGCGACGATGCGGCCTGCGCCGATATTGGTGTGTCCCACTTCCGAATTGCCCATCTGGCCCGTTGGCAGCCCCACATCGCGGCCATGGGTCACGAGGGTAGCATGGGGGCACGTGTCCATCAGGCGATCAAACGCCGGTGTGTTGGCAAGCTGAGGGGCGTTCGCTGTGCTGTCCTCACGCAAACCCCAACCATCAAGAATACACAGAACGACGGGTTTAGGAACTGACATGCCGGGCCTCATGTTGCCTTTTCCGATCTTCTAATCTGTTTTGTGAAAAGAGTGAATCCGTCTTTCAACCTGATACGACCCAAAAAAAATAGGCCGTCTTATCGAAGACGGCCTGTCCAGTCAGGGAGGAAGATGGAGGCACGCTAGGTGCCCACGCCGAAACAATCGCTTTCAATTCAGACCGATTTATGGCGCGTCAGAGGTCTTATCGGGGTGGAAGATGGTGAAATTCGGGCGATATACTGAGGCTGAGGGGGCAATATGTACGCGCAAGACAGTATTCCGGAAAAAGCACTTGCCTGGGTCGAAGCGGGTCGTCGCGTAGCGCTGGCGACCGTTGTTAAAACCTGGGGTTCCGCGCCACGTCCCGTTGGTGCGCAGCTTGTTGTAGACGGCGAGATGGGCTTCGAAGGTTCCGTCTCAGGCGGATGCGTAGAAGGCGCCGTCATTCTGGAAGCCGTTGAAGCCATGGGAGACGGGACCTGCCGCCTCCTTAGCTTTGGTGTGTCTGACGATAGCGCCTTTGAAGTGGGATTGGCTTGCGGGGGTCAAATCGACGTCATTGTTGAACCCATCGGCGTTGGAAAGGGTCCCAGCGTCGATGAACTGCGTGCGCTAGTGGATGCCCGTGCCACGCGTCGCCCGGTTATCTGGGAACTAAATACCGAGACCTGGGATCGCCGCTTGATTGAACGAGACGCCAATGACCCGGAAACCGAAACGCTGTTTCGAAACGATAAGTCAGAGCGCAACGGGGACATTTTTCGCGGCGTTCATAATCCGCCGTTACGCCTTGCTATCGTTGGCGCGGTCCACATCGCACAGCCCTTAGTGCAAATGGCACGGCTCGCTGGATATGACATTGTAGTGTCTGACCCGCGCGATAGCTTCGCGTCTGCCGAACGCTTTCCTGACGAGACGTTCCTTGAGGGATGGCCCGACGAGGCCCTGTCCGCCTACGGTCTCGACACCAGAACGGCAGTGGTCACGCTGAGCCATGACCCAAAGATCGACACACCCGCGTTGGAAACTGCATTGAAGAGCGAGGCTTTCTATATCGGGGCGCTCGGGTCGACGCGCACCCATGCGAAGCGTGTAACGGCGTTGCGCGCCGCGGGCCTCTCCGACGCAGAGATCGCCCGGATCGACGGGCCGGTTGGACTGGATATTGGTGCGTCTTCCCCGGCCGAGATAGCCGTTTCCATAATGGGGGAGATGACAGAACGCCTGCGCCGGCCCAATACGCGCTCTGGCACACCGTGACATTTGGCTCTGTACCCGTTGATGAGGCCACGGGCGGTATTCTGGCCCATGCGCTCCGTCTTCCCAATGGTGTGTTAAAAAAGGGCACAGTGCTTCAAGCAGACCATATCAAAGCACTCACCGATGCCGGACTGCGTGAGGTCGTCGTCGCTCAACTCAGCGCATCCGATTTACTCGAGGACGAGGCCGCACAACAGATTGGCGAAGCGCTCATTTCTGACGGTTTCCGACTTGGCGCAGCCTTCACGGGTCGCTCAAATGTGATCGCGGAAAAACCAGGTGTGGTGCGCGTGAATACCGAAGCCGTAAAGGCACTAAATGCCATAGACGAAGGGCTGACACTGGCCACGTTGCCCGATCTGATGCGCGTCGATGTCAATCAACTGGTTGGAACGGTGAAGATTATACCCTACGGCCTGCAGGATTCGATTGTTGAAGCTGGACTTGCGACACTGGGCCGACCAACCTTGAGCTTGCATCCGTTTGAAGGTGGCACAGCGCAGCTTGTGATGACTGTCACACCGGGTTTCAAGAAAAGCCTTTTGAAGAAGGGCGAAGACGCTGTACGCGCACGTCTTGAGACGCTGAACTATAGCCTTACCGATGTCGCAACCGTCCCGCACGAAACCGGCGCAGTTGCCGCTGCTCTCACTGGAACGGCTGATTTGACGTTGATCCTCGGTGCTTCCGCGACTTCGGACAGGGCCGATGTTGCCCCGGCAGCGCTTATAGCGGCGGGTGGCCGCATTGATCGATTTGGGATGCCTGTTGACCCCGGAAACCTGATTTTCTTGGGCGAGCTAAACCGCGCGCCTGTGGTTGGGTTGCCCGGATGCGCCCGATCACCTGCCTTGAACGGCGTCGATTGGGTTTTGGAGCGCATCTCAGCCCGTATTCCAGTAACCGCAGAGGATATCGCAGCCATGGGCGTCGGCGGGCTTCTGAAAGAGATGCCAGGTCGCCCCCAACCGCGCCGTCCCGCCCAATGAGCGACCGGCTTCTGACCTTTACAACGTCGGGAATCTACTGCCCAGCAGCGGATGTATATATCGACCCGTGGCGTCCGGTGGATCGTGCCCTCATTACCCATGGTCATGCAGATCATGCGCGCTCTGGCATGCGTCGCTACCTGGCCACAGAGGCCGCCGCACCAGTTATGCGCCACCGTCTTGGCGAGATTGATCTCCAAACCACTCCATATGGCGCACCAATCGACATCAATGGCGTGACCTTCAGCTTTCACCCAGCAGGCCATGTTCCGGGCTCCGCGCAGATACGTGTTGAACACAAGGGCGACGTTTGGCTGGTTTCCGGTGACTACAAGCTTGAGGAAGACGGTATCAGCGACCCTTTTGAACCGGTTCGTTGCAACACGTTCATAACGGAATGTACTTTCGGGTTGCCGGTGTTCAACTGGGCCAATCCCGGCGACGTCGCGAACGAAATCAACGCGTGGTGGCGTGCTAATACGGCGGCTGGCAAGTTTTCCATTTGTGGTGCGTATTCGCTTGGCAAGGCGCAACGTATCCTGGCGGCCTTAGATCCGTCCATAGGTCCGATCTTGTGCCACGGCGCGGTCGAAGGCACGAACGGCGTCCTGCGGTCCCAAGGCATCGCATTGCCAGACACCGTCTATGTGAGGCCAGAGTTAGACCTTAAAACCGTACCAGGGGCGTTTGTCCTCGCCCCCCCTTCGGCACTCGGCTCAACTTGGGCAGGCCGCTTTCGGCCAGCCTCAACGGCCTTTGCCAGCGGCTGGATGGCCCTCCGCGGTGTTCGACGGCGCCGATCTGCGGACCGGGGTTTTGTCATGTCGGATCACGCGGACTGGGCAGGGCTGACCCGCGCGATCCGCGAAACCGAGGCCACTCGCATTTTCGTAACCCATGGCTATACATCAATATTTCAAAGATATCTTAGCGAAGCAGGGTACAACGCCGGGATTGTCGAGACAGAGTTTGGTGACGATCCCGAAGAAGGCGAGTAGCGATACTCGCGAGCTGCGTGTCCGAGCCTCACGCATCTAAAGCAAGTTCTGCGTTCAACCGTCGATGCTATTTCCAGCGAGGACGTGAACAGCGGGATTAGATCGTTCAAGGCCCACGCACTGAACGGAAAATTCGATTTTTTCTACAAGTGATTTACCTTTGTGAATCTCAACTGGGAGGGAAACACATGAAAAAGGTTCTACTTGCTGCGGTGTTCGTCGCAGTTTCTAACGCTGCGCTCGCACAAGGCACCCCGGCTCCCGAAGACGCGGCGGTCTATTTCGTCAATCTTGAGAATGGAGCCACCGTCACATCGCCGGTCAAAGTGATCTTCGGTCTCACCGGTATGGGTATCGCGCCGGCTGGGATGGAAAGGGATAGCACTGGGCATCATCACTTACTTCTCAACCGTCCACCGCTCGGTGAAGGCGAACTTGGCGCCGAGGAGTTTGAAACCGTTGTGCCAGCCGATGACAACCATCTCCATTTCGGCGGCGGTCAAACTGAAACGGTTCTCGAATTGCCACCTGGCGACCACACATTGCAGCTTGTCTTTGGCGATGCGAGCCATATTCCCCATGCAAACCCCGTCAAAAGTGAGGTTATCACCATCACAGTGACGGAGTAGTCACTAGCGATAAACCTCATCCTCGGTCGGAAAGGCGCGCGCCTTTACGTCTTCGGCGTAGCTGCGCACCGCCTTTTCGATCTGCGGTCCAAGATTGCCGTAGACTTTGACGAATTTCGGTGTCCATTCATTCAGTCCGAGCATGTCCTCCAAAACAAGGATTTGCCCATCGCACTGGACCGACGCACCGATGCCAATGGTTGGTATGTCGATCTGCTTCGTGATTTTGGCCGCCAGCGGCTCAACCATGCCTTCTAACACCACTGAGAAGGCACCGGCCTCTGAAACGGCTTGGGCATCATCTTCATGCGCTTTCCAAGTCTCTTCCGCGCGCCCTTGGGTTTTAAAGCCGCCCATAACGTGCGATGACTGTGGCGTGAGCCCGGTATGCGCCATTACGGGAATACCCCGCTCGACAAGGAAGTGAATGGTTTCCGCCATTCTCTTCCCGCCTTCTAACTTTACGGCCCCACAGCCGGTTTCTTTCATGATTTTCGCCGCATTGCGAAAAGCCATATTCGGGCTTTCTTCGTAGGTGCCAAAGGGCATATCGACCACGATGAGTGCGCGCTGCGTTCCGCGCACCACGGCTTTTCCGTGCATGATCATCAGGTCGAGCGGTACGCCCACCGTCGTCTCCATGCCGTGCATGACCATACCCAAACTGTCGCCCACCAGAATAAAATCGGCATACTTATCCACAATCGCCGCCGTATGGGCGTGATAGGATGTCAGAGACACAATCGGATCGCCCCCTTTGCGAGAAGCGATTTGCGGTACGGTTGTGCGGCGGACCTTTTCGGACTGCGAACTCATGGGGCCATCTCCCTCTGATCGATCAACAGGATACCTCCAAATTCGGCGGATACCATGATCGCAATTTTCGCCCGCACAGGTCCGGATAGCGGTGCGAGCGTTTCCGCTTCGACGATATCAATAGCTCGGAGCGTAGCGCGTGGTTCAGACTTGATCCTGTTTCTTATTGCGTCGGCGAGGTCTTCGACCGTTGTGCCGTTCGCCACAAGGCTTTCCGCCTCCGTCAGGCTCTCATTCAAAATCGTTGCCGCAACGCGATCTTCGGGGGTCAGACGTACATTGCGGGAAGACATGGCCAGCCCATCCGGTTCACGCACCGTCGGCACGCCAACGATTTCTAGCGGGAAGTGCAAGTCGCGCACCATTTTCTTGATAACTTGCAACTGCTGGTAGTCTTTCTCCCCGAAATATGCGGCATCAGGCAGGCAGATGTTGAACAGGCGCGCGACAACTGTCGCCACTCCGCGAAAATGCCCGGGTCGCACCTTGCCATGCAGTTTGTTGGCAAGTTCCGTGGTCTCCACAATCGTTTCATCCCCGGACGGATAGATGACATCAACCTCGGGCAAGAAGAGTGCATCGACGCCTTCGCCTTTCAGCAAATCGATGTCGCGCGCATCGTCCGAAGGATAGTGCGCCAAGTCAGCCACCTCACCGAACTGTGTCGGGTTCACAAAGATCGTGGCGACCACCCGGTCATTGTCTGCAGCTGCGCGCCGAATGAGTGTCAAATGCCCCTCGTGCAGGGCACCCATGGTTGTTACCAAGCCGATGCTGTGGCCGTTGGTTCGATACGCCCGATTAGTTTGACGGATCGTTTCGACTGTGTCGCAGACCTTCATACCACTTGTTTAGGTTCAGGCTCAGGTGCTTGCAAGCAACCGGAGTGCGAACACAGGCTCGTGTGATGACTTCACGAAGTGCATCGCTATGGTCGCTCCTATGCTGTTCTTGTTTGCCTTTCTTGCTGTTTTGCCGTCGTTCGCATTCGCGACCAGCAGCGACGACTGTCACGCCGAGGTGCCCTGCTTCATCGGAGATCGGTCCTACCACGTGAAAGAGCCCGATGGCTGGAAAGGTGACACACCGCTTCCCGTCTTGCTGCATTTCCATGGCTGGCAACGACAAGGCACGCTGATCGTCAATCATCAGCGCATTTCGGGAGCTACCCGCCGACGCGGTGTATTGCTGGTGGCGCCGAACGGATTGGGTAAGAGCTGGGACTTCTGGCGCGCAGGCACGCCGGATGTGGCCTTTGCACGCTCTGTCCTGGACGATGTGAAATCACGCTATCCGGTCCTTGACGATCAAATCTACATCTCGGGATACTCATGGGGCTCCAACATGGCCTGGCGGTTTGCTTGCGACGATGGTTCGGATATCGCGGCGCTTCTGGCCATCTCGGGCACACTTCCTCAAGACGAAGCCTGTGCCACCAAGCCGCGTGAAGTCCGCCAAGTCTTCGGGCTAACCGATAATGTACTTGATTTCCCGGTGGGGCCCGGCGGTGACAAGACCTATCCGGTGAAGCTGTGGCGTGACGCTTTCGGCTGCAACGAAGGCGTTGCACTGGGGGAATGGCAGCAGGTGGATTTTCTGACACTCACCCGTACCGCTTGGGAAAACTGCGCTGAGGGAAGCGTGACGCTCGACACCCATCCGGGAGGCCACTTCATCCCCCATGGTTGGATCGCGCGACAGCTTGACGAGCTTCTGGGATTGCCGCTCAGCTATCCATAAGCCCAAGACGCCACGCCTGACGTCGCTTTCGGCGCCGAACTTGTCGGATGGACCCGTCGATACCGCAACGGTTACGCTAGCGTCGCGGCAAAGCGTCGAGGGAGGTTGCCCCATGAAAACCCATGTCAAAACGTTGGTCGTTGGCGGCGGCGCGGTTGGCACGTCAATTGCCTATCACCTTGCAAAAGCAGGCTGGGATACCATGCTGCTCGAGCGAGACGAACTGACGTCGGGCAGCACGTGGCATGCGGCTGGCCTGCTCCCCTATTTCAACATGAGTTACGCGACCACGCATATCCACGACTACTCCATCAAGTTCTATAAGACCCTTGAAGAAGAGACCGGACTGAACCCAGGTTTTTACATCGTCGGCAACCTTCGGATGGCGCAAACGCAGGAGCGGATGGACGAGTACATGCTCTACGCGTCAACTGCGGAGACGTGCGGTGTTCCCTACGAATGGATGACGCCCGATCAGATCAAGGAACGTTGGCCGCTCGTTCGAACAGACGACCTAAAGGGCGCGATTTATCATCCGACAGACGGGTATATCAATCCGGCAGATGTCACCCAGGCGATGGCCAAAGGCGCGCGGCAACACGGCGCTACCGTCGAACGGAAATGGCAAGTGGATGCGTACACTTGGGCCGGCGACCACTGGGACGTCACCTGCACCAAGATGGTAGAAAAGGGCGGCAATCTGGTGCCGTCAGACGAGCAGGTTACCATCCAAGCCGAGCATGTCGTCACAGCCACCGGAAACCACTCGCAGCGGACGGCACAGCTTCTCGGCATTAAAATCCCTGCCATCCCCGTCGAGCATCAGTACATCGTGACGGAACCCGACCCCGCACTGGTCGCCTATCGCGAAACCAATCCCGAGCATCCCGTCCTGCGCGACGCGGATGCCAAATGGTATGTGCGCGAAGAGCGCGGCGGCTGGATCCTTGGTCCCTACGAATACGGTGCGCCGGCGCGTTTTGAATACGCCGTACCGGATAGTTTTCGCGCCGATCTCTTCCCGCTCGATCTGGAGCGGATCGAAGAAGAATACATAAGTATGATCCACCGCATACCGTCCTCGGAAACGGCAGGGCTGAAAGACGATTATAACGGGCCTATCTGTTACACCCCGGACGGAAATCCCCTGCTCGGACCCGCGCCGGGTCTGCGCAACATGTGGCTGGCAGAGGGCTTCAGCTTTGGCATCACGGCGGCGGGCGGAACGGGCCACTACCTTGCTCAATTGATGGTCGAAGGTGAGGCCGCGATCGACATGGCAAGCCTTGATCCCAAGCGCTACGGGCCTTGGATGACGACCGAGTACGCGATGCGGAAGAACGAGGAGTGTTACTCCCATGTTTATATCCTGCATCACCCAGACGAAGAGCGCGAAGCTTGCCGTCCGCTCAAAACCGCTCCTGCCTATGATCGGCAAAAGGCCAAAGGCGCGCAATTCGGGCATGTGAACGGGTGGGAACGCCCCAACTACTATGGCCCCCTCGAAGCCCCCGCCACCTATGACCACGACGCTCGCAGTTTCAGAAGAGGCGGCTGGTGGCAATACGCGGCGGACGAGGCCAAGGCAATCCGCGGGGGCGTCGGCCTGATCGACGCCTCTGCCTTCACAAAGCACCGTCTGACAGGCCCGGGTGCCACCAATTTCTTGGATTGGTTCACCTGCAACAAACTGCCCAAGGTCGGTCGCATCAACCTGACCTATGCCCTCACAAGCGCAGGCACGACGCGAACCGAATACACGATCGTACGCGAGGGTGAGAACGACTATTACCTCGTCAGCGCAGGCGCCTGGGAAGCCTATGACGAAGACTTCCTCTACAAGGCCATCGAAGATAACGAAGACCGGTTCGGTCGCATCAACGAAGAAAACGTGACCAGTCAATGGGGCGTCTTTGCCATCGCCGGGCCAAAGTCGCGCGATGTGCTGCAAACCCTGATCCGTGACCCTGATCCAGCGACAGCGCTCTCGAACAAGCGGTTCCCGTGGCTGTCCGCACGGGATATCGAGCTGGGTATGTGCCCGGTCAAGGCAATCCGAGTGGCTTATACCGGCGAATTGGGCTGGGAACTGCACCATCCAATGGAGATGCAAAATTACCTTTGGGATCAACTCATGGCCGCCGGAGAGCCCCACGGTCTGAAACTTGTTGGTGCGCGTGCCCAAAACTGGCTGCGACAGGAAAAGTCCTACCGCGCCTTCGGCACCGAGCTTGGGCGTGACGCCACGCCGCTGGAAGCCGGGCTGGATCGCTTCGTTGACCTCCACAAGGACTTCCACGGCAAGGAAGCCATGATAGAAACAGGCGTAAGGGCGAAATGCGTCACGCTATTGATCGACGGCCCAGCCGATGCCGACCCCTGGGGACGTGAAGCGCTTTATACCGAGGAAGGTGCGCGGACCGGACGTCTGACATCGGGCGGCTGGTCGACGCATTTTGGAAAGTCCATTGGTATGGGGTATGTGAAGCCGGACGATGCCACACGGGGCACGAGACTCAAGGTCAAGATGTTTGACCAGCTTTGGACCGCCGAAGTCGCGGAGGACAGCCCGTACGACCCGAAGAACGAGGCGATACGCAAAGACATGTGATGCGCCGGGTGATTGCCACGTGGCGCTACGATTGCATTTGCCACCGCCCGCATTCGGTCCTCGACGGAAGAACTCCATGCGCGTAACACCAAAGGCGATATGAGGACTGAACCCCGGGAAAAAGCTTACTTGCAGAAGCGGACTTCTGGGGAGCAAGTCACACAGCGCCAACCTTCAATAAACGGAAAGAACTTCCGATGACTGATCTCACCATAACGCTCACGGAATCCGGCTCAAAGGGACGGTACGTCACGCGGCCCGACCCAAATGGTCCGGAGGCCGAACTTACGTTCTCGCGCGCCTCTGAGAAGCTCATTATAATCGACCACACCGGTGTCCCCGATGCATATCGCGGCCAGAAAATCGGCGTGGCATTGGTAGAACGAGCCGTCTCAGATGCCCGCGCTGGCGGCTATAAAATTCTGCCGCTTTGCCCCTTTGCCGCAGCGCAATTTCGCCGGCATAAGGACTGGGCGGATGTATTGAACGCATGATCGCTAGGTTTGCACGTACCTTTAGTTTGCTGAGTAACCTAGTTTTCGCGGCTTTGATTGCCGCTGCTGCACTTCCGGGGACGCACCGGGTCATTTTCCCCGCGAGCTTTGGTCTAACGCAGATTGCCGACCGCATTTGGACAGACGCGCCAGAGCGCGCCGCTGACCTTCTTGGCGTGGCCAATCAGGCGCGAGGGACCGTTCGTCGGTTTTTTGGAGATGAACCGCCGAAACCAACGCTTATCCTATGTTCCACACCAACCTGCGCCCGGAACTTTGGCATTAGAGGGAATGGACTGTCGATCGTCGATATGGCCGTCATGGTCAGCCCGGGCGGCCTTACCCTCGGCACGTTAACCCATGAGATGACGCATTCACGTCTGCATCGGCAAATGGGTCTACGAAATATTGTGTCACAGCCCTTTCCCACATGGTTCGATGAAGGTCTTGCCACCCATGTCGCCCAGCATCCAAACTGGACCGGCGCCGTTACACCCGCATCGCGCCAACGGGTCCGTGAAGTCCGCCGGTTTTGGAATTGGGATGACGCATATCAGGAAATTGGCGTCGGACGAGCTTACGCGTCCGCCGCTGCCGAAGTGGCCGAAATCGAACAGCGTATCGGCCGCGATGGGCTGTTGGAATTGATTGCGCGCGCCGACGCGGGTGAGAGCTTCGACATCGTGCTTGTTGAGCTATACGCCCGCTAAGGTGCAGTACCCGAAACAAAAGCGCCCCGCCAGATGGCAGGGCGCGTTCAGAATGACTTTATAGGCCTTAGGCGGCGGCCTGCGCTTTCATGATATCTTTCTTGATCTTCAGTGCGTTTTGGCTGAGATCAGCATCTTTCGCCTTCAAAAGAAACGCATCCAGCCCCCCGCGATGGTCCACTGTACGCAATGCTGAGGTAGCAACGCGCAAACGGAAGGTCCGCCCAAGCGTTTCAGACATAAGAGCGGTTTCGGTCAGGTTTGGCAGAAACCGGCGTTTCGGCTTATTGTTAGCGTGGCAGACATTGTTGCCAACCATTGGCCCTTTTCCGGTCAATTCGCAGCGACGCGACATGGTGTTACCCTCGATTCGATGGGCCAATGAAATGGCCCCTTCAAGACAAAAGGGCAGCGCGGGTCGCCTGCCCTGAAATTCGTCTGCGCGTCTTACGGGTCAGGCACCTATCCGTCAAGCCCGGCCGCTCACTCTCCGGTTTCGAAAACCCGCAAGACATCGGACGCAGCGCTACCGGGGGCACGACGTGCCGCTGACACCTCCCCGCGTAAGCTCTGCATAACGCTTTCCGTGCGTGGGTCGGCGTGAAGCCGACGGAGCAAACCTTGCCGCACTTCGTCCTCAAACCAGGCGCGCGCTTGCTTTTGTCGTCGGTCGAGCCAAAAGCCCGTATCCCGTCGATAACCCGCCAGCGCCGTAAGTTCCTGCCACGCTTGTTGCAAACCTTCTGCCTCAATGGCTGAAACAGTCAGTACTTTTGGAAAACCGTCCGGATCGCCTTCTCGTTTGCGCAGCAACCGCAGGGCTCCCGCATAATCCGCCGCTGTCCGCATCGCGACAGGTTTCAACTCCCCATCGGCTTTGTTTACAAGGACAATATCCGCGATCTCCATGATCCCGCGCTTAACCCCCTGCAATTCATCTCCGCCACCGGGTGCGATGAGTAACAAGAAAACGTCGGACATCGCGGAGACAATTGTCTCCGATTGGCCTACGCCCACCGTTTCAATCAAAATCACGTCGAATCCGGCCGCCTCGCATAGCGCCACCGCATCACGGGTGCGGCGGGCAACACCGCCGAGCTCCGTCTGGCTGGGAGACGGACGTATGAAGGCCAGCGGATCACGCGCCAGACGCTCCATCCGGGTCTTGTCCCCAAGGATAGAGCCACCACTCCGCGCCGAAGAGGGATCAACGGCCAGCACGGCCACGCGCTTGCCCTCCGCCGTCAGGGAGGTTCCAAAAGCTTCGATGAATGTCGACTTCCCTACGCCGGGGGTGCCGGAAAGACCGATTCGCAAAGCTTGCCGACCAGCCAACATCAGCTCTTCCAAAAGCGCATCGGCCTCGGCCCGGTGATCATCGCGACCGCTTTCCACGAGTGTTATCCCCCTTGAGAGGGCACGCCGATCACCGGTCAGGATAGATTTTGCCAAGCTATGGGTCGTCATCGGCGCGGACCTTGACGCCGAACCAGGCGAGTGTCCAGTGTCCTCCGAGCCATCCGCCACCCAACGGAATGGCAGACAAAAAATCTTCGATTAGTGCCTGCGTCTCAGGTGATCTATCGCCACCACGACCGCGAATTGCCGCCTCGCGACCGTACGGGTAAAACACGCGTGATGAAGCCACTGCCGATTACAGACGCGCTACCCGAATTGATCGACACCTTACGGCGTGACGGTCGGGCAGTTTTGCAGGCACCACCCGGTGCGGGCAAAACCACGCTGGTTCCACTGGCCATGCTTCGCGCTGGTCTCACAACAGGTCGCATCATCATGCTGGAACCGCGCAGGATCGCCACACGAGCAGCGGCGTCGCGCATGGCGGAAACACTCGGAGAAAAGCTTGGACACACCGTCGGATATCGCATCCGTGGAGAAAGCAAGATCGGAACCGATACAAAAATTGAGGTTGTCACAGAAGGTATCCTTACCCGCATGATCCAGTCGGACCCAAGCCTTGATGGGATTGGTGCGCTCATCTTCGATGAGTTTCACGAGCGCTCTTTGAATGCGGATTTGGGCCTCGCCCTCGCACTAGAGTGTCGAGGAGCTTTGCGACCCGATCTTATCCTGCTTGTCATGTCCGCCACTCTCGACGCCGAACCGGTTGGCGCGCTGATGGATGCACAGTTGGTTACCTCCGCCGGGCAAAGCTATTCCGTCAAAACGCGATGGCTCAACCGGCCAAGACGTCGCGACGCCCGATTGGACCACGATATGGCCGCCTTGATTGCTAAGGCTTTGGATGAAACCGCGGGGAACGCGTTAGCATTCCTGCCAGGCGAGGGAGAAATCCGTCGGGTGATGGCGAAACTGCCGCGTTTTGATGCGCTTGAAGTGCTGCCGCTTTACGGGGCGCTGCCCTTTGCAAGCCAACAAAAAGCACTGGTGCCGGGGCAAGGGCGAAGGTTGGTTCTCGCAACTTCAATCGCTGAGACATCGCTGACCCTGCCCGGGATTCGTGTCGTTATAGATGGAGGGCTTGCGCGTCGCGCACGGTATAACCCCGGATCAGGCATGTCGCGGCTTGTGACCGAAAGGGTTTCCCGCGCAGAGGCCACACAACGTCTAGGACGTGCCGGTCGCGTATCGGAAGGTGTCTGCTATAGACTTTGGACAAAGGGGGAGGAAGGCGGCCTTACCGAGTTTCCCCCTGCCGAAATTGAGACGGCCGATTTGACCGGTCTGGCGTTGGAGCTTGCTGAATGGGGAAGTGATGCACTTCCCTTCCTGACCCCGCCGCCTTCCTCAGCGCTCGATGAAGCCCAAGATTTGCTGAAGGCTCTGGGCGCGCTCGACGATGGAGGCCGAATAAACGCCCACGGTAAAAATCTGGCACGTGTGCCCTTGCACCCGAGGTTGGCCCATATGCTCGTGTCTGCAGGAACCTCCGCCACCCCACTTGCTGCACTTCTTTCGGATCGTGATCCCATGCGGATCGCTGGCGTTGATCTCGGGAAACGGTTGGAACTGATTGCGACCTGCGGAGGCGGTCCGGAAGTTGACCGGATACGTTCCGAAGCAAAGCGCCTCCAACGTTTTGCCGTTCATGGGAATATCCCTGACCCGTCTGAGCAAGCCGCGCTCGCCTATCCAGATCGCATTGCACTAAGGCGCAACGGCAATGAGCCGCGTTGGCTGCTGAGCGGCGGCAAAGGGGTCAAAATGGACGCAGGCGACCCTTTGGCCAATACCCGCATGCTCGTTGTCACGGAAACGGATGGACATCCGACAGAGGCAATGATCCGGAAAGCTCTTCCGATCACCGAGCACACTGTCCGTAATCTGTTCTCTTCTCGTATTGAAACGGTGGAGGTTGCTGAATGGTCAAAACGCGATGGACAAGTGCGTGCCCGGAAGGAAGAGCGACTGGGCGCGCTTACCCTTTCCAGCCAGCGGTGGTCCGACATACCGCAGATGGTGCTCCGGCACGCAATGCTCGATGGCGTTCGCGAAATCGGGATACCTTCAAACCCCGCAGCGGACCGATTGCGGTCGCGTGTCACTCTCTTGCGGAGTGCCGGTCGCGAGCTGCCTGATATGTCGGATCAAGCGCTGCTAGCGTCTTTGGAAACATGGCTGCTGCCGCATCTCGTGAACGTCAGAACAACAAACGAGTGGTACAAATTCGACCTTGTGCCCGCTTTGACATCGATGATGAGCTGGGATCAGCAGTCTCGGCTTGATCAGGAAGCGCCCGGAAAATTTGAGACCCCCTTGGGGCGCAGAATTGCGATTGATTATGACGACGGCACACCAAGCATCGAACTGCGCTTGCAAGAGATGTTTGGCACGACTGTCCATCCTGTCATTGCCGGCTCGCCACTCCGGGTAACGCTCCTTTCGCCCGCAGGCAGACCGGTGCAGACTACCATGGATGTACCCGGCTTTTGGACCACCTCCTATCCTGATGTGCGCAAAGATATGCGTGGACGTTATCCTAAGCACCCCTGGCCTGAGGACCCGACGCAAGCAAACCCTACCCTCAAAACAAAGCGCAAGAATGAGGCGCGTTGAGGGGCTCTGCCCCGCGTCGCGTGCCGCGACGCCCCCGAGGTATTTTTAACCAGATGAAGGGGGATTAGTTAACGCCCAGCGGCCAAGGGATGCTTCGTCTTCATCCTTCGAGGCCACCCACCTTTCGCCGTGAGCACCGAATTCCTTCTTCCAGAAAGGCGCTCTGGATTTAAGATAATCCATCAGAAATTCAGCCGCCGCAAAAGCATCCGCCCGATGGCGGGCCGCGGTAGCAACCATCATGATTTGGTCACCCGGCACCATGGGCCCGTACCGATGAATGATCATTGCATCGACCAATGACCAGCGCGCCATCGCGTCCGCTCTTATCGTCGCCAAAGCACGCTCAGTCATCCCTGGGTAGTGCTCGACTACCATTTTCGTGAGCGTACCACCCTCGTCTCGAACGAGACCCGAGAACGTCACAACAGCCCCAGCCGGTGCGACCGCTGCCGAGAATGCATTGGTTTCAGCGCCCATGTCGAACGCCTCTGACTGCACGCGTATCGTCATCCGCCTGTCATGGGCGGGAAAAAGGCAACTTCGCGCACACCTTGAAGCGAAGCCGTCATCTCCGTGAGGTCCTGATCCACGGCGACCCGAACTGAAGCCATATCCGAAAACGCGAGGGCGTGGGCCGGAGACCGGGTTTTCAACTCTTCGACCAAGTCCGCGACGGTGTTTGCTTGGGTCTCAATCTGCTCACTCGATGAACCGATCCGCTCTCGCAACCAAGCGAAGTAGAGCACGTTGATCATGCGTCTTCCCTCAGATGCGGCAGCGCCTTTCGAAAATAGTCGAAGCCTGTCAGCAATGTCAGCACGGCGGCGATCCACAACAAGCCAACCCCCATCCACCAAGTCGCGCGGGCGGCTAGATCAATTCGACGCAAGGCAAGCGGATCAGCGCCACCGGCAAAAATCTCAGCAATTGTGCTGTCATCCATTCCTGTCGTCCGATCGATCAACATATGTCCAAAGATACCTGTGCCAAAAAGCACCGCAATGGCGATCATCTGGGCGGTCGTTTTCCACTTGGCAAGGTTGGTGACTTTCAGTGTCCCCGCTGTATCCCCCAAAAACTCGCGCAGACCTGATACAAAGACCTCTCGGAAGATAATCACCGTGGCGGGAAGCAAAATCCAAGGGTCCATGCCCGCGTATCCGGTTATGACCAGCAGCGCTATGACGACCATCGCCTTGTCCGCAATCGGGTCCAGCATAGCCCCGAACTTAGATTCCTGTTTCCACGCGCGCGCCAGATAGCCGTCGAACCAATCCGTGACAGCAGCGCTCACAAAAAGCAGCAGAGCAAACCAATCGGCCAAGGGTCGACTGAAATACAAGAACATGATCACAACACCAGGTGCCGCGAAGAGGCGCAACACAGTCAAGGAGTTGGGTAAAGTCCAGGTCATCGTTTCACTGCTTAATGGGGCTGAAGAGCGAGGGAAAGTGCTGGTCGTGCAGATTGACCATAAAGGCCCGTGAAGTTCCAAATTTTCGCACTTGCCGCTCCGGTTGCGCACCTATCAAACACTGGCTTTTCGTGGGTAGTTGTGACGCCGCGTCCGGGCGAACGCTCAATGACTTCACCACGTGAAGAGTTAACCTTTTTCGTGAAAGTAGCCGTAGATCGTCTCGGCCAGTGTGCTGGATATCCCTTCGACCGCCTTAAGGTCCTCCAGCGCAGCGCGTCCTACGGCCTTTGCCGATCCGAAATGGGTCAGCAGTGCCCGTTTTCTTGTGGCCCCAACACCCGGCACATCGTCCAAGGGCGTCGCGCCGACAGCTTTTGACCGCTTCGCCCGATGGGCACCAATTGCAAAACGGTGCGCTTCGTCGCGCATGCGCTGGATGAAATAGAGAACCGGGTCGCCGCGCTGTAACGCAAAGGGCCGCCCACCCTGTCGGTAGAATTCCTCTTTGCCTGCATCGCGATCAACACCCTTGGCCACGCCGACCATGGGAATGTCGTCAACGCCAAGTTCTGCCATCACCTGATGGACCGCGCTCACTTGCCCCGCACCGCCATCAATGAGAAGCAAATCGGGCCAGGCATCCGAATTCCGATCCGGATCTTCTTTGAGCACCCGCTTGAACCTGCGCGTCAACACCTCTCGCATCATGCCAAAGTCATCGCCCGGCGTGATCGCGACGTCTTTTATGTTGAACTTTCTGTACTGGCTCTTGAGGAAGCCATCCGGTCCAGCCACGATCATGCCACCCACGGCATTTGTACCTTGGATGTGAGAATTGTCGTAGACCTCGATTCTTTTAAGCGATCTCTCAAGACCGAATGCTTCGGCCAGACCCGTCAACAGTTTGGTTTGCGTAGCGCTCTCAGACATTTTGCGCGCCAGACTTTCCCGCGCATTCCGCAGCGCTCCGATGACTAATTCGCGTTTCTCGCCCCGCTGGGGGACCAGCAAACCTACCTTGCGGCCCGCCGCTTCGCTCAAAGCATCGGAAACAAGTTCCGGCTCTTCTATCTCATCTGACAGGATCAGCAGGCGTGGCGGGTCCTTGGAACTGTAAAACTGGCCGACAAAGGCTTGCAGGACCTCAGCCGCGCTCTCCGTGCCCCCGAGACGAGGGTAAAAGTCTTTGTTGCCCCAATTTTGGTTCGCCCGGATGAAAAACACCTGCACACATGCCTGCCCGGCTTCCATATGGAGCGCAATCACATCGGCTTCACTGACCCCTTCAGGATTGATGCCTTGGGTGCTCTGAACCTGGGTTAAGGCACGTATCCGGTCGCGAAGCGCTGCCGCCCGCTCGAATTCCATCTTTTCCGAGGCAATTTGCATCTCTTCCGCAAGTTGCGCCTGCACACGTGTTGTACGCCCTCGCAGAAAGTCATCTGCGGCGGCGACGAGCTTGGCGTACTCGTCTTTGGTAATCTTCCCGCCACAAGGCCCGCTGCACCGCTTCAGGTGATAATTCAGGCATGGTCTGTCGCCGGCCTCCACTTCACGATCCGTGCATGTTCGGAGCAGGAAGACCTTTTGCAACGTGTTGATCGTCCTGTTGACGGCACCAGCGCCAGCAAACGGACCGTAGTAGCGACCGCTTCGATTTTTAGCACCACGGTGCTTTTCAAGGCGCGGAAAGTCGTGTTCGTCAGAGATGAAGATATAGGGGAAGCTCTTATCGTCGCGCAGCAAAACGTTGTAGCGCGGCTTCAACTGCTTGATCAGGTTCTGTTCAAGTAACAGCGCTTCGGTTTCAGTACGCGTCGTCAAAACCATCATGGAGGCCGTCTCCGCAATCATTCTCGCAATACGTGGAGAATGCCCGGTAGGCCGGGCGTAAGACGATACCCTAGCTTTCAGATTACGGGCCTTGCCAACATAGAGAACGGCACCCTTAGGGTTGAGCATACGGTACACGCCTGGCGAGCCATCAAGCGTCTTCAGAAAAGCCTGGATAACCGTGTGGCCGGTTTCCGGCTGGGCTTCAGAAAGGTCAGTCATGATTCTTCATTTGGCTGCACGAACCGGCGTATGGAGACAAGGCAAAACCTGTTCACAGAAACTGGGGATAACTACATGGACAAGTATGCTCGGACCAAGATTTTCCCTTACATTCAGCGCAGTTTGATGGTTTGCTTAATTTTTAGGCGTACAGCTAAGACACTGAAACTAATACTTATTTTTCTTCCGATGCCCCAAGCGACTGAAAGCATTAATATTTCTGTTACCAAATATTTAGGTCGTCAAGGGACGTGCACAACTTCTGTCACAGCTACCTGACAGGTTATGCGAAAACCTTACTCTACGCCCTGCACGTCCGGGGTCTCCCAACCTAGATGCTGGCCACCATCAATGCAGATAAGTTGGCCCGTCACGCTTGGCGCATCTAAAAAATAACCAACCGCATGCGACACATCCGATGGTTCGGCACCGCGCTTGAGAACCGTGTTTGCCCTTTGCGCAGCGAAATGATCTCGGGACTGACGCGCGCCCTGCATTGTGGGTCCCGGACCAATTGCATTCACACGGATCGCAGGGGCCAGCGCCTGTGCGCTGGTTTGCGTCAACGCCCAAAGACCCATCTTCGCGACTGTATAAGACGCAAAATGTGGCGTCAGCTTGCGCACGCGTTGGTCGATCATGTTGACGATCAACGCCTGCGCCGTAGGTTCGTTCCATTCCCCGCCGATAAATGGTTCGGGCGCTTGCGCGGCAAAGCGTTGTGTTAGGACGAAA
The DNA here is from genome assembly GCA_039024895.1 of Pseudomonadota bacterium. Classification (GTDB taxonomy): domain Bacteria; phylum Pseudomonadota; class Alphaproteobacteria; order Rhodobacterales; family Rhodobacteraceae; genus JAJDOD01. The sequence continues at coordinate 24,716 of JBCCPJ010000021.1, read as the reverse complement.
GGCGCTCTGAGGTTTGACTCAAGATGCCTATCCCAACTTTCGCGTGTGCTCGTCTCAATCGTGTCATGCTCGAATATGGAGGCTGAGTTCACCAATACTGTCAGCGGGCCATCCAGTGCCCCCACGGCCTTAGGGACGAGACTTTGCATGTCCTGTTCACATGTCAGGTCTGCCGCAAGGCTGACCGCCTGCACACCTTTGTCCTTACAGAGGGCAACCACCTCTTCGGCCTCGGAAGCGGACGTGTTGTAATGGACCGCTAAGTTGAATCCACGATCCGCCAAATACAGCGCAATTTCGCGGCCCAGCCTTTTGCCAGCACCCGTCACCAAAGCTCTACCGGTCATCCGTATCTCACCACAACCAATATAAACGTGATGTAGAGCACAGTAAGCAAAAGGCCCCAAAGACGCGTCATATTCAGCTTCTGGCTGAAGACAAAAGGCGCAATGAGAAGTGAGGCGCCAAGCATCGCCCAAATGTCGAAAGACTGGAGGGGGTTTGCAACCGGTATGGGACCAACCAACGTCGTGACGCCCAAGATGGCGAGCAGGTTGAATAGGTTGGAACCAATCACGTTGCCCAGAGCCACGTCTGCCTGCCGCCGGATCGCGGCCATCAAAACCGTTGCCAATTCGGGCAGTGAAGTCCCGAGCGCAACAAGAGTGAGGCCAATCACTTCGTCTGACACCCCGAACAACTCAGCGATCTCGACAGCGCTATCGACGAAAAGGTCGGCCCCTAAAGGTAGACCGACGAGACCGAGCACCACGAACATCGCTATCTTCCAGCCGGGCAGACCCGGTTCTGCGCCCTCTACTTCTTCCTCGTCAACGGCCTTGGCTTTGGACGCCCGGCGATGGGCTATTGCCTCCCGCGCCTGGTCCAAGAGGATAAACGCAAGGAGCGCCAACAGTATCGTTCCGTGCCACCATATGAGCGGTGAAATGAAACACAACGCAATGAAAATGAGCGTTGCGCCAATCATCGTCATGTAGCTTTTCCGGGTATCGGACCCGGACGTCTGCAATGTGGAAATCAAAGCCGGAACGCCGAGGACCAGCAGGATGTTCGTCGTGTTGGAACCGATCACATTACCGAGCGCCAGCCCTGGCGCCCCGGTCATCACGGCTTCTATCGAAATCAGAAGTTCGGGTGCAGATGTGCCGAACGCAACGATGGTCAAGCTAACGATAAGGGCAGGCACGCCGAGGCGTAACGCAACATTTACGGCGCCACGCACCAGAAGATCGCCCGCAAGCAGAAGAATGACGAGCCCCAATATACCGGTTAACCAAACCAAATCGTCAGCCTTTCCGACAGTCGCACATGCTCGACCCGATCAGGTGCCGACCGCATTCATCGCAGCGCGCCACCTTCTTCTGTCGCTTTTTGGGAAGCAGCCAATACAGCTTGCCAAACATGCCTAGTACGGCGATGAAAACGAGGAACAGCGTGACTATCTTCGTCAGCATCGCGGTTTAAAGGCCAAATCGCGCGAAAGCTGCACGGTCTTCGACCTCGGCAATTGCATCGCCGATCAAAGATAAGCCGAACCGGCTCAAAAAAGAACGCTTCTGCGCATAGGGCTTGAGCTGGACTTTATCTCCGAAAATCTCCTTCATTTTGGGCACAAGATGTCCAACACCGTCGATCAATCCGGTTGGAACGCCCTCGTCTCCGACAAAGACCGAGCCATCGAACAACTCCATCTCTTCGTTGAGGCGATCTCCACGCCGGGACTTCACGTGGTCAATAAAGCCAGTATGTATATGCTCTTGCAGAGCTTTGATGCGCGTGATGTCTTCATCCTTCTCCGGCCGAAACGGGTCAGCAAGGCTCTTTGATTTCCCGGCGGTATAGACGCGACGCTCAATGCCATAGCGCTGGATGAGTTCATTGAAGCCGAAGCCCGCGGAGATGACGCCGATCGAACCGGTAATCGAGTGGCGATCGACCCAAATCTCATCGGCTGCGCAGGCAATGTAGTACCCGCCAGACGCTGCCACATCCTCGACGAACGCATAGACTTTCACGTCTTTCTCTTCCGCAAGCCTGCGAATGCGTGCGGCGATCAATGAGGACTGGGTCGGCGAACCGCCAGGCGAGTTTATCGACAAGGCTACGGCCTGAGGCTTGCCCTTCGTGAACGCTTTTTGAATGAGGGCGGCAAGACCCTGATCGTTCAAGGTACCTCGATTGCCCGCAGCAATCACGCCTTGAAGGCGAAGAACCGACACAACCGGTGGTGATTCAACAAAAGGGATAAAACGCCTCATGGCGGGCGATGTAGGACGCTACACCAAGAGCCACAAGGCAACAGCTTAGATTATTACCAAATTACAGCAAATGGACGCAGGAAAAGCAATTATTGAGACTTTCCCCTTGTTTGATGAAAGTAAGCGGGTACGCTTCGACTGCTTCGACTGCTTTGACTATTCCATTTTTCAGACTGCATTGAGGTTTAATATGTTTATGGCAACTAAGCGGCTAAGCTTGGCTCTCGCTGTTTTTCTCACAACGATCGCTACAGCAAGCGCAGCAACTTTCAAAATAGACGTGATGACCGGACCGGGAACACTGGGCTTTTCCGGCTATGATTTCAACGACGCAGCCGCAGACGACATTGAGGTACAGGCCAACGATCCAGTACTTGTGAATTACCCTGACCTCGCAAACCTTCTGGCGATTACTGCAACACGCGGGCAAGTGATCGTTACACAGAGTACATCAGGAGGTTTTCCTGTCATAACGATGAGCGATTGCACGGGCGTCTTCACTACTTATTGCCGCGCCGGCCCATATGATGACATCAATAGCTTTTCTGTGTCGCCAACGGGATTCGACATATCTATCCAAGGCTCCGCTTTCGCGCGCATCTCATCAACCACGGGACGTATGCTCTTTAGTGAAGATGTGAACGGCACATTTTGGAGAAATAGCCTTGGCACCCACCTGAACTTCTCAAGCAATCAGATATCTCACGACATATTGAGCTTCCAGGTTACTCAAATCCCCTTGCCAGCTACCGGGTTCCTGTTGATCGCGGGCCTGGGGCTTATTGGAGCGACAAAACGTCGGTCAGCGCGTACCAGTTGAATTTATGCGCAAGCCAAAGCTGTCGTCGAGACTCACTGTCACTGAGCTTGATCAAGCGGCTGCTTTGGCTTGACGATCCAACGTTCCCTAACAAGATTTGACCAGAACCCGCCGGTTTTCTCCAAGAGGAATCCGGCAGCGTCGGCGGAGGCGGACAGGCGCGAGACGATCTCAGTCGATTCCGCGTTTGTCCAGGCGGGCGCAAAATAGGCGTTTTCTTTGCCATTTCCGTACCAAATCCGGAAGAGACGTCCGCCATACAATCCAACGTCATGCCCGGTAATTTCACGAATATCCGTCCACGCGAAGTCGAAGTCTTTGTCGGGCCGAAAAACTTGACGCGTTTCCAGCCGGAAGCCCCCATCGCGAAACAAGATGCGCGCCTGATTTCTGGAAGGTCGCCGCCAGATACGCCTCGCAAACATCAAAATGATGACACCAAGCCCGATAGGCGGCAGGGCCCAAAGCCTGTCGTCAGCGCGCAAAAACGTCAAAGAGTGCAGGCCCATGTAAAGCGGGAAGATTGAAAGGGTTGAGATAAGCCCAGCCAAAACCTTGTTAAGTTTCGGGTTTGGCTCAATGTCTTTCACTGGTCACCCTGATGCTTAATCGGGGTGACTTCGACGACAGATGGGGAAAAAAGCCCCTCCGCCGGTTTGCCCCTCGCCTGAAAGCCGGCAGCTTCCAGGAAAGGTTGCGCCGCAACCAAAATCTTTTGCGGTTTTGTGCCCATGCCTTGCAGGGCCAGACTGTAGTTTTTGCTTTTTGTCTGGCCCTCGCCCGGGCGGACTGTCACCCGAAAAAATGATGTCGACTTGGGTGGACCGGGCACATGGGCGAAACTTTCGACCCTATCCCATGTAAATATGCGACGAGGCACAAATGCAGTGCCTACGGGGTGCACCATTATACCCTCTGACGCGAGGACAATATGAGCCCGGATTGGCCGCCAATTCCACGCCACCAGACCAAGACCGGCCATAACCGCTCCAAACAGAAGAAACTCGGAATCAGCGTTTTTCGTGCCGCATTCGGGTATGCATGAGCCGAAATAGGCCCACATGCCAACACATGGAGTAAGGACAAACGTCAGGAGACGCCCCGATGGTATGCCGGTAGGTCCAAAGACGACCTCGGTTGTGTCCAAATTTCGCTCCATAGTCAACGTATGAACATGATAGCGTTCAGTGAAAAGGACGATGCGGGCGAGACTACAGCCGTAATCCACCAGTCGAAAAAATCCGATGGGAGGCCCGACGATTTAGGAGGGGTCGCGCCAACGATTGACAATTGGATACCGGCGATCCAGCCAAAAGGCTTTCTTGGTCAAACGGGCGCCTGGCGCGGACTGGAAGCGCTTGTATTCAGCGACATAGATCAGTCGCTCCACCTTCTTGACGACCTCGCGGTCGAACCCCATGGCGACGACTTCCGACACTGACTTCTCGTGATCAATCAACGCCTCGAGGATCACATCTAGTTCGGCGTATTCAGGCAGACTGTCGCTGTCTTTTTGATCTTCGCGCAACTCGGCCGTGGGTCGCTTATCGATCACACGCGTTGGAATTACTTCTCCAGTCGGACCCTTCATCCAGTCTCGGTGATTGGCGTTTCGCCAACGGCAGGTCTCAAAGACCCGCATCTTATAAAGGTCCTTAATCGGATTGTAACCGCCTGACATATCACCATAAATTGTCGCATATCCGACAGCGACCTCCGACTTGTTCCCCGTCGTCAGCAGCATCTCACCAAACTTGTTCGACAACGCCATCAAGATCAATCCGCGTAAGCGCGACTGAATGTTCTCCTCCGTCACATCCGGCTCTATACCCGAAAAGAGCGGCTCAAGAGCTTCCGTGACCGCCCCACGCGGTCCACCTATCGGCACCGTATCGAGGCGGCATCCAAGCGCCGACGCCACATCTGCGGCGTCTTGCAACGAGGTCTCGGAGGTATATTCCGACGGCAACATTACACAGCGGACATTCTCCGGCCCCAAGGCATCCGCAGCAATCGCTGCCACGATTGCACTGTCGATCCCTCCCGACAGACCCAGAACAGCCATTTTAAAGCCAGTTTTTCGAAAGTAATCGCGCGTCGCTTCAACCATGACGCGATAGTCTTGCTCCCAATCGTCCGGAAAACTCGCCACATCACCCTTGATAGCACGCCAACCCTCGGAGGTTGCTTCGAAATCCACATGCGCGACCACTTCTTCAAAAACTGGGAGGCGCACCGCAATTTCACCGCCGGGGTTCAGGACGAAAGAGCCGCCATCGAAAACCTGGTCGTCCTGACCGCCAACCATGTTGAGGTAAGCCAGCGGCAAACCGGTCTCAACCACGCGGGAAACCATCACGTTCAAGCGCGTCTCGAACTTACCCCGGTAATAGGGTGATCCGTTTGGAACGACGAGAATCTCTGCACCGGACTCTTCAAGCGCTTCGGGCACTTCTTCATGCCACGCATCTTCACAAATCGGTGTGCCAACTCTTACGATACCCAAATCGTATGGCCCGGCTAGCGGCCCACGGTCATAGAGCCGCACTTCATCGAATACGGTTTCGTTCGGCAAATCATGCTTTAGGACCTGCCGGACCAGACGCCCTCCCTTCAAAATGTGATAGGCGTTGTACAGCTTTTCTCCCTGCAACAGCGGCCCGCCAATGGCCAGCGCAGGTCCGTCGACACAGTCCGACATCAATTGTTCAACATGCGCCATGGCATCGCGGGCAAAAGCGGTTTTCATAACCAAATCTTGGGTGTTGTAACCCGTTATGAACATCTCCGGGAGCGCCACCAGGTCAGCACCAGCCGCCTTTCCTTCGTCCCAGGCACGCCGCGCAAGGGCTGTGTTGCCTGCGAGGTCGCCAACGGTTGGGTTCATCTGAGCCATGGTCAGCCGGAACCGGTTTGGCATGCGTTTCTCCCGGCCGGTTTGCGGCCCTAAAATACTCCCGTGGGACTGAGAGAAGCCGCGCCTCCCCGGCGTGGTGGTAGCAGAGCCAACGCCTCCCTCGGCAGGTCTTAGCAGAGTTGATCGCAAGGGAAAGGTCTGTGAACCGGAAAAGCGTTGCGGCAAAAGGGTCGGTCCTTTAGATTTCAGATCAATAGGGGTAGGCCGAGAAACCTGCTGAGGGAAAATTGGGGAGAGCCATGAACCGCGCGATCGGGATGGGAACGCTGGCCAGTGCCGCATTGATGGCATCAACGGCAACCGCTCAAGAAGTCATTACCAAGCAGTACGACGACGGGGGCGTATACGAAGGCACGTTCAAGGACGGCAAGCAACACGGCACCGGCTCCTACCGGTTGCCCAACGGCTATGTATACCAAGGTGCATGGGTAGAAGGCGAAATTCTGGGAGAAGGACGCGCTGAATTCCCAAACGGTTCGATCTACGAAGGGGAATTCGTTTCAGGCAAACCCGAAGGCATCGGCAAAATCACTTTTGCCGATGGTGGAACTTACGAAGGAAGTTGGCTCGACGGGAAGATCAATGGCTCCGGCGTGGCCGTATATGCCAACGGGGTCAAATATGAGGGCGACTTTGAGGACGCTCTTCACCACGGCGCAGGCCGTATGGAAAGCCCTAACGGCTATATCTACGATGGCGGTTGGGACAAGGGCATCAAAGAGGGTACCGGCCGGATCGAATATCCCGATGGCGCAGTGTATGAGGGCGATCTAGCCCGCGGCGTTCGAGAGGGCACGGGCACGCTAAAGATGCCCGATGGCCTGATCTACGAGGGCGGTTGGCTAAACGGTCAAATCAACGGAGACGGCAAACTCACTCAACCCAATGGAGACATATACGAGGGTGATCTCGTCGATGGTAAGCGCCAAGGCACCGGGAAAGTAACCTACGCCAACGGTGACACCTACGAAGGCGATTTCGTCGCTGATCAACGCGAGGGCCAAGGGACTTTCACGGGCTCAGACGGCTATCTGTATGTGGGCTCTTGGGTTGCTGGACGCATCGCGGGCACCGGCACCGTAACCTACCCGGACGGCTCGATTTACGAAGGTACGTTCAAGGATGATGTCGCCGACGGGATGGGCAAGATCACCTATCCCGATGGCAACGTATACGAAGGTAATTGGGTGGCAGGTGTGATCGAAGGCACCGGTGTCGCCACCTATGCCAACGGCCTTGTCTACGAGGGCGAGTTCAAAAACGCGAAAATGGACGGCACCGGCAAAATGACTTTCGCGGATGGGTACACATACGAAGGCGATTGGAAAGAAGGACAGCGCGACGGCTTTGGTGTCGCAACCTATTCAGACGGCACGGTTTACGAAGGCAATTTCGTCAGCGGGCAGCGCGAAGGCAGCGGAAAAATCACCATGGCAGATGGCTTCGTTTATGAGGGCGAGTGGTCGGCAGGAGAAATTAACGGGTCCGGGATGGCCAGCTATGCAAACGGAGATGTCTATGAAGGCATGTTCGAGCGCGGTAAACGACAGGGTCAGGGCACCATTCGCTATGCCAGTGGCGAGGAACAGAGCGGCATTTGGAGCGAAGGCGAACTGACCAACGACCTCTCCTCGGGCACAACGGAACAGAACTAGACTGACAGCCTTTTTTATAGAACGAACCTGCTCAGTTTAAGGCCATTCAGGAACAGAAAGGCACCGGAAACATCTCGGCGGTACCTCAAGTTCGGTCTGAGAACAGAACCGTCGTAGCCTCGCGTGCGGCCTGAAGGGTAGGGGCGAACACCGCATTACAGAGTTTCGAGGAACTGGTCGGCTTCCTCCAAGATGCGGTCACGACGCTCTTCATCCATGCGATCCCACGTACGATACATATTCGCCATACGCGGGTTTTTTGAAAACCTCTCGCGGTGTCGGTTCAGAAAGGACCAGTACAAGAGGTTGAACGGGCAGGCACCGTCGCCGAACTTAGTCTTAACCGAGTAAGCGCAATCACCACAGTAGTTGGACATGCGGTCCACGTAGTTGCCCGACGAAACATATGGTTTCGAGCCAACGATACCGCCATCCGCAAACTGGCTCATGCCGATGACGTTCGGCGCTTCCACCCATTCATATGCGTCCGCATAAACCGCCAGGTACCACTCATGCACCTCGAACGGGTCAATTCCAGCGAGTAAAGCAAAATTCCCGGTGACCATCAGCCGCTGAATGTGATGGGCGTAAGCTTCATCGCGCGTCTGCTCCACGGCTTGCGCAATGCACCGCATTTTGGTTTCCGCTGTCCAGAAAAAATCTGGCAGTTTGCGCTGATGGTTCAGAATGTTGCGCTTGGTGTAATCCGGGCCCTCGCGGAAGTAGATCCCTCGCATATACTCCCGCCAACCAATGATCTGGCGGATAAACCCCTCAACAGCGTTGATCGGAGCATGACCCTCCCGATACGCCGCTTCAGCCGCTTCGCAAATCTCGAGGGGGTCCAAAAGCCCGGCGTTTAGATACATCGATAGGATCGAATGCCAGAGAAACCTCTCATCAGCGAGCATGGCATCCTGGAAGTCACCAAACTTTGGCAAGCCCCCTTTAATGAAATGCGCCAAGGAACGGCGCGCCTGTTGCCGTGTCACGGCAAACCAGAACGGGTGCAGCGATCCGAAGTTATCACCAAAGCGTTTCTCAACGAGGGCGAGCACTTCTTCGGTGGTCTCGTCCGGTGTGAACCGCATCGGCCCGCTGAAATCCACTTCACCCGGAGCGGGCTTGCGATTGTCGTGGTCAAAGTTCCACTTACCCTCAACCGGCTTATCGCCCTCCATCAGAAGCCCCGTTTTGCGCCGCATCTCGCGATAGAACCACTCCATCCGAAGCTCTTTGCGGCCCTCCGCCCAATCGGCGAACTCCGCATGGGACGCGATAAAACGATCGTCCTCCAGCATCGTTGTATGCAGCGGCGCGCTTTCCAGCGCTTCAATCAAACGCCATTCCCCTGGGCGTGTGGCAACAACCTCGGCAGTACCACGTCTTTCTGACGCTGCGACCAAGGCTTCAGTAATACTCGCCACAGGCTTTTCTGCGTCCAGCCTCGTGTATTCCACGACCCATCCGGCCTCGCGAAGTTCCTCTGCAAAATGGCGCATCGCGGCAAAGCAAAAGGCAATTTTCTTAGGATGATGGGGCACATATTGGGCTTCTTCGGCAACTTCAGCCATCACGACCACATCCTCGGACGGGTCCCCTTCACGCAAGGCGGCGACGGTATCGGTTAATTGATCTCCCAGTACGAGGATTAGTCTCACCAGGGTATCTCCCGACCGGCATAGTCCAAGAACATTCCGGATTGATCGGGCGTGAGCCCTTCGATGACATTCACCAAATTCGTGGCGGCCTCATTTGCTGGCACCGTTTTGTGTCGGCCCGCATATTTCGCGGTGAACGGGGTTTCGACAGTCCCCGGGTGCAAGCAGACAGCGACCGCTTGTTTATGGCTCCGCTTCATCTCGATGGAGGCGCCATGGATCAACTGGTTGAGCGCCGCCTTGGCCGAGCGATAGCTGTGCCAGCCGCCAATACTGTTGTCCCCAATTGAGCCTACGCGCGCGGAAAGCGCTGCAAATACAGAGGGTTCTTCCTTTGGGAGCAGCGGCAGGACATGCTTCAATACCAGCACCGGGCCCAACGCATTTACCTTTACTTGATTGATCAGCCCTTCGGCCGTGATTTCACGTATCGCACGTTCCGGCTCATGACCATTCACAACCAATGCACCCGTGGTGACAACAACCCGATGAAAGGGCTCCTGGAGCCCCGCAAAGATACCTTCAACGCTCGCTTCGTCCGTGACATCCAAGCCGTCATGCGCACGTGATAGCTCGGCGACCTCAAAGCCGCGCGTTGCGTACTCTGCGCTAATTGCCGATCCAATCCCCCCTGATACGCCAACGACTAGAACCCGTGCCATGCCACCCTCCTGACTGTTCCTGCGAAGTAGTACGCGTAGCGGATGTGAAAAGGTTCTTTGCCCTGCGGCACCTGCGCGCTACCGTCCGGTTATGCGAATGACATCGATCATTTTTGCCTGCTGCCTCCCAGGCACGGCCGCCGCGTTGGAGCTCGTCGAGACAGCGCGGTACGATTTGAACCGGCCTGCGAGCCTCGACTACGACCCAACCTTTTGTGGCCTCTGGATCGCCAACGAAGGACCCGAGGTGATCCTAGTGACCCTGGAAGGCGACGAATTGCGCAGGTTTGGCAGCGATTTATCGCGGATCAAGGCGATTACGATCGAAGGCGATCACTTGCTCGTCGCAGATGGGTTTGGCGCTTTTCAACGCCTGACCAAATCGGGCGAGCCATTGGCAGAGCCCTTCAAAGTGCCTGGCGGCTGGGCGGATACGGAAGGTATCGTGATGGCGCCCGACGGACAGATCATCGCGGTGGAAGATGATCCCGAGCGCCTTTCATGGCTTGACGCGAGTGGCACGCCAACCCGCGTTATCGACACTACAACCCTCACGCCGCCCTTGTACGAGGCGCAGGGAATTGCCCGCGACCCACGCACCGGCCACTTGTTGATTGTTGACGATTATGAAGGAAGCAACTCGCTCTACGAGTTTGATGCGGAGGGCAACCTTCTCGGCACTGTTTCCCTCTTGGAGTACGGTATCGACCCAGAAGGTGTCGCCTTACGACCTGGCTCAGGCCAACTCTTCGTCGCGTTCGATCAAGGTGCTCAAATCGTGTCCTTCGACTACACGCCGACACTTGCCGACGGCGCAGAAAGCCTGTCTCCCGGGGCCGATTGCATGTTGTTCTAAGCCTGTACTCTCGTAGGCTAATGTCTAATGCTGACCCGCTTTATCGCCTCCAGTGGATTGGCCAATCTCGCAGATGGCATCGCAGTCGTGGTTTGGGCTTGGCTCGCTTCACTACTCACGCGCGATCCTTTGATGATCGCCGCGTTGCCGATTGTGCTCCGCCTCCCTTGGTTTCTTTTCGCCATACCGGCTGGTCTGATCACGGATCGTGTCGATCGGCGACGCCTAATACTGGCCATGGACGCCATTCGGGCCGGAGCTTTCGTCCTTGTAGGCGGTGCCGTTTGGGCTTCGCTCCCGCTTCTGCCGCCACCTGAAGCCGGTCTGGTCCATCCTCGACTGTTTGCTGTTCTTATGGTGTCTGCTGCAATTGTCGGCGTCGCAGAGGTGTTTCGCGACAATGCAGCGCAAACGATGATGCCAAGAATTGTTTCGCATGCGAAACTTGAAGCGGCGAACGGAAGGCTTTGGAGCGTCGAGTTAGTTGGTAACTCCCTTCTCGGCCCGGCGGTGGGCGCTTTCCTGATAACTGTATTTCTACCCCTGCCCTTCCTTTTGAACGCCGTAGCTTTCGCAATTGGCGCCGGGCTGATTTTCACCATCGCGGGTTCTTTTCGGGCAACTCAAGTCACAGGACAAAACTGGCGGCGTGAATTGAGGGAAGGCTGGGAGTTTCTCAAAAACTCTGCTGTATTGAAGTTACTCGCGGTTTCCACTGGTGTGTGGAACCTCCTGCACCAGATGATCATCATCGCTTTGGTCCTCCATGTTCAGGAGAACCTCGGCCTCGGCGCTACTGCCTACGGGTTGATCCTTGCCGCCGGTGCCTTCGGCGGCATTACCGGGGGATTTGTAGCCGCCACGATTATTGAGAGGTTGGGGCGGGGACGCGCCGCGCAACTTATGACCCTGCAAAGCGCACTCGCCTTCGCTGCCATTCCATTTGCTCCCAACGCATGGACGCTCGCGGCACTCTTCGTCTTTAGTGAATTCACAGGCATTGTCTGGAACACCGTCAGCGTTTCCTATCGGCAGCGTATTATCCCGGACAACCTGCTCGGGCGGGTGAACAGCCTTTATCGCTTGCTCGCCTGGGGTATGATGCCAATCGGCCTAGCGTTATCCGGGATACTGACACGTGTGGCGGAAGGTCCCTTGCCGCGGGGTGATGCCCTCCTTGTGCCGTTCTTTTTTGCTGGAATTGGCAGTCTTCTGTTGGCGGCAGTCATTTGGCGACCGCTTGGGCGAGCTTTCGAGTGATTGCGAGTTTTTCAAGACTTCTTTCTGGAAAACCGACCTCTACAGCCCGGTTCCGTCAGAGAGATGCGCCTTCAACTTTGCGCTCGAGCCGCGTCATCGACTCGCTCAAACCATCGCTATTGGGGTGAAAACGCTCAATTTCGCGCCAGGTGCTCAGCGCTTCATCTGGAAATCCCAACTCTTCCATAATCAACGCGAGACCAGTCATCGCGGAGAAGTGCTGCGGGTTGAGTTCGAGTGTCCGCCGGATGTCTTCAAGTGAAAGGCCAAGCCGACCCTCTTGAAAATACGCCGTTGCCCGCCTGTTATAGCCTTCGGCGAACTCAGGCGCATGGTCAATGAGCGCCGAGAAGTGTCGAATTGCCAGGATCGTGTCCCCTTCTTCCAACGCCTCGCGCCCGCGTGAGAGCAGAAGGTCCATGGAGGCAGACCCAGAGCGCGACCATATCTCGAAGATCCGCTTCTCAATCTGAGTAGCTGTCGACGCGTCCGCTGATTTCAACCCTTCCAAAAGGGCCGCCAACTCGTCCGTTTCGGCAACAATTGGCGTCGCAAAGAAAAATGCCGCTACGGCGCATTTGAGATATCTGTCTTTTCGACCCATAAGCTTAAGTTAACGCAACATGGGGCAAATGCGAGCCCCTAAACCGTGAAGTGAGGATAATAACATGAGTGACGTGATCGAGCATGCGGTGAACGCACTGAATGAAAAACTGGGTGACGGTGGCTTCGATGGAACTGCAAAATTCGTGATTGATGGCGAAGGCGCAATTATGCTCGACGGTGATGGCGCCCGCTCCGGCGACGAAGAAGCCGAGGTTACTATGAGTGCAGATACCGACACGTTTCGTGAAATCCTTGACGGTTCGCTCAATCCCACGACCGCTTTCATGTCAGGCCGCCTTAAGATTGATGGGGATATGGGAGCAGCAATGCGTCTCGCACCTGCGCTTAGCTGAAACAGGTGGAAACTGCGCCCTTTCGCTTCGATCTTGCCGCTGCTCCGGATGGCGCCAAGGTTGTGTGGCGCACGACGGATGACGGCATTCGACTAAGGTTAGCCGCCTGGACGACCGACACTTCCCGGGGCACGATCGTCATTTTTCCTGGTCGTACTGAGTATATTGAAAAATACGTTAGAGTGATCACCGAGTTCATCGATGCTCGGTGGAGTGTCGCGATCATCGATTGGCGCGGACAGGGCTTTTCCGACCGATTGTATAGCGACAATAGGCTTGGCCATGTGCGTGAGTTCATGGACTATCAACGGGACGTGGCCGCGTTGAGCGCATGGATTGACCATATTGAGTTACCAAAGCCACGCGTCCTGCTTGCCCACTCCATGGGTGGCTGTATTGGTCTGCGCTCACTGGTTCGTGGTTTGGACGTAAGCCGCGCTGTGTTTTCAGCTCCGATGTGGGGCATACAGATGCCCGCATTCGCACGGCCATTAACCTACTTTGTTCCACCCCTAGCGCGGATTTTTCGGCAGGAAACACTGTTCGCGCCGGGCACCTCTCCGACGAACTATGTCTGCGAAGCTGACTTCGATACCAATATGCTCACATCCGACCAAGAGACCTATCTGTGGCTCGCGGAGCACGCGCGAAGTGTGCCGGAGTTTGCTTTAGGCGGTCCGTCTGTCCAATGGGTAGGCAGCGCTCTCCAAGAGTTAAGGCGGTTGTTTTCAACAAAGAAGCCATCGGTACGCTGCCTCACGTTCATCGGTTCGAGCGAACAAATTGTCTCCGTTGAGGCCATTGAAGACTACCACCGCACATGGGAGCACGGTGAACTGCACCATGTGGATGGCGCAAAACATGAGATGATGATGGAAACGCCGCACATCCGTGGGCGCTTTATGCGTGAGAGCCTAGAGTTCTTTAACATGGCTTAGTCAGTGCGCGCGTTGGCTCATGATCTCTACTGCGCGGATCAATTTGTTGGAGACCCGCTGCACACGCATTACCGATTGGACGGAGGCTTCGGCGCGGTCTTCCATCAATGCACGCGCAAGGGCGTCGCGATCCACAAACCCGCGACTACGAACACGCTTGTGCGGACCGTCGATATTTGCAGGCTCTGGGTGGTTGCTTTGGCATGCGCCGGGGCATGGGGAGATGTCCTTCAGGAAACACGCCTCAGGACCCTTACAATGTTTGAACTTACACATCACTCACTACTCGAATTTTGGTACACACAAAGCGCGCAAAAACACATCGCCCACTCATGACAGCATTACGTTTGAAATGTGGCGGAACTATGGCATTGAAGTCATTTCGAATTTAAAACTCGGAATTTTTTCAATGACGACATCGCGCCAGAGTATGAAAAAATTGAGGCGCGCTTCGCCCCACCGAAACGCGCCTCGCCCCACCCAGTGCGGTCCGCCCTTGGTTCACACAGCCTATGACCAAGGCGTTGCCGCTGAGCAACTTATGTCATGCAGATAGCGATCTGCCGCTTTGAAATTTCAGGGTTGAGAAGAAATGGTGGTGACGCTGTTTCGCTGAACCAATCCTCGATTTAGAGGTGCCCCCGTTTGACCTTTGCTCGGTGAAGATGGGACCCTTCACCACTGGACCAGTCGAAAGCTTCGAGGACGACGCAACATTGATCGGCGCAGCAGCGCGGGACAGATCAATTGACGGACCGCTCGGACCAATCAATGTCACGGCTTTTCTGATTTGAGCCGAAGACCGAGACGTACGAAACATCGCCACCACCAAAGTACCTTTACACACACACGAGACCATATTTACCGGTAGTCTCACTCTTACAAACACAGCCAGCAACGCGCCGCCCGTGGTGACATTTTTAGGTCGGAAATATGGCAAGAGTTAGGCGGAAAACCGCTGTTAACACCTTATTTTCCAATAATTTTGTGGACAGTATGGCCTCTAAAGTCAGCACTGTTTCTATTTTGGAAATCTCTGGATTTTGAGCCGACATTTTCGGAACTGAGTTGCCGACCAACTCACCCCATATGAGCGGTTCTTTGCCCATAATGTGTCAGCGCTTAGGCAGTGTTTGAGGGCCGCGCAGCACGGCCCCCAAACTGGTTAGCCGGCATCCTTGTAGGACACTTGTTTAACGTCAGCATCCGGATCGGACTTTTCACGCCGCACCAGTAATCGGTTGAGGGCGTTCACATAGGCTTTCGCGGAAGCGACAACCGTATCAGTGTCAGCAGACTGACCTGTTGCAATGCGACCCTCTTCTTCCATCCGCACACTCACCGTCGCTTGCGCATCGGTCCCTTCGGTTACAGCGTGCACCTGGTAGAGTTGCAGTCTGGCGTCATGCGCAAAGAGCGCCTTAACGGCATTGAATGTGGCGTCTACCGGACCATCACCCTGTGCGGTGGTCTGTTGATCTACCCCGTCGATCGTCAATGTGAGGTCAGCAGACTGGGGCGCTTCAGTGCCACAAATGACGCGCAGGAACTTAACCTTGATCCGATCATACTCCTCGCCGGTCTCCTGATCTCGCATGAGAGCAATGAGATCATCCTCAAAAACCTCTTTTTTCCGGTCTGCTAGTGCTTTGAACCGCACGAAGACATCGTTGAGCTGATTATCAGCCAGATCAAAGCCGAGGTCTTTCAGCTTTGAACGAAGGGCGGCTCGTCCGGAATGCTTCCCCATCACGATATTGGTTTCGGAGAGACCAACGTCTTCCGGGCGCATGATCTCGAAAGTCTCCGCGTTCTTCAACATGCCGTCCTGATGGATACCGCTTTCATGGGCGAAAGCGTTCTTGCCCACGATGGCTTTGTTGTACTGGACGGGGAACCCGCTCACCGTTGAGACGCGTCGCGAGATATGCATGAGCTTAGTCGTCTCGACGCCTGTCTTGTAAGGCATGAGGTCGCCGCGGACGCGGAGCGCCATCACGACCTCTTCCAACGCCGTGTTGCCGGCCCGCTCCCCGAGCCCATTTATAGTGCATTCGATTTGGCGTGCGCCACCTTCGACAGCGGCCAAGGCGTTGGCGGTCGCCATACCGAGATCGTTATGACAATGCGTTGCAAAAACAACTTCACCCGCGCCAGGCACTTGCTCGATAAGATCACGGATGATCTGCGCACTTTCTCGGGGCGCGGTATATCCGACGGTATCGGGGATGTTGATCGTCGTTGCGCCGGCTTTGATCGCGATCTCAACCACGCGACAAAGATACTCCCACTCGGTCCGCGTGGCATCCATCGGCGACCACTGAACGTTGTCGCAAAGGTTGCGAGCATGGGTCACCGTATCGTGAATGCGCGCCGCCATTTGGTCCATATCCAAGTTAGGAATGGCGCGGTGGAGGGGTGATGTCCCGATGAAAGTATGGATACGCGGGCTTCTGGCGTGCTTTACAGCTTCCCAGCAGCGGTCGATGTCCTTGAAATTCGCGCGGCTCAAGCCGCAAATCGTTGCCTTCTTAGCGCGTTTTGCAATCTCAGTTACCGCTTCGAAATCGCCCTCCGAAGCGATCGGAAACCCGGCCTCAATAATATCGACACCCATGTCGTCGAGGAGTTCTGCAATTTCCAGCTTTTCATCATGGCTCATGGTTGCGCCCGGGCTCTGTTCACCGTCGCGCAACGTCGTATCGAAGATCAGGACGTGATCCTTTTCCGCCATCTTCGCCTCCCTCAAACTCTTGGTTTCTTGGCCGGGCCAGCATCCGCGTCGCCGGTGTTGGGTTCGCCTTTTGGTTCAATCAGGAGAACTTTGCACTCCTGAACTGCGCGCGGACGATGAACGATGCCCTTCGGCACAATGAACATCTCTCCCGCCCCGACGCGACGCGGTGTTTCCACTTGGACGTCCATCTCCATTTCGCCCTCAAGAACGAAGAAAAAATCATCGGTGTCGTCGTGTTTATGAAAGGGGAACTCGCCCTCGAACTTTACCACCATTACGTCATTGTCGTTATAGCCAGCGACGACTTGGGGGTCCCAGTGCGAGGAGAAGCGAGAAAGCTTCTCAGACAGATTGATCGTATTCATGGATGTCTCCTTTAGCGTTGTCTTTGTGGCGCTGAAACCCCTCTGAGCGGTCGCGCCGAAAGGCACGCTCAGAGGCGGCTAAGGAGAAGAAGCAGGTCGGCACATGTCGCGCGCGGCAATTTTATATGTTGCACCTGTTTCATGGGGGCACGATAGATGTCAGCCTTTGGGCTGTCAAAGGTCATTCTGCGATACGGTCAAGACATGATGATTTCGGGGACAAAGGTCACGTAGCGCTGCGGATCGTAACCACGCTCCACATCCAGAATAATACGCGCTGCGGCCACGCCGATTTGCTGACGTGGTGTCTTGGCTGTAGCGAGCGCGGCGGGCAAGCTGTCAATGAAATCCAGGCCATTGAAACCGGCCAGCCGGATTTGCTGGGGCACTGGGACGCTCTCTGCCAAACAGTGGAATAGCCCGCCGGTTGCAAGGTCATCATTAGAATAGTAAATCGCGTCCAGGCTAGGAGTGCTCTTGAGCAGGTCGGCCGTGAGCTTTCGTCCCTTTTCCATCGTTGACGGCCCAGGCACCAGAACTTTGTGTGCGAGTAAGGAACCGGCCGCTTCCAGCCCTTTTTTGAAGCCGAGAAGGCGTTTCTTTGCCCGAGTGTCGCGATCAAGTCCGCACCCGATATAACCAATGCGAGAGCGACCCTCCGCAAGCAAGTGCTCTGCCATCGCACGACCGGCTGCGCCGTGGGAGATACCAACGCACGCATCAACAGGTTCGCCATCCAGGTCCATGATCTGAACCACTGGGACATTCGTTTCCCTCAGAAGATTTCGGGTCTTCTCCGGTTGGTCCAGACCGGTCACAATCAAACCTGCCGGGCGCCATGACAGCATATTCCGGATGACTGTGTATTCTGTGTCCGTGTTGTAGTCAGTCACACCAAAAACCGGTTGCTTGCCGCTATCGGCAAGAGCTTCCGCAATGCCAGACAAGACTTCCGCAAATACAATATTGGTCAAACTCGGGATGACGACGCCCACCAAGTTAGACCGTTGGCTTGAAAGCGATCCGGCCAAAGGGTTGCCGACATAGCCGAGCTTATCTGCAGCCAATCGGACAGCTGTAATGCTGGCGCGCGAGACATCAATAGACCCGCGCAGTGCACGTGAGGCGGTCATCTTGCTGACACCGGCAGCGGCAGCGACATCAGCCAGCGTTATTTTTGATCCCTGGGTCATCGCCATCAAACCTTGATCTTTGGTATCGATACCGGTATCGATACCAAAGATCAATAATTACAAGGAACCCCAATGCCCACCTCGCAAAACGTTGCGGTAATCGGTCTTGGCTCGATGGGCTATGGCATAGCTCAATCGTGCCTCCGCACGGGGCATGTGACTTGCGGGGTTGATATTTCCGCTGAACGAACGGCTCGGTTCCGCGCCGAGGGCGGTACCGATGGTGCGCTCGCTGAAATCGCGGGGAGTCTCGACGCTGTTCTTGTCGTTGTTCTTAACGCGGAACAGACCGAAACCGTCTTGTTTGGCGAGGAAGGCGTCGTGCCGCAACTACGAGAGGGCGCGGTCGTGATCAGCTGCGCCACTGTGCCTCCTTCCTTTGCGAAGGCGATGGCGACGCGGTGCACCGAATTTGGTGTTCACTATCTCGACGCGCCTATTTCAGGTGGCGCAAAAAAAGCTGCGGAGGGTGGCCTCTCGATCTTGGCATCAGGATCACCCGACGCCTTCGCCGCAGCCGAGGCGACTTTGGAAGCAATCGCTGAGACCGTCTTCCGGCTTGGTAACTCTGCGGGTGCCGGTTCCGCGATGAAAGCAGTTAACCAACTTCTTGCAGGTGTTCATATCGCGGCCATGGCAGAAGCCATGACTTTCGGCATGACGCAAGGGATCAGCCCGGAGATGTTTGCGGAAATCATTCCGAACTGTGCAGGGACAAGCTGGATGCTAGAGAACCGCGCACCCCATGTCGTTGCAGGTGATTATACCCCGCATAGTCAAGTGAATATCTGGCCGAAAGACCTTGGGATTGTGCTGGACATTGCCCGCCACGCCAAATTTGACGCGCCAATCACGACAGCTGCATTGCAACAATTTTTGGCTGCGACTGACTTGGGCTTCGGCGGCGAAGACGACGCAGCGGTCGCCAAGGTCTATGCCAAGAATTCAGGCGTCGATCTTCCGGGAGTTGGATAATGCTCTTGGGATGTATTGGTGACGACTTCACGGGATCAAGCGATCTTGCGAACACCTTGGCAAAGGAAGGCATGCGCGTTGTGCAATATACCGGTGTGCCGCAAAAACCAGCGGATGCCGACATTCAAGCGGGCGTTATTGCACTCAAGTCGCGCTCAATTCCCGCAGAGCAAGCCATTGCGCAATCTCTTGAGGCGTTGAAATGGCTCCAGGCGCAGGGCTGCACACAGTTCTTCTTCAAGTATTGCTCCACGTTCGACTCGACACCACAAGGCAACATTGGGCCCGTTGCGGATGCCCTGGCGGAAGCGTTGGATGCACACAAAGTGGTCATATGCCCTGCCTTTCCCGGCACCGGTCGATCCGTTTATCAGGGGCACCTGTTTGTGAATGACAAACTGCTCAATCAATCGGGCATGGAAAACCATCCAATTACCCCCATGACTGAACCTGACTTGCGCAACTGGACCGCAAAGCAGACGCGATTTGGCGTGGGTCATGTGCCAGCGGAGATCGTCTTTCAAGGCGCAGATGCGATTTCGAAGGCCATGGAGGCAGTCCATGGCACGGGCGCGCGACACATCGTAGTGGACGCGATCCGAGATGAAGACTTGCGAGCAATTGGGTTGGCGGCCCAGGATCGCCCGCTGATCACAGGCGGTTCTGGTGTCGCGCTTGGACTACCTGCTAATTTTGGCTGCACGGCCGGACCTGTTCCATGGACAGGACAATCGGGCAAAACCATCGCTTTGTCAGGATCGTGTTCAATTGCCACACGCGCTCAAGTAGCGCGGCATAAGTCAAGCCATCCCGCCCGGGAGGTGCGTGCCTCAGCAGTGATTAGAGGGGAACTGGCGGTAAATAACATCGTGGATTGGTTGCTATCTTCAGACGACGTCCCCTTAATCTACAGCTCTGCCGACCCCGAAACTGTGAAAGCCGTCCAAGACGATTTCGGGCAGAAACGGTCATCCGCAGCTCTGGAGCAATTTTTTGCAGACGTGGCGCGGGCCAGTGTTGCTGGCGGTGCGACACGCGTCATTTCGGCGGGAGGTGAAACCTCCGGCGCCGTAGTTGAGGGTTTGGGGCTGGATGCACTTGAGATTGGGCCTGAAATCGACCCTGGCGTCCCCGCTTTGCGTGCCAATTCAAATCTTGTCGTTGCACTCAAATCCGGGAACTTCGGTTCAGAGGATTTCTTTGAAAAGGCCAACCGGCGACTGGCAGGTCTCTCGTGACAGAAGCAGTCCTTCGAGTGCAGATGTGCCTGTTGGCCAAATCTCTGTATGATCGTGGGCTGACCCATGGCAGCACAGGAAACATAAGCGCTAGGACCGAGGACGGAGGTCTACTTGTCTCGCCCACCGGCACGAGCTTCGGCCGGCTCGATCCAGCCCGTCTTAGCCGTTTTGACAAAAACCAACGTCACATTGACGGTGATCCGCCGACAAAAGAGATGCCGCTCCACAGCGCATTTTACGACACACGCAGCTCGGCAGGCGCGGTCGTGCATCTACATTCCAGTCACTCCGTGGCCTTGTCGATGATGCCAGATGTCGACAAAGACAATTTTCTTCCACCGCTAACGCCCTACGGCATTATGTTGCTCGGCAAGGTCAAGCTGTTACCATTCTTTCTTCCCGGCGACACTGCCATGGGAGACGCCGTTCGTGGTCTCGCCGGAAAGCGAAGCGCTGTGGTGCTTGCCCATCACGGACCTGTGGTTGCGGGGCGGGACGTTGAAACCGCGTGCAATGCAATTGAAGAACTGGAAGAAACAGCGCGGCTCGCGCTTTTGCTTCGTGGCACTGAAGCACGGATGTTATTACCAGAACAGGTTGAGGGCGTCGTCGCGAAGTTCAACGTCGAATGGGACACTTAATGCGCTTCTCGGCAAACCTTGGATTTCTCTGGAATGACCTTGACCTTCCAGATGCCATTCGCGCGGCAAAAGCGTCTGGTTTCTCTGCGGTCGAATGCCATTGGCCATACAAAACACCGGCAAGCGCCGTGCGCGAGGCGTTGGTCGAGACCGGACTGCCCATGTTGGGACTTAACACGCTGCGTGGCGATGTGGGCAAGGGCGAGAACGGCCTATCTGCCTTGCCCGGGCGGGAAGAAGAAGCACGGTCCGCCATTGATACTGCACTAGCCTATGCCGAAGACGTCGGCGCTGGCGCAGTGCATGTGATGGCGGGTTACGGAGATGGGGAAGCAGCACATAAGTGCTTCGTCTCAAACCTCCGCTATGCGACCGAACAGGCAGCCGCACGTGAAATGACGATCCTCATCGAGCCTTTGAATCGGCACGACGCGCCCGGCTACTTTCTGCAAACAACCGACCAGGCATCGGCCATAATGGCGGAGGTGGCGGCCGACAATCTTAAGCTCATGTTCGATTGTTATCATGTTGGCCGAACTGAAGGTGACGTTACAACACGGCTCAAAGCACTTCGCGATATGATTGGGCATATTCAGTTTGCAGGCGTTCCCGAACGCGGACGCCCTGATCAGGGCGAACTGGATTACCGATGTATTTTCCAGTTCATTCAGACGCTCGGTTGGACACAACCTATTGGCGCCGAATACAAACCGAAAGGGCCGACCGGCGTCACTTTGCGCTGGATGGATTCACTCGTGAGCTAAATGGCTGTAAGCTGGTACTTTGAAGTGACACGAACTGGTTCCGGAAGAACAATATCTATGCCACTAGCCGATTGAATTTATTTATTTTTCAGCGCAAGGTCCTTTGGTTGCGGGGGTAGGATTTGAACCTACGACCTTCAGGTTATGAGCCTGACGAGCTACCGGGCTGCTCCACCCCGCGCCAAAGTTTGAACTGTCTATTGCGAGTCGTTGGTAGCCGCAAGAGCCAGTTTGCAAAGTTGAAATATTTCCTCGCTCTCCGGTCGTGTGCTAGGCCAAGTCCATGTTCCTGCGCGGGTTTCTCTTGCTCATAGCGGCTGTCAGCCTGTCCTATGCCGCCACAATCTACTTTGGAAACGAGGTGCTGATCGCCCTCGGCCTTATCCTCACCCAACTAAAGGTGCTGGGGAAGAAAATGGTTGGGCTTGAACTTCCTGCTGTACTGGCGTGGCTAAAGATTCAAATGTCCGTCTTCTTTCGCGTGGAGCTATTGAAGAAGTGGATCACGACTACAGCCCTACCGCTGCTCTTAGGGCGTGCAACACTTCGACGGCTTTTGGCATTTACCGACCGGTACCGACAAGCCGTACGGCAGCGCTATATTCGGTTGCTTCGCTGGTATCGCCGCCTGAACAAGTGGGAGAAACTACTTTCAGCAGCTATCATTCTCGCCGCGACGGTTGCTGTTTCTGTGACATCACTGGGTCTGTGGCTGATCCTGTTCTCCATTAAGCTACCGCTTTGGCTTGTGGCTGTTGCTGCTGCCCTTGGACAGATGACTTGGGCCAGCGTCCAGAAGATGGCTTTTCGTGCGGCCGCTTTTCTCCAACTTTCCCTCGTTTGGAAAGGTATCTTGCGCCTTCTGCCCGCGTCCTGGTTGGCAGCGAAGCGTCGGTTCGAGTACAGGGTGGCGCGCACCGTTATCAAACGGCGACGCATGACACTGGCTCAACTGGAGGCACGAAAAGACAGCCTGCCCTTTCGCATGGGGCTCCTAGTCGAGTACATGCGTGGCGCGCCGAAATGACCGTTTCGATCTCCGCTTATCCCCGAGCCTGACCTCTTTCTCGCAAGTCCGTTGGTGATGAGGCCGTCGGCTTAACCGATTGATCCGGTACATCTACCCAACGTTAGGATCCACCGGGCCGCACAAACCTTGCACCGCCCGTCGCGCGCTCACCAATCTTGATGCGGCGCGCATTGGGCGTTGACGGGGCTAGACTGCGCTTGTTTGCAAGTTCACGCATCAGTTCCGGGACAATTTCTGTCAACTCGACACCAAGCGTTTGCTCATTGCTTTCACCAACGGTCACGCCACTGGAAACGATTGAAAAAATTCGGGGACGCCCGGAACCCTGGGTGAACACCGGCGCACCGGACGAACCGTAGGTCGCATCACAGTCCACCCGGACAACGCCACCGCGATAGCGCTTTGTCAGTCTACACCCGCGCTCCAACTGAAGGGCGCCCATACGGCCCCGTCCGTATGACGCCAAAGTTAAGGACGCTCCGGTCAAAGGGGACTTCGCGATTTCATATGGATTTATGCCAGCATCGTAGATTGGGCTCGAAAGACGGACGAGAGCAACGTCATTGGCAACTTCGCCAGCACGGTCCCTATTCGCATCCGCTTCAATATACGCCTGAGCAATCACAATGTCGGTCACCTGGCGTGACGCAAGCGCGGCGCCGTCACTGAAGGCGGCGCGAAACACAAACTTACCACGCTTTCGGTGGACGCAATGCGCTGCGGTCAATGCGACGTCGCGAGCAATCAATGCCGCCGTGCAAGTACCACCCTGGCCTTCAAGGAGGCCTACCGCCTCGAACCCGAAGAGCTTGTCACGGCGATCAAGGCGATCTTTCGTCTGTGCTTGTGCGGAGGTGGCAGCAAGGACAAGGACAATCGTGAACAGGGTGCGGCAAATCACGGCGAGTGGTCTCCGGTATCATGCCCCGGTTGTGAGGATAAAGTGGGTTTGCGGTGCGATTGTGACCGCTTCCGGGAAATTCCGGCTCAGCACGCGACCTCGCTTTGGCGCATCTAACAGCTTCGTGATTTAGAATTTCGTCATATCCTACGTAGGGTCGCGCCACCCAAGGGAGGCAGTTCCATGAAGAAACGTAAACCGAGCGCGCGGAAGCGGCGTCAGGAACAGCAATCACCATCGGGGGCATACACACCAAACCGGCGAGACGTTATGAAACTTGCGCGAAACGGTCTTATCGGCAGCGCAGTCCTGGGCGGCGGCGGATTATGGGCGCATTCCAGTATGCGAGCCTTTGCAGCGGAGCACGATCTGACCCGCGTTGGGCAAGGCAAGCCTGCGGTTGTTCAAATCCATGATCCGCAATGCGCTATGTGTACCGAATTGCAACGGGAGGCGCGCGCAGCCTTGAAATGCTATGAGAGGGAAGACCTCGTGTATCTTGTGGCCAGCACGCGCACCAATGAGGGTTCAGCCTTTGCCGCGACGTTGGGGCTACCTCATGTGACGCTCGTCCTCATGGATGAAGTGGGTGACGTCTCCGAGGTTCTCCAGGGCGTTCGCCATCGTGACGAATTGAAGGGGCATTTTGATCGGATGGCGCCGCGCCGGACATAAAAAAGCCGCCCCGAAGGGCGGCACTTTTTCGAACATCGCCGAGAGATTACGCGAGATTTCATTAGGTTTGGCGGTGACCTACTCTCCCACGCCTTAAGACGCAGTACCATCGGCGCTGCAGCACTTAACTGCCAGGTTCGGGATGGGGCTGGGTGTTTTGCTTGCGCTATGACCACCAAACCGAAAG
>JBCCPJ010000020.1:0-67065 GCA_039024895.1 Pseudomonadota bacterium | reverse complement strand
TCTCGTCGGGCTGGACGGTTTTGGCGACCACCGCCCGGCGGAATTGTCGGGCGGCATGCGCCAGCGCGCGGCGATTGCCCGGGCGCTGGTGTCAGAACCTGAGGTGCTGCTCCTCGATGAACCCTTTGGGGCGGTGGACGCGATCACCCGCGCCCGGCTCGGTGCCGACTTGCCACCGCTCTGGCGGGACCGCGGGACGACGACCGTGCTTGTCACTCATTCCGTTGACGAGGCAGTGCGCCTTGCGGACCGTATCCTAGTGTTGTCAAGCCGGCCCGCCCGCGTCGTGGCGGATATTGCTGTGGCGCTTCCCGACGCTGTGATAGCGCGTGATCCCCGCGCGCCCGCGTTTCGGACTTTGGCGGACGAGGTGCTCACCGCTCTCGGCATGGCGGCCTGAATGACGCCATGGACGCTCACCAAAACCACGCTGTTCCTTGCAATCTGGGAGACCCTTGTCCGGCTTGCCCCCACAAACGTCTTGGTCGCAAGCCCGAGCGATATCGCGATGTTTGCGGGCGAAAACGGCGCACTGTTGTTCCGTGCCGCGTTGGAGACATCGAAGAATGCCGCCTTGGGTTTCGTTTTCGGCAATCTGGCCGGGCTGTTCTTGGCGGCGTTGATTTTTCTTGTCCCGCGTTCCGAGAGGCTCATTGCGCCGCTCGCCTTGGTGGTATTTTCGCTGCCGCTGATTGCGACGGGACCGATCCTGCGGGTGCTTTTCGGCCCCGGTCCGGGACCACAGATTATGCTGGGGGCACTGGCGGTATATTACTCCACGTTTCTGGCCGCATTGGTGGGGCTGCGCGCCGTGCCCCAGGGATGGACGGATTTGTTGCGCGTCTATGGGCGCGGGCCCTGGACCACCTTGATCAAAGTCCGCGCCCGGGCGAGCCTGCCTTACCTTTTCGTTGGATTGCAGATCGCCGCCCCTGCCGCATTTCTGGGGGCCATGATTGGGGAGTTCACGGGCGCAGAGCGCGGGCTCGGCGTGCTTACCTTGAGGGCGATGCGCGGACTTCAGGTCGACGGGACATGGACGCTTGCCGCGCTTTCTGCCGTGATCGCCATGGCAGCCTATGCCGCACTTGGGGTTCTGGGGCGGCGGCTTTTCGACGGGCGCCCGCCTCTCCTTCTATTTGCGCCCTCTGCAAGTCGGCGCAAGACCAGCGCGACGCGCCAATTCCTGGAAGCGCTTGGCATCGCCGCGATCATTCTATTGCTCTGGTACGGGCTGATGGAGACCTTCGAACTCAACCGCTTTTTCGCCAAGCGCCCCGGAGACGTACTGGCTTTTCTGGCTGAAGCCGAGCCCCGCGCCACGCTCCTGAAAGCGCTTAGCGAAACGCTGGCTTTTACACTGCCGGGCTATCTGGCGGGTCTTGCGCTCGGTGCTGGTCTCGCGGCAGTGCTGGTCCTGTCACCCGCGCTTGAAAAAGTGACCTTGCCCGTGGCCGTTTTGCTCCGCGCCGTGCCGATTATCACCACCTCGCCTTTGCTTGTCCTGGCCTTCGGGCGTGGATTTGTGGGCACCGTGGTCGTGGTTGCGGTCATGATCTTCTTTCCGACCCTTGTCGCCTGTCTGCAAGGATTGCGGCAAACGCCGGGACAAGTGACCGACCTTTTTGTCAGCTACGGCGCTTCGCGGTGGCGACTACTCTTGTCGGCGCAGGCCCCCGCCATGCTGCCAGCATTCTTCGCCTCCGCCCGGATGGCGGTCCCGGCGGCGCTTCTCGCCGTCACCACGGCAGAGTGGCTCGCCACTGGCCAGGGGATCGGCGTCTTGATGGCGCTGACAGCCAGCACATCGGACTACAATATGCTCTGGTCCTGCGTGGCCAGTTTGGGTGTCGTGGCCATGGTCTTGTACGGCTTGGTCGGCCTTTGCGAACGGGCCGTGCTCCGCCGCTATGCACCGGAGCAATTGCCATGACACGCGCCGTCTTCGCGATACCGGGTGACAAAGAACGCAGGACGGGCGGTTTCATTTATGAAGCGACAGTTCTGCGTGTCCTGAACGAGATTGGCTGCGCGACCGACCACCTGCGCCTCCCGGACAGCTTTCCTGATCCGACGCCGGAGGATATGGCGGAAACGTTGGCCCTTCTCCGTGCTGTCCCAAAGGAAACGCCGATCATTCTGGACGGGCTGGTTTTCGGGGCCATAGACCCCGAGGGGCTGGCCGAAGTCGACGCCCCGATCATGGCGATGATCCACCACCCGTTGGGTCTTGAAACCGGCCTGAGCCCGGCGCGTGCAGCGTTTCTAAAGCGCAACGAAGCGGCGGCGCTGCGCCACGCGCGCCACATGATTGTGCCCAGTCCGGAGACGGCGCGGCTTCTGGCGTCCGAGTTCGGTGCTGAGAGAACCCGTGTGACGATTGCCCTTCCGGGTTTTGAGCGGCCCGTTGTACAGCGCCAACCGCTCAACCCACCGCTCATCCTTTCGGTAGGGCTGCTGGCCCCGCGTAAAGGGCACGACGTTCTTATGGACGCCTTGGCCTTGATCGAAGACCTGCCCTGGCAAGCCCGGATCGTGGGCAAGGACTACCAAGGGGAGGTGACCGCCGCGCTGCTGGCTCAACGGGACCGGCTAGGGCTTGGCGGCCGCGTGGCATTTACCGGGGAAGTCGGCGCTTCCACGGTGGAGGGTCTTTTCAACGGCGCGTCTCTCTTCGCCTTGGCGACGCGCTATGAGGGGTACGGCATGGTTCTGAGCGAGGCGATGTTTTACGGCCTACCCATCGTCACCTGCAGCGTGGGTGCCGTCCCAGACACCGTGCAAGACGCCGCACTGCTTGTGCCGCCTGACGATCCTGCGGCTTTTGCCGATGCCATGCGACGCGCCTTGACGGAGCCGATTTTGGCGCAGCAGCTTTCAACGCGCGCCTTGCGCCTTGCAGCGACCTTGCCAACTTGGGAAGACACGGCGCAGATATTCGTCGATGTCATAGACGCGATATCGAGGAGAGTGCTTTGAACGACGCGCAACGCAAAAAGCACCGGTCAATATCGGGCGGCTTGCTTGATCCTTCCAGTCTTTCCACCTGCTCACACTTTTGGACATGGCAAGGGGGTATGGGGTGACCCGCTTGAACCTACCCTTTTTGCGATCTCTTTTTATCTATCTCAATCCGTTTGCGTTGAAACGCTGGCGCAAATTCTATCGCGTGCTGCTGAGCAAGGGCGATTTGGTTTTCGATGTGGGCGCCCATGTGGGGAACAGGACCCGCGCCATGTGGGCGAACGGCGTGCGGGTGGTGGCGATTGAGCCCCAGGAGCCATTCTTCACCTTCTTGAAACAGAGCTGCCCGCCGGGTGTCACCGTATTGGGCGTGGCTGTCGGGCGCGAGAATACACAAGCGGAGTTGGCCGTATCATCGCGCCATCCGACGGTCTCGACCGTCAGCACCGATTTTATCCGTGCGAGCAAATCGTCGGTGGGCTTTGAACATGTCAATTGGGACAAGACGCAAAGCGTTGAAGTCGTCACGCTCGACGCTCTGATCGCGGAACACGGCTTGCCGCGCTACATCAAAATCGATGTTGAAGGGGGTGAAGCGGCTGTTTTATCAGGGCTTTCCCACGAGGTCCCGTTGATCTCGGTAGAGTTTCTGCCCGCTATGCCCGAATTGACTGTGGCGCTCGTGGATCAACTGACGGCCATGGGACATACGAATTTCAATATCGTGCAGGGCGAAAGCGGCGCCTTCCTCTGGCCCGAGTGGCGCGATGGCGGAGCGGTAAAGGCGTGGCTTGCACCTCAGGACCACGCGGCGACATCGGGCGATCTATTTGCACGGCGCGGCTGACCTCTGTCTAAGCCGTGTTGAAGGCGGTTGTTGCGCCCGTCCGATCTCACGATTTCCCGTTGCACTTCCCACGGAGATTTTCCATTGCGTGGGCGGGAGGACATTGCATGACACGTCTCGCCGTTTTGGGGGCTGGAGCCATTGGTCGCCGCCATTTGGCCCATATTGCTGAGCATCCCGAGTTGAGCTTGGCCGCGATCATCGATCCGGACCCGGCATCGGCAACGCTGGCGGATGCGCCTTGGGTGCCGACATTTGACGCCTTTGACGGCGAGTTGGACGGGGTTGTCATTGCGACCCCGACGCAGTTTCACGAAGCCCTGTTCGATCAAGCCGCGGAACGGGGCTGGCATGCGTTGATCGAGAAACCCATTGCGTCGGATGTGGCAGGCGCATCGCGGATGATCGCGACGGCGGAGGCTCGGGGCGTCCATATTCTGACCGGTCACCACCGGCGGTTTCATCCGCGCGTCACAGCGTTGAAGAGCGCCCTGCCCCGGATCGGTCAACCGGTGCTGGCGAATGTCATGTGGTCGGTACAGAAGCCCGCCGACTATTTCGATCTGGCATGGCGACAGGGGCCGGAGGGCGCGCCGGTGCGGATGAATGTGAGCCACGAACTGGACCTGTTGCAGTTTCTCTTTGGCGAGGTTGCTGATGTTGCCGGTCTGGGCGCCAACGCCGTGCGGCAGACGGCGCGGGTGGAAAGCGGCGGCGTGGTATTGCGGTTTGTCTCCGGTGTGATCGCCACAATCGCTTTCGCCGATTGCGCCGCCTCGCCCTGGGGTTTCGAGCACGGAACGGGGGAGAATCCGAATATCGCACAAACCGGAGAGACTTCCATGACGATTACGGGGACGGACGGCGCGATCGCGTTCCCCGCGCTTACGCTTTTTCACGGCGCCCGCGATTGGGGCGCGGTGCCAAACGCCGTGCAGGTTCCCCATGGCGACGGGGTGCCGCTGGTTTTGCAATTGGAGCATTTCGCCCGGGTCATTGCGGGCCAAGAGCAGCCCTTGAACGATGGAACTGCAGGGCGGCGCACCTTGGAGTTAACCTTGGAAGCGGAACGTCTGACCGCCACTTGACCATCGGCTGACCCAAGGTCACTGTCGCGGAGGGAGGATATGCCATGGAGTGCCTGAGCCAAGAACAGATCGAGGCCTATCGCGAGACCGGCTTTCTGGTGCTCGAAGGACATTTGCCCGATAATATTCTGACCGAAATCCGCGATGAAATCGCCCGGTTCGAGGAAGAAGCGCGTGCCATGACCGCGTCCAACGAGCGGCTCGATCTTGAAGACACCCATAGGCGCGACGATCCGAGATTGCGGCGGATCAAACTGCCGCACACCATCAGCGATGTTTTTCGCGACCTCATGTACTCGGATCATATTCTGGCCCCCGCCCGCGATCTGATCGGACCCGACCTTCGCCTGCATACGACAAAGCTGAACATGAAGTCCGCCGGTTACGGCGCGGCGGTCGAGTGGCATCAGGACTACGCTTTCTACCCGCACACCAATGACGACATTCTGGCCATCGGCGTGATCATCGATGACATGGCCAGCGAAAACGGGCCGTTAAAGGTCTATCCCGGTAGCCACATAGGGCCGGTTTACGACCATCATGTGGATGGCGTGTTTGCCGGTGCCTTCTTGCCCGAAGCCGTTGGTCTTAACCCGGCGGACGCGGTGGAACTCACCGGTCCAGCGGGGTCGATCAGTATTCACCACGGGCGCATCGTGCACGGTTCCGCGCTTAATACCTCCGACCGCTCCCGGCGCATTCTGTTTTACGAGATGATGGCGGCGGATGCTTTCCCAATCATGGGATCAATGACCAAGTGGGACGGTATCGAGGATTACAATACGCGCATGCTTTGCGGGACACCGACGCTGACACCGCGCCTCAAGGACATCCCCATTCGGATTCCACAGCCGCAACCGGATGTCCCAATCTCGATCTATGAGATCCAGAAGGGGCTGAAGAAACGCGCGTTCGAGACCGTTTCGTGAAGATCGCCATCGTTGGGGCGGGCCTGATGGGCAGCGCGTCGGCGCGGCATCTGGCGAAAGCGGGGCACGACGTCACGCTGATCGGACCCGGCGAGCCTGCCGATTTCGCGACGCATGGCGGTGCCTTTGCCAGCCATTACGACGAAGGCCGGATCACGCGGATGAATGATCGGAAACCGTTCTATGCCCGCGTCGCTGCCGCGTCGATAAGGCGGTATGGGGAGATCGCCGAGGAAAGCGGGATCGCGTTCTTTACGCCCTGCGGCGCTTTGATGGCGGGCCAAGCGGCCTATACCGACGCCATTGACGCGGCGACAGAGGGGCTGGACGTTGCCTCCGACACCCTCGATGGGGAGGCGGTAAAAGCGCTGTTTCCGTTCCTTGCCTTGCCCAACGACTATGGCGGCAGGTTCGAGGCGGCGGATGCGGGTCATATCAGCCCGCGCAATCTGGTGGCGGCGCAGCAGGAGGCCGCGCGGCGCCATGGGGCGGTGCGGCTCATCGAGGAGGCGCGCGACGTCGCCCCCGGCCGTGTTCGGACCGATAGCAGCATTATCGAAGCGGATGAAGTAATCGTCGCAGCGGGCGGTTGGACCGACGGGCTCCTCGGCCGAAAGACGCTTTCCGTCTATGCGCGCACCGTGGCTTTCCATGAGATCGGGCCCGCGGAGGCCGAACGCTTGCGGACCATGCCTTCAATCGTGATGCAAAGCACGGACAGCGTTTATATCCTGCCGCCTATCCGCTACGCGGACGGCAAGCTTTGGCTGAAGCTCGGCGGTGATCCAACAGACGATTTTTTGCCAGATGTGGCGGCGATCAACGACTGGTACCGCTCGGGCGGCGACCCGGAGCGCGGGGCCTATCTGACGGAGCGCATCTGCGGGATCATCCCAGGCCTTGCGTTCGAGAGCAGGTATCATAAACCCTGTGTGACGACATGGTCGGACGACCGTCTGCCGGAGATACAGCGCTTGGATACGGGGCTGATCGTCGCCGCCGCCGGAAACGGCGCGGGCGCAAAAGGCAGCGATGAATTGGGCCGGATGGCGGCCGCACTTGCAACGGGAGAGGCGCGATGAGCAAAGCAAAGGTTGGATTTATCGGATTGGGGCTGATGGGCTCTGCGATGGTCGGTCGCTTGCAGGATCAGGGCTATGACCTCACCGTTCTGGGCAACCGTGACCGCACCGGCATCGACGCTGCGATCGCGCGTGGCGCCGCCGAAGCGGCCAATGCGCGCGAAGTGGCGGAGACATCGGATATCGTGATGCTCTGCATGGGCACCTCCGATCAGGTGGAAGGCCGGATGCATGGGGAGGACGGCGTCATTGCCGGACTTTCGGCGGACAAGGTCGTCATCGACTTCGGCACATCCCTACCCGCCTCCACCGTCTCCCTCGGCGCGGATGTGGCCGAAAAGGACGCCTATATGTTGGATGCGCCCCTCGGTCGGACACCGGCCCACGCAAAGGACGGGCTGCTCAATATCATGGCTTCCGGCGACCGCGAGGTTTACGACCGGATGAAGCCTGTGCTGGATGATTTCGGCGAGAATGTTTTTTACCTCGGCAAGTTGGGTGCAGGTCACACCATCAAGCTGTTGAACAACTTCTATGCCATGACCACCGCCAATGCCCTGAGCGAAGCCTTCGCCGTTTGCGATCTTGCGGGCATCGAGCGGCAAGCATTTTACGACGTGATATCTGCCGGACCGAACGCGTCGGGCATGATGGATTTCGTCAAAGCCTATGCGGTGGATGGCGATCCGGAGAAGCTTGCCTTCAGCGTGCGCAATGCGCGTAAGGATGTGGGATATTACGAACAGATGCTGCAATCCATGGGCAAGGACAGTCTGATGGCCCATGGCGCCATGGCCGCCACTGGGCGCGCCGTTGACGACGGGCATGGCGACGATCTGGTGCCGCAGATGGTCGACAATTTTGCGCGCTGGTTCAAGTGAGGCGCGCCGGGTGGCTGCGCGTGTCTTAGCAGACGAGCCCGGATGGCAGGCGCGTTTGCTTGATGCAGGGCAGATGCGGTGAGCCAACTTGTTGCTGAAACGCGCGCGGATCGCGCGGGCCTTGGGATTGGTCTGATCCTTCTTGCTTTTCTGTGCTTCGCCGCAGTTGACACATCGGTAAAGTGGCTGGCGCTGGTAGGGCTACCGGCGATGCAACTGGCGTTCATGCGGTATCTTGTTGCCTTCCTCTTGTCGGTAGGACGCGGGCTGCAACAGGGCACCGTGTTTGAGTGGCAGGCGTGGCGGGTCATGCGCCTTGTGCTTTTGCGGGGTGCGCTTTTGGTGCTGGCGACGGCGTTCAACTTCATCGCACTTGGCTATTTGCCGCTGTCGGTGACGTCCTCCATCCTGAACTCCGCGCCAATTATCCTGACGGCCCTGGCGGTACCGCTGCTTGGCGAGCGGGTCGGCCCGTTTCGCTGGGCGGCTGTCCTCATTGGCTTCATCGGCGTTTTAATTGTGATCCGGCCCTTCGGAGCTGCGTTCCACTGGGCCACGCTCTTGATGGTCGTCAATGCCGTTGCGATGGCGTTTTTCGCGATCCTTACGCGCCTCCTCTCGGGCCAGATCGCGACCCAAACCATGCAGGTTTATATGGGGGCGCTCGGTACGGGGGTTTTGCTGGTGCCAGCGCTTCTCACCTGGCAAGCGCCCGCGAACAGCTTTGAGTGGGGGCTGTTGATTGCGGTCGGCGGTTTTGCTTGGCTAGGCCACGAAATCTACGGCCGGGCCCACGCCTTTGCCGAAGCAAGTGTTTTGATCCCGTTCAATTACAGTTTCATCGTCTATCTGACGATTGCCGGCGTGATCGTTTTCGGCGATGTGCCAGATGCGCCGGTGCTCATTGGGGCGGCGATCATAATCGGATCGGGGCTGGTGATCTGGTGGCGCGAGACACGGAACGCACAAGGGAGGGACCTGTGACAACCTATGACTTTAGCGGAGAACGCGCTGTCGTGACCGGTGGCGCGCAAGGTATTGGATTTGCCTGTGCCGAACGTCTGGCCCGCCATGGGGCGGAGGTGATCCTCTGGGACCTGAATGGGGCACGCGCGGCCGAGGCGGCAGCAAAGCTTGGCGCCGAACATCATGTTTGCGATGTGACGGATTGGGCCAGCGTCGCGGCGGCCGCTCGGGCGGCGGGTCCGGTGTCCATTTTGGTGAATTCGGCGGGCATTGCCGGGCCGATTGCGCCGGTGGAGGACTATGACGTGGCCACCTGGGCGCAAGTGATCGATGTGAACCTTGTGGGGACGTTCCATACCAATCGGGCCGTGATCCCCTCCATGAAGGCGGCGGGCTATGGCCGGATCGTCAACATCGCTTCCGTTGCTGGCAAGGAAGGCAATCCAAACGCCTCCGCCTATGCCGCGTCCAAGGCGGGGGTGATCGGCTTAACCAAGGCGGTCGGCAAGGAGTTGGCAACGCACGATATCGCGGTCAATTGCGTGACCCCGGCGGCAGCGGACACGCCAATCCTTGAACAGATGACGGAGGAGTTCATCGGCTACATGAAGTCCAAAATTCCAAAAGGCCGTCTCGTCGAGGTGGAAGAGATCGCGGCGATGGTGGCGTGGTTATCCTCACGCGAGTGCTCCTTCACCACAGGCGGTGTTTTCGATGTCTCGGGCGGTCGCGCGACCTATTGATTGCGCCACGTGCCGTGTCGCCCAAAAAAGGGGGACGCTGTCCCCCTCTTGGCCCAAGGGCCAATTCACCCCCTGAGGTATTTTCGGACAGGTGAAGGCAGGGGGTTTTCTTGGGCCGGGCGCTTCGGTATCGCGGGGCACGGACGAAGGAGAGCACATGTTGCAGACCATTGCAGGCTTTGACCGGATCGGCGAAGAAAACGCCTTTTCGGTTCTTGCGCGGGCCGGTGCGCTCATGGCCGAGGGCAAAGATGTCATCAATCTTGGTATTGGACAGCCGGATTTTCCCACCCCGCCCCATATCGCTGAAGCTGCGATCCGGGCCATCCGAGACGGTCAGCATGGCTACACGCCAGCGACGGGCATCCCGGAGCTGCGGGGCGCGGTTGCGGCGGACTTGGATCGGCGCCATGGGGTTGATGTTTCGCCGGATCGCGTTCTGATCGTCCCGGGGGGCAAGGTTACGATGTTTGCCGCCATCCTAATGTTTGGCGCGCCGGGGGTGGAAATCCTCTACCCCGATCCGGGCTTTCCCATTTACCGGTCCATGATCGAGTTTACCGGTGCGACCCCCGTCCCGGTCCCGATCCGCGAAGAAAACGGGTTTGGGTTTTCTGCCGAAGAAACGCTCGGTCTTGTGAACGCGCGCACGCGGCTTGTCATTCTCAATTCGCCCGCCAACCCCTGCGGTGGTGTCACGCCGAAGCGGGAGGTCGATGCCTTGGTTGCGGGTTTGCCCGGTGATGTGGCGGTCCTGTCGGACGAGATATACGATCAGATGCTCTACGACGGGGAACGCCATGTGACGCTATTGTCGTATCCCGAGTTGGCGGACCGGCTAATTTTACTGAACGGCTGGTCCAAGACCTATGCGATGACCGGCTGGCGGTTGGGCTACTCGGTTTGGCCCGCCGGGCTCTACGACAAGGCGCGCAAGCTTGCGGTGAATGCCTGGTCCTGCGTCAATGCGCCTGCGCAATATGCAGCACTGGAGGCGCTGACCGGTCCGCAGGACGCGGTTGGCGAGATGATGGCCGCGTTTGACCGGCGACGTCGGCTGGTGGTGGGCCTGCTGAATGACGTGCCGGGGGTGTCCTGTATCGTGCCCAAGGGGGCGTTTTATGCCTTTCCCAACATCTCCGCGACCGGGTGGAAGGCGAAAGCGCTGGCCGCCGCACTTTTGGAAGGGCCGGGTGTCGCCACGATTGGCGGGCCGGATTTTGGCACGCTGGGCGAAGGATATATCCGACTGTCCTACGCCAATAGCGAAGAAAATATCCGCGCGGCGGTGATGCGGATTGGAGATTTCCTGGCTGACGCCTGAGAGATTGGCGTCCAGCGCTGTGCGAGGACCAAGGGCGGTACGGGCCTAACCCCGCCTCAAAACTGACCGTGGTGCGATACGCAAAAGCGGGACGGCCAGCTGCAGGCGTTGTCCGCCGACGCATGGGGCAAAGTGGGTTGCCGACAAACGCGCTCTGCTGGTACTTTCACGCTGTCGAACTCAACTTTGTCGGAGGTTGACCATATGAAGTTTGTTCCAAGGTAAATCATATGAAGTCCTTCTTTATTTCCTTCGTCACTATCTTTGCCGCGACAACCGCGAATGCCTGCGATTTTTGTACCCCACTCATCTATTTGGATAAGGCGCGGGCGGCGTGCTTTATCGCTTCCTTTGACGATCGGCTTGATAGACTTGAAAAGGCCAATAGAGGTTTTGTCGAAATCAATCTTGAAGGATGTGACGGGCAGACGTCAGCGGCGGATAGATCGGTGGTCCAATCCCCTGGGACCCCAGAATTTGAGAATGGCGCGAGGATTTACCTCGATGAAAATGGAATGACCTGTTTAAGGGGCGCCATTCTTTCGCAACCCGACTCTTTTGATCCCAGCCGGGTTTTGAAACTCTCGGCAATTTGCGCGGACATTTCGGGATAGACGCTTGAAGCATAGTCTTTTCTCAGGGCCGATTTCGCGCATCGGCAAGTTGATACTCGCGGAGGTCGGAAACAAACCGGTGACGTTGATCGTCCTCATGTGCGGTATGGTCGTGACCTATTTGCAGTATCAAGCGTTTCTGGAAAGCGGTCGGGTCGAGCAATCCTATAAGCTGGTCGAGGAATGGGAGACCCGGGGATACGATCAGGATTTGCAGGCATTCAGCGCGCGCGTCGTGGCTTTGGAAATGGAGGGTCGCGACGTTTTTGGCGCCGAGATCGACATGCAGAAAGAGCCGGGGCTGAATTTTGTCGTGAACGGGTTGGGCGACCCTGATGCGGAAACGGCGGCGGCCATTGATCGGCTCTATTATTTTTTCGACAAAATGAGCCTCTGTGTGGAACAGGACTTATGTGATCGGGCGCTATTGGTCGAATATTTCGGGACGGCGGTGAACAGCTTTTGGGGATATACGGTTTCGTATCGAAGCGACAAACGGGACCGCTCGCCGAGTTTCGGCAGTTTCACAGAACGCTTTTCGAACTCGTTACCGCGCCCTTAGGTCGAGCCGGTTCTTCTCAATTTCAACTATGACATTGGGCGGGAGTTTTGCGAAAGCGCGCTGCGCCACCTGCTCGAACGGAAGGTCAAGTTGGAACACCTGGGGCGGCAATGTTGGTGCCTCGGCATAATTGTTCATGTCCAATTTGCCATTCAACGTCACCAGGGCATTTGGCATAATGAACGTATTGATATCGGGGAAACGGTAAAAATCGACGAACTGCCCTTTTTCCGTGTCGAAAAGCGCGAGCCTGTCGGATGATTTGAACACCGCACGTTTGCCATCCCGCGACAGAGCGACTTGCGCGCGGTTCAACCTGTCGCTGACATAGGTCTCGCCGGTCTCCATGTTGACGAGCGCAAACTCGCCAGTCTGGAAATCGTTCTCCACACGGTAGCCCGCCAACAAAGCCGTGGTGCCGTCGGGGGCGCAGTCGAACGCCCGCGAGATGATGGGTTCGTTTGACCACAACAAAATATCCACGCGCCGCGCGAATGGATCGTAAATCCCAACGGCCTGGTAATTCCATTGTCCCGGAATAGTTCGTCCGGAGCGATTTACACGGGAAAGCCAGAAACACACGCGGCCATCTTCCATCAATTGAAGAGGCGTATCGGCATTGATTGCAACCTCTCCGGTCGGCAGCGGAATGGACGTAAAACCGTAGAGCATTTGAGCGGTCGTGACATCGTAGAGGTAGGCTCCGATTGGGCCAGCGTTGATGAAAAGTTGGTCTCCGGCGGCGTTGAACTCCATGCTGCTGATAAACGTTTCACGCGATGCGCCCGCGTTTGGCGGGCCAACAGAAAAAGTCTGTGTCGTCTGCGCCGCGAAATCCATAATCAGCACTTCGTTCAGACCGCGATTGGTCGCGATGCGCTGTCCGTCTCGCGTATCAGCGATGGCGGCACCGCCGAATATACCTGCGGCGCTGTCTTTGGAGACCGGCAGCGTTGCCACAACCTTTCCGGCGTCAAGATCAACGACCGCCGCCACGTCGCTCATCGCGGCATAGTCAAAAAACACCGCATGGCGCCAGTTTTGACCGATCCGGCCCGCGACATTACCGGCGAAATCAAAATCGAAATTGGCCACGTTCACATAATATAGAAATTCAATCGCCCGGATCGCTTCCGGGAATTCATCGTAAGCTTCGGCGACGCTGAGACCTTTCGGGAAAGCTTCAAATGCCAATTGCCCGCCCGTCAGATAGTCGCCCTTGCGCAGTGCGATTTCCGCTTGCTGTGCTTTGGACTTTGAGGCTGCAATGATCTCATCGCGGGTTTGGGTTCCGTTCAAAAAGACAACCTGCGACAAGGACTGACGCGTGAACGGGGTTTGCGTCCAATTGGTGGCTTCGCCAACGCGCGCGCCAATCCTCGCCAGGCTTTCCTGTACCGGCACACCTTGACGTCCGAACTCTGCCAAAAAGGCCGCAGTGAAAGGGCTGTTTTCGCCCTCACCATCCGAGGCGACACTGTTTGGCGATGTGGCAAAAACGATGGCAAATCCGTTCTGAGACGCATCGATCCCAGCCCCGTCGGACAAGGTGCCCAAGGCTGCGAGCCCTTCTTCGGCGCCGTCAGCAAAGGGATTGTCACGGCACGCATCGAGAAAAGCCAAGGTGGTCCGGGAGAACCGCCGCATACGCAAGAGCAGATCATCGAAAGAGATCAACTCTTCTTTGATGGCCGTCCCCCGCGAGGCGTCGACGGGCACAAGGTAGTTTTTGTCGTCGATCTGGACGCCGTGTCCCGAGTAGTAAAGAACAGCAACGTCAACGGCACTGGTTTCGGCAGTCATCCGGTCCGCGCAGTCTTCGATGACGGCGGCTTCAGCCTCGGTCAAAAGATAGACGTCGAACCCAAGATCGAGAAAAAGTTCGGCTGCCGCCGTCGCATCATTTGCCGGATTATCGAGCCAAGGTATCCCGGGATTATACGCGCCAAGCCCCACGACAAAGGCGACCCGGTCGCTGCGCGCGTCGGTCTCATTTGCGAAAAACTCACAGCTGCCACTTTCGTGATCGGCAAGCGACCTCCGCCCTTCGGCCTTAGAAGGCGCAGTGTTTAGAGGCGTCGGCTTCATCTCAAGTTTCGGCACACGAAGAGCGGTGCCGTTCAGTTCCGCTGATATGGTGAGTTTCTTCGCGCCGACATCGAGGAAACTCAAAGACTGGATATCATCCGTGATACTGGAAAGCTCAACCACCGTCCCTGTCCGGCGCAAGCTGAGGTTTGACAGAGGGGCCAGGGCGTTCAACATTTGCGGCGTCGCAAAATTTTGCGCTGTTGTCACAAGTACCGGCGCGGGCGTGGATTTGTCTTGTACCTCCGCCGCAAATTCAGCTTCGCGCCCTAGAAGCGGCACCACACGCTCGTAGGAGATGTCTTCACGGTCGAACAACGGCGCGAGTGCCGCGTTGTTTAGCGCGCCATCGAGAAACACCGTGCCGATGCGGGTCCGCGACGACAGCAAGGAACCGCCATGCACGAAGATACGCTCGTCAGCGGCAACGGGACCGCCGATGTCGTTGGCTACGAGCTTGCCACTGAAAATCTTGCCGTAGTGATACGTCCCAACCTCTGTCCCCACGACATAGATTTCCTGCGGTGCTTGTAGCATGGGTCGTAGTGCCGGTGCCGCAAGCATTTGGCCTGGAAAGACAATCAGTGTTTCATTCGGTCGCGCCGCCAGCGTGGCCACCGCTTGATCGACCGTGACAGGATTGGCGGCGTTGATACGGATTTTCGATTGTTCGAAGAGACCCGTAAATTGCGATGCTGCAGCAGCATCGCTCCCGACAACCAGTAAATTCCACCTGACGCCCCTGTGCGGGCCACCGGATGGCGAAACAAGCACCCAGGATTGCCCATGGGTCGCGGAAAGGTTCTGATACTTGTCGCCCCACGCCGTGGATGCGAGCACCATAGCGAGTACCAAGGCAAACAAGCCTCGCTGACCAAAACTTGCTATCCGTTTCACCCACACGTCAGAGCACAGTTGCTTATGGCAATTACAAGATGCCATTGAGCATATTGCCAAGTGAACCTTTGGGCGAGCCAAATATTTGGCTAAGGCAAGCTTTTCGCCCTGCCCTAACGGAAAGCCGTGACCGCAAACCCGACCTTTCCTTTCCATCCGCCCGCCGTAGAGTGTGGGCAAATTGGGAGGACAAGAGATGGGCACACCGGCGATCGGTTTTATTGGGCTTGGTTTGATGGGCCATGGTATGGCGAAGAACATTGTCGAAGCGGGCTACCCCCTCACGGTGATGGCGCACCGAAAGCGGGAGGCAGTGGAGGATCTGATCGGGCGCGGCGCGGTCGAGGTGACCTCGCCCGAGGAGATGGCCGAGACGTGTGAGATCATCTTCCTCTGCGTGACCGGCTCGCGGGAGGTGGAGGGGTTGATCCGTGCGCCGGACGGTCTTCTTGCTGGCTTGCAACCCGGTGGCGTCATTGTCGATTGCTCAACCTCCGATCCGGTTTCAACCCTAGTCTTGGCCGGTGAGATAACAGCAGCAGGCGGGCATCTGGCCGATGCACCGCTTTCTCGGACACCGAAAGAAGCCTGGGCGGGGACGCTCGATGCGATGGTTGGCGCGGCACCGGAGGTATTCAACCGCATCAAGCCTGTGATCGAAACATGGGCCGGAGTAATCGTTCATCTTGGGGAGACTGGTCTCGGGCACAAGATGAAGTTGATCAACAATTTCCTCGGCATGGGCTACGGCGTGCTCTATGCGGAGGCCCTGGCCCTGGCGCGAAAATCTGGATTATCGGCAGAACAGTTCGACAGCGTGATCCGGCCCGGACGTCTTTCAAACGGGTTTTACGAGACCTTCATGAAATGGACGCTTGAGCAGGATGAGAACGCCCATCGCTTTGCGATTTCGAATGCTCATAAGGACATGGCTTATCTGGCCAATCTGGCAGTGTCCGTGGGGGCGGTGAACCCGATGCAGTCTGTGGTGAAAAACGCCTATGCCGCGATGGAGGCGGCGGGCGAGGGGGAGCGCTATGTACCGATGTTGGCAGATTTCGTTGCGCGCGCCAACGGTTTGGAGGTCGATGATTAAGGGGCGCTGCCCCTCGGCCTGCGGCCTCACCCCGGAGTATTTATCAGACAGAAGAAGGGGGCGGTTGTTTTTTAGAGCAGCGTTTGTTTCTGGATGAGTTTTGGTTCGGCAAGGTCGGTCTCGCCAAGAATACGCGCGATGGTGGGGCCAGCGTTGCCTTGGCCGTATGGGTTCGCCGCGCGGCGCAACTTGTCCCTGAGCGCAGGATCGAAAAGGGCCGAGCGGATCGCCGCTTCGATAGCGGCGGCGTCGCTTTCGACGGGCAGAACGTTCTCGCCCCGGAGCCGCCCACTTTGGCGCGGGCCAATATCCACCGCCGGGCAATGAAACGCCGGGGTTTCCTTCAGACCAGAGGAGGAGTTGCCGACGCAAACCCCCTGCCCTGTCCCGCAGATGTTCAGCATTCCGTGATAGAGGCGGCGCCCCAATGTCGGCCGCAGAACCGTTTGGGGAAACGTGCTGTGGAACGCTTCGAGGGCGGCGATGATGACATCTGAGCCGACATCTCCGTTGGGGTGCGTCAGGACGATTTGTGCCTCACCCGCAAGCGCGGTGAGGGCTGCCATGCATTGGGCGATATCCGCTGCTGCGGCATCGGGATCGGTGCTGATCGGGTGTTGGGTGAACAGGATGAGTGGCGCGGACGGGTCGATGCCAAGGGTTTCTGCCACTTCTTCCGCTGGGGCGTAATCACCCGCATTTATTAGATCTATCGGGGGAAAACCGGCGGTCGTGATGCGCCAGTTTTCTTCGCCCATGGCGCGGAGGCGCTCTGCGGCAGCGGCGTTCGTGGGGAAGTGCAGATGGGCGAGTTTGGACATGGCGTGGCGCACGACATCATCGAGCGTGCCGCCTTGGGTCAGATCACCCCCTTCTATATGTGCCGTGGGCAGGCCCCGTTGTGTGGCGGCAATCATCGCGGCGAAGGCTTCGAAACGGTCGCCATAGATCACAAGCGCGTCGAGGGGATAGCGGTCGAACACCGCTGTGAGATCAAGCACCCCTTGCCCAATGGCGCGCGGGGTCGAGGATGGGGTTTCGTCATGTCGTCTGATCGGAGCGTGGGCGGCAACGGGGAATTCGGCGGCCAAGGTCTCCGGGTCAGCGGAGATGACGGCGAGCGTGAGGTCGGGATGCACGTCGATGGCTTGCATAACAGGAACCAGGAGCCCGTATTCCGACCGGCTGCCGGTGAAGACGCCAATGGTGCCCATAAGCCCGTTCTCCTTTGCATTCGTTTCGGGTGTAAGCGAGGGTGCGAAGGGTTCCAAGGGGAAGAACGGGATACCAGGCTGGCTTTGTCGTCAATTCAAAAGCCCGCCTTTTCCAAACCTGGCGACGTTGGCCTTTTCGAGCCCGCTGGTCCGGTTGCACCGCGCTTGGGGCGTCAGTTAGGCGGCCTGGCGCTGTCCGGTAATGTAGCTGTCGATCCGGGCGATCTGCGCGGCGCTGAGCCGCAAGCCGAGTTTGGTACGGCGCCAGACGAAGTCATCGGCGGAGCGCACCCATTCAACTTCCATGGCACGGTCGAGTTCCTTTGCGGTGATCGTCGCGCCAAAGTTTTCGCCCAAATCTTCCGCCGTCTCGGCGTTTACCAGGATATCCCGCGCCTCTGTGCCATAGGCGCGGACCAACCGCCGCGCCCAGAAATCAGTGAGGAACGGGTAATCGGCCTTCAAGCCGTTCACCAGCGCCTCTAACCCATTGACGGCAAAGTCACCGCCCGGCAGTGCCACGCCCGCCGTCCACGGCCCCGTCGCTTCTGGAAAGAAGGGCGTGATCTTTTCGAGCGCTGCTTCGGCAAGTCGTCGGTAGGTGGTGATTTTACCGCCGAATACATTGAGGAGCGGTGCCTCTTCGCCGTCCACTTTCAGCACGTATTCCCGCGTTGCCGCTGTGGCTGATTTTGCCCCATCGTCATAGAGCGGCCGTACGCCGGAATAGGTCCAGACGATATCGTCCTGCGTGATGTCCGTTTTGAAGTATTGCGAGGCGAAATCGGTCAGATAGGCCTGTTCTTCGGGGGTGCAGACCGGTTTCTCCGACGGGTCTGCGTGCTCCTGATCTGTGGTACCGATCAGTGTAAAATCCGTTTCGTAAGGGATGGAAAAGATGATCCGTCCGTCGGTGCCCTGGAAGAAATAGCACTTGTCGTGATCGTAGAGCTTCTTTGTGACGATATGGCTGCCGCGCACGAGCCGGACGCCTTCACTTGAGTTCGAATGGACGGTTTGGCGGATGATGTCACCCACCCAGGGGCCGCCTGCGTTGACGAGCATCTTGGCGGTAATGTCGCGCTGGCCGTTTGTGTCTTGAAGCGTGATGACCCAGTGACTGCCGTCGCGCGCGGCGCGCAGCACACGGGTACGGGTCATAACGCTGGCGCCCCGTGCTTCGGCGTCGCGGGCGTTCAACACGACCAGGCGGCTATCTTCGACCCAGCAATCGGAATATTCATAGGCCTTCTCAAATCGGTCGTGGATCGGCACACCCTCAGCGCTGTTCCTAAGGTCGAGTTTCTGGGTGCCGGGGAGAATTTTGCGCCCGCCTAGATTGTCGTAAAGGAACAGACCCAGTCGGATCAGCCACGCCGGCCGCCGCCCCTTCATCCAAGGCATGACCGTCGACAGAAGCCGGGATGTGGGCGTGCTGCTGTCAAAGCGCATATCCGGGTGGTAGGGCAGCACGAACCGCATTGGCCAGGAAATGTGGGGCATTGCCTTAAGTAGTGTTTCACGTTCCTCAAGCGCTTCCTTGACCAGTCTGAATTCGAAAAACTCCAGATAGCGCAAGCCACCATGGAAGAGCTTGGTAGAGGCGCTGGAGGTGGCGGATGCGAGATCGTTCATCTCCGCCAAACCGACCTTGAGACCCCGGCCTGCCGCGTCGCGCGCGATGCCGCATCCGTTGATGCCGCCGCCGATAATGAACAGATCATAGTCGGGTGCCAGTTGGGTCATTGGACCTTCATATCCTCGTTTCGTTACGGATTTGGACCTAGGCTGAAAGGGCCGTGGGGTCCAGCAGAGGTGTCGGAAATCGCCGATATGTCGCGGTCTCTAACAGGATTACGATAGCGATAACATTGCCGTGCTCGCGGATCAACTTTGATGCGGCGTCGATGGCTTGGAAACGGCGATGATATGACTTTCAGGCTACGATTTGGCGGTGAAAGCTGTGCTGCGGCGTTGCGTGGCAGCGGATAGCTCGGTGTTTTAATCTTGATCTTATGAACGATCGTTCACTAAACTACTGCGTACAACGACTGTTCTGAAAGCGCCCATGGCCAAGCTGATCTCAAATCTGTCACCCACGTCAGAGGCGTTTCTGACCAACCAGGCGGCACATCGTGCTTTGATGGAGCAGATCGACAGCGTCTCTTTGGAGATCAGAAACGGGGGCGGCGAAGCGGCGCAGGAACGGCATCTTCAGCGCGGGAAGCTGTTGCCTCGTGACCGGGTTGCGGGGCTTCTGGACCCCGGGACGCCCTTCTTGGAAATCGGGCATTTCGCGGCCCATGGGCAATATGACGGTGCTGCGCCATCGGCGGGTGTTATCGCCGGTGTGGGCCGCGTGGCGGGGCGCGAGGTGATGGTGGTTTGCAATGATGCGACCGTGAAGGGGGGCACCTATTTCCCGCTTTCGGTCAAAAAGCACCTGCGCGCGCAGGAGATTGCGGAGGCGAACCGCTTACCTTGCGTCTATCTCGTCGATAGTGGCGGCGCGAACCTGCCCAACCAGGATGAAGTCTTCCCGGATCGGGACCATTTCGGGCGCATCT
The DNA here is from genome assembly GCA_039024895.1 of Pseudomonadota bacterium. GTDB lineage: Bacteria > Pseudomonadota > Alphaproteobacteria > Rhodobacterales > Rhodobacteraceae > JAJDOD01. Next base: position 47,203 of record JBCCPJ010000020.1, on the reverse strand, counting down.
TTTACAATCAGGCGCAAATGAGCGCAAAGGGTATCGCGCAGATTGCCGTGGTGATGGGGTCGTGCACAGCGGGTGGTGCCTACGTGCCTGCCATGTCCGACGTGACCATCATCGTGAAGTCGCAAGGGACGATCTTTCTTGCGGGTCCACCCCTTGTGAAGGCCGCCACCGGGGAGGTGGTCAGTGCGGAGGACCTGGGCGGCGGGGACGTTCACACGCGGCTCTCGGGCGTGGCGGATTATCTGGCCGAGGATGACACCCACGCGCTCGCGCTTGCCCGGCAAGCGGTCGCATCGGTCGCCCGGCGCACACCGGACCCGGTTCAGCGCGCCGCCGTTGAAGAGCCCCATTACGATCCGGCGGAGATCGCGGGCGTCGTACCGACCGATTTGCGCACGCCCTACGATATCCGCGAAGTGATTACGCGCGTCGTCGATGGCTCGCGCTTTGACGAGTTCAAGGCGCGCTATGGAGAGACGTTGGTCACGGGCTTTGCGCATATCTGGGGTATCCCGGTGGGTATTATCGCCAATAACGGCGTGCTGTTTTCAGAGAGCGCTGTGAAGGGCGCGCATTTTGTCGAGCTTTGTTCGCAGCGCAAGATTCCCCTCGTCTTTTTGCAGAACATTACCGGCTTTATGGTGGGGCGCGACTACGAGGCGGGCGGTATCGCGAAGGATGGCGCGAAGCTGGTGACGGCTGTCGCGACCTCTGCCGTGCCTAAAGTGACGGTGCTGGTGGGCGGCTCCTTCGGCGCGGGCAATTACGGCATGTGCGGACGGGCCTACTCGCCGCGCTTTCTCTGGACCTGGCCCAATAGCCGGATTTCGGTCATGGGCGGAGAGCAGGCGGCGGGTGTCTTGGCTACCGTCAAGCGCGACAGCATCGAGCGCAAGGGTGGGTCTTGGACATCGCGTGAAGAGGCCGCCTTCAAGGCACCGACGCTCGCAATGTTTGAAGAGCAATCCCATCCTCTTTACGCCAGCGCACGGCTTTGGGACGACGGGATCATCGCGCCGGAAAAGACGCGTGATGTTTTGGGCCTGTCCTTGTCGGCAGCGCTGAACGCACCGATTGAAGATACGCGTTTCGGCGTCTTTCGGATGTGATGGGGCGGCGATGATGGATCCCAAGAAGTTTTTTGGCCAAGTGCCCGAACTAAGCTTGCCCACGCTGACAAAAGAGGCCGAAATCGCAGTCTATATGGTCCATAACAGTCGTGACCCGGAGGATTACTTCTTTCTCTTCGACTTCGAGGAGTTCGCCGAAAAATCCAACCAGGGCTGGTTTGTGCGGCCCGCTTTACGCGTCTTTGCCGGGCGGGATGATTTCAGCCGCAGCATCTTTGCGCAGGAGTTTCGCGCCGTGTTTGCCCATGAGTTCGACCGGTTGCGGGCGGCCCTCGGCGACAAAAAAGGCAAACGCGGGTGGCTGAACTGGAATGCGTCGATCTTTATGCCGTTCGATCTGATCGGCGAGATCGTCGCGAACCTTGTGCTCGCCACCGCCCTTTCGCTCGGAAAAAGCGTGTTTGGCGGTTTGCAGATGCCGAAACTGCTCAAAGGCAAAACGGAAGAGGCCAAGCTTCAGGAGGAAATCGCATCGACCAAACGCAAGGTTGAGACGGCCTTGGAGCGCATAGAAGTGACGTTGCACCCTGAGCTCTATGACCATGCATATCGCGACGGCCCCTTAGGGAAGATCAGCGGTCTGGATCGGGAAGCCTGGCCCCTGCCCGCCCATGTGCGCCAACATTTGCACGACCGTGAGAGCGGATCATGGTGGGGATGATCGGCACACTTCTCGTCGCCAATCGCGGCGAGATTGCCTGTCGGGTGACTGCCACGGCGCGCGCGATGGGGATACGCACTGTTGCCGTGTACTCCGACGCGGATGCAAACGCGGTGCATGTGGGGATGGCGGATAAGGCGGTTCGGATTGGACCGGCGCCCGTCGCAGAGAGTTATCTCTGCATCGACGCCATTCTGGAGGCGGCCCGCGCGACGGGGGCGGAGGCGATCCACCCCGGCTACGGCTTTCTGTCAGAGAACCCGGCCTTTGTCGAAGAAGTGGAGGCGGCAGGGCTGATCTTCGTCGGGCCGCCCGCTGCGGCGATCCGCGCCATGGGGCTGAAAGACGCCGCCAAGGCCGCGATGGAAACCGCAGGGGTGCCTGTGGTGCCGGGGTATCACGGGCCAGATCAAACCGGTGCTTTTCTGGCGGAGGAAGCAGCGCAGATCGGCTACCCGGTCCTTATCAAAGCGCGCGCGGGCGGCGGCGGCAAAGGCATGCGGCTAGTGGAGGACCCTGCCAGTTTCGCGGAAGCTCTCGCAGCAGCGCAGCGCGAGGGGCAGGCCAGTTTCGGCGATCCCGGCGTCTTGATCGAGAAATTCGTGAGCGCGCCCCGCCATATCGAAATCCAGGTGTTTGCAGATAAGCATGGTAATGTGGTTCACCTGTTTGAGCGGGATTGCTCGCTCCAACGCCGCCATCAAAAAGTGATCGAGGAAGCCCCTGCCCCGGGCATGACGCCGGACGTGCGCACCGCAATGGGGGCGGCAGCGGTCGAGGCCGCCCGCGCCATCGGTTATGTCGGCGCGGGCACGGTCGAGTTCATCGCCGATGGGTCGGGCGCGCTGCGGACGGACGGCTTCTGGTTCATGGAAATGAACACGCGGTTGCAAGTCGAGCATCCGGTGACGGAAGCAATCACAGGGCTTGATCTTGTGGCGATGCAACTCCGCGTGGCGGCGGGCGAGGCTTTGCCGTTTCAACAATCGGAACTCTCCATCGAGGGTCACGCCTTCGAAGCGCGGCTCTATGCCGAGGATGCCGATGCCGGTTTTTTGCCGGCCACCGGGCGGCTGGCGCATCTGCGCTTTCCCAAGGGGGTGACATTTCAGCGTGGCCCGGTTCGTATTGATGCGGGCGTCACTTCAGGCGATGAAATCACCCCGCATTACGACCCGATGATCGCGAAGATCATCACCCACGGGCCGGATCGCATGACGGCGCTGCGGCAATTGTCCCGGGCTTTGGGCGAGACCGAAGTGGCGGGCACGGTAACCAATCTCGGGTTTCTGAAATCGCTTACGTCGCATCCGGGATTTGGGCGAGGCGATGTGGATACCGGCCTGATTTCGCGTGATATTACGGCGCTAACGGCACGGGATGAGGGGCGCGACAGACGGGCTCTGCACGCGGCGGCCTTGGGTGCGCTTGGGCTGGCAGAGCCTGGTGCGGTGAAAGACCCGTGGGACAGGACCAACGGTTGGCGTCTTTGGGGCACAGCGGATCATCGGGTTGCGTTGATGCAGGGAGAGACGCGTCACGATGTCGACGTTCGGCTGCTCGGCGGTGATCAGTTCGAAGTGGATGGCACGCGTTTCCGCGCCGCGCGTATCGAAGGCGGCTTTCTGTTTTCAGATCCCGTTCGGGCACGCCTCGGCATATTTACCGACGCGACCACTGTGACCGTTTTTGAAGACGGTACCGTGTGGCAGTTTTCCAAGGTCGATCCTTTGGCGCGGGAAACAGGCGCGGCAATAGGTGGTAATGCGGTGCGCGCGCCCATGCCGGGGGTGGTGACGGAGGTTTCGGTCGCGTCGGGCGATCCCGTCGCAGAGGGCGCGCCGCTTTTGGTGCTAGAAGCGATGAAAATGGAACATAGCTTGCGCGCACCCCGCGCGGGCATTGTGGCGGAGGTGATGGCAACGCCCGGCGCGCAGGTGGAGAATGGCGCAGTGCTGGTCCGATTGGAGCAAAATGACGATGGCTGACACGGTCGAAATCGTTGAAATGGCACCCCGCGACGGATTGCAAAACGAAGCGGCGACCGTCCCGACGCGCGACAAGATCGCCCTGGTCGATATGTTATCGCAGGCCGGTTTTCGGCGCATCGAGGTGACGAGTTTTGTATCGCCGAAATGGGTGCCCCAATTGGCCGACGCGTCGGATGTCATGGGTGGTATCTCGCGCGCGGATGACGTTCAATACGGCGTATTAACACCAAACACCAAGGGGTTAGAGCGCGCTTTAGAGACAAGGCCCGATTGGATTGCCGTGTTTGCGGCGGCTTCCGAAGGGTTTAGCCGCGCCAATTTAAACTGCTCCATTGCGGAAAGTCTGGAACGGTTCCGCCCGGTTGCTGCCGCAGCCCTCGCGATTGACATCCCGGTCCGCGGATATGTCAGCTGCGTCACCGATTGCCCCTATGACGGGCGCGTGGCCCCGCAAGCGGTCGCCGACGTCACCGCGGCCTTGTTTGCCATGGGATGCTTTGAAGTTAGTCTTGGCGATACGATCGGGGCCGCCACGCCGGAGAGCGTTGACGCCATGCTCGACGCGGTGCTTGAACGGGGGTCGCCCGACCAGATTGCGGGACATTTCCACGATACAGGCGGGCGCGCGTTGGATAATATCGAGACCTGCTTGCACCGGGGACTCCGGGTGTTCGACGCCGCCGTCGGTGGGCTTGGTGGCTGCCCCTATGCCCCGGGCGCAAAGGGGAATGTGGCCACGAAGGCTGTGCACGACCGGGTGACAGCGCTTGGGTTTGATACCGGCCTTGATGTCGACGCCATCTCCGCTGCTGGCGCATTTGCGAAAGGGCTTCGATCATGAGCGATTACAAGACTTTACGCCTGCGCATTGATGACAGAAACGTCGCCTATCTTACCTTGAACCGCCCCGAAAAGCGTAACGCCATGTCCGGTGAAATGATCGAAGAGCTTCTTCATGTCGCGAGCCACGTAAAGGCACGCGCGCTGGTTTTGTCGGGAGCGGGTGCCATGTTTTGCGCGGGCGGCGATCTGACTTGGATGAAAGCTCAGATTGACGCGGACCGACACACGCGGATGCGCGAGGCCCGCAAGCTCGCCGATATGCTGGCCGCCCTGAACACGATCCCCTGCCCAGTGATCGCCCGGCTCCACGGAGGCGCTTATGGCGGTGGTGTCGGCCTTACCTCGGTCGCGGATGTGGCCCTCGCCGCCGAGGGCACCAAGTTCGGGCTGACGGAAACGCGGCTTGGGCTGATCCCCGCGACAATCGGACCTTATGTTGTGGCCCGCATGGGCGAAGGTCGGGCACGGCGCGTTTTCATGTCGTCACGTGTTTTCGGTGCCGATGAAGCGGTATCGCTGGGCCTCGTGGCGCGTGTTGTTGCTGCGGACGGTCTCGATGCTGCTGTCGAGGCGGAGGTCGCGCCTTACCTCGCCACGGCCCCCGGCGCTGTCGGTCGAGCGAAGGCGCTGGCACGCGCCCTTGGACCCCCAATCGATGACGCCGTGATCGAAGACACAATCCAGCGATTGGCGGATTCTTGGGAGACAGAAGAGGCGCGGCAAGGGATCGAAGCTTTCCTGAAAAAGCAGCCAGCGCCATGGGTAAACGGGCGTTAAGCCCCTGCTTTGCCTGAATTTTGGGCAAGACCACTGACTTACCGTCCGATCAGGTCGATTTGCATTCCCGCCTCGCTTCACTAAGCTAAGGTTGAGCGTGGGAGATAGGATGAGCGACGACAACCGGTTTTTCAACGAGCTAAACGGCAATGGCGACCTGCCCCGTTCACCCTATCGCGGCTTCACGGAATGGTTCGACGGCGAAGACCTGAAAGACTTGCGCCGGAAGTCCGACGAGGCCGAGAGCTTCTTCCGCCGTACGGGTATCACGTTCAATGTTTACGGTCAGGCGGAGGCGGATGAACGGCTGATCCCGTTCGACATCGTGCCCCGGATCATCTCTGCCCGCGAATGGGCGCGGCTCACCAAGGGTATTGAGCAGCGCGTACGGGCGATCAACGCGTTTTTGCACGACATCTATCATCGGCAAGAAATCCTGCGCGCGGGCCGGGTGCCGGTCGATCTGATCGCGCGGAACGAAGCGTTTCTGCCGCAGATGATCGGCGTATCGCCTCCCGGGTCAATCTATACGCATATCACCGGGATCGATCTCGTCCGGACCGGCGAGAATGACTTTTATGTACTCGAAGACAATGCCCGCACCCCCTCTGGTGTTTCCTACATGCTGGAGAACCGGGAGACGATGCTGCAGATGTTCCCGGAGCTTTTCGGCAAGGTGAAGGTGCGGCCGGTTTCCAACTACCCAATGACCCTGCGCCGCTCGCTCGCTGCCTGTATGCCGCTCAATGCCAGCGGGGATAAGAGCATCGCGGTTTTGACCCCGGGCATCCATAACTCCGCCTATTTCGAGCACGCCTTCTTGGCGGATAATATGGGCGTTGAACTGGTCGAGGGGTCGGATCTACGGGTGCAAGGTGGCAAGATTTGCATGCGGACGACGCGCGGTTATAGGCCCGTTGACGTGATCTATCGCCGGGTTGATGACGATTTTCTTGACCCGTTGAACTTCAACCTGGACAGCCTTTTGGGCGTGCCAGGCATCTTCGATGTCTATCGCGCAGGGGGAATTACAATCGCTAACGCGCCTGGCACAGGTATCGCAGACGACAAGGCAATCTACAGCTATATGCCTGATATCGTTGAGTTCTATACGGGCGAGAAAGCGATCCTCAAAAACGTGCCGACCTGGCGGTGTTCCGACGCGGAGAGCTTGACGTATGTGCTCGATCACCTGAGCGAACTGGTGGTGAAAGAGGTGCACGGCTCGGGCGGCTATGGGATGTTGGTAGGGCCCGCTGCCTCCAAAAAGGAGATTTCGGCCTTCCGACAGAAACTTGAAGCGAAGCCCGGCAACTACATCGCGCAACCGACGCTTGCCCTTTCCACAGTGCCAATCCTCACCAAAGCCGGTTTGGCCCCTCGGCATGTGGACTTGCGTCCCTTTGCGCTCTACTCGCCGCGCGGGGTTGAGATCACGCCGGGCGGCTTGACGCGTGTGGCGCTCAAAGCCGGTTCCTTGGTGGTGAACTCAAGTCAGGGCGGCGGGACAAAAGACACCTGGGTTTTGGAGGACGACTGACGCCATGCTCGGGAAAACCGCTGGTGGATTGTTTTGGATGTTTCGCTACCTGGAGCGGAGCGAGAATACCGCGCGCCTAATTGAGACAGGCTTTCGCATCGCTCTGACGCACCCGGGAGGAGACGAGTGGCAAAGTGTGCTCCAAACAGCGGCTGTTGCTGACGCCTATCACGCGGCGCATGATGGTGTCGAACAAAGCGATGTCATCGATTTTTTGCTGCGCGGGGAGGCCAACCCCTCTTCCGTTCTGAACTGTATTTCCGGTGCACGGCAAAACGCGCGGCTGGTCCGCACCTCGATCACTCGGGAAGTGTGGGAAGCCGTCAACGATACCTATATGAAAGTCAAAGCCGCGCTGTCCCGCAAGGTCCGCGACCGCGATTTACCGGAAGTGCTTGCAATGATCCGGCAACAGGCAGCGCTGGTTCGGGGCGAGCTGCATGGCTCGATGTTGCGGAACGATGTGTTCGACTTTGCGCGGCTCGGCACATTCCTTGAGCGCGCCGACAACACGGCCCGCATCCTCGACGTGAAATACTACGTCTTGCTGCCCAGCGTCACGCAGGTCGGCTCCTCGCTCGACAACGTCCAGTGGGAGACCATTCTACGCTCGGTCTCGGGTAAACGTGCCTATGCGTGGCTAAATCAGGGCTATGCGACGCCAATGGGGATTGCGGATTTTCTGATTTTCGATCCGCGCATGCCGCGCGGCTTACGTTATTCAATGACCAAAATTCGCAGCAACCTCGATATGCTGGAGCGGTCTTATGCCGAGCGCAACCCGTGCCAGGACACTGCGGAGCAACTGGACCGTCAGTTGCAAGTCAACCGTATCGAGCAGGTGTTCGACGACGGGCTACATGAGTTCCTAACCTGTTTTTTGAATGATATCGGGCGCTTGGGGCGAGAAATTGAAACCGACTACCGTTTTCTTGAGTGAGGGTCATGCAGCTTTCAATTACCCATAGTACCACCTATCGGTTCGATGTGCCGGTCGCTTATGGCCTTCAGCAATTGCGGCTAACGCCAAAGAGCCGTCCGGGCCAAAATGTCGGTTCATGGTCCATGCAAGTTTCCGGCGGCACCGTCGAAACCGAGTTTGTCGATGCCCATGCCAATACGGTAACGCTGCTGTCTTTTACCCCTGAGGCGCGCGAGGTCACTGTCCGTTGCGCCGGTCAAGTGGAGACCGAAAACCTGAACGGCGTCGTCGGCAAGCAAAAAGGATATGTACCGCTCTGGCTCTTCAAGCGCTCAACGGAACTCACCCGTGCCGGGCCAAATGTGCGGCGGATCGCCAAGGGTTTGAAAGATGCCCACAGCGACGCGCTGGACCTGCTCCATGCCTTGTCGACGCGCATTCTCGATGAGGTGAAATACGATGTTGGGCACACGGATACATTAACGAGTGCCGATGCCGCGATCGAAGCCGGGCATGGTGTTTGTCAGGACCACGCCCATATTTTCGTTGCTGCGGCCCGCGCGTTGGATTACCCCGCCCGCTACGTATCGGGCTATCTGATGATGAATGACAGGGTAAGTCAGGACGCCAGCCACGCTTGGGCTGAGGCCCATATCGAGGGTTTGGGATGGGTTGGCTTCGATGTCTCCAATGGGATATCGCCGGACGCGCGCTATGTTCGGGTGGCCACGGGTCTAGACTATCGGGAGGCAGCACCCATCTCCGGGTTGCGTTTCGGTCCAGCGGCGGAAGAACTGGATGTGGCCATCGAAGTACAGCAGCAATAGCTGTTATCAGTGCTTTGAGGTTTTGGGGATAAGGGTGCGTCGCGGCATGCGAAGGACCTAAGGAAAGAACTGCGTGTTGCGATGCCAAAGGAAACGCAATGCGCATTGAGGGACGGGTAATGACCTATTGTGTCGGGCTGAAACTGAACCGCGGGCTGGTCTTCATGTCGGACACGCGCACGAATGCCGGTGTCGATAACATCAGTGTTTTTCGCAAGATGTTCCATTGGGAAGCGGAAGGCGAGCGATCCATCACCTTGATGACAGCCGGAAACCTCGCGACGACACAAGCCGTGATCAGCCTACTTCGCGAACGCGCCCTACCGGCGGAGGAGCGCGGCTCCCCCTCGATCATGGAAGCGCCATCGATGTTTCAGGTCGCGCGGCTCGTGGGCGAAACCTTGCGCGAGGTCATTCAGGATCAGCAGGAAGACAATGGCCAGGCGGGCGAAGCCTTTTCCGCGACAATTATTGTCGGCGGCCAGGTGCGCGGCGGCGATCCGCATCTGTTCCTGATCTATCCCGAAGGCAATTTTGTGGAGGCGAGCCCCGACACGCCTTTCTTCCAGATTGGCGAGACGAAGTACGGCAAACCGATCCTGGTTCGGGCATACGATCCTGACATGAGCTTTGAGGATGCTGTGAAGCTCTTGATGCTGAGCTTTGATTCCACGATAAAAGCCAACCTTTCCGTTGGGTTGCCCCTCGATCTTCATCTTTATGACACGGATTCCTTTCGGGCTGGTCAGAAACGTCGGATTGAACCCGGCGATCCTTTCTATGAGACATTGTCTTCGGGCTGGGGAGAGGCTTTGAAAGACGCATTCCATCAACTGCCCGCCTATTCGCTGGACTGACGCCGATGACTTTTCCCACGACCCCTTCCTTCCGACTTGACGGTAAACGCGCGCTTGTCACGGGCGGATCGTCTGGGATTGGTCAGGGCTGTGCCTTGGCACTGGCGGAGGCGGGCGCCCATGTTGTCGTTGCGGCGCGCCGGGCCGAGAAGTTGGGAGAGACCGTCGCCGAAATCGAACGGCGGGGCGGCAGCGCAGAGGCGTTGACGCTGGATCAAGTGGATTTGAACCGGTTGCGCGAGGTTTTGGAAAACGGCGCCTTCGATGTTATCCTCAATGCCGCCGGGCTGGCCCGCCATGGACCAGCCCTTGAAACCACGCCGGAAGACTACGACGCCGTGATGGCATTGAACCTGCGGGCGGCCTATTTCCTGTCCGCCTGGGGCGCGAAGTCGATGATCGCGCGGGGCGTACCGGGGTCGATCATCCACATCTCTTCCCAGATGGGCCATGTGGGCGGTCAGGAACGCGCTGTCTACTGCGCCTCGAAACACGGTGTTGAGGGCTTTGTGAAGGCGATGGCGATTGAATTTGGGCCGCATAAGGTGCGGATCAACACCATTTGTCCGACCTTCATCGTTACGGACCTGACCCGCTCCACGTTCGAGCAAGCGGATAAGCGGGCATGGATTGAAGAGAAGATCAAACTCGGTCGGGTGGGTGAGATCCAAGATATCATGGGCGCAGCGCTGTATTTCGCCACGGACGCCTCCGCGCTCGTGACCGGAACGTCGCTGCTCGTCGATGGGGGCTGGACGGCGGATTAAGGCCTCGGGGTTTCTGTTACTACCGCACCGTTGAGGCGTACCCAGAAAGTCCACCGCAAGGAGCGACATTCGCCGGGACAGTAAGCATCGCGTGCGAGCTCATCATCCGGTTCCCAGGTTTGCTCGCGCGATCATTTCTCTGGCTTTAATGAGCGGGTTTTGGGGTGCGTATTACCCTAAAGCGAAGCAAGATCGGCCTTGAGCGACGCCTTTTCATCCTCCGTCAATCGCAGGAGCGGCGGTAGCACGTCGGCCCAAGCGGGACGGGTGGCGCGCCAGGCTTCGATTTGCTTCATGGCTGCGACATTGTTGTACTTTGCGGCAATCTCGCGCGCCTTCACTGCGCGGGCCACAGCGGCGTCACGCTCCGGTCCTTCTGGCGCGTCAAGCACGGCGCGGGCAATGGGGCCGAAGGCGTTTGTCGTCCCTGAAATCGTGCCCGCACTTCCGAAAGGGATGCCCTCCCAAAGCAAGGCTTCTGATGCTGGAAAGACGTCAAAATCCCCGTCAATCCCACCGGTCGCCTCAAGGAAGGCGCGGGACTGTTCGAAATCGCCGGAACTGTCCTTCAACCCGGCAATCATCGGGCCGAATGCCGCCTTCAGCCGGGTGACGAGCGTCACGGGCAAGGGGATCATGGACATCTGCGGGAAATGGTAGAGGTAGACCCGCAAGCGGTCATCGCCGACGGCCTCGATTAGCTTGGCATAGGCGGCGTAAAGCCCCTCCTCGCTCGGGTTCTTGAAATAATGGGGCGGCAAGACCAGCACATTGGTGAAGCCCGCCTCAACCGCCGCGCGGGTCAAAGCGATGGCGTCGGCCACGGAGGTTGCACCCGTGCCGATAATCACTCGGTCCGGGGGCAAACCCGCCTCGGCGAGAAATCCAGGGGCGGCAAGACGATCCGGGAAGGACAGCGAGGTGCTCTCGCCGGTCGTACCAAGCGGGGCAACCCCGTCACACCCGCCCGCCTCAGAGATCAGGTGCTGACAATATCGCGCGAGCCGCGGGCCATCGAGCCGACCCTCGGGCGTCAGGGGAGAAATGGTCGCCGCATAAATGCCGCGGCGCGCTTTGCCTTCGCTTTGTGGAAATTGGTACGCCATCGGTTCCCTCCCTGCCCTTTGGGTGGCGGAGAGGGCACAGCGCGTCAAGCCGGATATCGCCCCTTAAGTCGCAGCCAACAACGCCCGCGCTTCCTCCGGGCTGAGCGGTGCGGGCCGTTCGCAGGTGGTCGACAGGGTTACAAACTGACCACTTTCCCCCGACGTGAGCGCCGCTGTCATGACATCGACCGCATGCAGCGCGAGATCGAGAGAACAGCGATGCGCGCGGCCTTCGGCGATCGCCGTGGCCATGTCGGCAAGCCCCGATGCCCGGTAGTTCGCGCGGTCGTCCTCCGCCTCATTGGACACACCAAAAGGATGCGGCCAAGGGTCCAGAGCGGTGATCGCACCGCCAGGGGCGCCCTGCTCCACCGTGCCACCAAAAAAGTTGGGGTCCGGCAGGAAGAGCGATCCTTCGGTGCCGTAAAGCTCCATATGCCCGTGACGATGGGCGTGTACGTCCCAACTTGTGGTGAGTGTCACGCAGGCGCCGCTGACAAACTCAAGCAGTGCGTGAATATTGGTCGGTGTTTCAACGGGCACGGTTTCACCTGAGCGCGGCTCTGACGTGATCGTCCGTTCCTTGTAGGCAGAGTTGGTCAAGGCACCGACGCGAGCCACAGGCCCCAAGAGCTGAATGAGGTTCGTCACGTAGTAAGGCCCGATATCGAGCATCGGGCCAGCCCCGGGGCGAAAGAAGAAATCGGGGTTCGGGTGCCAGTGTTCCATGCCATGGTTCATGACATGCGCCGTGCCGCCGGTGATCCGACCAACCGCACCGTCATCAATGGCGCGCCGCGCCAATTGGTGGGACCCGCCAAGAAAGGTGTCCGGCGCCGAACCAACGCGTAGTCCCTTCTCCGCAGCGAGGCCGCGCAGGGTTTCCCCATCCTCAAGTGTTAGGACGATGGGCTTCTCACTATAGGCGTGCTTACCGGCTTCGAGGATAGACTTGGTCACCTCGAAATGCGCTTCCGGGATCGTGAGGTTGACCACGACGTCAATATCAGATGAGGCGAGCAGGTCATCTATGCTGCGCGCCGCGACAGAATAGGCGGCGGCACGGTTACTGGCCGTTTCCGGATCAATGTCGGCCACGGCGCGCATCTCAAGCCCCTTGAACAAGGGCGCGAGCCGCAAATAGGTGTTCGAGATATTGCCGCATCCAATGATGCCAACTCCAAGTTTGGTCATGGCCTGTCCTTCAATAGCTTTGCATGGCCGCAAGGGAGCGGGTTGCGAAACGGCGGTGGTCGTTCGGGTTATCGTGTTCTGCGATGTACCATTGACAGGGTGTTCGCCGGAGCGCGTCCATATAGGCTTGCCAGTCCATCGTGCCCTCGCCCACATCGGCCCATCCATCCTCATCGAGACAAGTGCCGTCCGCCGCGATGTCCTTGATGTGAGCCGCAGCAATGCGAGAGGTGTTGGCATCGATCCATGGGAGCGGGTCTTCCCCCCCTTTGACACACCAGGCCACGTCAAACTCGATCATGAGACTGTCACTTGCCGCGAGGATCAGGTCCATCGGCAAGGCACCATCAACGCGGGTAAATTCGAAGTCGTGGTTATGCCACCCCACAACGAGACCCGCGTCCTGCAAAGGTTTGGCCAACTCGCCGAGCATCGTGCCGAAAGCCGTCCAACCCGCCGCCGTTTTCGGGCGCTCTTCCGCCGCGAGGTAGGGACCAAAAACCGCTTCATGTCCGAGCGCGCGGGCAATCTCGACGGCGCGCTCCGGACGATGGCGGAGGATATCGAGACCGATATGTGCGGTTGGCATTGTCAGACCGATATTGTCGAGCATGGCTTTCAGCCCGCGAAGATCGGTGTCGTCGGTCACCAACGCACCATAACCTTCGACCTGTCCATAACCGATTTCAGCGAGCATATTCAGCGTCGTCGCAAGCGGCGGATAGTTGCGGGAGCTATAGAGCTGGTATGAAAAAGAGGTCATGTGGATTCTTTCGAATAGGTCGCGGCATGCAGGTCGCGGGTGGTGAAGCGGACGGGTTGGCTCGGGTCATCGGGCTGGAAGGTTAGATGGGTGGGATTGCCCGGCCGCAGCAACATCGCGTTATCGCTAAACCGCCCGAGCTGGGAGGCTTCCACGCTGGCGTAAAGCGCAAGGGCGTCAGCGGACAGCGTCAAGTGGTGCAACGGCCCCTCTTGCCGCGCCTTTAGGAGTAATTTGGCGGGCTGTAAATCGTAGGACTTATAGGGCTTGGGCGCAAAATGCGCGGTGCCAGGCCCGTGGTCGGAAATCCAGGTGAGGTGGAGGATTTCACTCTCGCTCAAGGAAGCGGCCGGGATGGATGTGATCTGAGCAGAGCGATCCGTTGGCGCATGGCACTCACCTTCGAACAACAGTCGCGCAGTGCCATCCATAGACAGGGCCTCCGCCCTGACGGAGAGGTCGCAGGGGTTCGGCGCATCGTTGATGGCGGCAAGGTCAAAGCCAGTTTCCGTGGGAAGGACACTCACTGTCACGGGTTCGAAGAAGCGCCGCGCCATGTGATGCAACAGCTTCCATCCGCCGCCGTGGTCGAGCGACGACCAACTGGCGCAGGGCCATGTGTCATTGAGTTGCCAGTAGAGCGCGCCCATGCAGCGGGGCTTTTGCGCCCGCCAATGGCGCACCGCGGTTTCAATGGCGAGGCCCTGTTGCACCTGGCTGAGATAGACGAAGTTCTCGAACCCCTCTGGGAAACGGAATGTGCGGAACATCGTCTCTGCGATCCGCGCGTTGCCGCCCCGGTCCTTTTGGTGGGCTTCGAGGACGGGCGACGCAATGTTGAAATCCTCCGGATCGGCAAAGCGGCGGACCACATCCATCGAAGGGTAACTCTGGAAACCAAACTCCGAACAGAAGCGCGGCGCGACGTCGCGGTAATGTTCAAAGTCGCGGCCTTCGTGCCAAACCGACCAGAAGTGCATGTCGCCGCGCGTGTCATCGTGCCAGGCATCGCCGAAACTCATCGGTCCGGGGCTTGGGGAGGACGGCCACCAATTCACGTCGGGCACCGCTTCTTTCAGTGCGGTCTCGATGGTCCGGTTCAACCGGTCATAGGCGACGAGGTAGCGGTCGCGGTCCTTTTTGCTTTCGTCGAACCAACCGAGCGCGCCGATCAACTCGTTGTCGCCACACCAAAGCGCGAGGCAGGCGTGGTGATTGAGGCGAAGCGCATTTTCCCGCAGCTCAGCCGCCACGTCGGACAGGAAGCCATCATCTGCCGGATAGAGATTGCAGGCGAACATGGCGTCTTGCCAAACCATGAGGCCCAACTCATCGCAGAGGTGATAGAACCAGTCCGCCTCGTAGCGCCCACCGCCCCAGACGCGGATCATGTTCATATTCGCGTCAACGGCAGATTGCAGGAGGTCTCGTGTCTTTTCCCGTGTGATCCGGCCCAGAAGCGCGTCGGCGGGAATCCAATTGGCACCTTTGCAGAAGATATCGCGGCCGTTGACGCTTAGTTCGAAACTGCGACCGATGTCATCCGGTTCGGAAACAAGAGCGATGTCGCGCAACCCAATGCGCCGCTGTTCAACCTGGTCGCCACAGGTGGCTGTGAGGGTGTAAAGCGGCTGCGCGCCCTGCCCGGCGGGCCACCAAAGCTCGGGATCGGTTACCCGGAACTGCGCTGTAGCAAAGCAACCGTCGGCCACGTAATTTTGGGTTTCGCCATTGAAGGCAAGCTGTAGTTCGGTTTGCGCGCATTCGGTGTCGAGCAAGACCTCCACCTCGATATCCACCGCACCCGCCCCGTGATGCTGGCTCACCCGCAAGGCGTCGATCCGTGCGGGACGTCTGGGCTCAAGGCGGATACCGCCTGAGATGCCGAAGGGGGCCAATGCGATGTTCCAGTCCCACCCAAAGTCACAGGCGGGTTTGCGCAGCATGTTGCCGTTGGGAATGGGGCTGTTCCAGATGAAGGGCACCGGATAGGGCTGCGCCGCCTGGCGTTCCGCGGCTACACGAACAGCCGAGTGGAAGGTAATCTCCACTGTGTTCTCGCCGGTGCAGGCGATATCGTCGAGCGCGGCACGATAGGTGCGAAAGGCGTTCTGGCCTTCGATGACGGTTTGTCCGTTCCAGCGCACCGTTGCCATGCAGTCAAGCCCCTCAATCACCAAATCGTGGTTGGGATCGTCGAGGGTCATGTGGCGGGTCAGCACCCAATCGCGTTCGGACACCCAACGGCAGGCTTCTTCGTTTTTTCTGTGATAGGGCTCTGGCAAAACCCCCGCAGCGACCAGGGCGGAAATCCCGTCGCCCGGGATCGCCATATCGACCGCATTACTTTCGCCTGCCTCTGTAAGCGACCACAGTCCTGCCAAGTCCTGACCGACAAGTTTCGGTGTTTCGTTCATAGGCGCGTTTCATCCATGGCATCGAAGAGCGAGCCGCGAGACGGGTCGAAACCCAACGCGAGTGTTTCTCCCGGTTTGACGGCCACTTCCCCGTCCATGCGGACCCAGAACTTTGCACCCCCCACTTCGGTGAGGGCCAATGTGTCCGCGCCGAGCGGTTCGACGACGCTTACGGGGACGTCCAGCCGAACGGGCATGGCAGCCACAGCCTCGCCGGTTGCGATATGTTCAGGCCGGATCCCGAAGCTCGCGGCGCCGGAGAACTCGCCCTTCACAAAGCTGTAGCCGAGCATCGGGAAACTGACGCCTTTGCCGCTGAAGTTCCCATTTTCGACGCGGCCACTGAGAAAGTTCATGGCCGGCGAGCCAATGAAGTCGGCGACATATTTGTTCACCGGTCGATTGTAGATTTCCGAGGGGGGCGCCAGTTGTTGAATGATGCCGTCCTTCATGATCGCGATCCGGTCGGCGAGCGTCATGGCCTCCACCTGATCGTGGGTCACGTACACCATGGTATTGCCGAGCCGGGCATGGAGTTGTTTCAGTTCCACCCTGAGATCGGCGCGCAGTTTTGCGTCGAGATTGGAAAGCGGCTCGTCAAAGAGAAAGACATCCACATCGCGAACCAGGGCCCGTCCAATGGCGACCCGTTGACGTTGACCGCCGGAAAGCGCGCCCGGCTTGCGCTTGAGCAGCGGCTCGATTTGCAGGATTTCGGCGGCGCGTGCGACGCGTTTCGCGATCTCCGGCTTTGGCATGCGGGCATTCTTTAGGCCGAAGGACAGGTTCCCTTCGACCGTCATCTGCGGGTAGAGCGCATAGGACTGGAACACCATCCCGATCCCGCGCTCGGAAGGCTCCGACCAGGTGACGTTCTTGCCCTTGATGAAAATCTGGCCGTCGCTGATCTCCAAAAGTCCGGCGATGCAATTGAGCAAGGTGGACTTGCCGCAGCCGGATGATCCGAGCAGAACGAGGAACTCGCCATCGGCAATTTCGAGGTTGAGGTTCTTCAGCACATCGATGGCGCCAAAGCTCAGGTCGAGGTTCTTGATTTCGACGGAGTGGTTCACGTCCCTACCCTTCTTCTTTCGCCGCCTCCGGCGTCGATCCACCGGGGAGGCGCTGCCTCCCCGGACCCCTCCGAGGTATTTTCGGACCGGTGAAATAGCCTTTTTATTTGGCGTACCCCCATGGTCATCCCTTCACGGCACCCGCCGCGATGCCGCGCACAAACAGGCGACCCGAGACGAAATAGATGGTGAGCGGCACCAGGCCGGTCAGCAGGGTTGCCGCCATGTTGACGTTGTATTCCTTCACGCCTTGAACCGAATTGACGATGTTATTGAGCTGAACCGTCATTGGATAGGTTTCGGGCTTCGTGTAGATCACGCCGAAGAGGAAATCGTTCCATATGCCCGTTACTTGCAGGATCATGGCGACAACGAAAATCGGCAGCGACATGGGCACCATGATCTTCAGGAAGATGCCCCAAAACCCCGCGCCGTCGACGCGCGCTGCTTTGAAGAGTTCCTCCGGGATTGAGGTGAAATAATTCCGGAAAAGCAGGGTCAGAATGGGCATCCCGAAGATCGTGTGGACGATGACAAGGCCCCAGATTGACCCCATGAGTTGGATGCCAAGGAACCCGCCCACATCGCGGAGCAGGATCACAATCGGGTAGATCATGACTTGATAGGGAATGAACGCGCCGAAGATGAGAATGGTGAAAAAGGTTTCCGACCCTT
This sequence comes from Pseudomonadota bacterium, assembly GCA_039024895.1. Lineage (GTDB taxonomy): Bacteria > Pseudomonadota > Alphaproteobacteria > Rhodobacterales > Rhodobacteraceae > JAJDOD01. The sequence goes on along the minus strand of JBCCPJ010000020.1, from coordinate 29,660 downwards.
TGAACCGCCAATTGGCCAGCGCGTATCCCGAGACGCTGGCGACAGCGATAGAGATGGTGACGGAAGGGATCAGGATCGCGACGGAGTTCCAGAAACCGCGCGAGAGCCCATCGCAGTTGATGCCGGTGCAGGCTTCCGCCCAGGCCTTGACCCAAGGTTGAAACGTGATGTCGACCGGAGGTGCGAAGACGTTGCCAAGGCGAATTTCTGGCATGCCCTTTAGCGAGGTGACGATCATCACGTAGAGCGGCAAGAGGTAGTAGACCGACACCAACAAAAGCGTACCGTAGAGCATCACATTCCGCGCAGAAAGGCGCCGTTTGGGCTTTCGGCCACGCGGTTCGATTGCGGCGGCGGAGAGATCAGCCACGGCGCTTACCTCCAAATTCGAGATAGGCCCAGGGGATCAGCACGACGAGCACCGACAGGAGCATAATCGTTGAGGCCGCAAACCCCTGGCCGAGGTTTTGCGCCCGGAACATCATTTCGATCACGTATTTGGCCGGTACTTCTGACGAAATGCCCGGGCCGCCATTGGTCTGCGCAACGACGAGATCGTAGACCTTAATGATCCCACTTGCGATCAATACCAGAGCGGTGACGAAAACCGGGCGCATCATTGGAATGATGACGACGACATAGGTCTTCCAGGTGGGAATGCCGTCCACCCGCGCCGCTTTCCAAATCTCCTCATCGATCCCGCGCAGACCGGCCAGCATGATGACCATAATAAAGCCTGAGCCTTGCCAGATGCCGGCGATCAGGATGCCGTAGATCGCATAATCGGAACTGTTCAGCGGATCGAAGGCGAAACTCTCCCAGCCCCAGCCTTGCACGACCTTCTGCAGGCCGAAATCGGGGTTGAGTATCCATTGCCAGGTCAGACCGGTGACGATGAAAGAGAGCGCGAAGGGATAGAGAAACACGGTGCGGAACACGTTCTCGCCCCGGATTTTTCGGTCGAGCAATGCGGCGAGGGTGAAGCCGATGACAAGCGACAGAACCAGCGAGCAAATGCCGTAAATGGCCAGGTTTTCGATAGAGACGAGCCAGCGCCGGGTGCTCCAAAGCCGTTCATATTGGTCGAGCCCCACCCATTTGTCTGGCGCGGGCAGAAGGCGTGAACGGGTGAAGGAGTGATAGATCGTCCAACAGGTACACCCGATGAAAATCACCAGCGCTGTCGCGATCATGGGCAAGGACGCGATTTTGGCGGTCAAATTCCGTGTGAGCCGGTTCGGCCGTTTCGAGACGTCAGCCATGGTGGCGCATCGGGCGGTTTCCGGACAGAAACCACGTCTTTTCTTCGTTCATATGTCCCTCCCCTCACTCGGGGGCCTGACCCTCGTGAGTTGGCCAGGCCCCCAGTCGCCATCGCAGGCGGGTCAGTCCGCGTCGGCTATAATTTCTGCGAAGCGCTCTTGCGCGTCTGTCGCAGCCATATCAGAGGACCAGAACTCGGCCATCAAGTCTTCGACCTGGGTTTGTGTATCAGCCGAAAAATTGATGTCCCCGGATGGGAGGATCGCCCCATTGGCCAAGATTTCGAGGCCTTTTTTCATGCAATCATTGGCTGCCGCCAGATCGACATCGCCGCGCACGGGCAAAGAGCCCTTGGCGAGATTGAAGCTGACTTGCACGTCAGGGCTCAGGAGAAGCGCCGCCATTTCCTTTTGTGCGGCTTCGATGGCGGGGTCGTCCTGCTTCGGGAAGTAGAAGGCATCGCCGCCGGTATCGAGCACTTCGTTGAACCCCAGACCCGGTAGGCACGTGTAGTCCTGCCCGGCGACTTCACCGGCAATCTGGAACTCGCCTTGCGCCCAATCACCCATGATCTGGGCACCTGCAGTGTCGGTGATGACCATATTTGTCGCGAGGTTCCAGTCCTGCACATTCGAATCCCGCGCCAGCTCGCGCGCAGCGGCAGCAGCTTCGAATACTTTGGCGTATTCGTCACCGGCGGCGAAATCGGCGTTTCGGTTCACATTGACTTCTTTCCACGCATCGATGCCCGCAATGCCAATCTGAAGTGTGCCGAATGCGAGGTTTTGCTGCCACCCCTGCTGCCCCATGGCGAGCGGCGTGATGCCCGCGTCCTGGAGCTTAGGTGCGGCGGCTACGAATTCGTCCCAGTTTGCTGGCACGGCGAGACCCGCTTTGTCGAACGCGCCATGGCTCAACCACAGCCATTGGGCGGAATGGATGTTTACCGGCGCGCAATAAATGCGGCCTTCGAAGGTGCAGGCATCGAGAAGTGCTGGCGGGTTGACGACGTCGCGCCACCCTTCGGCTTCAGCCACATCTGTGAGGTCGAGGAGCAGCCCGGCCTCAATCAACTCTTCCGCCTGACGACCATGGTTCAACTGTGTGGCATGCATCGGATCACCGCCGAGGATACGGCTGATGATAATCGGGCGCGCGGTGCCGCCTGACCCAGCTATGGCGCCGTCAATCCATGTGTGTTCGGTTTCTTCGGTGAAGGCCTTGGCAAACTCGGTAACAGCAGCTGCTTCCCCGCCGGATGTCCACCAATGGGTAACCTCAAGTTCGACCGCCGAAGCCGCACTCGCGGCTGTGATGGCCGTCCCCAACATTAGGGTCGTGATCGTTTTCATAAGCTCCTCCCTGAGACCTAAATCGATTACGAATCGAACTATAACGATTACGAAATTCGTTTCAAGCTGGATAAATGGGCGTTTCAACGATAGGACAGTCGGGATGGAGTGAGAGGATGTCCATGTCATCCGAGGCTAAAACAAGCGGACGCCCGACGTTAAAGACCATTGCGAAACTGTCCGGTCTCGCCGTGCCGACGGTGTCACGCGCACTCAATAATGCCCCCGATATCGGCGAGGCAACGAAAGCACGTGTGCGCGAAATTGCCCGCGACATCGGCTATCAGCCGAACCGCGCCGGACTGCGCCTGCGCACCGGGAAGACGAACGTTATAGCCCTGATCCTGTCCACGCAGCATGAGGTCATCAATCATACGGCCCGCCTGATCACGTCAATCGCGGCGGCCACGCGAAACACGCCGTACCATATGATTGTGACACCCTACTTTCCCGATCAAGACCCTATGGACCCGGTGCGATATGTGGTCGAAACGCGTTCTGCCGACGGCTTGATCCTGAACCAGACGCGCCCTGAAGACCCGCGGGTTGCCTACTTGATGCGCATCGGTTTCCCTTTTGCCACCCACGGGCAGACGAGTTGGTCGGATCGGCATCCGTTTTATGATTTCGACAACGCAACTTTCGGAAAACTCTGCGTCCAGAATCTGGTTGCGCGCGGTCGGAAACGGATTTTGATGCTGGCCCCGCCGCAAACGGAATTTTACGCCATTGAGATGATCCGTGCCGCGCGCGCGGAAGCAGCAAAAAGTAACGTCCAATTTGAGCTCATCGAAGATGTCACCTCCTACCAAAGCGCGCCTGCGATCCTCAATGCCATCATCGCGCGCTATCAATCGGGCTTTTCCCCGGACGGGATAATCTCGGCATCTGCAGACGCGGCCATGCGCATTACCGCCGGCCTCGAAGGGTCAGGCTACGTCATCGGTAAAGATGTCGACCTGATCTCGAAAGAGGCGTCCCGCATTCTGAAGTCGTTCCGGAAAGAGATACTCGTCGTGCCGGAAGATGTGACAAAAGCGGGTGATTTTCTGTGCCGTGCCGTCATGCACGCTGTCGACCATCCGGACATGCCGCCAATGCAGCATCTCGAGCAGCCAGAGGGCTAGTGCCCTAAAGCGCGTGCATCATCTGCGCGACAACTTCGCGGTGATGGGGACGCGTGCGGTGCTCAAACAGATAGACGCCCTGCCACGTGCCAAGGAGCAAGCGCCCCTCCGAAACGGGGATGGACAGGCTCACCGGCAACAACGCCGCCTTGATATGGGCGGGCATATCGTCCGGCCCTTCCAGCGTGTGGGTCAGGTAGTGCATTGAGGGTTCATCGGCCGATGGCACGAGCCGATTGAAGAACGCGTTCAAGTCAACTTGCACGTCCGGATCGGCATTTTCCTGGATGAGAAGCGAACAGGATGTGTGGCGCACAAACACGTTCATGATGCCATCCCCTTTGGCGAGGGGATGCAGATGACGGGTGAACTCATAAAGCCCCGCGCCTTCCGTATCGATGGTGATCCGATGCGTCATCTTTCGCCCGGGTCACCGTATTGGGCCGCGCCACCGCTGCCCAGTGCTGTTTGCCAAAGCGAGGCGTGGCGCCCGAGCTGACTGCAGCGCTCACCCAAAGAGCCGTGCCCCCTGCTCATCGATCATTTGTTTGGCTTTACGGATCGAGGCGTCGTTGGCTTCGTCCAGCGTTTCAAGCATATCCGCCCGGATCAACTGATGGCTTTGCCCGTCTTTCTCAATCAAAGCGCCAATACGGAACCGACTACCTTCGCGCGCTGGATTGGGCGTTATGATGAAGCCCTCATAGGTCTCGCGCTCGGGCTCGGGTGCGGACCCTCCGCCACCAAATAGCTTTGAGAACAGGGACATATTGCGCCTCCAATGGCTGTGCCGCTCAGCGATAGCTGGCGGCAGTGATGAATTCGCTGAACGCCTCGCACCAGACAAGGATACTGTCATAGTTGTCGACATTTACCCCCTCTGGCACCTCCACGATGAACCCGCCGAAAGTCTTGATATCGCCAATCTGAAGCGCCTTGGCACGGTCGAACGTGTCCTCGTGGTCCACGAGCCCTTGGGTGAGGTAGAGTTTGTAATCTGGACCCGGCGCGAGCTTTCCCTGATGGGTCACTTCGCTAGCCGAAACACTGATTGTCCCTTCGCCCCAGTGCACAAAGTCCGACCCACGCAAATCGCGGGTGAGTTCTGCCGTATAGAGCGCTTCCGCTGCCATTTCTTCGAGCTTTGCGCTGTCCGGTGATGGAGGCGCGGTCAGGATTGGCAAGAAATAAACGCCCAGGCCGAAACCGATGGCGAGCGCAATACCATGAGTGACGAGAAATCGGATGAGTGTGCCCATGGGGTACCTCCTGTTTCACGGGAGGGTAGCAGAGGCGTTGCGGGGCGACTAGCCTTCGACGAGGGACTTAAGATTGGCGAGCCCGGCTTCGTAGTCGCCGCCAACCCAACCATCCATCATCAGACCCATCCAGCGGCCCATCGGCCCTGCCCCCATGTCGGTATCGAGTGTCCAGGTGACGATGGTTTTGCCGGCAGATGGCTCAAGTAGGAACCGCGCTTCCGCCAACCCCATATCGCCAAAGTCGAGCGCGGTTGTCACACTTTGGTTTTCGGTGGAGGCGGTGATCTCCTGCTTGCCATTGCCGACGGTGGATTCATCCGAAGCCCACTCCATCGCAGCGCCCACGCCGGTTTCGATGTCGTTGTAGGTGAGCGCCACGTTCGGGTCGCGTTCCAGCCATGGCGACCATTCCTGTGTTGCTTTGAGGGAGTTCACGTAGGGGAAAACGTCCTCGGGCGGTGCGTCGATCTCAATGGAGCGGGCGACAGTAACATCCCGGGGGAGAAGCATGCCAATGCCGACGAAGACGATGGCGAGGAGTGCGACGATGCCGAGGAGCCATTTGAGGATGCGCATGGGGTGTGTCTCGCGATTGGGATGCAAGTCGAAGCTAGCAATTTTGTGAAGCTTGTCGCTAGGCCCGCGGTGAGAAAATCATTTCCTCATCATCAGCTTCAGGTCGGTTTCCTTCACTAGAAGTATGCACTTGAGGAACTGTCACGTGCTAATTACACTTTGCGGATCAACAAATCTGACACCAAAAACGATTTTACACTTGGAGAGGTACATTATGGCTAAGGTAAATTTAGATATTGCAGGTTTCTACTATCGTTTTTTCGAAGTCGAGGTGGACGACGGTAGCCCGGTTAAAGCTCTTATGGATGCAGTAAACAATGTAATTGTTCCGGTCGGTAATGGCGGCAGCGTAGGCGCAAAGCTCACCTTCGACACCGAAGACCTAGGCAAGAAAGTGTTTATTGACTCAATTTCGATCACGCATGCCGGTGGGTCTGCAAAATCAGGGCAAAAAGATGATGCTGGTAGCTACTCAACCCGCGCTTACCCTGACGGCATTTATGCAAATGCCGACGAAGCCGGAATAATAAAGGAAGACTTGCCAACTAAGCCCTTTGTTGCGCTTGACCGGAACAAAACCGGTTTGATGGCATGGCAGTATTACGTCTATGATACAAATTTTGTTGACTTAAACAGAAAATTTGGGCCCAGAAAGGTGGTCCCTTTCACCGAGATATTCGAGCGGAACGACGAGGGACAACCGCCTCGAGGCCTCCAAAATGGTGATACCGTTGTATGGCGTCTTGTCCAAATTCGGACGCGTCCAGATGGCGGGATCGGGCCACAAACGATGACGATGAACGCCGAAGTAGTTTAACTATGCGCGGCTAGAAGCAACAGCTCACTGATCCAAGAAACTCCGCAGCTTCCGGCTCCGGCTCGGATGCTTTAGCTTCCGGAGCGCCTTCGCCTCGATCTGGCGGATGCGTTCGCGGGTCACACTGAATTGTTGGCCGACTTCTTCCAGAGTGTGGTCCGTGTTCATGCCGATCCCGAAGCGCATCCGCAAAACACGTTCTTCGCGGGGCGTGAGGGAGGCAAGGACGCGGGTCGTCGTCTCTTTCAGGTTTTCCTGAATGGCGCTGTCCAGCGGCAGTACTGCGTTCTTGTCTTCGATGAAATCACCGAGCTGGCTGTCCTCTTCGTCGCCGATGGGCGTTTCGAGGGAAATCGGCTCTTTGGCGATCTTCATCACCTTGCGGACCTTATCGAGCGGCATTTGCAGCTTTTCGGCCAGCTCTTCCGGCGTTGGCTCGCGGCCAATCTCGTGGAGCATCTGGCGACCGGTGCGGACCAGCTTGTTGATCGTTTCGATCATATGCACCGGGATACGGATCGTGCGGGCCTGGTCGGCGATTGAACGGGTAATCGCCTGACGGATCCACCACGTGGCATAGGTCGAGAATTTGTAGCCCCGGCGATATTCAAATTTGTCCACAGCCTTCATGAGGCCGATATTGCCTTCCTGAATAAGATCAAGGAATTGCAGGCCACGGTTCGTGTATTTCTTGGCAATCGAGATCACCAGACGCAGGTTCGCTTCGACCATTTCCTTCTTGGCCTGGCGGGCTTCTTTTTCGCCCTTCTGCACCTGCTGGACGATGCGCCGGAACTCCGGGATATCGACCCCCACATAGGTGCCCACAGTGGCCATATCACCGCGCAGTTCTTCGATCTTGCCGGTCGAGCGTTCCAGCAAAGTCTGCCAGCCGCGTCCGGATTTTTCGCTCATCCGCTCCAGCCACGTCGGGTCGAGCTCATAGCCGCGATATTCTTCGATAAATTCACGCCGGTTGATGCGGGCCTGGTCGGCAAGTTTGACCATGTTCGAGTCAATAGACATGATCCGGCGGTTGATGCCGTAAAGCTGGTCAATCAGCGCCTCGATCCGGTTGTTGTGCAGGTGAAGCTCATTCACCAGATCAACGATTTCCTGCCGCAGCTTCTGGTATTTCTTCTCTTCCTTATCGGAAAAGCTGCCATCCTCGTTAAGGGTCGCGGACATGCGATTGTCCTGCATGTCGGACAGCTTGGTGTAGTCTTTGGCAATGTTATCGAGGATTTCGAGCACGCGCGGCTTCAGCGCCGCTTCCATGGCCGCAAGCGACATGTTGGCGGCATCATCTTCGTCGTCATCGTCGTCGCTTTGAATTGGATTGCCATCGGCATCCAACTCCGGTTCGTCCGCGGATTCTGGCTTGGCTTCCACAGTGGTGGTGGCGGCGGCGACAACAGGCGCTTCGCCGTCCTCGTCCCCGTCCTCGCCCATGGAGCGGCCGAATGTTGTCTCAAGATCAATCACATCGCGCAGCAGGATGTCTTCGTTCAGAAGTTCCTCACGCCAGATAGTAATCGCCTGGAAGGTCAGCGGGCTTTCGCAGAGCCCCGCAATCATCGTGTTGCGGCCCGCTTCGATCCGCTTTGCAATCGCAATCTCGCCTTCGCGGGAGAGCAGTTCAACGCTTCCCATCTCGCGGAGATACATGCGAACCGGGTCGTCCGTGCGGTCAAGCTTTTCGGTTTCGGTCGCGGCGACGGCCACTTCGCGGGAGGTAGACGCCTCAACCACATCCGTTGACTTCGCTTCTTCGCCGTCCTCTTCGGCCTCTTCGTCTTCAATGATATTGATGCCCATTTCGGACAGCATCGACATCACATCTTCGATTTGTTCGGAGGAAACCTGATCCGGCGGCAGCACACGGTTCAGCTGGTCGTAGGTGATATACCCTTTTGTCCGCGCCTCTGCGATCATCTTCTTGACCGCAGTTTGGCTCATGTCGAGGACGTCGCCCTCTTCACCGTCGGCCTTCTGATCTTCGTTCGTGTCCTTGGCAGCCATCCGCTTCTCCCGCCTAGGTTGGTGATTCGCCCCGTTACGAATCATCTAGCGCGAATCACAGAATCGCAACCCGCACCTTAAGTAATTCCTAACACATGGGCCGATTCAGCTACGGTCACTGCGCCCGCCCTTAGAATAATCAATCCGCTCTATGAGTGATTCGAAATCCCGCTTTTCGTCTCTTTTCAGTCTGGCACCGTTCGGCCCTAAATCGTATTCCGTTTTGTCTTCACGTCCAGTGCGCCCTGATTGAGCGAGCTCTTCGGAGGCCTGTCTCAGCCGCCATGTCAAACCTTCGTCTGCCAACCCTTCGATATCGCGCGCAGCATCCTCAATTTCGGAACGCGCGCCCCGGCGGGCTGACAGCTTTGCGAGTTCCTCCGCCACCGATAAGACCGCAACCTCTCGTGGCGCATCGGCTCGCACGCCCGGTGAAATGCGTACGTGGCGCGGCTGGAAGAGCTTTTCAAGGGCTTCGGAGCCGCATTTTGCTTCAATTTCTCCGCGATCCTGCGTTGGCGCACCAAGGAGCGCCTGGCGAATTTCTTCGTGCGCAGATTGCGTACATTCCAGCCTCTCAAGCTCGGCTTCGAACTCTTCGATCAAATAGGGGTGGGTCACTAGCGTGGCGAGGATCACCGCTTCCTTGAGGTGTTCCTCGAACGCGGCATTGGTGGCCGCCAAAGAGCTCGCCTTCGTTTCTACGGTCGGCTTTGCAACATCAAAGCGTGCGCCACGGGGTTGCCAACGACGCTTCGATTGGATTTGCGCGCCATCGAACAGACTGCGCCGCAACCGGTTTATCTCTGCTCCATAGTGGCGCCGAAGGGAGGGGTCTTTCAGCTTCATGATCGCCGTGCGCAGGTCGCGGTCCAGCGCCGCCTTGCGCTCCGGGCTGTCGAAGTTCTTTCCTTGAGTTTCCCGTTGCCAGAGCAGTTGGACCAAGGGGATCGACTGGTCTATGAGCTTTTGCATGGCGGGCGCGCCTTGCGCTTTCAGGAGATCGTCCGGGTCCTGCCCCTCTGGCATCAAACAGAAGCGCAGCGCCTTCCCCGCTTCAAGGAGCGGCAAGGCTAAGTCTATCACACGCATGGCCGCACGGATGCCTGCCTTGTCCCCATCAAGCGCAATGATTGGCTCGTCATGCATACGCCATAGAAGCTGCAACTGATCCTCTGTCACGGCTGTCCCCAGCGGGGCCACGGTGGCCTTGAAACCGGCTTCGGAGAGCGCAATCACATCCATGTAACCTTCCGCCACCAGAAGCGGGTGTGCCCCCGCACCCTCCCGCGCCGGCCCGTGGTTATAGAGGCTGCGCCCTTTGTCGAATAACTCGGTCTCGGGCGAATTCAGGTATTTGGCGTTATCATTTGGGTCCATCGCCCGCCCGCCAAACGCAATTGCGCGGCCGCGTGGATCACGGATCGGGAACATGATGCGGTCGCGGAAAGTGTCATAGGGCTTCTTGCCCTGGGTGGACGCCTTGGCGAGACCCGCGGCGAGGATCAGGTCCTCGGCGACGCCCTTGCCGGTCAAATGATCCCAAAGGTTTTGCCAACCGGGCGGCGCAAAGCCGATGTCCCAGCGATCAAGGGCCGCCTGGTCAAGGCCGCGACCGGTGAGGTAATCGCGCGCAGCCCCCCCGGCACCGGTCTTAAGTTGGAGCTTAAAGAAGCCAACAGCTTGTTCCATGACTTGGGTAAGCTCTGTCCGACGGTCGGCCTTTTCCTGCGCTTTTGGATCGCGTGCTGGCATTTGCATACCCGCCTCACGGGCGAGGATTTCAACCGCCTCCATAAACCCCACATTCTCGGTCTCGCGGACGAAGCTGAACATGTCGCCCTTCGCATGGCATCCAAAGCAGTAGTAAAAGCCCTTCCGGTCATCGACGTGGAATGACGCGGTCTTTTCCTGGTGAAACGGGCAAGGGCTCCACAGATCGCCCTTGGATTGATTGGATTTGCGCTGGTCCCACGTCACCTTTCGTCCCACCACTTGAGCGAGCGAGGTGCGCGATTTCAACTCATCAAGGAACCCGGGTGGGAGACTCATGGCGATAGTATTCTTCGGACGGTCGGTGGTGTCCAGCGCTGGATGTGGGACTATGACCCTACCACCGGCTGGTATCTGCAGGGCGACCCGCTGGGCTGGTGGATGGCGCGAGTTTGTATGGGTATGCGCTGCAGAACCCGGGGCGGTACACTGATCCAACTGGTGAGTTTGTCCCACAGCTTATGGGGTGTATCGCTAACCCATTGTGCAGATCAGGGCTCGGTGCGGTCGGTGGGGCGCTTGTAGGTTGGTAGCTTGACGAAGACGATTGCTACTCGTTGGGTGAAATCTTGCAAAATGCAGCAATAGGTGGACTGACCGCTAGCGTTAGCCTTCCATTTGTTAAGGGTTCAGAATTCGCCTTTGGCGGACGAAGTTTGCACCGTTTGGAAACAAGTGGTTCTTCCCAAAACCCAACAGGCCGTGGTGGAATAGGAGCTGGAACACATCAAATGGCAAGTGGCCACATTATCACCGGTCGCGAGGTGGATACAATCACGGAAAATCGCGCCATCGACCTTGGGACAAGAGATCAACTGACAAAAGCTTCTGGGATCGCTTCTGATGGTACTTCTTATTGAAATACGCGATGGCACTAAGCCAAAAGAAATTAACCTGAACACACAGGTCGATCTAATAGGGTTTGAGAGCATTGAGGAGGCCATCATCTATGCCGAACCACATCATATGGAAAACGAGTCCTTCGTAGTTTTAAAGCCAACTGGATTTTTTGGGGTTGTGCCGAAAGCAGAGTCCTCTGTTCTCCCTGAGCATAGAGATGAGTGGAAAGATGAACTACTCGCGAAGTCTTTGTTTCAACGTTTTGAAGCGATTAGTAACTAATGTCATGTAAAGGGGCGCTTAAAGGCTTAGCCAACAGGTCGTCCGTCGGTTGACGCAATCGCAACAAACCATTCACAACGTCTTTGACCTCGATGATGAGGAGGAAAGCCAAGGCCTCCAGTGGAGGGCTTGCCCGACGAATGCATCGCCGAGTACCTTTACGACGCGGTCGGGGACACATCGATGCTCAGCGTATCGCACGATCCGGCATTCCCCACGCGCCCCGAACGCATGTGGGCGTGGCCCAAACGCTGTCTCGAGGCGCGCGGTGAATACACGATTCTTGAGGGTGCGATATGCTCGGGATCCGCGAGTATACTTGGCTGAACGGTCAGGTGATCGGCGTCTTCGAAGGAGGGCAGTTCTTCTATGTCCGCTCCAATCAAATCGGCCGTCCTGTGTTTGCGACGAACGATCTTGGGCTCAAGGTTTGGGAGGCGAGCTCTCTGCCGTTTGGTGCGGTGGAGGCGTCGTCCGTTACAAACATCACGTCGCGCTTACCGCGTTAGTGGTTGCACTACGAGAACGGTCTTCAGCAGCATAGCTATGCGCGAAATTTGGGCTATCGCGTTTTTGGTTGGCGCGTGCGGCTGAAAAAGGGCCTCGCCGGTTACAGAGCGGCGCGCGCTGCGACGTGACGCATCGCGCGTTCCATCTCGTGCAGGAGCGTTTGGGTCATGGAGCGAAAAACCATGATCTCGTAGCGATACGCACCCATCCGGGTGATGCTCGCTGTCATATGACCGATCATCGTGCGCGCCGTGGTCCCTTCCGACAGCGAGGCATCGCGCAGGTCCAAGGGCGTGAGCCGGGCCAGCACATCGCGCGATGTCGCACCATTGAGGGAAACGACGGTCCAGCCATCCGACTGATCGACAACGGCGGCGCCTTTATAAGACAGTGCAGCACCCAAAACGAGTGCCTGCCCCGGGCCGACGGAAAGCGCACGTCCGGCTTTTACCTCTAGCACTTCCCCCGGCCCCGGAAACCCGCCAAGGGCCTTTTTCACAGCGCCCAGTTTGCCATCCAACGGCGAGATCCATGTGATGGCCTCGGGTTGTGCATCCTCCAAAATCGCCTCACCGATCTTGAGCGGCAAGCGACCTTCCGTGACCAGAGCAGCGACGAGCTTAACCACGCATCCGCCCCCCCTCTGCATCGAAGGCTACGGGGTTGGTGACGCGCACAGGAATATCCGTTTCGCGCAGGTGATCCACGAAGCGCAATTCCTCCTCCACCCGCTCAGGCCCCTGTTTGAGAAAACCGAGCGCCAAATGGGTCTCAAGCGTCGGAGACCAGGCGACCGAGGTCACATAGCCCTGCGCATTCTCTCGCACCGGGTCCGCACCCTTATTGAATAGAAAGCCACCCGCTGTCAGTGCATCGCTAGGATCAAGCGGTTGCAGCCCCATAAGACGCTCCCGACCCGGGTCCATTAGACCGGGGCGTTGCGATGCGGACTTCCCGATAAAGTCCTTCTTTTGCGACATCATCCCCTGCATACCCACGTCAAAGGCGGTCACGCGCCCATGGATTTCCGCATGGGTGAGGAAGCCCTTTTCGATCCGCAACACGTTGAGCGCTTCCATCCCATAGGGACCGCCGCCGTAACTTTCCGCCTGCGCCACCAAAAGACGATAAAGAGAGGCGCCATAGCGCGCGGGCACAGCGATTTCATAGCCCCGCTCACCCGAAAAAGAGATCCGGAAAAGGCGGGCGGGGACACCGGAGACCGTCACGTGCCAACAGGACATGAACGGGACCGCCACGTCGGTCAGGTCTTCGTCAATCACGCTATTGAGCAAGGCGCGCGACTTTGGACCGGCAACAGCAAACTGCGCCCAGTGTTCGGTCGCTGAGGTAAGCCGCACATTCAGGTCAGGGCAAAGGCCCTGGGCCACAAACTCCAGATGCGCCATCACCGGGCCTGCGGCAGCGGTGGTTGTGGTCATGAGATAGTGATCTGGGCCAAGCCGCGCGGTGGTGCCGTCATCCATGACATGCCCATCTTCGCGCAACATCAGGCCGTAGCGGACGCGTCCTTCCTTCAATGTGGAGAACATGTTGATGTAAACGAAATCGAGGAATTCACCGGCATCGGGCCCTTGGATATCGATCTTGCCGAGTGTCGACACATCCGACACGCCGACCGTGTTGCGCAGCATTGTAACTTCGCGATTGCACGCCTCAAGCCAGGTGTCTTCGCCCGGATTTGGAAAATAGGACGGACGGTACCAGAGCCCCGCCTCCATCATTGGCGCGCCGCGCGAGACGGATGCCGCATGGCTGGTCGTAAACCGCTCCGGTGCAAAACCCTTGCCACCATGCCCGGCCCCCATGGCGGAGATCGGAACCGGCGTGTAAGGCGGTCGGAAGGTCGTGGTACCCGTTTCCGCGATGGTGCGTCCGGTCGCATCCGCCAGAAGTGCGAGCGCGGTCACATTCGACCCTTTGCCCTGATCGGTGGCCATGCCTTGGGTCGTGTAGCGTTTCATATGCTCGACAGACCGGAAGTTCTCCTTGACCGCCAGACCGATGTCTTTGGTGGTAACGTCGTTCTGCAAATCGAGCCAGGCGCGACCTGGCGCGTCGACCGCCCATTTGGGTTCAATCTGGTACGGCGCGTCGTCTGCCTTTGGCATGTCGCCCTTTTGGGGCTGGTACCCAAGTTCTTTCAGTGCTTCTTCTGCCGCGCGCGCACCATCGACGAGGCAGCCCGCCGTCGTGAAGACGCCGTTTGCCGCACCACAAGCAGCGAGCCCGGGCACAGCGTCCTCTTCTGGCACGAATGCGGCGATATCGTCACGCCATACCGGGCGCCCGTTCATGTGGCACGTCAAATGCACCGCCGGGTTCCAACCGCCCGATACAGCCAGAATATCCGCGTCGATCTGGAGTGTCGCTCCCCCGGGTTTCCGAATGGTGATGCCCTCAAGCCCGAGCCGTCCGCGCGTGCCGATCACATCAGCACCGGGGTAAAACGGCCAGTCGCCTTGTGTTGTTGCGTCGGCGCGGGTGTCGATGACAGCGGTAACCTTGACGCCCGACGCCGCCAGATCCGACGCGGTGCGATGGGCATCGCCATTGTTGGCATAGATCGCGACTTTTCGTCCAGGGCTGACGCCGTAGCGATTGAGGTAGGTGCGGACCGCCGCTGCGGACATTATGCCCGGCCGGTCGTTCATGGGAAAAGCGACAGACCTCTCCAAAGCGCCGGCGGCAAGCACGGCGCGCTTTGCCACAATGCGCCAGAAGCAAGTGGGCGGTGCGTCCCGACTTGGCGCAACGTGAAGCGCAACCCGTTCCAGAGCGCAATAAGTGCCGTTGTCATAGGCGCCGGTCACTGTAGTTCGCGTGAGAATGCGCAAGTTAGGCAGTGCCGCCAATTTTGCGCCGATCTTCGCGGTCCATCCAGCAGCGGGCTCACCGCCGATCTCTTCGGTCTCGGACAGAAGTCGCCCGCCAAGCATCGTGTCTTCGGTGACGAGGATCACATCCGCCCCCGCCGATGCCGCACGGTGCGCCGCCATCAGACCGGCGGGGCCCGCCCCGATGACCAAGAGGTCGCAATGGGCATAGGCCTTTTCTGATCGATCCGGGTCCGGCGCGCCAGACAAAGCGCCTAACCCGGCGGCGCGGCGAATAATCGGCTCATAGAGCGCTTCCCAAAATGCCCGCGGCCACATGAAGGTCTTGTAATAAAACCCAGCTGCCAGAAACGGGGACAAGACGTCATTGATGGCTAAGGCATCGCGCCTGAGCGACGGCCATCGGTTCTGGCTGCGGGCAATCAGACCTGGGTAGATTTCCTGCATCGTTGCCCGCGTGTTGGGCGCGATGTCGATGCCTGGACCAACGGAAATCAATGCATTGGGCTCATCGGAACCTGCTGTCACCGCACCGCGCGGCCGATGGTACTTGAAAGAGCGCCCCATGAGCCGCACCCCCTGGGCCAACAGCGCCGAAGCGACCGTATCTCCTTGAAATCCGTCGATACTTTTGCCGTCAAAAGTAAAGCGCACCGCCACATCGCGGTCGATCAACCCTTTGCCGTCGATCCTCATACGCGTGCCTCCGCAAGGGTCAGCGTGCGCTTGATCAGGTGCGTTACGGTATCTCGCTCGACAACAAACCACGTCCCGCAAGGATTGTGGTACCACAACTCACGGGTGAGCCCGGCCGGATTGTCGCGATTGTGCAAGTAATCGTCCCAATCTTGCGCATCACCCCCCTCCACTGGTCGCGAAAGTGCAACGGCGTCCCCTTTGTAGGTGAACTCGCGCAGGTCTCTTTCACCGCAATGGGGACATCTCAGACGCATGGGACCGCCTGTGTGTTCATCTGGTCAAAAATACCTTGGAGGGGGTCCGGGGGAGGTAAAACCTCCCCCGGCGGAGCGACGCCGATAGGCGGCGCAACGCGCGGCTCAATGGAGATTATGCTGGGCACCCGTCCCCTCCTCATCCATCAGACCTGTGCCAGTTTTGAAGCGATCAAGCCGGAAGCCCGCCGCTGTCCCATGGGAGTTCCCGGTCGCGATCAGATGCGCCATGGCAAACCCTGATCCGGGCACCGCCTTAAAGCCGCCATAGCACCACCCGCAGTTCAGATAGAGACCATCAATAGGCGTGCGATCAATGACCGGCGACCCATCGGGAGACATATCCATGATGCCACCCCATGATCGCAAGACGCGCGCTTGCCCGATCATCGGCATCAGCGCCATGCCGGCTTCCATGACATGTTCCTTCATCGGCAAATTGCCGCGCTGCGCATAGGAGGCGTAGAAATCGATATCGCCGCCAAACACCAAGCCGCCTTTGTCGGATTGGCTGATATAAAAATGACCCATGCCGAAACTCACCACATGGTCGATACAGGGCTTCAGTCCTTCGGTGACAAAAGCTTGCAGAACGTGGCTCTCAATAGGCAGTCGCAGCCCGGCCATGGCACCCACCTGGCTTGACCGGCCAGCGACGATGATGGCCACTTTCTTGGCTTTTATCGCGCCGCGCGTCGTTTGCACACCAGTGACATGCCCCCCTTCGATATCGATGCCCGTCACTTCACATTTCTGGATCAGATCGACACCACGCATGTCCGCGCCCCGCGCATAACCCCATGCAACCGCATCGTGGCGCGCCGTACCACCGCGCGGATGATAAAGCCCGCCATAGACCGGAAACCTTGGATTGTCGAAGTCGAGATACGGCAGGTAGTTCCGGACCCCATCGCGATCCAGCAGGATCGCATCATCGCCCTGGTTGATCATGGCATTTCCCCGGCGGGCAAACGCATCCCTTTGGCCATCGGAATGGAAGAGATTTATCAGCCCCCGCTGCGAATGCATGGTGTTGTAATTCAAGTCGGCCTCCAGCCCCTCCCATAACTTCAGGGAATGGCTGTAAAATTCTGAGTTGCCAGGCAAAAAATAGTTGGCGCGGACAATCGTTGTGTTGCGTCCAACGTTGCCGCCACCGAGATACCCTTTCTCGAGCACGGCAACATTGGTGATGCCGTGGTTCTTTGCAAGGTAAAAGGCGGTCGAGAGACCGTGCCCGCCTCCGCCAATGATGAGCACGTCGTATTCGGATTTCGGTTCCGGGTCTCGCCAAACGGGCGTCCACCCCGATTGACCACGTAGGCCTTCCCACAGAACTCTGAACCCGGAATATCGCATGGGCGGAGAGTTGCAGCCATGGACCTAATCCGCAATGCCACTTTACGACAGGAAACGACGAAAAGTGACGCATCCTGCTCCAGATTTATTGGGGAAACCATGGATCGAGCGACGGGTTTCGCCCGCCGGAAAGTTGCCCTCTGTCGCGAGGCAAGCCCGGTCGAGAGTATTTGACCCGAACGGCGGGAACGTCGCCGCATTGTTGCCCTTACCCTTCGCAAGGCACCGTCTGGTTGTAGCCCTGAAACGAAAGGGTCGGAAAAATTCCAAGATAACCCGGGGACATTACCCCGGGTATATTTCATTTTTGTCACTGAAATGAACGTGTTAGCGCTCTTGGCCGTTTACTCGCTAGAGGCCTTTCGCCCGATAACTTGAGGCAACGCGCGTGATGGCCACGATATAGGCGGCGGTGCGCAGGTCTGTCACATCGTCGCGCGACCGCCATACGTCGTGCATGGCCTGATAGGCACCGCGCATCGTATCGTCGAGACCCGAACGAACCAGTTCAAGCTCCCCGGCCCCACGTAGATATTTCTGTTTGAAGTCCGGAGACAGTGTCCAGTTGATTGAGCTGTCACTGGAAATCCGCTCCAGTTCATCGACAATCAACTGGTGACGCGACTCTTCTTGTCGGCGCTGCATTCGCCCGAACCGAATATGGCTGAGGTTCTTCACCCACTCAAAGTACGAAACCGTAACACCGCCCGCATTGGCGTACATATCCGGAATGATCACAGTGCCTTTGGCGCGCAGGATTTCATCTGCGCCCGCGGTAACCGGCCCGTTGGCCGCTTCGATAATCAAGGGCGCTTGGATCCGTTTGGCGTTTGTGAGGTTGATGACCCCCTCCAGCGCGGCGGGGATAAGAATATCGCACGCATCTTCGAGGACTGCGGCACCATCTTCGACATATTGCGTGCTGTAGTTTTTCACGCCGCCATGGGTCCGGATCCACTGAGACACCGCTTCCACATCGAGCCCGCTCTCGTCCACCAGCGCGCCATCGCGCTCGATAATGCCGATCACCTTGCAGCCGTCTTCTTCGCTGAGGAACTTGGCGGCGTGATATCCCACATTTCCAAGCCCTTGAACAATAACGCGTTTACCGTCGAGCGTGCCATTCAATTGCGCCATGGCGACCGCGTCCGGGTGACGGAAAAACTCCTGGAGTGCATATTGCACGCCTCGTCCCGTTGCTTCGACCCTGCCTTGGATACCACCGGCATGGGGCGGCTTCCCGGTCACGCAGGCCTTGGCGTTGATATCTGTCGTGTTCATTCGCGCATATTGATCCGCGATCCAGGCCATTTCACGTTCGCCAGTGCCCATGTCCGGGGCAGGCACATTCTGCGCCGGATCAATCAAGTCGCGCTTGGCGAGTTCATAGGCAAAGCGCCGCGTGATCCGTTCGAGTTCGTCTTCGTCATATTCCCGAGGATCGATACAAAGCCCGCCTTTCGAGCCCCCAAACGGCGTTTCAACAAGGGCACATTTGTAGGTCATCAATGCGGCGAGTGCCTCAACCTCGTCTTGATTGACACCGAGGGAGTAGCGAATACCGCCTTTAACCGGCTCCATATGCTCGGAATGCACTGACCGATACCCGGTAAAAGTCTGGATTTCGCCCCGCAGTTTTACCCCAAATCGCACTGTATATGTTGAGTTACAGACCCGGATCTTGTCTTCAAGACCCGGCGGCAGCTCGAGCAACCGAACTGCGCGGTTGAACATGAGATCGACGCTCTCGCGAAAACTTGGTTCTTTCAAACTTTGGCCATCCATTCGCCATCTCCTCCATGTCAGACACGTAAATATGTCACTGACAGACAATTCTAACGATACGCTAAAGGCGCGACGGAAATCGACATGTGCCTGAATTGTCCTCGAAATTTGTCCAATTCTGATACCAGCGCCACACTATTTCCACCAACTCTTTGAATTCGATCATAAAACTGCCCTGTGGTCTAAGTTTTGACACATTGTGACGCCAAAAATGAGGAGTGGATGTGTGTGTTCGAGCGCGACTCGAACCTCAGGGTAATTTAGGTGAGGCTGCCAATATGCTGATGACGAGCGAGTTTCTGCGGGGTGGGGACCGTCGTAGAATTGAACCGTCGCGTTTTCGGAAAGACGAAACCGGATCGCTGACAGTCTTCGGTCTTTTTATCTTTTTGATGATTGTCATGATCTGCGGCCTTGCCGTGGACCTGATGAGATATGAGCGTGAACGCGTCGCCGTTCAAAACACTCTCGATACCGCCGTGGTGGCTGCCACCAGCCTGAACCAAGATGCGGATACGGATGCGGAAGTTGAAGCGCTCGTGAAGCAGTACTTCACGAAGGCCGGCTACGACTCCGACATCGTTGAGGTTGCGTCCAACATCGAAGTTCCGGCTGGCGGCGATGAAGAGACCTTGCGCACGGTCGCAGCACGGGTTCGTTTCGACATGGATACGGCGTTTATGCCGTTGCTCGGCATCGATAGTTTGCCAGGCGGCGTGGGCACGAGCGCGCGCGAAGGCCAGCAGTTGATCGAGATTGCTCTTGTGCTCGACATATCCGGCTCGATGGGTTGGGGTACGAAGCTGCAAACCATGCGCGAGGCCGCGAAAGAGTTCGTCTCGTTTGTGATCGAAAAGAACGGCGCCGATCGCGTCATGATTTCGATCATTCCTTACAACATGCAAGTCCAGATGAGCGAGGACCTCGCCCAACGCTTGACCAACAGCACAACGCCGAATGTCCAGTGGAATGATCCTCTGACGTCGATCGCTCCACCACCAACGCAGGCAGGCGCCATTGGTTCCTATCGGCCAGGTAACCCTGCCGCCCGATGTGCGCGGTTTGTTGATTTGGACTTCGACAGCCTTCCGCTCGCAGAAGCAGCGGCAGGTCTCGAGCGTTCCGCCAAATTCGCCCGCGGCAATTGGGGTTACGCCGTTCCCGGTGGTGACTTTTCAAGTAACGCCTACTGGTGCGGTGAAGGGTATCCCGAGATGCTGCTTTATCAAAACAACGAAGGCAAGTTGCACACCTATATCGACTCGCTGACCGCGCGCGGCTGGACAGCCATCGACTACGGTGTGAAATGGGCCGCCGGTGTTCTTGATCCATCCTTCCGGCCAATCGTTCAGGGCATGCTGTCGGACTCGAAGCAGAAGAGAACCGACGCCCAAACCTTCGCTAGCACTAACAATACAACTTATGTTCCACCGTCGGAGGCATGGATCGTGCCCGATACCGTTGCCGGTCACCCGGTCAACTACGGGACAGCAAACGTGTTCAAGTACATCGTGGTGATGACGGACGGCGCAAACACGGCGAAGCTTGACCTTAAAGACGAGTTCAAGTCTGGCCCATCTCGCGTCTGGACATCAGAAACGCTGGAAAACGAGTTCGACACCAATGGCAACGAATTCGACGGCTACCTCGTCGAGATGCCCAACAACGGTGAGAACACGCGCTGGTACCGTCCGCGCAACCCGAACACCACCAACGATGACGCTTACTTGTCACAAGCCCAGTTCGAAGCGCTGACCGATGTGGAACAGTGGAGCTACCACAAGGTGTATGAACGCTTCAGCGTTCAGAATGTGGCCAACTACTTCTTCCGCGTGGATCCGACCGCACGTACTGAGCACCAGAATGCCGAGATTGATACCGGTGGCTACGCAACGGCAGACACCAATCTCGACCGGATCTGTCAGGAAGCCATCGATGGCGGGGTCGAAGTATACTCGGTCGCTTTCGAGGCGCCTCCGGGTGGCGTGACGGCGCTTCAGAACTGCGTCAACAACCTGCCGGGCAAGTTCTTCAATGTCGCAGGCGCACAGTTGACCGAAGCGTTCAAGGCGATTGCAGCCGAGATCACGAAGCTTCGTCTAACCCAGTGAGGTAAATCGTAATGAGCTTTTTTCTCCGAAAGGTCTGCCGCTTCCGGCAACGCGACGATGGCAATGCGACGATTGAATTCGTGTTCCTCTTTCCGCTCTTCATGGCGATCTTCCTCATGGGTTTCGAAGCCGGGTTCTACATGGTTCGCTCCGTCATGCTGGAGCGCGCCGTTGATATCGCCGCCCGCGACATTCGCCTCGGCAACGGCAACGTGCCGGACTTCGATGCGGTGCGGGATAACATCTGCGAGAATGCCTTCGCGATCTATGAATGCACGAATAGTGTTCACGTCTACATGGAAGAGGTGCAAATCGCGCCTGGTGCCATCGCTGCGGTTACCGGTGATGCGCGCTGCATCAACCGTCGCTCAAACGTCCCGCAATATCTCCCGGGCGATTATAACGTCGGCAACACCAACACGATGATGGTGGTGCAAGTCTGCGCTACGGTCACACCAATGTTCCCAACCACGGGCATTGGCCTGGGATTGCAGATCGACGATCTGAACGGTGATACCGCAATCGTGACCAGCACGGCCTTCGTCAACGAACCAGGCAACCGCGCCTTTGCAGCGCCGCCTACCACCACGGGCGGCGGTGGCGGAAGCGGCGACGGTTCGGCAGGCGATGGCACGACCGACCCAGACAGCAGCACTTGAGACGCGGAGAGATACACATGAAACAGAAATTCACGTCTCGCTTTTTCAAAAACGAAAAGGGTAGCCTGTCCGTCGAAGCTTGCTTTGCGGTGCCTCTTCTGGCCTGGGCAATCACAGCGACATTCGTTTTCTTCGATGCCTTCCGAACGTTGAACGTCTCCCAAAAGGCAACCTACACGATTGCTGACATGATCTCGCGGGAGGACACCCGTCCGATCGATGACAATTATATCGATGCGTTGTACGAAACCTATACCTACCTTGCCGGGCAAAGCGGACACCCAAGTGCACTGCGCATCACAACGGTTGTCATGGACGTGGACCCAGTTACGGGTGACCCCATTCTGACCCTCGAAGAATCCCGCGGCGTCAAATATGATCCCATGAATAACATCGATGACATTCGCGCCCGTCTTCCTGACATTGCGCCAGGCGATCAAATGATCATCGTGGAAAGCGTACAGCAATGGTTGCCCGCGTTCTTCGTCGGCTTGACGGCTTATAACTTCAGGGAAGTCGCATTAGCGCGCCCGCGTTTTGCCCCCCGAGTTTGCTGGGACACACTGAATGGCTGCACAGTCAATCCTCCGACACCATCTTCCGCATCAACGGACGACGGCAACGCCTGATAAGAAAACCCGGCCCAAGCGGCCGGGTTTTGCTTTGGCTACCACGACAATCGGGCAAAAGCGGTGTTGGGGTGACACCGCTTAAAACAGCTCGTCAAAGGTCCCGTCTTTCAGGGCCATGATGAACTCCGCCATCGCACGCGCCTCGCCGCCGCGCACGACACCGCCGACACCAATCAAGCGGCCCCGCTGCCACCAGAGACCGGGCGACCACCCTGTCCCATTCGGTTCTTCAAGCTTTACCAGAAACCCGTTCGAAGGCTTGAACGCGAAAACACCCCGGTCGATGCTTTTCACATTCCCGATCTCGGTCAATACCCGCCCGCGCCCGGTTCGAAGTTCGGTCCGCGTGAGTTCGAGACAATCCCCGGTCGCATGCCATAAGCGATGCGCTGCCAACAAAATCAGAATTGCCGTAATCAGAAAGAACCCCGACCATACGCCTTGCGCCTCGAAAACCAGCGTTACTAGAAGAACACCCAGCAAAGCGAGACTTCCGGCCCCAAGAAGGCGACGCCCGATAGACGGGGCAAGGGTAAAGAGTATGTCATCGGTCTTATCCAAAGACGCCCTCCAGCGCAGGTTTGCATCGCTCTATACGCGGCTCTTTGCCAAAAACAGAGGGATCGGTTCTGGTCAAGTCTTTGCCCGACAGGTAGTTTCTGCTTATGCGCCATCTTGCTGTTCTTTACTGCCTATCGCTGATCGCGTGCACCGATTGGCCCGACGCCGGTGGGGCACCATCTGCACGCAGCACCCAGGACTGGCCTAACCTTTTACCGTTGGACGAGGTACTGGCCAGCAGTTTTGTCGCGCCAGCCTCTGAAGAAGAAAGCGACACTCTCCTCGCGCGCGCGGCAGCGCTTCGCAATCGCGCATCGATCATGCGGGGCAGCGCCAGTGATATGGAAGCACTGCGAGCGCGCTTGTCCCGGTGAGCGCACGGGGTATTAAACAATTTGAAGCAATTGCGCCCGCCCTGTGGACCCGCTAACACCAGCGCCACAAGAGTACGGAGAGCTTCATGTCCAGCCCACTTCGCATTGGTATTGCAGGA
The DNA here is from genome assembly GCA_039024895.1 of Pseudomonadota bacterium. Taxonomy (GTDB): domain Bacteria; phylum Pseudomonadota; class Alphaproteobacteria; order Rhodobacterales; family Rhodobacteraceae; genus JAJDOD01. Next base: position 6,425 of record JBCCPJ010000020.1, on the reverse strand, counting down.
CTTGGCACTGTGGGTGTCGGCACGGTGCGGATCATTCAGCGCCAGGCTGCGACATTGGCCAAGCGATGTGGGCGCGAGATCACCATTAGCGCCGTGTCTGCCCGCAGCCGTGACAAGGACAGAGGCGTTCGGCTAGGCGAATACGAATGGGAAGACGATCCCGTGGCCTTGGCCAAACGGGACGATGTAGATGTATTCGTCGAACTCATCGGCGGCGATGACGGTCCAGCCAAAGCCGCTGTCGAAATGGCACTAGAGACCGGAAAGCATGTGGTGACGGCCAACAAGGCGCTTCTAGCGCTACATGGGCACGCGTTGGCGGAGACGGCAGAAGCCGCGGGCGTGGCTCTGCGGTTTGAGGCGGCGGTTGCGGGCGGCATTCCAGTGATAAAGGCTTTGACGGAGAGCCTTGCCGGGAATGAAATAACCCGCGTCATGGGGGTGATGAATGGCACCTGCAACTATATCCTGACCCGGATGCAATCGGCTGGCCTAAGCTATGAGACGGTCTTCAAAGAGTGCGAAGAGCTTGGCTATCTGGAAGCCGACCCAACCCTTGATGTGGGCGGGATAGATGCGGGGCATAAGCTCGCGATCCTGACGGCCATAGCCTTTGGCACCAAGGTCGACTTCGGCGCGCTGACGATAGAAGGTATCGAGCGGATCACGATCGAGGATATCGAGCGTGCCGCCGATATGGGCTACCGGATCAAGCTTTTGGGCGTGGCGCAAATGTCGGGCCGTGGTCTAGCAGCCCGGATGACACCCTGCCTTGTCCCCGACAGTTCGCCGCTCGGTCAACTCGAAGGCCCGACAAACATGGTCGTCCTGGAAGGCGACAGCGTGGGCCAGATTGTTCTTAGGGGCGCCGGCGCCGGTGAGGGCCCCACTGCCAGCGCCGTCATGGGCGATGTCTGTGACATTGCACGGGGGCTGGATATACCGGTTTTTGGCACGCCCACATCCGAACTTTCGGACCCGGTTCACAGCAATCAGGAAACGCCCGCTGCGTATTATGTCCGCATGGAGCTTTTCGACAAACCGGGCGCCCTTGCACGGATCGCGTCCGTGATGGGCGAAGCCGGCATATCCATCGACCGGATGCGGCAATATGGGCACCAATCGGAACGTGCACCGATCCTGATCGTTACACACAAAGCTCAAAGGGATGCCCTGGATAGCGCCATACGTGCCATGCCAGGCACGGGCGTTTTGGCGTCAGACCCCGTTGCGCTCCGCATCGAGACAATCTGAATTTAGTTTTTCCTAAAGATATGAGCGTTAACACGCGGGTATGAAGTACCGCCCCCGTAGACGCGTGACATGTTTTCAGGTCACTCTCTCCAGCGATTGGGGACGGCGGAGAGCGGATATCGTGGACATCACCAATCGCGGTGCGCGGGTGAATTTGGCTTTCGGCAACCTTGAGCCGGGCAGCAAGGTGACAATGGACATTCGCGGGCGCACACACGCCGCACAGGTCGTCTGGAACACGGAGGGTACGGCGGGGCTTCAATTCGAGGAAACGCTGCCGATTGACACTCTGGCCGCCATCAACCGGAGCATGCACCGTGCTGCCCAAGGGCCCAAACGACGCTTCTTGATGAATTGACGCAGACGGGCCGATACCCAGGTTGGCGAGCATGGTATATGTTAACGATACTCAGAAGAAGAAGCGCCAAATACCGGTGCTCAACACCTCCATCACCATCAATATCGCCGTTGCGCTGCGTACCCATATATCGTGAAACCGCCGCCATAGATAAACGGCACAAAGGACCGAAAGCACCAACTCAAGGGGTCCCACGACGCCCGCATAGGCGCCTGTGTCCCAATAGCTGATCGGGCTTTCAAAGACCCAATTGGTCAGCGGCCAGAAATGCATCCGCGCATCATGGGTATGCAGCGGAAAGTCCAAAGCGATGTGCAAAAGCGCGGCACCGGCGAACGCGAAAAGGCGCGGCATGCCACGCCAAACCGCCACGGCGAAGAGGACGCCCCAAAGGACGAAGCTGTTATCCACGGCAAAGACAGCCTGCCACGCGTCGGAGTAGTAGTACTCGCCAAACACGACGCGCGGCGAGATGCCCATGACCCAAATGGACACTGCGACCATCACGTAAAGAGAAAGATCGGGTGTCATCGCCCCGGCAAGGGCGGCGAGATACGTGCCTCGCCCGTGGGGCTTGCCAAAGACCGCAGTGCCGACGATGAGATGCGCTGGCGTGTTCACTTCACGCCCAATCCACTTTCCGGGCACAAAACACAGAGTTTGGGGTCTCGGTCCACTACCACTAGACTTGCGAGACCGTCTCCGGGGATGGAAGTTATTTCAGGAAAATGCGAAAGCGTCCTAGTCGAGACGGCGCAACTCAATCGCACGCTTCACTTCCCGTTGCACCAGTTTACGTACGCTTTGGGTGATCTTTTCGCCCAACACGCCCTGCAATTCCTCGCGGATCAAGCGTGCCACCAAGAGCCGCATGGCCTCTTCACCAGGCAAGGCATCCAAAGCAGCCTCCGCATGTTCCGTCGGGGTAGCCTGAACGGTGTCACCGCGTTTGGCATCTTTGCTTTCCTTCAAAGCGCGCGCGCGGGCCGTCAGGACGGCGGCTTGTGCAATGTCGAGCGGCGGCAATTCCGGTGGTGACGCTGTCGCAGTATCTTCCGCGATGACATGCTCAACTGGCGGCAACGGCTGCGGTCGCGAAAACTCCCGCGACGCGAATGTATCGGCAAGGATGGCCAGTTTGTCGACCCGCTGGCTCGCTTCTTCGGCAATTGACACACGAACGGCTGCGGTCAGCTCTTCATCGATATCGTCTGCGGCGTCTTCTACCTGACCTTCTTGTGTCACAGGCTCGGCGGACGCACTTGTTGCGGTTTCGGTGCTCGGCTTCACAGGTTCCGTAACCGGTGTTTCAGGCGCTTCACCGCCACGCTCCAGTCGAGCCTCGATACGTGCCACCACATCATCGGGATCGGAGAACGCGTACACATCCGCCGAAGCGCCCGGCAATGTCGGCACATCTTCCGCCATCGGTGCCTCTGGCGCGCCGCCCAGGGTCAATGCATCATCTTCGCCTATGCCGCGATCATCTGGCACGACGACAGGTGGCTCAGGCGTCCCGAGCGGGCCTGTTGGCGCTTTGTTTGTTTCTCTCGTGACGGGCCGCGCGCTGGCATGTCGAAACTGCACAGGCGCGTCGTCAACTGTATCGCTTTCTTGCGCAGGACCGGTTTCAATCAGCGCAATTTCGCTTAAGCGCAGGGAAGAGGAAGGCGCGCTGGCATCCGCTTCGGACGATCTCGGACGTGTGTACACAATACGGTCGGGCGTATGTTGCGCCTGATCCTCGCTCCCATCCGGTTCAAAATCGGAAGACGACTTATCCACGGCCGCCTCAAGTTCCGCGATCCGCTGCTCCAAGCTGCGCTCGGAAACCCGTTTCGAATGTTCCGCTTCGATCCGGTCTTTCGACGTTAAAACAAGTGCCCCGTCGCCTTTAGAGACGTTCGGCGGTGTCCGTTTTGGGATCTCTTGGGACACAAGACGCCGCACCGACGATAAAACGTCTTCAACGTTTGGATCCGATGCGGAATCTGCCATGTGCCCTCGAGTACTTAATCTCGAGCGGCATCCTACCGAGTGGAGGAGTGCCGCACAAGTTCTTGATCGCCCAATAGTTACTCTTTGCCGATGGACCGGAGCACACGGTCGAGACGCTTACCCTCGGGACTTACGTTGACGGTGGGTGCGTTCTTCACCGCGTTGTAATATGCGGCCGGGTCGTAGATGGGCACATTCAAGCCTAAGCGTTGCGCGGTGAGGCGGCCCATCGCGTCGAGAACTTGGTAGACCGCAATCTGGCGATCCACCGTTGCCGATACCAGATTGGTCTGTGCGTCGAGCAATTCCTGTTCCTGATCGAGCACGTCCAGCGTGGTTCTGGCACCAAGCTGGAACTCTTCGCGGACCCCTTCCAGCGCCAGATTGGCCGCCTCGACCTGACGGCCCGAGGCATCGATACTCGCAACGGCCACAGCAAGATTAGCGTACGCATTGCCGACTTCCTGGTCGACTTGTAATCCCGCAGTATAAAGAGACGCACGCACCTGATCGCGGAGAGCTTGCGACCGGCGGACGCCGGAGGCGATGGCGCCGCCCTGATAGATCAGGCCACGAAGGCTGATCGATAAACTCGACGTGTCATCGCCATCATCGTCTAAACCGACGCTCGCGGACCCTGTCAGTTGAGGGAGGACGCCACGTTTTGCGTTCTCCACGCCAAGTTCAGCGGCCGTGACCTGATGCTGGACCTGCTTAAGCGTTGGGCTTTCCTGACGGGCGATTGCACGCGCAGAAGCCTCTGTGGCAGGGATGCCTGGGGTGCGCGGCGGCATAGCTAAAACGCCGGGATAAGAACCCACAGCTACGCGGTATTGTTCTTCCGCCAGCGCCAAACCGCCCTGCTCTGCCGCCAGACCTGACCGTGCGGCTGCGAGCCGTGCCTCCGCCAGCGACACATCTGTTCGGGTGACCTCGCCAACCTCAAAACGATCCCGTGTGGCGCGCAATTGTTGGGTCAACAAACGCACATTGTTTTCGCGGAGTTCCACAAATGCCTTGGCCCGACGCACCCCAAGATACGCATTCACGGCGCCAAACAAGACAGCGTTTTCGATGTCAACAAGGTTGGCGCGTGTCGCCAAGACAGTTTCTTTCGCCTGGTCGACCCCAAGCTTCGAGCGCCCGAAATCGTAGAGCAGCATTTCTGCGTTCAACCCAATGCTCGCAACCGAATTGCCAGGAACCGGGTCTCGGTAGGTATAATCAGCACTGTAGGAAAATACGGGCCGCAACGCCGCAACCGCACCGGCCACATCTTCGTCGGCGGCGCGCAAGACAGCCCGATTTTGATCAATGAGACCGCTGTTGCGATAAGCCTTTGCGAGCGCATCCGATAGGGTTTCTGCCGCCGCCGGTGCAACTAGTACCAGTGCGCTTGTCGCCGCGCTCGCAAAAAGTGATAGTATCCGCTTCATGAAGGCCTATCCTAGAGTTTAGAGGGCGAAAGCTTGCTCACTTTCAAACCCCGGAAGAAGGGGTGCGGTTCCGTTGAAAGCAAAGCGCCAATTGACCGCGCCGTCAATCTTATGTCCCACCTTTACCGTCCCAAGCGCGTCCGCCAGAAAAATAGCGACTATTCGGCCACCATCTTTGAGTTGGTCCGTCAAGGCTTCAGGCACGAACTGCACGCCGCCTTGCATCAGGATGACATCGTAAGGTGCTGATTTGACGACACCTTCAGAGAGCGCGCCCTCAATGACCGCAACATTATCAATCGCCGCTTCCCCGAGCGCTGTCTCCGCATCTGCGACACGCGCAGCATCGTTTTCGAGCGAAATGACCGCGTCGGCGACATGGGCCGCAAGCGCAGCCGAGTATCCAAGACCCGAACCGATATCGAGCACGAGTTCTTCATTTTGGAGATTGGCCGCTTCAAGCATTTTTGCCAAAATTCTTGGCTCGAGCACAACGCGCCCATCCCCTAAAGGCACATGCTCACCCACGTAAGCCATCTCTCGCTTATCGGGCGGGACGAACAGTTCACGTGGGATCGTCAGCATAGCGTCAATGATAGGAAATTTCGTGACGTCTGACGGACGAACCTGCGTATCTACCATTGTGGTGCGGCGGTGGGCAAAGTCGGCCATTACTAAACTCTTTCGTTCAGTTCCCTCCAGCGATAACAACCATAACTCGCGCCATCGGGCAAGCGCTAGTCGCATAGAGAGTGCTCTACCTCAGAAACTGTTAGTAGCGCTTGCAAGCGTGCGACAACCGAACTAGGAACGTCGAACCCCGGCGAGTTGGCGGAGTGGTTACGCAGCGGATTGCAAATCCGTGTACACCGGTTCGATTCCGGTACTCGCCTCCATTTAAAATCAACGACTTGCAAGAAAACTGGCGCTTCTCTTTCGGGCTTTAGGCTCATTTTAGGCTCAAAATTTGAAAGGCTAGTAGAGAAGCGAAGGGCAAAAGTCGAACTACGAAGCTTTCAGTGCCATTTGTTTGTTTAAATTTTCTATATTCGCCCTTGGTTATATTGTAGTGTAAACAAATTGATTGCGTTCATGACGTAGAACTTGGAGGGCGCCTTGACAGATGATAGATTAATTGTTGCGCTCGACATGCCAACTTTAGAAGAAAATCTAAAGCTGGTAGATGAACTTGAGGGAGTAGTCACGTTTTTCAAAGTTGGACTAGGTTCAGTCACAAGTGTCTAACGTCAGCACCAATGGGACAGTTTAGGTCGATTTGATAAGGGAGGGTTTCTGGCACATCGTAACCACCTATGAGTGGAGATGAGACAGAAACCCGGAACACGCACGAGCCACGGCGAGAAAGTTGTTAAGGACAT
>JBCCPJ010000019.1:0-67344 GCA_039024895.1 Pseudomonadota bacterium | reverse complement strand
GGCGGACGCGCAGAATTGCCAAGATCCACAAACCCGCTAGGGTCAATGAAATCAATGTGTTCCAAGACGCCATTGAGAAACCGAATAGGGCCCATGCAACCTCGTTGCACATAACCACATCGCTTGGCAGATCGAGTGACAAAAGCTGATCGCCCGACATGCCGCCCAAACTATCGCCGCCGCCGGAACAGGATGTTGGGCCTTGCCACCATCCGCGCTCAACACCGGTATGGTAAGCGCCAAAGACGGCGGTTGTGAGGGCTGACAAAGCGCCGACGATGCCCAAAAGCGCGATGGGGCCCAAGGCAAGCACGAGGCCGCCAACGCCAATGGCTGCCGCATGGGGCCAGCGTTGCCAGAGGCACATCTGGCAGGGGGCATATCCCAAGGCCTGAAAGCCAAAAGCGCCCGCCAGAAGCGCCAGCGATCCGGCGGCAGCAGTGAGCATCAGTGAACGTGCCGTCATAGGTATCTCAATAGGTAGAAGCCGCCGATCAGCAAAATCACAAAGAGCGTGAAGAGAATGCCGAGGTATTTCTCGATGAAGACCTTGATGGGCGCGCCGAATTTCCAAAGAAGGCCGCACACGATGAAAAAGCGCAGCCCGCGCGCGACAATCGAGGTGACGATAAAGGTGCCGATCGGCAAGCCCGTCCAACCGGACATGATCGTGATGACCTTGTAAGGGAAAGGTGTCAGGCCCGCGATAAGGACGGGCCAGAAACCGAAATCGTTGAATTGTTCGTTGAACTCAACCATGCGGTCGGCCTTGCCGAGCGCCTCTAGGATGGGTTGCCCGAGCGTCTCAAAGGCAAGGGCACCAATCAGGTAGCCCGCAATTCCGCCGAGGACGGAAGAGACTGTTGCGACCAAGGCGATCAGCCACGCGCGACGCGGCGCCGCGAGGACCATGGGGATCATCAGGATGTCCGGCGGGATCGGGAACACCGAGCTTTCGATAAATGCCACAAACGCCAAAACCCAAAGCGCCCTTGGGTGGTTGGCCATGGACAGGGTCCAGTCGTATAATCCGCGTATCATACGCGCTGCAAGCCAGACTGGGCGATTGCCGTCAAGCTTTTGGCGGTGCAAACTCGTCTCAAGGTGCATTTGGAGGACAGTATGCGTTGGCGTGGTCGCAGGGGGAGTTCAAACATCGAAGATCGGCGCCGTTCTCCGGTGCGTTCCGGGGGCAGTATGGGAATCGTTGGCATCCTGATCGTTCTGGCGCTCGGCTATGTGTTTGGGGTCGATGTGACGCCGTTCTTGCAAGGGCAGGGCGGCGCTCCGATTGAAAGCGGCAGTTCGGACTTGACCGAGGCGGATATTCGCGCCGGAGAGTTTGTCAGCGTGGCGCTTGCTGATACGGAAGAAATTTGGGCGGACATATTCGCCCGGCAAGTGGGTCGGCCCTATGATCCTGCCGTTTTGGTGCTGTTCAAGGGGGTGACGCAATCGCCTTGCGGCAATGCCAGCGGCGCCACCGGCCCGTTTTACTGCCCGGCGGATGAGAAGATTTACCTCGATACCAATTTCTTCACGACCTTGGAGCGTGACATGGGCGCGGGCGGCGATTTTGCCGCCGCTTATGTGGTGGCCCATGAGGTGGCGCACCATGTGCAGCAGGAACTGGGCATCCTCGGACAAGCGAACCAGATACGGGCTCGGGTTAGCAGCGAGGAAGGCAATGCGATTTCCGTTCGGATCGAGCTGCAGGCTGATTGCTATTCTGGAGTCTGGGCGCGCTTGGCGCAGGCGCGGTTTGGCTCGCTGGAACGGGGCGACATTGCGGAGGCGATGAACGCCGCAAAGCGGATTGGCGACGATACGTTACAACGCAACGCGGGCCGGATACCTCAGCCCCATACGTTTACCCATGGGACTTCCGAGCAGCGACAAAGGTGGTTCGCGCGGGGCTACGAAACCGGGGATGTGCAGAGCTGCGATACCTTTGGCGCGACGCGACTTTAACTGATATATTAGCTCGGCCTCGAGGGAGATGACGGATATAACAGTTGGACGAGTGATATATCAGTGAACCGAGGCGGACCGCGCCGTGCTGATCCGGGCCAGTAAGCCAAGGGCAATTGTCACGTTCAGCAAATTCCAGGCAATACCGTTCCAGATGGCGGCGGCGTAATCACCCGTGAGATCATAGAGCCAACCGGTCACCCATCCGCCAAAGGCCATGCCCAGAACGGTGGCCCCAACCACAATGCCCACGCGGCGACCTGCTTCCAGCGGCGGCATGTATTCGCGAACGATTATCGCGTAGGACGGCACAATGCCCCCTTGGCTCAGACCAAAAATCAACGAGATAAGATATAGCGATGCCATATCGCCCTGGATCAGAAACAAGCTGAGCGCGAGCATTTGGAGCGTGCCGCCAATAGCCAGCACCATCAATCCGCCCAGCCGGTCGGACAGGGCACCGAAGAAGAGGCGGGATATGACACCGCCAGCCAGCATCAGGCTTAGCATTTCGGCCCCCGCTTGCGGACCAAACCCACGGTCGATGCACAGGGCGACGATATGCACCTGTGGCATGGACATGGCAGTGCAGCAGCCGATACCCGCCAGCGCGAGCAGGATTTGGAGCGTTCGCGGGGCAATGCGCAGCGTGGCCGCCTTGTCCGCCGCGGCGGTTGTGGCGCGCGCGGTGGAAGCCGTATCAATCTGGCGCCGGAGGAGCAGCGCGCCGGGCAGCACCACTGCCAGAATCAAAACGGCCAAGGCGAGATAGGCCCCTTGCCAGCCGCTTTGCGCCATGATCCAGGCAATCGGTGTCGGCCAGACCGTTCCGGCCAGATAGTTGCCGCTCGCGGCGATGGCGACCGCGATCCCACGGCGCCGGAGAAACCATTGCGACACATCCGCGATCAAGGGGCCAAAACTCGCCGCCGCCCCCAGCCCAAGCGCGAGATGGAGCACCGAGACGACTGCCAGTGACGGGGTTACGGCGGCTAAAGCGAACCCGAGAGCTTGCGTCACGGCCGAGACCATCAGCACAGGTGTAATCCCCCACCGGTCGACCGCGCGCCCGAGGACGAAGTTGCCAAAGGCAAAGCCAGTCATACAAAAGATGTAAGGCAGGGTTGCGCCGGCGCGGGAAATCCCGAAATCGGCCTGCATGGCGGGCAGCACGACAATCACCGCCCACATGCCGATGGAGCCAACCACGCTCACGGCGAGGCTTATTGCGAGACGCGCCCACGCGTATCGACTGTCATGTTGGGTTTGCTCCATGGCCGCGAGGCTAGAGCATTTGGCGCTGAACCTGAACCGGGTGTTGGCATCGTCTTGGCGCGCGCGATCCCGCGACTTTCCGCAAGAGGGATTGGGTCAACGCTCTGTGTTCTTTCCGGTGCGCGTAGGCGAGTGGCGAAGGAGTTTTTGCTCATCGGGCGGGGGCACGGGCCTGATCTTGAGCCAGTCCTTTACTACTTGGGACGCGCGGCGCAGGGGGGGGCAGAAGCTGGCAACTTAGGCAATTAGAAGCCGTTAGACGATAATCTCCAGAGGTAGTTTTGGATTAAGCCGCCGAATACGTCATTGGTCAAAAACATCGCGTCGGCTGCTTCAGCCCCTTGCTGACAAAGCGCAGGATACAGCCGATCAGTGACCGAAGGTGATGTTGTTCGGTTCAATCCTGTCCGTTGGCAAAAGAGTATCCGGTTCTACCACGATGATACCCGCAGCCTCGTTCACGTGGGTTAGGTCGGTCTTAAGAAGACAACCCTCTACGCACCCATGTCGCAATCGCCCGGACATGCATTTTGATCATCTCAATGCAGGACTCTGGCAAATGGCCAAGCGTGCGCCAGAAGCGTATGTCACGGGCGGTCTCGGGACACAAGGGAGGGTTCGTGCGCGAGGCGCGCATTCATGGACTGTGAGGTGATTCACGTGCCTGACGATATCGCTACTGGTCCCCGATGGTTCTTCCACCTCTACTGACATACGCTTCCAGGCATGTTGCGTTGGGCTTCAATGGGAGCAAAAGCCACCGCGACATGCAAGTCATGCGCCTTGCCGCAACGCGAAATGGCTACGATGTCTTTTGGCTTGGGTCGTGGCCGCCTAATCCCCCAATCAGGGCTGCGCCGCTGGTGGTTATCAGCGCGGTACTAGGTTGAGCGCCCCAACGAGCATTGGTCTCGAGAGCGCCAATTGTTGCGGTGTTACTGCGCACTTCGCGTGGGAGACGGACCACATCGCCAGTTGCCGTCTCTCGGGCTATGCCCCCTGAGCTTCCTTGATCGAATACAGCGCCGCCTCCAATTCGATGGCCGTAGACAATCTTTCGCTGCAAACAAAGAAAGTGACCTCCGCTTGTGCCGCACTTCAAGAAATGCCCAGAAACTCATAATGCTGGTTCCGGGCCTGTCCTTGCGCAGGTATTCCACAAAGACGTTCATCTTTGGCGTTGAGGAACTTGGGCTCGAAAAGCGCAGTGACGATATAACTCTCGACCGTCCAAAATTCAGATGGCCTTGCGCCCTTCACGGGTTTGCCCTTGACCCAAGAATGCCAATGACATAGCTCCACGGGTGCTGAGCGGGCGTCGTATACTGGCTATTACCTCAGCCTTCCAAGCTGATGAAGCGGGTTCGATTCCCGCCGCCCGCTCCAAAACCTCTCCCAGACTTTTTAAACGTGGAACCCTCGTCGGGTCGCATGGTCATTCCATTCCAGCTTCGCGGGCGGCCAGAACTCTAACCGCCACGGCGGTTCGATACGTCGCATTTCATATTGTTCGCTTGTCGGACAGACCCTGCTTTGGTTATCTGATACCACCGAGGGACCGCAATGGACGACACGATAGCCGAAGATCGCGAAAAGTCGAAGAACGTCGGATCGTTGCGTGCACTCTGGCCGTTCATCGCCACCTATCCTGTGTTGGTTTACGGCACTGTCTTTGCACTGGTGTCGACGGCGGTGATCTCGCTTATTTTGCCCCTTGCCGTGCGGCGCGTCGTTGACGGTTTTGAAACCGAAGCGGTTGAACTGCTCGACAGCTACTTTTTGGCCGCTTTGCTGATTGCTGTGTTGCTCGCGCTGGGCACGGGGATTCGATATTATTTTGTCACCCGCCTCGGTGAGCGCGTGGTGGCCGATATTCGAAAAGCCGTCTTTGACCGCATGATTACGATGAGCCCCTCGTTCTACGAAAAGCTGATGACGGGCGAAGTTTTGAGCCGGCTGACGACCGATACAACGGTCATTCTTGGGGTCATTGGGTCGTCCGCCTCTATGGCGGCGCGCAACGTGCTGATGTTGTTGGGCGGATTGGCGCTGTTGTTTGTTACCTCGGTGAAGCTGGCGGGCCTCGTGATGCTCCTTGTCCCGGCAATTGTCGTGCCCATAATTTTGATGGGAAGGCGGCTGCGGGTGTTGTCGCGGGAAAACCAGGACTGGATCGCGAATTCATCCGGGCAGGCATCTGAGGCTTTGCTGTCGGTTCAGGCCGTTCAGGCGTTCACCCACGAAACCGAAAGCCGTGCTGCTTTTGGAGATGTCACCGAACGGTCCTTCCTCTCGGCGCAGCAGAGGATCAGGCTTCGGGCGATCATGACGGTGCTTATCATTACGCTGGTCTTTACCGGTATTGTGGGCGTTCTCTGGATTGGTGCCCGCGACGTGCGCGCGGAGGTCATGACTGTCGGCGAATTGGTCCAATTTGTCATCTATGCCGTGGTCGTTGCTGGTGCGGTTGGCGCGTTGTCGGAAATCTGGGGCGAGCTTCAACGGGCTGCTGGGGCAACTGAACGGTTGGTCGAGTTACTACAGGCCGATGATACCGTGTCCGATCCGCGGTCGCCGACGCCAATGACATCACCCGTTGCAGGGCGGGTGAGCTTCGAAGATGTGGTCTTTCACTACCCGACACGACCGGGGGACAAAGCGCTCAATCAGGTATCCTTCGACGTGGAACCAGGCGAAACCGTTGCCCTTGTCGGACCGTCTGGCGCGGGCAAGACAACGATCATTCAGCTCCTCTTTCGGTTTTACGACCCGCAAAGCGGGCGCATCTCCATTGATGGCCATGACCTAACCACACTTTCACGCACCGAATTCCGCGCACATCTGGCCTTGGTGCCTCAGGAGCCGGTGATTTTCGGCACGACGGCGCGGGAGAACATCCGCTTCGGTCGCCCAACTGCAACTGACGCGGAAATTGAAGCGGCCGCGAAGGCAGCTGCTGCCCATGAATTTCTGACCGCCTTACCCGATGGGTATGAAACGGCGGTCGGCGAGCGGGGTGTTTTGCTATCGGGCGGTCAGAAACAACGGATCGCGATCGCCCGCGCTATCCTGAGAGACGCGCCAATCCTTTTGCTCGACGAGGCAACCAGTGCACTTGATGCGGAAAGTGAACGGGCGGTTCAGCTTGCCGTTGAACGGCTCAGCGCAGATCGCACGACGCTTGTTGTCGCGCACCGGTTAGCCACGGTCAAGAAGGCGGATCGGATCCTGGTTTTTGACGGTGGGAGGATCATCGCGAACGGCACCCACGATAGTCTTGTAGCAGAAGACGGGCTCTATGCCCGGCTCGCGCGCCTTCAATTCACGGAAGGTGTGGCCGCCGAGTAAGGCGCGCCTCCTGTGCGCTCGGACCCAAGAACCCTGGCGACGTCTGATTTAGCTGCCGTGGTAACGCTGCGTCCGTTATCGGGAACACCTCTTGCCGGATGCGTCGCAATGGCGCAGAACTTTGGGTTAAGAAATGGGGAGGAGGACCGGGCATGAATTTTTCATCTCGTGAGCAACGCGATGCCATCGAGCAAGAAATGGCGTGGGAGGTACGCGATCTACCGAAGACCGTTTATCAGGCGCTTCAACGCACGGCAGAAAAGTTTGGCAGTCGTCCCGCCGTGACGTTTCAATTACTCTCCGGTCCGAAGGACCCGGCAGAGACCATGACGTGGTCTGAATTTCGATCAAAGTCGGCGCAGACCGCCAACCTCTTCCGCAGCCTTGGCGTGGGCGAGAACGACGTCGTGGCGTATATCCTGCCCAACGCCAACGAAACCACGCTTGCGCTGCTTGGCGGGATGACCGCAGGGATCGTGAACCCGATCAATCCGCTTTTGGATGTGGAACATATCGCGGGCATCCTGCGGGAAACGAATGCGAAGGTACTTGTCACGCTGAAGGCCTTTCCGAAAACGGATGTGCCCCAAAAGGCCGCTGCGGCAGCGGCGCTCGCGCCAAACGTAAAAACCGTTCTGGAGGTTGATCTTCTCCGCTATCTCAGTCCGCCAAAGTCATGGATCGTTCCCCTGATCCGCCCGAAAAACCCCGTAGCCCATAAAGCGACGGTCAAGGACTTCCTCGGAGAGCTGTCGAAGCAACCGACGGAACTGACGTTTGAGGAGAAGGTAGAAGACCGTGTGGCGGCCTATTTTCACACCGGCGGCACGACGGGTGTGCCAAAGGTTGCGCAGCATAAGCAATCGGGCATGGTCTATAACGGCTGGCTCGGGAACACGCTGCTCTTTGATGAGGACAGCACAGTGCTTTGCCCCTTGCCGTTGTTCCACGTCTTTGCCTGCCATCCCGTTTTGATGTCGATGATCGCTTCGGGAGCCCATGTCGTGTTTCCAACGCCCGCCGGGTATCGCGGTGATGGCGTCTTTGACAACTTCTGGAAGCTGGTGGAGCGGTGGCGGGCCACTTTCATCATCGGCGTGCCAACTGCATTCTCCGCGCTGATGCAGCGTCCGGTCGATGGCGATATATCCTCAATCAAGCAAGTGTTCAGCGGCTCCGCGCCATTGCCCGTTGAGCTGTACAAACGGTTCGAAAAAGCAGCGGGCGTCGAAGTCATTGAAGGCTACGGTTTGACCGAAGCCACATGCCTTGTCTCGTGCAATCCGATTGGTGGGATCAAGAAGATTGGCTCCGTCGGTATTCCGTTCCCCTATACGGACGTTAAAATCCTGATGGGGACGGCGGACGGGGTCCGCGAATGCGCCACCGACGAGGTGGGCGAGATCTGCATCGCCAACCCTGGGGTGTTTGCTGGCAAAACTTACACGCAAGATGAAAAGAATGCCGATTTGTTCCACCACGGAAACTATTTGCGGACAGGCGATCTTGGTCGGTTGGACGCAGATGGCTATCTTTGGATCACAGGACGGGCAAAAGATCTGATCATTCGCGGCGGCCACAATATCGACCCGGCTGAGATCGAAGAGGCGCTTGCCGGTCATCCGGCGGTTGCGATGGTCGGCGCAATCGGACAGCCCGACGCTTATGCCGGCGAGCTGCCCTGCGCTTATGTTGAACTCGTGGCCCATGCCTCCGTGACCGAGGCGGAGTTGATGGATTATGCAGAAAAGCACATCCACGAAGGCGCGGCTGTGCCAAAATACCTTGAAATAATTGCAGAAATTCCAAAAACCGCCGTTGGTAAAGTGTTCAAGCCAGATTTGCGACGCAGTGCCATCACGCGCGTTTATAATGCAGCGCTCGCCGAAGCGGGGCATGCCGCACGGGTCACTCAGGTGGTTGAGGATAAGAAACTGGGCCTCGTTGCACATCTCGATGGGCGCGAAAATTGTGACGAAGAAGCGATCTCACTTGTGCTTGGAGAGTACACGCGACCGTGGCAATGGGCGGAAAACCGCTAAAAATTTATCCGTTTGGCTTGATTTTGCCGCAGTTTGAGAAATCTTCGCCCTATTACCGCCTTATTAACTTTTCACTTTTAACAAACTTCGAAAGTGGAAAGCGGAGAAACATGGGTTTTTTGATCGTCAGTATCCTCGTCGCCATAGCGACTGCGACCAGCGTGTATATCGCGACTGCGTCAGTGATGCTTGCCTTTATTGCCTATGCCACCGCCGGTACCTTCACGCTCCTCAGCGCTGTGATCGCTGATGGATTGGCCGATCTACGGTTGAAGGACTGACGGCAGTTTAGGCAAAGCCAATTATTGATCGGTGCATTGCAGCGAGACGAGCGTTCGCCTGCCATGCCGCCCGGTCTTTTGCCATTGAAGCAAATTTCACCGACATGGATAGCGTCTTGATTTAACCATAGTCGGCTGAGGCACTCGAAACCAGCGACCGAGTGAGTTCCGCCGCTTATTGGCCATCTTTTCAGGACGGAGGCGCGATGTTTGGCATTTCAGCCGGAACCTCGAACGTCGCCGGTGTTTCTTCTCACGATACAAACTTCTCCCATAACGCGGCTCGCAGAGGCCGTGCGAACGCGTCATACGCAGTGTTTCAGGTTTGTCGTCAGACGCTCTAGGGGCGCCATTCAAGCCAGTTTTGTATGAGCCGCAGCCCTGTAGATTGGCTCTTCTCGGGGTGGAACTGGGTGCCGACCATCGTATCGCGTCCAACGATGGCAGTGACCGGTCCGCCATAATCGCAAGACGCAAGCCGTTCCGACGCCGTGCCCATCACCATTTGATAGGAATGCACGAAATAGGCGTGATCGCCGGTCTTGATACCCTGCAACACGGCGTGGTCCTGTTCGATCACAAGATCATTCCAACCCATATGCGGCACTTTCATCGTTGTGTCCTGGGGCGTAATCTTTTGCACCGCCCCATCAATCCAACCGAGACCATCCACGAGGCGATACTCCTCGCCCTTTTGCGCCATCAACTGCATACCGACGCAAATACCTAGAAACGGGCACGCCTTGACTTCTACCGCCTCCAAAAGAGCCTCGAAAAGGGCGGTATCCGCCGTCAATGCCTCCATACAGGCCGGAAAAGCGCCATCGCCCGGCAAGACGATGCGGTCGGCCCGCAAAACATCTTCCGCGCGGGACGTCACGATGATTTCGCCCGCATCCGCTTCCAATGCCATGCGTTGAAAGGCTTTCTCCGCCGAATGCAAATTGCCGGCACCATAGTCGATCAGAACCGTAATCATGCGTTTCTTTCAGGTTCAGTTGTTCTGCGGACGCGCGAAGGTCGCTCCCGCGCGACTGTCATAAAGCGCCTTTTGTCGACGGGATCGCATCCGACTTGCGCGGATCAACTTCAAGTGCTTCCCGAAGGGCGCGGGCCACTGATTTGAATGCGGCTTCCGCAATGTGGTGGCTATTGACGCCGTGCAGGGCATCCACATGTAGCGTCAGCCCGCCGTGGGTCGAAAAGGCCTGGAAGAATTCCCGTACCAGTTCCGTGTCGAAAGCGCCGATCTTGGCGGTTGGCGTGGTCACGTTCCAGACCAGAAAGGGCCGCGCCGACAGATCAAGCGCAGTGCGCACGAGGGCGTCGTCCATGGGCAAAAGACACGCGCCGTATCGCGAAATCCCACGTTTGTCGCCGACCGCTTCAGCCAGCGCCTGACCAAGGGCGATGCCGGTATCCTCAACTGTGTGGTGGTCGTCGATATGCAGATCACCCGAGGCACGCACTTTCATGTCGATCAACGCATGCCGCGCGAGCTGGTCCAGCATATGATCGAAAAAGCCGATACCGGTCTGATTGTCATACATGCCGGTCCCGTCGAGATTGATCTCAACGGAGATATCCGTTTCCGCTGTTTTTCGGGTGATCGTCGCTTGGCGCATAACCCTCTCCTTCGTCGAGCCGGTTATAGGGGAGGGGTGGAAAGGCCGAAAGGGGGTGCGGGTGAAGCGCCGAAATCGTTGCAGAAAATGCGCAATGCGGGTCTTCGGCTGGTGCAAGCGGCTTCTCCTGCCTATGTGTAAGGCAAGGCAAGAGGGCAGTACGTGATACTCGGCGACATTGCAGACGGCGTCACACGGGGGGTGGAGACCACCGTCAAAACGGTGAGCGAGGCGTTTTTCGAACCGGTGCTGCGGCTCGGTGTCACTGGGCTGAGCCGGGCAGGCAAAACCGTCTTTATCACGTCGCTGGCTGCCAACCTACTTAACCGGGGGCGTATGCCGGGCTTGCGCGCCGCGGCGGATGGCCGGATCGAGGCGGTCTGGCTTCAACCGCAGCCCGACAATACGGTGCCGCGATTCCGATTTGAAGAACATCTGGCCGCCATGACCGGCCGCGACCCGGTTTGGCCGGACGGCACGACGGGGATCAGCGAGCTGCGCCTCTCCTTTCGGGTGCGTCCCACGGGTCTTCTCGCGGGGTTCCAGGGCGCGCACAGCCTGCATCTCGATATCGTGGATTATCCTGGTGAGTGGCTCCTCGATCTGGCACTCCTCGATCAGTCTTATCGCGACTGGTCTGACACGGTGCTTGCCCGGTTTGGCGAACGCGGCGAGTTCAAGAGTTTTCGCGATCAGCTCGGCGCCACGGACGGGGCTGCGCGTCTCGACGAGCCCGTGGCGCAAGCGCTCGCCGCGTCTTATACCGATGCCCTGTCGCAACTCCGGGCGTCCGGCATGTCGAATTGTACCCCCGGTCGCTTTCTGATGCCGGGGGAACTCGCTGGCTCGCCGGTGTTGACGTTCACGCCCTTGCCGCCGGGTGCGGCGCTGCGCGGCTCGCTTGCGCGGGAATTCGAACGCCGCTTTGAAGCCTATAAGCGGGAGGTCGTGCGCCCCTTTTTCCGCGAGCACTTCGCCCGGATCGACCGGCAGGTTGTTCTGGTGGATATGCTGGGGGCCATCCACGCGGGGCCAGCCGCAGTGGAGGATATGCGCCAATCGCTGGCGGATATTCTTGCCACGTTCCGCCCGGGGCGAAACGACTTTCTGCGCCAGATTTTCCTTGGCAAACGGGTCGAGAAAATCCTGTTCGCCGCGACCAAGGCCGACCACTTGCACCACAGCCAGCATCCGCAACTCACCGCCATTGCCGAGGCCATTTTGTCGGATGCCCGCGCGCGCGCCGATTTCGCCGGTGCTGAGACCGCGGCGCTCTCCCTCGCGTCGCTTCGGACCACCACGGAAGACCGTGTGGAGCAGGGCGGACGAAGCCTCGACGTGGTGCGAGGGCGTCTGTTGACCACGGGAAAGCCGGTCGCCATGTATCCCGGACGTCTGCCCGACGATCCAGCCAAGCTCTTGAACCCGGCCCGGTCGGGTGCCGAGACTTGGCTGGACGCGGAATACAGTATCGAGGGGTTTCAGCCCCAGGAGGTCGCGCTTAAGCCCGGGGATGGACCGCCGCATATTCGTCTGGATCGCGCGGCGGAATTCCTGATCGGCGATCGTTTGAGGTAGGAAGTCCCCATGGCAGACCGTCCCGTCCTGATTGATCTCGACCCCGCGGACCCTGGTCCGTCGCCTGAAGATGCGCCCCCCATTGCCGAGCCAGAGACCGCGCCGAGCGGTCAGGCCATGCAAACGCTCGCCGTCCTCGCCGCGCGTCCCGCGTCGCGCCTTGCCGCGTGGTTCTGGCGGCTCTTACTGGCGTTAGTGGTCTTTCTGGCCGGGGTGGCCGCTTACGATATGCTGACCGGTCTTCTAGCGCGTAGCCCGGTTCTGGCAGCAGCGGCCTTGGCCTTGTTTGCACTCTTCGCAGCCGTGTGCGTCGCCATTCTCCTGCGCGAATTGGTGGCACTTGCCCGCCTCAACCGGATGGATCGGTTTCAACAGGAGGCGGCGGTGGTTCAAGCCTCCGGCTCGCTTGAGGAGGCGCGGCGCTATGCGGGCAAGCTCATCCGCTTTTACAAATCCCGTAGCGATATGACTTGGGGAGCATCGCGGCTTGAGGATACCGTTGGCGAGAGTTTCGATGTCGACACCGTGCTCTTTGCTGTTGAAAACCAGCTTCTGACGCCGCTCGACGAACGGGCGACCCGCGAGGTGGAGGTTGCGGCACGGCAAGTCGCCACTGTGACTGCCCTCGTCCCGCTGGCCTTTGCGGACGTGCTGGCGGCGTTGACGGCGAACTTGCGGATGATCCGCCAGATTGCGCAGATTTACGGCGGGCGTTCCGGTGTGGTCGGCAATTGGCGGCTGACGCGCGCGGTAATTGCGCACTTGGTTGCCACCGGGGCGGTGGCTGTTGGCGATGATCTGCTCGGATCGCTTGGGGGCGGGCATATCCTTGGCAAGATTTCCCGACGGTTCGGGGAAGGCCTGATCAATGGCGCGCTGACGGCACGCGTTGGCGTGGCGGCAATGGAGGTGTGCCGGCCCTTGGCCTTCTCGGATGACCGGCGTCCCCGTGTCTCCGGTATTGTCACCCGGTCGCTTACCGGACTCTTCGACAAGGAAAGCCAAAGCTAGGGCGCCGGGTATTCCCTCACGTGGCGTACCTCTGACACAACGTTTTGTCGCCCAATAAACAGGCCAGACGAGCGGCGCTTACAAAAACTCGACGAGCCGTAATGAAACTTTAACCATGTTGACGGCGTTTACTCGGTATCGGCAGTAGAGGCGACGACATGACAGAACAGTTTCGCGGAACGACGCAATACGAAGACACCGCAGTTGCCACATTGGCCGATGGGATGTCGTCCTTGTCTGACAGTGACCGGGAAGCGCTGCGCCATTTGCGCGTCGTGCACCGGTTTGTGGGACGCGGGCGGTCGCTGATGAACGAAGGGGAAGCGGTCACCCATGTCAGGGTCTTGTGCAAGGGCTGGGCGATGCGCAGTCAATGTCTTGATGCCGACCGTCGCCAGATTATCGATTTTGCGTTGCCCGGCGATATCATCGGCCTGCATCTGGACGGTATGGGGGCCTCCATATGCGATGTCACCGCGCTGACGCCCTGCGAAGTGGGCGAGATTGATGTGGCGTCGCTCGACCGGATTGCGTTTCATAACAAAGGTGTCGCCGCAGGGTTACACCAGTATCTTTCGCGCCAACTCATGCAAGCGAGCGACCAAATTCTGCGGCTTGGACGCATGACGGCCTATGAGCGGGTGTGTAGCTTCCTGCTGGATATCTACCGTCGGCAGCGGCACACGGCACGGCTTGAAGGCCGCGTCGATTTTCCGATTACCCAAACGGTGGTGGCCGACCTGCTTGGGCTGTCGGTTGTTCATGTGAACCGTCAGGTGATGCGACTGCGCCGGGAAAGTCTGGTTACCTTGGACCGGCGTCAGTTGATTATCCACGACGAGCCGCAATTGGCGAAAGTCGCGCGTTTCCGTGAACGTGGATATGCCGCGCGACCTTCGGTCTTCATGGCAGCTGAGTAGGCGAGCGGCCCCTTAATCGTTTGAGACGATCAGGCGCAAATGGCTGCGCGAGGCGTCCTTTGAAGCCGAAAGCGGCCGCGTGCGATGCATTTCTGGCGTAACGGACGCCGAGGGGCGTGCTGGCGCCGTAATCGGCGTAAGGGGGGACGGCACAGTGGGAAGCGGTCCCGCGAACCCGGTCAGCGATGCCCGAGACTGGGTCGCAATTTCGATGCGGCGCGGTGTCCGTCCAATACGGCCTTCGAAAATGACCGCCCCCAGGATGCGGTCAACATCCCCCAAATCGCTGCGGAGCGGCAGCAGGATCAATTCCCCTTGCAAGCGCTCCCGACCAAAACCGGCGGGTGACGACACCGTCATGCGGACAACGGCGGGATCATCGAAGACAGACTGCAGCGCGTCAGACAAAATTTCGCGCGAACCGGGCAAAAACAAGGCCGACAGGGGCATTTGTCGCAGTTCGAGCCCCGCGAGATCGGTCAAATGTGACCCGGCAATCCGGAAGCGCGCAAGCCCGCCCGCAATACGCTCGAGGATGAAAGCATTGCCCAGCATGCCCTCCAGACCACGGGGGTCGATCTCGCACCGAGACGGGACAAGTCGTTTGCCTCGCACAGAATTCCAGTAAGCTTCTACACGGTCGATCTTGGCCGATACGCGCGCATGCGGAGCAATTGAGAGCACTTTTTGCTCTTCGGGTTGGTCATGACCTGTACTCATTATTCCACCTTCTCAGCCAAAGTGGCTGCCTCTCTTTCCCCACACACAGATTTCTGCCACAAATCAGTCGCAATTGCTCACGAATTGTGAATTGAAGGTTAACGGCCGCGGGGACGGGATGACATCAAAACTCATGTCGATGACGGGTTTCGCGGCAGTGCAAGGAAATTTCGAGGGTTGGAGTTGGACTGCGGACATGCGCGCCGTCAATGGCCGTTCGCTCGATCTACGGCTTCGTTTGCCGGATGTGGAAGGGTTGGAACCAGATCTGCGCCGGACACTTCAAACCCGGCTCGGGCGCGGAAATGTAACGGCCCAACTTAAACTGTCCCGTGAGGAGGGCACTGCAAGTTTGACGGTGAACGACACCGCATTGCTGCAAGCCGTCGATTTGCTCACCCATGTCTCAAACGCCGCAGAGGCTGCGGGCCTCACTGTCGCCCCCATGTCTGCATCGGACATCGCCAATATGCGGGGCGTGCTCGAGACATCCGATACCACCGAAAGGGATGAGGCCGCGCTGAAAAAGGCGTTGATGGCGAGCCTTGCCGACTGTCTCGACGCTTTTGTCGCGGACCGGGAGCGGGAAGGTGCAGCGCTCGCCGATGTGGTCGGCGCGCAGCTTAAGCAGATTGAGCAATTGGTGGACGCCGCATCGGAGGCGCTTGGCGACCGCGAACTGGCGCAACGGGCGACCATGGAACGCGCCCTCGCCAAACTGCTCGAAACAGCGGATATGCCCGATCAGACACGCCTTGCTCAGGAAATGGCCATGATCGCCGTGAAATCGGATGTAACCGAAGAACTGGACCGGCTGCGCGCCCATATCGGCGCGGCGCGCGAATTGATGACTACGGACGGCCCGGTTGGCCGAAAGCTCGACTTTCTGATGCAGGAATTTAACCGGGAAGCAAACACGCTCTGCTCTAAGGCGCAGTCGGGGGCTTTGACGGCCATCGGCCTTGACCTCAAAACGGTGATCGATCAGATGCGAGAGCAAATACAGAATATCGAATGACGCGACGCGGCCTCCTTATCATCCTGTCTTCGCCTTCCGGGGCGGGGAAATCCACGCTCGCCAAGCGCTTGCGGGTCTGGGATCCCGATATCCAGTTCTCGGTATCGGCAACCACCCGTCCGGCGCGTCCGGGGGAGGTGGATGGCCAGGACTATCACTTTGTCGATGAGGCCAGCTTCAAGCGCTTGGTGCATGACGGCAAAATGCTCGAACACGCCCATGTGTTTGGCAATTTCTACGGCTCGCCCCTCGATCCGGTGGAGCGCGCGATCTCATCCGGTTATGACGTCCTCTTTGACATCGACTGGCAAGGGGCGCAGCAAATCCAGAAAAGCGCGCTGACATCCAGCGTCCTTTCTATCTTCCTGCTCCCGCCGTCCATTGGCGAATTACGGCGTCGGCTCGATGGGCGCGGTCAGGACAGCGCGGACGTGATCGCCAAACGCATGAACCGCAGTTGGGATGAAATCAGCCATTGGGACGGGTATGATTACGTTCTCATCAATGATGATCTCGCCGCGACAGAGGACCGTGTCAAAACCATCGTCACGGCGGAACGCTTGCGTGCCAGTCAGCAGCCGGGTCTTCTCGACCATGTGCGCCTGTTGCAATCCGAATTTGAGAGGGACGCCTGATGCTCTACGCGCTGGGAGAGGTCGCACCAAGACTACCTGAAACTGGGGATTGCTGGATTGCGCCAGGCGCCCACGTGATCGGGCATGTGTATTTAGGGTTGGGGGTGTCCATCTGGTTTGGCGCCGTCCTCCGTGGCGACAACGAACCCATTCGGATCGGGGCCGGTACGAACCTACAGGAACAGACTGTGATACACACGGACCCCGGGTTTCCCTGCACGATTGGCGAGAATTGCACAATCGGTCATAAGGCCATGGTGCACGGTTGTACCATTGGGGACGGCACCCTCATCGGGATGGGAGCAACGATCCTCAATGGGGCTAAGATTGGCAGCGGGTGCCTGATCGGGGCAGGTGCCTTGATAACGGAAGGCAAAGAGATACCCGATGGCAGTCTGGTTATGGGGATGCCCGGGAAGATCGTGCGCGAAACCACCGAAGAACAGCGTCAGGGCAATTTGGCCCTTGCCCAAAACTACCGGGAACGCGCCCGTGTGTTCCGAAGTGATCTTCGCGTCGTGGAGCCGGGAAGCTCTTAAAGCGAATCCACAACGCGGAAGTTCAACTGCGGGCAAAGCTGGTGCACTTCCCGCTCAATCACCTCTGGTCGGGGAATGCCGTTCGCAATCGCGCGGTACTCACCGGAAAAGCCCAACCCATGGAGGCGGGTCGCCAGATCAATGCAATCGAACCCTTTCGACAGCAGCGAGGACACGACGATGACGGGGCGCATCTCGTCAAGGGCATCTTGTGACACTTCGCCAAAAGCAAGGAAGGCAAGGCCCTGTGTTGGCGTTATCTGGTGTTGTTGTCGCCACTCTTCCATGTCGCCAACCGCGAGAACACATATTTGAGTGTACGCAACGCTTGTAGGAAATTGTTCAAACTCTGAATAGATTTTCTGGTTCAGTCTCTTCATGCTCATCCCAAACATTCCAAGGTTGAGGCGCAACGCCTGATACAACGTATAGTATTTCTTCGCCGCGAAGCAAACCTAGCCTTCAGATGCGTGTTCAACTTTTCACCAGGGTAAAGTAAGCCAAGCGCGTCCGGATAATCGTGCGGCACCCAAATGTCTGAAGATCTGATCGAAGCGATGCCAATTCCCGCCGTCCTCGTTGAGGCGGACGGACGCATTGCCGTGGCAAACGGCGCAGCGCACACCCTATTCGGAGATGCCATTCGCGGACGCCATTATATTACTGTGTTGCGGCAGCCGACGCTCCTTGATGCGGTTGAGCGGTCAATCACCCAAGGCATTTCCACTAAGGCACAATATCTTACGAAGGAGGCCCATCGCGACATCACCTTGCTCGCCACATGCTCTAGCCTGCAACGGGGCGGCGTGCTGATTTCGTTTGAAGACAGAACCGCCGTTGAAGAAGCTTTTCAGATGCGACGCGATTTTGTTGCCAATGTCAGCCATGAACTGAGGACGCCGCTCACCGCACTCATGGGCTTCATTGAAACACTTGGCGGTGCCGCAAAGGACGACGCGGCGGCGCGTCAGCGCTTCTTGGCGATCATGGGGAAAGAGGCAAGCCGGATGAACCGCCTCGTGGCGGACCTTTTGTCGTTAAGTCGTGTCGAAGCCGATGAGCGGGTCCGTCCAACAGAACAGGTCGAGTTTACGTCGTTAGTGCGCTCTGTTCTCAACGCGCTCTCCGCCTTGGCCGACCAAGAAGGAAAGTCGCTTCAGGTGGACTTGCCGGATCACGCCCTCGAACTTCCAGGAGATGCCGATCAGTTGAGCCAGGTGGTCACCAATCTGGTGGAGAATGCGATTAAATACTCTCCTGCCGGGACGCATGTGACGGTGGCGGCGGAACAGGTGCAAAATCATCCGGCGATCCGTCAGGATGCCTTGGTTTTGACAGTCACCGATTCGGGCGAAGGCATCGATCCGGTCCACATTCCGCGCCTGACGGAGCGCTTCTACCGGATCGACACCCACAGATCGCGTGAGATGGGTGGTACTGGATTGGGGCTTGCCATCGTCAAACATATCGTCAATCGGCATCGCGGACGCTTAAGGATTCAAAGTGAAAAGGGGCAAGGAAGCGTATTCTCGGTCATCTTGCCCACCAGTCCGACACGGCGCGCGCGCCGTGAAAACTGACCCTGCGTCACTGTCATAAAACTGTTACGCAACTGTCACAAAAGCATAGCCGCGTCGGACTACTCACCCGGCGAGGGCCGCGTGGGGCGGTCCAATGTAACTCTAGGAGAACCCATCCATGCTGAACGCAAAACTGACCGCCTCGACACTGGCGATCATTGCGGTTTCCGCAACGGCTGCTGCCGCCCGTGACCAGGTACAGGTCGCCGGTTCCTCAACTGTTCTACCCTATGCGTCCATTGTCGCAGAAGCCTTTGGCGAGAACTTTGATTTCCCGACCCCGGTTGTGGAATCAGGTGGTTCATCTGCGGGCCTCAAGCGGTTCTGCGAAGGCGTTGGCGTCAACACCATCGATATCGCCAATGCGTCCCGCAAAATCCGCGAAAAAGAAATCGCCGCCTGTGCAGAAGCTGGTGTCAGTGACATCATTGAAGTTCAGATTGGCTATGATGGCATCGTCTTTGCCAGCCAGATCGACGGCCCTGCCTTCACGGCACTTGAGCCCTCCGACATCTTCAACGCGCTGAGCGATCAGGTGCTGGTCGATGGTGCCATTGTCGACAACCCCTACACCCAGTGGTCGGACTTCAACGGTGATCTGCCTGCGGTGGACATTACGGCCTTCCCTCCGGGCACCAAGCACGGCACAAGGGAAGTCTTTGAGGAAAAAGTCGTTCTCCAGGGCTGCGAAGACTCTGGCGCGATGCAAGCCATGATCGATGGCGGTATGTCAGAAGACGACGCGGAAGGCGCTTGCATGTCGCTTCGCACCGATGGCCGTTCCATCGATATCGACGGCGACTACACCGAAACACTGGCCCGGATCGACGCCAACCCGAACGGCGTTGGCATCTTTGGCCTCGCGTTCTTTGAGAACAACCAGGACAAGCTGAAAGTGGCGACGATGTCCGACGTTGCACCGTCGACCGAGACCATTGCCTCCGGCGAATACCCGGTGTCGCGTCCGCTCTATTTCTACATCAAAGGCGCGCATATCGGTGTGATCCCCGGCTTGAAGGACTATGCCTCGTTCTTCGTCTCGGACGAGATCGCTGGCCCGGACGGTCCGCTGGCTGAGTACGGCCTCGTGTCTGACCCTGAACTGGTGAAAACCCAGACTTCGGTGGAAAAC
This sequence comes from Pseudomonadota bacterium, assembly GCA_039024895.1. Taxonomy (GTDB): domain Bacteria; phylum Pseudomonadota; class Alphaproteobacteria; order Rhodobacterales; family Rhodobacteraceae; genus JAJDOD01. The sequence continues at coordinate 47,669 of JBCCPJ010000019.1, read as the reverse complement.
GAAGAAACCATGGGCTCGGGCTCCTAATCCCGCCCTTTCAAATTAGAGGGGCGGTCGATGCCGCCCCTTCATGTCTGAGGCACTCAATGGGGTAGGGGTGGTATGCCGCTTTACTGGCTGATCCTGATCGTTCTGGCGGTCGCAACTCTCGGCTACATGATGGGCCGCGCCCGTGCGCTGTCATCGGCAGACGGCAACATCCGGGGGCTGCATTCTTTGCCATCCTATTACGGTTGGAATGTGTTCCTGACCGTCGTCACCCCGGCCTTTGGCCTTCTTGTTGTTTGGCTGCTTTTGCAGCCGCTCTTCATTGAAAATCGCGTATCTGGCCTGATCCCCGATGGCGCCATTTCCGACGGCGCGAACCTGAACCTTGTCATGACCGACGTACGCCGGGTTGCGGACGGCCTGAACATTCTGGTCAATACGGGCCGGATGTCCGAAGACGACGTGACCTCCATGCGCAGCGAACTTACCAATGTGCGTGAGCGGCTTGGCGAGGTCGGTGTCGCGCTTGGCTCCAACGTGGAACCCGCTGTTCTCGATGCAGCGCAGCGCTACCGCGTCCTGTCAAACTGGGGCGGCCGTCTGATGTGGCTCGCGGTCCTGCTGGCAGGGCTTGGCGGTTTTGCCGTGTCATACATGCTGACCAACAAGGATTTCCGTGCGCGCAATACGGTCGAAAACGGTATCCTTCTGATCCTGATCGGTGCGGCCTCTATCGCCATTCTGACGACGGTTGGCATTGTTCTTTCGATGCTGTTCGAGACGCGAAACTTCTTCGGCGATCATCCGTGGCAGGACTTCTTCTTCGGAACCGTTTGGGCGCCGGACTTCCGGGGCGACAGTGAACTGGCGATCCTGCCATTGCTTTGGGGCACGCTTTACATCTCCATCGTGGCGCTTTTGGTCGCTGTGCCCATCGGCCTCTATGCCGCGATCTACCTGTCGGAGTATGCTTCCAACCGTGTGCGCTCTGTTGCCAAACCGCTGATCGAAATCCTTGCGGGCATTCCAACCATCGTCTACGGCCTTTTTGCGCTCATAACCGTCGGCCCCATGCTGCGGGATTACTTCGCCCAACCGCTCGGCCTCGGGGAAAGCTCTTCCAGCGTCATGACGGCTGGCTTGGTGATGGGCATCATGCTCGTTCCTTTTGTTTCGTCGCTGTCCGACGATATTATCAATGCGGTGCCGCAATCCATGCGGGATGGTTCCTATGGTCTCGGCGCGACGCAATCGGAGACGATCCGACAGGTTATCATACCGGCTGCGCTGCCCGGGATTGTCGGCGCCGTTTTGCTCGCGGCGTCTCGGGCCATCGGTGAGACCATGATTGTTGTCCTTGGGGCAGGGGCCGCCGCCGCGCAGTTCAATCGCGGGCTTGGTGAACTGGTGAACCCCTTTGAGGCCATGACCACGGTAACGGTCAAAATCGTAAGCCAACTGACGGGGGATACCGATTTTGCCTCGCCAGAAACGCTGGTTGCCTTCGCCCTTGGCTTGACGCTCTTCGTGATCACGCTTGCCCTCAACGTGCTCGCCCTCTGGATCGTCCGCCGCTACCGGGAGCAGTATGAATGACGGATATGACCGCAAGCGCCCCTTCGGACGGCGCGCCGCCGCGAAAATCCTCCATCCTTGACCTTGATGCCCGCACCAAGAAACGGAACGCGGCGGAAGAGCGTTTCAAGATTTACGGCATCATCGCGATCACGATTGCCGTCCTCGCGCTGGTCTTTCTCTTGTCGTCTATCATCCGAAATGGGTCGGGCGCCTTCTATCAGACCTTCGTCACGCTCGACGTGGAACTTCTGGAGGAAAAGCTCGACAAGACCGGCAACCGCGATCCGGAGGAGATGAAAAAGGTCTCAACCTTCGGGTACACACCCCTGATCAAAGCGGCCTTGGAGAAGAAAATCGCGGACCTTGGCATTGAGATCGACGGTCTCGAAAAACCCGATACACTGATCTCAAAGGAAGCCGCCGCGCAAATGCGGAATTTTGTGCTCGCCAACCCGGACGTTGTAGGGGAAACCCGTACCTTCGAATTTGTGGCGAGCGGGCGCATCGACGGCTACTACAAAGGCCGCGTTACCATGGAAAGCGCCGTACGCGACGCGAATATATCGCCCGAACAGCTGCAACTGGCAGATGTTCTGAAGGCGCAGGGCGCGCTGGAGACGCGGTTCAACTGGAACTTTCTCATCTGGCCCGATGCCTCCGAAAACCGTCCCGAAGTCTCCGGCCTCGGCGTGGCGATCATGGGGTCGCTTTACATGATGATTATCGTGTTGGTTCTGGCGTTGCCTATTGGTGTTGCCGCCTCGATCTATCTGGAGGAATTCGCGCCGAAGAACCGTTGGACCGACTTGATCGAGGTGAACATTTCAAACCTAGCGGCGGTGCCGTCCATCGTGTTTGGTATCCTGGGTCTTGCGATTTTCATCAACTTCGCCGGTTTGCCGCAATCGGCGCCAGTCGTTGGTGGCCTCGTCCTGACGTTGATGACATTGCCCACCATCATCATCGCCACCCGCGCGTCGCTGAAGGCGGTTCCGCCCTCGATACGGGAAGCGGCCCTTGGGGTCGGCGCCTCAAAGATGCAAACGGTGTTTCACCATGTCCTGCCGCTCGCGATGCCTGGCATTCTGACCGGCACGATCATTGGCCTCGCCCAAGCGTTGGGAGAAACCGCGCCACTCCTTTTAATCGGCATGGTCGCTTTCGTGCGCGAGTACCCATCAGGCCCACCTGAGGGGTTCTTCGATCCCGCCTCCGCCTTGCCCGTGCAGGTTTATAACTGGACACAGCGCGCCGACCCCGCCTTTGTTGAACGCGCGTCCGGTGCCATCATCGTCCTGCTGGTCTTCCTGCTCGCGATGAATACAATCGCCATCATCCTTCGTCGTCGCTTTGAGCGCCGCTGGTAAAGAGGGACGACCCATGAACGATATGCGCATAATCCAACGGACATCCGGCATGAATGACACTAAGATCCACGCCAAAGGCGTCGACGTTTACTACGGCGACAACCATGCCATCAAGGATGTGTCCGTCGACATCGATGACAAAACCGTCACCGCCTTTATCGGTCCGTCAGGATGTGGCAAGTCCACGTTCCTGCGTTGCCTGAACCGGATGAACGACACGATCCCTATTTGTCGGGTGACGGGCGACATCCACCTCGACGACGAAGATATCTATGACAAGCGCGTGGACCCCGTGCAGCTACGCGCCAAGGTCGGCATGGTGTTTCAAAAGCCCAATCCGTTCCCAAAATCCATCTACGACAATGTCGCCTATGGCCCGCGCATCCATGGTCTTGCCAAGAACAAGGCGGAGCTTGACGAAATCGTGGAGAAATCGCTCCGTCGCGGTGCCATCTGGGACGAGGTGAAAGACCGCCTCGATGCGCCGGGCACCGGCCTCTCCGGCGGCCAACAGCAACGTCTTTGCATTGCCCGCGCCGTGGCCACGCAGCCCGAAGTTTTGTTGATGGACGAACCGTGTTCGGCGCTCGATCCGATTGCCACCGCCCAAGTCGAAGAACTGATCGACGAATTGCGCCAGAACTATTCCGTCGTGATCGTCACGCACTCGATGCAACAAGCGGCGCGCGTTAGCCAGAAGACCGCCTTTTTCCATCTCGGCGACCTTGTCGAATATGGGGAAACCGGCAAGATTTTCACAAACCCTGATGACAGCCGGACCGAAAGCTACATCACCGGTCGGATTGGGTAGGGAGCATTAGAACGATGAACGATCCCCATATCGCGTCTGTTTTTGACAGGGATCTTGAGGCCATTCAGGCCATGCTCATGAAAATGGGCGGGCTCGTCGAAGCCTCGATCCTGAACGGGGCCGAAGCCCTGGAGCGTCGCGACCTAGAAATGGCCGATGCCGTCCGAAACGGCGACAAGGCCATCGATGCGCTGGAGGAACAGGTCAACGAAGAAGCCACGCGCGTCATTGCGCTGCGGGCACCTACCGCAACCGATCTGCGCACCGTGATGACGGTGATCAAGATCAGCGCCAATCTGGAACGGTGCGGCGACTATGCCAAGAACATGGCCAAGCGCACGACGGTACTCGCTGAAACGCCCCCCGTTGGCAGCGCCAGCGTTTCGATCCGGAAGCTCGCCCGCGAGGTGCAGCATATGCTGAAGGACGCGCTCGACAGCTATATTCAGCGGGACGCCGATCTCGCGCTGCAGGTGATTGAACGGGACGAAGATGTGGACCAGCTCTACAACGCGCTGTTCCGTGAGTTGCTGACCCATATGATGGAAGACCCGCGCAATATTACACCCTGCATGCACCTTCATTTCGTGGCCAAGAACTGCGAACGGATGGGCGATCATGTCACGAGCATCGCTGAGCAGGTGATCTATCTCGTGTCCGGGGAAATGCCGGACGAGGCGCGGAACAAACAAGATGAAACGCCTTACATGACAGAGGAAAGTTAGGATCATGTCCGCTGATCAACCCCATGTGCTTGTGGTTGAAGATGAGCCCGCGCAGCGCGAGGTGCTGGCTTATAATCTTGAAGCTGAAGGGTTTGATGTCGCCAAGGCCGAAACCGGCGATGATGCGCTCATGATGGTCGATGAGACCCAGCCCGACGTTATCATTCTCGACTGGATGCTGCCCGGCGTCTCCGGCATCGAGATCTGCCGGCGGCTCAAGTCAAATATCGGTACGCGCAAAATTCCCGTCATCATGCTCACGGCGCGCTCGGAAGAGGCGGACCGGGTGCGTGGGCTGGAGACCGGCGCGGATGATTATGTGATCAAGCCCTACTCCGTCATTGAATTGATGGCACGCGTGCGCACGCAGCTTCGCCGGGTGCGACCCGCGAGTATTGGCGAGAAGCTGGAATTCGGCGATATCATCCTCGATGCCGAAACCCATCGCGTTACGCGAGACGGGGCGGCGATCAAACTTGGTCCCACCGAGTTTCGTCTGCTGTCCACCTTCATGGAAAAACCTGGCCGCGTTTGGTCGCGCGAACAACTTCTGGACCGCGTTTGGGGACGTGACATCTACGTGGATACGCGCACGGTCGATGTCCATATTGGCCGGTTGCGCAAAGCGTTGTGTCTTCATGGCGGTCTCGATCCGGTGCGCACGGTGAGAGGGGCGGGATACGCGCTCGGATGAGACGCGGCAGCATGGGCCGTGCTATCCCGTTCATATGTTTGAAATCCGCTTTGCATTGGCCCGCTGGATCGCCCGGAAAGCCGTCGCTTGCGCAGTTTCGCAAGGAGCGGCCCGTCAACAAGGTGTCGTCATCGACCGGGGGGAACTCTCCAAATAGATGACGGCGGTGGCAACTGCGTATGATCTAACCTGCAACAGGGGCTCTCATGCTCAATTGGTCAGCATTTCCACCATGCGCTCTAGGCGTTTGATCCCACGGTTTGATGGCGTGATCCTTTCTTTGGAATGGAAGGAAGCACTATGGGACAAGTTCGTTATGGCAGCGCCACGACCATGCACGCTGTCAGAGCAGCGATACAGCGATCGCAAGCGTCGATCGCGGAGTTGAGCCGTGGGCTGGGGATTAACCCCAAGACGGTCGCGAAGTGGCACAAGCGTTAGACGGTGGCGGATGGCAAGACTGGTCCGAAGGAACTGCGCTCAACCACTCTCAGCAAAGGTGAGGAAGCGATGATTATGGCATTCCGGCTGCACATATTACTGCCGCTGGATGACTGTCTCTATGCCTTGCAGCCGTCGATCCCGCACCTGACGCGATCCTCATTGCATCGCTGTCTTCAGCGACACGGTATCTCTCGGCTGCCCGATATAGATGGGGGCAAGCCCAAACGGCAGAAGTTTAAGAGGTACCCGATTGGCTATTTCCATATCGATATCGCCAACGTCAGGACCGAGGAAGGAAAGCTTTACCTCTTTGTCGTCATTGACCGAACCAGCAAGTTCGCGGTGGCCCAGCTTGTTGGGAAAGCCAATCGTAAAACAGCCTAGGAGTTCCTTGAACACCTGCTAGAAGCCGTTCCATACAAAATCCACACCATTCTCACCGAGTTGCCAATGATTGCGCCAATGGTTCGAGCAACACTGGCGGTCGCATCCAGTTCGCAGAGCAGCCACGGAACCACGATAGCGTCACGTTCCGCAAAATGCGTTTCGATCTTATCTGCGATGCCAATGGTATCAAGCATCGTCTGAAAAAGCCCAACAACCCGTGCACCAACGGCCGGGTGGAAAGGTTGAACCGAACCATCAAAGACGCGACAGTGAAGCGGTATCACTACGAAAGCCATGACCAACTGCGTAGTCATCTCGGCGATTTCCTGGACGCCTACAACTTTGCGCGACGGCTGAAGACGCTGAGCGGTCTCACGTCTTACGAATACATATGCAAAATCTGGACATCAGAACCTGAGCGGTTCATCCTAAATCCGATCAACCAGATACCGGGACTGAACAGCTGGATTGTCCGACGGTAATGGCGGCAACAAAATTGCGTTTGCAACGGTGTACAATAGTCAACAGGCGAACCGATAGCGTTCTCCTTTTCGTCGACTAGCCAAAAATTGGATCGGTTTCTGTCAAGTGGTTCCGATTGCAAAACAGCGCGCGTTTCATCGGCGAAGTTCTTGACCGAAAGCCTGTGGGCGCCGCCTGTTTCGGCGCGGAGAATTGACCCTGAGACACACTCGTTGGTGAGGAGGTAGAGTTCCTGCCGCCACACAATGCGGTCGGGTAGTGCAATGCCGCGCCGTGGCGTGCCACGGCCGCGCTTTCGGCCGGGACCGGGTCTCGGCATGTTCCGAAGTGCGAAAAGCGCGCATCGGTTCTTCTCCAACGTCTTTACTTGCTCGAAGGATGCAGAAACGCATTGTGAGCCAACGGGACGTTTCGCACCGCTTACGCGCGCACGTGCATCGAGCGCGTTGCGCGGTGGCGAAACGGGTAGCCGTCAAAGGGCAGGCCCGCAGCACCTCAAGAGGCCAAGCCGTACTCCGTCTCGCCAGTTTCTGCAGTGGGGACGACAAATGACTTCACGACATCTGACAGTCGATGTGCCTCCGTAGAGAGCACTTGGTTCGAAGCAGACGTTTCTTCGAACATCGCCGCGTTCTGTTGGGTGGAACTATCGAGGTTTTGGACGGCCTGATCCACGTCGCTCAGGCCTCTTGCCTGTTCCGCCGACGCCCGTGCGATGCCGTCAACAATCGTTGAAATTTCATCGATCCCTTCATTTATTGCTGACATCGCTTCGTTGGCTTTTTCGGTGAACTCTGATCCTTCATGCACGGTTCGCGCGCTTTCTTCGACGACGGTGCCAATCTCGCTCGCAGCGTCGCTGCAGCGCTGCGCCAAAACCCGTACTTCGTTCGCAACCACGGCAAATCCTTGACCGGCATCTCCGGCACGGGCGGCTTCGACACCGGCATTGAGGGCGAGGAGGTTGGTTTGGAAGGCGATCGAATCGATGATATCGACAATCGAGGTAATCTTGCCCGATGCCTCCTGGACACGGGACATCGCCGACGTGGCCTTTTTCATGACCTCATTGTTCAGATTGGCTTGCTCGCGTACGCTTTGGATCGTGGCCGAGGCTTGCCCGGCATTCTCTGCAGCTTCCGCAACACTCGACGACAGGCTGCTTACGGAAGCGACTGTTTCGGTAAGCGTGGATGCATTGCTTTCGGTGCGGCTCGCAAGATCGGCAGAGGCAGAGGAAAGCTCGCCGCAATTGCCTTCGATGGTTTCAGAGCTTTCTTTGAGTTGCAGGACGATCTCGGCCAGGTTGTCGATTGCGGAATTAAAATCCAGGCGGAGCGCGTCATAGGCCGCCGGAAAGACTTTATCGATCTTGCACGTGAGGTCGCCCGCAGCCAGGTTGTTCAGTCCCTGCGCTAGGCTTGAGACGATGAGTTCCTGTTCTTCCATCCGCGCATTTTGTTCGGCAAACTCTTTTCGTTGGCGCTCTTCATTCTCCGCCGCGATCTTGGCTTCATCTTCGCGTTTCGCTTGTGCGCGCTGCTCTTCTTCTGCGACGCGCCGTTGTTCTTCGCGGCGTTTCAGTTCTTCCGCTTCCTTCGCCGCCGCAGCAGCCTCAACCTCGCGTTTGCGTTCTTCTTCCTGCATTGCAATGTTTGCCAGCGCATTCTCGCGGAACACATGGAGCGCGCTGGCCAGCCTCCCCAATTCGCCTTGGTTGCGCGGCAACCCTTCGATCTCTGATAAATCGCCACTGGCAAGGCGCTCTGTGACCAGCGTGACCCGACCAATTGGCCGGGAAACAAAAACCCAAACGAGCACGGGCACGACGAGCATGACGAACGCGCCGAATACGGCGACCGCCATCAATTGCGAAAGGGCCGTATCGACGCTACCGGACAGAAACCCTGCGGCCTCTTCAATGCCAACCAAGGCGGCCTCCGCATAGGTCGTAGCTTCCTCGGTAATCGTCTGCACCGCCAATGTGGCGTCATTCGTCGCGGCTGTTGCTTCGGCCTGAGCAACCAACAACGCGGCGCGTTTCGCCCGCACGCCGGTCGCTGGGTCCGCGAATGCGACCAATGCCAAGAGGTTCGCTTGCGCGTCGAATTCCGTGCCCGCCTTCAGGCGCATGATATCGTCGGCGATACGCTCAACTTCGCTTTGACGCATGTTCAATTCGCCGTCCGTTTGCGCTGCGGCCACTTGAAGCAACGCCGCAAAGAACGACCGCGTCGCGGTATCAAGGCTCGCGTTCGCTCGCATCCGCTCGACATCGACTTGCAAAAGGCGCTCCAATGCTGCCTGATTGGTCGATTTAGCGTCATCATTGGCGATGATAAGTTCAAAGTAGATATCGTCGAGCGCCGGAGAGAGTACGGTGTCAACAGCGAGCCGCGCTTCCAGAATTTCCGACGAACTGGGTCGGTTGAGCTGATTGCCAAAGACACGCTCAAAGATCTGTAGGCTCTCGCTGATGACGGGCAAGGCAGTGGCAAAGACCGGGACATCTTGATTTCGTTCCAACGATACCGTGAGACGCCCAATCGCTGATCTGAGAAGATCGGCGATAATGCTGCTGATTTGGGATGCGTCATCCTGGTTGAAGGCTATCGCCAACCCGGCAATGAGATTGATTTCGCCGCGGATGCTGAGCGCCACCTGAAACTGATAGAAATTTTCCTCGACCAAACGCGTCAGCGTCTCATCAATACTTTCAGTTGTTTGCTCGCCGCTGAGTGTCATATCGAAGAACGCGTTGTCGTTGGCTTCCGCGATCAGCACGCTTGCCGCGCCTGCATTGTCCGACGCTAGTTTTATGGCGCTCAACACGTTTGCGGTTTCCGTAAGTTCCTTTGCGCGCGCTTCCAAAAGGCGCGAAACTGCTGCTTGTGTCTCATCGACCATGGGAAGCAGGCGGGCGCGTTCTTCCGGTGACACCCGTTCGAGCGCTTGCCTGAAGTCTTCGAAGGCGGCAACTGCCGCTTTCGTTTGACCTTCCAAACTGGGAAGGTCTTGCGCTATGACCGCCGACAAGAGGATGGAGCGGGTCACGTCCGTTGCGGAGATGATGCCCGCACTTGCGCGAAGTTGCGGGACGCGATCCATTTTGAAGGACGACATGTTTTCCTGAATTGTCTGAAAGACCAACCAACTTATTAAAAATACAGCAGCGATCAGCCCGCCGAGCGTCAGTAAGAGGACAGCAAGCCTTGTTATCAAGGAGTGCGTGGCTTTCGAAAGAAGCAAATTCATCGGAAGCCCCTTCAGGCAAAACAAGTGGGTGGCTAGGGCGGCACAGGTAGCGCCGCCCGGGTGCGTGCGTCAGCTTGAACCGGCGACCGCGTCAAATGTTCCATTTGCGTTGATGCGGGTCAGGAACACGCTTTCGCTGCCCTGATTGTCGCCGGGACCAAAGACCATCGGAAACCCGCCCAAATCCATGGAGCCAAGGTTGGTCAAAGCTGTGAGGTAGGCGTCTCGGGACACATCTGCCCCGGCCGCTTTCAAGGCTTCAATCGCCACGCGTCCCGTCAGATACCCTTCAAGCGACACAAATCCCGGTTCGGCGGCAGGGTCATGGGCTTTCAGAGCCGCCTGGTATGCTGCCACGACAGGAATGGACGTATCCCAAGGCTGGGGCACGACTTGACTGATGATCACACCTTCGCCCGCCTCCCCAAGCTCTGCGGCCAGCGCCTTGGAGCCGACGAAGGAGATCGTCACAAACTTGGGATCCATGCGCATCTTTTTGGACAGTTTTATGAATTCGGCTAGCGGCTTATACGCACCGACCATGACGATGGCTTCCGGTTCCGCTTTGCGAATTTCAAGCAATGCCGATTTTACGGCCACGGTGTTGCGCGTATATGTTCCTTCGGCCGACAGGGTCATGCCGCGCGCCTCCAGCGCCTTCTTCACCCCAGATAGACCCACGCGACCGAAGCCATCATCTTGATAGAGAATGGCAATATTCGTGTGTCCCAAGTCATCGACCAAATGGTCAATCCATGCCGCCGTTTCCGCGTCATAAGTCGCGCGAAGATTGACGACATTCGTCAGGGAGGGGTCGCGCAGAAAGCCTGCACCTGTGAAAGGGCCGATCATCGGCATATTGGCGTCGGTTGCAATTGGCTGGGTAGCTCTGGTTGTCGGTGTGCCAACGGGCCCGATGAGGGCCAGGAAATCATCAGAGGCGATGACCGAGTTGACGGCGTCGATCGACCGGCTTGGCTCATACCCATCATCCATGCTTGAAAGCGTCAGGTTACGGCCATGGACGCCGCCCGCGTTGTTTGCTTCGGCAAATGCCGCCTGAATGCCCAGTTGCATGCCTTGCCCGAGAGCAGCGGCTGGCCCTTCAATGGCCGCAACTTGGGCAAACCGCACTTCCGAGCTTGAAACGCCTTGTTCCGCAAGCGCTGGCGCTGACGTGGCGCATGTCGCAACCAGCGCGACTATTCCTGCAAAGTTCCGCATATATATCTCCCGAGCGTGAAATTCGTGCCCGAGACATAGGAAAAGGAGGTTGCCGTGAAATTAACCGCTGGCAATTAGATCGTTTAGAACTGTAGACAAGTGGGTGGTGTGCGACGCCAGCGGACCTCACGTGGTAGAGCGCGACAACATACTGATATTGAACGTGAATATGGACGCGGTGACGAAGCGTCGCGACATGTAATCGGGCAGTTTACCCCGATACAGCGGTTGCCTTTGCCCCATGGTTTTGTGCCCATGTCGCCGCGGTTTTGATCCCGCCAAGGGGGAAGATATGCAGATTGGTGATAGCAAATCCCGGGTTGGCGTCCTTGTGATGGGCGAGCGCGGTGACAATGTCGTCGGGCTCATAGGGCAGCACGAGTTTGGTGACGTCCATCGCGCGCTTTTGCAGAACCTTCAGGGAAGGGCCGACGCCGCACGCAATGGCGAATTTGATGAGCGTTTGTAGCTTCGCGGGCCCTGCAATGCCGATGTGGATGGGCAGATCAACGCCGGAGGCCTGAACCGCGTTTGCCCATTCGATCATTGGCCCGGCTTCAAAGGCAAACTGGGTGATAATCGCCATTTCTGCGTCGCTGCGTTTGTTGAAGGCGGTCTTCCATTGAAGCGCCTCATCCACATTGGCCGTGCCGCCCTTTGGATCGATATCCTTGTTGCCCTCAGGATGGCCTGCCACGTGAAGATGCGTAAAGCCTGCCTTATCGAAGAGGCCGGTTTCGAGAAGCTGCATTGAGCTATCGAATTCCCCCAAAGGTTTTGTCGGGCTGCCGCCAAGCATCAGGGCCTCGGTTACCCCCGCTTCGCCCTGATAGCGCGCAATCCAGTCGGCAAGCGTGGCCTTGTCCGGGATAATGCGGGCCGGAAAATGGGGCATGACCCGAAAGCCATCTTCAGCCAGCCGCTTTGCCGTTGCGGCCATCTCTTCGATGGGCGTGCCCTCGATATGGGCGATGTAGACGCGGGTGCCATGGGGCAGAACGGTCCGAAAGTCCTCAACTTTCTCGGCGGTGCGCGGCATCACTTCGATGGAGAAGTCGCTCAGGAAGTCCTGAACTTTGGGATCGATGGTCGGCGCGGTATCCGCCTTCCTTTGGAATTTCAAAAGCGCCATCAGTTTATTCCCTATCTCCGTGGGGCTCAGGCCCATCCGTCGTTCTCGATCAAGGCTTTCAGCCGTTGCTGATCGTACTCCGCATCGAGCCGCGCCGCTTCGCCTTTTGCGACCTCCGCCGCGTCGCCTTCGACACTGTAGGGCGCGGCTTTGCGCCACTCCGCCAAATAGGCATCCGTGTCGCCCGTGCCGGTTTTCATGGCGGCGCGGTCAATCGCCTGCTCGAAGCGTTCCGGCAGCGGCGCTTTTGCCCCGCGCCGGCCTTTTCCGACGATGACCTGGGCCGGGATATCCCGCCAATATACGATGGTGACGTCTGCCATGGGGTCTCCTTTACGCCCGGTATTAAGGCCAGAGGTTAGTGAAGCGCCGCTCATTTTCGACTTTTCCACGCAGGCGCGCGACGAAAAATCAGGAATGGTGCAGAATTTCTTGCCTCAACTGGTATGTTGCTCCTAGGGTGGAGGCAACCAGAGATCGGAGGGCGATATGGCCCCCAAGCGGCCAAGAGGCGCGCGCCATCTCCCGCAGGCGGTTGCAGATGGCGCCTCGAACGAGCGTGATCCAGCGGAGCTTTATGCCGCGCTGGACCTTGGCACGAACTCATGTCGCATGTTGATTGCGCAGCCGAAAGGCAACCAGTTCCACGTTGTCGACAGTTTTTCCAAATCGGTGCAGTTGGGGCAGGGGCTGGAGCGCTCGGGCAAGCTTTCGGCGGCTGCCATGCGGCGCACCGTCCAGGCGCTGCGGATTTGTCGGTCCAAGCTTGACCGCCACGAGGTCGGCCACCGTCGCTTAGTGGCAACGGAAGCCTGCCGACGGGCGCATAACGGCGCCAAGTTCCTGGCCGATGTAAAAGCCGAGACCGGGCTAACGCTTGAAATCATCGCGCCGGAGGAAGAGGCGCGGCTCGCCGTAGTCTCTTGCGCGCCGCTCGTGTCGGCGAAGACCGAGCAGGTAATGGTGGTTGATATCGGAGGTGGCTCAACCGAACTCGTCTGGATCGACATCAGCAAGGTTCCCAAGGTCGAGCGTCCCCGGGCCTTGATGCGGCTCCATTCGGGTTTCGTGCCCGACCCAAGCTCGCCTTTTCCCGCGGCACAGGTGGTCGATTGGATTTCGGTCCCTTTGGGCGTGGCGACGTTGCGCGATCAGTTCAACGACGTGGATGATGACGCGGCACGGTTCGCGCTTATGAGTTGGTATTTCGAGGAAAACCTCGCCGAATTCACGCCCTACGCCGCCGAACAAGCGCGCGATGGGTTTCAGATCATTGGCACCTCCGGGACGGTGACGACGGTTGCCGCGAGCCATCTGGGCTTACGCCGTTACGACCGGTCCAAGGTGGATGGTTTGCGCATGACATCGGATCAGATTGACAAGGTGATCCGGCGTTATCTTGATATGGGACCGGACGGGCGGCGCGGCGATCCGCGCATTGGGCGGGACCGGCATGCGCTCATCATGTCGGGGGCCGCGATCCTGCAAGCCCTGCTGAGGGTCTGGCCTACGGACCGGCTTTCCGTTGCGGATCGGGGCTTGCGTGAGGGGCTTCTCTACGCACAGATGTCCGCCAACGGTGTTTTGGAAGACGCGGCGTACTAGCCAAAAAATGGGCTGCCTGAAGCGCGGATGCGCCACCTGTAGGTTCTAGCGAATGGCTTGCGCGTTGTGGACTGCTTAAGCGCGGGAAACGAAAAAGTTTCGCATGCGAAACTTTTGTTTATTAACAGGTTGTTAAGGTTATCGACACGTAAACGCACCGCACGGAGGTTAAGCGCGGCGCCGTCCGTCCATCGCGGTGACTTCCGCTGTCCACGCCGCCGCCGATTTACCCGCCTGCAATGCCTGTTCCATCAACTCGGCATGGCTGAGGGGGATCAGGCCGCCCACGGGTGGGTCGCGGTCAAGATTGGTTGGAAAGGCGTAGCCCTCCGCACTGGCGGCGATCACGTTGCAGGTCTCGCGCCAGGATAGCGTGCCTTCCGCAAGCGCCGGGTAGAGCGCCAATGACATCTGCGAGCGGTCGACCGCCTCGATGGAGCGCCCAAAGGCGGAACCGATTTGAAGGAGGTTTGCCATGCGTTGTATGTCGCTTGACCGGTTAGTGCCTGCGCCATGCATGACGGCGGGATTGAAGAAAAGAAGATCGCCCTTCTCGAGCGCGATTTGCCGGTGGTTTGCGGCGAAATAGTTCTGAAACTCCGGCCGGTGGAAAGCCACATACCCGTCGCGAAACTGCTGAGAGTAGGGCAGGAGCATCGTCGGGCCGGTTTCCAGCGGCATGTCGCAATGGGCAATAGCCCCTTGCAGCGTGAGGTTCGGGGAGAAGCGATGGGCCTGCACCGGATAGGTGGCAAGCTGATCGGCGTTCATGAAACCGAGGTGGTAATCTCGGTGTGGTGTTTGCGCGGCACCGCCGGGGTTCACGCGGTTGACCTGCGCGGTCAGCTGATAGCCGCGTCCGAGCCAAGACCGCGCCGCCAAGGCGACGGCATCGGCGGCATAATAAGCGGCAAAGTTCGCCGGGTCCGCTAGGCAGTGTTTTTGTGCCGCGTTCCATATGCGGTTATTGGCGCCTGGCTTCGCGAAATGGTCGCCGCCTCCGCTGCCGGTGGCGCTTTCTTCTCCGATAATCTTTTCGAAAAGAGCCGTTGCTTCATCGACGATGTCGAGATCTGCCATACCGCCCTTGATCGCAATGACGCCCGGCCCGGTATCAAAGGCGGTGTTCCATTCCGCCATGAGCGCCAGCGTGTCGCCCGGGTCGGCCGCGATTTGGCGGATCGCATCGCCGTTGTAGATCGGTACGTTCTCGAAGATATCGACTGCATGGGGCCAATCGCTGGGCCGTGTCGTTTGGGAGACCAGCGTTTTGAATGTCTCGAAATTCCCCGTGGACGCGTTGAGCCAGACATCGTCTCGACGTTCGGCGGCGAGTGTACGTGCATCCATAGCGACCTCCCATCGCATGCTCTGTTGCCGAATGCTACGACGTCCGGTTGGGGTTGCACAAATGAAAATCAGAGCAGCAGATGGCCTTCCATGACTTTGACGGCAGTGCCTTCGATGGAAACGGCACTGGGCGCGCCATCTTCAATCGTGACGCTGGCGTCGATCCGGCTGGGGCGCCCCATTTCCACACCTTGCGTTATCTGAAACGTCCGATTCTTGCCCTCAAGCTTGCCGAGGTAAGCGGTCAGGGCGGCGGCGGCGCTGCCTGTGGCGGGGTCTTCCGGAATGCCGTCGAGTGGGGCAAACATCCGGGCGGTGATATGGTTGCCATCGCGGACATAGACGAGAAGGTCGTAATGGGTGTCGGTGGGCCAATGGGCGTCAAAGGCGCGAAACGCGGCTGTGTCGGGCTGAGCGGCGCCAAGATGCGCCTTGGTCCGAAGCTCGGCAAGGGCGAAGGGCAGACCGACGCTTGCAATGATAGGATTGTGTGTCTCCAGCCGGATCGCGTCGCGCGGCAGGTCCACGCTTTTGGCAACCGTCTCGGGCGAGGGGCCGGGCCAGGTTTCGAGGGGAACGCGCGTTGTGAACTGCGCTTTGCCGTCCCGAATGCGGATCGGGATGGGGCCGACCCCAAGCTCAAGCGTAAACGCCTCCGACGCGCGCCCGAGGTCATGGAGACAAAGCGCCGTCCCAATCGTTGGATGCCCGGCGAAGGGGATTTCCATGGTTGGCGTGAATATCCGAACACGGGCCTGATGGGCGGCATCGTCCGGCAGATAGACAAAGGTGGTCTCTGAGAAATTGAACTCGCGGGCGATGGCTTGCAGCTTGTTCTCGGCCAATCCGGTCGCATCGGGGATGATCGCCAGGGGGTTCCCGCCGAACGGTGCATCGGTGAAGACATCGTACACACAGTATGGGGTCATGGGGGCCTCGGTCAGGTTCTCGCGAATGGTCATGGGATGGCGTGCCTGCCCGCGGGATGCAACTGAATTGGGCAGCGGCATATTTTACGGCCGCCCTCCCTTGCAAATGGGCGCAAGACATGGCCAGAACAGAGGATGAAGGTCTGGGGGTTCGCCGTTATTGCCATGCTCTGCGCGCCGATGGCCGTCGCCGAAGAGGTGACTGTCGCGGTCGCGTCGAACTTTTTGCGTACGGCGGAGAAAATTGCAGCGGCGTTCGAAGCGGCGAGCGACCACGAAGTGGTGCTGAGCAATGGCTCCACCGGCCTTCTTTATGCGCAGATCGAGGCGGGCGCGCCGTTTGATATATTCCTGTCAGCGGATGATTTGCGGCCGCGTCTGCTGAGGGAGGCGGGCATCGCCCTTGATACCCGTCCCTATGCCATTGGTGCCCTGGCGCTGTTGTCGAAAGAGCCGGTTTCAGTGGAGACGGCGCCGCTTGCCTTTCAAGGGAAGACCGCCGCCTTGGCCGATCCGACCGTGGCGCCCTATGGCCGCGCGGCCACTCGGACCATGGAAGCCTTGGGGTTGGATACGCAGACGTTCCGGCCTGTCATGGTCGCCAATGTGGGGCAGGTCGCGTCGATTTTCGCCACGGGCAATGCCGATTTGGCCTTTGTCGCTGTTGCACAGCTCGACCGGATTTCAGCGCCCCATGTGTTGGCGCTGGATGGGGTGGCACCGGAGATCAGGCAGGACGCCGCGCTCTTGTCCGAGACGGCTGCGGCCCGTGCTTTCTGGGACTGGCTTGCGCGTCCTGAGACGGCGGCCCAGATCGCGGCGGACGGGTATACCATCCCGTGAGTGTCTGGCCTGCGATCTGGCTCACAGTCAAACTCGCCGCGCTCACGACGGTCATTCTTATGGTTATTGCCGTGCCGCTGGGGTGGTGGTTGGCGACCACCAAGGCGCGCACGCGACCGCTCTTTGAGGCGATTACGGCGTTACCGCTCGTCTTGCCGCCGACAGTTCTCGGGTTTTACCTTTTGGTCCTGATGCGCCCCGATGCGCCGCTGGGCGGGCTTTGGGTAACACTGACGGGGTCGACGCTCGCGTTTAGCTTCTCGGGGCTAGTGCTCGCCTCGGTCGTCTATTCGCTGCCCTTCGCGGTCCAGCCGATGCAAACCGCTTTTGCCGCCGTGCCGCAAGCGTCCCTGGATGCGGCGCGGACGCTCGGCGCCACGTCGCGCGATGCCCTGTTCACGGTGGCTTTGCCGCAGGCGCGGCGCGGCTTTCTCACGGGCATGGTGCTGAGTTTTGCCCATACGGTGGGCGAGTTTGGCGTGGTACTGATGGTCGGTGGCAACATTCCCGGGACCACGCGGGTGATTTCCATCGAGATCTTCAACGCGGTGGAGACCTTGGACTACGCCACAGCCCATACGCTGTCTGCCTGGCTGTTGCTGTCATCTCTGGCGGTTTTGACGCTGGTCTATCTGTTGAACGGGCGAGGGGGTGCGCGTGTCGCCTAACCGGTTGGAGATGCGGCTTAACTTGCGGCGCGGCCCTGGGTTCTCCATCGATGTGGAAGGCTCCGTGCCTTTGACAGGCATCACCGCATTGGCCGGGCCGTCTGGCAGTGGCAAAACAACAGTTCTGCGTGCGCTTGCTGGATTGGAGGAGATGGATCACGCAGCGGTCCGGTTTGGCGACACCGTTTGGAACGGGCCGGGCGTCGCTGTTCCACCGGAGGAGCGCCACGTGGGTTTCGTGTTTCAGGCGGCGGCGTTGTTTCCCCATCTGACGGTGGCGGAGAATATTAGGTACGGCGCGCGACGGCGAGGCGTTGTGCAATACGATGCCATCCTTGAAGCGTTGGACCTTGGGCCCTTGATGTACCGCCAAACGACCGGATTATCGGGGGGCGAGGCGCGTCGTGTGGCGTTGGGCCGGGCCCTTGCTGCTGACCCAGCAATCCTGTTTTTGGACGAGCCCTTGAGTGGTTTAGATCAGGCGCGCAAGGAAGAACTGCTGCCCTATATCGGTCGGGCTGTGGCGGAAGCACAGGTGCCTGCAATTTATGTCACCCATTCGCGCGCCGAGATCGTGGCGCTGGCGGATCGGGTTCTTGGGATCGATGACGGCCGTCTGACAGGGTGGACCACACCGCCCATGCGCCTGCTGGCGGAGATCATCGGCACATCGGACAATACAGCGCGTGCAGCCATCCTCGGGGCGCCTGAAGATATGCAGAGCGCTCGTTTGGTGTTGCCGCGAGTGGCGGAAACGGGGGAGGTTGTAGGGCTGGGGATCAGACCTGAGAGCCTGTTGGTTTCTTCCGCGGCTCCCGGGCGTAGCGATGCGATCCTGCAGGTGCCAGCGCGTGTAGTTGAAAGCGATGGATCATTGATGCTTGATGTTTTCGGACAGTCATTGGCGGTGCCGCAATCGGGGCCGCATGTATTGGGGGCCACAGTGTGGCTATCGGTGCGAGATGTGGCGGCGCGTCCGGAGGACAGCGATTCGGCAAAAGACCGCCAATGAGATCGTCAATCCGCTGATTCATTACGCATTGACCATGTTTTTTGAACCTAATTTTAACACTTTTTTGCATCTCATTTTTGCCACATTTCTGCGACGCGGTCCTCGCGATTGACGCTCATTTAGAAACAATTGTGGGGCTCGGAATTTCTGGTCCCCGTATGAAGGGGCGAAGTAAACGATTTCGGCGCGATAGATTGGCTTCGAGCGCCGGATGGAGTTTCCGGATTAGCGACAATCTATCGCCTGCGTATTAGCCCAAATCTCGCAAGTTCTTCCCTGTCGTTCGAGCTCGCGCCACCTTTCCGCCCTTTTTTCCTTTGGTCCCAGCCCCGGTTTCGGTACCTTTCTAAGACCTCGCTGGGGGGTATGTGAGCGACACTTGGGGGCGTCGCGCACGCTTCGCGGAACACCGCGAAGATGGGTATCGAGTACTGCCGTTCGTCGGCGGGGATCGGTTTACCCCGTATGGCAACGGCTCTGGGTGGAGAGTGTCATACGGGTTCTGACTGATCCCCGTCGTGCGGCCCTTTCGACCACAGACACTCCCCCTTTTGACGAGGGGGTATGCCGACAGTCACTCCATGTTTTACGCCGGGCACCCGGATCGCCACAGCCGATGGCTGGCAAGCTGTCGAGAACCTGCGGCGCGGCGACCGCGTCGTCACGCGTGACAATGGATTGCGGCGTATCGTTTGGATGGGCCGGCGGGTCGTGCGATACGACGAGCTGAAGGACGAGCCTGCGCTGCGACCGGTGCTGGTCCGGCAAGGGGCTTTCGGCCATGGGACCCCGGAACGCGATATGCTGGTCAGCCCGAAACACAGGTTTCTGGTCGCACCACAAGATGAGCACGGCGAGGAAATGCTTTGCGCCGCAGGCGCGCTGACGTTTTTGCCGGGCGTTTCCTTTTCGCCGGTCCTTGGTGTCAGCTATCTGCACCTTCTTCTGGAAGCCCATGAGGTTCTTTTGGCGGAGGGCGTTTGGACGGAGAGTTTTCACCCCGACGATATCACGCTGGACGCCATGCACCGCGAAACCCGCGCCGAGATACTGGCGCTTTTCCCCGAAATAGAGACTTTGGGGGCCGCACGCCGGTTCCCGGCGGCGCGCCTTTTCAAACAGTCCCGTTTCGAGCGCTAAATCAGATCAGGTACCTTCAGGCACAACAAAATAGATTTCGCCCTGCTGTTCGAGGTTCCGGATCACAGACACGATGCGAAGCATGGCGGCTTCCACGTCATCGAGTTTGAAGTCCTTCTTCTCTGCCGCATCATCGCGGAAGCCCTCGGCCATGCGTTTTGAGATGTTTTCCAGAATGAACTCGATGCTCGCCTTGTCGGCCTCCGTCTCTGCGCCAGCAATGACAAGGGTAAAGTCCTCCGGATCGAGATCCCGCTGGATGCGTGGCACGTCCCGTGGCGCAACGCGTTCGGCAATGTTTGCGAAGGTGAAGATCGCCGCGCGCACCCCCTTGGCAAATTCTTCGTTCTCATCCTCAATCCCGCTGAGCACGTTGTCGCGGATGGCGGCGGGGGTGTAGTTCAGGATGGCACCCACACGGTTGGCGGGTGGATCGTTGAAGGCGGTGATCGGGCGCGCGTCCAATTGTTCTGCAAGGGACGAACCGATGCGATGGACCACGGTTGGCGAGACACCTTCGGTTTGGGTAATAGCGATGGTGACGCGACGGGCCAAATCGCCGGGCAGGAAACTCAGCAGTTCCGCGGCTTTGTCCGTTGTGAGTTTCGACAGGATCACGGCGGCCACTTCGGTTGTTTCAGAGGTAATAACGGGCACCAAACGTTCGGTTTCCACCTTGTTGATTTCGTCCCAAGGGTTCCGGCGGGTGTCGGATGGCGCCATCTTGCGCAGGCGCTTTGAGGCCCCTTCACTCAAGAAGCCATCGAGCAACCCAAGGGCCCCGTCGAGGCCCTGCGGGAAGGACAATGCGATTCGCTCAATCTCATTGGCGAACTCGTCTGCCACCGCATGGACGGTTTCCTGGTCGACAGGTGCCATGCGCGCGATTTGGACGGCGAGTTCGGTTTGCTTGCTCTCCGGCAATTGGCTCAACGCGGGCAGCGCGCCGTGTGACAAGAGAAGTCGCACAACAATTGCTGCTTTTTCCTTTGATGTCAGGTTGGCGACAGCCGGGTTTGGGCCTGGCAACGGCGGCAGGTCGGCTAGGGGATCGTCGAGCGACATGTTCTTCCTCACAAGTGTTCGAAGAACGTTCTAGGTACGGTTCGTTAAAATTTGACTGTCATCCGCACAAAAAAGGCGGCCCCGAAAGGCCGCCAATTCCATTCTTTTTTAGTACCTTACCCGGTGGGTGTCGCCTTACAGCTTGATGTTGTAACATCAAACGTCTGACCGTCGGGGCAGGACATCGTCACTTGGTCATGTCCGTACCCTGAGCACATCGCCAAAGCGAGGCCGGGGGTCGCAGCAACGATCAACGTTGCGAGTAGAAGCTTTACACGCATGAAAACCTCCTTGTTGCGTCGTTCGAAGGTAGCATGCCGTGTGTTCACGGCAAGCTCTCGCAACCGTGAGTGGCATGTTTTTCAGGTTTCGCCGAAAACGCGCGCAAAGATCGTGTCCACGTGCTTGGTGTGGTAGCCAAGATCGAACTTTTCTTCGATTTCGGCTTCGGACAGCGCGGCGGCGACCTCCGTGTCTGCCTTGAGCTCGGTCATGAAGTCCGCGCCCTGCTCCCAGACTTTCATCGCATTGCGCTGGACGAGACGATAGGAATCTTCCCGGCTGACGCCCTTTTGCGTAAGCGCGAGAAGAACGCGTTGAGAATGAACAAGTCCGCGGAACTGATTGAGATTGTTCATCATATTCTGCGGGTAGATTGCGAGCTTGTCGATGACGCCGGTTAAACGGGCCAAAGCGAAGTCGAGATGAATGGTGGCGTCGGGGCCAATACCGCGCTCCACGCTGGAATGGCTGATATCGCGCTCGTGCCAGAGGGTCACATTCTCAAGAGCGGGTGTCACAGCGGAGCGCACGAGGCGGGCGAGGCCGGTGAGGTTTTCCGTCAGGACTGGATTGCGCTTATGGGGCATGGCGCTGGAGCCTTTCTGGCCCTTGGAGAAGAACTCCTCGGCTTCCAAAACCTCGGTGCGCTGCATATGGCGGATTTCGGTGGCGATATTCTCGATGCTGGAGGCGATCACGCCGAGCGTGGCAAAGAACATGGCGTGGCGGTCGCGGGGGATCACTTGTGTGCTGATGGGTTCGGGCGTCAGGCCGAGCTTGTCACAGACATGGGCTTCGACGGCTGGATCGATATTGGCGAAGGTGCCAACAGCGCCGGAAATTGCCCCCGTTGCAATCTCTTGGCGGGCGTTCTTCAACCTCGTCATGCTGCGATCCATCTCGGCGTAGAAACGCGCGAAAGTCAGCCCCATGGTCACGGGTTCGGCGTGGATGCCGTGGGAGCGCCCGATCCGCACATCCATTTTATGCTCCAGCGCGCGGCGTTTCAGCGCGGCAAGCAGTGCTTCCATATCGGCGATCAAAATATCAGCGGCGCGAGTGAGCTGGATGTTCAGTGTTGTGTCGAGCACATCGGAAGATGTCATGCCCTGATGGACAAAGCGGGCCTCTTCATTGCCAATGATCTCCGCCAGATGCGTAAGAAAGGCGATCACGTCGTGTTTGGTGATAGCCTCGATCTCATCAATCCGTGCGACGTCGAATTCAACGTCTTTGGCCTTCCAGACGGCTTGGGCGTTTTCCCGGGGAATGACGCCCAGATCGGCCATGGCGTCGCAGGCGTGCGCTTCGATCTCATACCAGATGCGGAACTTGGTCTCGGGCGACCAAATGGCGGTCATTTCCGGGCGGGCATAGCGAGGGATCATATCGGGCCTTTCCTGCGGGTGCGCGGGGAGGCCTTACAGGGGTTTTCAGCGGGATGGTAGAGGGTCAGGCCGCCGCACGGGCCTCGGCGATCTTGGCGAGGAGTTTATCGGCGCGGTCCGTTTGGTAGTCGGAGCCTTCGAGGAAGACCTCGCGGGCCTGGGTGGCATGGTCTTCGGCTTTGTCGAGATGGGCGGGATCGGGGTCCACTTCGAAGCGGGCGAGGAGGAGATCGGCGAGGTTCCATTTGGTGATGGCGGTGTTGAAGGGGATGGTGTCGCCGGACTTACCTATCAAATCTAAGGAGATCTTTTCTGCCTTGATAAAGTGTGAGACGTCTGTCGAAAAAACTCCAAGCCAACGGAGACATATGACGAGACTGTTTTGGGAGTCGTCGAGTTCGTCATCTTCTGGCGAGTTTTGACCGATCAAAGTTTCCAAGATTTCCTTGGCTTCATTCAGGTCATCCACGCTTTTTTCGAGTTCGCCTTTCCTAACCAAAGCGGCTGCGATTGAGCGTTTTATCCTAACGACTACGGGGGTGTCGGTGCTGCGTGAAAGGGCATCTGACGCGCGACGTGCGGCATCAAGTCCGGCCTGTGCATTTTTGGGGTTGTTGTTTCTAAACGCTAGCGTTTCCAAGAGGTCTGAGCGAAGTCTTTCAACATCTGCCCAAAACTCGGGTTGTTCTTTTTTGTTGGCCAGTTTTTGAGCTTCTGAACACGTGATAAGTGCTTTCTCGAGGAGATCATCCGAGCGTTGACGCACGCCAAGAAGGTTCAGAGAGAGTGCAAGCTGAAAATGAGCATTTGCCTTGTTTGGCCCCTTGCCAATTTTTTTTTAGGTAGTTTGCTAGAAAGAGCGCGGTTCTAAGGTCAAAAAGGTTGTTTAGGTTGTTTCCGTTCCGGTTCAGTTCCACGATTTTGGAAAGCGTTTCTCGCTGCCACCCTTTCTCGCCCGGGTTCCGCTTGAAGTGCTGGAGCCAGTACTCCGCCGCCGCCTTGGGCGTGTTTTGCAGCCTGAACTGCGCCAGTCGTTTCTCCAGCATCTGGCGTTCGACTTCAGCAAGCCGCTCCATCTCGGCCCGGTGGGCGCGGCGCATGGCCTTTTCTTCGGCGTCAAAGAGGCGGTTTGCCTCCTCGTAATCGCCGATATTGTTCAATTCGGACACGGTATCGAGAAATGCGAAATCCGTGCCGCTGTTACTGCCGGACCTGAGCTTTGTGGACGCCTCTAGCGCGTCTCTTACGCCGATATAGGCGGTTTCGCGGTCGCGGTAGTTGCCCATGGTGTAGTTGTTGGCAAGGTCAATCAGAAGGTCGTCGCTGGCCCCGTAGGTTTCGCCTTCGCGTAGGATACGGTTGTAGACCATTTCGGCGTCGCGTTCTTGGCGGTCGATTTCCTCTTTCGGTTCGACTTTGGCCGGTGGATCGGCGAGGTGCGCAGCCTTCACGATGTCTTCTGGGAGACTGAGAACTTGGTCAAACTTGTCGATGGTTTCGGCTGAAAGGTTTCGGCGACCTTTTTCGACCTGCCCGACATAGCTTTTGCGATCCCCGTTTCCGAGTGCCTCGTGGGCGAGTTGCTCACGTGACCAACCCTTGCCGAGTCGCGCTTGCCTGATAGCGTAGCCCAGTTCTTTCCAAGGGTCGGATGTCATTCGGTGTCACCCCGGATCATTCGATGTCACGCGATGTTCTGTCCGGTGTTCCCCGGTGTCATCCGTGCGCACGAAATTGATCCCCTTTCCTAATAAATTCACTTTGTCGACAACGTCTTAACCCAAGGCGGGCCCGCTGCAATATCAGGAGATTATCCGATGCTGTGGCAACTGCAAATTCTTCTCGACGCGCTTCTTACTTGGGCGCTGAACGAGGCTCATATAAACGTCGTATTCGCGATGCTTTGCATGATGTCGGCCTTCGACATCTGCCCGAAACGCTTCGCGGTCGCGTCAGCAACTCTCTACATCTTGATTGCCCTGTGCTAACGGCGTTGTGCGAGGGCGCTGATGCTGGCGCCTTCGCTGGATTTTTGAGGGGCTGCTGGACCCATCGTTATGTTAACATCGCTCTCCGCCTTGGTCGGTTCGTGGAACCTGTCGCGCGAGATCACCCACCATGCGGAAGGGACGGACCGGTTTTTGGGCACGTCCCGGTTCGTGCAAGCGGAGGCTTTTGTCGTGCAGGAGGATAAGGGCACTCTTGAAACGAAACATGGCAGTTTCGAAGCTACGCGCCGCTACATTTGGACGGAAACGGATGGGCGGTTGGATGTATTTTTCGACGATATGCGGCCCTTTCACTCTGTGCCGTTAGGGGCGCTGCGTCCGGAAGCCACGCATCTCTGTCCACCGGACACCTACCACGTGACTTACGATTTCCGGGAGTGGCCCCGGTGGCGGAGCGTTTGGCGCGTGGAGGGCCCGCGCAAACGGTATATCATGGAGAGCCTCTTCACGCCTCATCTTGCAAGCGCAGAAACGGCAGGGCATAACGCGCCCAACATATAACCAAAGGGACGAATTCCATGGCGACTCTCACCGCACGGCCTGTGCTTTCCGATGTTTTCTGGTCCACATCCGGCAGCGCAGTTTGGATCAAGCGGCTTGTTTTGCTGATCGCGGGTGTCGCGGCACTTTGGGTATCGGCGAAGGTGCAAATTGCGACTGTCCCTGTGCCAGTGACACTGCAGATGCTGGTGATCATGACCATCGGCGCCGCATACGGCCCCTATCTGGCCGCATCGACGGTGGGTGCCTATCTGGTGCTGGGCGCGCAAGGGTTGCCGGTCTTTGCGGGCACGCCCGAAAAAGGCATCGGGCTGGCGTATATGATGGGGCCAACCGGCGGTTACCTCTTAGGGTTTTTGATCGCCGCATACGCGGTTGGGCTTCTGGCGCGCGCTGGCTGGGATCGGAACTGGCTGTCGATGGCCGGGGCCATGGCGGTTGGTATTGTCTGCGTTTATGTGCCCGGCGTTGTGTGGTTGTCCGCCTCCTGGGGCGCAGCGCTCGGCTGGGAAAACTGGTACGCTTGGGGCGTGAAGACCTTCATCTGGGTCGATGCGCTGAAACTGGTGGTTGCCGTGATCGCGTTCCCGGTGATCTGGAAGCTGGTGGGCGATGCCCGCGCCTGAGCCACGGGCCAAATGAATAACGGCGACGCGGGCCATCGGTCCGCGTTTTTTCTTTTGTGATTTGCATGGATCGGCACGCGGTCTAGGTGCCCCTTTGTTGTCCAAACTTGAGGAATTACATGCCCATTCGTAATCGCATTGCCGAATTGCACACCGATATCACAGCTTGGCGTCAGGATTTTCATGCCCATCCCGAGTTGCAGTTTGACGTGCACCGAACGGCTGGGAGCGTCGCTGAGAAGCTTCGTGCCTTCGGTTGTGATGAAGTCGTGGAAGGGATTGCTAAAACCGGTGTTGTCGGTGTGATCCAAGGCAAAGCACCCGGCCGGACGGTCGGATTGCGCGCGGATATGGATGCGCTGCCGATCCTTGAGGCGACGGGGTTGGACTATGCCTCCACCGTGCCGGGCAAGATGCATGCCTGCGGGCATGATGGGCATACGTCGATGCTCTTGGGCGCGGCGCAGTACCTTGCTGAGACGCGGAATTTCGCGGGCAAGGTTGTGGTGATCTTTCAGCCTGCCGAGGAAGGCGGCGGTGGTGGTCGCGTCATGTGTGAAGAAGGCATGATGGGGCGGTTCGACATCGACGAGGTCTACGGGATGCATAACTGGCCGTCGCTGCGCGTTGGCGAGTTTATGATAAAGTCCGGACCCTTCTTTGCGGGTACGGCTGAGTTCACGGTCACGGTGACCGGGCGGGGCGGGCATGCGGCCAAGCCGCATTTAGCGGTCGACCCGACGGTTGCGGCGGCGCATCTGGTGACCGCGTTGCAGACCATTGCGAGCCGGACCACCAACCCGGTCGAGCAGATTGTGGTGTCCGTGACATCTTTTGTGACTGCCTCAACCGCATATAACGTGATCCCCCCGTCGGTTGAGCTTCGGGGCACTGTGCGAACATTGACGGATGAAGTGCGCGATCTGGCTGAAGAACGGTTTGCGGAGGTCGTCGAACACACGGCACGCGCCTATGGGTGCGAAGCATCGCTTGAATACAAGCGAAACTATCCGGTGATGGCGAATAGCGAGGCGGAGACCGATTATGCGAATGCTGCGGCCGAAAAGGTGAGCGGGACCTGCCATCCTGCGCCTTTCATCATGGGGGGCGAAGATTTCAGCTATATGCTGAACGAGCGTCCGGGGGCGTATATCCTGTTGGGGAACGGCGATGGTCCGGATGTGCACACGCCCGATTACAACTTCAACGACGAGGCGATCCCCTATGGCTGTTCCTGGTTTATTGAAGTGGTAGAGAGCCGGCTTGCCGTGGACTGAGGCATTGCCCGTGCCCATGGGGAAATGCGGCACTTAGGGGGTTGAGGCCGGGGGCGGGGAGACGCCAAGTGCGCGCAAGGTAGCCGCCATTTCTGCGCTTAAGAGCCATTTCGCGAAGTGATGTGTGGCACCGTTGGCGGTTTGTGAGATGCAAAAGGCAAGGTCAATGTGCACGTCCATATCGAAAGGGCAAATCGCCCGTGCCTCGACACCTGGCACAGCGACGATGTTGGTCAGAGGTAACGCGGCAACGTCAACATCCCCATTCTGGAGCGCGGCCATCGGGCCGCCGCCGGGCATGGGACGTACCCTATCCTGAAGCTCTTTCGTCATATTCAGCATCTCGGCCAATCGGGCGAATTGCGCACCGCTTGTTCCCGTCTCTGTGATCGCAATGCTGCTGGTCTGAGCCAGAAATCCGGCGATGTCCTGCGCGCAATCGAGGGGCGGCATATCTGTCTCACCGCGAACGGCGAAGGATAGGGGCGCGTAGCCAAGGTTACGAAGGCCGCCCGCGGAAATACTCCGGTCGACAATGCGTTGAATGTACGCTGGGTTGGAAAGCGCGATAGACCATTTGGCGCCACTGGCGATGTGGTCGGGCACTTCCGGGTTCAGCTTGAGCGCAACTTTGAAACGCCGGGCAGTTTCCTTGGTATATACCGGGCTGATCGCCGCAAATACCTCTTTCAACGCGACAGGCAGGACGATTTGGATGGGGCCGCTATCCATGGGTAACACTTCCGATGCAAAACTCTTCGGTGCAGTCTTAGCAACTTCATCTACGGAGTTGAAATCGGTCCGAGTTTGCTATTGGCGCTGATGAGTTCGCGTCCAATCTGGATTGGTACTGCGGGAGGTTTGACTTTCATGTCTGAGAAACGGGCTCGGTAAATCACTTGGATAAGCAGCGTGCCCTGTCGGGTGAAGGCGTTGACACGCGCAGTGACACGTCCAGCCACCTCTCGATGCCTCTAGATACTGACGCCCGGCGAAAGGCGCCGAGAACGTCGCGTTTCCTCAGCGTCCGACAGTTTGGCGGACAATGCGAATTCGGTCCGCATTGGGTGGATGGGTCCCCAAAAACTGATTGCCGGGATCGTTGGCGTCCTGGAAGTAGAGAACGCCGCGGACCGCGTCGTATCCCGCTTGCTCCGCAATGCGCGCGCCGAGCGAATCCGCTTCCAGTTCAAACCCTTTGGAAAAGCGTCGCGCCCCCACGGTTCCGCCAATGTTTGTCACGGTTTCGACCCCGCTGGTGTCCAGTCCCGCAACAGAGCCGAGGACAGCGCCGAGGATGGCACCGGCCTGGGCAGAAGACTGTGTTTGCGCGATATGGCCTTCGATATGGTGGGCCGCTTCATGGCCGATCACAAAGGCAATCTCATCGCGGTTGCGCAAATCCCGGATCAGGGCCGGGGTGATGGCAAGGATTGGACGGCCAGACTTGTCGTAAGTCTGGTACGCGTTGGCGCCGAGCTTCTTGTTATTGTCGATGATGAGCTTGAAATCGCAGTTGGCACCGTTCGTGCGTGCCCGGCACGCCCGTTCTGCGACCGGTTCGACGCGGGCGGCAACGGCCCGGTAATCGCCGATTGTTTGTGGGCTTCCCGTTCGTGTCACTTTGGGAAGAGGCGCTTCTGGTGCGTCGATTGTGGGGCCGGGCACCTCGCAGGCTGCGAGGAGTGGCACAAGAGCAAGGGCAAAGAGGCGGTGCATTTGCATATCCGTCAAGCATTTGTTCGGGCTGACATTATCGCGGCGATGCTGCGGCGTTTCAACTCTTTCATGCGGGATCGGCGAAGGGTTGCGCTTGTGAAGCGTCTTCGGCTGGGTCAGACTTCAGAGATGTTTACCATTGAGCACGAATTTGACGCTACCGTTGTCACCCTGGTCGATGAGGGCGCTTCCTTTTTGCAAGAAGATGTCGCTGTCACGGCCTTCGAGGATTGCATCGTCATTGAACAGTCTGATCGCGAGGGCGACGGCGTCCAAAAGATCACGCTTTCGCTGGCGCAGCTTTCCGATCTGAAAGAGGCGCTGAACCTGCCGGAAGGTGTGTATAAGCGGCGCGAATGAGTTGTGGTCTTGGGGTCAAGATTCGGTGTCCCGTGGCGCCGCGGCCCGGGCCAAACGGTCATTGATGGCGCGCCCGAGGCCCGTGTTGGGAACAGGGGTAACGGCAATCCGGGGCTTTTCATCCGCTTCATGCAGAATGGCGAAAAGATTTGCCGCCGCCTCCACCAGATCGCCCAAGGGGGAGAGGTTTCTATCTGCTGCAACGCCCGGGCCAAAACCGATAACCCATTCGTCGGGCTCAGGGCGGACGACATTCATTCGGAGCGCTGCGCGGGGCGCATAGTGGGAGGAGAGCTGCCCGGGGGCGACGGGGCCGTGTCCACGGGTGATTTCTGTGGCGCGCCTCAGGGTGTCGGGCACCTCATAGGCCCCTTCGCGGAGCACAAGTGGCCCGGCGGCATCAAACCCGAGGATGGTGGATTCGAGACCGGCTGCAGTGGTGCCGCCTTCGATCACCGCCGCGATGCGCCTGTCCAGCCCGGCGCGCACATGGGCCGCGCTCGTTGGGCTGATCCGGCCTGACGGGTTGGCGGACGGAGCCGCGACGGGGCCACCGAAGGCGGTGAGAAGGTCGCGCGCTAAAGGGGCGGTCGGTACGCGCAGCGCGATAGTGTCTTGTCCGGCGGTCACCAGTCGGGAGATGCCCGCCTCCCGCTGGAGCGGTACGACCAGTGTCAGGCCGGGTGGCCATCCGTTCGCCAGATATTGCTGCGCAGCATCAGGTATGTGGCCAATGGTGGTTGCCGCTTCAACGGTTGCCACATGGGCAATAAGCGGGTTGAAGCTAGGGCGGGACTTGGCGTCAAATATCTTCGCAACCGCTCTGTCGTTGTGCGCGTCCGCCCCAAGGCCATAAACCGTTTCCGTGGGGAACGCGACAGCTTCGCCAGCGCGCCAAAAGGCGACGGCCCGTTCGATACCGGTTCGATCCGGCTTCAGATAGTCTGTCTTCATGCGCCCTACGGTCCCCGTGACGCTGCGTCCCTGTTGCGGAGTGCGCCAGCCGTCTACATTCTTTGTTTGCGTTAACGGGGCTTTGGCCACTTGCCAAGTCGATTGGAGGTTTCCCATGGCGTACAGATCGCCGGTACAGGATCACCGTTTCATTCTCGATCACGTCGTGAACTTTCAGGCAGTTCAAGCGACTGAACGCTTCCAGGAAGCAACCCCTGACATGGTGGACGCTATTCTCGGTGAAGCGGGCAAGATGTGCGATGAGGTGATCGCGCCTTTGCAGCGCAATGGCGATTTGCATCCGGCGGTGCTGGAAAACGGTGTTGTCCGCACCTCCCCTGGCTATGCCGACGGGTACCGCGCGATTGCCGATGGGGGCTGGGTCGGTGTGATGGCAGACCCGAATTACGGCGGTATGGGCTTGCCCGTGGCCCTTGGAACGGCGATCAATGACATGATGTCTGGGGCGTGTTTGTCGTTGAACCTGTGCCCCGTTCTCTCCCTTGGTCAGATCGAGGCGTTGGAAGCCCATGCGTCGGACGCCATCAAGGACATCTACCTTCCGAAACTGGTCTCCGGGGCCTGGACTGGCACCATGAATCTGACGGAACCGCAAGCGGGATCTGATGTCGGGGCGCTGCGCTCCAAAGCCGAACCCAACGGGGACGGCACGTACCGGGTTAGCGGTCAGAAGATTTATATTAGCTGGGGTGATGCGGATTTCGCCGAAAATGTGTGTCATCTCGTTTTGGCGCGTCTGCCGGATGCGCTGCCGGGAACCAAAGGCATCAGTTTGTTCCTCGTGCCGAAGTTCATCCCCGATGCCGAAGGCAATCTTGGGGACCGAAACAGCCTCCGCGTGGTGAGCCTCGAGCACAAGATGGGTCTCCATGGTTCGCCCACAGCTGTCATGGAGTTTGACGGCGCGACCGGTTGGATGGTTGGGCCGGAAAACGGCGGCATGGCGGCGATGTTCACGATGATGAACAATGCGCGTCTGGCCGTGGGCTGTCAGGGGATCGGTGCGGCGGAAGGTGCCTTCCAGAAGGCTCTGGATTATGCGCGCGATCGCAAGCAAGGCAAGGTCGGCGGCACCGGCGCGATTGTGGAACACGCCGATGTTCGGCGGATGCTCACGGCAATGAAGGCCGATATTTTCACTGCGCGCGCGATTGCTCTGGATTGCGCCGTTTCCATCGACATGGCAACGGCGACCGGTGAAGCGGCATGGACAGCACGGGCTGCTCTTTTGACGCCGATTGCCAAGGCTTTCGGCACGGATGTGGGTATGCGCGTTGCCGATGAAGGGGTTCAGGTCCATGGGGGCATGGGCTTTATCGAGGAAACCGGCGCGGCGCAGTATTTCCGGGATGTGCGTGTCACCGCGATTTACGAAGGCACCAACGGTATTCAGGCGATGGATCTTGTGGCGCGCAAAATGATGGATGGTGGAGACGCCATGTATCGTTTGCTCGACGAGATCGAGGCCGGTGCGGAGGATGCGCGGTCAACCTTCCCTGATTTGGCGGAAAAGGTTTGGGCGTCCGCCGAAACTTTACGTGAGACAACGGAATGGTTGGTGGGCGAGGGGCTCGATCAACGCTTTCCGGGAGCCGTGCCCTACCTGAAGGCAACCGCGCGTGTTCTCGGGGCGCATTACCACCTTGCGGCAGCGATGGTGACGGGCGAGGGGCCGCGTGTGGCGCTTGCGCGGTTCTACATCGATCGGATGTTGCCAGAGCACGCGGCGCTTCTGGCGCAGGTGCGCGTGGGTGATGCAGGGCTTTACGATCTTTCGCCCGACGATCTTGCCGCTTGATGGACGAGCCCGTTCGGTCCATTCGCTACCCCATTGAAACACCGCCTGAATTTGGCGGGGTCGCCGAGGTCGCTGAGGGTGTGCTTTGGCTTCGCTTGCCATTGCCGATGGCTTTGGATCACGTGAATGTCTATGCGCTGGATGACGGCGACAGTTGGACGTTGATCGATACCGGCATCGGATCGTCGCGCTCGCGCGAGATGATGGACGCGGTTCTTGCGGGGCCATTGGCGGGCAAGCCGGTGCGCCGTGTCGTTGTTACGCATCATCACCCTGACCACATTGGTCTGGCCGGTTGTTTCATGGCGAGGGGGGCAGAGCTACTGACGACGCGCACCGCGTATCTGATGGCACGGATGCTTTCGCTTGATGTTCAGGAGAAGCCTGTGCCGGAGGCAATGGCGTTTTACACGGCGGCGGGCGCGTCGCCCGAAATCTTGGAGGAACGCGCCCGGCAGCGACCGTTCAACTTCGCCGATGTGATCGAACCGCTTCCCCTTGGCTTTACGCGGATCGGCGAGGGTGATTTGCTTACGATGGGTGGTCGGAATTGGCGGGTGCGGATTGGCGATGGACATGCGCCGGAACACGCCACGCTTTGGTCAGAAGACGATGATGATCTAATCTTGGGGGGCGATCAGCTATTGCCGTCGATATCGCCAAATCTCGGGGTTTATCCGACTGAACCTGAGGCGGATCCGGTGGCGGACTGGCTGGCCTCCTGTCGAAAATTTCAGCCGCTGGCTCGGGAGGCGCATTTTGTTTTGCCGGGGCATAAGCTTCCCTTTTACGGGTTGCCGACGCGGCTTGAGCAGATGATCGAAAACCATATCTCAGCGCTTGATCGGTTGGCGGAGGCGCTGGCTGCACCTGCCACTGCGGGGGACAGTTTTATCGCGATTTTCAAGCGCGAGATTGGCAAGGCGGAATATGGCCTCGCGCTGGTCGAGGCTTTTGCCCATTGTCAGCACCTGTGGAAGACCGGACGGGTGCGGCGCACTCGGCGGGAAGATGGCGCGTTTCTATATGAGCGGCAGTGATCGGCATATGTGTTCTGGGCCGCTTTGCGCGGCCGCAGCACCTTTCGCTGGAACCGAATTGGTTGACGCGGGCCGCATTCCCATATTTCAACGCGTGGCCTGTTGCGTGCCACTCTAGGGTAAGCGTTAAACAGGTGAGCCGAATGGGAGAGCGCGATGTCAGACGATCCAAACAAAATTGGGGAAACGGTAGAGGGGATTGTCGTTCCGCGCCGCCGCGTGGTGCATTCTGATCCAAACGAACAATCGGTTGAGCAAGAGAGCTTGCCGGCTGCCGTGGCGCAAAAACCTTTGGAACAAAAAAGTCCCGCCGAGTGGGCCTACCAGCGTCTGATCCTTTATATCCAGAACTTCGAAAAAATGCTGGATGCGGACCATGAAGTCGCCATGGGTTTCACGGATACGGGCGGTGGGTTTTTGCGGATCGAGGGGCTTGGGCACTTTGACCCCGATATCGTGACGTTCTACGGCATGGATCAAACGGGCGCCAAGGTTCAGCTTGTACAGCATGTGAGCCAGCTCAACGTCCTGTTGCGCGCCATGCCGAAGGAATCCGATGCGGCAGAACCGCGCCGGATCGGGTTTCAACTTGCTGCAGGGCTTGAAGAGGACGCCGAGACGAAGGCAAGCTGACGTCGCTTGGCGCGCCTTTTTTGGCACGGGTTGATCTAGATCAAAGACCGCGCGATGCAGCCTTGTAATCTTGAGGACAGCCAACGGAGGTGTCCTTGAGTAACGCGCATCGATACAATGACCATGAACAGTTGATGACGCAGCTTGCCGCTGCGCTCGGGGTCGATTTGGACCTCAAGATGCAATCGGGTGAATTGACGCCCAACGCCTACGAAGACGCCGTTCTGGCTTGTATGGGCTGTAGCGATCCCGAAGGCTGTAGACTGCACGTGCAGCAGAACAGCGCAAAGGTTCCCACCGTTTGTCGCAACCGTGGTATGTTTGAAAAATGGTCCGAGGAGCTTGGCTCCTCCGATTGACGGGAGAAATCGGTCAGGGAGCGGTTTTTGGCCCGGCGTAATGCCGGGCCAAAGACGTTTGTGCTCGAGAGGTTTTGTTCGCCGGTTCGAGAGCAAAGGTGCTCAAATTGATTCTCGTTCCAGTGAACGGCCCTTATTTGACTGAGGCGCACCTTTCGGAGCGTCGAGGGAAGATAGGCTTATTTATGCGAGGGCATTGGACCTTGATTTGACCGAATTGCGGCGGAATAGCGGCGGATAGGAAAAGGTTTCGTTTTCATCTGCGCAAGGGCTTAGGCAGTCCATAAGGCTTTGTTTCGAATTTTCCGGAAATGCCAGAGAGTTGGTCGGAATTTGGAACCGAACCGCTCTTACCGGGTGGTCTCGGTCAGGCGACGTTTGACGTAATCGGTGACGGTGCCAATCATGCCTTCCATGTGGGGGTCTTCAAAGAAATGACCCGCGCCCTCGATCTCCTCATGGGTGATCGTAATGCCCTTTTGTTCGTGCAACTTGCCGACCAAGGTATGGGTGTCGCGCGGTGGGGCGACGCGATCACCGGTGCCGTTGATGATCAGGCCCGATGATGGGCAGGGGGCCAGGAAGGAAAAGTCGTACATGTTCGCGGGCGGTGAGACGCTAATGAAGCCTGTAATCTCGGGCCTGCGCATCAAAAGTTGCATGCCAATCCACGCGCCGAAAGAAAAGCCAGCCACCCAACAATGCTTGGCGTTCTGGTTCATCGATTGCAGGTAATCGAGCGCCGAGGCCGCATCGGACAGTTCGCCGATCCCTTGGTCATACTCGCCCTGGCTGCGGCCCACGCCACGGAAATTGAAGCGCAAGACATTGAAGCCCATGTTGTGGAACGCGTAGTGCAGATTGTAGACAACACGATTGTTCATCGTACCGCCAAATTGGGGATGGGGATGCAAGATGATCGCGATCGGCGCATCCTTGGTTTTTTGCGGCTGATACCGGCCTTCGAGCCGACCCTCCGGGCCGGGAAAAATCACTTCAGGCATATGCGCTCGTCCACCTTTATCTCTTCGGCCACCCGTTGCCGCACCCTTTGGACCGTTGACGTAGTTCGTCGGGTACTTTAGAACTATTCTAAACCGAGGCCTCACTCCCCGAGTGCTTGGGTCACGTAAGCTTTGACCAGCGAAAGGTCAATCCATTTTGGGAGGCATGTCGGGCAATGAAGCTGAGCACGAAAGGGCGGTATGCCATGGTGGCTTTGGCGGATTTGGCGATGACGTCGGATGGGGAGCTTTTGTCGTTGGCTGAGATCTCGAGGCGGCAAGATATTTCGCTGCCTTATCTTGAGCAACTTTTTGTAAAACTCCGCCGATCTGGCCTTGTCGACAGCGTGCGTGGACCCGGCGGCGGGTATCGCCTGGCAAGGCCCGCGAACACAATACGGGTCGCCGATATTTTGAGTGCCGTGGATGAAACGGTAAGCGCGATGCATACCGGTGCTGGCGCGACCGGCGGGTTATCGGGGAGCAGGGCGCAGAGCATGACAAACCGGCTTTGGGAAGGGCTTTCTGCCCATGTTTACGTGTTCCTGCACCAGACGCGCCTTTCGGACGTTGTGGACAATGAGCTTGCGCCATGCCCGGCTGTCCCAGCCATCTTCGAGGTGGTGGATGAGGGATAGTGCATTCCTCACGATCGGCCTGCGACGCTCCACGCGAGGGATTTCAACGCTCACGCACCTCAGGGTTATTTCGAGCCAATGAAAGCGGAACGGGTATATCTCGACTGGAATGCCACGGCCCCTTTGCGGCGCGAGGCACGGGACGCCATGCTGAAGGCGATGGATGTGGTGGGTAACCCATCGAGTGTCCATGGCGAGGGGCGCGCGGCAAAGGCGATTGTGGAGACGGCGCGCGGTCAAATTGCTGCGTTTTGTGGCTGCAAGCCCGGGGAAGTGGTGTTCACCTCTGGCGCGACGGAAGCAGCGGGTGTTCTGGCGCGGCGTCCCGCAGGCAGCGACGTGTTTGTCGAGGAAACGGCCCATGACGCTGTTTGGGCGCATCATGCGGGCGATGTACGGCAGGACGGTACGCCCGCCACGGCTCACATCCTTGCGATGGGGTTGGCAAATTCGGAAACCGGGGTGATCACAGAGCCGCCCCACAAGATCGACGGCCAGTACTCGTTTGGCGATGGCTTAGCCGACCGGCTCTTTCTCGATGTCACGCAGGCGGTCGGGCGCATCGCTTGGAGCTTCCATTGGTCGGAGGCGGATTTTGCGTGTTTGTCGGCGCATAAGCTTGGCGGGCCGAAGGGCGTGGGCGCTCTATTGGTCCGTGAGGGCGTAGATTTGCACCCGCTGCAGGCGGGGGGTGGTCAGGAGCTTGGTCGGCGGTCTGGCACAGAAAATATCGTTGGAATCTCGGGCTTTGGTGCAGCTTGCGCTGCGGCCGTGCGTGATCAGGATGCCGGAGTTTGGGACGGTGTCGAGAAACTTAGAAATATTCTAGATCAGGCTCTGGTAGGGGAAGCAAAAGAGACTATTTTAATCGGTAATGGATTGCCGCGTCTGCCAAACACAAGTTGCTTTGTGACGCCTGGCTGGAAGGGCGAGACGCAGGTGATGCAAATGGACTTGGCAGGATTTGCGGTATCGTCCGGCTCTGCTTGTTCCAGTGGCAAAGTCAAGGTGCCTCGGGTGCTGAAGGCGATGGGCCTTGATGAGCGTGCGGCGGAGGGGGCGCTTCGCGTGTCGCTCGGGCCAACGACGACGGAAGATGAGGTGCTGCGTTTC
Organism: Pseudomonadota bacterium; assembly: GCA_039024895.1. Lineage (GTDB taxonomy): Bacteria > Pseudomonadota > Alphaproteobacteria > Rhodobacterales > Rhodobacteraceae > JAJDOD01. Next base: position 11,247 of record JBCCPJ010000019.1, on the reverse strand, counting down.
GCTGAAGCGTGGTTGAGGCACGAGAAGCGGTTCCGCCAGCGGGCGGCATGAGGGGACGTAAGGATGGCAGCTTTGGATAACACAAGCGTTAAAGACGGCGTCGATCAGGAAACGGTTGATGCGGTACGCGAGCTCGACACCTATAAATACGGGTGGGAGACCGATATCGAAATGGAGTACGCCCCAAAAGGGCTGACCGAAGATATCGTGCGTCTGATTTCCGCCAAGAATGAAGAGCCTGCCTGGATGACCGAGTGGCGTCTCGAAGCCTATCGCCGCTGGCTTGAGATGAAAGAACCCGACTGGGCGATGGTGGATTATCCTAAGATCGATTTTCAGGACCAGTACTATTACGCCAAGCCGAAGAGCATGCAGGAAAAGCCGAAATCGCTGGACGAGGTCGACCCCAAACTGTTGGATACCTACGAGAAGCTCGGTATTCCCTTGAAAGAACAGATGATCCTCGCGGGCGTCGAAGACGCGGGCAATGTGCCGTCAGAGGGACGGAAAGTCGCCGTGGATGCAGTGTTCGACAGTGTGTCGGTCGGGACGACGTTCCAGGCTGAATTGGCAAAAGCGGGTGTGATCTTCTGCTCTATCTCCGAGGCGATCCGTGAACATCCGGAGCTGGTGAAGAAATATCTCGCCTCTGTGGTGCCGGTTTCGGACAATTACTATGCTACGTTGAACTGCGCTGTCTTTTCCGATGGCTCGTTTGTCTACATCCCACCCGGTGTAAAATGTCCGATGGAGCTTTCCACCTACTTCCGGATCAATGCGGAAAATACCGGGCAGTTCGAGCGGACGTTGATCATTGCCGACAAGGGCTCTTACGTGTCCTATCTAGAAGGTTGCACAGCGCCGCAGCGCGACACGTCGCAACTTCATGCGGCCGTGGTTGAACTGGTGGCGCTGGAAGACGCGGAGATCAAATATTCCACGGTTCAGAACTGGTTCCCCGGCGACGAGGAAGGCAATGGTGGCATCTACAACTTTGTCACCAAACGCGCCGATTGCCGCGGAGATCGGTCGAAGGTTATGTGGACGCAGGTGGAGACGGGGTCTGCCGTTACCTGGAAATACCCGTCCTGCATTCTGCGCGGCGATGACAGCCAGGGCGAATTCTACTCTATTGCGATCACCAACAATTATCAGCAGGCCGATACCGGCACGAAGATGGTGCATCTGGGCAAGAACACGAAGTCGCGGATTGTCTCCAAGGGGATCAGCGCGGGATTTGCTCAAAATACGTATCGAGGCCTCGTATCGATGCATCCGCGCGCGAAGAACGGGCGGAACTACACGCAGTGCGACTCGCTGCTCATCGGTGACAAGTGTGGCGCACACACGGTGCCCTACATCGAGGTGAAGAATAATTCCTCGCGGGTTGAGCATGAGGCAACGACGTCAAAGATCGATGACGATCAGATGTTCTATTGCCGTCAGCGGGGCATGGACGAGGAAGAAGCCGTGGCACTCATCGTCAACGGCTTTGCGCGCGAGGTACTGCAAGCGCTGCCGATGGAATTTGCCATGGAAGCGCAGCAGTTGGTGGCGATCTCGCTAGAAGGGTCAGTCGGGTGAGCGACGCGTTGATCACATGGCTCGCTGGGTTGGGCGCTGTGGTCGGCGGGCTCGTAGCCGTCTGGTACGTGATGACACAGCGAGGAGATACGCAGGACATGATCGGTCATGACGAAGATGAAGGCGGCAGTGTTTCGTTCTCCATGACGGATGACCATGCAGGCGAGTAGGGCATGGCACGCAGTGTGATCCTCTCCGCCGCTCTTACTGGCATCTTCTGTGCGTGTTTTGCTGTGGGTGTTGATTGGCTGACGGACATGTTGCAACGCGGTCAGGTGATTGGAGTGAGTTTTGTCTCGGGCTTTCTAGGCAGTCTGTTTGCGAGCTTTATTTTGCACCGGAGGATGCGGGATGAATGACGCGCGCGCTCTCCCGGGCTTGACCCGGAACCTCCGGCTTACAGAGGCGGCCCTGGATCACGTCCAGGGCGCATCGGCGCCATGAACCCTTGGGGAGAGACAGGCATGATCGTAACGACCACACCCTCCGTCGAGGGCAAATCGATCAAGAGCTATCACGGCGTTGTCGTTGGAGAAGCGATCCTCGGCGCGAATGTTTTTCGGGACATCTTTGCGTCGATTACCGATATCGTGGGCGGCCGATCCGGCGCCTATGAGGCTTCGCTTGCAGAGGCGCGCCAAACGGCCCTGGGAGAGTTGGAAGCGCGTGCCGTTCAAGCCGGTGGTAACGCCGTTGTGGGCGTTGATCTCGATTACGAAGTGATTAACAATATGCTCATGGTTTCAGCATCCGGTACGGCGGTAACGGTCAGTTAACCATGCACAAAACCCGTTCATATCAAGGAAATCGCACTGAATTCTCCGCGTGGCAGCCATTATTTGGCCGCATTTGCTTGGGAAAAAATGCGCAACCGAGCAAACGGGAAAACAGGCATGGCTATTGCGAAGGATCAACGCGACGGGTTCGATCGTCGTATTTCGCGCATCAAGAAGGGTGGCGCGAACACCATGGGCGAAGTGCATATAGGCCCGGTGGACGAGGCGCAGGTCTACGGCAAGAAAAAGGGCAAGGCGACCAATACTGTCCGCGTGAAGAAGAAAAAGAAGAAAAACGTCGATCTGACCTCCGGCTCCACGTTAACGCTGACGTTGCTAGCTGTGATTTTTGGCGGCCTCTCGATGTTCGTGGGGCAGGCGATGGACTTCCATTTCTTTGGGGACGGTGGGCTTTTGCCGATAACCGCACCGGAAGCGGTCGCGCCCTATCTGCAATACGCGCCGTTTTTGTTCGGCGGTCTGCTGGCGCTCGCCTTCGGCTGGACCTTTCGACTGATGCAAGGCGTGCGCTTTCTGGGACTCGCGGGTGGTTTCGCTTCGGTGTTTTATTACAAGGCCGATCTGATACAGGCGATGCCTGGGCTCTACGCCGGGTTCTTTTCGGAAGACTATGTAACGGCAGCACTGGCCGCCGTTTAACTCAACACTACAACTTGGGCTCTGTGCCTGGCTTTGCGTCCCTGCAAGGCCGGGCACTTACCGTTTCGTGAGGAAAAAATGCTGAAAATCAATAACCTCCATGTGAAACTTGAGGAAGAAGACAAGCAAATCCTGAAAGGGGTCGATCTGGAAGTGCCAGCCGGCGCCGTGCATGCAATTATGGGGCCCAACGGCTCGGGCAAGTCGACCTTGTCTTACGTGCTTTCGGGGCGCGATGGCTATGAGGTCACCGAAGGCGTGGCCACGCTGGAAGGCGAAGACGTTCTCGAAATGGAGCCGGAAGAACGTGCCGCCGCCGGTTTGTTCCTGGCATTTCAGTATCCGGTCGAGATCCCTGGCGTTGGCAACATGACCTTCCTTCGCACGGCGCTTAACGCACAACGCAAGGCGCGGGGCGAAGAGGAACTGAGCGCGGCAGACTTTCTGAAGGTTATCCGTGAAAAGGCGAAAAGCCTGAAGATTGACGCCGACATGCTGAAGCGTCCTGTCAATGTTGGCTTTTCCGGTGGTGAGAAGAAGCGGAACGAAATTCTTCAGATGGCGATGCTTGAGCCGAAAATGTGCATTCTCGACGAGACGGATTCCGGTCTCGACGTGGATGCGATGCGGCTGGTGTCCGAGGGCGTGAATGCGTTGCGCGATACTGGGCGTGCCTTGTTGGTGATCACCCACTATCAGCGCTTGCTCGATCATATCAAACCGGACGTTGTACACATCATGGCGGACGGACGGATTGTGAAAAGCGGCGGGCCCGAGCTCGCGCTTGAGGTCGAGAACAATGGCTATGCAGACATCCTCGCGGAGGTTGCGTAATGGCACTGCCACAAGCGAAGCAGGACGCCACTGAGGCGCGGCTGGCGCGGCTGACACTGCCCGATGGGTCTGTCTGGGCCACGAAGGCGCGCCAAGATGCGCTCGCCCGGTTCAGGGCGATGGGGCTTCCGGCGTCCCGTGATGAATATTGGCGCTTTACCAAGCCGGAAACGCTTAATGCACCGAATGCGCCAGAGGCGGCTTTGTTCAAAGGTGACGAGAACCCCGCCTTCTGTGACCTTGACCGGCTTTGCATCGTTTTTCGGGATGGTGTCTTCGACCCGGAAGCGTCGGACGATTTGAGCCTGGAAGGTGTCGAAGTTGCGCGGTTGTCGGATGTGATGTCGCAAGATATTCATTGGGCCAAGGACTTATATGGCGTTCTCGAAGCTCGGGGGCAGGATCCGGTTGTGCGTCCCTTCGCGGCGCTTAACACCGCATTTGCCACCGACGGCATTGTGGTACGGGTGACCGGGAAACCCTCAAAGCCTCTACATTTGCGCTACCTCCACGAAAAGACCGATAGCGACGCCATTTTGCACTTTCTGGTGAAGGTGGAAGCGGGTGCCGAGGTCACTGTCATGGAGGGTGGGCCTGCGGCGGCGCGGTTCAACAAGTGCTTTGAAGTCGAGGTGGCCGATGGCGCTGCGTTTCACCACATTCGCAGTCAGGGGCGGGATCACGAACGCCGGGCCGTGACACACATCTTTGCGCGGCTCGGTGAAGAGAGCGTGTTCAAGAGCTTTACACTGACGGCGAATGGTCGGCTAACTCGCAACGAGGCGTTCATTGAACTCACCGGGGACAATGCAATCGCACATATCGCCGGTGCTGCCGTAGGTGACGGCGACTTTCATCACGATGATACGGTTTTTGTAACCCATGATGCGGTGAATTGCGAAAGCCGCCAGGTGTTCAAAAAGGTTCTTAAGAATGGGGCGGTTGGCACATTCCAGGGGAAAATCCTGGTGAAGGCGGGTGCGCAGAAGACCGACGGATATCAAATCAGCCAGTCCTTGCTTCTTGATGACGACGCACAATTCCTCGCCAAACCCGAGCTTGAGATTTACGCCGATGACGTGGCGTGCTCCCATGGCTCAACGAGCGGCGCAATCGACGAAGAAGCGTTATTCTATTTGCGCTCGCGGGGTGTGCCAGCCAGTGAGGCCCAAGATTTGCTTGTGCTGGCTTTCCTGGCCGAAGCGATTGAAGAGATTGAGGATGAGGCCATCGCGGAAGATATTCTGGTGCGTTTGGAAGGGTGGCTATTGCGCCACAGAACTTAAAGAGGCCATCGGCTGAGTAATGAGCATCGCGCTGGACATCGTACGGACGTATCGCGCACCCCGGGAAGTGCAGTCGCGCCAGATGCAGGCGGGCGAGCGCAGCGAAGGTCGTGCGTTGGCCGTCTTGATGGGCGCGTGCTTCCTGCTGTTTGTGGCCACGCTGCCCAATCTGTCGCGACAAGCGTTTTTAGATCCGTCCATCCCTTTTCAGGGCCGCATGGCGGGCTCTTTCTTTGCGTGGCTCCTAATGATGCCGCTTGTGTTCTATGGGCTGTCTATTTTGCTTATCTTGTTGCTTAAACTACTTCGCCTCAACGCCCGTGGTCACCATGTCCGCATGGCGATGTTCTGGGCGCTGTTGGCGTCGTCGCCGCTCTGGCTTCTGTCCGGCTTGGCGGCGGGATTTACCGGGGAGAGCTCGGGCACCATGCTATCGGGGCTGGCGGCCATTGGCGCGTTTGGGGCGTTCACGATATTCGGACTTGTAGCGGCGGTGCGCACGGGGCAGGAACCTGCAGTATGACGCTTTTCGACTCCCTTTATGCGCAAGGCTTGCGTGCCATTCGTGAGCCGCGCGCTGCCGCTGCAGATATCCTTGCGCTCGGTGTACCGTTCCAAATCGTCTTGTCGACACTGGTCCTGCTCGCGATTTTGAGCGTTTTGCTGGATACGTTGCTCTTTGCGGTCATGGGCAATGTGGAGGTTGAAACGCAGCCTTTCCGCAGCCTCGTTGTGTACTTGGCGATCACCGGTGTTTTCTCCCTTGTGGTCACTTTAGTCGGAAGGTGGTTTGGCGGCTTGGGCAGCATCGAGGATGCGCTGTTGTTGGTGGCTTTTCTGCAAGCCATGCTCTTGCCCGCCTCGGCGCTACAGGTTGTTCTGGCGCTTGTTTCGCCAGATCTCGCGGTTTTGTTTATCTTCGGCGTGGCACTTTTCCTGTTTTGGATACAGGTCAATTTCGTTGCGGCGCTACACGGCTTCCAAAGCTTGGGCCGGGCGTTTGCAGTGACGCTGATCGCCTCCTTCATTGTCGCGTTTGCCGTCGCGCCTTTCACAGTTCCAGAAACGATGAGCATGTCTGATGTATGACGTCGATAACATTCGCGCGGATTTCCCGATCCTTTCGCGTGAGGTGAATGGGAAGCCTTTGGTGTATCTTGACAACGGCGCGTCAGCTCAAAAGCCACAAGTTGTCATTGATGCAGTAACGCAGGCCTATTCCATGGAATACGCGAATGTGCATCGCGGCCTGCATTACTTGTCGAACCTTGCGACCGATAAGTATGAAGCGGTGCGCGGGACGATTGCCAAGTTCCTGAATGCCGGGAGCGAGGACGAAATCATCATGAATACCGGCACGACCGAAGGCATCAATATGGTGGCCTATGGCTGGGCGATGCCGCGCTTGCAGGCCGGGGATGAGATCATCCTCTCAGTGATGGAACATCATGCCAATATCGTGCCATGGCACTTTTTACGCGAACGGCAAGGGGTGAAGCTCGTCTGGGTCGATGTGGATGAGACCGGTGCGCTGCCCGTCGAAAAGGTCTTGGATGCCATAACGCCAGCCACCAAGTTGATCGCCGTTACGCATCTTTCCAACGTGCTCGGCACCCGAGTTGACATTAAGGTCATCTGCGCGGGTGCCCATGCCGAAGGTGTTCCGGTGTTGGTCGATGGCTCACAGGCCGCCGTGCATATGCCAGTTGATGTGCAAGCCCTCGATTGCGATTTCTATGCGATCACCGGTCACAAACTCTACGGACCATCGGGCTCAGGCGCAATTTTCGTCAAGCGCGCACGCATGGAGGAAATGCGCCCGTTCATCGGTGGCGGTGATATGATCCGCGAAGTGCATAAGGACCAGATTACTTGGAACGATCCGCCTATGAAGTTCGAGGCCGGAACGCCCGGCATTGTCCAGCAGATTGGGCTTGGCGTGGCGCTCGAATATATGATGGGGCTCGGCATGGACAATATTGCGGCCCATGAAGACGGGCTACGGGACTACACGCGGACGAAACTCGACGGGCTGAATTGGTTGCAGGTCCAAGGGACAACGCAGGACAAAGCCGCAATCTTTTCGTTCACGCTGGATGGGCCTGCCCATCCCCATGACATCTCAACAGTGCTTGACAAGAAAGGCGTTGCCGTCCGGGCGGGGCAGCACTGCGTCGGTCCGTTGATGGATCATCTAGGTGTGAACGCGACAACGCGCGCCAGTTTCGGTCTTTACAACACCACAGACGAGGTCGATGTGCTAATCGACGCGCTGGAACTGTGTCACGAATTGTTCGCGTAACCGGACTTATTCCTTTGGGCTATCGAGGAATTGCGATACCCGCGCCAGAGTTTCCCTAAACTCGGCGTTATGCGTAAATTGGGACAGCGCAAAAACGATCCGCTGCCAATCCTGTTGCGTTAACCCATCAACCATGGAACCCTTCCTTGCCCCCAAGGTTGTTTATCCTGATAGTCTAAACAATTCCTTTGGTTGGATGTAAGCCCGTGAGCGCGGGACGGTTTGTGTCAAATTCGTGGAAAATCAGAACCTTCTCACGTGGCGCGCGGTGCGCCGCCTATCGACGTCCGTTGCGTTTGATGCTGCATTAGAAATTGCACCCCGTTTCCGCACAAGCTATACGCCCCTCAGGCACCCGTAGCTCAGCTGGATAGAGCGCTGCCCTCCGAAGGCAGAGGCCAGAGGTTCGAATCCTCTCGGGTGCGCCATGTATCTCCATGTCGTTTGGCTAAACGTAAGCATGCGTCTACTTTGGTGGGCGCGCCGGTTGTTATAACCTCATGCGGCCTGAACGAAGCGCTCGAAGTAGGACAGTGGAATTCTGTGGCGTCGCGAGGATTCTCGCCGCCACAGCGCGGTTGTCGTGCGAAGCAAAATGAGCTGCTTGAGTTGCGTGTAAATTACAGCAAAGTCGAAAGGACCTGTCGTAGGAGACAAACCCATATGACATCCAAAGTCTTCAAGATGAGTTTTGCGGACGTTTATCCTTTGCTTCTCAACAAAGTTGAAAAGAAGGGAAGGACGAAGGCTCAGCTTGATGAGATCATATTTTGGCTCACGGGGTACGATGCAGATGGCCTTGCAGCGGCGCTTGAAGATCGGCGCGATTTTGAGAGCTTCTTTGCTCAAGCACCGGCGAAGAACCCAAACAGAGCCGCCATTACGGGAGTGGTGTGTGGCGTCCGCGTTCAAGAAATCCAGGACCCGCTCCTGAGAGAAATCCGCTACTTGGACAAACTGGTCGACGAGCTCTCGCGCGGTAAGAAGTTCGAGAATATTTTTCGCGAATGATGACCTAAGCCCGCCGTTAGTAAGCGCGTTCTAAGGTCGTAGTCAGCATTCCCGCAACTCGCTAGCAACCGCATATTGATTGAAGTGCCTAGGGCCAGCATGGCTACCTCATCACGAAAGGATTGCTCATCGGATGTTCGGAGGTGTTGATCCAAACGGTCTGCGTTCGGGTGTAGTCTTCGATGGCGCTTAGCCCCGCCTCGCGCCCATAGCCGGATTGGTTGAACCCGCCAAAAGGCGCAATCGGCGATACAGCGCGATAGGTGTTGATCCAACAGATACCTGACTTGATCCGGCTGGAGACGCGATGTGCACGCGAGATATCTTGTGTGAACAGGCCAGAGCCAAGCCCGAAATCTGTTTCATTGGCCAACGCAACAGCCTCTTCCTCGGTATCAAAAGGCAAGAGGGACATGACCGGGCCAAACATTTCGACTTTTAGCGTCTCTGTGTCGGGACCTGCACATTCCACGAGCGTCGGCGCCATGTAATTGCCGGGTATATCAAGTTTCGCACCACCGAAACGGATACGTGCGCCTTGGGCTGTTGCCTTGGCGAGCGTATTCTCGATCTTCTCAATTTGTGCGTGGGTGCAAAGGGGGCCCATGTGGGTCGCTGCGTCGAGCGGATTGCCGATCTGAACGTCTTGCATCTTGCGCTCAATCGCTTCGACAAGAGTGTCAAAGATCGCGCGATGCACAATGCCGCGGGAGCCTGCCACGCAACTTTGGCCCGATGCACCAAAGTTGCCTGCAATCAGCCCGTTGGCTGCGCCGTCGATATCGGCGTCGTCAAATACGAGGATCGGGGATTTGCCGCCAAGTTCCAAGGTTGTGACGGCAAAGTTCTCTGCTGAGTTGCGCACCACATGCCGCGCCGTTTCGGGCCCGCCGGTAAACGCGATGCGGTCAATATCAGGGTGGCGTGTCAGCGGGATAGAGCAGTTCTCAGCGTCGCCCGTGATGACGGAAACCACACCGGATGGGAAACCGGCCTGTTCGATCAGCTTTGCAAATTCAAGCATGGGGGCAGGCGCTACTTCTGAGGCTTTCAACACAACGGAGCACCCGGCCGCCAGGGCGGGGCCGAGCTTCGTCGCCGTCAGGAACATTTGGGCGTTCCAAGGAACGATGGCCGCAACCACGCCAATGGGTGCGCGTCGGGTAAAGACATGCATGTCGGGCTTATCGATTGGCAGAATTGCCCCTTCGATCTTGTCAGCGAGCCCCGCGTAGTAACGATAGTAGTCACCGACATAGGCAGTTTGGCTCACGGTTTCTGCGAGTAACTTGCCGCTGTCAGTTGTTTCAATTGCGCCAATGCTCTGAGCGTTTTGTTCGACCAAGTCCGCCAGTCGGTAGAGAAGTTTGCCACGCGCCGTTTGCGTCATATCGCGCCACGCGGGATCATCCAAAGCGCGCCGCGCCGCGTCGACCGCACGATGGACATCCTCTGGCGCCGCGCAGGCAAAGGTTGACCAAGGCTCTCCGGTCGCCGGGTTTTCGGACGTCATCACCTGACCCGCAGCGCCGTCGCGCCATTCACCATCGATGAAAAGCTGATAGTGCTTCATAGCCGTTCTTTCTTATTGAAATCTTGGCATCACGTTGTCGATGAAGCGCATAAGCGAAGCCTTTTTGCGCTCAAATGACATGCCGTTGTCGATCCAAAAAGAGAATTCATCATAGCCAAGGTCCTCAATTTCCCTGAGCCTGTCTGTCACTTCATCCGCCGTTCCGATAGTCAAATCTCGCGCAAGGTTTTCGGGCGACATCATTTTGTTTCCCGCAATTTCGTCTTCTGAAAGCTCTGCAATCAGACCCTGCGATACCGGGCGCTTATTCTGAAACCATGCCCCGAAATAGTTGTAAAAGCGGGATAACTCTTGTGCGGCCACGTATGTGTCGTCGCTATCCGCCGCGACATAGGTGTGATGCAGCAACATGATCTTCGGGCGGGGTCCATCATGGGTTTCGCAGGCATTATTGAACCGCCCCATCAGCGTTTCGATCTCTTCCATCCCCTGCCAAAGCGGCGTGCATTGAATGTTGAAGCCGTTCTGGACGCCAAATTCATGGCTGTTTGGATCACGGGCGGCTATCCAAATCGGCGGTCCGCCCTCTTGCACCGGTTTCGGCGCTGATGTTGTCGCGGGAAACTGAAAGAAGTCCCCGTCATGGGTGCAATCGCCGTCCCAGAGTTGTGGCAAGAGCGGTGTGACTTCGCGCATCCTTTGACCCGCTTCCCACGCGTCCATGCCAGGCATCAACCTTTCGTATTCGTAGGAATAGGCCCCCCGTGCGATCCCCAATTCGATCCGACCGCCAGTCATGAGATCAGCCGATGCGGCTTCGCCGGCGAGTTTGATGGGATGCCAAAACGGTGCGACAATCGTCCCCGTTCCAAGACGCACATTTTTGGTGTGGTGTGCCAAGTTCACGAGCGACATTAACGGGTTGGGCGCGATGGTAAAGTCCATCCCATGATGCTCACCAGTCCAGACTGCACGCATACCGGCATCATCGGCTATTTTGCACAGTTCGATGAACTCTTCCTGCAGCGTTTCTTGGGAGCTGTCGGTGCTTTGGCGCTCGATATGGGCGAAAAGGGAAAATTCCATACAGTGCTCCTATGTCAGGCTGTCGCGTGTGCCGCGACGCGTGCGTCGGGTTTGAATGCTCATTTTGTGGCCTCGTTGATGAACGCGAGCAGGGCGGTGTTTACTTCTGTTCCATGGGTCATTGGCATCATATGCGCCGCGCCTTGGATGATTTTGCATTGCCCGAGCGGCGCG
>JBCCPJ010000018.1:0-68574 GCA_039024895.1 Pseudomonadota bacterium | reverse complement strand
TCAATTCACCCTCAGCCAACGCATCGGTCGCAAAAACCGCAGAAGCAGCAAGCGCAAATACAGAGGTTTTGCCGGTCAGTTTCATGTCACTTTCTCCCTGAGACATACCTTACTTAAAAACTCGACATACACCTTTATCAAACCACCGCAACCCTTCCCCAACAAAAATACTCAGAATTCACTTGAAGAAAGACGAGGTTTTCTGTCAAGTGAACTGGACCAATACCGCCAGCATATATGTCAGCTAAAAATTACACTGCAGCGGAGGCCGTTTTGAAAGGCACGTATTCCGAGTTTTGTTTTCCAACACCACTTTTTTTTGCAGGGGAGGCAAAAGATGAGTGAACCCCCTTGCCATGCCTGTCGCTCGAAAGGTGACATGACCCTTGCGGCTTTGAATGCCGACGCCATTGATTTCGCGTTTTTGACAGCGGCGCGGTATTTCTTTGTGTCTTTCAGCGAGGCAGACACAACGGCGTGGCTGTCGGCTGTCTTGGAGTCCGAGAGTTTCTTCCCCGGTCCAGAGCATGCTGAGACAATGCGGCGTGCCCTGGGGGTGGTTCACGAAATGCGTGTGACGCGTAAATCCACCTTTTGCTTCTCCAACCCAAGATGCCCGGGTTGTTCGGCAATTGTGACAAATGATGAGCGGCACTTGCTGCAGATGGTTCAGTATCTGAGGGCAGGTCAGATTTCTCGTGCATCCTCGTCAGCGATGCTGCTCTGTGAGGGCAATGACGCAACGCGCGTTATCGCTGCTGCTCGGAACTTTGCAGCGCTCTTTTTGCACGAACCCAAGGAACACCATACGGTTTAGGTGACGCCTTGTCCGCTACGACCTCCTGTCCAGCTAGCTCGCTTCTAGCATGGGTTGTATAACGACTTGTCCCGTATCCGTCCGGTCGACAAAAATTTCGGTGTCATACACTTGGCTGAGTGTATCGGTTGTAAAGACATCTTGCGGGGCGCCAGCTTGGGCAATGCGGCCCTCTTGCAGCAGGATCACGTGATCTGCAAAAGCGGCTGCCAAATTTAGGTCGTGCAAAACCACCAGGACGCCCACACCGCCCTCTGCCAGGTCTTTTACCATCTTTAAGATCAGAATTTGGTGCTTGATGTCGAGGCTGGCGGTGGGCTCATCAAGGAACAAAAAGCAGTCATGTCCAAGATGCCTGTTTGCACGCAGCAGCGTCAGAACTCGTGCCATGTGGGCGCGGTGTTTCTGGCCGCCGGACAGGGAAGAAACGAATTGGTGCTCGCGCCCGTTGAAGCCGAGGGCCGCGATCGCCTCGGCCTTAAAAGTTACTAACGTGTCGCTGGCAATTTCGAGGGGCACGCCAAGTTCGATTAGTTCCGAGAGTGTAAACTCTGCAGACAGGAGCGGGGATTGCTCAAGTACGACGCGGTGTCGGGCTTGAATTTGTGGCGCAATACCCGCAACGGGTACCCCGAAATATCGGATGGCATGGCTGCAATCGGGGTGCTCTCCTGCGAGGCACGCCAAAAGCGTTGATTTGCCCGCGCCGTTGGGACCGCAAAGTGCAACAACACGTCCAGGCTCCACTGTTAGGGACACACCTTGTAAGACCGGCTGTCGGCCAAGTGTCAGGTGCACATCTTCGGCAACGATCAAAGCCGGGTCTTTCTGAGCAAAAGCCAAAGGAAGAACGGCCCACCCAAAATTGCGGTCGCAATGCCTATGGGAATTTCTGCTGGCGGAATGGCGTTTCTGACGAACAGGTCCGCAAAGAGTAGGATATTTGCGCCGACGAGAGCTGAAACGGGCAAAACCACCCAATGACTTGCGCGTACGAAGAGCCGCGTCATGTGCGGTGCGACGAGGCCGATAAATCCGATAGGACCGGCAACAGATACACCAGCACCGACGGCGACAGCGGTCAGACCGCAGATCCGAAATTTTACACGGGCGACGTCAACGCCGGCATGGAAGGCGGCGCGCTCGCCAAGTTGAAGAAGGTCAAGCTCACGCCGATAGCGCATGAGCAAAGTGCTCGCGACGATCATGGCAACCGCCGAAATTGTCACGGTATTCCAGTTGCTTTTGGCCAGGCTGCCCATGGTCCAAAAGGTCAATTCCCGAAGTTGCTGGTCGCTCGACATGTAGATCATGATCCCGATCAGGGCGGATGCGATGGCGGTGATCGCAACGCCGATGAGTATAAGGCGTCCAACCGAGAATTGCCCGCCGAGGCTCGCCGTCAGCAACACGATGAAGGTGACAGCGAGGCCGCCGAGAAACGCGGCAATCGGATGCACTGCAGGGAGGAGATACGACGGCAATGAAGCCACAAAGAAATCGCCAAGGACGATTACAAAGACGACGGCCAGAGAGGCACCGGCCGTTATGCCGATCAAGCCGGGATCGGCCAGGGGGTTTCGCAGGAGGCCTTGAAGGCTGGCTCCGGAAATAGCAAGCGATCCGCCAACAACGACAGCCAGAACCATTCGCGGCGCTCTGATCTCATAGAGGATGGTGTCGACTACCTGCGTGCCATTCCCGGTGATGGAGGCCCAAATCTGGCCGAATGTTAGGTTGACCGGGCCGACGGTCAGCGCCAGTAAAATGGCAACCGCAAGAATAGCCAGGAGGCCAATGTAAGTTGCCCCCAAAACAGTTGGGGCACGTCGTTGCGCAACAACCGTCACCTAGTCGGCCAAAATGGCTTCGAAGGCCGACATCATATCACCCATGGCGATGGGCGAACGAGGTCCGAATTGCAACATCATCTGTGCGTTGAGTTCCAGGTAAGAACCGTTCTGTCCAGCGGGTGTTGCCTTGATCGAAGGAAGTTCCATCACCGCGTCGATGCCGCCCATCCGCTCAATGTGGGCGCTCGAGAGAAAAATGATCTCAGGTGCCGCTGCGATGACGGCTTCGGCGGACATAGGTTTCCAGCCTTCATAGGTCGCCACGTTCTCGCCGCCAGCAAGTACGATCATGTCGTTTCCCGTGGTCTCGATGCCCGCAGCAATCGGCGCGCCGTCACGCACCGCGAGTATCAGAAGAGCTTTGGGTGCGCGCTCCATTTTCGATTTGCGCACCTTTAGCTCCGCAATCTTTTCCTGATACAGGGCAATCAGCTCTTCGCCGCGCGCGTCCTCGCCGACGATGCCGGAAACGAACGCGACCTTATCGACAAAGCGCTCTGCACCGCGGCTGTCGGGTGCAAACTCGACACGCATGCCTGCCGCTGCAAGATTGTCCATGACCGCCGGAGGTCCCATGTCGTGCGAACCAATTAGCAGGTCAGCCCCGGTTGCCAGGACGCCTTCGGCGGAAAGTTCGCGGACATATCCGACGCTCGGCAAATCCCGCACGCTTTCAGGATAAATCGAGGTTGAATCAACGGCCACGACTTTTTCACCAAGGCCCAGTTCGAAAAGGATCTCCGTTATGTCTCCGCCCGCTGACGCAATGCGTTCTATCCCCTCCGCCGCGGCAGCGTGCGCGAACATCAACAGCGTAGCAAGTGCAAGAAACGCAGATTTCATGGGCAACGGCCTCCGAGGTTCACGAAATGGACTGAATAGTGGTGAAGCCTTCGAAAACCGGATGCCCTTCATGCAGCTTGCGATTTTGGCCAGCGTCTTTGTGCGCTGCGCGAAACGCTTCGCTTCGGGTCCAGGCGGTGAAGGCGGCTTCGTCCTGCCACACAGTATGTGATGAGTAGAGAATGGTGCCGTCTTTCTCTGGGCCCTTCAACATGTGAAATTCCACAAATCCGTCAAGCCCTTTCAGATGGCTGTCACGACCAAGCCAAAGGGCTTCGAAAGCCTCCGAATTCTCGGGCGTTACGGTAAAGCGATTCATCGCGATATACATATTTTGTGTTCCTAGTCGTCAGTTTCGGTGCACAGGGGCGCATCTTGTGCGCAGGTAGCAAAGGCCGCTTTCGTTGTGTTGTCGTCGGCCCACACAAATGATGTCGCAGCGGCGGCGATCCAAAGCGCCGTCAGCAAAAGGCTGCGAACTTGCCATGAAATATACATCAGGAAACGGTTGCCTCCACATCGCCTTCAAGGTTTTTCAGTAATTTCTGCCAAGCCGGACGACTGTCGCGCCCTTCCTTGCCCACACCAAAGATCTGCAAAATCAATCCGCCGTTGGCGTCGAATGCTTCAAGTGACATCGCATCTCCACGCTGGGTTGGCTTCATTACGCTCCAGACCTCGGCGATCTTGTCGAGCCGCAAGTGCAGGTTGAAGCGCGGGTCCAACACATTCTGCCACGGACCCATAGATTTCAGCGTTTGGATCGGTCCTGTGTGAATTTGGATGCAGCCCCGATTGCCGACAAACACCATGACGTCCATACCTGAAGCTTGAATTGCATGCAGGGCCTTGTCGACTTCGGTCGTTGCCAGTCGGCGCGCGAAGGGTTCCCCGGCGATGCGGTAGGCGCCAAGACGGTTCATCTTGAGTTTCGAGACCAGTCGCAAAAATTGGTGCGTGTCGGTCAGTCGTTTCCACTCTTTTCGAAGGATATCGAGTTTTTCGAGGTTTGATTTCGCCGCCTCGACAGGCGTGCGCGGGTGCAAGTCGAGTTTTTGGCCTTGATCCGACAAAGCAAGTTCGGACTTTAATCGGTTGAACGCGTCGTGGTCCGAGTGGTCGCGCAGAAACAGCTTATGAACAGCGTCGCCTGCCGCATCGAAGACCTGAATGCTTCGCTTGCCATCCCGGTCGATCATGAACGCGTGGCACCAGTGCGACGGGAAGATGCGGAGATCGATATCCGGGCCAAGCACCATCGCCGCATGGTCGCCAGTATAATACTCGTCGTAGAAGCCGTCCTTTTCGTGAACGCATGCCTCGTTTCTCGTCAGTGCCATGACATCGCCAAGTTGGCCTGCCGCTGCCATGACCGTGTCGGGATGAGGGTCGATGCGGGTAACATCGATGCCAGCGAACGCTGCGACAAGCTCGCCCTCGCGGACACCAAGTTTTGCGGCAAGATCACGATCACGCATTTTCATATCATCCGTACGCGCCGCACGGATTTCTTCCGGGGTTGGATGGTCCATCGGGCCTACACTTTTGAAATGGCGTGGCTGGGGAGGCTAGCGTCGCCTGAGTACTCGACAAAATTACTCAGTCTTTGAATCCTTTGCAAGATCAATTTTGCCGCAGGATAGGGGCGGGCTTAAATGGTTTAATACTTGACTAAAAAAGTAAGCATCTTAAAACAAACGCTGATCTTTGCGCAGGCAAGCCCCTCGATGCCAGCTCCGCGCCGAACGACGAGAGGGGATACTCATGCTTCCGCGAGGAAAAAGGGTCGGCATCTTGCTGGCAACCACACTTCTGACGACCACTGCCCTACCTGCCGTTGCGCAGGAAACCGACGAGGGGGACCTCGGTTCCACGTTTCTTGGTCGCTTAATATTTGGGGCGGGCGCGCCGAAAGTGGCGATCGAAGTGCCGCAATCGGTGACCGCGATTGAAGAAACCGATTTTGATCGTGCACAGCCGTTAACCGTTGGAGATGTCATTCAACAGGCGCCGGGCGTCTCGACCGTTGGTTCTGAATCGCGGTTTGGCGAAAGCATCAACATTCGCGGTATCGGAACCGGCACTTCGGCGGATGAGCCTCGCATCATCACGCTCATCGACGGCGTACGGAAATACTATGAGAGCTACCGCCAAGGGTCGCTTTTTGTCGATCCTGAGTTCCTTCGCCGGGTCGAAATTTTACGCGGTCCCAGCTCAGCAACGCTTTACGGGTCGGGTGCATTGGGCGGTGTCGTCGCCTTCGAGACAAAAGGTGCAGGCGACATCATCGAAGACCCAAGCGACACCTTCGCCGTCAAACAGCAGCTCGAGTTCAGAAGTAACGGTGAAGGTAAAGAAACATCGACTTTCCTTGCCTTTGCGCCCGACGATCGTTTCGAAGGGTTGGTCGGCGTCGTGTATGATGACAGCAACTTTTTGAAGGACGGCGCTGGAAACGAAGCGCCGGGAACGAAAGTGACGGAGACTAATGTTTTGGTCAAAGGCAAGTATTACTTTGGTCAAGACCTTTCGCAATCTATCGAAGCAGGATACCTCCGCTATCGCGGTTCGGCGGACCGCCAGGTGCTGGATGTGATCGATAACGCGCCGAGTTTTGTAGTGACGGTGGATAGAACTGTTGAGGACGAGACGGCGTTCCTACGCTATGAGTATACGCCAATCGACAATGACTTTGTGGATTTTGAGCTTCAGCTTTCATACGGCAAGTCCACGAATTTCGTTGAGAACTACACCTTCACCCCGAGCCCGTTTTTTGACCTTGGCGTGTTCGACTCTGACTACATCTACGAAGGTATCGCCTTGAAGGCGCAAAACACGGCTCGATTTGCCGGTGGCAATTACGAGAGCTTCCTAACCTTCGGCGCGGAATATTACCTTCAGAACCGGATCACGCTCCGGGCGACAGCGGGCAACGCGCAATTCCAGCCAGAAGGGACAACGAAGGTCTTCGGCCTCTTCGCCCAAAATGAGTATATCCTGAATGATCGGTTGACCATTCTCGGTGGCGCTCGGGTGGACTTCCAAACGACGGAGCCGGGTCCGTTGGTGCCGACCGATGTCGAAACGGAGGAAACCGGCACCGCGGCGACCTTGGCCCTACATTATCAGACCACGGAGAATCTTGCTATTTTCGGCTCGGTTTCCCGGACCGAGCGCCTGCCGACCGTTGACGAGATCTATAACTCGCGGGCGACGAGCAGCGGCGCTAACTTGGTTTCGACAGACTTAAAGCCCGAAGTTAGTCTGAACTTTGAGGTCGGTGCGTCGATTTCGGCCGATAACGTACTTGCTGCGGGTGATGAGGTTCAAATCAAGGGGACGATCTACCGCAATGATGTTTCGGACCTGATTGCCTCCAGCGACCTCGGACCCGGCACGCCAACGCGCGTGAACATCGACGAAGTGCGGTTTACGGGTTTTGAACTGGAAGGGGCTTACGACTCCGAGCTCTTCTTCGGCTCCCTAGCGGTCACTATTCAGGATGGCAAGAACATCAGCGAGCCAACGGATGACAACCCCAACCTCGAAAATCGCATACCGGCTGATACGGTGCGCCTCTCCCTTGGGCGCAGGTTGCCAGCACAGAACCTCGAATTTGCTTGGACCGCGACCTATTACGCAGACAAGAGCCGCGTTTCGGGGGGGACCACCATCAATACGGAAAGCGAGCTTATTCACGATGTCTACGCCGCCTGGACGCCTGACCAAGGTGTCTTGGAAGGCGCGGAGCTTCGTCTTGGTGTGTCCAACGTCTTTGACGATGATTATCGCGAACATCTGCAGAGCGAGTCCGTGCGTCGTGGGGGACGCAGCATTAACTTGACCCTGACCAAGACGTTCTGAGGTGAGAAATGGGGCGTGCGGGAAGGGGAGAACAGCCCCAACCGCGCGCCCTGCCAACGGTCAAGCACTATGTGTGCAGCGTTTGATTTGCACGAAACAGGACCGCGGAAAATTGCGATAGGTCAACTTCGATCATCAATTCGGGTTGTCTCGGCGCGGCTTAGACCACAACGCGCAGTTCCGGGCGCGCATTTGGTGCACGCTGCATCGGGGCTCCAGCCGAAAAGCGGCCGGCAAAGGATAGCCCCGCTCGAATAATGTCCGGGTCCATTTGGCCAAGGGTGAGAGCGGCAACCGCCTCGCGCGCGTGGTGCGTCTTATCGCGACGCATATAGTGCAAAACCGAGATCATCAGGGCTTCGTCTTCGGTCGCATAGTCACCTGCATGGGCGTCAAGCGGATCCTGGAAGCTAAGGCCATTGCTCCGAAAGCGCAGCACAGCGTTTACGTATTTCGATATGCCATGCGCCGCCGCCAATCCAACCGGTTCGCCCCAACATTCCACGGCCATGAGAAAACCGTGATGCCAAGCCTGTGTCTCCGGATGCGCGTGGGCCTTCAGAAACTGACGCGCAATGCCAAGAGCCTCGCGCTCGAACGTGTCAAGCGCCAACTGTTGGATCGCCTGAAGGCCATGGGTGTCGGTTTGAAGGTGAGGGGCCATTCCGTGTCTCCGTGCCACAGTTGCTTTGGCTTCGGTCGCGATGGCGCGGAGACGTTGCTTTCTATTTCTTGACAAAAAAAATCAGGTAATGCAAGTCTCGGGCGGTGATGCGCTCTGATAATTCGGGATCCACACTACAAAAGCCTGCTGCCGGAGCGAAAATCGAGGAAATCGACACAAATTATGGCGACGGCTTTACCCTATTATGTCTGAACATCGCGCCTATCTCGGTGCCTCCCACAATACCGTGGTGACGGCATTGACCGAGATTGCTGAGAAAAATGGTTTTGAGATTTCGCGGAACGCTCTGGCGGTCACAATTGACGCCCCACTTGGGCGCGTCGAACTGCGGGGCAACGCCCAAGGCACGGATGTTTCCTTTTAAGCGAAGACCTCGCCCGAGCTGCAACTACTCAAAGAGCTATATGCGCAGCGCTTCGAAAAACTTGAGCTTGGCGACGTCAAATGGAGCGCGCCGAAACAGCGCGTACCGTTAAATCAAATCGTCGCTCGGGTCGTGTCCTCCGAACAAATCTCACCAAACTTTCAGCGTGTTCGCCTTGCTGGTGGTTTTCATGCCTTTGGAGAGCCGGGCGCAGGATTGCACTTTCGCCTGCTATTTGGTCCGAAGAATGCCGGATGGCTGTTATTGGACGAAGACGGCCTGACCGACTGGCCGGGCGGGGTGAAGGCTTGGCACCGGCCGCCATACAGTCTGCGCCGGCTATCGGTTGACCTTAATTGGATCGACATTGATGTCGTGCTTCACGACGGGGGGCGTGTAACGGATTGGTGCCGCGCGGTACAGTCAGGCACCGAAATCGCGCTGACGGGGCCAAGCGGCTCCAAGCAACCGACGGCAAACCATCTGTTGCTCATGGGCGATGAGACCGCTTTGCCCGTTATTCTGAAGATGTTTGAAGCGGCGGGCACCGGGACGAAAGGAACGGCGGTTATCATGGTGCGGGACCCGCTTGACATCCAGTCTGTAGAAACCGCGTCGGATATTGAGGTGACATGGCAAGTCGGGTTCGACTTGAAACCTCTGCGGGATGCGGTGTCGCGCCAGACCTTGCCGGAAGGCGACCGCCATGTCTTCTTCGCCGGTGAACGTGCCATGGCATCCGACATGCGCGCGCATTTTCTTGGCGTTGGGTTGCCGGCATCGGATTTCAAATCCGCAAGCTACTGGTCCCGCAGCTCTTAGTTACCGCGCGGTCTCGAAAATAGAAGCCAGCGGGCGCGTTTTGGCAAGGCGGATACACCAACTTTGCAAACACTGCGCCAGGCACAAAGCGCACGGCACCCCCGGGCGTTCAAAAATGTGGTCCAAATCCTTCGCATGCGAAACAATAGGAGAAGATACGTGGCGCGTCCAAACTCGGTGAAACGCTTTAGGAGGCGTTCGCCGTCAGGAAGTTGTCCATAGCCTCGTGGCGGCTTCGACGATTGTATCTCGTGATGGCATGGTTGCGGCGTAAGCTGGGCCAGTCGCGATGAAGCTATCCTCCCCCGTCAAGCGCATCACCGGCAAATCAGTTTCGGTCGCTATCAAAGTGACGAGGGCTTCGGACACGTTGCCCGACTTTCGGCACTCGTCCACAATCAATACCTTTTCTGCACCTTTCAAAGCGCGCAACAGGCTGGCGGCGGGAAGCGGCGCAAGCCATCGCAGGTCAATGATCCGGCTGTCGATGCCTGCTTCGCGCAACGTGGGCACCGCTTGTTGGGACAAGAAATGACCGTTCGCGTAGGTGACAATGGCGAGCGGGCCATCCCCGGTAATACCAACCTCACCAATCGGAAGCGTCGTGCCCGGCGCCGGATAGGTGTCCATCCAACCTCCGTCCTGCGCCTCATGGATGTCGCGCATGGCGTAAAGCGCAATCGGTTCTATAAAGACAACGACGCGCTGTTCATCGCGTGCGAGGCGAACGCATTCCCGCAGCATCCTCACGGCGTCTGCACCATGGGACGGGACAGCCAGAGTAACCCCTGGAATGTCACGCAAAACAGCAAGGGAATTGTCGTTGTGAAAATGGCCGCCAAAGCCCTTTTGGTAACCGAGGCCCGCAATTCTGACGACCATAGGATTGGTGAATTGCCCGTTGGAGAAAAAGCTCAAGGTCGCGGCTTCGCCGCGGATTTGATCCTCAGCGTTGTGCAAGTAAGCGAGGAACTGGATTTCTGGGATTGGGACAAACCCATTATGTGCCAGACCAATTGCCAGTCCTAGGATTGATTGCTCGTCCAGCAGCGTGTCGATCACGCGATCCTCACCGAACCGCGTTTGTAGTTTCTGTGTGACGCCATAAACGCCGCCCTTGCGCCCGATGTCTTCGCCCATGAGCGCAATGTCGCGGAATTCCAGCATCAAATCGGTGAGAGCCCAATTTAACAGCCGCGCCATCGGCTGCGGCTTTTCCATTGCCTTCAGATCATCGCGGAACGTCTTCTTGCGGAGTTCAGCTGAAGGTCCATTCGTTGGGGTGTTGGCGCGCGCTGGCGGGATAATCGAGGCCATCACTTCAGGCGCGGATTGAAGACGTGGCAGGGTCGCGACCTCCGCTGCCACTTCCGCGCATTGCCTTTCGTACTCGTCATAAATGTCGAGAACCGCATCCTTTGACAGGATGTCGGCACCAATCAAAAGTCGCGCAGAGTGCAAGAGCGGGTCATCGGCTTCCCAGGCTTCGAAAGTTTCCTTCGGCAAATAGGCTTGCTGAAGGTCCGATCCGGCATGACCATAAAGCCGCACAACGGAAAGATGCAGGAACGCGGGATTTTTCCGGCGACGCACATAGTCTACTGCCTCACACGCCACGCGAAAGGTGTCGTATAGGTCCAAGCCATTGGCGCTAAAGTACTTCAGTCCAGGCCGGTTGGCATGGTTGGCGGCTACCCAACCATCCGGCGTTCGAACAGAGATGCCAATCCCATTGTCCTCGCACACGAATAACAGGGGTAGCGGGATGGACTGGTAGGATGTCCAACACGCGGTGTTGATCGCGGCCTGCGCGGTCGCATGGTTCGACGAGGCATCCCCGAAGGAACACATCACTACCCCGTCCTCCTGCAGCAGAGCATGGTCGGGCCGGTGGCGTTTCGCGAGGCCGATGGAATAGGCAGCGCCAACCGCCTTTGGCAAGTGGCTCGCAATCGTCGAGGTTTGCGGCGGGAGCAACATCCGTTTTGAACCAAGCACCTTGTGGCGCCCGCCCGAAATGGGGTCTTCGGTCGACGTTGCGAAACTCGCCAACATGTCTCGCACAGGGTTCACTCCCGGCGTCTGTAACGAGCGCATCGTCTGAAATGCGCCGTCCCGGTAGTGCAGGAAAGCCATGTCATCGAGGCGTAATGCGGCAGCTACCGCCGCCATGCCTTCATGGCCGGAGGACCCTATTGTGTAATAGCCTTCGCCCGCCGCCTGCATTTTTCGAGAACGGCGGTCGAGGTTCCGGCTGAGGCACTGCGCTCGAAAAATCTGAATTGCCTGCTCGCCTGACAATGAACCAATCGCATCGGCACCGGCGGGAAAACTGCCCTCGGCAACGCGTTTGCGAAATGCGGCATCTATGATGTCAGCGCGGTCCATTTTGGAAACCCATATCGCGCGTGACGCAGTGGATTGCCACCGCTTTCGCGCCGGGCGAAGCGCTAGAACTGAGGAAAGTCGTTATCACCCATCCTTCTTGCATGCGTCGGCCGCTGCTTCACGTGTCGAATGCGCCGGGCGGATGCAGGTTGCATGCAACATTGCGAACGGTCTAGCTAAGCGCGACGACGAGATTACAGACCATTCAAGACAACAACAGGAAAAGACCCATGGCAGACAAACCCCTTGCTTTGATCTCTGGCGCGGCTCAAGGGATCGGGTTGGCCTGTGCGGAGGCGTTGGCGGCTGATGGCTACAAGGTTCTTCTTGCCGACCTTAGAGAAACTGTGACCGGAGAGGCCGAGCGACTTGGCGGCGAAGGGTACATTTGTGACTTTAGCGATCCGGCTGCCATTTTGGGTCTGTTCGACCGGATCGAGGCGGAACAAGGCCCGGTAAGCGCGCTGGTGAACAATGCCGGTATTGCCATGCCAGGCGACTTTCTGACCTATGATCTGGCGGCCTTTGACACCGTGCTTGGCGT
This sequence comes from Pseudomonadota bacterium, assembly GCA_039024895.1. Classification (GTDB taxonomy): domain Bacteria; phylum Pseudomonadota; class Alphaproteobacteria; order Rhodobacterales; family Rhodobacteraceae; genus JAJDOD01. The sequence goes on along the minus strand of JBCCPJ010000018.1, from coordinate 56,394 downwards.
CAATCTGCGTGGTGTGTTTGTGGCAACACAACGTGCGGCACAGACGATGGTTGCTCAAGGCATAGAGGGCGCGATTGTGAACATGTCGTCGATCAACGCACAGGTCGCCATCCCGGCGATCCCAGCCTATTGCGCTTCGAAGGGTGGGGTGATGCAGTTGACCAAAGTCGCCGCCCTTGCCCTTGCGAAGAACAACATACGGGTCAACGCGGTGGGCCCCGGTTCCATCGATACAGAGATGATGGCCGGAGTGAACGCAAATCCGGAGGCATTTAAAGTTGCGATGTCGCGTACGCCGCTTGGCCGTCCGGGCGGGGCGAAGGAGATCGGCGATGTGGTTGCCTTCCTGTGCTCACCTAAGGCGAGCTATGTCACCGGCGAGACGATTTACGTGGATGGCGGACGCCTCGGTCTGAACTACACCTGCTAAGAAACTGCCGCCCGCACCGGCGCTCCGGTGATAGGGGAAGACACTATAGCACCCGTGTAGCAGCGGCGCGCCGCGCAGGGACGGACCCGAGATTTTCACTATGCGCGGGTCAGAGTGGGGCCTGAAGTGACTGAGGCTTTTCACTCGGTCGCATTCTGTAATTGCTTGCGTCAGACTGTCAGTTTAGCTGGTGATCTGACACAAGCAGGCCGCCAAGACCACATGTTTAAAGTGAAGTGGCTCTGGTGCGACGACCGATCATTCCCAAAAATCCTATGTTGCGAAAGTAACTTATCACGAATAACGCGCTGTTGATCGGCAACCATGCGTTGGCCACTGACCTGTTGACTGCAAAATCTGCGCCAAGACGCTACTTACGCGCTTCTGCATAAAACTCGCGGCGTTTGCCCTTGCTGGTTGCGCGGTTGATCCCGCTTCGTGTCGTCCCGCATGGGAATGCCGGAAGTGTTTACTTTGGGAAACGGTTCGCAAATTGTCTCTCCCGAAACCCAGCTTTGGTGGCGAGAGTTTAACGATCCAATTTTGAGCGACCTCGTTGGGCAGGGCCTCACTCGCAATCTTGACATCAAGACAAGCATGGCGCGTGTAGCGCGAGCGGAAGCGATTTATTGCGTAACCTTCCAAGTATACCCGCCGCCGAAAGGACGTATGCCGCTGCGGTTGCTGAACTCGGTGTGCGTGAAGCGAGCTTTCTACCTTCTGTCACGCTATTCGGCGAGATAAGCGGTGTCAAAAATGACAGTTGGAGCTTTGGTCGCCGGGTGTCGCTTCCGCTTTTCAACCAAGGTGCGCAGTGCGCAAACCGCGAGGTGCAAGTCGCTGTGATCGATGAGGCTGACGCGGAGTGCATTACGCGGCCGGCCCAGTAACATTGTTCGAACTCTCGGATGCAGATGGAAGGTATTTTTACGGCGCGCTCAGACAATCCCCGTCAATTCAACCAAAGCCGCCATGATCTCCGACACGTGCGCGCTATTGGCCGCCGCCGCTTGGGGCGGTGCAAAACGGCCGCTGTCGTTGTCGAAGTACTTGCCGGAAGCCGTTGCGAATTCCGAACTGAAAGCCGCGCGGACAAGTATGTCGGCCCCGATGTTCAGATCGTTGCCCGAGACGCCGAAACCTTCCTTCACCATTTTGGACGCCAGTAACGATCCCGGGTTCACCGCAACAAAGACTGGGCCGTCGGGATGCGCTATGGCCATTTCGCTAGACCAGATAGTGATTGCCAGTTTGCTTTGAGCATAGGCGTCCATATCCCCCATGGGGCGGTAGCTTTTCATAGCTCCAACGTCGACAGGCGCTTGCGCGGCAGAGGAGAGATTAATCACGCGCCCGTCCTTGGGCAGGATCGGCAAAAGGCGCTGCGTTAGGATATACGGTGCGATCGTATTGACGTCGAAGCGGATATCGCGCCCCGCTTCCGTCTTTGGATTTGGCGTCTTCAGTATCCCGGCGTTGTTGATCAGCACATCCAAGTGATCATGTTTAGCCAATATAGCTTCGGCCATCGTCTCGACGTCGTCCATCAAACTCAGATCGGCTTGGTAGGTCTCTGACATGCCGCCAACACTGTCTGCAGCTTTGGCAAGTTTTGCGTTGTTCCTGCCGTGAAGCAGAATACGGTGCCCGTCTGCCGCCATTTTTTCTGCGGTCAAAAGACCTATGCCGTCGGTTGCACCTGTAATCAGGATTGTCTTTGTCATCGGGGTTCCTTCATAGGCTGAACTCGGGCAGTAACTCGTCGGCGATAAGCTTCATCGTGTCCTCAACATCGGATTGGTTAAACCGCAAGTTCAACGCTACATGGTTTATGCCAAGGTCTCGGATCTCGCGAAGATATTGGCGGAGGAAGGTCGTACCCGATGAGAAGCCGAGATGGATAGGACGCGGCTCTGCGTCGGGTTCATTCTGGAGGTCAACATAGAGCGACTGTGTCACTGGTTTGTTTAGTCCGCCCGTTTCGGCAATGCGGTTGCGGTACTCGGCGACAACGCGCCGTTGCGATCCGGCGTCTCTTGGATAGGTGATCCAGCCATCTCCGTTTTGCGCGACCCAGTCTGGTGCTTGCTGTGAGCCCCCGGTGATTAATAACGGCAGACTTCCTCCGACCGGTTTTGGCAACATATCAGCCCTGCCAGTGAGCGTGCCCTGGCCTGTGCTCACGGTAGGATAGCTTTCAGCCATGGCACGGATGTAAGACATGCTGTCTCTAAAGCGGTCGCCGCGGCTGGCAAAGTCAGCGTCCATTGCAGGGTACTCTTCCGGGCGATCACCGGATGCCACGCCAAGCAAGAGACGTCCCTCTGAAAGGACATCTGCGGTCGCTGCGGCTTTCGCCACGTGTGCGGGATGGCGCAACGGCAGAATGACCGAAGCGACGCCAAGGCCAATATTGGAAGTCATTGGAGCGAGCATACCAAGGTAAACGAACGGATCGAACGTTTGACCCGCGTCGCCAAAACTCGGCACGTTGAACGGCACATCTCTCAGCCAGAGCGCGCTAAAGCCCAAAGTGTCTGCCAGTTGAGCGCGTTCCAAATGGCGATCCAAGGTGGGTGTCGGGCTGTTGTGATGCGCTTCAATCGGTATGACCAAACCCAAGGTGAGCTTTCCCGGGCGGAACGCATTGCCATATGCCTGGTTCAAGGTTGGAAAATGTTGTGTGCTGATATCCAACATCCGTGTCCTCAATGCCGCGAAAACGGCCCGCGCTTTTTCTTCGAGTATACGTCTTTTGTTTGCGCAGCGCTGTTACCTGCCACTGAGATGTATCGGCTTTCGACTAAATTGAAATGCTGAACTTCCGTATTCTCAATTCGGGTAATCGGCATAATCCGTGCTGTCTCTATGCACCGCCTTGACGACTCAAAGCTGCGAAGTGGGCTTGATTGGGAGAGTGCCATCGACACTCGTTTTCGTGTTGCCCCGCTCACCAGCGGATAAGCTGGACAATTTCGGTCGATCATTATTGCGGATTTTCGCGCGAGAGGACATGGATGTCGCATGCCTTTGCCGAGCCGCGAATCCGACCCGTCATGACCGCAGATCGTATCGCGGTGTTCTTAGGATGGCTGATCATCTTGATTCTGGCGTGGAAGCATCAAGCGTTCATCTCGGACGATACCTTTATTTCGCTGCGGTACGCTCGGAACCTGGCTGAAACCGGTATGCTTCAGTGGAACCCGGGCGAATGGGCAGAAGGGTATACCAGCGCGCTTCACGTCGTCGTAATCGGCACGATTGTGCGATTTGGGTTGGACCCTGTCTTGGCCGCGCATTTTGTAAACATCTGCGCGGCTTTTGGTTTGGTGGTTGCGACCGCCGCAGCGGCGCGCGCTGTCCTTCCGGAGCACAGGCAATGGGCATTGCGTGGTTTGACGGTGCTCACTTTGGCCGCAACGCCGCCTATTGCAATGTGGGTAGTCGGCGGTCTTGAGGCGGTTGTTGTGGCTTTCTTTCTGATGGCGGGGCTCGCCGCTCTTTTACACGATCTGCGACGCCCGCGTTTCGGTTCTCTGGCGATTTCGGCGGTTGCCTTTTCGCTTGCGGTTCTGACGCGCCTCGACGCTTCCGTATTCATCGCCGGGGTAGGCATTGGAATGCTCTTAACAGGAGCGCGACCCATTTTACCGCGCTGTCTCGCCGCCGCATGCGTTGTTGGCATCCCCGCTGCTGTTGCCTTCCTTCATATGGGCGTGCGTCTTAACCTCTACGGCGCGGCTTTTCCTTTGACCTTCTACGTGAAAACCGAGCTGCCTCTCGCCCAAAAGATCAACTATGGTTGGGCGTATATTTCGCGAGGTTTTCTGGAAACGCCTGTTTTGGGACTTGCGGTCGTGATTATCTTAGCCGTCCTGGTCTTGCGCAAAACCACAGACGCCACCCGGCTCATTTTGCCCGCCTTGGCGCTGCCGCTCGGGTACCTGACATGGGCGGGTGGCGATCACATGCCTGCCGCCCGAATGCTTGTCCCTTTGATGGCACCAGCGGTGATATTGCTCTTGGCTTCGGTTCTTACATTCGCGCGCAACACAGCATCTGTGCTCATGGGCGTCGTCTTTATGGCCACGGTCGCTTTGGAAGTTGTCCAGCCACCTATGCTTCAGGATGACACGGCGTTTGTGGGTGAAATTGTCGGGCGCCATATAGCCAGCGAATGGCCGGAAGATATCACCATTGCACTCAATACCGCAGGGTCAACGGCCTATTACGGACACCCGACCCATCGCTTTATCGATATGCTGGGTCTCAACGATCCGGTGATCGCGACGCGAGAGGATGTGCCAATCCTGACAGAACGCCAGCGCTTTCCCGGCCACTCCAAAGGGGACGGTTTGTATGTGCTGGTGCGCGCACCGGACCGGCTCATTATAGGCCCAGCGATTGGTGTTGATATTGCGGATGCATGGTTCCTATCCGGCATTGAACTTGGTCAACAACCAGAGTTCCACAGGTGCTACGCCAAGGTGGAGACGCCGATCTCCTACGATCCGGCTTTATCAATACAAGCGCCCGAGCGGCCGAACCCGATTACCTTCACTTACTACGTCCGATCCTGCCCCTAGTTTTGCGCGGCTACGCGTGGCGGCTTTCGACAGAATTTTTGTTGCATCCATTAATGCATACATTATAGAATGCGTTATCAGGGATGAGCGAGTAAGAGCAAGGTGAAAAAATCCTTTGAAATAGCCGTTTTCCATGGGGATGGCATCGGCCCGGAGATCATGCGGCCAACGCTTGTGCTTCTAAAGCAAATGGCAAAGGCGTCCTCTACGTATGATCTCCGGTTCACCGATGCGCCCGCCGGTGCTGCCCATTATGCGAAAACCGGTGAGGCGCTGCCGGTGGCGTCAATGGATACCGCGCGCGGCGCAAACGCTATTCTTTTGTCGGCAATGGGCTTACCCGATGTCCGCTATTGCGACGGCACGGAAATCTCGCCTCAAATCGATTTGCGTAAGGCTTTGGGTCTTTTTGCTGGCGTTCGCCCGGTCACGGTTCGCAAAGGACAGGCGACGCCGCTTTCAATGCCAGCCGGTCGCGAGATTGATTTTGTCCTTATCCGCGAAAGCACCGAAGGCCTGTTTCATAGCCAGGGGCAGGGCGACGTCAGCGCAGATGAGGCACGCGAAACGCTGCTCATAACACGCAAAGTGTCAGAAGCACTGTTTCGCTTCACCTTTGAGCTGGCCCATACCCGTAAGAGGGCTGGCAGAGGGCCGGGTCGTGTCACCTGTGTCGACAAGGCGAACGTTTTTCGCGCGTTTGCGTTTTTTCGTGAACTCTTCGATGCGGAGGCGGCGCGGCATCCTGAGTTAATCGCCGACCATGCCTATGTAGATGCAACAGCGCTTTGGATGGTCCAAAAGCCCTGGGAATTCGATGTGCTTGTAACAGAAAATATGTTCGGCGATATCCTGTCCGACCTAGGAGCAGGCCTTATGGGAGGGCTCGGGTTGGCGCCCTCTGCGGATATCGGCCTCAATCACGCGGTTTTCCAACCCTGTCACGGCTCCGCCCCGGACATTGCCGGTCAAGGGCTTGCCAATCCGTTTGCAATGATCCTGTCTGCGGCGATGATGCTGGAATGGTTGGGCCTTCGCCACGATATTCCGCCGATGTTGAAAGATGGCCAGCGCCTTCGTGAAGCCGTTGAAAATGTGGTGGCGGCAGGGGAGGTCCTGACCCGTGATTTAGGGGGAACGGCCGGGACGAACGCGGCCGCAGACGCTGTGCAGGCGACACTCTTCGTCGCATGAAACTGCGCGCACCGGTGCAAGTGGCCTGCGTGGGTGTGGGTTATTTCAGCCAGTATCACTACCAAAGCTGGGCGCGTATCGATGACGTCTGGCTGATTGCCGCTTGCGATAGTGAAGTGGACCGCGCGAAGGCAACCGGTCTTCCGGCCTTCGCCGACTTGTCGCAAATGCTGGCAAGACAGAAACCCGACCTGTTGGACGTGATTTTGCCACCGGCGTCGCAGGCAGATGCGATCCGGATTGCGTTGGAGGCCGGAGTAAAGTGGATCATTTGCCAGAAGCCATTTTGCCGATCGTTAGCGGAAGCCGAAGCCCTGAGCGCGGAAGCGGATGCCAAGGGCGCCACAATTGTCATCCATGAGAACTTTCGCTTTCAACCTTGGTACCGGGCCATCAAGCGTGTCCTCGATAGTGGGGACTGCGGTGAGATCCACCAAGCCCGCTTTCACTTGCGCCCGGGAGACGGGCAGGGCGAAGCGGCTTATTTGGACCGCCAGCCTTACTTTAGGCAGATGCCGCGGTTTCTAGTCCATGAAACGGCCATACATTGGGTCGATACGTTTCGGTATCTCTTCGGAACGCCCGTGTCGGTTTACGCTGATCTTCGCCAGATCAACCCCGCGATCTCCGGTGAAGACGCGGGTTTCATCCTCTTTGATCACGCAAATGGGGTGCGAAGTCTATTCGACGGCAACCGACATCTTGACCACGTGTCCGATGATCTCCGGCGCACGATAGGGACGGCGGTAATCGAGGGTAGCGAGGGTACTCTTGAGCTTCGCGGCGATGGATCGGTTTCCCTACGCAGGTTTGGTGACACGGCAGAACGGATCATTCTCGCGCCGGACGAGGGGTCAGGTTTTGGCGGTGATTGCGTCCACGCCTTGCAAAGTCACGTGATTTCTGCCCTTTTGAATGGCACGGTGCTCGAAAATACAGCGCCCGACTATTTGGAGGTAATCCGGATTGAGGAAGCGATTTATCTGTCAGCCGCTCTGGGCTGTAAGCAAGGGCTAAACGGGCGTTGATCTTGGAACCGCTTGTCGAAAAGACCCTATCAAGTTCACAACGTGCGCTCGCCGAACTGCGTAAACTCATATTTTCTGGCGATCTGCCTGCGGGGTCCGATCATCTGGAGTCGGAACTCGCGGCCCGACTTGAGATGTCACGCACGCCCGTGCGCGAAGCGATTTTGACCCTTGAGGGCCAAGGGCTTTTGGAACTTCGTCCGCGCAAGGGTGTGCGTATCTTGCCTCTGTCGCCCGATGATATGTCAGAGATCTACGATGTCCTGACCGAGCTTGAGAGCCTGTCAGCTGACCATGCGGCACGGGCTGGGTATGCCCCCCGCGATTTGCAGGGGCTGGAACGCGCGATCGACGATATGGATGCAGCCGTAGCCTCGTCGGACCTTGATGCTTGGGCGGAAGCAGATGAGCGATTTCATTCGGAACTGGTACGCCTTGGCGGGAATAGCCGTGTTATGGGGATCGTCTATATGATGAGCGACCAAGTGCGCCGCGCGCGCATGACAACGCTGACGCTACGCCCGCTTCCAGTGCAGTCAAACGAGGACCATCGGCGCGTATATCGTGCCATTGCAGAAGGGGATGCGAAAACTGCGCGGGCAACGCACCGGGCGCATCGGCGCGCGGCGAAGAAAATCATCATCGACATCCTGGAAAAGCATCGCCTGCGTTTTGTTTGATGTGGACGTGCAGTTTCGAAACGGTGTGCACCGCTCCGCTAAACCTGTCTTTCCATCGATTGTCGTGTCTCGCACAGGGCTGTATCGACCCTAGGCTAGGGCATCGTCAGACCGGAAAATCATCCAACTCGCTTAGGACCACGTCCTTTGGAGGCGCGAGCTTTCCCGTGCGCCAAGCCTCAGACATTGCGCGGCGCCATTGGCGAGACCCCCAGTCTCCGGACTTTTTCAAGATCGGGTACTGCATCAGCTTTGACATGGCATAGGGATAAGACACGTAAGGGTGGGTCGCAGGCACTGTTTCATGAACAAGCTGCATCGCATCGGTGCGCCACGAAGCGCCTTCGGCTTCGGCAAGCGCGATCCTTCGTTTATCAAGGCTGCCGTTCGTCAGCCGTCCAAGACGCAGCATCTCCCGTAAGAAAAAGTCGTCTTGATCTTCGATTGCGCTGAGGAAATCGGAAAAGTGGTAGGCCGGATAAAGTGGTATGCCTTCACGTTCCATAACCTCCGAAAAGCGACGCTCCCCGCGACGAATGACAACATACTTGTTTGATGTCAGCCGAAGGTTTGCCCAAAAATCAGTAAACGCCCGATGGTGCCATACATCTCGAGGTATCATATAGAAGTAGCTTTCAAGGAAGCGGACCTCTCCCCGGTCAGTCAGAATTGGGCCGGAAACACCATCGGTGCGTGTTTCGCAGGTCTCAATAAGCGTTTCTGTGTCATAAATCGGGAACCAAACGCTGTCGTTCAAAATACAAAGATACTCCGGGTCAATGTTCCACGTGCGTAAGCAAAGCACGCCGTCCCGGTACCCGCCGAAGTCATAACCGAAGTTTGGCCGCTCCATTGTGCGCCATGTCACCGGTTTGAGACGTTCGATATCGTGCGGTGCAAGAGGCGCATTCGAAATCACGAAAGGCGCATACCCTTTCGACCGGAAATGCGAGCAGGTTTCAATGATACTTTCCGGTAGATCGCCCTTTTGGTAGATCAGGTAAATTGCGACGCGGTCTGAATAAGCGACATCGCCTATATGCAGAGGAAAGCCCTTATCCAAGGCGGCATTGTGAGCGCGTTGGGCGCGCGCGTCGGTCACGAGCTCAGGCAGCCGACGCATTTGCTGCCCGACCCTTTGGAACTCCCGCTTTATCTTCCATGTGTGCATGGGTGGCTTATGGTTTGCTTTTAAGAAATGCGGCCTAAGAGGCTCCAAGAGTGTCTTACGCTTCGAGCTTGTAGTCGGGCTACGTAAGATAACAAGTCTGTTGATCCAGTAGGAAAATCAGCAACGCGAAGTGAATCGTCTTTGCCATACTCCTATTCGCATTAATGACACTAAATTTTGGATAAACGACATTAGCATTGGCTAATGTCGCAGAAAACGGGTGTTTGCCTCAAAAAGGTACCGAGAAAAACGAGACTTTGCCATGATTGCGCTTAGTGCCGCAAATTTTAGCTACTTTATTAAGCTAACGTTAGGTTAGTTGGTATCGAGTGCATGAGTTATCCGCGGTCGATACTTGAGTAAAGATTGTGGACTACGGAACGGAACCATCATGAAAAATCGGGTTTTTACACCGGTCAGCTTGGGCTTGACTGCTTTCTTTCTTGCGCTTTCATCTCCAGCTTTGTCCGAGAGCGGCGCGAGCGACAAAGCCGCCTACGCCGAACGGATAGGCGCAAGCGAGCGCGTGAACTTCTCCGGCAAGCTACGCATGTTGAGCCAACGCGTTGTTGCGACAAGCTGCAACTATGTTGCAGGCATCGACCCAGCGAAGAGCGGACCCGCCATGGAAGCGGCTATGAGTGAGTTTGCACTCATCGTTGATGCCCTCGAGTTTGGAAATGCCGACCTCGGAATCAACGGTGCTGAGAAGCGCAAAAAGACCATCCGCCGCATCGGCATGCTCCGTGACGAATGGGCGACTGTGGCAACGGAGCTTGATGCGATTGCGGCTGGCGAGAAAACAACGGCGCATGTGACGGCGATTGCCGATCAAAGCGCACCGCTCCTCGATATGGCGAAGCTTCTGGTAAGTGATCTATCCGCGCAATACTCGGACCCGAATGCGATGCTTCAGTCTTTCGCGATGCTGGTCGATATATCGGGCCGCCAGCGTATGCTTTCGCAGCGCATGTCAAAGAACGCCTGTCTTGCCGCTTCCGGCATCAATGTCGAGGCGTCTCAAGCGGAACTTGCCGCGACAGCCGAAGTGTTTGAGACCTCGCTGAGGGCACTCAGAAACGGCATGGCTGCCGCCGGGATTGCACCGCCGCCCAATGCCACGATCGCCGAAGGGCTTAAAGTCGTTCAGACGAATTGGTCAGAGTTGAAACCCTCCGTTGAAGCCGTTTTGAATGGTACTGAACTCAGCACGGAAGAACGGGCGCATCTATTCAATGGTATGAATAAGATGACGGGCAACATGAACAAAGTTGTTGGCCAGTATTCCGACGCCTCCAAGTTCGAAGGCAGCTGAGCCAAATCACAGAACAACTTCAGGCTCTTTGATCGGTTGCTTGAGGTTCCTGCGCAGGGTTGGTCGATTGGTTCCCGACCGCCCTGCGCATTTTTCTTTTGTATGCAAGCTTTTCCCAATACAAATTAGGTGGTGAAACCGGGCGCTGATGCGACTGTTTTCGAAGCGTGGAGCCTGCAACTAGACAAGAGCCTTGCCCGATGAATGCGCGCCACACCAAGCGGATGCAGTATCAACCACCACCTGAGTCCCTTTGATTTTCGCAACCTGACTGTCAAAGGAGGCTCTATGTCCCGCCCCAATATCGTTGTCATCATGGCTGATCAGCTCGCGCCGCATTTTACGGGAGCCTATGGCCATACCATCGCTAAGACCCCAAATCTCGACGCGCTCGCGGCACGCGGCATGCGCTTCGACGCCGCCTATTGTAACTCACCGATCTGTGCGCCGTCGCGTTGTGCGTTCATGTCTGGGCAGCTTGTCAGCCGAATTGGCGCATTTGACAACGCCTCCGAGTTTAAGGCATCTACGCCTACTTTTGCCCACTATCTCAAATCCCTTGGCTATCGCACTTGCCTTTCGGGAAAGATGCATTTTGTCGGGCCAGACCAAAAGCACGGGTTCGAAGATCGCGTGACCACTGACATCTATCCGGCTGACTTCGCCTGGACGCCCGATTGGGAAGCCCACGACGTGCGGATCGACAAATGGTATCACAATATGCAGACCGTGAAGGAAAGCGGTGTTGCGACAACAACCTATCAAATTGATTACGACGACGAGGTCGCGTTTGCCGCGCGGCGGTGGCTTCTGGATGTTGCGCGTGACAAGGCGATGGGCAATGCAGCACCGTTTTCACTGGTGGCGAGCTTCATTCACCCGCATGACCCCTATGTCGCGCGCCCGGAATGGTGGGACCGCTACTTGGACGATGAGATTGATTTGCCGGCCTTTGTGCCTGCACCGGATGAGCTCGACCCTCACACCCGACGGCTTTCGGACGGGATCGAGGCCTCGTATATCCCTCTGACAGAGACGGAAGTTAAACGCGCTCGCCGCGCATATTTCGCCAATGTCAGCTACTTCGACAGTAAAATCGGGGAGTTGGTGAAAACGCTCGCGGATATTGGAGAACTTGAAAACACCATTGTCATTGTGACCGCCGACCATGGTGACATGCTGGGTGAGCGCGGGCTGTGGTATAAGATGAACTTCTTTGAGCATTCCGCGCGAGTACCTTTGGTGATGGCTGGGCCCGGTATTGCGCAAGGTAGCGTCAGCAATACCTGTTCGCTTATCGACTTGTTGCCGACATTTCTTGAAATCGCAGGAGGTTCCGAAGACATGCTGGGTGAGCCAGTCGATGGGCGCAGTCTCATGCCTTTGGCACGCGGAGAAGCCGACCCCGAGGATGTGGCGATCGGAGAGTATTGCGCAGAGATGACACCGGCGCCGCTCATGATGATCCGGCGCGGCACCCTAAAGTACATTCACTGCGATATTGACCCACCGCTCCTTTTTGATGTCGTGGCAGACCCATTGGAGCAGACCAACCTCGCCCACGACCCGGCTTATGCCGACAAAGCCGCGGCCTTTGCCGAAGAGGTGGCAAGGCGCTGGGACGGTAAAGCCTTGCGCCAACGGGTTATTTCCGCCCAAAAATCCCGGCGCGCCTTACATGCCGCCATGGAAGCAGGGGCCGGAGAGCATTGGGATTACAATCCGCCGTCGGAGGCGAGCCAGCAATATGTTCGCAACCACATGGATTGGGCTGAAGCGAACCAGCGTTATCGCTTTCCACCTGTCCAAAACGATGACGTCAGTGAGAATTAAAGCTTAGACACTCCCGACCATTGCGCATAAATCGACGCGGAAGATATCGGCCGCTGGGTGGCCGATATCGAGGGTGCCTTTTGGTATACAAGTGTCGGCAAGCGGCGATCCTAAATTTATACAATTACATCAAATGCTTGGGCACGGCGGGCCCAGTGCGCGAATTGCCGGAATGTCGCACCCCCGGCATCCTGTCGCAGGACGGTGACGCGAGCGGTGTGCCTCCTATATCATAACCAAAGTAATTATCCCTGAAGGGCACATAATGGACACGCTGCTTCTGTCGCGCATCCAATTTGGAGCGAACATATCGTTTCACATCTTATTCCCGACGATCACGATCGCACTCGGGTGGGTTTTGTTGTTCTTCAAGCTGCGTTTCAACGCAACGGGCGAACAGAAATGGATGGAGGCTTACCTGTTTTGGGTAAAAGTCTTCGCCCTCTCTTTTGCCATGGGCGTTGTTTCCGGCATTACAATGTCGTTCCAGTTTGGAACAAATTGGCCCGGTTTCATGGAAGCCGTGGGGAATATCGCGGGACCGCTTCTTGCCTATGAAGTGATGACCGCATTCTTCCTGGAAGCAGTATTCCTTGGCATCATGCTCTTCGGAGCGCGCAAGGTGCCGAACTGGCTCCATACGACGGCAACCTTTCTGGTGGCATTCGGCACGACCATGTCCGCCTTCTGGATCCTGGTTCTGAACTCATGGATGCACACGCCTGCAGGTTATGAGCTGCGCGACGGCGTTGCCTACGCCACAGATTGGTGGGCGATCATCTTCAACCCGTCGATGCCCTACCGGCTTTTGCATATGCTCTTGGCATCCGGCCTGACGGTGGCCTTTTTGATCGCGGGTATCTCTGCCATCCGTCTCCTCTGGGGCGATCGGAAAGAAAGCGTCAAATCGACTATGCGCGTCGGCATCCTTCTTGGCGCGGCGTTGATCCCGATTCAGATATTCGCAGGCGATATGCACGGCCTGAATACGCTTGAACATCAGCCGCAAAAGGTCGCGGCGATGGAAGGGAACTGGGAAACTCAAAGCCATGTGCCGCTTTTGCTGTTTGCGATCCCGGACGAAGAAGCACGGGAAAACCGTATGGAAATTGGTATCGCCAATGGTGCTTCGCTCATACTCAAGCACAAGGCGGATGGCGTTGTCCCGGGCCTCAATGATTTTGTTGCCGAAGACGGCACGCCGCTCCACCCACCTGTCGCCCCTGTATTCTGGAGCTTCCGGATTATGGTCGGCACCGGCATGGCGATGCTGGCGCTAAGCTGGGCTGGCGCATATATGCTTCGTCGGCGCGGGGCGGAGCACTTGCCTAAATTGATGCTTTTCGCTTTTGCTGCCATGGCATTCTCCGGTTGGATCGCGACGCTGGCGGGTTGGTACACGACCGAAATCGGTCGACAGCCATGGCTGGTCCAAGGTGTGTTGACCACCAAGCAAGCCGTCGCCGACGTCCCGGCGCCGATGGTTCTGGGCACCTTGATCCTCTACCTTGTGGTCTACGCGGCTCTCATCTTCGCCTATATGGGCACAGTGACGTATTTGGCGTGGAAAGCGAGCCGGGGCGAGCCGCTTTCGACCCGTAAGTATCCGCGCAGCGGCGAAGCCGAAGTGGCCGCTATCCCGGGAGAATGACATGATGACCCTCTTCGGCGACCCGAATGTGTGGTTGCCGTTCACCTTTGCGGCGTTGATGGGCGTATCGATCCTGATTTACGTGATCCTGGATGGGTTCGATCTGGGCGTGGGCTTGCTCATGCCGCTCTCGGAAGACGAAGAGAAAGATCGGTTGGTCGCCTCCATCGGTCCTTTTTGGGACGCAAATGAAACCTGGCTCGTCTTGGCCATCGGTCTCTTACTGGTAGCATTTCCGGCAGCCCACGGTGTGATCCTCACCGCGCTTTATCTGCCAGTTGCCATTATGCTCGTCGGGTTGATCCTTCGCGGCGTCTCCTTCGAATTCCGTGCAAAAGCGCCAGCAAATCAAAAACCGTTTTGGAATGGCGCGTTTTTCACAGGTTCGCTGATGGCATCGATGAGCCAGGGGTTCATGTTGGGCATGTACGTCATGGGGCTCACTTGGACGTTGCCCCACGCGGCCTTCGCGCTGCTGACAGCAGTGTTCCTGACCGTGGGCTATAGCTGTATCGGCGCCGCGTGGTTGATCGCCAAAACCGACGGTGAATTGCAGAAGAAGGCCGTCGGCTGGACCAAGGGCGGCATCTGGGGCCTGCTTCTCGGTATCGGCGCGATATCGCTGGCCACACCGTTTGTGAGCACGCGAATATTCGACAAGTGGTTCAGCTTCCCCGAATTGCTGTACCTCGCGCCGCTCCCTGTCTTGTCCGCCGCGCTCATTGCCTTTCTGTGGTGGAAGCTGAAGCGGTTGCCCATGGAAGGGGACCGTTATGCGTGGGCACCGTTCGCGGCCATCATGCTACTGTTTGCCCTGAGTTTCTGTGGCATGGCTTACAGCTTTTATCCCTATGTTGTCCCGGAAAAGATGACGATCTACGAATCCGCATCAGCTCCTGAGAGCCTGATCATCATTCTGGTCGGAACGCTGTTCGTATTGCCGACCATCCTCGCTTACACCGCGCTTAGCTATGTCATCTTCCGCGGGAAGGCGGCCGACCTGCGCTATGATTGATCGGTCTAAGGGAAGCCATGCTTTGCGCGCGGCTAGCTTTCGCGGAATGCGCGCCCAAAATAGTCCGTGAGCGGTTTCGTCAGGTAGGACAGCGGTGTGCGTTCGTCGGTCTTGAGAAAAGTCTCAACGGGCATGCCGGGAATTAAAACGTTGCCGTTCAGCTTGGCAAGCTCCGATGCGAGCGGCATGACATCGACCTCGTAGTACGAAAGTCCCGTGGTTTGATCGACGAAGACATCGGGTGACACTTTGAGAACGCGCCCGGCAACTTCCGGTGTCGTGCGTTGATTAAATGCCGGGAACCGTAAATTGGCCGCTTGTCCAACATGGACCTGATCGATGTGGATCGCGTCCACCCGCGCACTTACAATCAACGGCTGATCCTGCGGGACAATATACATCAAGGTGTCGGCCGGGCGGAGCACGGCTTGCTCGGCAAAAACCGTACTGCCGTACACGATACCAGCGACCGGTGAGCGGACGTCCAGGCGCTTCAGTCTTTCCCGCAATCCACGCAGTCGTTCGGTGAGTTCCAACTCGCGAAACTGAATGTCCCTCAGTTCCGCAATCGCATCTTCGCGGCGGGTCGTGACCCGCTTAAGGCGTTCAATCTCAAACCCGGCAATTTCACCGCGATACTCGGCGATTTTTGCCGTGAGCGCCCCGATTTCGCCAGCTATTCGAGCGGCATCTCGGCGTAGGTTCGACGCGCGTTGCCCCGGCACCAGCCCTTTCTCAAGCAGCGTTACCTGGTTCGCCAAGTCCTCTGCCACAAGATCAGCTTGTGTATTCAACGCAGCGATTTGTGCTTCCGTTCCGGCGATCCGGTTCCTCGTCTGCGCGATGCTCTCACTGATTTGCGTCAATTCTCGATCAAGGCTGTCAAGACGCGCCTCGAAAAGCTTTTGCTGCCCGGCAATCTGAGCAAGCGCTGTGTCGTCTGTCGTTTTGGCCAGTGTGCGCGGGAGCGTGATAGAACTGGCACCCTCCCGTTCCGCTTCAAGACGCGCGCTTCGTGCTGTCAACTCCACAAGCTGCAGTTCCGACACCGCAATGTCGGACCGCAGCAACGTGTCATCGAGCCGAAGGACGACGTCACCGGCGGCCACGCGGTCGCCGTCCCGCGCTAGAATGACACCAACCGTCCCACCTTCCGCGTGCTGGACAACCTGACGGTTGTGCTCCACTTCGATCAGACCGTTGGCGATAATTGCGCCGGCAATTTGTGTGCGGACGCTCCAGAAGCCAATACATGCCACGAGCAGAACAAGGGCCACCACGCCAACAAAAAGCGGCAGGGCAGGGCTATATTCGGAGGTTTTCGTAGGCTGGGTCATGCACGCATATTTCGTTGAATATCGTCGACATTTCGAACGACCGAGCGCAACACTTGATCGCGCGGGCCAAAGGCGGAGACCTTTCCTCCTTCAACCATCAATAGTTTGTCGCATTCCGAAATTGCGACAGGCCTATGGGTCATGATGATAACGGTGCGGCCCTCGGACTTCATCTGACGGACAGCAGCGTTAAGCGCCTCGCTTCCTTCTTGATCCAGGGCGGAGTTCGGTTCGTCCAGAACCAGCAGCATCGGCTCGCCATATAAAGCGCGGGCCAGAGCGATTCTTTGGCGCTGACCGCCTGATAGGCCAATCATGTTGTCGCGCACCGGCGTGTCATAGCCATCGGGCAGAGAAAGAATGAGGTCATGCACCTTGGCCTTTTCCGCCGCTTCAAACACAGCGCGGCTGTCGGGGCTTAAAGACATGCGGGCAATATTCTCAGCGATCGTTCCAGTAATTAGAACCGGGTCTTGGGGCAGATAGCCAATGTGGTGGCCAAGGTCGGCAGGCGTGTAATGGGAGATAAGCGCGCCCCCAAGGCGCACTTCCCCAATGGTAGGTGTGACAAGACTTAGAATGGTCTTTGCGATTGTCGTTTTGCCAGAACCGCTTTTGCCAATTACGCCGAGCGCTTCGCCTGGGCTTAGGCTGAACGTGACATTGTAGAGTACGGGCGGATGCCCCGGTGCGTTGGTTATGGTAACTCCCTTCACGTCCAGCTTCCCGCTAGGGCGCGGCAGGCGGGTCCGCGCGTTTGGTTCGACAGATGTGTCGAGGAATGTCATCAAATCGCGCCATCCGGTCCGCGCACGCGTGATTTGCGGCCAACGGCCGATAATCTGCTCAATCGGTGCAAGTGCGCGGCCCAATAAAATTGAAGCTGCGATCATCGCACCCGGCGTCAACTCGTTGCGCAGAACCAGCCACGCCCCGAGTGCCAACACCAGTGATTGCAACGCGAGACGAAAGGCTCGGGTAAAGGTTGAGAATGCGCCGGTCCAATCGACAGCTGTCATGTTTTGGCGGAGCGCTGTCTTCCGCCCCTGAAGCCAGCGATCGGTCACCGTATCGAGCATGCCTTGGCTACGGATCAATTCCGCCGCTGATCGCGCGTTCTCCGCAAACTTATGTGTCGCTTCACTGGTCGATTGCGCCTCGGCGACGCGGCTTGAAGTTAGGGTTTGGTTCAACAGCGTGATGCCCACAAGAATTGCACCGCCAGCAAGGGCAAAAAACCCAAGCCAGGTGTGAAAGATAAAGATCACAGCGATGAATAAAGGCGTGAACGGCAAGTCCAACAAGGCGGGTAAGGCAGAAGACCCAAAGAGCGATTGCACTGCCTCAAGGTCGCGCCCCCCGGTGGGCGCCTTCGTAGCAGGCCCGGCTTGTCGTAATTCAGCGCGAAAGATAGCCGCATCAAGGGCGGCCTGAAACCGCGCACCGAAACGGGCCAAAAGGCGGGCACGCGCGAAGTCCAGGAGCCACATCAATCCATATAGCGCCAGGACAAGGACGAGGAGAGCTACTAGCGTTTCTTCTGAGCGTGACCCCAGAACGCGGTCATAAACCTGCAACATGAAAAGTGGGCCGGTCAGCATCAGAAGGTTGCTGAAAATGCTGAAAAGAAATGCGAACCCGAAGAAGTATCGGTGCTGTTTCAGAGTACCTTTTGCGATGTCGTGGGTCGAAATGGGTCCGTTCCCCCTTGATGGCGCAATCAAGGGGGAAACTGGTTAATGGCCGGTTACTCTTCGGTCAGTCGTGATCTCACACGAAGCGGTTGACGATGTTTTCGAGCCGTTCCTGACGCCCCGAACGGGGTTCTGGATTGGTGCTGTTTGCCATGACGTGATCGAAGCAATTCTCGAGACCGCCCTCGAGGAGAAAACCGGCACTACTCCATCCGCCATAGCGCTCCGTTCGTGCCGCCTCCAACGCGCCGTCTTCCAGCATGGCATGGGCCGCCTTCAAACCGCGCGCGCAAACGTCCATGGCGCCCACATGGGCCAGCACAAGGTCCTCTGGCTCCAATGACTGGCGGCGAACCTTGGCGTCAAAGTTCGTACCACCTGTGGTAAACCCGCCCGCCTTCAGCACTTCGTAATAGGCTAGCGCCACTTCCGACACCGAGTTTGGAAATTGGTCGGTATCCCAGCCAGACTGATAGTCGTTCCGGTTCATATCAATTGAGCCAAGAACGCCGAGCGACGCCGCAAGGGCGAGTTCATGCTCGAAGGAATGTCCCGCCAGGATGGCATGTCCCTGTTCGATGTTCATCTTAACTTCGTTTTCGAGACCATATTCCTTGAGGAAGCCGTAAACCGTTGCGACGTCAAAGTCATATTGATGCTTTGACGGTTCCTGCGGTTTCGGTTCCACCAGGATTGTGCCTGCAAACCCGATTTTGTGTTTGTACTCGACCACCATCGCCAAAAAGCGCCCCGCCTGATCGCGTTCTTTTTTGAGATCGGTGTTCAGGAGGGTCTCGTATCCTTCGCGCCCGCCCCAAAGCACATAGTTTTCACCGTTAAGCTTTAGCGTGGCGTCCATACAGGTTTTCACGGTAGCGGCGGAATACGCGAAGATTTCCGGGTCTGGGTTCGTCGCAGCGCCTGACATAAAGCGCCGGTGGGTAAACAGGTTGGCCGTGCCCCAAAGCAGTCTCGTTGGGGTGCTTTCCATCTTCTGGCCGATGTAATCGACCATTTCTTCTAGGTTTCGTGTGCTATCGGCAAAATCCGCGCCTTCGGGGCGAATGTCGAAGTCGTGAAAGCAGAAATAGGGCTGTCCAAGGATCGCAAACAGCTCGAAGGCCGCGTCGGCATTGAGCCGCGCAAGGTCCATCGTATCACCAAACCATGGACGTTCGAAAGTTTGGCCGCCAAATGGATCGCCGCCAGGCCAGGCAAAGCTGTGCCACCAGGCGACAGCGAAGCGCAAATGGTCCTCCATGCGCTTGCCACCGAGCATTTCATCCGGGTCATAGTGTCGGTATGAGAAGTCGTCGTGGCTGTCAGGGCCTTTGAAGGTGACGGGGGGTATTCCTTTGAAAAAGTCAGTCATGTCTTACAGATCCAGGTCAATCCACGCCGCATTGCGGGCGGAAGATTTCACACAGGCCGCCACGAATTGAACGCCTTTCAGCCCGTCATACACGGTTGGGTAAAGGACCTCTTCGCCAGCTTCTTTGCCGTCGCGCGCGGCGATGATTGCGGTCGCTGCTTCGGCGTAGATGTTTGCAAATCCTTCCAGATACCCCTCCGGGTGCCCGGGCGGAATACGGCTCATACGGCCTGCGGCCTCGCCTGAGCCAGCACCGCCACGGGTGACCAGCCGTTTTGGTTCGCCGAAAGGTGTGTGCCAAAGGTAGTTCGGGTCTTCCTGCGCCCACTCCAAGCCGCCGGTTTCACCATAGACACGGATGCGGAGCGCGTTTTCATTCCCCGGTGCCACTTGGGAAGACCAAAGCATGCCACGCGCGCCACCTTCGAAACGGAGCATCACATGTGCATTGTCGTCAAGTTGGCGACCTGAAACAAAGGATTGCAGGTCAGCACTCAGGCTCTCCACGTCAAGGCCGGTGATAAAGCAAGCAAGGTTGAAGGCGTGGGTGCCGATGTCACCCGTTGAGCCTCCGGCCCCGGATTGGGCCGGGTCAGTACGCCAAAGTGCTTGTTTGATGTCCTGATCGACCGTGAGCCAGTCCTGCGGATACTCGACCTGCACCACGCGAATGCGTCCGATATCACCGCGCGACACCATTTCTCGCGCCTGCCGTACCATCGGGTAGCCTGTGTAATTGTGGGTCAGAATGAAAAGCGCATCGCTGTCCTCCACGGCTTTGACCATCTTCTTGGCGTCTTGCAGCGTCGACGTGAGTGGCTTGTCACAAATCACATGGATGCCCCGCTTCAAAAACTCCCGGGCAGCTTGGAAGTGCACGTGGTTCGGCGTGACGATGGCGACCGCTTCAATCCCGTCTTTCCGACGCGCTTCGCGTGAAGCCATTTTCTTGTAGTCTTCGTAGACGCGAGGAAGCCCAAGGGCTTCGCCACTCGCAATGGACTTTTCCGGCGTCGATGACAAAGCGCCCGCAACAAGTTCATATTTGTCGTCGATACGCGACGCGATGCGATGCACACCGCCGATAAAGGCGTCGTTCCCGCCGCCAACCATACCGAGCCGGATACGTCGGTTTGAGGTATCAGTTTTATCGGATGCCATTTCTCTTCCCTCCCGCGCGCCTCAGACGGCCGCCTTCCAAGTGTCCCGCACCAGCTTCAAAGCATCGCGGGCAAGTTGATCGTCATTTTCAAAAAGCGATCGCCACACCTTCGTGGCGGCCGCGATATCTGGTAGCGCTTGACCGAACGCCTCGACCGTCAGCCATCCGTCCCAGCCAATCTCGCGCAAGACGGCAAACATCGCCGCAAAGTCGATATGGCCGGCACCCGGCGTGCCCCGATCATTTTCCGAGACATGCACATGGGTCATCTGTTTCGAAAATTGGCGAAGCGCCGCCCAAGGGTCTTTCTCTTCGATATTGGCGTGGAAACTATCGAACAGGTAACCGTAATGGGGCTGGTTGACCGCTTCGACCAGGGCCGCCGCCTGACTTGCCGTGTTAAGAGCGTAGCATTCGAAGCGGTTAAGCGGCTCCACAGCGACGTTCAGCCCGCTGTCTTTGGTATGCGCCGCAAGAGCGCGGCTGGCCTCCACCAATCGTCCCCATTCAACATCTGTCGCTCCGGCACCGCTGAATGTCGCGAGGGGCTGGGTCAACGGTCCGCACAGCACTTCCGCGCCAAGCGCAACGCTGCAATCAGCCACGTATTTGAGATGATCGATGCCCTTTTGGCGAAGGCTTGGATCATCCGACAACGTGTCCCCGTCCGAGACGATTGCGACCACCGTCCGTTTCAGCCCCATCTCGCCGAGTTGCCGACCGAGGGTCGCATGTGCTTCTGGGGTGCCTTCGAAAACCGGCACTTCAACGCCATCCCAACCCATCTCGGCCAGCGCTTCGCAGCGCCGCAATTCCGCTTCGCCGAGGCTCGTGCACCATAAGAGAAGATTGAAACCGGCTTTCATTTCAGCCGATCCCGAGCATTTTGCGGTTGGCAGCCTCATCCGTGCCACCATCGGCAAAATCGTCAAAGGCCTTGTCTGTGACGCGAATGATGTGATCGGCCACGAATTGAGCACCTTCGCGGGCGCCATCTTCGGGATGTTTCAGACAGCACTCCCACTCGACCACGGCCCAACCATCGAAATCATTGGCGGCCATCTTGGAAAAGACGGCACCAAAGTCCACTTGTCCGTCCCCAAGTGAGCGAAACCGACCTGCCCGATCTACCCAGCCCTGGTAGCCCGAGTAAACGCCTTGCCGCCCTGTCGGGTTGAACTCGGCGTCTTTCACATGGAACATCCGGATGCGGTCTTTGTAGATGTCTATGTTGTCAAGGTAATCGAGACACTGGAGCACGTAGTGGCTCGGGTCGTACAGCATACACGCGCGAGCGTGATTGCCGGTGCGCTCAAGAAACATCTCGTACGTGATGCCGTCATGGAGGTCTTCGCCAGGGTGAATTTCGTAACAGACATCGACGCCGCAGTCTTCTGCATGGTCGAGGATGGGCTTCCAACGTTTGGCCAACTCATCAAAAGCCGTTTCGATCAATCCCGCTGGGCGTTGCGGCCAGGGGTAGACGTATGGCCAGGCCAGCGCGCCAGAGAAGGTCGCATGGGCGCCGATGCCCATGTTCTTTGAGGCGGAAAGCGCCTTTTTTACCTGATCGACAGCCCACTCTTGCCGGGCGGCAGGGTTGCCGCGCACTTCTTCCGCCGCGAAGCCATCGAAGGCGCCATCATAGGCCGGGTGCACGGCAACAAGCTGCCCCTGCAAATGCGTGGAGAGCTCTGTCACCTCAACGCCATTAGCTGCCGCGACGCCCTTGAACTCGTCGCAGTACTCTTTGCTTTCGGCGGCCCTTGCGAGGTCGATCAACCGTCCGTCCCAGCTGGGCACCTGAACGCCCTTATAGCCGCAGTCGGCGGCCCATTTGGTGATGCTGTCCCATGAATTGAACGGGGCGTCATCACCTGCAAACTGCGCCAAGAAAAGCGCAGGCCCTTTGATTGTCTTCATGTCTCTCCTCCCAGATGCGGCAAGTTTTCTTTCAGGTAGATATCAATTCGGATGCGTTCTTGGGTCGCGTCGAATGGCACCTTGTCGAGCGTCGCGCGCAGGAGCCGCGTCGCCGAGCGCACGATATGCCCAGTGTCCTGGTTGATAATGGCATCAAATGTGCCGGAGCGTAGCGCCGCGCGTGAGGCGGGCGTCAACTCGTGGGCAATGACGACAAGGTCCCTTTGTGGCCCTTTGGCTTCCAAAAACTGGATCAACCCGGGGTTTCCTGCCGCCGATGAATAAATGCCCTTCAGGTCGGGATAGGCTTCGAAGATCTCG
Organism: Pseudomonadota bacterium; assembly: GCA_039024895.1. Classification (GTDB taxonomy): domain Bacteria; phylum Pseudomonadota; class Alphaproteobacteria; order Rhodobacterales; family Rhodobacteraceae; genus JAJDOD01. Next base: position 33,682 of record JBCCPJ010000018.1, on the reverse strand, counting down.
GGCAGCATGTCGCGGATCAGCTCGGGATCATCGCGGCCCTCAATGGACGCCACCACGTCAAGACCGGGAAACTCTTCAGACATCAGGGCGTCGAAACCCTTCCGCAGCTCAAGGTGGTCGCGCGCCAGCCTTGATCCCGTGATGACGAGGATACGGCCCGCCCCGCGCACAAAGCGTCCCATGAGCCGCGCCGCCGTTCGGCCGGCGGCGATGTTGTCGATTCCTACGAAATGGTCACGTTCGGAACTTGGCAGGTCGGAAACCAATGCCACAACGGCGATGCCCTTCGCACGGGCACGTTTGACGGCGTCGCGGACGGCAGGTGTTTCAACACCGATTACAGCCACGCCGTCGGTGTCGGCTGGATCGATTGCATCAAGAGCATCGACCACCGAATGCGGGTCAAACGGACGAACGGACAGGCGTTGCAACGTGGTGCGCTGATGCACAAGTTTCGCACCTTGCGCATCGATCTCTTTGTCGAGCGCGAGCATGAACTCATTCGCACTTTCGGGGATAATGAAAAGCAATCGGTATAGGCGTTTGCGGGCAAGGTTCGCTGCCGCAGTATCACGCACATAACCTAGATCAGCGATTGCCTTGTTGACCTTCTCAATCGTCACAGAGCGCACGCCGGGACGCGCGTTCAGCACGCGGTCCACCGTTGCGAGCGAAACACCCGCGACACGGGCGATGTCGTTCACGGTGGGCTTTGGGACAGTTGAGAGGTCGTTCTGGGTCAGCTTGATCCCTCCACCGCCTTGGCGAGCCCTTCGAAAAGCAGCGCAACAGCTTCCGCGCCAGGATCGTTATGCCCTTTCAGGTTTTCTGAAGGTACATATGCCGCGCGACCCGCCTTTGCCTTGTGAATTGAGGCTGTGCTGTCGGCGCCTTCACGTGCCGCCGCCGCCGCAGCGGGCAAGCCCTGGCTCATCGCCTCGAGTGCAGGGGCCAGAGCGTCGATCATCGTACGGTCACCTTTTTGCGCGCCGCCAACTTCGGAGACACGCTTCAAACCTTCCTTAAGTGCCTTTTCAACCGGCGCGCCACTTGCGCAGGCGTCGCCCGCCGCATTGAAATAGATCGCGAGGATAACGCCTGACGACCCGCCCATGGTCTGGCTTAACTCATTGCCGAGCGCCGGGAATAGCTGTGTCAGATCGGCAAGGGGCATTCTGTCGAGGCTGCCTTTCAGCGAGCGGGCTGCGGTCGCAAGCGTGCTTCCTGTGTCGCCGTCGCCGGACTTTGCGTCGAGTTCGTTCAAGGCGCCCTCAGCATCGATCAACAAGTCGGTCACTTGCTCGATTACCTTTCGCGTCGTTTGGTTCGGTGAAGGAATTGGATCGATCGGCGTAAGCCCATCGGGAAGAGGCGTAACCGGCACCGTGGCAATTTCCGCCAAACCCGGCCAAGCGGGCATGGGTACTGGGGCTGCCAACAAAGCAAGGTCATCATCGGTGACAGGCAAAAGGGAGACGGAAAACCCGTGCATGTCGAGTGATGTCATCATGGGTGCAGGGCCGATGATATGCGCGGCAATCCCCGAGTCCGCCAAGGCGTAACACAGGATCGACATTTCAAGAGGTGTCGTTGAGCCGAGGTTGTTCATAAGTGCCACACATGGACCATGCTTCGCGTGGTCGCGCAGCTTGTCGATAACGATAGACACGGCCTCTGAAGCGCCAGCGAAGTCGACTTGCTCAACGCCCGGTTCCCCATGGATACCAAGCCCGAGTTCGGCTTTGCCACTGGGGATACGGTCTTCTTTTGGGGAGCCCGGCACGGTGCAGGTGTCCAGGCTTTTGCCGATAGAAGCGACATTGCCGATCACGCGCTTCGCGGCGGCAGTGACTTCTTCTAGTGATGCGCCGCCTTCCGCCATCGCTCCCGCGATCTTGTGGATGAACAACGTGCCTGCAACGCCGCGTGGCTGCGGCAATTCCGGCAAGGCAATGTCATCATCGACAACGACCATTTCGACCTTGCGACCGAGGGCGCGTGCGCGCTCAGCGGCGAGACCGAAGTTGAGCCGATCGCCCGTGTAGTTCTTTACGATGAGCAAGCATCCGGCGTCTCCAGTGACGGCGAGTATAGCCGCCAGAACGGCCTCCACCGAAGGGGACGCGAATACTTCACCACAGACGGCAGCGGTCAACATCCCGGGGCCTACGAAACCCGCATGGGCCGGCTCATGCCCGGAACCTCCGCCCGAGATCAAAGCCACCTTCGCGCGATCCCAATCGTTCCGGATGACAACCTTGATATGCGGGTAGCCATCCAGCCGGGAAAGCGCGCCACCTGAGCAAGCAAGCAGGCCATCGATGGCCTCTTTAACCAGATTTTCTTTGGCGTTGATGAATTGCGCCATCCTGTCCTCCGTTCAAGCGACCCGGTTGCCGTCGGTGTCAAAATAGATCGGGTTCCGCGCCGCGATCTGCACCATCTCTCCGGGGTTCAATGTGCTATGTGGATCGGTGAGCGTGATAACTTCATGCTCGCCGAGTTTGAGGTGAAGTCTGGTTTGGTCCCCCAGATGTTCGACGCGCGTCACGTGCGCCTCTTTCCCTTCGCCTTGGCGAATATGTTCAGGTCGGAGCCCCATCGTGGTTGCGTTACTTGGTGCTGCGGCATCCAGCAGGCCGACCGGCAAAAGATTGATCCGAGGCTGACCCAAACGCGCAGCGACATAGACTGTTTTCGGGTCCTCATAGATCTCGCGCGGGCTGCCAAACTGCACCAATCGGCCTTCGTCGAGCACGCCGATATGGCTGGCCATGGTCATGGCTTCGATCTGGTCATGTGTGACATAGAGCAACGTCGCGGCAAGCTCCGCATGGATGCGTTTTAACTCGACACGAAGGTCGGCGCGGAGCTTGGCGTCAAGCGATGATAACGGTTCATCCATCAGGTAAATCGACGGGTCCCGCACAAGCGCCCGACCGATGGAGACGCGCTGCATTTCGCCGCCCGACAACTCGGTCGCCTTGTTGTCGAGTTTGTGCGGGATGTGCAGAACTTCTGCGACCTCCTGCACCTTGCGTGTAATCACATCCTCGGGCGTTTTCAGGATCGGAGAGCGTAACGGGAAGGCGAGGTTGTCGCGCACACTAAGATGCGGATAGAGCGAGTATTGCTGGAACACCATCGCCACATCGCGCTGTGCCGGTGTCATGCCCGTCACGCTTTCGCCCCCGATTTGAATTTCGCCACTGTCCGGTTTTTCGAGGCCTGCGATAAGCCGGAGTGTTGTGGTTTTACCTGCGCCGGTCGGCCCCAAAAGGACCACGAATGCCCCGTCCGGCACTGTCATATCGACATCGACAACAGCGTGCGTTTTTCCAAAGGCCTTTGAGACAGAGCGAAGACTAACCTCAGCCATGGAGCACTCCTTCATTCAGCGCCGACTTGAGTGCGCGCCCTGACGACTTGTCGAACAAGGTGACGGTGCCTGCATCGAAGGACAGACCCACGCTTTCCCCAACCGTGGCGTGTTGATCGGATGCGATCCGCGCCTTCAGATCCCCATTGGCTGTCTGGATCGTGACAATCTGCGTTGTGCCAAGGTACTCGGTGGCCAGAACCTCGCCCCGATAGGTGCCGTCGTCGGCCAAGCGGATATGTTCCGGGCGAACGCCAAAAACCAGATCGCCGCTCGCCCCTTCGCGCGCTTCGGGTACGCCCATGGGGTGACCGTTGAGGTCGACGGCTGTGTCACCATTCGCGAGCGTGCCGGAGAAATCGAGGAAGTTCATTGACGGTGAGCCAATGAAGTCAGCCACAAACATGGTGGCAGGCTTGTCGTAGATTTCTTGCGGGGTCCCGAACTGTTCCACCACGGCATTGTTCATCACAACGATCTTGTCGCCCATCTGCATCGCTTCGAGCTGATCATGGGTCACGTAGACGGTGGTGGCGCCCATCCGGTCATGCAGGGCGCGGAGTTCTTCGGCCATATGCTCGCGGAACTCGGCATCGAGAGCGCCCAACGGTTCGTCCATCATGAAAGCTTTTGGCTCGCGCACGATGGCGCGGCCAAGCGCGACGCGCTGGCGATCGCCACCCGAGAGGCCGCCTACTGGCTTCCTCAGAATGTCGGTGATGCCGAGAATGCCCGCCACCTCGTCGATCTTCGATTTGATCTGCGCGCGGGACATCCCCTGGCTTTTCAGCGGATAGGCGAGGTTGTTGTAGACATTCATATGCGGGTAGAGCGCGAACATCTGGAACACGAAGGCGATGTCGCGTTCAGAGGGCGCGCGCTGCGCGATTTCCTCGCCGTCGAGGTAAATCTCGCCACTCGTTGGCAATTCAAGCCCGGCAATCATGCGCAAGGTGGTTGTCTTCCCGCAGCCCGAGGGGCCAAGCAGCATAAAGAACTCGCCGTCCTCGATGGTGAAGGAGCTTTCCTTCACCGCGACGAAGTCGCCGAATTCCTTGCGGACGTCCTTGATCACGATCTCGGCCATCAGTCGCCTTCCGGGAAATGCGAGACGATGATAAACATCACGGTCCCGACCAATGTGGTGATGAAGGAGTAAGTGAACGCCCACATCACAAAGGGTTGCATCAGCATGAACACCCCAAGGGCTATGATGATTGTGGCCAACATTTCCCAGGGGCCACGATGAAAGCGGAGGAGGCCAGTGAAAAAACTGCTCATTTGCGGACGGCTCCGAAGGTAATCCCGCGCAGCAAGTGTTTGCGCAAAAGGATGGTGAAAATCATGACAGGCAAGAGGAAAATCGTGGCCGCTGCCGCGATGGCAGGCCAATCGAGCCCGCCGACGCCGATGATCGTCGGGATAAAGGGCGGGGCGGTCTGGGCGGTAGCTGAGGTCAACAGAACGGCGAAGGCGTATTCGTTCCAGGCAAAGATCAGGCAGAAAATTGCGGTGGATGCGATGCCGGTCGCGGCTTGCGGCAACACCACTTTGTAAAAAGCCTGAAAGCGGGTGTACCCATCGATGAGGGCGGCCTCTTCGTACTCGCGTGGTATTTCGTCGATGAAACCCTTCAAAAGCCAAACCGCGAGAGAGATGTTAACGGCGGTATACAGCAGGATCATGCCGAGATGCGTGTCCGACAGACCAAGGTTGCGGTACATCAGGAAGATTGGGATCGCGACGGCGATAGGTGGCATCATCCGCGTACTGAGAATGAAAAACAAAAGGTCATCCGCGAGGGGTATCTTGAATCGGCTGAAGGCATAGGCGGCAAGTGTTCCAAGAAACACCGACAGGAATGTTGAGCCAAAGCCGATGATGACCGAGTTCAGAAAGCGCTCGCCGAATTTCGAAGGCCCCACGATGACCATGTCGTATTGGCGCACAATTTCATCCGCCCATGTCTCCGGCGGGTTAGCGTCCAGAAACTCCTGGGTTTGCCGCGTGCGTGTGGTGAACAGGTTCACATAACCTTCGAGCGTTGGCTCAAAAACGACCTTGGGCGGATAGCTGATTGCATCGGCGGGGCTTTTGAAGCCCGTCAGCATGATCCAAGCCAGCGGGATCATGGTAATCAGCGCATAAAGAATAACCAGCGTTCCAGCGACCCATTTCTGGCGCGAGGATGGGGCGTTAATCGCGTGAGCACTCATCTTAGCGCTCCTTCACTTTGTTGAGCGCCTTCACATAGATGGAGGCGAGGCCGAAGACCGTGACGAAGAGGATGATCGCGTAAGCTGATGCATAGCCGGTCCGCCATTTCTCAAACGCCTCCCGCTTGAGGTTGATCGATGTCAGTTCTGTCGTCGAGCCTGGACCGCCACCCGTCAGCTGCACCACCAGATCGAACATCTTGAAGTTCTCGATGCCACGGAACAGCACGGCAAGCATAAGGAACGGCAACACCATCGGGATCGTGATCGTGAAGAATTGCCGTAGTTTCGAAGCGCGGTCGATCTCGGCGGCCTCATAGATATAGTCTGGGATCGAACGGAGACCTGCCAGGCAGATCAACATCACGAAGGGCGTCCACATCCACGTGTCGACAATGACGATCGACCAGGGCGCCAAATTCACCTGCCCGAGCATCTCAAAACTCGACGGGTCGCGTCCGGTGAAGAAACTAACGATGTAATTGAAGAGCCCGATTTGCGGTTGGTAGAGAAACTTCCAGAAGTTCCCAACCACGGCAGGCGACAACATCATCGGCAGAACAATTACAGTCGTCCAAAAGGGTGAACCTTTGAAGTTCTTGTTGATCAGATAGGCAAGCGTGAACCCGATGAGCACCTGAAGGGTGATCGTCCAGAATAGAAAATGCGCGGTGGCCTGCATGTTCAGCCAAATGTCGCTATCGGTCAGTATCCGCTCGTAGTTGCGCAAACCAATGTTCTCGACCTCACGGTTCAGCCTGTTGGCGCGAAAGTTGGTGAAGCTGAGCTGGATCGTCCAGATTAACGGAAAAATATTGATCGCGAGCAAAAGGAAGATCGTGGGCGCCACGAAGATCCAAGCAATCGCGCGGTCAGACAAGCCTCTGATTTTGCGTGCAACTCTCTTGGGCGTTGCCTGTGCAACGCGATCCATCGTGCCATCTGACATGGGCGGTCTCGCTCGGTTTCAAAAGGTGCGGGGAGAAGTATTGCCCCGCACAAGGCGACCGGGCCGCGTGGGCCCGGTCGGGAGTGATCGTTACAGCTTACCTTCGTCTTCGAAGGTTTCTGTCCAATCCTCGATTAGCTTGTCGAGCGCTTCCTGTGCAGTACCCTGATCGGCGACCACATAGTCATGGATGCGTTTCTGCATGGCCAGCAGTAGCTCAGCGTAGGCTGGCTCCTGCCAGAAATCCTGCACGGCATCCATTGCTTCCAAGAAGTCTCCAGCAAAGGGCTGGCTCTCGACAAAGCCCGGGTCGTTCAGCACCGCGTTATGGGCTGAGTAGCCGCCAAGCTCCCACCATTTCGCCTGCACATCAGGCTGGGCAAACCACTTGATATACTCAAGAGCAGCGTCCTGCTTGTCGGAATACGCGACCACGCTGATACCCTGACCGCCAAGGGTCGAGGCTGCCTGATTTTGCGGTGGGTTGACGAAGAAATCGATCTTGTCGCCACCTGTGGCCGGGTCAGCATAGAGGCCCGGGAAGAACGCGAACCAGTTCATCGCCATCGCGACCTGACCGGATTTAAACGCATCAAGGCTCTCGCCCATATAGCTGTTCGTGTAGCCCGGCGGCGTAGCTGTTTCGTAGAACTCTTTGTAGAATTCAAGCGCTTCGACCGCTTCAGGGGAATTTACAGCGCCTTCCATGTCATACGAGCCTGGAGTGTTTTCATACTTGAAGCCCCAAGGATACAACGCGGATGTCACGCCCATGGTAATGCCTTCCGAGCCCCGCTCGGTGAAGATCGCCGCACCGTAGACCGTTTTCCCACCGATCTCGCGGCCCTGGAAGAACTGGGCGATTTGCAGCAGCTCTTTCTGTGACTGAGGCTCGCGGAGATCTTCGCCAGTGGCTTCTTTGTAAGCCGCCTGGATTTCCGGATCGGCGAACCAGTCCGCGCGATAGAACCAGCCGTTAGCGTCGCCCATTGCAGGCAGCGCGTAATAGTTCGGCGTGCCTTTCGGCCATGTTGAATAGGCGTAGACCGTGGCCGGCGCGAAGTCATCCATGCTGATGCTTTCGGCGTCAAAGAAGTCGTTCAATTTGACGTAATGCTCGTTTTCGGCGCCGCCGCCGATCCATTGACTGTCGCCAATCAAAAGGTCGCAGAGCTTACCGCCGGAATTCAATTCGTTCAGCATGCGGTCCGCGAAATTCGGCCAAGGCACGAACTCGAAATTCATCGTATGGCCAGATTGCGCTTCGAACTCCTTCGAAAGTTCCACCAGCGCGTTCGCCGGATCCCAAGCTGCCCAGCAGAGTGTCAGATCTTCCGCTGCGGCAAGAGATGGTAAGCTGACTGACGTCGTGAGCGCCGCGATGAGCGCGGCGGTTGTTTTCTTTTTCATGAAGTCCTCCCAAGAACTGGTGCCGTTTCATGTCACCATAGACCAACGCTATTGAGGGGCGTACCTCACGTCAACGAATTTTTGAGGAACGTGCCTCAAAAAAATTCAACATATTGATTTTGATAGAAACAATATTGAACTCCGTCGGGTCGGTCATTTAACCAATTAAGAATAACCCACAGAATCGTAACTCCGTTTTTCCTCGAACCCGTTCACATTGAGTATTGACTCAGAGCGATCTTTGTCGTGAAAATTCCTTTGATTTTTTCACGGAGAGCGGGATGGCGCTGGTCGATGCGGCCGAGAGTTTGGGCAATGATTTGCGTGTGCTGCGCCGGCGCCGTGGTATGACGCTTGCCGAAGTGGCCAATGCCGTGGATCGCTCCGTCGGGTGGCTCAGCCAGGTCGAACGCAATATCTCTGAGCCATCGACCGATGAGCTAAAGAGCTTAGCGGGCATCTTCGGAATATCGGTGGAGAGCTTTTTCAAGACCGCACCCACACGACCTGACGAAGTAGACACGATCGTGCGTAACTCCGCGCGCCGTTCTCTCGGGAAAAGGGTGGGGGGCTTGCATGAGGAACTCGTTTCCCCCGATCTAACCGACGAATTCGAAGTTGTGCACTCAACCTTTCAACCCGGTGCAGAACGCTTTGATCCGGTGACGCGTCCGACCCAGGAGGTCGGGTACATCGTGTCGGGATCGCTTGAGATCACGATCGACGGGAAGACCTATAAAGTCGGTCCCGGCGATAGCTTCCGCATCCGCGGTGAACCTTTCTATTGGGCCAATCGCGGCTCTGTCCCTTGTGTTGCGATCTGGGTGATCGCACCCCCTGTCTATTGAGGAAGAGATATGGCTGATTTTCCATCGACTGCGCGCGTCGTCATCATCGGAGGTGGGGCGGTTGGCGCCTCTGCCCTGTTCCATTTGGCGAAAGCGGGATGGACTGATTGTGTGCTGCTCGAAAAGAACGAACTGACCGCTGGCTCAACCTGGCACGCTGCGGGGAACGTACCGACATTTTCCACGTCCTGGTCGATCATGAACATGCAGCGGTATTCCACAGAGCTCTATCGCGGTCTGGGCGCGGCGGTGGACTATCCGATGAATTATCACGTGTCGGGGTCGCTACGCCTGAGCCATTCCAAGGAGCGGACCCAGGAGTTTGAGCGCGCGCGCGGTATGGGACGGTATCAGGGCATCGACATGTCCATGCTCACGCTGGAAGAGGCGGTCGAGATGTATCCGTTCATGGAAACCCACGAACTCCACTCCGTTCTCTACGATCCGACCGACGGGGACATTGATCCGGCCCAATTGACGCAAGCGCTGGCCAAAGGAGCCCGCGACATGGGCGCCAAGATAATTCGCTTTTGCCCGGCGACTGGCGTCACGCAGAAACCGGACGGTTCATGGATTGTGCATACGGACAAGGGCGACATCGCCTGCGACTTCGTGGTGAACGCGGCCGGATATTACGCGCAACAAGTGGGCGAGTGGTTCAAACCATATGGCGGTCGCACCGTGCCGATGATGGTGATGAGCCACCAATACGTCCTGACCGAGCAAGTTGCAGAGATTGAAGCCTACGCGAAGGAGAAGGGCGGCAAGCTGCCACTCATTCGAGATGTTGACGTCTCATATTACCTTCGGCAAGAGAAAAACGGTTTTAACATTGGGCCTTACGAGCCAAATTGTAGGGGTCATTGGATGACGCCAGATGATCCGATGCCGGACGATTTCAGCTTCCAACTCTACCCTGACGATCTGGACCGCATCATGGATATCGTTGCTGATGCCATGGAGCGGGTGCCGCTTTCGGGCACAGCCGGTGTCGAGCGGATCATCAACGGCCCTATCCCCTACGCCCCTGATGGCCTGCCGCTGATCGGTCCAATGCCCGGGGTCAAAAATGCCTTTGAAGCCTGTGTCTTCACATTTGGGATCGCGCAATCCGGTGGTGCGGGCAAAGTGCTTGCTGAATGGATTATCGAAGGTGAAACCGAGTGGGATATGTGGGCGGTCGATCCGCGCCGCTTCACCGGTTACGCCGATCAGGCCTATTCAAACGTCAAGGGGCTGGAAGTTTACGGCAATGAATACGCCATGCACTTCCCGTTCCATGAATGGCCAGCCGGTCGGGACAAAAAGCTCTCGCCGCTCCATTCCCGCCTGAAAGATGCAGGCGCCGTCTTCGGTGCGTTTAACGGTTGGGAGCGTGCCACGTGGTTCGCGAAACCGGGTGACGACACCAGCGAAGAGGCGACACAAACTTGGGAACGCAACGGCCCCTGGGAGCCGCGCATTCGTGAGGAATGCGAAGCGGTCCGCGACCATTGTGGCATCCTCCCGATCACCGGATTTACCCGTCTCAAGGTCACTGGACCCGGGGCGCGTGACTATGTCGACAGCTTGACCGCCTCACGGTTGCCAAAACCGGGCCGTGTGAGCCTCGCCTATTTCGCCGATGGGCGCGGGCGGATCGTGACGGAAATGTCGGTGATGGTTCATTCCGATGACGAGGTCGGCGTTATCACAGCTGCCACGGCGCAATGGCATGACGCCGAACTCCTGTCCCGAAATGCGCCGGAAGGCATCGTGGTAAGCGACCGTACCGACGAAGCTGAGTGCATGCTGGTAACCGGACCAAAGTCCCGCGAGATACTTGCCGGTCTGGTGGACGGCCATGACCTTTCGGCAGGATGGCTGACCGCGAGCCTCGACGGCTCGGTGGCGGGCAAACCCTGCGCGCTCCTGCGGGTGTCGTTTGCCGGGGAACTCGGTTGGGAAATCCATTGCGCGCCCGACGATGCACCTGCCATCTGGGATGCTGTCACCGAGGCAGGCGCGAAGCCCTTTGGGATGTACGCGCTTAACTCTCTTCGCATCGAAAAGGGCTATCGTGCCTGGAAAGGCGACCTCTCGACCGATTACACCCTGCTTGAGGGCGGGCTCGACCGGTTTGTGAAACTGGATAAAGAGGTTGATTTCCCCGGAAAGGCCGCGCTGCTCAATGAAAAACAGCAAGGCGTGAAAAAGCGTTTCGTGACCCTCAAGGTCGAGGCCAACGGATGCGACGCGCCTTACATGTCCACGCTTTGGGACGGTGACGAGGTTGTCGGTGAGACCACGAGTGGTGCCTGGGGCTACCGCGCGAACGCCTCTCTTGCGCTGGGTATGGTGCGGACGGACCTCGCGGAACCCGGAACAGAGATTGAAGTCGATATTTATGGCAACCGTTGCAAGGCGGTTGTGCAACCCGACGGCCCGATTTGGGATCCGCAAAACGAAAGGCTCCGGGCATGAACCTGCCAACGCAAGCACGCGTCGTCATCATCGGCGGCGGCGTCTCTGGTTGCTCTGTCGCCTACCATTTGGCACAACGGGGCTGGACCGACATTGTTCTGTTGGAGCGCAAAAAGCTCACCTGCGGCACCACGTGGCATGCCGCAGGGTTGATTGGGCAGTTGCGCGCCAATGAGAACATGACCAGGCTCGCCAAGTACTCTGCTGATCTCTATGGCCAGTTGGAGGAAGAAACCGGGGTCGCAACCGGTCTCAAGGTGACCGGATCGCTCACCGTCGCGCTGACCGAACACCGACGCGAAGAAATCCTGCGGCAGGCCAGTCTTGCCCGTGCTTTCGGTGTTGAGGCGGAGGAAGTCTCGCTCCAAACGGCGAAGGAGCTATGCCCTTATCTGACGGTCGAGGACGCGATTAGCGCGGTCTATTTGCCGGGGGACGGACAAGGGGACCCAGCCAACATTGCCATGGCCTTGGCGCGCGGTGCCAAAATGAAAGGCGCCCAGATTGTTGAAGGTGTTAAAGTAACTGCAGTAGTGGATGACGGTGATCAGGTCACTGGTGTTGACTATGTGCAAGAAGACGGCACCACCGGGCATATCACCACCCAACATGTGGTGAACTGCGGCGGAATGTGGGGGCGCGACCTTGCGGCCCAGTCGGGTGTCACGCTGCCACTTCACGCTTGCGAGCATTTCTACCTGCTTACGGAACCTGTCGAAGGGCTGAAGGGCATGCCGGTGCTTCGCGTGCCGGATGAATGCGCCTATTACAAGGCCGACGCTGGCAAGATGATGCTTGGCGCTTTCGAGCCGAAAGCCAAGCCATGGGGCATGAATGGCATTTCGGAAGATTTCGAATTCGACAGCCTTCCTGAGGATTTCGACCATTTCGAGCCGATCCTCGAACAGGCCATGCACCGGATGCCGCTCTTCGAGACCGCGGGTGTGCACACGTTCTTTAATGGCCCCGAGAGTTTCACGCCCGATGACAAATATTATCTGGGCGAGGCGCCTGCGCTGAAAAATTACTGGGTTGCCGCCGGATACAACTCCATTGGTATCGTATCATCGGGCGGGGCTGGCATGGCGCTCGCCGCGTGGATGGACGAGGGCCACCCGCCCTTCGATCTTTGGGATGTGGATATCCGCCGCGCGCAACCATTCCAGCGCAACCGCCGGTATCTCCAGGAACGCGTGACAGAAACGCTTGGCCTCCTCTACGCGGACCATTACCCGTTCCGCCAAGTGGAAACCGCGCGCGGTGTCCGCCGGTCTCCAATTCACGAACATCTCAAAGCCGATGGTGCTGTTTTCGGTGAAACCGCCGGGTGGGAACGCGCCAACTGGTTTGCCAAGCCAAATCAGAAGCGCGCCTACGAACACGATTGGGGCAAGCAGAACTGGTTCGAGAACCAGCAGGCCGAGCATATGGCCATGCGCGAAGCCGTTGGGCTGCTCGATATGTCGTCTTTCGGCAAGATCCGCGTGGAGGGGCCGGGGGCTCTTACCTTCATGCAGCGCGTCTTCGCGGGCGATCTCGACAAGGCCCCGGGCACAATCACCTATGGTCAGATGCTCAACGACAAGGGCGGCATCGAATGCGACCTGACGGTGACACATTTGACGCCGACCGCGTTCCTATTGGTCGTCCCGGCGGCCACGGTTCAGCGTGACCTTGCCTGGCTGAAGCGCAATCTCGGCGATGATGTTGCTATCATTCTCGACGTCACCGCTGCCGAAGCCTGCTTCCCCGTCATGGGGCCGAATTCGCGCGCGCTTCTCCAATCGCTTTCGCCCGATGATTTCTCGAACGAGGCATTCCCCTTCGGTACCGCCCGCGAGATTGAAATCGGTTTGGGCCTCGCCCGGGCGCATCGCATTTCCTACGTCGGTGAACTGGGCTGGGAGCTTTATGTCTCCGTCGATCAGGCCGCCCATGTTTTCGAAGCTTTGCAGGAAGCAGGCGCGGACCACGGTCTCAAACTCTGCGGATTACACGCCATGGATTCGTGCCGTATCGAAAAAGCCTTCCGTCACTTTGGCCATGACATCACCGATGAGGATCACGTGGTCGAGGCAGGTCTGGGCTTCGCCGTCAAAACCAAGGCGAAAGATAGCTTCATCGGCCGCGACGCCGTGCTGCGCAAACGCGAAGAAGGAGTTGAGCGCCGAATGCTCCAATTCAAGTTGGAGGATGCAGAGCCGATGCTGTTCCATAACGAAGCGCTTGTCCGTGATGGGGAGATTGTGAACATCGTCACTAGTGCCAATTATGGTCACCATTTGGGCGGGGCGATAGGCATGGGCTACGTGCCGTGCAAAGGCGAAAGTGCCGATGAGGTGCTTGCCTCATCCTATGAGATCGAGATCGCCGGAACGCGTGTGGCCGCAGAAGCAAGCCTCGCACCAATGTACGATCCCAAGTCCGAACGCATGAAGGCGTGATGTCGCGTTTGAGTTAGACCTTGTCGCAAAAAACCCTGACGCTCAAAGGGCATAGCGCAGGGAGGACGTGCGATGTTCAAGGCTGAGGTGACACTGTGAGCCGTCGCTCGGGAGGACGCGCCGCTCGCGTCGCCTTAAGGGCAGCACCATTGTCCGAGGATATTCGCCCCATCCGCCCCGGGATGAAGGGCGGCTGGTACCGGCCGCTCGACGATGCCGCTGTTTTGCGCATCCACGAGGCCGCGCTTGAAGCGTTGGAGACCATCGGTCTTTCGCAGGCGCCGCCCTCCGGTGTCGAAGCCATGGTCGCCGCCGGTGCAATCCAGGGCGATGACGGCCGCCTCAGATATCCGCGCGCACTTGTGGAAGATATGGTCGCGAAAGCGGCGCGTGGCATCACGCTGCACGGGCGTGACCCAAAATACGACCTCCACCTCGAACCGGACCGGGTGCATTACGGCACTGCCGGGGCTGCTGTCCATGTGGTCGAGATTGAAACCGGGGAATACCGCGACCCCAGGACACAAGACTTGCATGATGCCGCACGGCTCGTGCAGCACCTCGATAATATCCACTTCTTTCAACGACCAATGGTGTGTCGCGATATTACGGACAATCTCGAGCTCGATCTGAACACGATCTATGCCGCTACCGCGGGCACGCAAAAACATATTGGAACCAGCTTCGCGGACCCCGAGAATGTGGCCCCCTGCATCGATCTTATCCACATGATTGCTGGCGGGGAGGAAGCCTGGCGCGAACGGCCCTTCATCTCAAACACGAATTGCTTCGTCGTACCACCGATGAAGTTTGCCGAGGAAAGCTGCGTTGCGATGGAAAACGCCATCCGCGCGGGGATGCCGGTCTTGTTGCTTTCCGCCGGTCAGGCTGGTGCGACGGCTCCCGCTCCCATCGCGGCCTCTATCGTCCAGGCGGTCGCTGAGTGCCTTGCGGGCGTCGTCTATGTCAATTCCGTCATGCCCGGCCATCCGGCCGTTTTCGGCACTTGGCCCTTCGTGTCTGATCTGCGGACGGGCGCCATGTCAGGGGGATCGGCGGAACAAGCGCTTCTGACTGCTGGTTGCGCGCAAATGCACCGGTTCTACGGTTTGCCCGGCGGCGCTGCAGGGGGCATGGCGGACAGCAAACTGCCGGACATGCAAACCGGCTGGGAGCAGGGCATGACCAATGTTCTCGCCGGTTTGTCTGGCCTGAACATGGTTTACGAAGCCGCGGGCATGCAGGCCTCGCTCTTAGGGTTTTGCCTCGAAGGTCTCGTGCTGGGCGACGACCTTGTGGGCCAAGCGCTCCGTTGTGTGCGCGGCATAGAAGTGACGGAAGACAGCGTGTCGCTCGATGTGATGCGGGCGGTCTGTCTTGATGGGCCGGGGCACTATCTTGGCTCTGAGCAGACGCTGAACCTCATGCAGACGGAGTACACCTACCCGGTTCTCGGCAACCGGATGAGCCCGAAGGAGTGGAACGAAGCGGGCCGTCCTGAGTTGCTGCCTGCCGCTAAGGCAAGGAAAGATGCGATCCTCGCGTCAGCGCCGCTTCAAATCGATCCCAACATCGACAAGGCGATCCGCGAGCGCTTCAATATCTACTTCTAAAGCAGGCGCTTGTGGGCGCGCGCCTGACTGGCTAAAGCGAGGCTGACCCGTATCAGGACCAGCACAATGACCTTCGACCGTTCCATTAAGATCGCCCCGTCCATCCTCGCTGCGGATTTCGCAGATTTCGGGCGTGAGATTGAAGCGGTGGAGGCTCAGGGCGCCGACTGGATCCATGTCGATGTCATGGACGGTCATTTTGTGCCGAACCTGACCTTTGGTCCGCCCCTGGTAAAGGCAATACGGAAGCATATTAAAACGGTGATGGACGTGCATCTGATGATTGCACCCGTTGATCCTTATATCGACGCCTTTGTCGACGCGGGCGCGGATATACTGACCGCCCATATCGAGGCGGGTCCCCATACGCACCGCACACTTCAGGCAATTCGGGGGGCTGGTATCAAGGCGGGCCTCGCCCTCAACCCCGGCACACCCGTTGAGGCGTGCGCCCCACTTCTCGATCTGTGCGATCTGATCTGCATTATGACCGTGAACCCGGGTTTCGGCGGGCAAAGCTTCATCGAAACCCAGGTCGCCCAGGTGCGAAAACTGCGCGCCATGATCGGCGACCGGCCGATCCATATCGAGATTGACGGCGGCATTGATCCCAAAACGGCGCCGCTTGTGGTTAAAGCCGGTGCGGACGTGCTGGTCGCGGGCTCAGCAGTTTTCCGCGGCGGCTCGGTCAGCAATCCCGCCCCTTACGGCGACAACATTCGCGCCATTCGCAGCGCAGTCCAATAAGCCCTACACCTAACTCTGCGCCTATCAGCAGAGCAAAAGACAATCTGCCTGCGGATTGTCTCATATCGGACTGCGTGCGTTCGACATAACGTCGCAACGGAAAATGCATTGTCTGGCGGGGCGTTGACCAGTTCCGGGAGGAGCAATGAGAACCTTTGTTTTCGCAGCCGCGTTTGCGGCGGCAGCAGCCTTAGCAAGTGAGGCGTTTGCAACAGAATGGGATGTATCGCTCTGGGGCAAGCGTCGCGCATTTACCGAACATGTAGAGAAACTGGCCGAGCTGGTTTCGCAGAAAACAGGCGGTGAGTTCACCCTAAACTTGTCCTACGGCGGTTTGTCTGACAGTCGCGAGAACCTTGATGGGATTCACGCAGGCAAATTCGAAATGGCGCAGTTCTGTGCCGGTTATCATCCCAAAAAGAACCCAACCATTACGGTTTTGGAACTTCCCTTTCTCGGCGTAGATACACTCGAGCAGGAAATTGAGTTGTCACTGGCCGTTTACAACCACCCGATTACACGGGTCGACATGGCGCGATGGAATGCAACACTCCTCATGCCGTCGCCGCTGCCACAGTACAACATCATGGGCACCGGTTTACCGCCCACGTCCTTGGACGACTTCAAGAAAATGACCATCCGTGCCACGGGCGGCGTTGGGGAGGCCGTGGCGGCTCTTGGTGCCGATCTGGCGACGATCCCGGCCACCAAGGTCAAGGAAGCACTGTCGTCCGGTGAAATTCAGGCGGTCAGTTTCGCGCCACACGCCCATATGGCCTTCGGGACTGTTGAAGGTGGCAGTTGGTGGATGAGCAACCTCAACCCGGGGACTGTGAACTGCCCAGTGGTAGTGAACTCAAAGGCGCTCAAAGACCTGCCGGAGACTCACCGCGATGCACTACTGTCATCCGTCGACGAAGCGCTGGCGCATTATGTCGAAAACTACAATGGGTCGACGATGGACGCTTGGCAGCCAGCTCTTACCGAAAGCGGGGTTGCCGTTCTCACCTTGCGTGACGATATCGTTCGCTCGATCCAGCAAGCAGTTGCGGAACCCGCGGCCATGGCCTGGATCGAAGAGCATTCGTCTCGCGGCCTGCCAGCACAAGAACTCTACGACATGGTCATGGACATAATCGACAAATAGGCCCCAGCCAAAATTGGCCTGGTGCGCGTGTGTCAGGCCACCATCGCTTCGGCCTTCTTCAGATCAACCGACACCAATTGGCTGACGCCCTGTTCGGCAATGCCGCGTTCGGCATCCATACGCGCCTCCATCCAAGAATAAATGAGCGCGGTCAGCATGGCAACGGCAAGGCCTGCCGCCGTGGTCATGAGCGCCACCCAAATGCCACCCGACAAAATAGACGCGTCAACCTGGCTCCCGGCCTGTTGCAAGGCCTGGAACGCCTCGATCATGCCCAGCACCGTGCCGAAGAGACCCAGAAGCGGCGCCAGTTGCGCGATGTTCTCAAGCGTTCTGAGGCCGCGTTCCAACCTGGCAAAGCGCGCCTCTGTCTCGCTCACCAGCCGGCTATTGTCGTCGCGCGTTGCGCCAAACGCCAACTCGACCACCGGTGACAGATAGCTCTTGGAACGCTGTAGGTGGGATACAGCTGCACTTCGATCACCCGCATCCCAAGCAGCGACAGCATCCTTCAGGGCCTTGTGCCGGCCGACACCCGCAATGCGGAACTGCCAGAGCTTGTAAAGCGTAACCGCGAGGACATAGACCGAAGCGGCGATCAGAATCAGGATCACTGGCCCGCCCAAATCGGCGATCTGGCGCATCAGATCGAACATCTCCGCCATGTTGATCATACAATCAACTCCACATTAATGCGGCTAGACACAGACAGACCGGCGGCACAGGCGTCCGACTCGATGCCTGGGGCCTCACAGGTGTTCACACCATTGATCAGAATCTGCCCCAGATCAGCGCAAGCCAGCTCCGGAAGCACGAACTGACGCACCCGAGGTCGACCCGCCGGAATGGCATCAAAGTCGAAGAGCGTAAGACAGTTCACCGCGCCCGTCTTGTCAAACAGAACCGTCTCGAAAACCGCCTTTTCGACGCCATTCTCAAAGCCGGTATTTGCGACGAAGGTCAACTGACATCCACCGTTCGCCTCCGCAACTGTGTTGAGCTCAATAGAAAGACCCGGTGTTTGATTTTGCGCCTGAGCCATGGATGCAGCGCCCAAGAGCATGGCCACTAAAACTACTGTTCTCATATATCCCTCAAGTGTCGTCGTAAGTTCTGCGGGCGACCGCTGACGCTCCTTGCTATTCCGCAGCGTCTAGCGGCTTCGCGGGTTGCTTAGTCGTCAGCTCATTATCTTCGTGCTCATCAGCCAAGGCCGTCATCGGCTCCTCACCGTTTTCCAGTCGATACAAGCGCGCTTCCAAGGCGGTTATGCGCGCCTTCAACTCTTCGACTTCTGCTAGCTGGATTCTTCCCGGGGATCTCTTACGCATACGAGGGAGATCGAAGGTCCACACCTTGAGGCGTTCGGGAACATACCTCGCTGGCTCAACGATTAAGGTCTGAGCAATAGCTTTAAGCCAGTCCCAGGCCTCAATACGCTTGCGCTCAATGTCTTGTACAAGCCTAGCATAGGTGGCCGGAGACAGCGCTGCAATAACCCAGCCAAGTGTGGTGACGGCGACCGCCCAAATGGTCAGACCCGACCAATGACCGAGACCTATCAGCAGCACGCCCGGCCCAAAAAGCGCGATCCGTGCTGGCCAAAGGTAAGGACGGTGGTCGAGCACCTCCTGCCCATGCGTCCGCCGCCGCTTGGGATCGGTGAAAGTCAGGTATGCAAGGGCGGCAAGGCTGGCAAAGATACTGGCGTAGATCAAGAAACCACTCACTCCGCAGGTTCCTGAATTGTGGCATCCCTTGGCGGCTCTGCATCAGTTGATCTTGCGCCACTCTTACGAAGAAGCAAAAGACCCATGCCCAAGAAGAGAATGTCAATGACGAGTATTTCCGCGCCCCCGCTGATCAAAGCCTCAGACCAGCTGGTTCCTCCCGTCAGATGCCTCAGCACAGGAAGTGCCAAACACAAACCTGTGTTTGCCAATCGCAGTTGGTGGCCGGCATTCTCAGACCTCAGGCCAAGGACGATGCACAGGAACAACCCCAGCAGGAACCCAAGCGGTGTCCAAAAATGCGCGTCGGCTACCGGGACGGTGACAAAGTACGCCACGGCAGAAACCAGCATCGCAAAAGGTAGCCCCCATACTGTCACCATGATCCAGTGCCGGAAGCCCCGCCATAGCGCTTGGTCCTCGCGACGTTTGCACCACAACAGCATCCCGGAGGCATTCACATAGGCCATGGCAAGACCCATACCGAACCAGACGATTTTTGAACCAAGCCCAGCAAAATCACCGAAATGCAAAGGGCGGATGATCCCGAAGAGAGTAGAACTCAGCGAATGTGTTGCCCCAAACCCGGGCTGCACGCCTTCGAAAGCTCGCGTCACACCGTCAAACTCTAGTCTTTGCCCCGCAAAGCCTCCGGGCGATGGTCCCATGAACACACTGATCGTCGCCCCGACGCTGTCATAATTGCTTATTTGTATTGAGCCAACGGCGGCGCCCGTGCGTTCCATCGCATCGCGAATGACAAAATCCAAGGCAGCGAGCGGTGCCGGGGCTAGATCGACGGCTTCCGGTCGCTCGAGCAACGCCGAAATCATGGCCTGCCGGTCGCCATCAAAGGAAATCATGGCCATAATTGGTACCCCAACCGAAAACGCAAAACCAAGGAAGGCCCCTGTCAGCGCAAGGAGTATGGCAAAGGGAATACCCCAGGTCCCTGCCAGCACATGCAAATCTCTTGCACCTACAAGTCGGGTTGGATTGCGCGCTGCGACAAAGGCATCACGCACTACGTGCTTATGAATGAGTACGCCGGAGACTGCGGCAAACATCATCATCATGCCCAAGACGCAAACGAGGAAAAACCCGTAGGGCGCAGGCAAGTAAAGCTCCTCGTGAAGATCGACCCAAAAGCGGCTTAGGGCGGTTGTCGAATCGCGTGGTAGATCCGACTCCAAGCCCTCCCATCTCTCAAGCACCTCTCCGCTTTCAGGATCCACCCGCAAGCGCACAAGTGCATCTACCTCCTCGCCGCTAGATGGGTCGGTCGCATGGCCTTCAAAGCTGTAGCGGAAGTCTCCCGTTCGCGTTCGCCCGATTGAGACCTCTTCGTAGTAATTTCGATCAACGCTGCGAGCCGCGACCCGGAAGCGATGGTCGACTTGCGTGCCGAACTCCCCCTTGTGGCCGATGACGCCTCGCGACCAGGATCCGATTTCATCGGCAAAGACAACAATCGCGCCCGTGAAAATGACCACGTAAAGCAAAAGGCCGAGGATCGTCCCTGACCAACCGTGGACGGCAAGAAGTCGTTTGGTCTTGGCTTGCGTGACAAAGCTCATCGCTGGCTTACCCCATTGCTAAGAGAACACCGTTTCCTGCGATTAACGCCAACATAACAAGGCAGGCGCGACTCAGATTTTCGTCAAGTAGGGCATAGACAAATATGCACACCCAGATTACGGGCGAGAGGATCAACGGCATTCCGATCTGATCAATGCCCGCGGCCCCAGGCGGCCACCAAACCGTCATTCCAGCCACGAAAGCCAGTGTCGCAAGCAGTGTGGCTGGCCCTGCCAAAACCCATCGCGTTAATCGCGGACGGTGATTTATTGGTGCCGAAAGTTGTCTCGCAAAACCCCTCATCCTCTGTGAAGGCAACGGCTGCTCAAAAGACGCAACGGTTTGATCGCGCTCAGACATTGAGAAGCTCAAAACTCCATCGTCACGAACACACCATACTCTCTTCTTTTACCAAAGATGGTGAAGTCCGATACTGTGTTCCGTTGTATTGTGTACACTTCGTCGAACAGGTTTCGCGCATAGGCTGTCAAGACTGCGCCATTGTCGAAGATATAGTTGACGTTCACATTGGTCACCCAATAGTCGTCGTTTTCCAATGCGGGTGTGTTTGCGGTGTCGGAAAAGGAACTACTCGTGTAGTTGATGTCGCCGCCAATCGACAGGCCGTTGTCAAATGTGTAATTTGCGCCGAACGAGCCTACCAGTTCTGGTGCTAATGAAAAGCTGTTGCCATCAATTTGATTGCCATTGACGTCCAAAAAACTGCCATACTCAGTTTTAACAACGGCGGCAGAGGCAAACACCTCCAGATTGCTGTTCACAGTCTGACTGTAGTCGATCTCGGCGCCCCAGAGATCAGAGTCCGCCACGTTATCAATAACAGGCAAGTTCAAGCTGTTCAGCGTAGAAACCTGCTGGTCCGTCCACGTAGTATAAAAGAGGTTTGCGTTTAACGTACGTGTGCCATCGCTAGATTGGGATCGATAGGCCAATTCGTAGGTATCTGTGAAATCAGGATCAAATTCAAAGGTGGTGGCGGTACCCCCGGTTATTGGGACACTGATGCTAAGACCGCCGGCACGGTAACCGCGCTGATAGGTGAGGCCAAGGCTTTGATTTTCTTCAAAATTATACACGACGCCCAGTTTGGGCAGTAGTGCATCATAAGTGGTATCAAGCGACCCGCCCCCTGTTATCGGTATAACACCGCTCACCAAACCGTTTAATTCTGTGGTGTTGTCGACATCCTCAACGTCATAGCGAAGGCCTGCAATGACAGTCCATTGAGGCGAAACGTCGTATTCGACCTCGCCATAAATAGCATAGTTTTGTGTGTCGATGTCCTCGGTCTGAACCCCGGTCAAAGGAGGAGGAGTACTCGGCGTCGAAAAAAGAAGGCTAACTTCGTCGATACTTGTGTAGAAGACACCACCGACCGCACGCATTCGGTCCGTTTCATAGATTAGCCGGAACTCCTGATCGACGGTTTCGTAATCCCGCGAGCGTCCAAAAATGAACTGATCGAACTCCGTTTGAGCTTCAGTGTATTGCGTTCTCGACGTAAAGGTCAGAGCGTCGTTGATCGCATAATCAACGGTCAAACGCGGCGATTGAATTTGCTGAAGACCATCAGCGTTGTCGATGTCGGTATGGGTCAAACCAAATGACAGCCTGTCAGTCGGTTCATAGAGCAATCCTGCCCGGATCGTCTTGTTATTGGGGCCACCTTCTCCGTCGGTGTCCCGCAGGTCGACCGAGAGACGTGCCGCAAGTCTGTCTTCGATGATTGGAGTGTTTAAAACGAACGCAGTTTGGAGCCCCGGTCCTGAGTCATCAAGGCCTTCGCCATCCAACAACCCAAATCGCAAACGATATTCAGGCACAAATTTCGGTTTGGCGCCTTCAACCACAATTGCTCCGGCAAGCGCATTGCGGCCCGCTTGGGTCGACTGCGAGCCACGGAACACCTCGACTTGTTCGACGTCCCACGTGGAAATATTAGATCGGCCAAAGTTTCGGTAGTCCGACAGGCGGATGCCGTCCGTTGTGACGCTGATCGTGGACGCTGTGGTTCCGCTCCCCAAGCCACCGTCATCCGCAATGCCGCGGATCACGAGGCCCTGCGATGTGCTGACGCCGGGGATGCGATCAAGTGTCTGACCTACCGAGGTTTCACCACGTTCGTCTAGGTTTTCGCCGGTGACAACTACAACGCTCGACTGAGTTTCTTGTAAGTCTCGCTCAAGTAATTCGCCCAACACCAGAATGCCCAAGTCGAAGGAAACATCACTCACATTTTGCGACACCACGACACTGTTGTCGCTGATCTGAAGCACGCGTAGTCCAGTACCTCCCAGCATCTCCCGCAATGCCGCAACGGGCTCCATCGGTCCAGAAACCGAACGGCTTACCACTCCTTCCACCGCACTAGCTGGGGCGCTAATTTGCAACCCAGTTTCCTTGCCCAACTCCGCGATAGCAGCTGGCAATTCCTGAGCCGGCACATCAACCGGTCTTGACTCATCTGCCCAAGTCGTTACCGGCAGCATTGCCACACATGCCGATCCTATAGCTGTACTCGTTCGTAGCGCCGTCCACATTGTCCTTGCCCCTAAGTCCCTGATAATCGCCTTTCTTGGCGCCCTTCACTGCAAAGACGAGTGAAAGCGTCAGATATTAAGGGCTGGTAATAATTATTTGCTGGGAACTAAGATCGCACCGAAAGGTTGCGCCGCAATTACCCGACCGCCTACAGTCGCCGCCAAAGCGTCGAGTGCAAGTCGCGGCTCGGATAGATCGAAACTTCCAGTAATCCGTCTGACTGCCATTTCAGTTTCGGGAACAAACACAGAGCCGCGTATGCGCCTTTCAATCACATCTGCCACCTGGCGCACGCTCATGTCTTCAACCGACAGTCTGTTATCCCGCCAATTGGCAATGTCCGACAGTCCTACTTGCTTGCGCATGCCTTCGCCACGGCTCCAGACAAACTGCTCGCCGGCGTTGAGAACTTCGATATTTGAGGGGCCACTTACCTCAACAGTGCCCTCGTATACCGCAATGGCGTAACCGCCATCAAGACGGGTCACTTCGAATTCCGTTCCTAACACGCGGGTTGTCGTAGGACCGGCTTTGACTGAGAATGGAGCGTCGCTTGGCTCTACTGCGAAATATCCGGCTCCTTCGAGGAGTGTTACTACCCTTTCGCTGTTCTCCGTCTGGTCGATGATGGCGGTCTCAGCGTCCAGAACTACCAGATCGCCAGAAGCCAGCACCACCGTTTTGGGAAGATCTTTCGATATGAAATCCGCGTAGAAAGTATGGCGCGCATCCCAAGCATACGCAGCGAACGCTCCGCCGAGTAACATGAGTACGAACGCGCCCGTAGGCGGCAGGGAGCGCTTTTTGTTTGGTGCTGAAACGGTCCAAGCACGCTCAATCGTCCGATAAGCTTCCTTCTCAGCCTCGCCGCGAGCCAAGAATGCGTCGCGGTCCTTCAGCAAGTCAACGTCACTTGGAGCATCGCGAAGCGAAACGAAAATGTCTGCCGCCTCTTCGAGCAGCTTGTCCTTGTTTGATTTATCCATGCATCGCCGTCGGCAAAAAGTATCTGTATGAATATAACGAACTCGAAAGCTGAATATTAAGAGGAGGCATCCCCATCAAGGCGCTTTGCCACATGAACAAGGGCACCACGAACCAACTGATGTGCACGAGGTGTAGAGACACCAAGCAGCGCACCGATCTCGGTTAGGCTGCGCCCTTCTATGCGGCTTAGACGAAACGCGACTAATGTTCGCTCAGGAAGTTCTCTCAGAGCATCGACAACAAGGCGCAATTCTTGCCGTGCGATAATGACACGCTCACTATCTGGATAGAGTTCAACTTCATCGGCAATGTATTGGTTTATGTTGCGTTCAGTCCGGGCCCGCCGATACCAATCACGCGCCAAATTTGCGACGATGCGCCGTAAAAGAGGGCGCGCACGGTCAGTCGGATAACTTCTGCCATGCCATCTTATCCAGCTTTCTTGAACGACATCTTCGGCAATTGCACGACTGCCTACCACGGAGTGTGCGAGCGCCAAAAGGTCCTCACGTTCATCTATAAAACTTGCCAAGCCTACATCTGGTTTTCCGATAGGCAACGATGACTCCTGCAACGCGAAAAGGGTTGATCAGACACCTGGCGTGATGGCAACATCGGCTTAGCGGAAGAAATGTAGCATCCTGAAATCGAATGGCAAACCCTGCGTGAAATTGAGTTCGGCGCGAAGAGAACGGTGCTTGAACTGAACTTTCCATAGCGTAAGACGCTGCCCGTTAGAGAGAAGCGTGGAAGAAGCAATGACTTTCTCAAAGGTTCACAAATGCGCACTGCCCGTCTGACGTCAGCGTCTACCGGACAGATTGTTCTAGCAAGCAGTGTTTTCCCCGGTCACTGCTGACAAGGCGAATTCTGTCTGTTGGCTAAAGCCGGCTCCGGCGGACTTGACCAGATCAACGCCTCAAACAGAACAAATCCTTTCGACCAAGAACAAGGAGTGGCGATGTTAACATCAACACCTTGGCAAGGTAGAGGTATCGAACCTCGTAGTGTATCGCAAAAGGTGGTCCGACAATCGAGAACAGCAGCAGGAGCAGCAGGACTGCGACGCCGAAGGAGTTCACGTCCCGCTTACTCGCCAAGTAGATCAAGGAAAGTGTGAAAATGGCAAGGTATATGACGTTTTCCATGCTCATCGATTTGTAAACCGTAGCCGCGGGATACGCGTTGTCGGCCATAAAGTACGTCACGAGAATTGGAAGCTTGTGAGAGATAAAATCGCCAGGATGGGTGAAAAAGGAAGTCAGAATTTCTGAGCGCATCTCGTGATAACTTACTCCGCCTGCCTCAAAGCTGGTTCGGATTTCTTCACAACGCTGCTCGTCAACAATGCAAGCAGATCGGATTCCCCCGAGCGCGAGCCAGTTGCGCTCGCCTGCATTCGGGTATTCAGCCACAATGAACGGCAAGGAATACGCGTAATCAACACTGTAGAGCCGACCGTTTGCTTCCATCCAAGGCAGCATTCCACAGAAAAAGCCGACAAAGAAACCGACGGCAGGCCGCCGCCAGCTACTTACGAAGCGTCGAGACACTAGGGCGACCAATGTCAGAGTGACAAAACCGAGCATGGCGAATAGGGCAATGTAAAGCACCTGTGCGCGCATCATGACAGCGGCCGCAAATACGATGCCGGACAAGAACCAAACCCAGTACTTTGCACGTCCGAATGGGACAGGAAATGCTAGCAAGAGAAGGCCAATCATAAAAAGTGCCGATGACGAACTCTCAGACATGACAATTCCATAATGCAAAAAGTTCGTCGCAAATAGTGGTAGGAACAAGACAGGCAGCGGCGCCAGCATCCAAAGTCTATTGTCGAACCGTCGAGCAATTGAAAGACCTGCGAGCGAAAGAGCTATTGACCAAAGAGAGGCTGCAAAGAGCCATTGCATAACGCCAATCGGTACATTCAAAACGAGCGCAGATCCGTTCAGAAAAAACATGCCCGGTGGCCAAGTGCCATATCCTGACCGGGACCAGACTTTCAACGGCGCGTCGGTTTCAACTAGATCTATTGCCCCACGAACATAGCTGCCTGCGTCAGATGGACCAAAAAAGACAAGGTAATCTTCTGGTGGCGATTGCATTGTCAGGGGTAAATCTCGGCACTGCAGCGGGACGACTGGCTCTGCACAGACGGAGGCGCTCGCCTCTTGTTTCGAAATCGAAAGTGTTGCGTCGAAATCGAACCCAAGCCCGACGAATGCCGCAACGAGCAGGTAGAAGGCTACACAGAGGAGAAAGAGGAAGGAGTTGCGCATAGCCGGTTTCAATTTTTACCGATGCTGTTAATAGTGACTGGTACCTAGCAACTACTCCCTGAACATGTCACTAATGAACGAGAGCCCCAATATCAGTTCAGACCAAGAGCGTGTCTTCGGAGCGCCAGCTGCATCGATCCACAAGCTGTCGGTTGTTGTGCCGATCTTCAATGAAGAAGAGAGCCTTCCGTTGCTCTATAAACAGCTCGTAGATGTGCTAGACCGACTTGACCGGGAATTCGAGATTATTGCCATCAACGATGGGAGCCGGGATAACTCCTCAGCGGTACTTGCAGAATTGGCGGCAAACGATGGACGTTTTAAAGTCATCGAGTTTCGGCGGAACGCGGGCCAGACGGCAGCCATGATGGCGGGGATTGACCACGCTACAGGTGATACAATCGTTCCGATCGATGCCGACCTACAAAACGATCCGCAAGACATTCCCCGACTTCTTGAGAAATTGGAAGAGGGTTACGACGTTGTGTCGGGATGGCGGAAAAACCGTCAGGATGACGCAATTCGCCGCAATTTTGTAAGCCGCGTTGCGAACAAGGTGATATCCAGAATTTCCGGCGTCCGCCTCCACGACTACGGTTGCACGCTGAAGGCATACCGAAAGGACGTTCTAAGCGGCGTGCGTCTTTACGGCGAGATGCATAGGTTCGTTCCGATCTACGCATCTTGGATGGGTGCGCGCGTGGTCGAGCTACCGGTGAACCATCGTGCACGCCAGTTCGGCCAGTCGAAATACGGGCTCAATCGTATCATGAAGGTCATCTTGGACTTGATGGTGATCAAGTTTTTTTCGTCCTACTTGGTCAAGCCGATCTATGTTTTCGGTGGGACGGCGTTGGCGTTCATGGCTGCGGCTTTTGCGGCGTTCATATACATGATCATTCTCAAGGTCTTTTTCGGCACATCAATGATTCAGACCCCACTGCCGGTCCTGTCTGCCATGCTTTTTATGCTGAGTATCATGACCTTTTTAATGGGCCTACTCGCCGAGATCCTGGTACGTACATACTTTGAATCGCAAGGAAGATTGCCCTACAGCGTTCGCGAAACCATTAATGTTTGAGACCTTTAGGCCATGTGCGGCATAGCTGGCTTTCTCGGCAACGGAAACCGAGACGATCTCCAGCGAATGACAGATCATTTAACACATCGGGGACCGGACGGAGCGGGATACCACGTTGAGGCAGATGTGCCGGTCTTCCTTGGTCATCGTAGGCTGGCGATTGTCGATCTCGCGACAGGCGATCAGCCGATGTGGAACGAGACCGGTGATGTTGGGGTTATCTACAACGGCGAGATCTACAACCACGTTGAATTGCGCAGAATGCTCGAAAACCTCGGGCACCGGTTTCAGACTGTTGGTTCTGATACCGAGGTCTTGGTGCACGGATGGGAGGAATGGGGCGCCGATCTGCCTCGCCGCCTGAACGGGATGTTCGCTTTTGCGATCTGGGACCGCCGAAAGGCTCAGCTGTTTCTGGCGCGAGACCGGTTTGGTGAGAAACCGCTGTACTACGCGGCCAAAGGATCGAGTTTTGCCTTTGCGAGTGAGCTTATCGCGTTGA
Organism: Pseudomonadota bacterium; assembly: GCA_039024895.1. Classification (GTDB taxonomy): domain Bacteria; phylum Pseudomonadota; class Alphaproteobacteria; order Rhodobacterales; family Rhodobacteraceae; genus JAJDOD01. The sequence continues at coordinate 5,744 of JBCCPJ010000018.1, read as the reverse complement.
CGAAGCACACGTCAGTTTCGACGACGATCGACATGGGTGCACTGGCGAAGTTCTTCGCCTATGGGTACATCCCTTCGCCGCACGCCCTATTCAAGGGGTGCCGCAAGTTGCCTGGTGGGCACTGCATGACGGTTTCGTTGTCCACGATGTCAGTTGAAGAACGCGCATATTACAAGTTTGTTCTCTCCCCGGACGACAGCCTCGAAGAAACAAATGAAGACGCGCTAGTGGACGAATTGCAAGCGCTTCTTTCCGCAAGTGCCAAGCGTCGACTAATGAGCGACGTGCCGGTTGGCGTGTTTCTATCTGGCGGCATCGACTCCAGTCTTGTCCTCGGTTCTCTCAGCAATGGGCATGCTGGTGACCCGTTTCAGACTTTCACCATAGGCTTTACTGAAAAATCCTTCGATGAGAGTCGCTACGCCAAGACCGTGGCAACGCATTTCGCTTCCGATCACAATGAGCGTGTTTTGGACCTCGGGAATGCCACGGACCTTACTCCCGAAGTTCTTGGGAGAATGGATGAGCCTCTAGGCGATGCATCTATCTTGCCGACATCATTGTTGTGCGGCTTTGCACGCGAGCATGTGACCGTTGCGCTTTCGGGCGATGGCGGTGATGAACTGTTTGCTGGCTATGACCCTTTCGTGGCGCTGAAACTGGCAAAGCTCTATGGGGAGTTGATCCCAAGCTGGGGTCACCGTAGATTGCGCGATTTGGTTGGGTTGCTGCCAAAGTCGAACGCCAACATGAGCCTCGATTTCAAGCTTCGCCGGACATTGATGGGCATATCCTATCCTGAAAAGATGCGGCTACCTGTCTGGATGTCGCCTTTAGAGCCGACGGAAGTTTCTGATCTCCTAAACATGCAGGTGCGTGCCGAAGATGTCTACGAAGACGCAATTTCTCTGTGGGAAACTAGCCAAAGCACGAAGCCAGTTGATAAAGCGCTTGAGTTCTTCACGCGCTTCTATCTCCAGGACGATATCCTAACAAAGTCGGACCGAGCCGCCATGATGCATTCGCTGGAAACGAGGGCTATTTTTCTCGACAATGAGATTGCCGAGTTTTGCCAGCGCCTTCCGACGCGCTTTAAATTGAAAGGCACGCAAAGAAAGTATCTTCTTAAACAGGTCGCGAAACGCATGCTTCCTACCGAGATTGTAGATCGGAAAAAAAAGGGCTTCGGGATACCGCTTCAGAAGTGGATGCGCGAGTTACACGACGTTGGAAACATAAATATACCAAATCTAAACAATGACTTCGCAACAAACGCGCACGCCGCACATCAATCAGGGTCAGCTGACTATCGTTACTTCCTGTGGTGTTGGCTAAGCTTGCAATATGTCGCCACAAAAAATGACTTCAATTAGGACGTTTGGCGAGCGGCTCTGCTTCTTGCACGCCTTGCAATCATCTCAGCTCTAACCTGCGAGATGCGATTTATAGTCGATTGTGGCAAACGACCGACGACAGCGCGGCGAAGCTTCCAGGCGAGGTCAGAGTAGTCGGAAAAGGGCGCGCCACCCTCAACACGTGTCGCTTTGATTATTTCCGGCAAGTTGGCCGCGCCCTCGTCGTTCACGTACATTATTGAGTTGAATCTATACCAGGGCTCGACTTCGGTTTCTTTGGCAAGGATCGGACGAACGAAGTCGTAGGGCATATATCCGCGGGCAGCAAACTTTTCTCGCCAGTAGTCCAGTGGTTGCTCGTTTACGTGAAACTCGCCGCCTTGCCCTGGAACAGCTGCGGAAAAAAGGATGCGGTTTCCGTGTTCAGTCAATGTAGTTACGAACTGTTCTGCAGCGTCTTCGGGCAGATGCTCCGCAACTTCCAGCGACTGAACAAGATCAAAGCGCTGCCCCAGATCAATAGATTGTGTAATATCGTGGGCGTGAAACTGACTTTCCGCAATCTTCAGTTCGCTTCGCTCGACGTAATCTCCGTCAATTCCCACGATCGTCTCAACGCCTGCAAGTTGCCATTCTCTCAACCATGTTCCACGTCCACAACCAAAATCAGCGACCGAGCTAACGGACAAAACCGGGAAAAGAGTTTTTACAAAATACTCGGCAGAGCGGCGCGCTCCGGCATCCGTATAATCAAAGAAAAGGCTGGAATAAACGTGTCCACTCTCTTGCTGCATCAACGGCTCCGGAATACCCAAATCTTGAAGATGATGAAGTTCATTATCGGCAATACGACAACAACGACGCCGCCCGCAACATATCTTGGCCAGTTGAACGCGGGTCCTACTATGGTTGTGACAAGTGTCGCCACAAAGTAAGCAAGAATCATAGTAGCTCCAAACTTGAGAAATTGGGCTACAACGAACGCGTTCCTTTCAAAGGTCCAACTCGACTGTGCAAAGTACTGAAACGTGATAGCTGACACATAGGCAATCGTATTGGCTAAGAATGGCGTCAAGCTGGCCGACAGCCAGACGAAGAGAACGAAGTAGATCAGTGCGACGAGCGTGCCAACGATGGCAAAACGCATAAACTGCTTAACAGCAGTTTTTTCGACTTGTGATAGGTTAAAAAAGGTCATTGAGTAGAGCTGGTGACATAGTTCCTAGTTTTTCCGAAGCACTGCCGCCAACTACGACTTTTAATAGCCGCCGACGCTTATGAACCAAGTAAGTTGCTTTGTCTTATCAGACTTCGGGGTCAATGGGACAGCTTCGGTCGATTTGATAAGTGAGTGTTTCTGGCACGACATAGTGTCTATTCCCCTATCCATGGGCCACTAATCGTTGACTTCTCTAATGTGGTTTCTGGAACCGGTGGACGCATGTTGAGTGCCTGATGCGGCCGGGTGTGGTTGTACTGTCTGAGCCAGTGTTTGATGACGGTCGGGGCCTGTTCGGTCGTCGTGAACCACGCCGCATTGAGAACCTCCCGGCGCAGTGTGCCATTGAACCGCTCATTGTAGCCGTTCTCCCAGGGCGGGCCCGGATGGATGCGGATCGGTTTGATTCCAACCACTGCCCGGCAGGCGATTGCAAAGCAATCTGCCGAGAGGGGCGTCGAAGCCAGTCTTGCATTGCTTCAGCAGCGAACTCAGGCCCGTTGTCTGATCGGATATACTCTGAGGCACCTTGCCTCAGAAGCAGCGGATAAAGCGCTTCGAGGACGTCGTCAGCGCCCATTTTTGTGCGGACGGTCACACAGCAGTTGAGGTTTAGAAAGAAAGTAATCTGTGGATCATTCAGGCTTTTGAACGAGAACGCGCAGACTGATCAACAAGGTAATCAACCAGACGAAGCGCTAGTCCTGCTTTGGGTGCGTTCGGCGGCCATAGCGCGTAAACGCCTATCGGGTCCAAACGCCAATCCGACAAAAGCTGCTGTATACGCCCACTTTCGATGTCGATACCGGTAATGCAATCTGGCAGAATTCCGATGCCAGCGCCCGATCTGACCATTTGAAGCAGCGCGAGTGCATTATTCACTGTATGAGCAGGTTCTGGCTTCAATCTGACAGAGTTCTCAGACGGGTGGACGAACTTCGGTTTGAGTGGGACCTGTGACAGTCCAATCCAATCTAGCTCGGCGAGATCGCCGGGGGTTTCCGGCGGCTTGCGCTCCTCCATGTAGACAGGTGACGCAATCACGATGCGGGCAAACTCGTTCAACTTTCGCATTTTCAAGGCGCTGTCTTCCAGTTTGCCCATCCGTATTGCTAGATCGAAGCCAGAGCTAATGAGTTCTCGTACTGAATCGGAGTAATCCAGTTCAAGCTCAAGGCCGGGGTGTTCACGCGCAAAGTTGACGAGCCGGTCTGTGACGACGGATTGGGCAAGTATTCCCGGGAGTGTAATTCTGACGAGGCCAGTGAGCGCGTTGCCACGATGTGCGAGCGAATGAAGTCCAGCCTGAGCCGCGTCAATCATGACCTGCGCACTTTCGAGCAGTCTCGCGCCGTCTTCGGTTAGTGAGATGCTGCGGGTCGAGCGGTAGAGAAGAGCGACACCTAACCTCTCTTCAAGCTTCGCAATATGATGGCTTACGACAGATGGCGATATATCGAGCGCCCGCGCAGCGCCACGAAACGAGCCATGTTCCACAGCCTTGGCAAAAATGGCAATCTGGCGGATTTCGTCGAGCATGTTTCGCCTAAGCAGCTTGAACTTCGGCGCTTGGTCAGAGTTTCAATCTGGCTAGTGGCTGATCAAATCATGATGCGACACAGAACAAGCGTGCCGTAGTTTCGCCCAAACAGGCCGACCAAACAATCAAAACAGTGTTCGGTATGGCGAACAGAGAAATCGATATAGCCCAGCTTTTGTGTACGAAAACTCTGAATTAGCCTTCGGGCAACATCAATTCGGGGTTAACGATGACGCAACGCTATACACTGCTCCCGCCGGGCGAAGGGACCAACTACGATTGGTCGGCGGACCACACCTTCGTCAAAGTGTCGGCCGAGAACACGGGCGGTATGTACACGCTGATGGAGGACAACCTCAAAGCAAACTTCGGCTTAGGCCTCCACCTCCACAAGTATCATGCTGAGACCTTCTACATCCTCGAAGGCGAGATTGACTTCTATCTCGACGGAGACTGGGTGACCGTCAAGCCGGGTACGTGCATCCACGTCCCGCCGGGTGTGCCCCACGCCTGCACCATGGCGAAAGGTTGTGAAGCCGGTCGGATGTTGATGATCTACCAGCCTGCGGGCTTCGACCAATATCTGGCGGAAATCGCAACTTACACCGATGAGGACTTTGCAGATCAGGCAAAGATGGATGCCCTGAATGCTAAGTACGACATCGTCAATCTAGGCGACGTGCCCAACCGACCCTAGCGCCATTGCAATACGAAACTGAACGATCCTTGAGGCTGAGCCGCCGCAAGGGATGGCTGCGCTGTGCCTCGGAAGATGACGGTAAGGCCGCATAGGAAGAGGTACTATCCAATGAAAATTAAACCAGAAAACTTGCCATGGCTCGTTGTCGGCTACGGACTAGTCTTGGCGCTCGGCGGCCTTGCCTTGGGCATCGGGGCCTTCGCTAACCCGTCCACCGCCGTCAACTACATCGATGGAGCTGACGGGATTGCTCTAGGCTGGGCTGGGCGGACCCTCGGGCTCGGGCTGGCCATGTGTCTAGCCATCCTTCTGCGGTCTGCCGCCGTCTATGCCGTCGCCTTCGCAGGCGCCATTGGGCGGGAACTCGGCGACCTCATCGCAACCATCAATGTCGATGGCGGGGCGGCGATGATCGCCGTTGTTGGCGTGCTGCTCGCACTCGATGCGATCTGCTGCGCCATCAGTTTAAGGGCCGCATTGGCCCCATCCATCTAATTCAGTCAATCACGGGAGAAAAGCAATGAATCAGATATTCAGAAAAAGCCTCGCAGGACTCGCTTACGTCGCAATGACAACAGGCGCGGCCTTCGCCGATAGCCATCAAGACCTCGGCGACTATGTCGTGGAAGCGCTGACCAACACGCTGATGGCGGGAGACGCTGACAGTGTCACCGACTACTTTTCGCCCGACTACATCAACCACAACCCAAGTGTGGCCGATGGGCCGGAGCCGTTGCAGGGCCTCGCCAGCAAGCTTCAACCTGTCGGTGGCCTCCAAGGCGAGATTGTGCGGGTGATCGTAGATGGCGACACAGTCGCCCTGCACAGCCGTTGGGACAACGCAGGCCCCACCCCCCTAATCGGGTTTGACGTCTTCCGCGTCGCAGACGGTATGATTGTCGAGCACTGGGACAACCTGACGCCGGTTAC
>JBCCPJ010000017.1:0-72538 GCA_039024895.1 Pseudomonadota bacterium | reverse complement strand
GTTTGGTGTCACGGGCGGCGACTTCGAACTCCTCGATGTGGATCGAGGTGAAGACGTCATCGCGCACGATACGCTCGGAGATCAGGATCGAGTCTTCGTAGTTGTAGCCATTCCACGGCATGAACGCGACAACCACGTTCTTACCGAGCGCGAGTTCACCGATATCCGTCGACGGACCATCGGCGATGACCTCGCCCTTGCCGACCGTATCACCCACTTTCACCAGCGGGCGCTGATTGATGCAGGTGTTCTGGTTCGAGCGCTGGAACTTTCGCAAACGATAGATGTCGACGCCCGGATCACCGGGTTCGAGATCTGCCGTTGCACGGACCACGATCCGCTGGGCGTCGACCTGGTCGATGATGCCCGCACGCTTCGCCTGTATGGCCGCGCCCGAGTCGATGGCAACCTTGCCTTCGATGCCCGTTCCGACCAAAGGCGCTTCCGCTTGCAACAACGGCACCGCCTGACGCTGCATGTTCGAGCCCATCAATGCACGGTTCGCGTCATCGTTCTCAAGGAATGGGATCAGCGAGGCCGCGACAGACACAAGCTGCTTCGGTGAGACGTCAATCAGATCAACGTTTTCGGTGGCTGAAAGGGTATACTCGCCCGACTGGCGGGTGTTCACCATCTCGTTCTCGAACTTGCCACTCTCATCCAGTTTGGCATTGGCCTGCGCCACCACGTGCCGCATTTCTTCGGTCGCGGACATGTACTGGACTTCGTCCGTCACCACCGAACCTTCGACCTTACGATAGGGCGTTTCAATGAAGCCGTACTTGTTAACGCGTGCAAACGTGGCGAGCGAGTTTATCAGACCGATATTCGGCCCTTCCGGCGTCTCAATCGGGCACATCCGACCATAATGGGTTGGGTGCACGTCGCGCACCTCAAAGCCTGCACGTTCACGGGTCAGGCCGCCTGGCCCAAGCGCCGAGAGACGCCGCTTGTGGGTGACTTCCGAGAGCGGGTTGGTCTGGTCCATGAACTGGGACAGCTGAGACGAACCAAAGAACTCTCGCACAGCGGCTGCGGCAGGCTTGGCATTAATCAGATCCTGGGGCATCACCGTGTCGATTTCGACCGATGACATCCGTTCCTTGATCGCGCGTTCCATGCGAAGGAGGCCCACACGGTACTGGTTCTCCATCAACTCTCCGACCGACCGCACCCGCCGGTTGCCGAGATGGTCGATGTCATCGATGTCGCCCTTGCCGTCACGGAGTTCGACAAGCGCCTTAATACAGGCAACGATATCTTCCTTGCGGAGTGTCCGGACGGTATCTTCCGCGTCGAGCGCGAGACGCATGTTCATCTTCACGCGGCCAACCGCTGATAGATCATAGCGCTCGCTGTCGAAGAACAGCGTATCAAACAGAGCAGACGCCGCGTCGACGGTGGGCGGTTCGCCCGGGCGCATGACGCGGTAAATATCCATGAGAGCGCTTTCGCGATCCATGTTCTTGTCTGCTGCCACGGTGTTACGGATATACGGACCAACGTTGACATTATCGATGTCGAGAACGGGGATATCGGTGATGCCCGCGTCCATCAGCTCCTTCAAAGAGCCGCCGCTCACTTCACCGTCCTTGTCGAGTTCCCACGTCAGTTCATCGCCGGCTTCAACATAGATTGCGCCGGTTTCTTCATTGATGATGTCCTTTGCGACAAACTTGCCGACAATCTGGTCAAACGGCACCAAGAGGTCGGTAATCTTGCCCTCGTCTTTGATTTTCTTGACGGAGCGTGGCGTTACCTTCTCACCCGCAGGGGCAAAGACGTCGCCGGATTTGGCATCAACAAGGTCAAAAGTTGGACGAGTCCCGCGCACGCGATCCGGGAAGAAAGCGTTAACCCAGCCTTTGTTCTTTTTGTACTTGTAGCCGACTGTGTCGTAATAGGCATCCATGATGCCTTCCTGGTCTAGGCCAAGCGAGTAGAGGAGCGTCGTCACAGGAAGTTTGCGGCGACGGTCGATCCTCGCGAAGACGATGTCCTTCGCGTCGAACTCAAAGTCGAGCCAAGAGCCGCGATAGGGGATAATCCGGCAAGCAAACAACAACTTACCCGACGCATGGGTTTTGCCTTTATCGTGATCGAAGAAAACACCGGGCGAGCGGTGCATCTGGGAGACGATCACGCGTTCGGTACCGTTCACGATAAACGTGCCGTTCGGCGTCATCAGAGGCATGTCGCCCATGAACACGTCTTGTTCTTTGATGTCTTTGACCGATTTTGCGCCCGTGTCTTCGTCAACGTCGAATACGATCAGACGGAGGGTGACCTTCAGCGGCGCGCTGTAGGTCATGTCGCGTTGCTGGCACTCCTCAACGTCGTATTTGGGCTTCTCAAGCTCGTATTTCACAAACTCGAGGACTGCCGTCTCGTTGAAGTCTTTGATCGGGAATACGGACTGGAAAACGCCCATAATACCTTCCCCGTCGAGAGGGTCAGGTTGGTCGCCCGAGTTCAGGAAAAGGTCATAGGAGGATTTCTGAACCTCAATCAGGTTCGGCATCTCTAAGACTTCGCGAATTTTGCCGAAATATTTCCGGTAACGTTTTTGGCCGATAAAGGACGTCGCCATAGGGTACGGATCTCCGTTTCAATCAGGGCCTGCGGGCGGATGGGGTGCCGCTGCCGACCAGATTTGGATCATCCCGCTTCCATACCAGAGGCGTCTCCCAAAACGCCCCGCCCGAAACGGAAGACGACCCCATCAAAGCAGAACTCATCCTGCTTTGAGAGGGTTGTCATAGGTAGATTTTGTTCGAAGTAATGCCTGCTGACCGAATCACAAGCAGTAACTAGCAACAGCAATAGCTATATTCAACCGTCACCGAGTCGGTTTTCGGAAGAACGCAAGGAAAAATTGTCACCAAATAGTTAAGCGCGAGAACCGCTGAAGGGCAAGGTTTCTTTCAAAATGCTTAAAACTGGACCGACATCGTCGGCGAAAACCACCTTGCGTCAGCGCCAGGAGCTTAACTAACCTCTTTAATCTTAAGAGCTATTGGGAAATGATCGCTGAAGCCTGTTTTGGTTACATTCTTTGCTGCATCGCCCTTAGGTAATCCAAACCGACGCGGCCCTTCACCGGTCTTGTGAGACACCATGGGCGGGTAAGCAAAGAGCCCCGCGCTTCCGTCAACAAATTTAAAACCACTGTCTTTTTTGGTATCGAGCAACGGTCGGTTGACCAAAACCTGATCAAACAGGTTGCCGTTGTCGTTGTAGTAAAGGGTTCCCTCGATCTGTCGTTTTTTACCGTTTAGGTCGACTGCCTCCGTAATCTGGTATTCCCATGTCAGGTTATAGAATTTTGGCGACCTCGCCCGACGGACATCGCCCCGTTCTCGCGTTGCGAGAGCATTAATTGTCACGCTGCGATCCCAAGGATCATCATTCAGATCGCCGAAGGCTACGACGGGCGTACGCTCTTTCAACGGGGCCGCCTCGAATATACGGCTGTGCCAATAGGATAGGGTTTCCCCCGCCGTCGCTCGAAACCCGGCTGAGCTCTCGGCACTACCGCCAAACCTGGAGGGCCAATGGTTGGCCATGACAACAACTTCCTTGCCGCTGGCCACCTGTTTGAAGGTAGCCTGCAAGATGTCGCGGGTGCCGGTGCGACGCATCACAAAATGGTTGAATACCAAACTCTTATCGACGCCGAATTGTTTCTTGTCGTATATGAATGCGGTATCGATGCCACGTGAACTCAAGTCATCCGAGGCGAAAACCGTCGCATAATTCCTTGTTGGCAGGAGGGGTTTGATCGTGGCGACCAAGTCCTTCAAGACGGGCTCATCTTCGACCTCACAGACACCCAATATGTCAGGTCCGGCACCATCGTTCATCGCAGCGATCACCGTCGCCAATTGCTTGAGCTTGGTTTTGTAAAGTGCACTGGTCCACCCTTTCAGATCACTTTTGACCTGCTGTTTTACCCAGTCCGGGCGCGGCGGATGATTGGACGGTCCGAAAAGGTTCTCCAGGTTCCAAAACGCAAGATAAAACTCAGCCATGCTGGCTCTCCCAAAAATATGCTGTCGCACCAATGCTGTGACAACGAAAGAAAATACCGCGACAGTACCCCACAACGCGCGAAATGCCAGCTTTGCTTGGTCCGGTATTCCCGGGCCGGAGTTGTTGACAGCTTTGAAGACACATTTGGCTTTAAAGGCCGATGGACCGTGAACAGGCAAATGCCAGCATAAAACCGTCATATTTTGCAAGTTCCCGTGACTGCGACGTGACGGCCCTTGTTCAGAGCGTGTTCCATGGCAATCTCAGCCTGGAAAGGAATCTTTTAGATGTCCATTGAACGCTTCACCTTCCCGGGACACGCCGGTGATGACCTCGCCGCGCGCCTTGATATGCCAGAGGGGCCGCATCTTGCGACCGCTCTTTTTGCGCATTGCTTCACGTGCGGGAAGGACATTACCGCGGCACGTCGGATTGCTGCCCGATTGGCGGCCATGGGTATCGCGGTTTTGAGATTTGACTTCACCGGCCTTGGCCATTCGGAAGGCGAGTTCGCCAACACGACATTCACCTCGAATGTCGGCGATCTAACGCGCGCCGCGAGGCACTTGAGCGCGCGTGGCATGGCGCCTAGCCTTCTTGTTGGCCACTCGCTTGGAGGCGCTGCCGTTCTGAAGGCGGCTGGAGAGATCGAGAGCGTTAAAGCAGTCGTGACGATTGGGGCGCCATATGATCCAGGCCATGTGACCCATAATTTTGATGACGCCCTGGAAGAGATATCATCAAAAGGGCAGGCGGACGTCACGTTGGCCGGGCGTCCTTTCACGATTGGCAAGGATTTTATCAGCGACGTGTCCGCCGCTTCACTGGAGCCCGCAATCAGTTCGTTGCATCGGGCGCTCTTGGTGATGCATGCACCACGAGACGACACGGTTGGGGTTGAGAACGCGACGCAGATTTTTCGCGCGGCTAAACACCCAAAGAGTTTTGTGACCCTCGATAATGCAGATCATCTGATATCGCGGCCAGAAGATGCCGAATATGCGGCTGAGGTCATTTCTGCCTGGGCTGGCCGATATCTTGATTTGCGTCCACCTGCGCCGCCTCCGGGAGCGCCGGAAGGCATTGTGCGTGTCAGCGAAGCGGACGCCAATGGCTTCCTTCAGGACGTGAATGCCGGTCCGTTCCATCACACGGTTGCGGATGAGCCGATGGCCTACGGCGGTACCAACCAGGGTATGTCACCCTACGGTTTCCTGTCTGCTGGGCTCGGGGCCTGCACATCCATGACCATTCGCATGTACGCGCGGCGCAAGGGTTGGCCGCTCGATCATGTGTCTGTCGACGTAAGTCATGACAAGGTTCACGCTCAGGATGCCGAAACGTCAAAAGCGGTTCGCATTGACAGCTTTCGCCGGGAAATCCGGTTGGAGGGCAACCTTGATGCCTCGCAACGCCAGCGCTTGCTTGAGATCGCCGACAAATGTCCTGTTCACAAAACGCTTGAAACCGGCGCAAAGGTCGAGACCATTCTGGTGGATTGAAGTGCTGCATCTCCCATGCGAGCATCGCGGCAATGGATAAATTAGCCGAACACCTAAATTTGGCAGGGTTGCCGCAGGTGCAGGAGCCTCGGAATACGGGCATGCCGCTCGACTTGGATCTGGTCCGCAGCTTGCAGGCAAACACAAGCGCGATCGAACGGCGTGCGGCGTCCCTCCCCGGACGACGCACCGTCAAGAAAGAGCACCAGGCCGCGTGGTTGGCAAAGGCAATCACGATGATCGACCTGACAACGCTGTCGGGCGATGACACCGTTGGGCGGGTCCATCGGCTATGCGCCAAGGCGCGACAGCCAGCCAGAGCGGATTTGTTGGATGCACTTGGCTTGCCGGGCATTACCGTCGCGGCTGTCTGTGTTTATCACGACATGATCGAAGCCGCCGTTGCTGGGCTTTCAGGAACAAACATACCCGTAGCGGCAGTTTCCACCGGCTTTCCAGCGGGACTTTCCCCGTTCCAATTGCGTGTTGCCGAAATTCGCGAGAGCGTGGCGGCCGGCGCGCGCGAGATAGACATCGTGATCTCTCGCCGTCATGTGCTTACTGGGAACTGGCCTGCCCTTTATGAAGAAATGCTTGCCTTTCGGGAGGCTTGCGGCGATGCGCATGTGAAAGCGATCTTGGCAACGGGAGAGTTAGGTTCCCTCCGCAATGTCGCGCGGGCCAGTTGGGTCTGCATGATGGCCGGGGCCGATTTCATAAAAACGTCCACCGGCAAGGAAACTGTGAACGCAACGCTTCCGATGTCGCTTGTCATGATGCGCGCCATCCGAGGCTTTCACGATCTGACGGGGTTCCGGGTTGGGTACAAACCGGCGGGTGGCATATCGAAAGCGAAAGATGCGATCACCTATTTAACGCTGGTGAAAGATGAGCTTGGCGACCGATGGCTCCAAAACGATTTGTTCCGATTTGGCGCGTCCTCGCTCCTCGGTGATATCGAACGGCAATTGGAGCACTTTGTGACCGGACATTATTCAGCCGGCTACAGACACCCACTTGGGTGAGAACGCACGCTGCGCCACAGTCAAGTAAGAAGGTAGGGCATGAAAGTAGCGGAAATCTTCGAGACAATGGAGTACGGAGCGGCACCCGAAGACGCATCTGAGGCTCTGGCGTGGCTTGATACTCATAAGTCATTCGGCTCGTTCATCAATGGCAGCTTCACAAAACCCAGAAAGACGTTTCCATCAAAGAACCCCGCGACAAGTAAAACGCTCGCGACGGTAAGTCAGGCAACAAAGCGCGATGTGAATGCGGCGGTGAGAGCGGCGCAATCTGCGCAAGTAGAATGGGCAAAGGATCCAAAAGCACGCGCGCGTGTTCTGTATGCTCTCGCGCGGCTGGTCCAGAAACACGCGCGACTTTTCGCAGTGCTGGAAACCCTCGATAACGGTAAACCAATCAGGGAAAGTCGCGACATCGACGTGCCGCTTGTGATCCGACATTTCTATTACCATGCGGGCATGGCTCAGTTGATGGAAAGTGAGCTACCAGAACATGAGCCAATCGGTGTCTGTGGTCAGATCGTCCCGTGGAACTTCCCGCTTCTGATGCTGGCTTGGAAAGTGGCGCCTGCTTTGGCGATGGGTAACACGGTTGTTCTGAAACCCGCAGAATATACCTCCCTAACTGCCCTGCTATTTGCCGACTTGTCACGTGAAGCAGGTTTGTCGCCTGGTGTTCTGAATATCGTCACCGGCGATGGCGAAGTGGGCCAGATGATCGTCGACCATCCCGACATCGACAAAATCGCGTTTACCGGCTCGACAGAAGTTGGACGAGTTATACGCCGCCATACGGCGGGAAGCGGCAAGGCACTCACCCTCGAGCTTGGGGGCAAATCTCCTTACATTGTCTTCGACGATGCAGATATCGACAGCGCCATCGAAGGTCTGGTGGATGCCATTTGGTTCAACCAGGGCCAGGTTTGCTGTGCTGGCTCGCGATTGTTGGTCCAAGAAGGGATAGCGGACGATTTTCTGAGGCGGCTCAAGTCACGGATGGATAAGCTGCGCTTGGGCGACCCGCTCGATAAGTGCATTGATGTGGGTGCAATTGTCAGCCCCGAACAACTTAAGGCCATCAAAGCCATAGTCGAAAGTTCAAGGGGCGATGTTTACCACGCTGAAACAGATGTGCCGACGAAGGGCTGTTTTTATCCGCCGACACTCATCAGTGGATTGTCTGTCGCCGACCCATTGATGCAGGAAGAGATTTTCGGCCCGGTCCTCGTAACCACAACTTTTCGAACCCCGTCTGAGGCCGTGGAGTTGGCCAATAACACGCGATACGGCCTAGCGGCGACAATATGGACGGAGAATGTAAACCTCGCGCTGGACATCGCCCCTAAAGTGGCTGCCGGTGTTGTCTGGGTGAACGCCACCAACCTGTTCGACGCGGCCGCTGGGTTCGGTGGTGTGCGCGAAAGTGGGTTCGGGCGAGAAGGTGGATGGGAAGGCCTTCGTGCCTACACTCGGAAAAAGCCGAAAGAGACGCGCAAGCTGGCGGCTGGGACCAAGGGAAGCATCGCAGAGCCCGATACGGTGGATCGGACGGCAAAGTTCTATATCGGCGGCAAACAAACACGGCCAGATAGCGGCTATTCGCGCGCCGTGCATGACGTAAAAGGCCGAGTGATTGGCCATGCCCCCGTTGGCAATCGCAAGGATGTCCGCAACGCTGTAGAGGCCATGAACGCCGCCAAAAGCTGGGCAAAGACTACGGCACATGCCCGGGCCCAGATACTCTATTTTCTTGGGGAAAACCTCAGCGCAAGAGGCGCTGAGTTCGCCGCACGCCTAAATGCGATGACCGGGCGAAAGTCGGGTGCGGCTGAAGTTGCAGCAGGCGTAGATGCCTTTTTCACCTGGGCAGCGTGGGCGGACAAATTTGATGGCAGAGCAAAGCCTGTTCCCATGAGAGGTACGGCGTTGGCCATGCATGAGCCGGTTGGTAAGATTGCCGCTTTTGCGGGCTGCGAAGAGCCGTTGACCAACTTGGCAGATATCATTGGCGCGGCGCTTTCCATGGGCAATTGCCTCACGGTCATAGCGTCCGAAGAAGCCCCGCTCATTGCCTTGGATTTTATCGAAGTCCTCGAGACGTCAGATATTCCAGCCGGTGTGGTCAATATACTCAGCGGGGCGCATGAGGAATTGGCGAAGCCGATCGGCGGGCATGCTGACATTGACGCGGTTTGGAGCTTCTCAAGTCGAAATCTCTCCAAAACGATAGAATTCGAGGCTGCCAGCAATCTGAAGCGAACATGGATCGCCAGCGGCAGACCCTCCGATGAGGCGTTCCTCCATGCGGCGACGGAGGTGAAAACCGTATGGATCCCATACGGAGAATAAAGAGTTAGGGCTGACTTTCGTCCTCCTCAGAACCAAACCAGCCTGTCACCGTTGAATACCAGTTCCGTGCTGTTTCTCGGGTCCTTTCCGCCGCGGCATCGGCGGTACTAACGGCCCGCTCTGTCAGAGTTGGTTCTGAAGCAGCGACACGAAGATTCTCGGTACTGATCCAACCAAGGCCGCCGATAACTGCGGCGACACCTAACAAGGCAAGGAGTGCTTTGAGACCTCTCGATACGTTCCAAAGGTATTTTATGGTATAGCTAAAAGCTGTTTCGCGATTGCGGCTGTGTGGTCCATAACTGACCCCCGCTTCGCTTCCTGTCCAGATGACGAGGACGCTCCAAAAAACCGGGAGCATCAGCAGTGTTACACCGAGCAGCGGTGCGGAAGACGCAACATAAATTGCGGCCACGATATACCCCAAGCCCAAGAACCAACGAAAGCGAAGTTGCAGCGTCATGCCCGACCAAAAGCCACGTTTGGGTGCCATCAAACCCTCCTAAACCCACGTCAATATGACATAACCTGTCGCGTCCGCTTTACCTGTAAGATGTAAAGCGGAAAGGGCCCGCTTTTGATAGAGCGGGCCCAGCTTTTAGGTCTATAAACGGTTTAAGAGGCTTCGACGGCCTTTGCCTCCACGGTGTCACCCGCTGCGATCTGAATACGGCGCGGTTTCAGTGCTTCTGGCACTTCACGCAAAAGATCAATGTGGAGCATACCGTTTGCGTGGCTTGCGCCCGAGACGCGTACGTGGTCGGCGAGTGTGAAACGCCGTTCAAATGCGCGGTTTGCAATTCCACGGTGCAGATATGCGCGATCTTCCGGCTCGTCCGCCTTCCGCGCGGATACAACCAACGCATTTTCGCGAACTTCTACACTCAAGTCGTCTTCGCTGAAGCCAGCCACGGCGATCGAGATGCGCCAAGCATCATCGGCAGTTTTTTCAATGTTGTAGGGTGGGTAAGACTGTGTCTGCGCTGTGTCAGACAGAATACGGTCCATCATGTCGGCGATTTGATCGAATCCGACGGTTGCGCGATGCAACGGTGCAAGGTCAAACCTTCTCATCAGGTTATCCTCCTTTGAGCGATACCAATATGCCTCCCCAACGGGGCAAGGCGGTGATTCTGCCAGAGCCTTCATCGGCCTCCGACACCCGTTAGCTAGGAATGCCGAAAAGTGGTTTCAAGGGGTATTTCTTAGTCGATCCAAGAGCGGTGGAATGCGCAATCTCACGTCCGCGGCCAAGGCGACCGATTGGCCTTTTTGACGCGATGTGCTGTTCAGGATTGCCACAAGCTCAACGCCGTTTTCGGTCAGTCGCATGAGTGGCGCACCACTTTCTCCACCGCGAACCCGACACCCAAGCGTGACAACGCCGGATATTTGGCCTTCGATCACATAGCAACGCCGCTGACGCGGTCGCTCGCCGGAACCGCGCGGCCAACTTACGATGTAGAGATTTTCGCCCAACACCGCGTCGCTCCCGAGCGTCAGGGGTTTCGCGAGACTAGACTTGATCGGCTGAGAGAGACGCCCAAGGGCAATATCGAACCTGAGCCGCGTATACCGGCCAAAATCTTCAAAAAACGGATGCTGTTCGATGCGATTGACAGGATAGGCAACGCCCTCAGGTTCGCTGCCTAGACGAAAGAAAAGCGCGCGCTCACTTTCTGCGGAAACGCAATGGGCCGCTGTGACGATAATGTCGGGCGCAATAAGGGACGCCGAACAAATGGCGCGTCCGTCAGACCCCTCGATGCGGCCCGCCGAGGCGAAAAGGTCCGCCGCCGAGGAAGCACCCGGCAAAATCAAAATTACTAAAACCAGAAACCGCATCATCGGATCGTGTCGGTTTGCGCCGCAAGGTCAAGTCACGGTCGAAGGAACTTTGCGCCGTCGCCCCCAGACAAAGTGCGCGTTGTATTGGGGCGCATAATGTTGACGTCCGGTGCCGACACAACCTGAGGGCCGCCGCCGCTGTTCAAGATAGCCATTAATTCGGACAATGGCCTTTCCAGGTTTGTACCCAAGGCCACCTTTCGGCCCCGCACCTCTGCCTTAGCAGAAACGACGGAAACGATGCGTGCCTGGCCATCCTGTTCTGCGAAGATTGGCGCGCCTGACGAGCCAAAATCAACATTACACGAGAGAACAAGCGTGCCGCGCTGTCGGGCGAGAACATAGCAAACTTCTTGTATCGACGGAGAGTCCGCGCGGTCATGCGCGTAGGACACCACACCAACGGCTTGACCCTTGCGCGGTCGTTTGGCTGTCGCAAAAGGCTTTACATTCGGCAGGCGAATTTCGCTTGCCAGTTCAAACAAAGCGAGATCATGCGCGACGTGCCCGGCCGCCTCCGCACCCGTAAAAACGTAGTCGGGATGCGTCACAATGCGACGCACCCTCCGCGAGGCCTTTGCATGTCCATTCCGAAAACCGGCGTGAAAGACGATGTCTTCGGGCTTCATGAGTTCCCCAGAATGTGCGTTAAACGCACAATGGGCGGCGGTTAGCACGATCCGGGGGGAGATCAGCGCGCCGGTGCACATGCCCCCCCAACCAATGTTCAAACGGCCGACACCTTCCCAGCCCTGGGCGTCGTATGCCGTCATTATCTTGGTAAGATTTGAGGATTCGTCATCCTGTGCCACTGCAGATGCAGAGGTAAGGGCCGCAAAAACCGCGGCTAGCACAAGTCGCATATGAACAGACCTCTTCCCGCTTCGGCAGAGTCAGTAGCCGGGTGATGCGGCAATAATATGTCGAGTTCTGTGTTTCAGCCAAGCGCCATCGGCTTGGGGCCTCCGGTCGCCCAGTCCAAAAGCTCCACAGTATGTACAATTGGAACGTCGGTGCCTGAACCGATTTGCATCATACAACCAATATTCCCGGCGGCGATGGCGTCCGGAGTCTTCGCTTCGAGCGTTGCAACCTTACGGGACTTCAGTTCGCCGGAGATCTCAGGTTGCATCAAATTGTATGTGCCTGCTGACCCACAGCAAAGATGCGGATCTTTGGGTTCTACGACTTCGAAACCGGCCTTCTTCAGGAGATCCTTTGGCGCGCTTTTGATTTGCTGGCCATGTTGTAGAGAGCATGCCGCATGATACGCAATTTTCATCGGCACGGGCGCTTGTGCCTGAACATCAAGTTTTTTCAAAAGTTCCGAGACGTCCATCGCTTTGTCGCTCACTTCGGCGGCTTTCTCCGCCAGTGGATCATTCCGAAACATGTGACCATAGTCTTTGACCGTTGTGCCGCAGCCGCTGGTGTTGATGACGACCGCATCTACGCCCTCAGCTGTCCAGGCATTGATATTGTCGGCCGCAAAACGGTGGCTTTCATCCTCCCGGCCCATGTGATGGACCAGTGCGCCGCAACACCCGGCACCTTTGGCAACGACCACTTCACATCCGAGCCTTGTGAGCAGTCGGATCGTCGCATCGTTGATGTTGGTATTCAGCGCCTTCTGCGCACATCCGGTCATCAGCGCTACGCGCATCCTTGCTTTGCCTTGCGGCGGAAAACTCTGCGGATCATCGTTGCGGCTGACGGGCGGAATGCGCTTGGGGGCCATATCGAGCATGGCGCGCAAGCGTGGATCGGGAACTAGCGCTTTAAAAGGCCGCGCCATCTTCGCCCCGAGAAGTGCCAACCGGAAGCGTCCGGGGTAGGGCAATATCATCGCTAGCGTGTTGCGTAGCAAGCGCTCAAACAGCGGGCGCTTGTAAGTCTTCTCAATGTGGGCACGGGCATGATCGACCAGATGCATGTAGTGAACGCCCGATGGACAGGTCGACATACACGCCAAGCAAGACAAACAACGGTCGATATGCTTAACCGTCTTCGCATCTGCTGGGCGGTCATTTTCCAGCATATCTTTCATCAGGTATATGCGCCCGCGCGGGCTGTCTAATTCGTCGCCCAACACTTGGTACGTGGGACACGTTGCGGTGCAAAAACCACAATGCACACAGGAGCGCAGGATTTCATTTGCCCGCTTAGTTCCTGGATCCTTGAGCTGCTCTTCAGAAAAACTTGTCTGCATCAGCCCATTAACCTCGGGTTTAGAATGCCTTTTGGATCGTATTTCGAGCGCAAGGCACCCGCCATTTTGGCCAAAACCTCGGTCTCAGGATGAAACCGCGGCAAGTTTGTCCCACCCTTTACAAGAGTTGCGTGCCCCTCAAACGGGGCAAGAAGCGCGCGAACGTCAGTGCCTGGCGCAACCTTCGCCCAAACACGGCCGCCAGCCCAATCAAAAACGAAGTCGTCTAGCTTGCCCAAAGGTTTAAGTTTAGAAAGCTCGGTTAGCCTCATCGAGATATGCCAGATGTCTGCATCCATGCCCGCAAAGGCCTCGACATCTCTGACCTTCTTCCAAAGGCCGTCGTTGACTTCAGGCCCAGAAAGGATCTGTTCGGGTGGACGACCGACAACTGTCTCGAGCAGGTCTGACAGCTTTCGACAACGGTACGCAACTGAATCTGTAAAGCCGCTCAATCGGATCAAGACGCAAGCGTGTTGAGTCTCAAAGGCGCCCGTTGGAAGGCGCGCAGCACCGGAAACTTCAAAAGGTGAGGACATGGCAGCCGCAAAAGCCGCCGCCGTCTCACTCCAATCTAGGTCATGGTAAACAAGCGTAGATGTCGTCTCCGACGCGGGCAGGACTTTGAAACCAACTTCAGTCAGAACGCCCAACGTCCCATAGGCACCGCACATAAGGCGGGCCACATCGTACCCTGTCACGTTCTTCATCACGCGGCCGCCGTTCTTAATAATCGAACCTTCGCCATCGACGAAACGCACGCCCAGAAGGTAATCGCGGCATGCGCCCGCCTGTACGCGGCGCGAACCGGAGCTATTGCTGGCGACAACACCACCAATCGTTGGAGTACCTTCCGTCCCGAGAAGCGTTCGGTAATCCATCGGTTCGAAAGCAAGTAACTGTTTTTCCGCTGCGAGCGCTTCCTCGATTTCCGCAACAGGCGTACCCGCTTTGGCAATCAGTGTGAGGGCACCGGGATCATAGAGGACAATCCCGGATAGGTTCGCGGTCGAAAGTGGGTTTCCATCGGTCGAGATGCCCTGCGTGGTCCCCCCACAGATGCTCAACGGCGTCTCGGCGGACGCAATTGCCTCGGCAAGTAGTTCTTCTGTATCGGGTGCAAGCATCGGCTTAGGCGGCGTGTCCCATTTTTTCCCTGCGCGAGGCGGAAATGTGCAGCGGGAACACTTTTGCCGGGTTTAGCAGCCAAGCCGGGTCAAATACGTCTTTGATCCGCATTTGAGCTTCCATGTCGGCCGGAGCGAATTGTACGTCCATCAGGTCTCTCTTCTCTATGCCAACGCCATGTTCGCCCGTGAGGCACCCGCCAACTTCGACGCAAAGCTTCAAAATGTCTGCGCCAAGCGCTTCACAGGTTTCAAGGTCGCCTGGCTTATTGGCATCGAACAGGATCAGCGGATGCATATTGCCGTCGCCCGCGTGGAAGACATTGCCAACAGCAAGTCCGTATTCATCGGAAAGCTCGCCAATGCGTCGTAATACAAACGGAAGTTCCGAAACCGGGATCGTGCCATCCAGGCACATGTAGTCATTGATTTGACCCATGGCGCCAAAAGCACTTTTCCGTCCAAGCCAGATGCGTGCAGCTTCGTCGGCATCACCCGCTTCCCGCAACTCGACCGGGTGGTGGCGGCGTGCAATCTGCTTGATGATGCCAAGCTGGGCATCAATCTCTTCCGGGGCTCCCTCCACTTCGACGATGAGAAGCGCTTCGCAATCGGGGTAGCCAGCCTTTGCGTGATCCTCGACCACTTCGATGACCTTTCGGTCCATGTATTCGATGGCAACTGGTAAGACACCGGCTTTAATAATATCGGATACGCAGGCGCCAGCAATTTCGGCTGACCGATAGCCGATCAAAACCGGGCGCGCGCCTTCTGGTTTTGGCAAAATGCGCAACGTTGCTTCCGTGACGACACCAAGCTGGCCTTCCGAACCACAGATGACGCCCAGCCAGTCGTAGCCAGCCGCATCCATATGCGCGCCGCCAATTGTGACGATGGTGCCGTCCATCATGACCATTTTGACGCCAAGCAGATTATTGGTCGTAACACCGTATTTGAGACAGTGAGCCCCACCGGAGTTCATTGCGATGTTGCCAGCAATCGCGCAGGCCAGTTGTGAAGACGGATCAGGGGCGTAGAAAAAGCCGTCATCCTCGATTGCACCCGTTACGGAGAGATTTGTACGACCGGTTTGCACCCGTATCGTTCGATCATCGTAGCTAATGTCGAGAACATCATTCATGCGCGCTATGCCCAGTATGACCGAGTCGGCTGTGGGTAGCGCGCCCCCGGCGAGTGATGTGCCCGAGCCGCGGGGCACGACCGGTACGCCCTCCGCATGGCAGATCTTTAAGACTTCAGAAACCTCTTCCGTCGTCGACGGCAAGACGGCGCAAAGGGGAGGGCATGTGTATGCCGTGAGGCCGTCGCACTCGTAAGCCCGGGTTTCCGCCTCGTCAGAGATTACGGCACCCTCGGGCAGGACCCCAGACAATCTGCTGACGATACGTGGCTTTCGCGCAAGTATCTCAGGTGACGGCGCGGGCATTTCCATGGGCGTGCTCCTATAATTGGTAATATTATATAACCAATTTTGGGTTGCTGGCAAACTCTAAGTGAAGGGGATGATGATTCCGACGCAGATAAGCAGAATGCCCGCAACCAGATTTGTTCGGGAAAGCGCCGTCGGGGATCGGAGAACGCGCCGAGCGCGATCGATGAAAACAGAGAGAATCAGGTTGCCCACCAGAGGGACAAGCATCGACATTGCGCAGATAGCGGCAATATCGAGCCATGTAAGCTGAGCCAGATCAAAGAAACCTGGAAGCACGCCCATATAGAATAAGATCGCTTTTGGGTTGCCCAGAATGACGATCAGGCCGGCGAGAAATCCCGCCCACATTCCTGGGCGCGTGAGGCGACTGTCGGAAGCGATTGTCCTGTGCCGATGCTTAATGACCAACCAGCCCATAACAACGAAAGTGATGCAAGCCACCCAACGCAAAACGAGAATGAAGTTCTCGAAAACGGACAAAATCCAGGTGACGCCAAGGATCGCCAGAAGCGGCCAAATAACGTCCCCCACAACGACACCGAGGGCCAGCGGCCACGCAGCGTGAAAGCCACCGGAAATGCCGCGCGCGATCAAGGCCACCCAAACCGGGCCGGGCGTCAGAAAGAGGACAAAGAGCGCGGCAATATAAAGTGCGGCATCGGCTAGCGTTATTGTCACGACAGATTAACCTGTTCGACGCGGCTTTCCCCATGATGATCAGTAACTTCAAAAAGCTGGGCCCTTTCTTCGAGCTCCGCAAACAACTCGCTTCCTGTCCCGGTCATCCAAGCTTGCGCGCCTAGGGCACATATCTCGTCGTAGAGCGCCGCCCTTCGATCCTGGTCAAGATGTGCGGAGACCTCGTCCAGTAAGATGATGGGCGGCGCGCCGGTATCTTCCTTCAAAGCGCGCGCATTCGATAGAACGAGCGATATCAGCAGTGCCTTTTGCTCGCCCGTTGAGCATTGTGCGGCAGCGACGCCTTTTTCTGCGTAATGAGACGAAAGATCGATCCTGTGCGGCCCAATAAGCGTGCGTCCTGCACGAATGTCAGCAGATCGATTTTCTGCAAATGCCTCAACAAGATCCGCTTCCTCATCCGGCAGTGCCCGGTCGGGGTGTACTAGATCAAGGTCCGCGGCAGGAAATGCGGTCTCCGCCGAACCCTGCGCGGCATGGATACGCGAGACGGACGAAGCCCGGTTCTGCATAACCTCTACAGCACTTCCCGCCATTTGTTTTTCAAGCGCAACATACCAATGGGCGTCGCGCACCATATCCTTCAGCAGCCGGTTGCGTTCGCGCATCGCCTTTTCATAGGCGAGCACAGCCTTGGCATGGGATGGGATAAAGCTCATCGCGATACGATCAAGAAACCGACGCCGACCGTCCGCCCCTTCGATCCAAAGACGATCCATCGAAGGGATCAGCCATACCATGCGCGCTATTTGTCCAAGGGAGATTTGCGGCGCTGACTTTTCATCGATGTAGACGTCCCGGGACTTGCCCGGCTCCGCGTCCGTAGTGATTTCATGCATCTTACCACCAGCGCGAATAACTGCGGACACGCGCCAGCCCAGCGCCTCTTGCCGACGCATGAGATCATCGGCGTTGGAGCGTCTGAGGCCCCGGCCTGGGGATAATAACGACACCGCTTCGAGTATGTTGGTCTTGCCTGCCCCGTTGGGTCCAAACAAGGCAACCGGGCGCCCATCCAGGTTTAACGTCGTCCGACGATGAGACCTTAGATGAGAGACTGTGAGTTCAACGACAGACGTCAAACGCGCATTGGCATGACGACATATACAGCGCTTTCGTCATTGCCTTCGCGCATCAACGTGGGGTCGCCGGAAGAGTTGAACAGAAATACAGCGTTTTCGCGATCAACTTGGCTGGCGATCTCTAGGAGGTACTTTGCGTTGAAGCCGATTTCCAAGGGATCTGCCTGATAGGCAACACCCAGCTCTTCTTCTGCGGCACCGCTGTCTGGCGCGTTGACGGAAAGGATCAAGCGGTCTTCGTCAAGTGCCAGTTTGACGGCGCGTGACCGCTCGGAACTGACCGTCGCGACGCGATCGACGGCTTGCGCAAAATCGGATGCATCCACCTCGAGGCGGCGCGTATTCCCGCCCGGAATTACGCGCGTGTAATCTGGAAACGTCCCGTCGATGACTTTCGATGTGAGCGTGATCCCCGGCGTGGCAAAACGCACTTTGGTCTCGGATACACTCACCGCGATCTCGGCTTCGTCATCCTCCAGGAGCTTGCGCAACTCGCCCACAGTTTTTCTCGGCACGATGACACCGGGCATGTTACCCGCCCCCTCGGGCAGGTCCGCATCGATCCGAGCGAGCCTGTGGCCGTCCGTGGCCACACAACGAAGCACCTGCTTTCCATCGGAATCTGACACGTGCATGTAGACGCCATTCAGATAGTACCGCGTCTCTTCAGTGGAGATTGCAAATTTCGATTTGTCGAAGAGGCGCCTCAAAACTGGTGCTGGCGCCGCGAAATTCGCTTCATACTCTGAACTTGCCATCACCGGGAAATCTTCCCGAGGCAGCGTTGCGAGCGAAAAGTTCGAACGACCAGCTTCCACAGACAGACGCCCGCTGGCACCGTCGTCAATGATGGTCACCAAAGCACCATCCGGCAGCTTGCGGACAATTTCGTGAAACGTGACCGCGCTGACGGTCGTCGATCCAGAGCGGCTAACTTTCGCAGGCGCTTGATCGACCACTTCAATGTCGAGGTCGGTTGCCCGAAAACTTACAACATCGCCCTCGGCTTCAATGAGAACATTAGCAAGGATCGGGATTGTATTTCGCCGCTCGACAACCGACTGCGCCTGTGCGACCGCCTTCAAAAGGGCCGCCCGCTCGATCGAGAATTCCATCAGCTCGCTCCGTCTATCCCGGGGCATCAAACCTATCGGTTTTTCACCCACGTGCAATGGTCTTGCGTGAATCTCTCCGCAAGCGTTGACGGGGTCAAGTGACGGTGCACTGGACGTTGGAATTTGGCTTCTAGATTGCACCGAGTGACCGAATTGAAGGCAAATGCTGTGACCCAAGTTCAAATCGTCTGGTTCAAACGTGACTTCCGTCTTGAGGACCATGCTGCCTTAACCGCAGCCGCGCAACACGGGCCGGTCTTGCCGCTCTATATCTATGAGCCAGAACTTTGGGAGCTGCCGGAACGAAGCGGTCGCCAAGATCAATTCATGCGCGGCGCGCTGGCAAGTCTGGTGGCCAAGATTTCGAGCCGTGGAGGGCAGCTTGTCACGCGCGTTGGTGACGTGCTGGATGTCCTCTCACACCTCAGAAAAAAGCATGGCAAGTTCCAGCTCCATGCCCATGAAGAGACAGGCGACGCATGGAGTTTTGTGCGGGACAATCGAGTGCGCAATTGGTGTGGTGCGGAAGGCATTTCGTTTGTCGAGTACTGGCAGTTCGGCATTGAACGCGGCCGCAATACAAAGCGAGATGGATGGGCAAAGCGCTGGGATACGTTGATGGAAGAGCCTGTACTTCCAGCACCAGCCACGATTACCTGGGTGAGCGACGTCAAGGATCCCCTTCCCGATCCAAAACCGGATCCAAAACTAGAATGGCTTCAATTGCCTGGACGTTCGGCTGCGAAGGAAACGGTGCGGAGTTTCCTGGAAGACCGCGGAGAGTTCTATCAAAAAGAAATGTCGACACCAGTGGAGGGTGAAGACGGGTGTTCCCGTATTTCGCCACATCTTGTTTGGGGGTCGATGTCGATGCGGGAGGTTTATCAAGCGACGGTTGAAAGACAACGCGCGCTACGTGCCACGGAATCAGAGGCGCGGGGATACTGGCCCAAGTCGCTAAACTCATTCGTGGGGCGCCTGCACTGGCACTGTCACTTCAGCCAGAAACTGGAAGATGAGCCGGACCTGGAACATCGTTCTATGATTTCAGCCTATGATGCGCTGAGAGTGAGCAATCCGGAACGTCTGGAACGCTATGCGCAGGGACTGACCGGTTTTCCTTTTGTTGATGCCTGTATGCGGTACCTTGCTGCAAACGGGTGGATGAACTTCAGAATGCGCGCCATGTTGGTGTCCTTCGCATCCTATGATCTATGGTTGCCGTGGCGCGAAAGTGGGCAGGTCCTTGCTCGGCTCTTCACGGACTACGAGCCGGGTATTCACTGGCCACAAGTGCAAATGCAATCCGGTGTCACAGGTATCAATACCGTGCGTGTCTACTCACCGACCAAGCAAGGGTTGGATCAGGACCCGACGGGTGACTTCACACGCCGCTGGGTCCCGGAGCTTGCCGGCATTCCGGGAAAGTCGGTCCACGAGCTAACCACTGTCGAAGCAATGGCGGCAGGCTATCCCTCCCCGATTGTTGACCACAAGGAGGCGACGGCCTTCGCAAAAGAACAGATTTTTGCGCTGCGCCGCGATCCGGAACTGAAAGCACAAGCCGCTGAAGTTATGGAGAAGCATGGGAGCCGTAAGCGACAGCCAAGACGCCGACGCGCCTGAGCTTCAGGAAACTGTCAAAGCTGCTTTCGTCAAGAGAATGCAGGACAGGACAAAAAGCAGCATTTCAATGATGCGCATGTAGACCTTGTCCGACATCGCTTTCACCATCCATCTGCCAAGGAACGTGCTGGCAATACCAACAACGGCAAGTCCACCGATCAACGCCCAGTTAAGCCCTTCGAAATACCCGAGCGCGTAGTAGCTTGGGATTTTCGCAAAGTTTGCCAGTGCAAATGTGATCGCCATGGTCCCAGCAAAAATCAGACGCGGCAAGTTTTGGGGTAGCAGATACGCTTGGGTCGGCGGTGCGCCCGAATGCGTAATGAATGTTGTAACGCCAGCGACAGTGCCCCAGAAGAGGCCGAGGGCCACCTTCGGCGATTGCTGAGCTGGGGCATGCTTTCCAAACCATCGGCGTCCGACCGTCCACAGCCCAATGAGACCTGTGAAAGCCAGTAATATCGGTTCAGGCGTGTAGGGCACCAATACTGTCGCAAGAGCAATACCAGCGAGCATCGCTGGCAATAGAATTGCGACATTCCTTTTCGAGAAGTCCTTACGATAAAGCCATAGCGCCGCAACGTCCGTGACAAGCAAAACCGGTAGAGCCAGCGCCGCAGCCTGGATTGGGCTCATAACAATCGCAAGGAACGGGACGGCGAGCGCCGAAGCCGACGCAAGCCCACCCTTCGCAATGCCTATGATAACCGCAGCGATGACCAGCCAAGGAAGAAACTCCGTCAGCAGATCAGGCCTCCAGGGCGCGGCGCAACATTTCCAGGTCGTCGGCGATCTGGCTGTCCTGTTGCATAAGCTCCTCGATCTTGCGAACCCCGTGCATGACAGTGGTGTGATCCCGCCCCCCAAAGCGACGTCCGATCTCCGGTAGGGACCGCGTCGTCATCTGCTTTGACAGATACATGGCCACCTGACGTGGACGCGCAAAGTTGCGGACGCGTTTCGGTCCAATCAGATCTGAAAGACGGATGTTATAGTGTTCGCTGACTTTACGCTGGATTTGCTCGACGGTGATCTTTCGGTCGCTGTGTCGAATGACATCGGCAAGACAGTCTTGCGTCAGTTCCATCGTGATTTCACGCCCGACGAGCGAACCAAAAGCGAAAAGCCGCATCAACGCCCCCTCGAGAACACGGACGTTTGTGGAGATGCGATGGGCCAGAAACTCCAACACACCGTCCTGGATTTCCAGGTTCGGAAACTGCTCGGAGAATTGCTCCACCTTCTGTTGAAGAATGCCAAGGCGCAACTCGTAGTTCGTTGGGTGCAAATCAACGACCAAACCGGACTGTAGGCGGCTGACGATACGGTCTTCGATGCCGTCGATGTCCGTCGGCGCGCGGTCAGAGCTAACGATGATCTGCTTGTTCTGGTCGACCAAAGCGTTGAACGTGTGAAAGAACTCTTCCTGGGTCGCGTCTTTGCCTGCGATGAATTGCACATCGTCAATCATAAGCACATCGACCGAACGGAACAGTTGTTTGAACGCGATCATGTCTTTGTCGCGCAGCGCTTGTACAAAACGGTACATGAACTGCTCGGCAGAGAGGTAGACGACAGTCAGTTCGGGCGAACGGTTACGAAGTTCCCAAGCTATCGCGTGCATCAAGTGTGTCTTGCCCAAACCGACGCCACCATAGAGGAAGAACGGGTTGAAAGTCGCAGGGCCACCCTCGGCGACACGGCGTGCGGCCGCGTGGGCCAGCTCGTTGGGTTTGCCGACAACAAAGGTATCGAAGGTAAAGCGATTGTCGATTGGGGCGCCCGGCACCTCGTCTGTGCCAGATACCATCACCGGTTTCGCCTTTTCGTCTTCGCTGTGCGCGGAAGGTACGCGTTTCGCATTCGGCTTAGGTTGCGACGGAACCGAAAACTCCACCCGCGATACAGCTTCGCCCGCGTTCCGTAGAACCTTCTGAATTTGGTCGCCAAAATTGCGCGACACCAAGTTTCCCATAAAATTTGTCGGTACAAAAAACGTTGCAACTCCACCGTTCAAGCCAGCAAGCTCAAGCGGTTCAATCCAGTTTACATAATTGTTCTTTCCGACTGCAGACAGAAGACCCTTACGGATCTCACCCCAAGTTTCGTTTGTCATATTTGGCCCGCTACTTCTTTTTCTGTTTAAGACTGGCGCCAAGCCAGCCCCCGGGCCTTCCAACCATTTTGGTCACCCCGGTGTCCCGATGCGTCCAAATCCCCCTCAAACCCCTCAGCAACGTTCAAGCAAGTGACTGAAACGCCTTTCCGCGCAAAATGATCAGCCACCTTAGTCGCCGCGTTCAAGGATCGCGCGCCGGATCGACAGATGAAGAGAAGTGGTCCGGAACTATCACTTCCAGTGGCCGCCTCAACTTCCTCCGCAAACGCGTGATTGAGGGACATGTCCGGATAGCGAGACCACTCAACAAAGAGTGGTTCTTGCGCCAATTCCGTAATGTCAGGAACGCCTACGAATGCCCATTCAGCACGCGTTCTGACATCAATGAGCCGGGCGGAACTGTTTGTTCCAATGATTTGCCACGCCTTTGTCGGATCGACTTGACCGACCGGCGGGCTCTCACCCGTGCCCATGAAACTTGCCCCCCAGGACGTGAATCGCATGGTGAACTTGGCTTGTTGCAGGGGCCGTCGCAACAACCCTTTGCACTTGACACCGCGCGCCAGTCTTCCGAATCCCACGCCGTGAAGAAATTGCTCAGCGAACTCAATGGAGATAGCCAGTCCAAAAAAAAATCGCGCCTGCTTCGGCGCGATCATTCTTGACAGCGATTGTCAGCCGATCGCTTTTACGCGCGCTGCGAGTCGCGACATTTTCCGAGCAGCCGTGTTCTTATGATAGACACCTTTGGTGACACCGCGCATCAGTTCTGGCTGGGCCTGTTTAAGCGCGGCCTTAGCCGCATCTTGGTCGCCAGACGCGATGGCTTCTTCCACTTTACGGATGAAAGTGCGGATCCGAGAGCGTCGCGCCTTGTTGACGTCAAGGCGGCGCAGATTCTGTCTTGCACGTTTTTTGGACTGGGGCGTATTCGCCATGGTGGTGTCTCTTCCTATCAGCGGTTCCAATTAGTCAGCGCAAGGGTTCCGCGTCCAACCATTCGGTCAGAGACAACATAGCCTAAGCGGGCTCCACACGCATATCTGGTGAGCAAATAAGAAGTTTCCGAGCGCTTGTGAAGCCCCTATTTGTCGCGAAACTGCGCCTCGCGCTTCTCGAGGAACGCCGTCATGCCTTCAGATTGATCATCCGTCGCAAACAGGGAGTGGAACAAACGACGCTCAAACAGCAGACCTTCCCGCAGCGACACTTCTCCCGCGCGATTGACTGCTTCCTTTACAGCCATGGCGGTAAGTGCCGACTTCTCAGCAATCTTATGCGCGGCCGTCAGTGCCTCTTCCATAAGTTTCTTCGCAGGCACAATACGACTGACAAGACCCGCGCGTTCTGCTTCGTCGGCATTCATGAAGCGGCCCGTGAGGTGCATGTCCATTGACTTTGATTTGCCGACCAGTCGCGTCAAACGCTGGGTGCCACCTAAGCCGGCCACAGTACCGAGGTTAATCTCCGGTTGTCCAAACTTTGCCGTGTCCGATGCAATAATGAAGTCGCACATCATGGCCAGCTCGCATCCACCGCCGAGCGCGTAACCCGATACCGCTGCAATCATAGGTTTGCGACAACGCAGAATACGCTCAGACGGCTCGGTGAATAGATCTTGGCCAAAGGCATCGACAAAGCTCATTTCTGCCATGTCGGAGATGTCGGCACCCGCCGCAAATGCCTTGTCCGAACCCGTCAGGATGATGCAGCGGACCTTATCGTTTCCAGAGGCTTCGGTGACAGCGTCAGCAAGCTCGCGAATCATCGTCTGACTTATGGCATTCAGAGCGTCCGGCCGGTTTAGCCGGATGGTGGTCACATGTTCTTCCGTCTCGACGATGATCGTTTCAAAAGCCATGGTTTGTCGCTCACATCTGTTACGGTCCACCGAAAGGCTTAGCAGTCACGGACGCGGGTTCAAGTTATCTTTGACAACCCTTGCAGTAGAAACTCGACCGGCCCGATTGAACGATACGCTTCACTTTGCCGCCACAGCCAGGCTTTCGACACTGTTCACCTTCCTGACCGTATACCGCAAACCTGTGCTGGAAGTATCCAAGTTCACCACCTGCGGTTCGATAGTCTCGGAGCGACGAACCTCCCGCTTCGATGGCCTCTCTCAACACATCTCTTATGTGTGGTACTAACTCTGCCAATCGCGTCCCCGCAATGCGATCACTCCTACGCAAAGGAGAGATTCCAGCCCGAAACAGCGCCTCACAGACGTATATGTTGCCCAGACCAGCGACCAATTTCTGATCGAGGAGAGCGGCCTTTATCGGTGTTCTGCGCGACTTTAGGCTCTCAATCAGGTAACTTTCGTTGAATGCGTTACTCAAGGGTTCCGGACCAAGTTGACGGAGCAACTTGTGATCTTCCAAACCGGCAGTCTCGATCAAATCCATGGCACCGAACCGCCTTGGATCGTTGAACGTAATGCGCGCTCCAGACTGCATATGAAAGACCACGTGGTCATGTTTCTGGGGAGCGGGGTGCGGATGATGGAAAGCCCCAACCTGATCGCCAGAAATGAGGATACGACCGGACATACCAAGATGAATCAAAAGTGTCTCGTTGCTCGACAAGTCGACGAGTATGTATTTCGATCTGCGCCGGAGGTTCTTTACAGCGACGTTCTCAAGTCGCTCCTTCATTCGATCCGGGAACGGCCAGCGCAAATCTGGTCTATTAACGTCAACGCTGGCGATGACAGCGTTTTCCATGGTTGGTCGCAAACCGTTCTTAACCGTTTCGACTTCGGGCAACTCAGGCATTGGGCTTCTGACCTGCGGCGAATGCGCCCGCCACACTGCTTTCACTCACTTCGAGCATTAACATCCTTCCGAACATAAGAAGCGCTGGCTCCGACTATTCCGCGCGGTATAAGGAGCGGCGGCGAAAGAAGCAAAAAGATGAGCCAAGAAGAAAACAAGACCACCCATTTTGGTGCCTCAACCGTAAGGGAAGACGAAAAGTCCGGCCTCGTCCACGGCGTATTCTCCAGCGTTGCCTCCCGCTACGATATCATGAATGACGTGATGTCCGGAGGTGTGCACCGCCTTTGGAAAGACGCGATGATGGATTGGCTGGCGCCCCGCGACGGTCAACGCCTTTTGGACGTTGCGGGCGGTACAGGGGACATTGCGTTCCGATTTCTGAAGCGTGCCCCCGGCGCAACGGCTGTTGTCGTCGATTTGACAGAGCCCATGTTGGTGGAAGGGCGGCAACGTGCTGAAGCCGAAGCGTTCGTCAATCGCATGGACTGGATCACCGGTGATGCGATGGCCCTTCCTTTCGAGGATAAGAGCTTTGACGCGTACACGATTTCTTTCGGTATCCGTAACGTGACCCGTATCGGCGATGCCCTTGAAGAGGCCTACCGCGTCCTGAAACCAGGCGGCCGCCTCATGGTGCTAGAGTTTTCGCAATTACCGAACGAAGCCATGCAAAAGCTCTACGATCTGTACTCGTTCAACGTGATTCCGCGCATGGGTCAGGCGATTGCTGGGGATAGGGAAAGCTACCAATATCTGGTTGAATCCATCCGCCGCTTTCCGGATCAGGAGAGCTTTGCCTCGATGATCCGGGCAGCGGGGTTCGGCCAGGTCAAATACAGAAATCTGTCGATGGGCATTGCCGCGCTCCATTCCGGCTGGAAGCTCTGACATATGCGCGGCCCGCACAACATTCTTCGCTTGATCAGAACCGGCGCAACTTTTGAACGCACTGGGGCCATGCGCCAGGTTCTGGAGGCGATGGACGCCCCGGCGCCACTCCGCATCGCCGCTCGGGTGCTCGGTTGGTCGTTCAAGTGGTTGGGCATTAAAGGTGACCCGGCACAGCCACCAGTCACCCGCGCTTTGACCGCCCTCGGACCCGCTTACATCAAATTTGGACAGATACTCTCAACGCGACCCGACGTTGTCGGCGCCGACCTGGCCGAGCAACTGCGTGTACTGCAAGACAAGCTGCCTGCGTTCCCGACGGCGGTTGCAAAGTCCATGGTTGAGCAGGAACTTGGTCACTCGGTCGAAGCGATTTTTTCCGAGTTCTCGGAGCCCGTCGCAGCGGCGTCGATTGCCCAAGTCCACCGCGCGCGCCTTCTGGATACGGGTGAGGATGTCGCGGTCAAAATTCTCCGCCCGAAGATTGAGGTTGCCTTTCGCCGTGATGTCGACGCCTTCTACTTTGCGGCGCGCATGATCGAGCTTTTGTCGCCGGGGTCGCGCCGACTGCGGCCGATGGATGTCATTGAGCACTTTGAAGGCGTGGTAAATGGCGAATTGGACCTGCGTCTCGAAACAGCCGCCGCGGCGGAATTTGCGGCCAACACGAAGAATGACACCGGATTTCGAGTGCCGGAGGTGAAATGGGCGCTCTCTTCACGGCGTGTGATGACGCTCGAATGGGTTGAAGGGCTGCCCTTGGGGGACCCCAAAGCTATTGAAGCAAATGGGCATGACACCGTTCGGCTTGGAGAAAAGGTACTTACGACCTTTCTGAGCCACGCCTTGCGCGATGGCTACTTCCACGCAGATATGCATCAGGGCAATCTCAAGTTGTCCCCAGACGGTACTTTGGTGGCCTTGGACTTTGGTATCATGGGGCGCATCGATGCTTACACGCGGCGGGTCTACGCCGAAATCCTCATAGGCTTTATTCGTAAGGATTATCGTCGCGTCGCGGAGGTTCATTTTGAGGCAGGATATGTGCCCGCTGACCAGGATGTTGATGAATTTGCCCGCGCTTTGCGGTCAGTCGGCGAGCCCATATTCGGTATGGAGGCCAGCCGCATTTCCATGGCGCGGCTCCTTGCCTATTTATTTGAGGTTACAGAGAAGTTTGGGATGGAGACCAGAACCGAGCTCATATTGCTTCAAAGAACCATGGTTGTTGTCGAAGGTGTCGCCCGTTCCATCAACCCACATATCAACATCTGGAAAGTGTCGCGACCAGTCGTTGAAGGTTACATCGCGGAGAATATCGGCCCGAAGGCCCTGATAAGGGACATGGTCCAAACGGCAAGAATCCTTGCGCGTTTTGGACCCAAGTTGCCGCAATACGCAGAAGCGGCATTGATCGCGCAGTCGAACTCGAAGGCGCCACCACCGCCACGGAAATGGCGGCGCGAACTAATGGTGGTGCTGGCAGTGGGGGCTTTGGCGTTTCTGCTCGGAAGAACACTTTAGCGCCTGTTCGGTTAGCGGGTTTGGGCCTGGATCAGAGTCGTGACCGACCCTTTAGCAACCTAGCCTTCAATGACAGGGGCACTCGCGATAAGAATATTGGCGCGATCTGCGGATTACCCCCTTCTCAAATCGGAAAACGTGCTCTATACGCCCTCTGTCCGGGGCTTTGGCCTCGGATATTTCGTCCGAGACGGTGGGTTCAGCCTTGCTGAATAAACCCTGCCTGAGACGGGAACAGACGAATTCGTTCCGGGGTCAACAGCCTTGGTGGCGCTATTCCTGACGGACCCGTAAGGACTCTTCGGTTGGCATGTCGCCTGCCGTGAATGAGCCGGGAGGGTCACCCTCCTATACTTGGAGTGAAACTGTGGATAGAGCCCAGAAAGAAAAAGTGGTCGACGAACTCGGCCAAATCTTCGAAAGCTCTGGCGTTGTGGTTGTAGCCCATTACGCAGGTCTCACGGTTGCTGAGATGCAGGACCTTCGGGCGCAAATGCGCGAAGCCGAAGGTTCCGTTCGCGTTGCCAAGAACAGGCTTGCCAAGATCGCCCTTGACGGAAAGCCGAATGCACATTTGGCTGACCTTCTGACGGGCATGACCGTTTTCGCCTATTCTGAAGACCCCACGGCTGCGGCCAGGGTTATGGACAAATACGCCAAAGGAAATGACAAGCTTGTCATCCTCGGTGGGTCTATGGGTGAAACGGCGCTCGACCCTGCCGGTGTAAAAGCCGTCGCATCGATGCCATCGCGCGAGGAGCTCATTGCTTCTATCGCCGGTTGCCTCGGCGCGCCTGCTTCGAACATCGCTGGCGCGATTGGCGCACCTGCTTCGAACATCGCAAGCATTCTCTCAACCGTCGAAGAGCGCGCGGAAGCCGCTTGAGACCTGTGTGGGTAAAGCTCACGCGTTGGAACACATATTTGGAAACGGAACAGAACAATGGCTGATCTGAAGAAACTTGCAGAAGAGATCGTGGGTCTCACGCTTCTTGAAGCACAAGAACTGAAAACCATCCTCAAGGATGAATACGGCATCGAGCCCGCCGCTGGCGGCGCTGTGATGATGGCGGGACCGGCTGGCGGCGACGCTGGTGGCGATGCGGCAGAAGAGAAAGACGAATTTGACGTCATTCTCAAATCGGCTGGCGCACAGAAGATCAACGTGATCAAGGAAGTCCGCGGCATCACAGGTCTTGGCCTCAAGGAAGCAAAAGACCTGGTCGAAGCTGGTGGCAAAGCCGTCAAGGAAGGCGCGCCGAAAGCGGAAGCCGAAGAGATCAAAGCGAAGCTGGAAGCAGCTGGCGCAGAGGTTGAACTCAAGTAATCGCGCTTACTATTGCGTTGGAAAGGCCGGGCCATTGGACCCGGCCTTTTTTCATTTTGAGGTTGCGTATTGAATTCTTAGCTTAAGACCTCTTGTTTTCGGCGATCTCAGGAAAGCGCTTTGGCGAGGTTTTCGTCAATCTTGTCCAAGAAACCTGTCGTCGTCAGCCATCCCTGATCTGGGCCGACCAGTAAAGCGAGGTCCTTGGTCATGTGTCCACTTTCGATTGTGCTCACCACGACTTTTTCCAGCGTCTCGGCAAAGACCTTAAGAGGTTCGTTATCGTCGAGCTTCGCTCGGTGACGGAGCCCGCCGGTCCACGCAAAGATAGAAGCCGTTGAATTGGTGGACGTGGCTTCCCCCTTTTGATGTTGGCGATAGTGCCGTGTCACGGTCCCATGTGCCGCTTCCGACTCCACAATCTTGCCATCGGGTGTCATCAGCTGTGATGCCATTAAACCGAGAGAGCCAAAGCCCTGCGCAACGGTATCGGACTGCACGTCGCCGTCGTAATTCTTACACGCCCAAACATACCCGCCGGACCATTTCAAAGAGGATGCGACCATGTCGTCGATCAACCGGTGCTCGTACCAAATCTTCTTCTCATCAAACTGATCTTTGAAATCGGCTTCAAAGACCTCCTGAAAGATATCTTTGAAGCGACCATCATAGGCTTTGAGGATTGTGTTCTTTGTCGATAGGTAAACGGGCCAGCCTAGGTTCAGGCCGTAATTGAACGAGGCGCGGGCGAAATCGTAGATGGACTTCTCGAGGTTATACATGGCGAGCGCGACCCCCGCATCGGGTGCGTCAAAAACTTCGCGCTCTATAACCTTCCCGTCATTCCCTTCAAACTTGAGTGTCAGTTTGCCCGGCCCGGGAAACACGAAATCAGTCGCACGGTATTGGTCGCCGTACGCGTGTCGTCCAACCACAATCGGCTGTGTCCAGCCGGGTACAAGGCGTGGAACATTTTGGCAGATGATCGGTTGTCGAAAGATGACGCCTCCCAGGATATTGCGGATCGTACCATTCGGGCTCCGCCACATTTTTTTCAGGCCAAATTCTTCGACGCGCTCTTCGTCGGGCGTGATCGTTGCGCACTTGATGGCAACGCCGACTTCTTTGGTCTTCTCCGCGGCATCAATCGTGATTTGATCTTCGGTGCGATCTCGCTCTTCGATACCCAGATCGTAGTAGAGCAGATCGATGTCGAGATAGGGAAGGATCAGTTTTTCCTTGATAAAGTCCCAGATGATCCGGGTCATTTCATCGCCGTCCATATCGACGATCGGGTTCTCGACTTTAATCTTCGACATCCGCGGGCTCCTCTGATGCGCGCGGCGACTGTTAGCCCAGGTTCTCACATAACGGAAGGCGGCATACTGTCGTATACTGTAAAACTCGATTCAAACCTCCAGAACGCCGCAAAATTGACGGGAACGAGCGTTATCACACCAAGGTAGCGTAGATTAAGGACAGGCCCGTGAAGTACGATTTTGACATTTTTTCTGTGACACCCAGCGACCTACGGACCAAGTACACACATCTCTTGTCGCGCTTCTGTCTTACCGACCAATCTGTCCAATCGCTGGCCATGTTCCGCGATCCTCAGGCTTCAAAGGCGCTATCCGGTGCAAGCCCCGCCATTCGCGACTGCTTCACCAATAGCGGTTTTGCGTTGAACTGCTTTGATGATGGCTGCGCAGATCAGCGGTTTGCGTCGGGAGATAAGGACGGGCGGGCAAAGGTGCTGGCAAAATTGCAAGAAGGCGTGGAAGCGTTGCCGATGGATGTCAACTGGAACGGATTTGATATCGGCGACTTCTTTGTTTCGGCTTATGGCGCTTTGCCGACGCAGCGCACCCGAAAAACGTTTAGGGGTGCGGCGCGCGCCTTCCATCCGCCGATGACCCTACTCCCATCCGCTCGCGTTGTGTCGCGCGTACTATCCACAGTGACATCGCGCATATAGCACTAAGCGAGTTTGACGCCTTCGGCGATCATTCGGCTCTTGGCTGCGTCTAACGATCCTTCAAGGTCGATGGCGCGGCTCAGACTTTCAATCACAGTCGCCGAATAGCCAAGCCTCGCAGCATCGACAGCGGAGTAGTTGACACAGAAATCTGTGGCCAGGCCGACGACTGTTACCGCATTGACGCCGCGTGACTTAAGATACCCATCGAGCCCGGTCGGCGTTGTATGATCGTTCTCAAAGAAGGCCGAATAGCTGTCGATTTCGCGGCGAAACCCCTTCCGTATCACTAGGTCAGCTGATCGGGTGTCGAGGTTGGCATGAAACGCCGCACCGTCTGAACCAATGATGCAATGGTCGGGCCAAAGCACTTGTGTCCCATAGGGCATTTCAGTTGTGGTGAAGGGCTCGGCCTTATGTTGCGACGCGAAACTCAGGTGGTCGGAAGGATGCCAGTCCTGAGTGAAGACCCTGACCGGAAACTCCGGGACCAGTGCATTGATCGGCGAAATAATCTCGTCACCGCCTGCGACGGCGAGCAAGCCTCCGGGGCAAAAGTCGTTTTGCACGTCAATCACAAGAATGGCTTCGTTTTCAGATCGCATCGGTGTCCTCCATCCGCAAAGCAATTACCTGCAAACTACTGCCTCGACACTGATCCCCTTGCAACCTGACTATTCTCCTCGTTAGGAACACGCATGTTTGTTGTCGCCG
Source organism: Pseudomonadota bacterium (assembly GCA_039024895.1). Classification (GTDB taxonomy): domain Bacteria; phylum Pseudomonadota; class Alphaproteobacteria; order Rhodobacterales; family Rhodobacteraceae; genus JAJDOD01. The sequence goes on along the minus strand of JBCCPJ010000017.1, from coordinate 41,144 downwards.
CGCTTTACAAGTTTACGAACTTTCCCGATCCAAACGCCATCAAAGGGCCTTTGGCAAAGATGGCCTGCGCACAAGGTGTCAAGGGCACGCTTCTGTTAGCGTGCGAAGGTATCAATGGTACCATCGCCGGTTCACGCAGCGGCATAGATAAGGTTCTTTCCCATATCCGTTCGCTGCCCGGTTGTGCCGATATTGAGTGGAAGGAGAGCACAGCCTCACGGATGCCCTTTCAACGTCTCAAAGTCCGCCTTAAGCGTGAGATCGTGACGATGGGGCAGCCAGATGTCGACCCTTCAACCACCGTCGGCAAGTACATACAGCCCGAAGATTGGAACGCCCTCATTGGTCGTGAAGACGTGGTCACAATCGATACGCGTAACGACTACGAAGTCGCGATAGGCACGTTCGATGGTGCCATTGACCCTATGACGGAGAGCTTCGGCGCATTTCCCGACTGGTGGAAGGCCAATGCTGACCGTTTTTCCGGAAAGAAGATCGCCATGTTCTGCACCGGCGGCATCAGGTGCGAAAAAGCGACAAACTACCTGATCTCCCAAGGGGTAGAGGACGTCTTCCATCTGAAGGGTGGCATTCTAAAGTATCTGGAAGAGGTTCCAGAGGCGGAGAGTAGCTGGAGCGGTGAATGCTTTGTCTTTGATGGTCGCGTCTCCGTTGGTCACGGTCTGGTAGAAGGCTCTTACGACCTATGTTTCGCGTGCCGACGCCCGATATCCGAAAACGAAAAGACGCACCCAGCGTTCGAACCCGGCGTTTCATGCCACGCTTGCATCGATAGCTTTACGGAAGTCGACCGGAACCGCTTTCGCGAGCGTCAGCGTCAGATTGAGCTAGCCAAATCACGCGGGACGCACCATCTCGGTCGCTAGCGGATTGCCGCGTGCTGTTCCCAAAAAGCGACAGCCTTATCGTAGGCTTCGACATCGATTGCGACGCCCGACCCACCTTCTTCTCGGCCCAACGCATTGCGCATCTGTGTAATGGGCGGCATCGGTGGTTCCTTTGCGTCGAGAACACCAATGATCGAGACAATACCCCAATCGCAGTCGGGTACATCCTGATTTTCCGGATAGTCGCGCGCTTCTTTCACAAGTTGCGCATGGCTATACAAAATAACATCAAGATAGGCGGCCCGTGGGGCGTCCAAGCCTTCGAACCAGCGTTCTAAAACCGCACGCTCACCCGAGCGCCGCGCGATATAACCAGACACCAGGTATCGCCGGTTAGTGTCGGTGATTGGGGCAAACGCGGCACGCGTATCAGTCGAATTGGGTAAGAACAGATGCTTGCAAAAGGAAGCATAACCATCGATCAGTGTAATGTCGGCATCGTTACACAGTGCCACGAGCCCTTCGGGACTTAGGCCCTCAATCCGCGTGCTTGCGCCGTCCTGCCAGTTCCGTAACGCGAACTCGGTCATCGCAATCCGCATACCGATTACCCCAACAGACTGCCAATCCTCTGAACCGCAAAGACGTAGCCATCGACGCCGCAGCCCGCGATCACGCCATCCGCGCGGTGCGAAACGAAGGAATGGTGTCTAAAGGCCTCACGGGCGTGAATGTTGGATATATGGACTTCAATCACCGGCCCATCAAACGTGTTCAGCGCATCAAGTATTGCGACGGAGGTATGGGAGTAAGCGCCTGGATTGATTACGATGGCCTGCGCTGTTTCTCTGCCTTCCTGAATCCAGTCGACCAATTCTCCCTCATGATTGGACTGACGCATCACAATACCAGCATCGAAAGAGGAGGCTGCATCAGCGCAGAGTTGTGCGACATCGTTCAGCGTTGCGGTCCCATAGATTTCCGGTTGGCGTTTGCCAAGCAGGTTCAGATTAGGTCCGTTAAGTATCAGGATCGTTTTGCTCATAGGCCCATTGCCTAGATCAGACAAATGGCGCTGCCCAGTCCATCAAGAAGATTTTCGAGCGAATGTGCTATTTGAGCGAAACGGGGAAGCGCACCGCGCCCCAACCGTCCGTGTTGGTTCGTGCTTCGATATAAACGGTCTCAAGCTCTGAAGGGATCGAAACGCTGTTCAATGAACGGGTGAACGGCTGCTCGTCGACATGCGGGTGATACAGGACCCGCAACCCCAGTTCGGTTCCATCCTCGGCCACGACACGCCAACCGTCGGCATAGTCATCCCAACCGGTATCCTCATGCAGTAAAGTGACGGAAAACGACCAAGTATCGTTTGTTAGTCGGGCGTCCACGGCTTCGATACTCGCATCATCTGCGAAGGTTGGCTTTGCCAGAACGAGGAGTGTGATCAGCAGTCTCATAATATTTTACTACCATAAACAAGGCCGGTGTTGCGACACAGAACCGTGATCAGTCTGATGAGGTAGCATTGATGGCGCAGGACGAAGAATACCCCACCAAACAGCGTGCCTAGCGCCTAAGGCGCAGCCACCAAATGTAGTGGTAAACGCGTGACAATACTCAAAAAAACGACTATATTTACGATACAAATAACAAGGAAAAACGGCATGTCAGAAGCCGCTTCTGCGCAACCTGAATACGGCGCCGATTCAATCAAGGTTCTCAAAGGGTTAGAGGCTGTTCGAAAGCGTCCTGGTATGTATATCGGGGACACTGACGACGGATCAGGCTTACACCATATGGTGTATGAGGTTGTCGATAACGGAATTGACGAAGCGCTCGCCGGGCATGCGGATAAAGTCACTGTTACTGTTCATGCGGATGACAGCGTATCAGTGAGTGATAATGGCCGGGGTATTCCAGTAGACCTGCACGCCGAAGAAGGGGTCTCTGCGGCAGAGGTCATCATGACCCAACTTCACGCTGGAGGGAAGTTCGACCAAAACTCGTACAAGGTGTCGGGCGGTTTGCATGGCGTCGGTGTGTCAGTTGTGAATGCTCTATCGGATTGGCTGGAACTTAGGATTTGGCGGGACGGCAAAGAGCACGTTGCCCGATTTGAAGGGGGCGAAACTTCCGAACACTTGAAAGTTGTAGGAGATGCGGGTGACAGGAAAGGTACGGAGGTGCGTTTTCTTGCCTCGACCAACACGTTTTCCAACCTCGACTACAGCTTCAAGACCCTGGAAAACCGGCTTCGGGAGCTTGCTTTCCTGAACTCTGGTGTGCGGATCATTCTTCGGGATGAACGCCCCGCGGAGCCACTTGAGACCGAATTTTTCTATGATGGCGGTGTTCGCGAGTTCGTGCGGTATCTGGATCGCTCGAAAACCGCTCTCATCGACGAGCCAATCTTCATTGAGGGAGAAAAGGAAGGGATCACGGTCGAAGTCGCCATGTGGTGGAATGATGGCTACCACGAGAATGTGTTGCCCTTCACCAATAACATCCCGCAACGCGATGGGGGCACCCACCTTGCGGGCTTTCGAGGTGCGTTGACGCGGACACTCAATCATTACGCCGGTCAATCCGGTGCGGCTCGGAAGGAAAAGGTCAGCTTCACAGGGGACGACGCGCGGGAAGGGCTTACATGCGTCTTGTCGGTCAAAGTGCCAGACCCGAAGTTTTCCTCACAAACAAAGGACAAGCTTGTCTCTTCCGAAGTGCGGCCCGCTGTGGAAGGTATGATGAACGAAAAGCTATCGGAGTGGTTCGAAGAAAACCCGGGCCCCGCCAAGATGATTGTGACGAAAATTGTCGAGGCCGCCTTGGCACGAGAAGCCGCAAGAAAGGCGCGAGAAATGACCCGGAAGAAGTCGGCACTTGATGTTGCTTCGCTTCCGGGAAAACTAGCGGATTGTCAGGAGAAGAACCCCGAGTTTCGTGAGTTGTTTCTTGTTGAGGGCGATAGTGCTGGTGGGTCCGCCAAACAAGGCCGTTCACGTGCTAACCAGGCTGTTCTCCCGTTGCGCGGTAAGATACTGAACGTCGAACGCGCCCGATTTGATCGTATGCTATCCAGCCAGGAGATCGGTACGCTTATCACAGCACTTGGGACCGGCATCGGACGCGATGAATTCGACATCTCAAAACTACGGTACCACAAGATCATCATCATGACAGATGCAGACGTGGACGGCGCGCATATCCGGACTTTGCTGTTGACCTTCTTCTTCCGACAGATGCCGGAGATCATTGAAGGCGGCTTCCTCTACATCGCGCAGCCCCCTCTGTTCAAAGTGGCGCGCGGCAAATCAGAGGTTTACCTCAAAGACCAGCCCGCGCTCGATGATTATCTAATCGAGATGGGCGTCGACGGGGCTGTCCTTCGTTTGGCAAGCGGCGAAGAGATCGTCGGTCAGGACTTGATCCGTGTTGTGGAAGACGCCCGACAAGTAAGGAAGGTATTACAGGCTTTTCCGACGCATTACCCGCCGATGATTTTGGAGCAAGCAGGCATCGCCGGCGCTTTCCGCACGGGTCAAGTGGATGCTGACCTTCAGGGCGTCGCTGACGCAGTAGCACAAAGGCTCGACATCGTGGCGCTTGAATACGAGCGTGGCTGGCAAGGTCGCATCACGCAAGACAAGGGTATCCGCTTAGCACGAAGCTTGAGGGGTGTTGAAGAAGTTCGCACGCTGGACGGACCAATTCTGCGAGGCGGAGAAGCACGTCGGCTCGGCAGCCTGACGGACGCATTGCAGGAAGTTTACAGCGCCCCTGCGAACCTGGTGCGAAAAGACCGCATCGCGCGGGTGAACGGACCCCTGGACTTGCTGAAAACGATTCTGGACGAGGGCGAGAAGGGCTTGAGCCTTCAGCGGTACAAGGGCCTCGGCGAAATGAACCCGGACCAGCTTTGGGAGACGACGCTCGATCCGGAGGCTCGAACGCTGCTTCAGGTAAAAGTTGAAGACTTGGCGGAAGCTGATGATCTCTTCACCAAACTGATGGGCGACGTTGTGGAACCCCGCCGCGAGTTCATTCAGCAAAATGCGCTGAGCGTGGAAAATCTGGACTTTTGAGTATACTCGGCGATGTTTGTATGCCGGTCACCGACCAAGGTGACTTGTCACTCTTTACATCGCCTGATTCGTGCGTTCGATATAAGATCGAAGTTCGTCCGCCTCGGTGCGAGAAGTTCGTAAACCGTCCATGGCGGCCTCAAGTTCCGCCTCGGTTTCGCGGAGTTTATTCGTCAACTCTGCTTCGCGTTGTTGGAAGTAAGCAGTAGCTTCATCATGCGCCTCTTCAGCCTGATGAAGTTCTTGGGCCATCTTATCCAGGTCATCCATGTCGGAGCGCGTCACGCGGGTGATACGCGAAATCAGCCAATGCGTGAACCAGCCGGCAAGAAACGCCATGAATAAAATAGCAGCCGTCGCTGCGATGAACTCTGCGCCGTTCATTCGGTGTTCTCCTCAGGCTCGTTTGACCCCGCTATTGCCTCGTTGGCATCTACATCGTCGGCTGGCGCTTCGCCCGTGAGCAACTTGAATTCAATACGACGGTTGGCTTCGCGCCCTTCTTCGGTGTCATTGTCGGCGATTGGTTGGCTTTCACCATAGCCTTTTGCCGAGAGGTTAGACACTAGCACGCGGCGCGCCATGATAGCGTTCAAGACGGCATCGGCCCGCGCTTGGCTGAGTTGTTCGTTCATCACTTCGCGTCCTTGGCTATCAGTATGACCGCCAATTTGAATTTCAACGGACTGACAGTCCCGAATGATATCGGCAATATCGTCGACGGTCGCTTGAGCATCGTCATCAATGTCGGAAGAAGACGGAGCGAATGTGATTTTTCGTCGCTCGGCGGCAGCGTTCAGTAAGTCTACACATTCATCCGGCGTGGGTATCGATGCGAGCGGATCGAGTTCCTCACGATACGTGACATCCAACTGGTAATTTTCAGCACCACCGAGGGCACCCGACAACAGCCCTGCGATTTCACCTTGAGCGCTTGCATTTCCGGTCATGCCTCGGATTTCAATGCGATCCTCGGTAACAGATGCGACCCCATTATGTAGCTTACCCAGTGCAGCTAAGGCGGCCATAACGCGCTTTGGCCAACCCGGCGGCACTTCCGAATCCAGCCGCGTCGCAGGGGAAATGTTATCAGCGCCAAACTGCGCGGCGGCGAAACTGACGACGGCATTCCGCATCGTCTCATCACTCAACCGACCACGTAACTGTACTTGTCCTTCAGGCGACCGCGTCGCGATGAACTCCGGCGGCGCTTTTGCCCCTAGTTCCGTTTCCTTTTCCGGGACGGGCAAATAGGTCGACAAGGAAAACACATCGGGTAACGTGGATTCCAACTCCCCCGCTACGCTCTCAAAAACACTGGAAGACGTTCCCTCTAGGGCGACAAGACTGACGTCAGCATTTGATAGCGTGACAGTACCGCCGCCAATCTGAGCAAGCGCCTCGATGCTTGCGACGGCGGCGTCGCCCCATGAGGTAGATGGGGTCCCCAAACCAAGGATGCAGGCCGCTCCACCGGTCAAGCCAGCCTCTTCCGCCACCCGCAGAATACGGGCGCGTGCATTTTCGCTGTCAGCCGTGCAAGCGTCAAATCGCCCACCGGTCTCGTCGAGGACAGCCCGGATGATGAAGGGCGCAACCACAGGACGCGGCGCAGTTATCTCTGAAGATACCGTAACGCCGGTCGGTGTCGTACGCTGCAAACGTCGTTCGAGCTTTTGCCGATCTTCTTCGGACACTGCAGCAGCCTTAATCGCAACGTTGCCGGGGCTGATCGTAAGCTTTGATCGCGGCAATATGTCGAGCACATCAATCCCAAACGACAGCGCGGCCTCCCATCCTTGCGGAATCGGGAAGTCCGCCACCTCCAGAAGGTCGGATACGTTGGCATCGCCAGAGGTTGCCCTAACCCCGGAAACGATAGCCTCGGGATCAGAAACAAGTGGAACCAGCCCGATAAGCGACACGCCATCTTCGTTCTTCAAAATTTCAATCTTGAACTCGGGCGGCGCAATTGCTGCTGCCGCAACGACACTCATATCGTCAATGATGCGGGATGCATCGATAACGGTTCCGGCACTTGATAGGGCCGCGAAGCGTGTCGCCTCGTCGGGTGCGATGCCAGCCAGTTGCACCACGAGACCGTCTACGGTGACTTCTGTCCAATCGTGCCCGGACTGACTAAGCGCCAAATCCAAGTCGGTAAGCGCCGCCATCTCAACCTTGTTCTTCGCCCAAAACGCAGCGCCGATGCAACCGGCTGCAGAGATGGCGATTGCCAGAGCATGCGGCAGAAAATCGGAAAGAAAAGATGTACGACCTGATGTCATAGCGCCCTAACTAATGCGCCTTGGGGCGGCACGCAATCAGACCAGAAACGCGAGCGCAAGAAACAGCAAAGGGATTAGGCCTGCGTCGCGATTACTGCGAAAAATCACAAGGCATTTATCTGGGTCATCGATATCGAGGCGACGCATCTGCCAAGCCAGGTGCCACCCAAACGCCCAAACACCACAAACCGCAAGCGCCAGTTGAAGCACGTTTGTGTTTTCTGCGAGCGCCAGAACCAATCCTGCGGCAAGAAACAAAACCGCTGCCACGAGGAACCACTTCAACCACTTAGGAGTGTTTTCTGCGAATAAACGCGCCGTTGAGCGAACGCCGATTAAGGCATCATCTTCTTTGTCCTGATGCGCATAGATCGTGTCGTAAAATAGTGTCCAGGAGATGCCTGCTACATACAGTAGAAATGCTGGCGCACTCAGGCTCCCTGTTGCTGCTGTCCAAGCAAGCAGCGCGCCCCAGTTGAATGCGAGACCAAGGAAGGCTTGTGGCCACCAGGTAAAGCGTTTGGCAAAGGGATAAACGAAGACAATTGCCAACGACGCAATCCCCAGCCAAATGGCCATTGCGTTGAAGGTCAGCAAGATACTAAAGGCGATCAAAGACTGGAGAACCATCCAAATTACGGCTTGTTGAACAGAAACTTGGCCGGACGGAATGGGTCGGGACCGCGTCCGTTCTACCGCCCCGTCATAATTCCGGTCCGCAATGTCGTTCCACGTGCATCCGGCGCCCCGCATCAGCCAAGCACCAATGGCGCAGCCCATAGCAATCCAAAAATGATCTCGAGTGAATGCTCCTTCATGAAGCGCAGCGGCACCCAATCCCCACCAGCACGGAATGAGCAAAAGCCATGTACCGATGGGCCGGTCAGCTCGGCTGAGTCGGAGATAGGGGCGCATCCATAATGGCGCAAACCTGTCGACCCAGTTTCCAGAGACGGCGTCCGCCACTTGTCCTTGGGTATCGGCCTTGTTCATATGCACTTCCATGAAAGACGCAAAAGTCAGGCTTTATGTAGATCAGCCGCTCGGTGCAGGGCAATCGGTTGTGCTGTCGCGGGAACATGCGCACTACCTATTCACGGTTATGCGTTTACCACTTGGCGGATCCGTGCTCGTTTTTGATGGCGTATCCGGAGAATGGCGCGCTGAGATCGTAGTGGCGCAGAAAAAGAAGGGCGCATTACAATGCATAGAACAAACGTCTCCCCAGAGGACGCCACCGGACCTTTGGTTGCTTTTTGCGCCCATAAAGAAGGCCCGCACAGACTTCATTGTCGAAAAGGCAACTGAACTCGGGGCCGCACGCCTTGTTCCTGTTAAGACAGAGTTTACGAATTCTGAGCGCATCCGTCTCGATCGACTTCAAGCCCATGCGGTGGAAGCAGCTGAGCAATGCGGGGGGACTTTCGTGCCCCCGATTGCCAATGTCATAAAACTAAAAGAGCTTTTGGCCAATTGGCCCGCAGATCGTAAGATGTTGTTTTGCGATGAAACTCTGGTAAGCGACCCTTCATCTGGTGAAAAATACCTTGGGGGGTTCGCGAAGCGAATGGGGGCAAAGCCCCCTCCCACTGCAATTCTCATAGGTCCGGAAGGCGGGTTTTCGGACCGAGAGCGGGCAGAACTACGCGGAATGGCCACCAGTATCTCGCTCGGGCCGCGTATACTGCGTGCAGATACGGCCGCTGTTTCTGCGCTAACCCTCTGGCAAGCGAGATACGGCGATTGGGCATGATACAAGGCGGGTGTTTAACTTCCAAAACCATAAAGGCGTCTGTACGCATGTGCCAGCGGCTAGGATGCGGGAGTATCGGTACCTACCAAGTCGCACTGTTCGAAGAGAAGATTGAGTTGGGGTGTAGACATGACGTTTATACGTCCTGAAGTTCTCGCTTTTTTAAAGCGCTGGCGCGAGGCGATCATAGCGGGTGCTGTTCTTCTTGGTTCGCTCCAGGCGGCATCTTCAACCACGGGGGCCGTGCACGCGTTCTCATGGGTCACCGCTTTGATAGGCGCGGCACTTTTCATCGAAGGTGTGCGCCGGGCGCGTTTGCCAAAGAACAACGGCGGCGTTGGCGTCGTAGACGTGGATGAACGGCAAATCACCTATTTTGGCCCCGAAGACGGTGGATCAATTTCATTCGATGAACTTGCGCGGATCAAGGTGCGTACCACCGCCTCAGGATCGGCCAAAACCGATTTCTTTTGGGAGTTCACGGACCTGTCAGGCCAGCGCTTGAACGTTCCCGGGGACGCTGAAAACGCCTCGGCATTGTTCGATGCCCTCACAGCGCTCGCTGGTGCGGATTATGAAGCTGTGATCCAAGCGTCTGGCGCGACGGATGCAAAAGAATTTCTTGTGTGGGAGCGCACTGCTGCTCCGCGCATTGACACCTAAGCCAAATCGCGCAAATCAAGCTATCCGAAGTCAGCACGCGGGAGCGCATCTATGTCTATTCCCCAGTCGGGTGGCGGCACAATTGAGCGGCATGAGCAACTTGCCGAGTATCTCAACGAGGGGTGCAAACCAAAGGACAGCTGGCGTATCGGAACTGAGCATGAAAAATTTGGATATTGCAAAGATACTTTGCTGCCTTTGCCTTACGACGGTCCGAGGTCCATCAAGGCCATGCTCGAAGGTTTGCGTGATCAATTTGGATGGACGCCGCTCCTAGAGGCAGGGAACATCATCGGACTGGTGAAGGACGGCGCCAACATCTCCCTTGAACCGGGAGGTCAACTTGAGCTTTCGGGAGCGCCGTTGGAAACCATTCATCAAACCTGCGACGAAGTGAACGAACATCTTCGGGAAGTTAAGACTGTCGCAGATGCCATCGGCGCCAGGTTTATCGGCCTTGGGTCGGCACCGCATTGGACCCATGACGACATGCCCTTGATGCCGAAGGGCAGATACAAGCTTATGGATGACTATATGAAAAAGGTGGGCGAGTTGGGGACGTCTATGATGCGACGGACATGTACGGTTCAGGTCAACTTGGATTTTGCCTCTGAACGCGACATGGTCCAGAAATTGCGCGTCGCTCTTGCGCTCCAGCCTGTTGCAACCGCGCTCTTTTCAAACTCGCCGTTCACCGAGGGCACCCTGAATGGCCACAAGAGCTGGCGCAGCCGTATCTGGCGTGATCTTGATCCAGATCGCACCGGTATGCTGCCGTTTGTCTTTGAAGACGGCTTTGGGTTTGAAGCTTGGGTCGAGTATGCGCTCGATGTCCCGATGTACTTTGTCTATCGCGACGGTCGGTATATCAACGCGCTTGGAATGTCCTTCCGCGATTTCCTTGCAGGGAAGTTGCCGGCATTACCCGGTGAAAAGCCTCTCTTAAGCGATTGGGCTGACCATTTGACCACCTTGTTCCCCGAGGCGCGCATCAAGAAGTTCATCGAGATGCGCGGAGCGGACGGCGGCCCCTGGCGACGTCTTTGCGCTTTGCCAGCATTCTGGGTGGGTTTAATTTACGATCAATCCGCGCTCGACGCGGCGTGGGATCTGGTCAAGGGGCTTGACGCGGAAACGCGTCACGAGCTCCGTATCCAGGCTTCAGTGCAGGGATTGGCCGCCGAAGTCGACAGCATCAAAATGTGTGACCTCGCGCGCCAAGCAGTCGAAATTGCCGAAGCAGGATTGAAGGCCCGTGCCCGCGCGGGTGCTGGTGGCCTTTTGGCGGATGAGACACATTTTCTTAACGCATTAAAAGAAACGCTGGAGTCTAAGGAAACACCTGCCGACGAATTGATCCGGCGCTACAAAACCGATTGGGCAGGCAACGCCACAAAAGTGTTTGCTGAATACAGTTACTAGGGTGCTTGTCGCGCTCACAACGAAATAGTTGCTGCACCAGCGCAACACTCAACATGTTGTAGCGGGTACAACGATTGATAGTTCCCGAAACGTAAACAATACTACATGTGCTGCAATCAGGGGTGTCGCGCACATATTTAGCGTGCCTATTTCAACCAGTTTTCTTGTGGGGCGATCCTTTCTGATTGCGGCCCCGAATTCTGAATGGTGATAGCTTTCGTATCGATCTTTGGTCACCTATACGTGCCTTATGTCTTTCAACGCGCGACATCTTCTTGGCATAGAACATCTGGCCCCTAACGAGATTACGACAATTCTGGATCTCGCCGACCGGTATGCGGCGCTCAACAGAAGTGAAATCAAACATAGTACGGCGTTAGCGGGTCTGACCCAGGTCAACATGTTCTTTGAAGCCTCGACACGGACCCAGTCCAGTTTCGAGCTTGCAGGCAAACGCCTGGGGGCGGACGTCATGAACATGCAGATGCAGGCGAGTTCGCTAAAAAAGGGCGAAACGCTTATCGATACTGCGCTCACGATAAACGCCATGCATCCGGACTTATTGGTGGTTCGGCATCCCCACTCCGGTGCGGTCAACTTGTTGGCCCAGAAGGTCAACTGTGCCGTTTTAAACGCAGGTGATGGACGCCACGAACATCCAACTCAGGCTCTCCTAGACGCCTTGACAATCCGAAGGGCAAAGGGTCGCCTCCACCGCCTCACAGTAGCAATCTGCGGTGATATCTTACACAGCCGCGTTGCGCGTTCGAATATTCACCTGCTCGGCAAGATGGAAAATCGTGTGCGTCTTGTTGGCCCGCCAACGTTGTTGCCAGCTCAAGCGGCAGATTGGGGCGTAGAGATCTATACCAACATGGTAGATGGGCTCAAAGACGTAGACGTCGTCATGATGCTCCGTCTCCAAAGGGAACGTATGGACGGGGCCTTCATTCCCTCAGAACGGGAGTATTTTCATCTCTTCGGCCTAGACGCTGAGAAGCTCGGGAATGCGAAGCCCGACGCCATCGTTATGCATCCCGGGCCAATGAATCGCGGTGTGGAAATCGACGGAAACATCGCCGATGACATTAACCGATCCGTCATACAAGATCAGGTTGAAATGGGTGTTGCTGTCCGCATGGCCGCAATGGACCTACTCGCACGCAATCTCCAAGCCGCGCGTAGCGAAGACGAAACCGTCGCCCGATGTTAACGGACCATAACCTCGACGACCCGTATCAAGTATTGCCCTCAGAACGTGGTGTGGTTCGTATTTTTACTACCGAGCTCGATGCCGAGGGGAATGCGGCCGTTACCAAGGAAAACGTGCACCTCCTTCTCGGCGAAAAATTGGATTTAGATGATGGCCGCATCGAGGTCTTTCCTTCCACGGTGATCGAAGAAATGGGTTTGTCAGCTTATCTTCACGAAGGGTACGGCATTCCAAAAGATGATCTCAAAGGTGTCGCGGCTGCTCTCGATCAGTTGAAAGGTCTCGTCATCCTCGTTTCGTCTGCCGCATTTAAATACCAAGCCGCCACCTTGAACCCGAAATCAGCCGTTAGGTTGGTCGGCGTTTTTCGCGAGCCGCGAGCAATGCCGCCCTCTCCCATGCCGCAGTTCAATTCCAGTGAAGGGGTTTTACAAACTGAAAGCCCGTCGACTTTGGGAAGAAGACGCGGCGACCTGTGGCCATTTGCGCTTATCCTTATCGTCGCCATCGTTGCGCTTGTGCTTCTCTTGGTCTTCTGACACCTCAGTGTTATGGCACCCATCCTATTCAAAAATGTGCGCCTTATCGACCCGGAACGCGGGACGGATGACATGGGGTCGCTTGCGATTAAAGACGGGCGCATTGTGGGTGCGATGGGTTTGGATGGTGCGACCGTTGTGGACGGTGGTGGACGCTGCTTGGCCCCAGGAATTGTCGATATTGGTGTGAAAGTCTCGGAACCGGGCGAACGCCATATGGAGAGTTTTCGGAGCGCCGGGCGAGCGGCGGCGGCTGGGGGTGTCACAACCATGGTGACGCGGCCTGACACGCTTCCGGCAATTGACACCCCTGAGGCGCTCGAATTCGTCAGGCGGCGGGCAGAAGAAGTGTCACCGGTCAAGGTGTTGCCAATGGCCTCACTTACACGTGGACGCGAAGGACGCGAGATGGCCGAAATCGGTTTTCTCATGGATGCAGGTGCCGTTGCCTTCACCGATTGCGACCATGTAATTCCAAGTACAAAGGTCTTTTCGCGATGCATGACCTACGCGGCATCGCTTGGCGCCCTCGTCATTGGACATCCTCAAGATCCAGGCTTGTCCGGTGGTGCTGCTGCCACAAGCGGAAAGTTTGCTGCGCTAAAGGGTCTTCCGTCGGTGTCACCCATGGCGGAGCGCATGGGACTTGACCGTGACATCGCCATTGTCGAGATGACCGGTGCGCAGTACCACGCCGACCAAGTCACGACCGCGCGTGCGCTCCGTCGCCTGGGCAGAGCGAAGGATGCCGGGCTAGACGTGACGGCGGGCGTGTCGATCCATCATCTCACTCTGAACGAGCTTGATGTCGGCGACTATCGAACGTTTTTCAAAGTTAAACCTCCGCTACGATCCGAGGAAGATCGCATCGCCGCGGTGGAGGCCGTTGCGACAGGCTTGATCGACATCATTTCGTCCATGCACACACCGCAAGACGAAGAGTCAAAGCGGCTCCCTTTCGAGGAGGCTGCATCGGGGGCAATCGGCCTTGAAACACTGCTGCCCGCCCTCATGCGTTTGGTTCACGCCGGGCATCTGGACTTGCCTCGCCTCTGGCGCGCGCTCTCGCTCCATCCGGCAAAACGTTTGCGCCTCCCCGTTGGCCGCCTGAGCGTCGACGCGCCGGCAGACTTGGTTTTGTTCGATCCTGACGCGCCATTTGTACTGGACCGGTTCAAACTCACCTCGAAATCAAAAAATACACCATTTGACGAAGCACGGATGCAAGGCAAGGTATTGGGGACATGGGTCGACGGCAAAAAGGTGTTTGATGGCTCCTTCGGATGAGGAGCTTAAAGTGAATTTCGGGAGAGAGACCGTCCGTGCCAGCTTTTGAAGTGCCCCTTCTCGTATTGTTCAGCGTTGCAGTTGGCGCCTATCTACTGGGATCAGTTCCTTTTGGACTCGTGGTCGCGAAGATCATGGGATTGCCGGACCCGCGCACCATCGGCTCGCGGAACATCGGGGCGACAAACGTCTTACGAACCGGCTCGAAGACTGCTGCACTTGCAACTGTTCTCCTCGATGGTGCCAAAGGCTTGGTAGCTGTGCTTTTGGCTGATGCTTTGACCGGTGAAGCTGCGGCACAAGTTGCAGCGCTTTTTGCCTTTTTGGGGCATTGCTACTCATTTCTGCTTCAGTTCAAGGGCGGAAAGGGCGTGGCGACTTTCTTGGGCGCGCTCTTTGGATTGTCATTCGTTTTAGGAGCGTCTGCCTGCCTTGTGTGGCTGATCATATGTGTACTGACAAGGTACTCATCCCTTTCCGCGATTATAGCAGCAATTGCGGTGCCAGTCATCGCCAGCGTCCTTGGTCAAACCGACAAGCTAATCGTCCTTATTTTGCTGGCAATCATCCTGATTTGGCGCCACCGCGAGAACATTTCGCGGCTCTTGGCGGGCCACGAAACGAAAGTAGGGGCTTCTTCGAAATGACGGGTCTCGATGCCTTCATCGCTGCATTCGATAGGATGCCAGTTGGCAGCTACGGTGCGACATTTGAGTTCAAGCGCTACCGGGTTTCGAAATCAGTCATGGCAACGGGACGGTCACAGAAGCTGGTGGCGGAGGAATTGGGAGGAAATGACTTCATCAGCTTTAATCTGTACCGCTTGGCAAGCGGTGAAACACTTTTAAAGCCATGCGAGATGTCCGAAGACAAGGTAATTGACTTCGTCATGCGCGTTGATGTGGATTGATGTCCGACCTTCGCAGCACTACCCTTGGGTCTATGTCGTATTGGGAGATGAGAGCAGCGCTGGAGTGGCAGATCGCTATGGGCGTCGACGAAGCTATTCTAGTTGCGCCAATCGATCGGACTGAGGCTCCCAAGCCGGTGGAAAACACCGTTTCAGCTGTCCAACCATCCGAAGCGCTGTCCATGGATCCGGTTTCAGTCGCAATGAAACTCGCGGAAGAGGCCAAGGACCTTGAGGCGCTGAAGTCGGCTATGCAAGCCTACGATCATTGCGATCTTAAACGTGGCGCCAAGCAGTTGGTCTTTTCAGATGGTCAGGTCGGCGCACCTGTCATGATTATCGGCGAAGCGCCCGGGCGGGACGAGGATATCGAAGGCAGACCGTTCGTTGGGCGGGCAGGAAAATTGCTTGATCTGATGTTCAGCCATGTGGGGCTTTCGCGTCAAACGGCCGACGTCCAGAAATCGCTCTATATCGCCAATGTCCTTCCTTGGCGGCCGCCCCAAAACCGCGACCCTAAGCCTGATGAGATGGCGATGATGCTACCGTTTTTATTGAAGCACATCACCATCGCTAACCCCAAGATTGTCGTAGCGATGGGAAATCATGCCTGCCAGGCCCTGATTGGAAAGCGCGGTATCACACGGCTTCGTGGATCGTGGAATGAAGCGCTAGGAAAACCGGTCTTGCCGATGTTCCATCCGGCTTATCTGCTCCGCACACCAGAAGCGAAACGCGAAGCTTGGGCTGACTTGCTGGCGCTTCGTGCAAAAGTAGATAGCGTTTCAGGATGAGCAAGATCGACCAAACGCGCGAGTTTGTGCCGGTGCGCATTGCCGTGATGACGGTCAGCGACACACGCACCACCAACAATGATCGATCAGGTGACGTCTTGGTCGCGCGTATCGAAGCCACAGGGCATTTACTTACAAACCGAACGATTATTCCTGACGAGCAAGATGAAATCGCGGAACAGCTCCGAAAATGGTGCGCTGATCCGGAAATTGACGTGATCCTCACAACTGGCGGCACTGGTCTGACAGGTCGCGACGTCACCGTCGAAGCCCATCGCGATGTGTACGAAAAGGAAATTGATGCATTCGGCACCTTGTTCACACATGTCTCAATGGCGAAGATTGGGACATCGGCGGTGCAATCTCGGGCATGCGGTGGCGTTGCAAACGGCACATATCTTTTTGCACTGCCAGGGTCACCCGGAGCGTGTCAGGATGCCTGGGACCAGATTTTGGCTTTTCAGTTGGACTATCGACACCGCCCCTGCAACTTCGTCGAAATCATGCCAAGACTTGATGAGCATTTGCGACGGAAGTGATCGTGTCATGCGTATCAACTGAGTGATTTTTGCTAAATTCACACAAAGACATACATATAATGCCTAGGCGAAGCTTTAAGGACAGGTGTCGTGCGATTCATAAGACGATCAATTGTTGGCCTGTTTTTGCTTGCGGTTACGGCCGGCCTGATGGCGTATGCAGGCAACTCCGTTTGGCAGGCAATTCAAGATCAAATGAACGCCGAGACCCAAACGAGGCCTGCGCGAGAACGTGTCTTTGCAGCCAACGTTACAACTATTGAGCCCCAGACCATTCAACCCGTCCTAAGGACATTTGGGGAAGTCCGCTCAAGACGGTCGCTACAGTTACGTGCAGCAACGGCGGGTGAAGTCATTTGGTCGTCCGATACGTTCGAGGAAGGCGGGTCTGTTTCAGCGGGCGAGCTTCTTTTGCGCATCGATCCATCCGAAGCGCAATCCGCCCTCGAGACTGCCATGGCCGACAAGGCGGAAGCTGAGGCGGAACTACGCGATGCGCAACGCACGCTTGTTTTGGCGAAGGATGAAATTCTGGCAGCAGAGGATCAAGCGCGGTTACGCGCCAGTGCTTTGGCACGACAGGAAGATTTACTTGACCGGGGTGTCGGGTCGCAATCAGCCGTCGAAACAGCGGCACTGGCGTTGTCATCCGCCAATCAATCGATTTTGTCCCAGCGACAGTCAGCAGCAAACACAGAAGCTCGGGCCGATCAGGCGACAACCGCACTACAGCGACGTGAAATCGCTTTACGCGACGCAGAACGTCGTTTGGCAGATACGGAAGTCAAAGCGGAGTTTTCCGGCGTCCTGAATGACGTCGCAATTGTCGAAGGCGGACTTGTCAGTGCGGGCGAAACCCTGGCAGAACTGATAGACCCGGCTGCCCTCGAGGTATCATTCCGGCTTTCAACCCCTCAGTATTCGCGGTTTGTGTCCGACAGTGGCGAATTGGTTGGCGCAGACGTAACGGCATCTATCGACGTTTTCGGTGTGAATTTGGAAGCCTCCGGGCGGATAAGCCGCGAAAGCGCAGCTGTTGGGGAGGGGCAGACCGGTCGACTTCTCTTTGCGAGCCTAGAGGCGGCTTTAGGTTTCAAACCCGGTGATTTCGTGGCCGTTGAGATTAGCGAGCCGCCCCTAGACCGCGTGGCACGCGTCCCTTCGACGGCGGTCGATGCGGGTGGCACCGTTCTGGTCGTTGGTGACGAAAACCGCCTTGAGGTGTCAGAAATTCAGGTTCTTCGTCGTGAAGGTGATGATGTTTTGATCCGGGCACGCGGTTTAGCGGGTCGCGAGATCGTAGCCGAACGATCACCATTGCTCGGTGCGGGCATCCGCATACGCCCCGTTCGACCCGGCGCCGCCGAAGCACCGGCTGAGCCCGAAATGGTTGCGCTTGATCCGGAAAGGCGCGCCCGTTTGGTTACTTTTGTCGAAGGAAATCAATTCATGCCAGCGGAGGCAAAAGCGCGCGTTCTTGCCCAACTCAACGAAGATAAGGTGCCGGCACGCGTGGTGGAGCGTATCGAAGGCCGGATGAATTGAGCAAAACGTGAGTCAGGAGCGCTAAATGGCACGGGACCTGAGCAAAGCAACCGGCGGGATTCTCTCTTACTTCGTCCGGCATAGAACAGCGGCAAACCTCCTTCTCATGATGCTTTTGCTCGCGGGGTTCTACGCGATACCGCAAATGCGAGCGCAGTTCTTCCCCGATGTGGTTGTCGATGACATCGATATCATCGTGCATTGGGACGACGCAGGGGCGGAGGACATCGATGCTTCGATAATTCAGATATTGGAGCCGGAGCTTCAAGCTGTCGACGGTGTCACGGAGACATACGGTACGTCCCGGGTCGGTGCTGGCTATGTGACGCTAGAGTTTGAGCCCGGCTGGGACATGGCGCAAGCGCAAGAGGACGTGCAAACCGTATTGAACGGCATCAATAACTTGCCGGAGGATGCCGACGATCCAGAATTTCAGCGTGGGCGTTGGTCGGATCGGGTGACGGATGTGGTCATTAAGGGCCCAGTTGGTGTCGACCAACTTGCAAACCTATCTGATGAATTCGTGTCTCGCCTCTTCGTCGAAGGGATTACGCGCACGACCATTCGGGGGATTGCAGCGCCTGAGACCATCGTCGAAGTCACATCACTCGATTTGATCCGTCATGATTTGACGATGCAGCAGATTGCGAGCGTCATTGCGAGCGAAACAGAGGCAAGCCCGGCAGGTGATGTGTCCGGTGCGCAACGCGTGCGCACTGGCGTCGCGAAACGATCTGCGGATCAGATTGCAGATATCGTGTTGCGTACCACCGATGCGGGAACACAACTGACTGTGGGTGATGTCGCGCGTGTTCTCGTGGAAGGCGTTGATCGTGATCGTGCCTACTTTGTTGGCCCGGAACCCGCGATCTCAATTCGGGTTGATCGGTCAGCAACAGGCGATGCCATACGCATGCAGCGCGTTGTTGAGGACGTGGCGGCAGAGATGCAGGTAAGTGTGCCCCGTGGCGTCGAAATCACATTAATTCGGACACTCGCGGAAGACATTACCAGCCGGTTAAACATTCTCCTCGATAACGGATTAATGGGGCTTGGTCTTGTAGTCCTGCTTTTGTTTCTTTTTCTGAATGCGCGGACAGCGTTCTGGGTGGCAGCAGGCATACCCGTCGCAATGACAGCTGCCGTCGCCATGATGTTCTTGGCGGGCATAACTCTGAATATGATCTCGCTCTTTGCTCTGATCATTACGCTAGGGATCGTCGTGGACGATGCTATCGTCGTTGGGGAGCACGCTGATTTTCGAGCGCGCCGATTAGGTGAAGACCCGGCAACGGCAGCAGAGAATGCAGCGCGACGCATGTTCACACCAGTGTTTTCTGCAACAATCACTACCGTTATTGCCTTTTTCGGTTTGTCTGTTGTGGGCGGCCGGTTCGGCGATCTTATCGTCGACATTCCCTTTACCGTGATCGTAGTCTTGATCGCATCACTGATCGAGTGCTTCTTAATTCTGCCGCATCACATGAAACACGCGTTGGCCAACAGCGCGAAAGAACATTGGTATGATTGGCCGTCTAGGCAAGTGAACAAAGGTTTCCGTTGGGTGCGCGAGACCTTGTTTCGTCCTTTCATCGCCGCCGTGATCTGGGCGCGCTATCCTGTTGTTGCGGTTGCCCTCGTCGTACTCGCCAGCCAAGCCGTGCTGTTCATACGCGGTGATGTGCCATGGCGTTTCTTCAATGCGCCTGAACGCAACTCAGTTACTGGGAACTTCGCAATGGTACCCGGCGCGACCCGGGAAGATACCTACGCTTTCATGCGGACGCTGCAGACTACAGTCGAAGAAGTTGGCGCAAAATACGAAAGCGAACATGGCACTAACCCTGTCAAATTTGCCATGGCGGAAATTGGTGGTACCAGCGGTCGCGGGCTTTCCGGCCAGGAAACAAAGGAAAGTTACCAGCTTGGCTCGATTGCCATCGAGTTGATTGATGCTGACTTACGGCCTTATTCCAGCTTTTCGTTCGTTGCAGAGTTGCAAGATGCCGTGCCGCGCCATCCTTTGCTTGAAACCGTGAGTTTTCGAGGCTGGCGATCCGGGCCCGGGGGCGATGCGATCGATGTGGAGCTGTCGGGCGCGAATTCGGAGACGCTGAAGGAAGCCGCAGAAGTCCTCAAAGCGCAGCTGGCCCAGTTTGGCGAGATTTCCGCCCTTGAGGATTCGTTGTCTTACGACAAAGAAGAATTGATTTTGGAGCTTACGCCTCAGGGTCAAGCGCTGGGGCTTACTATCGATGACTTGGGGCGCACTCTTCGTGGTCGTTTGAATGGAATTGAGGCTGCCACCTACCCGGATGGTCCACGCACGGCATCTATCCGTGTAGAAGTGCCTTCCAGGGAGTTGACCGCAGATTTCTTGGACCGGCTCCTGATCCGAACGGGGCCGTCTGCGACCGGCGAAGGTACTTTCGTGCCACTTGCTGATATTGTGACCGTCCAACGTCAAAACAGCTTTTCCGTGATCCGGCGCGAAAATGGCGCGCAGGTCGTAACCGTTACCGGCGATATTTCTGAAGACGATGCGGATCAAGCGACAGCCATTCAGAAGCAACTGACCGAGGTTATCCTCCCGCAGATCGAAGAAGACTTCGGAATTTCCACATATACGGCCGGACTAGCTGAACAGGAGCGAGAGTTCTTGGCGGACGCAATGACCGGCTTAGTGCTTTGCTTGGCTGGTATTTACCTGACGTTGTGTTGGGTGTTTGCGAGCTGGTCGCGACCCTTCGTTGTCATGGGGATCATCCCGTTCGGCCTCGTTGGGGCGATTTGGGGCCACTATATCTGGGATGTACCTCTTTCCATGTTCTCTGTGATTGGCCTGATCGGTATGGTCGGGATTATCATCAACGACAGTATCGTCTTGGTAACAACAGTCGACGAATATGCGGAAGACCGTGGCCTGGTCCCCGCAATCATCGATGGGGCTGCAGACCGTCTTCGACCGGTGTTTCTCACAACAGCTACGACGGTTCTCGGTTTGGCGCCACTGTTGTATGAGACATCGCAACAGGCACAGTTCCTCCGTCCAACTGTGATCACACTCACCTATGGGCTAGGGTTTGGGTTCTTTCTTGTCCTGCTCATCGTTCCGTCCTTTTTAGCAATTGGGCATGATATCGGCCGTAACACGCGCGCCTTCCGTCGGGGGCTTTCCCGCAGTGGCCGCGCGCCCGGCCTCTCCGCTCTGCTAACGGTTGGAGCGATAGGTCTGACAGGTATCTTTGCCGCTACGCTTGGCAGCACAATGGTCACTGATAAACTGCCAAGCCTATTGGGCGGCGCAGAATCTATGCCCCTCGCGTTGGGCGCTTTCATCATCGGCACTGCGTTGTGGAGTGCTTTTCTGTGGGTCATGGCCAGCGTCCGTTTTGCACAAACGTCACGCCTTTGACTGCTGGCCAGTAGAACCTTGAAATCTCAACTGACGCCAATACTTGGCGTTCTAGGCTTTGTTTGACGCTGATCGCGATTAACCACAGCCGTTTAGCTCGACCGCGCGGCCTTCGCCAATCAGTGTCAGACGAACATCGCTCCGGGCCAACGCAAAGGGCTGCGCGTTTGGGGGTACCATCTCCACTTCGGCAACCAATGTCGCCCCACGCTGCAAGACATCCGAGGGCGACACCCAAACACCGGGCGTGGAAATTTCGATCACCGCAATGTCCGCCTTCAAGGAGGCTTGATCAGTAGTCGCACGAAGGGCGAGACCGTCTTTGATCGGTGTGATCTCACAATCAAAAGACCCGGCGCTTCTGGGTTGGCTCTCAAGACTTGCTGCAATTGCCGCGTTGGGCGACCCCAGCGCAGGCAAACGGGCAGTAAGTTGGAGCGTCATTGGAATGCAGACTTCTTCGCAAACACCCAAATCCACCTCCGCCTTGAGTATGATTGGAGCGTCGGCGCTTTGAGTTGTGATGATAACGGGAAAAACAACATTCTCATCGTATCCGATTGATTGAAGCCCGTTTTGATCCATCACCTTTGGCACCGGGTAGTGCACCTCGGCCTGGACGATATTGCTTGAACCGGACCAATTGAAACTCGGCGGGATACCTCCTGCACCCGGTACGCGCCAGTAGGTCTTCCAGCCCGGCGCCAAATCAAGGGCAATGCCAGCGATGTGCCGTCCATCGGCTTCGCGCCAACCCGGCAACAGATTACCTTCGATCGGCAAACCTGAGGATTGCGGTAGCGCTGGAGAGGTCAGCAGGCAAAGCGCGGCGGTCGTTAGAGTTCTCAACATGGCATCGCTGTATCCTTTTCCGCTTCAAACTTGGAAATCACAATCAGGTAATGGATCGTGAACGTGACATCATTCCACTTGATGCGCTCATATAATGCTCCAAATTATAGTTGTATGACGGATTTAGTGACGTCTCTCGACGGAATGCTGCTGATTGCCATGCCCGGGATGGGTGACCTTCGGTTTGAAAAAAGCGTGGTATTCATGTGTGCGCACTCAGAGGACGGCGCACTTGGTTTGATCGTCAATAAACCATCGCGTGAGGTGCGCTTCGATAACCTAC
Organism: Pseudomonadota bacterium; assembly: GCA_039024895.1. Lineage (GTDB taxonomy): Bacteria > Pseudomonadota > Alphaproteobacteria > Rhodobacterales > Rhodobacteraceae > JAJDOD01. Next base: position 18,708 of record JBCCPJ010000017.1, on the reverse strand, counting down.
TTGAGCAACTTGATATCGCGGCGGGCCCAAGCCAACGTGATATCCGCGTTCACTTCGGCGGGCCTGTCGAGAATGAGCGTGGCTTTGTTCTCCATAGCAACGACTATATGGCAGAAGCGGCAACTCTACGGGTAAGCGATAGCTTCGGCATGACTGCCACTCTGGATGTCCTTGAGGACATTGCCCGAGGCGCCGGTCCATCGTCGGCGCTGCTTGCACTGGGCTACTCCGGTTGGGGACCAGGTCAGCTTGAAAGCGAAATCATGCAGAATGGCTGGCTGACCTGTGATGCAGAACATGATTTGGTTTTTGGAACCCATGACGACGGTAAATGGGAAGCCGCGCTGAAAAGCTTGGGCGTGGATCCGTTGTCTTTGTCATCTACTGCGGGCAATGCGTAGTTTTTGCATTAACGCAGTTTGAAGGCGCCCCATCTGGAGCGCCCTCTTTGCACTACGTCCCTTTAATCACTCTTTGATGCTGATCCTGCCATCAGTGAACGGGGTCACTGGCGCGTTTGTTGCCATGTAGTCGGCTGTTACGTCTGCCAGGTCGGGACCAAAGTCATAGGCGTTTTCGGCACCGACAAACATATCGTACCCGTCTCCGCCGTTACGAACGTAGTTGTTGGAAACAACGCCATACATCTTTTCCAACTCAATTGGCGCGCCACCCACCAAAATGTCGCTAACCCGGCTGCCCGGCTCCGCTGCCGGATCAAAGGTGTAGCTCATGCCCGAGACCTGCGGAAAGCGGCCAGCGCCATCTTCCAACTGACTTACACCGTTCTCAAGAGCCGCAACGATGGTCGCGCCGGACACTTCAAAGGTGGATAAAGTGTTTTGGAACGGAAGAACGGTGAGTACCTCGCCCTTGGTAATCGGCCCTGCGTCAATAGAAGCGCGAATGCCTCCACCATTTTGAATTGCGATTTCAATACCTTGATCCTTAACGCGATCAAGCATCGCATCGGTGATGATGTTCCCCATAGGACACTCCATCGCGCGGCAAACGCTGCGGTCCCCTTCAATCGCATCCGCGGCTTCGGAAACCACCTCGCTGCGAATCTCTTCAAGCGGGCCAGCAAGCTCGGCGACACGCGCCTTCGTCGCCGCATCTTCCTCAACGCTTGCATCCAAGAGGATGGGTTCGCCACTTGCGGAAATGATATTGCCTTCATCATCGAACACGATTTCAAGCTCACCAAGGTACTTGCCATAGGCATAGGCCTGAACGATTGGTACGCCATTCACGACGTCTGGATAAGGACCGTCGGCGTCCTCATCGGTGTTGGACAAGAATGTGTTCGAGTGTCCACCGACAATCAAATCAACACCAGTCGTATTCAACGCAATCACATTGTCAGTGGGATACCCGGAATGGCTAAGCAAGATGATTTTATTGATTCCATCGCCCAAGAAGGCATCGACTTCTGCTTGAATAGCCGGAGAAGGATCCGTGAAAACAATGTTTGGCCCGGGAGAGCTCAGTTCATCATTGTTAAGCGGTGTAACACCAACCAGCCCGATCTTTTCGCCAGCTTTTTCGACAACGGTTGATTTTAACACCAGGTCTTTAAGTGTGGGCTCACTCGAAAGATCCGCGTTTGACATGAGAACAGGAAATTCAGCTTTCTCAACAAATGACGCCAGGCTCTCCGGACCATGATTGAACTCGTGGTTGCCCACAGCCATCGCGTCATAACCGAGTTTGTTCATCATCTCTGCTGCAACATCACCGCGATAGAACTGATAGAAAAGTGTGCCTTGAAACATATCGCCCGCATCGACCAGCAGGTAGTTCTCATGCCTGGCTTTCGCCGCTTCGACAGCGGTCACGATACGCGCCATACCGCCAAAGCATTCTCCTGCCGTGTTATCCTCTTCTGAACAACTCGAGTCGAAGCGGTTGATAGGCTCGAACCTGTCATGGAAATCATTCGTGTGGAGCACGGTGATACTATATTCGGCCATTGCCATGGGCGCTGAAATGGCAACCGCAGCCGCGCTAGTAAGCAGTTTCTTGATCATCTCGGTGATCCCCCTGTGGAATACGCTGGCTTCAGATTGCCCCTATCTCCCGGAGGTGTCAAAAGGGTGGCTGCAATCGCCGGGAAGCCTCCGATGCCAGTAATTTACAAAATCTTTCGTGCGGACGAGTATGCTGAATTTGTCAGCAAGTCTGAAACGCGCGGCGCACCGATAGATATCCAGGATGGCTACATCCATCTGTCGACCGCAGATCAAGTTGAGGAAACCGCCTCGAAGCATTTTGTAGGTGAACTTGGACTGAAGCTCCTGACCATAGACAGTGAAGCTCTAGGGGCAGCCTTGAAATGGGAACCATCCCGGGGTGGCGCGCTGTTTCCGCATTTTTACGGCACACTGCGGCTACAGGACGTTGCCGCGGCATACGATCTGCCGCTTCGAAATGGTCATCATGACTTTACGGGTCTACAGCCTTGATTGAGCGGCTTGCGCTGACTGCGTTGCGCGGTATGGACCCGGAGCGCGCACATGGCCTTGCATTGCGTGCTCTTCCCTTTGCGCCGCTTCCGGGTCCAGTACACTCGCCGCGGTTGGAGACGGTAGTGGCTGGGATAAAGCTATCCAATCCGGTGGGTCTCGCGGCCGGATTTGACAAAAACGCGACGGCGCTGCCCTATCTAATGCGCGCCGGCTTTGGTTTCCTCGAAGTCGGTGCCGCTACGCCGTTTGCGCAACCGGGTAATCCACGCCCACGCCTGTTTCGCCTGGTCCGAGATCGGGCCGCGATCAATAGGTTTGGTTTCAACAATGATGGTGTCGAGACAATCGCAGACCGGCTGGCAAATCGGCCCGAGGGGATACCCGTTGGTTTGAATATTGGAGCAAACAAAGACAGCAAGGAGCGTGCCGTAGATTTTGCGGAAGTTATGCGCGTAACTCGCACGTTAATCGACTTTGCGACGGTCAATGTTTCATCACCAAACACCGAAAAACTGCGAGACCTGCAAGGCGCAGACGTCCTCCGCGCACTTTTGCAGAACGTCATCTCAGAAAGCGGCAAGACGCCGGTGTTTTTGAAGATTGCACCGGACCTTAGCGACCAAGAGATTGCGGAGATTGCGGAGATCGCAATCAATAGCGGCGTGGCCGGTATCATTGCAACAAATACAACACTATCGCGCGACGGGCTGACCAGCCGCCGACGTAACGAAAAGGGTGGCTTGTCTGGCCGCCCGTTATTCGTACCTTCCACGCGCGTTCTGGCGCGACTTTATAAGGAAACAGGTGGCGCATTGCCACTTATTGGCGTGGGCGGCGTGGCGTCCGCCGCCGATGCCTACGCTAAGTTGAAAGCCGGGGCATCTGCTGTTCAGCTATATACTGCCATGGTTTTTTCCGGTTTATCCCTCGCGCACAGAATTGCCCGTGGTCTTGATGAGATGCTTGCGCGGGACGGCTTCGAAAACGTAGCTGAAGCTGTTGGAACAGACGTGGACAGCTGGTTGTAAGAGGCAACACAACCGACAACTTCTCCGTATGGCGCCAAAAAGTTCGATGCAGTTTTGCCTCACGTAGTGCTAATCGTGCATTGCTCAGGCCATGGCCGGCCTTCACGCGTTACTGCATAACCGGTCTATCGGCGGCGCGCTCCAGCGCGGGGTAGCGCAAGCCCAAGGTCAGCGTTCGCGCGACAAACGAAATCATCATTGCTGCCCATAGACCGTGATTCCCGAGGGAAGGCACGAGGAGCCAAACTGCAACAAAATAAACGGCACAAGATAGGGCCATCATGTTCCGCATGTCTGCTGTTCGCGTAGCGCCAATGAATATGCCATCAAGCATCCAAGCACCGAGACCAAGGAGCGGTGCCAAAACCATCCATGGAAGGTAAACGCGTGCAACTGCACGAACCTCCGTTGAGGTTGTCATGACGTCTATGATCCATCCGCCGCCGAGTGCGATAGCGAACGCAAGAACAACTACAATGATCGTGCTCCAGGCGGTTGTAAGAAGCGCTGCTCTTCGTAACCTAAGTCGATCTCGCGCTCCCATGGCGGTTCCGACCAGGGTTTCAGCCGCAAACGCAAAGCCATCCAGAGCGTAGGCCATGAAGTGTAGAAACTGCAGCAAAATTTGGTTGGCAGCCAAAGCCACGTCGCCGGTTGCGGCGCTAAAGAACACAAAGGACAGAAAGATGGCCTCTATGAACAGCGACCGCAGTAAGATATCCCGATTGACGCTCGCCATGAGACGCATACGGGCGCGATCCAAGATACGCGCTTTGTCCGTCCAGTAAGCGCGCGCAAACACGTCGCGACAGAACCAGAGCCCCAGGACAAATCCGCTCCACTCGGACACGAAAGACGCCCAGGCAACCCCGTCAACGCCCATGCCGAGGCCAAGAACAAGCAGAAAGTTCAGTGTCATGTTCAGGCTGTTCATCCAGACCTGAAGAATGAGGATTGCCTTTGTCCGTTCTGCTGCGATCAGCCAGCCTGTTATGCCAAACAAGGCAATCGCTGCGGGTGCTGACCAAATCCGTATCTGCATGTATTGGCGTGCGAGTGCTTCAACCTCTGAAGAGGCTGGCGAAAGCATGAACGCGACCGGCACAATCGCCCATTGCAGAGAGACAATTATAACACCCGCACCGATGCCGATCAGTAGTACGCGCGATAGGAGCGCGTCCGCCTCACTTTGATCTTTTGCGCCCAAAGCCTGACTGGCAAGCCCTGTTGTTCCCATACGAAGAAAACCGAAGAGCCAGTATACTGCTGAAAGGATCACGGCACCGATGGCAACCGCACCGATGGGCGCCGGGTCACCAATTTGACCGACAACTGCTGTGTCTACCAAGCCAAGTAGGGGAACAGTCACATTTGAAAGAACAATCGGGACTGCAATTCGAAGAACCCGACGATGGTCGATCTCGCTTTTGCCGCTCACTCTAAAACCGGCATCAGGAAATGACCGGTGCCTTGTGCAAAGGGACGCGCGCGATTGTCTTGCCAAGCTTCAACATGTACAGAGGCATAGCGCCTCCCTGATCTGTTCACACGCGCGCGCGCATAGGCATCGCGTGGCAATCCAGAGCGCAGATAGTCAACGGTGTAATCAATTGTCTTGGGGACGCGAGGCAACTTATGGGACTGAAGATCATCAGGATCGACACGACCACTTTCGATTTCGTCCCAAAGCAATTGCCATTCTAGCTCGATCAAAGCTGCTGTTTCTAAGAAAGCGGCTGTGACGCCTCCATGAAGGGCGGGAATAGCCGGATTTCCGATCAGCGCGTCGTGATATCCAAGAATAGAGGTCAGTTCATCGCCATGGCGTTCAAAGCGAATGTTCAAAAACTGAACATATGGGATCCCTTCGACAAGCGCACGCAGCGCAGCATCGCGTCGGTGCTTAACGACTTGCACTGGCTCTGGCGCCTTCTGTTTCATTTCGTGAGCCCCGTTACAGTGAAGGCGCCTGTTGCAGTCGCTACTGGGTCATCCGGGTCACCGTCATGGGCGGTTGCTCGTACAAACGCAACACTTCGTGTCATATGATAGCAGATGGCAGTCGTCGTTATTGTTTGCATCGGCGTGGCAGCGCGCATGTAGTCAATCCGCATATCAAGAGTTGCTGTCGTTGCGGGCCCCGTGGGGTGTGCCATCACTGCTGTACCGCCACACGTATCCATCAAGGCGGAGACGGCGCCGCCGTGAATTACACCAGTCAACGGGTCCCCGATTAGTTTCTCTGAATAGGGCATCGACATGGTTGCTACACCGTCACCCACATCCTTGACCGTCATTCCAAGCGCCTTGCAGTGGGGCAAAGCCTCGATGAACTGGCGCGCAAGTTCGCGCCGCGAAGGTGTATCATGCGCCATGTCGTGCTTGTTTCCCACTCCGGACAAAGGCGCAAGACAATTGATCCTATCTGCATCAAGGTCTAGCATCGTTTTAGGGAGGTTCGCATGAGCGAGGAACGTCTGACGTTCAAAGAAATGTGCGCACGGTTCGATGTGACACCTCGCACACTTCGGTACTACGAGTACATTGAACTGCTCTTTCCTGAGAAGGACGGGCGGAGCCGTTTCTATCGGCCCAGCGAAATCGCGCGAATGACGCTGATACTGCGCGGTAGAAGATGGGGGTTCTCGTTGGAGGAAATCCGCCAGTGGCTTGAAATCTACGAAAAGGAAGGAACCGAACCTCAATATCGCGAGTTTTTGCGACTTGCGAATCGACAGCTTGAGGCTTTGACCCAAGAAAGGGCGCAGCTTGAAGAAACGATTCAAGACCTTTCCAAGATGCGCGACGGGGTAGCTGACAGCCTGGATAAGGCCTGATCCTTCCCCAAAGTTATTTACCACATAGTAAAGTTACCCGTGACGTTGCGTTGCGAAGACAAAACTTGCGCCCAAAGCGCTTTGACGCGGCGTTACGTTGACGTAAACGTAATGCATTATTGAACCAACTAGTAAGGCCACTCATGTACGGCGCTCTTAATGAAACGGAGACTTTTCTCATGACCGAGACGTATATGACGATCCGTGAAATGTGCGAGGCTTTCGACGTGACGCCGCGCACACTTCGGTTTTACGAAGCAAAGGAATTATTGTTCCCCGAAAGGCGGGGCACAAGACGGCTGTTCACGCGGCGAGATCGCGCACGGCTTAAGCTCATTTTGAGGGGTAAGCGCTTTGGATTCAGCCTCGAGGATATCCGGCAACTCCTGGACCTTTACGACCCAACGCGTGAAAACCGCACGCAAATGCAGCGCGCCTACGAATTGGGTCTTGAGAGACTTGCGGACCTCGAAGCGCGCCGAGCCGAACTAGAAGAAATTATCAGCGACCTAAAGGCCAGCCTCGATTGGGGAGCCAAACTTTTGGCGGAACCCCAAGAGGTCGCTGCAGTATAAATCGACCCAAGGGAGAGACCTATGCCCACCTACACCCCTCCGGTAAAAGACCAACAGTTCCTGCTGCATGACGTGTTCAAGATTAGCAATAGCGACATTCCCGGATACGACGAACTCGACCGTGATTTCACTGCAGCAATCCTTGAGGAAGCTGGAAAGATTGCTGCAAACGTTTTGCAACCTCTGAACTCCGTCGGGGACACCGAAGGATGCAAACTCGAAAACGGTGTTGTCCGAACGCCAACCGGCTTCAAAGAAGCATGGGACGAGATGGCGAACGGCGGGTGGATGGGTCTCGACGCTTCGCCGGATTTCGGCGGGCAGGGCATGCCTTACCTCATAAACACAGCGACAGGCGAACTCTTTTCGTCGGCCAATATGGCTTTCCAGATGTATGTGGGGCTGTCGCACGGCGCGGCATCCGCTTTGGCCGTGCATGGGTCTGACGACCAGAAACAGACATACTTACCACCAATCTTCGAAGGTCGGTGGTCTGGAACCATGAACCTAACAGAGCCCCATTGCGGCACTGATCTGGGCCTGATGCGCACCAAGGCTGAGCGTCAAGACGATGGAAGTTACAAGATATCCGGTCAGAAGATTTGGATATCGGGCGGAGAAAATGATCTTGTTGAGAACATCGTTCACCTAGTTCTTGCCAAAACACCCGACGCACCCGACGGGATTAAAGGCGTCAGTCTTTTTGTTGTTCCGAAGTTCCTGGTAAATGAGGACGGATCGCTTGGCGAACGCAACAGCCTTTCCTGTGGTGGCCTCGAGGAGAAAATGGGTATCCACGGAAATGCCACCTGTGTGATGAATTACGACGGCGCTATAGGCTGGCTTGTCGGCGATCTTCACAAAGGCATGCGCGCCATGTTCACGATGATGAATGAAGCGCGTCTTTCTGTTGCACTTCAAGGCTATACACAAGGCGAAGTCGCGTACCAGAACGCACTCGGGTTCGCCAAAGACCGTTTGCAAGGGCGCGACGTAACCGGGACAAAGAACCCGGATGGTCCAGCAGATCCAATCATTGTGCATCCGGATGTCCGCAGAAACCTGATGGATCAAAAGTCCATGACGGAAGGCGGACGCGCACTGGTTTACTGGGGCGCGCAGATGATCGACAGATCGCATCGCTTAAACGACAGTGATGCGGAAGAAATGATCTCACTTTTGATCCCTGTGATGAAGGGATTCCTCACGGACAAGGGTTTTGAGACGACAGTACTGGCGCAACAGACGCTCGGCGGTTCGGGTTTCACCAAAGAGTGGGGTCTGGAGCAATTCGTCCGTGATGCGCGGATCGCGATGATCTACGAAGGCACGAATGGTATTCAGTCCCTTGACCTCGTCGGACGTAAGCTGCCCGCGAATGGCGGGAAGGGCATCATGGCGTTCTTTGAACTTGTGAAGTCATTCATCAAGGAAAATGAAGCCAATGAAGCATTGAAAGACGGCTTCCTGGTTCCGCTCAAGGCGGCTTCGAAGGACCTTCAAGCGGCTGGTATGTACTTCATGCAAGAAGGCATGAAGAACCCGCTGAACGCTCTCTCAGGCAGCTATGATTTCATGCATCTTTTTGGCCATACCGTCGTTGGTCTAATGTGGGCAGAAATGGCAAAGGCCGCTTTCGAAGCGCTGGATAACGGTGCATCGGACACTGAGTTTTACGAAACCAAGATTGCAACCGGTCGGTATTACATGGCCCGCCAACTGCCGATGACCGCGACGCATCTTGCGCGCATTCAATCCGGCGCAGAGCCCGTCATGGCCCTGGACGCGGCAAACTTCTAGGGTCGTTGAAGGACAAATAGGGACCAAAAAATGCCAAAACGCCTTCGTCTGACCCGCCGATTTCCAGTTGCAATGACCGAAGACGGCTATCGTCGTCTGAAATCATTTGCGGCCGAGGCCGGGCTGGACGAAGGCGAAGCGCTTTCTTTCCTATTTGAAAACTTCAATTCCGTCACAAACCAAGAAAACCTCCAAACGCGTCTGCGGTTGTTCAACTCAGAACTGGAGGCCCGAAAGCGCTAACAACTGGAATTGCGGCGGCCCACATTCCGCCGCACTGAGAGGATAGAATGCCCCTACACCTTCATTGCTTTGGCGAAAGCGGCCACAGCTATAAGGCGGCGCTTGCCCTGGAGCTTGGTCCACTTGACTGGGAGCCAGTCCATGTTGACTTTTTCAATGGCGTCGCACGGGGACCAGAATTCCGGCGCGACGTGAATTCGATGGGTGAGGCGCCTGTACTCGTGGACGGAAAAGTGCACATCAGCCAATCGGGCGCCATACAAACCTATTTGTCCGACAAAACTGGCTTGTTCGGCGGCGAGACGGACGAAGAGAAACGGGAAATCCTTCGCTGGATGCTTTGGGACAACCACAAGCTGTCGAGCAACTCGGGCGTTCTTCGATTTATGAAGAACTTTTTGTCGGCAAAACATAGATCAACGGATGTCATTGCCTTTCTAGAAGGCCGGCAGAAGGCCGCTCTGGAAATCCTTGACGCACATCTGACGCAGCGTGACTGGATTGTCGGACGCAGCGTCACCAATGCGGACCTGACCTGCTGTGGGTACCTTTTCTACGACGAGCCTTTTGGGTTCTCGCGTGCTGGATGGCCTGCCATTGATCGATGGCTCGACCGCATCGCGAACCTGAAAGGATGGAAACACCCTTATGATCTGATGCGTCCTGCGTATCCGGACAAGGTTTAGACTGAGGAGACGCTCCATGCGCGACGCTTATATTTATGACGCAGTGCGTTCCCCGCGCGGCAAAGGCCGCAGCGACGGCAGTCTGCACGAGGTGACCCCAGTCAAACTCAGCGCCGATATGCTTAACGCGGTCCAAGAGAGGAACGGACTGGCCGGTGGCGAAATCGAGGATGTTATTTGGGGTAATGCGACCCAGGTAAAGGAACAAGGGGGCTGTCTCGCTCGTACTGCGGTCCTTGCCTCAAACCTGAATGAGAGCGTGCCCGGCCTTTCAATCAATCGGTTTTGTGCCTCGGGCATGGAAGCGGTCAACCTCGCGGCAAATCAGGTGAAAGGTGGTGCAGGAGATGCCTATGTCGCTGGCGGTGTGGAATGTATGAGCCGGGTCCCCATGGGTAGCGATGGGGCGGCAATCGCGGCAGACCCGTCGGTGGCGATGAAAGCCTATTTTGTCCCGCAGGGCATCTCGGCTGATATAATTGCAACGGAGTTTGGCATCTCAAGGGACGACGCGGATGCATTTGCCATGGCAAGCCAAGCACGCGCGGCGGAGGCGTGGCAAGATAGCCGGTTCGCGAAGTCGGTTGTTCCGATCAAGGATCAGAACGGCCTCCCTATATTGGCGACAGACGAGTACATGCGCCCGGGAACTGACATGCAAGCGCTTGGCAGTCTAAAGCCAGCATTTAAGGATCAAGGCGAGGTTATGCCGGGCTTTGATGCGATCGCAAAGCTCAAGTATCCGCATCTCGAAAAGATCAACCACATCCATCACGCCGGGAACTCTTCGGGGATTGTCGATGGCTCGGCGGCGGTTCTCATAGGTTCAAAAGAATTTGGCGATGCGGCCGGTTTGAAGCCAAGAGCGCGGATCAAAGCAACTGCGAAGATTGGCACGGACCCGACAATCATGCTGACCGGCCCGGTTCCAGCAACCGAAAAGATCCTCAATGATAGCGGTATGACCATCGCTGATATCGATCTGTTTGAAGTGAACGAGGCATTTTCATCTGTGGTGCTTCGGTTCATGCAGGCCTTCGATGTGGATCATGGGAAGCTCAACGTAAACGGAGGCGCAATTGCAATGGGTCATCCCCTTGGCGCTTCCGGTGCGATCATAATCGGCATTCTGCTGGATGAAATGGAGCGACAAGACAAGGAAACCGGCCTTGCCACTCTGTGCGTCGCCAGCGGGATGGGCGCAGCCACCATTCTTGAACGCGTGTAAATTTTTGATTGACCATGCCAATGCTTCGGCTAGCCTATTTCTTGCCTTCTGAGCGGCGGGCATTTGTTTGTGGAGGATTTCCACAGCAGTGGAGGCCGCGTGTCAAAAGACAAACTCAACCTGTTCTTGAATACACTTCGAGAGAATTTTCTTCGCGAGAATTGGGATGCCGCTTGTGCGGCTTTCAACCTGCCTCTGGTGATATACTCAGACGCAGGGGTCGTTGTTTTGCGTCGAGAAGAACAGCTTCTGAGCATGTTGTGCCAATATCGAAAGGCGCTTGGCAAAACGGAGGTTGCGGCCAGGACACTCGAAGTCGAGCATCGAGACGTCCCAACAAATCAGCGCTTACGCGCAACAGTACGTTTCACCGACTTTGGCGAGAACGGACAAAAAATCCGGCACAGTTTGATTCGGTACTTCCTGCTAGAAGGCCAGGGAAGCTACAAGATCGAGATGGTCGAGTTCATCGAAACGTCTCTCCCCATGGAAGATGTGCAACGCATCATCCACTGAAGACGTGTCTAAGAGACATTGACGTCCCAAGTTCGTCCGGAATGAAACCTGGACGAGCCCGGGACTATTTTGCGCGGCCAAAATGAGCCGAAAGGAGAACACCATGACAGATTTTACCTATGAGGTTCACGACGATGGGGTCGCAGTCGTCACTTGGGATGTTCCCGGCAAATCAATGAACGTGCTTACACGCGAAGCCTTTGACCTTGTGGAGGGCTTCATCGACAAGGCTCTTGCCGACGATGCCGTAAAGGGCATCGTCATCACATCGGGCAAAGAGAGTTTTGCCGGTGGTATGGACCTAAACGTGCTTGGAAACATAAGAGCCCATTCGGGTGACGATCCGGCACCTGCTTTGTTCGAATTCATCATGAACGGACACCGGATCCTCCGAAAGATTGAACGAGCAGGGATGGATCCGAAGACGCTGAAAGGCGGCAAGCCGATAGCCTGTGCGATCCCAGGGCTTTGCGCCGGCATCGGAACTGAAATTGCTCTGTCTTGTCACTACCGCATCATGGCCGATACACCGAAAGGAAGGATCGGACTGCCTGAGATATTGCTGGGCATGTTCCCCGGAGCAGGAGGCACGACGCGTGTTGTCCGAATGGTTGGTCTCATGGCCGCTGCCCCTATTCTCCTCGAGGGCAAAATGATGGAGCCCAATAAAGCAAAAGGTACGCTCGTCGACGAAGTTGTCGAACCGGGCCAACTGATGGAGCGTGCCAAGCAGTGGGTGTTGAACGCAACCGATGCAAATATTGTAAAGCCTTGGGACAAAAAGGACTACAAGATGCCCGGGGGAGCACCGTATCATCCCGCAGGCTTCATGACGTTCGTCGGCGCAAGCGCCATGATAAACGGCAAAACAAAAGGCGTTTATCCAGCTGCCAAAGCCCTTCTATCCGCTGCCTATGAGGGCGCTTTGGTGCCATTCGACACAGCCCTGCGAGTGGAGGCAAGATACTTCACACAGATTCTGAACAATCCGACCAGCGCGGCCATGATCCGTTCGCTTTTCCTGAACAAGGAAGCTCTGGAAAAAGGTGCGAACCGACCAAATGTCGACGACCAAAAAGCAAGAAAGGTTGGTGTTCTGGGGGCTGGCATGATGGGAGCAGGCATCGCTTACGTATCGGCCAATGCTGGTATTGACGTCGTACTCATCGATCAAAACCAAGAGGCGGCAGACAAAGGAAAATCCTATTCCGAAGGAATCCTCGACAAGGGCATGAGTCGGAAGAAAGTCTCACAAGAGAAAAAGGATGCAGTGCTAGGTCGCATCAACGCGACAACCGATTTGAATGCACTGGCCGATTGCGATTTGATTGTCGAAGCTGTGTTTGAAGACGTCGGTGTAAAAGCCGAAATGACGCAGAAAGTCGAAGCTGTCGTAGGAAGCGACTGTATCTTTGCAACAAATACTTCCACTTTGCCAATCACTGAACTTGCGAAGGCCAGCTCACGGCCCGAACAGTTCATCGGTATCCACTTCTTCTCACCGGTGGACAAAATGCTGCTCGTTGAGATCATCAAAGGCAAACAAACTGGTGATCGGGCTGTAGCGAAGGCGCTCGACTTTGTACGTCAGATCAGGAAGACGCCAATCGTCGTTAACGACGCGCGTTTTTTCTATGCCAATCGTTGTATCATTCCATACATCAATGAAGGTATCCGAATGGTTGGGGAAGGAGTGAACCCGGCCTTAATTGAGAACGCAGCGCAGATGCTTGGCTTCCCCGTTGGACCGCTTCAGCTCGTGGATGAAACAAGCGTCGAACTTGGCGTAAAAATTGCCAAAGCGACAAAGTCAGCCATGGGTGACGCATACCCTGACAAGGCTGTGGATGACGTCATATTCTGGATGGCGGATCAGGGTCGGATGGGCCGAAAAGCAAGTGCAGGCTTCTACAATTATGATGATAAAGGGAAGCGCGCGGGTCTTTGGCCGGGCCTAAGCGACCAATACCCGGTATCGGCAGATCAACCCACATTACAAACAGTGCAACATCGGTTGATGATGGCACAGGTTCTGGAAGCGGTACGCGCACTGGAAGAAGGTGTGTTGGAGGATATTCGCGAAGGGGATGTCGGTGCTATCCTGGGTTGGGGCTTTGCGCCCTGGTCAGGCGGGCCATTCTCCTGGCTCGATATGATAGGCGCAGAGCGAGCTGTGGAAATCTGCCAAAGTCTTTCAGGTCACGGACCGCGCTTTGCGATACCGGGACTGCTCACAGAGATGGCGAAAAACAACGCGAGCTTTTATGAGCGTTTTGAGACCCAAGCAGACGCGGCTTGAGACACTGCGGCACATTGCGCGCCCGGCACGTGGTGACACTGGCGTGCAGATAAGTTAGATAGCCACCGAGTTTTTAGGGAGTCCCCAATGTCTGACCATAAGCACGGCGAAATGGATATTTCGGTTCAAGAGAAGACTTTCGCGGGTTTTGTCAATTGGTCTAAGTATGTAGCGATCGCTAGCATCGGCATCTTGATCTTCCTAGCTATCTTTAACTCGTAAGTGAGGCGCAAGCTGCGCACCTGTTCTCCCTACTATTTCTGACAAACTGCGGCACTGCCGAGCCAACCTGGGCCCCTGATGCGGAAATCGCCCGCCACAGTTACCGGCCAAACGCTGCCCCCCGAAATCCGATTTTACACTGTTGTGAGCCAGAGCAGCGCACCGAGTGTGCATGCACCAGCGACGGCGCCGGCAAGCATGCTTTTCCATCGCCATGCCACAGCAATGGTCACAACAGCAGCCGCAAATCGTATGGGGTCTGGTGAGCCGTTTGTCGCTTGCGGCCACATGACAAGCGGTGCAACCAAGCCAGGAAGAATAGCAACGGGCGTATAGCGGAGATGCCGCAGCACCCAGTCAGGCATCTTTCGATTGCCCACCAAGCCAAGAAACGAAAAGCGGATGAGGTAAGTTCCGATACCCATTACCGCAATAATGAACCAAATGGTCTCTGAGCTATAGCTCATGTGCGTCTCCGCTCGATTTCAGCACCGGCCGCCATTGCCGCAATTGCCGCAATCAATAGTCCAGTGCCAGAGGGCAAGAAAGCGAGGAGCAGTGCGCCAATAACCGACGTTACCGCAGCACCAAAATGCGCCAAGGTCTTGACCATAGGAGCAGTCAAAGCGAGGAACATAATGGGCATCGCGAAATCCAAGTCAAAGCTGTCAGGAAGTCGGTCTCCAGCCACTGCACCGAACCATGTTCCCAAAACCCAAAGCGGAAACATGAAAAGCATCGTTCCGCAAAAATACATCAGTTTGTCGTAGACCGGCCAATCCGGCGCTTCTTCGAATTTCTGAATGCCCAGCGCATAACTTGCATCAACGTTAAGGTATGCCGCGAGAGCGCGCTGGCCTAAGCTAGCTGATCCCAAATGCGGCTGTAAGCTGGCTGAATACATAGCCATACGCAGGTTCACGGCCAAAGCGGCAACCAATACGATTAGGACAGGCGCGTTATCCGTCATCAACTGAATGGCGGTGAACTGGGATGCCCCCGCGATTACCAAAAGAGAGAAGCCAAGGGTCTGGGCAACATTCAAACCGGCTTCCGTCGCTACGACACCAAAGAGCACGGCGAAAGGACCACCGATAAGCAGAAAGGGCAGGCCCGCGATCACGCCCGCCCGAAATGCAGAGTTTTGGGTGGTGATTGCCATATCCGCGCCCTAGTCTTTCGCAAAAGGCCTAGCCTAGGTCATCTGGGGATACAAATCATGTCGCGTGATGTGATCGATCATTATCTGATTGCGCCGGACCCAAGCGCTGAAAAGCTGACCAGATCGGTGACCGGCTTCGACGAAAATGGTGCGGAGCAAGCTATCTCCGTTGTGGAAGAACGCCCGTTGACGATCTTTCTCAACGGGCAGGAAATCGTCACAGCAATGACAATCGGTGATTACCCAGAATACCTAGCGCTCGGGTTTCTCAAGAACCAGGGAATGCTCACCGAAGGCGAAACCATCAAGAAGATTGATTATGACGCCGACCTGGAGACAGTCGTTGTGCGCACCGATGGCACGACCCGTTTTGAAGATAAGCTGAAGAAGAAAACCAGAACCAGCGGATGCGCAGTTGGCACTGTCTTCGGTGATATGATGGCAGGGTTGGAGGGAGTTGTCTTGCCACAAAGTCCCGTCAAGACATCCTGGCTTTACACACTCGCATCTACGGTAAACCGCACGCCATCGCTCTATCTTCAGGCCGGTGCAATCCACGGCACGGTATTGTGCCAGGAAGATAGTCCGTTGGTATATATGGAGGACGTGGGGCGACATAACGCCGTCGACAAAATCGCGGGTTGGATGCTTTCTGAAGGTGTCGTTGGGCAAGATAAGATCCTCTACACAACCGGGCGACTGACCTCTGAGATGGTCATTAAATGCGCGCTCATGGGTATCCCGGTGTTAGCCAGCCGTTCGGGCTTCACCGGCTGGGGCGTAGAGATTGCGCGGGAAGTTGGCCTGACTTTGATTGGTCGCTTGCGAGGACACCGCTTTACCTGCCTTGCGGGCGAAGACCGCCTGATCCGCGACGCGAACCCCGCTCACGCGGCGGGAGAAGACAAGAAGCATCGGCGCAAAGGTGCGGGCGGATGATGGGTCTCGCTACGCCGTCAGTTCGTCCCGTCAACTTCCGCGACGACAGCATCACGGGCTGGATAAGCTATGATCGCAAGGTTTGGGGACGTCCAAAGAGCGTAACGCGCTCTAATGCCATCTCTCTGCTGGAACTGTCCTGGCAGGCCATTGAAGCTATGAATTGTCTGCGCGGTGTCACTGTGCTGCGTTCCAGCAATTTAATGATTGAAGTCCCCGACGGCGCGCTGCCACCTGAGACGGCAACTAAAGTGCTTCAGGCATGTACCGATGAGTGGTGTACCGCGTGACCGCACCATTAGGCGTCATACTTGCAGGAGGCCTTGCACGTCGCATGGGCGGTGGCGACAAAAGCCTACTGACGATTGGGGGAACCACACTTCTTGGACAGGTCATTGATCGGCTGTCGCCTCAAGTTTCTGACCTCGCTCTAAATGCAAACGGAGATCCAGCTCGATTTGCGAGATTTAGGTTACCAGTGTTGCCGGATACGGTTGAAGACTATCCCGGGCCTCTGGCTGGCGTGCTATCGGGCATGGACTGGGCATCGGACCACAATGCGACACATATCGTGACGGCTGCCGCTGATACGCCATTCTTTCCTGCCGATTTAGTCAAACGCCTTCGACTTGCCGCTGAGGTCGATGGGCAGCCGATCGCACTTGCTACCACGGAAAATGGGAGACATCCGACCTTTGGATATTGGCCAGTGGCACTACGTGAAGAGCTGCGTCAGGCACTGCTGGAGGGCGTACGCAAAGTCGATCAATGGACGGCGATACATGGCATGGCCATGGCGGATTTCCCTATCCAAGGCTTTGATCCGTTCTTTAATGTGAACACGCCAGAGGACTTAGCGAAGGCCGAACGCCTAATGGCCAGCGTATGAGAGTCTGGGGGATCACCGGGTGGAAAAACTCCGGTAAAACCGGTCTGGTTGAGCGCTTAGTGGCGGAGTTCACGCGCCGTGGTTTGACCGTTTCAACGATAAAACACGCACATCACTCGTTCGACATCGACCACCCGGGACGGGACAGTTTCCGCCATCGCGACGCTGGCGCCAAGGAAGTGCTTCTCTCTTCGGAAAAACGCTGGGCGCTCATGCATGAAACAAATAACGAGGGTGAAGCGTCCCTTGATGCGCTTCTGAAAAAACTGGCCCCATGTGATCTGGTACTTGTCGAGGGGTTCAAGCATGAACCGCATCCAAAGATTGAAACTTATCGCGGCGAGACTGAACAGGAACTGATTGCCCATGAAAATACGACCATACGCGCGATCGCATCTGATACGCAGGTCACGTCAAATGGTCGTCCAGTTTTCAACTTGGATGATACTTTAGGCATCGCGGATTTCATCTCAACCGAACTTGATTTACGCGGCTTCGATAGCTTTGCCGTGGTCGATTGGTCATCAGGAAATGATACGGGGCCCAAACCCAAGAAGGATGCAATTTGGGCAGGGACAAATGTAGCAGGGTCGGAACGAGAGCCGGTATACTTGCGGAACCGTGATTTGGCCTTGGACTGGTTAGCGGACCTAATCGCCGCTGAGCGTGCCGATAAGCGCCGCCTCTTGATTGGATTCGACTTCCCATTTGGTTATCCGGCAGGCTTCGCGCACCATGTCACTGGGTCCGAAGATCCTTTGTCGATGTGGCATTTCTACAGAGAGCACCTGATCGATACACCGCAGCACAATAACCGCTTCGCTGTTGCCAGCGAATTAAACGCCCGCTTTCCAGGTATCGGCCCATTTTGGTTCAAGCCCAAGAACGCCGATCTTCCAGACTTGCCGTTGAAAGGGCGCGCCAGGCGAGATCATGGGATGAAGGAGCGCCGCAAGGCAGAGGAGCTGGCAAAGGGCGCATTTGCGTGTTGGCAAATGGGCGGTGCGGGTGCCGTCGGCGGGCAAGTGATGACCGGCATGGCAGTGCTCCAAAAACTGCGAGAGCGTTTTCCGACGGACATTGCTGTTTGGCCATTTCAGCAGGAAGCAAAAGCCGTCCATTTTGTCGAAATCTGGCCAACGCTAATCGATCCCGTTGTACGGCAGTACGACAAAGATATTAGAGACCGCGCGCAAGTCCGTCTGCTGACACGCGCCCTGGCAAATCTCCGAACAGAGCGACTTACCGAAATGATGACTGTCAACGCCCCTGAGGAGGGATGGATACTTGGCCTAGGCCACGAAGATGAACTGCAGGAGGCTGCGTGTCAGGCCTGAAACCACCTCGCTTGAAGAACGATTGCTTTGCTCTGCCGCCAGGGGTGGAATGGACGCCGGTCGATGAAGCCCTCGGTCGATTGCGCGAGCGACTTTCCTGCATTGTCGGACAGGAACAACTCAGCGTCGCTCTGGCCCACGGCCGCGTGCTTGCAAAGAACGCTCTTGCAAATCGCGCCAACCCACCCGCCGCAAACTCAGCGGTAGATGGGTACGGTCTAAGCCATGCCGCGACCGGTGTGGGCGATCAGCTATTTGAACTCGTGAAAGGGCGCGCCGCTGCGGGCGAACCTCACGCGAACGCAGTACCCCCCGGCAGCGCCATTCGCATTCTTACCGGTGCAACATTGCCCGATGGCGTTGATACGGTTGTTCTTGAAGAGGATGTTTCAACCAACGGAACACACGTTGCCTTCAGCGGACCGATCAAGAAAGGCGCAAACACCAGGGACGCTGGAGAAGACCTTTGCGCGGGCGAT